>NZ_PABT01000030.1 GCF_002699205.1 Allomuricauda sp.
AAAGTACTGCCTTAAGGTCAGCAACCGTTGGCTCTTGCGCTTTTGCCCGTCCTTAAAAAGGTTGTGGAGTTCCTCCAAGGTCATCTTCTCCACTTCGTAGGCCGTAAAACGGTACCGCTTGAAAAATTCGATGTACTTCCTGACCGTGACACGGGATATGCCCAATTGTTGGCTTATCCCACGCTTGCTCGTACCAGAGGTGTACAGTTTGTAAATCAGTTTTGTTTTTCGCATGTCTATCTGCTTGTTCGCCATGGTGCTTTTTAACAAAAAAAGCACTTAGACTTTGTACAGATAGATCTAATCTAAAGGTGGTCCACTTTGGCCCGGCGAGGGTGGGTCACTTTCGTCCGGCCAGCTATGGTCACTTTAACCCGGCGAGGGTGGTATACTATGTCCGGCGTTTCCACCTTGCCTTGGAACATCCTTGACAAGTTGAATTGCAAAATGAAGGAGTTTGTGCTTTTTATGCGAATAGGCAAAATTTAATGATGGTAGCTTATTATACTTTTTTAGCTTTTCAATTTCCTTAGAACATTCAATTAGATTATCCCAGTCAATTTTTTTTGGGTCAATTATGCCCAAGGATTCCCAACTTCTTTTAAGTTTATTGCGTTGGAGTGTTTCATATGCCAATTTTGCCTTGTTTATTTGTTGTTTACCTTTTAGAAATTTAAATAAAAGTTCAAAGGCTGCTTTTTTAGTTTTTTTGTCCAGTTTAACTCCAACTTGGTCCTCCATGAAATTTATTATATGGTCTTCCATTAGATGGATCGGATAAACCTTATGGTTTTCAAAAAAGAGTAATTTGTCGGCTTCCAATTTGGAGTTGCCCACATTGATAAAATAGATTTTAAAATCTTCGGATCTGTTTTTTCCTTTATTCAAGACCTCACGTACCCATTTGATCCATTCCAAAAAATTTGTATCATCACCAGAAAAGCCAACTAAGCAATATGACTCTTGTAAAAGAGAAATCCTCATTAACTGTGTGAAGGCTTCATGTTTGGTAGGGTAGGACTCATAATCCTCCTTGGCAATAACATACTGTTTTTGAATGTCTCCATCAAAGCCGTAGATTGTTTCTTTATTTCTTAAACTGCCATGTAGTTTGATTATATTTTTGTTTCTTTTTATACCTAACTCTGAAGAATGAGTGACTGTGAAGATACATTCGCTTAAGGCCTTGTTTAACTGTAAGAGCTCCCTTTCTTTATCATCAACGCTATTACCTGCACTTCCCATCTCGAATGTCAGGCTATTTTTTTCATCGACCAATTCTTTTAGATTTTCCTTCAAATCATGTAATTCGGGGCTATCTGGATCAGGATCCTTATCCTCCTTTTTTAGTTTGACGTTTAACTCCCCAATTTTGCTTTCCAGTATATCTATCTGCGAATTGAGCTCTTCAATTCTTTGTTTTACTGAAGATTTTTTTTGAAGGAGTTGCTTTATACCATCATCAATGACTTTAATTTCAGACCTTATTTTTTTGGCAGTAGTTGCATCATCCGATAATTCCAACAACTCATCATAATTTGTAGTGTATATGTTGTTCCACGGAAGCTGTAATAGAAGCTTATGCTGGGAAAGCATATTGTCAGTAATTTTGACTTTTTTGATCTTTTCACCACTATTGAATTCTAGATAAGAATACTTTCCCTGATCGATGATTTTTGGTGTTCTCTCCTCAATGTAATTGGTGATTGCTTCCCGATACCCTTTTCGTTTTATGTATTCCGACACGATTTCCAAATAGCCAGTTTTTGAAATATAGTAGTCTATTTTCTTATCGATGAATTCATTTCTGTCAATGGAAGAAGAACCATTCGATTCGATTGCCATTTCGTAGGCCTCTACAATATCTGATTTGAACAGATAGTATGCCATATCGTATAACAGTTCCCACCAAGAAGGAAAAATACCACTGACATTTTTACTGAAACCGGCACCTACAAGAACTGACATTTCTTGGTTTTCAAGTTTCTCTTTTAGCTTTTTAAGTTGGTTTATATCTTTGTTATGCATAATCATTAAGATCAAAATGGAAGATTATTGTACTTGTCTGATTGATAATGCAACGACTTCCATTTTTTGTCTAGTTTTTTAATAGGCTCTTATATCCGTTCAGATTAAAAATCAAATCACCATCTCCAAACTTTTCAAATAGTGCTCTTATCCTTTTTTCTTCTGTGACCAAAGCTGTTTTCCTACCAAGAGCATTTTCGTATTCATTGGCAAAAACCAATTGGAGATCATAAAAACTATTCCATCGTTTTTTGGGGTCGGTTTCGGGGTTGAACAGATACTCTTTTTTATCAGTTACTATTAGTTTGTTCCATATATGTTCTACAAAAAAATCTATGGACTTTTTAAAATCCTTGAACATTCCATTTTCGAGGTCAATCATTTTAAAAACCGCAATTTCCTGTTTGGTTTCGTTCACAGCCATCTGGATCAAGGAAAACCCAAATATTTGATGGAATGATTTATTTTTAATCAACTGTTTGAATTCCTTTTTCATGGTTAGGTTCTTATCAAAAATTTCCCAATCTACAAGTCCTTTGTTGTTGATTGGCTTCAAATAATGCTCTTCTATATTTTTGATGATTCCCTCCAGTTCCATTCGTTTGAATTCCATTACCTGCTCGATTTCTGATCGGTAGCTTTTTATATTGGTATTATCGCCATTGTGTGCAATGAGATGGGATATATGGCAAATATTGTTGTTGAGTGTAAAATGTTCTGACTTCTGTTGGAAAAGATAGTACGTTGCCAAATCATGTATCGTTGGTACGACTTGGCCTTTAAAGGAAGCTGAACTGTTTTGTCTGGTATCGTGTATTAGGTAGAAGAGCCCTTTAAAGCAATCAATTGATGCGCCATCACTGTCAAGAAGGTGGTTAATCAATTCAATTGCAACAATATTGGGGAAAATGGATTTAAAACCATTGGCCTTTTTTAACTCGTTATTACTCTTTAATTCGAGTTTTAAATCCTCAATACTCCTTCCGTGTACTAAAGTTCGGTATATGTTGGTATCTAAAATAAAATTTATCATTTTGTTGAAAATTGAGCCCAATTGGGCATTAACAGGTTTTCTATTCCCATATGGCCTGATAAATATCGGTATAATCATCAACGTCAATTACCTCAAATCCAACCCTTTCAAGAAAGAATTTCTTTCCTGAATCTGTACCATTATTGCTCCGTTTATTGATATACCAACCTTTATGTTTGCGACTTGGAAACCTTTTGAAATATTTGATCCTCTCTATCAACAACCATCTTAAAAACGTTTCGTTTTCTTCCAGTCCAAGACCAAAAACAAACAATGATTTGTTGAAAACAATATGCAGCCAAGTTTTATGGCCCTTCCAATTGGAAACATTCTTTCCAGAAAACAAACGCTCTTCATTGCCCTTATGGAGAAAGTTCCTTGCTCGCTCCACGCTTCCCATATAGTGACTCAATCCCAATCGAATGCTTCGATGGTAATGGATCATACCGTTGATATACCAAATTCCAAAACCATCAGTTGGTAGTTCCATTTGGTCAAATCCATGATATGTTGTCCAAGGATAAAAATCCGTGAAACCATCATGGTCCGTTCTTAAAAGTTCATATTGAAAGGTTTTGGCAAAAGTCTCCTCAAAGTTTGTTGTCAGTATAGGAGCGTTCAAGTACCGGATTTGGTCAACAATTTGGAAGTGATGGTCCAAAGGTATCCAGGAATCCATAACATTCGAGACCTCTTTTTGAAGGTTGATGGCTTGGGTGTTTTCCAATTCCAGAATGTCATAAAATTCAGTTAGGGAAATCCCATTTGGCCTTCTTGTAAGGGTTTGGAAAGAAACCTTATCCCAAAGTTCTATCAATAAATCATCCCAAGAGATGGCATTTGGATTATTGGGGTAGCGGTTGATTCCATTTCCAATGACAAATGCAATATCATTTTTATTCTGTTCAATAATCTTTTTTATTTGGGCTGTTGTCATCCAATTTTTTTATTAGGATATTTCTTGTTAAATGGAAACTTGTAATATAATGAATTTTAAAAAAATGATCCAAACTTTAAATGTGGATGACCTATTGTTTTAAGGGAAATATTGGATGATTTCATAGTACATTGAATATCCATCTTTCCGAGCAGGTAGCATTCAATCGCCAAGTTTGATTTACCATATGTGCCAAGGGAATCATTAAATAAGACCTAATGACTGTCAAGACGAATATTTTGTGGTCATCCCATTTAGGTCAATTACTATTTCAACATGATAATTGTCGTCGGTTCTGGCATAAGTGAAACCCTTAACATCCAATACATCCAAAACCTCTTGGTGTGGATGGTCATGTGGTCTTATATGGGTACTCATGGCCAAGAATGCACTTTGGGGGCAATCCGTGGTCCATGTACCATTGCCTGAATGGTCAAGTGTTCCATTTCTAGAGCCATGGTGGGGAATTTTGAAGAAAACCGTATCGTTGGGGATTTGGGTTTTTATTTGGTTCCAGACATCCTCTTCTGCATCACCAGTCAACATGCAGGTCATATTGTGCAGTTTTAAGGCCAATACAATAGAATTGTTATTCTCGTTATCCGAAATGTCATCTTCATTAGGCCATAAAATCTCTATCTCCACATCTCCAAAATTGGGAAAGATTCGATTGTTGTCAATTGCCTGATGGGTAATCCCAGCCCTATTCGCATAGTTTTGTAGGTGTGCGAGGCTTGAATTCAATACACTCTTTGGATAATAAAACTTTTTGGTTCCAAAGAACCGCATTATTTCCTTTAGCCCCTGGCCATGATCAAGGTGTGCATGGGATAACATAACCCAGTCAAATAGTGGCTTGGTCACTGTACTGGTATTGAATTTTCGTTGGAAATATCTTTTGAGAAAAATCAGGCTCGACTTATAGTTCAAAGTGTCGTTGGAATCAATCAACGCATAGTGTTCGTTTCCATTTCCGTCAATGGCTTCAAGAAAAATCGAATCTCCCCAGCCCACGTTTATAAGGATAATCTTTAATTGGTTCATGGTTCTATTTTTTTAAGATAGCTCTCCCGATTTCCATGGTACAGTTCACGGGAGTTATTGATCTGTCTTTTTGTCCATTCCCTAAAGGCTAATGTTTCAGTCTCGGAAAATTGCATTTCGGGCTTAAAGGTGTTTTCCAATTCGGACTTGAAATCCTCAAATGCAATACTGTCATTTCGTAATTTCCAACAAATTGTAAAGCGGGATTGGGATATCCGAAACACAGTTCCTTGCAGCATGTTGGCGTTACCAAACCAGGTTAGAGGTACCCATAAATCGTTAATGTCAACGAATAGACCTTCTACTTGCTCAGCTATTTCATACATTGATTCGATGTCCCCAGCATCGCGGAATTCATCATTTTCCTGTAACGGGCCTACTATTATTGCCTCAAGATTCAGCAAAAGGATTGGCGAGGTTGTCTCATCTATGGTAATATTCCAATCCGGTAAGGGCGTGTCCGATTGGATTGAAAAATAAGAACACCGCACCATCTCCAATCCATCAATGTTTCTAATCACGTCCGTAACTATTGGTATTCTGGAGGAAGTTTGGTTCATAATCATCTTTTTGTGTTAAACGATATTAATGCCCAAAGTGCAATTCGCTATTCCCAAATGAGTTGTAAGGTTTTGAAACAGTATTTATGGGGGAGGGTAATTGGCTGTAAAAGCCATCTTATAAATTTAGTGATTTTGTCGCCTTTTCTAAAAATAGGATAGCCTAAAATTAGAATTTTCTAACTTTATATTTTAAATGTCACTTGAAAAGAAACAAGTTTACTTAGAGCCAGATTATATGGAAGCTGAAAGATAACTACCAGGAATTGATTCTTAACTAAAACTTATGATTGTTCATTATTTAAAAAAATATATCCTTCTACAATCCTTCTTTTTAGCCCAGTATAAAATTCTGCTTTGTCTTTAGTAAGTTTATCTTCATACTGTAAAATTTCGTCGACGGCGGATAGGAGGATTTCTTTACTTTTTAACTCAAAAAGTTCGAAAAAGTTGACATCCAATTGTTTGCTTAGCATGAAAATTTTATCCCAACTGGATTTCCCTTTGGCTCTTTCAATTCTACCTACGAGCATGGAATTTGAGTCAATCGAGTGTCCTAAATCAAGCTGGGATAAACCCTTTCTCAATCTGGCCAACCTTAACAAGCAGCCAATTTGAATATTAATTAACTCTATTTCTGCATCGCTAAATTTTCCCATCTAGTAAAAATTGAGAAAAGCGCAACATTTATTCGATACAAATTTGTATCGAATAAGGTAAATTGGTATATTGCTCAAGAAATACATAATTTGCGATTCTTCGTTTAGAACATATTTGAAGCTTTCGCTTAGAGTCTCACATTGAAAACTGGTAATTTTTGCAACGAGACAATAAGCAGATGGCTCACGACCCGGGCGTGGGCTCGCTTATCGTTGCACGGTATACCAGTACCTCAATGTGGTAAGTTGAGTTTCACGCCCAACTTTTTCTTAGCGTTAGGTTTTTTAATTTTTTCTCGATGTGTCGCTAACCATTTAGGTTATGGGAAACATTTGGCAATTTTTTCATGTAGGTTTCACTTTGTGTGATTGTCCTGTTTTTGGGACTTCACATTCAGTGTTCGATATCCTATTTAAAAAGAAGCCAAAGAACCCCGTATAATCCCAAGACTAGGGTTGTGGGATACCCGTTACACTGATTTTTCGGTTCACGATATCCTTTAGTCCCACAACTAACAACTACACTTTTTGGGTAACCGACCCAGCACGAAATCATGGTCTTTTTTGGTTAAGGAATCCATTTCCATGGGCTTTTTTCCCTTGGACAGGATGGCCTTTGTCCGAACCTTGATGCCCTTCTGGAAGTTACGACTTTCCCGTGGCTTTTTTGGGTTGTGTGATGAACAACTAACAAAGAAATCAAACGAACTCAATTTATGAAAAAATCAAAATCACGCATGTACAGGGTTTTCCTGTTCATGTCACTATATGTCTTTTTAATGCCTTTTTTCGCGAACACAATGCAGGCGGGCACAGTCTTGGAACCACCACAAGTCACTGTTTCCGGAACCGTTACCGATACTTCGGGGAATCCCCTGGCCGGGGTGAACCTTGTGGTGGAATCCAAGAATATTGGAACTATTTCAGATTTAAATGGTTCCTTTTCTATCAATGCGGGTCCTACAGATGTGCTTATCTTTTCCATGGTTGGTTTTAAATCCCTTACTGTCCCGATTGAGGGTAGGGAAGAAGTGATTGTCCAAATGGAAGAGGATGTCACTGTGTTGGGGGAAGTGGTCCTCAATGCGGGTTACTATACCGTCTCGGAGCGGGAGAGGACCGGTTCCATTGAAAGGGTTGAATCCATTGATATTGAAAAACAGCCGATATCCAATCCCTTGGCGGCTCTTCAAGGGCGTGTGGCCGGAGTTGAAATTGAACAGGTTTCCGGATTGCCGGGTTCCAATTTCAAGATACAGATCAGGGGTCGGAACAGTATCCGTTCAGGGGCCAATGAACCCCTCTACATCATTGATGGTGTTCCCTATGCCTCCAACACCTTGGGGGAGTCACAGGCATCATTGCCCTTACCCGGTGGGGGGATAAGCCCTTTGAACAACATCAATCCTTCCGATATTGAAAGCATCGAAATCCTCAAGGATGCGGATGCCACGGCCATCTATGGGTCCCGAGGGGCCAATGGGGTGGTGCTGATCACAACAAAAAAAGGGAATTCTGGAGCCACCAAAATTGAGGTGGGCCTGCAAACAGGCTTGGGAAGAATTGCCAACAAGGTCGATCTTTTGGATACACCGGGGTATCTGGCAATGAGGAGGGAGGCCTTTGCCAATGATGGCATTGATCCCATCCCTTTCTACGCCTATGATGTGAACGGGACCTGGGACATGGACAGGCATACGGATTGGCAAAGGAAATTGTTCGGCAATACCTCCTATCTTACCGATGTCCAAGGCTCCATTTCGGGGGGAAATGAAACCACGCAGTTCTTGGTCAGTGGCAACTTTCACAGGCAGACCAGTGTCTTTCCCGGGGATTTCAACAATGATAAGATCGGGGTATTGAGCAATCTGGGCCACAGGTCCGCGAACAATCGATTCTCCATACAGTTGTCCACCACCTTCAGTGCCAACAAGAACCGACTTCCAGGGGACGGATTGTTGGTATTGGATGCCCTTAACTTGGCTCCCAATGCCCCGGAGCTTTATACGGAAGATGGCGTGTTGAACTGGGAGAATTCGACTTGGAGCAATCCCTTGGCCAAGCTTCAGGGCAACTACACCTCGGATGGGAAGACATTGATTTCGAATGCGCGTTTGGAATATCGCTTGGTCGATGGTCTAAGGGCAAGTGCGAACCTAGGCTATACGGAAAACCATCTGCGTGAGTTGACAACCGTTCCTTCCACGATCTATGACCCTGCCTATGGGATAGGGCCGGAGGCTTCCTATGCCGTGCACAATACAGGGGAAAGGACTTCCTATATCGTTGAGCCACAACTTCACTATGACCGTGAATTTGGGGTGCTACGATTGACCACATTGGCAGGACTAACCTTTCAGGGTCAAACAACGCAAAGACGTTCCCAATTTGCCTTTGGGTTCACCAATAATGGCTTGATGGACAATCTATCGGCGGCCTCCAGTCAATTCCCCATAGCGGATGTGACCGAGGAATATCGGTATCAGGCTCTTTATGGACGGGTAAACCTGGCGGTGAAGAATCGCTATTTTTTGAATTTCACCGGGCGGCGTGATGGTTCCAGCCGGTTTGGGACCGATAAGCGCTTTGCCGATTTTGGTGCCATCGGGGCTGCCTATGTTTTTTCAAAGGAAGCGTTCATCCGACAAGGGTTTCCAATGCTGAGCTTTGGAAAGCTCAGGGGGAGTTATGGCACCTCCGGCAGTGATCAAATAGGGGACTACCAATACCTGGATACCTACTCCTTTGGTACACAGCAATACCAAAATACCATAGGGTTGTACCCCACACGATTGTTCAACCCGAACTTCAGTTGGGAGGAAAACAAGAAATTGGAAGTTGCCCTGGAACTCGGATTTTTTGACGACCGGATATTTTTGAGTGGTACTTATTATAGGAACCGCTCCACCAACCAATTGGTGGGTGTACCCCTTCCGGCGACCACGGGATTTTCCTCGGTGAATGCCAATCTGAACGCGACGGTGGAGAATACGGGATGGGAGTTCGAACTGAACACGGTCAACATCAACGGAAAGAACTTTTCTTGGTCCACCGGGCTGAACCTTACCGTTCCCCGGAACCGGTTGGTTTCATTTCCCGATCTGGAAGGTTCCACCTATGCCAATCAATTGGTGATAGGCCAACCGTTGAACATTTCCAAGGTATATCGGTCCAACGGCGTCAATCCGGGGACAGGGTTGTATGAATTCGAGGACTTCAATGGTGATGGGATCATATCAAGCCCGGAGGACCGACAAATGGTAATGGACCTGAACCCATCCTTCTATGGAGGCCTTACCAATACGGTCACCATCGGGAAATTCAAATGGGATATGCTCTTTCAATTCACGAAACAACAGGGTAGTGGGTATTGGACCCCGGGCAATATCATTGTGGGTGGTTTGGCCAATCAGCCAACGTCTGTATTGCAACGTTGGCAGCAGGAAGGGGATTTGGTACCCTTCCAGCGTTTTTCCACGGGAGCTTCCCAAGAGGCAGCTCAAGCTTTCCGGCAATATACACAGAGCGATGCCTCCATTACCGATGCTTCCTATATCCGGTTGAAGACATTGTCCCTGTCGTATCAGCTTGCAGAAAAAAATCACCAAGGATTTGGGTGTGAGCTATACCTCAGGGGACAGAACCTGTTGACCCTTACAGGATATGATGGTCTGGATCCGGAGACACGGAGCAATCAGGCCGTTCCACCATTGAGGGTGGTGACCTTGGGCACAAGACTAACTTTTTAAACAAAACAAGATGAATACAAGAAATATATTGACTTGGTTGCCAAAACATATCGTTGGCCTTATGGGTATGATCCTTCTGACCCTTTCCTGTGAGGACTATTTGGAAGTGGATCCCCCAAAGAACCAGTTGACCGGTGAGGTGGTCTTTGAGAATGCTGCAACGGTGGATGCCGCTTTTGCACATATATATGCAGAACTCAGGGAAAATGGTTTTACAACCGGAGGTACACAAGGACTGTCCTACCTAATGGGGCATTATTCGGATGAATTGGAGCTTTACAGTTCCTCCCTTCCCGCTGTGCTCAATTATACCAATAATACCGTGCTGCCCTCGGACAACAGTGTCAAGAACCTATGGGATACCGGATATGGACTTGTCTATGCGGCCAACGCGATACTGGAGGGTGTTTCAAGCTCCGGTTCCCTGACGGAAGACGAGAAAGGGCGATTACTTGGTGAAGCCTATTTTATAAGGGCCTTCATCCACTTCCATTTGGTGAACCTCTTTGGGGAGATTCCCTATATAATGACCACGGACTATGACGAAAACAAGGATGTTGGTAGACTGGAATTGGCAATGGTCTACCAATACATTGAGGGCGATCTTCTGTTGGCAAAGGAACTTCTTGCGGCATCAGCTCCCGATTTCGAAAGGTTTCGTCCGGATTATTGGACCGCATCCGCCTTGTTGGCTCGGGTATACCTGTACCAAGAAAATTGGCAATTGGCCATTGATGAGGCCTCGGCTATCCTGGGTGATAGCGGTTATGCTCTCAATCCTGATATGGATAGGGTGTTCCTAAAGGACAGCCCGGAGACGCTTTGGCAACTGGGACCCGGCCTTCCGGGGAACAACACCAAGGAAGCGTTCACCTTTGTAATCGTGAACGGACCGCCTCCCAATTCGGCATTGACTCAGTCCCTGATAAACAGCTTTGAGGAGGGGGACGCGCGATTCGAGCAATGGGTGGGGTCGGTCACGGATGGATCTGAAACCTGGTATTTCCCGTACAAATACCGTGAATATGTGCCGACGGCATCCACCCAGGAATGTTCCATCATCTTTCGATTGGCGGAACAGTATCTCATTTTGGCGGAAGCCAATGCCCAATTGGGAAATCTTGGTCCTGCCCTGGAATTTTTGAACACGGTTCGCGGCAGGGCCTCCTTGCCTTTTCTCGACAACTTGGACCAGGCTTCCCTATTGCAAGCCGTTCAAGCGGAACGAAGGGTCGAGTTTTTTTCCGAACAGGGCCATCGGTTCTTTGATCTCAAACGCACTGGTAGGGCGGATGCGGTATTGGCGCCCATCAAACCAGGGTGGGAGAGTTCGGACCGATTGCTGCCCATCCCGGAATCGGAACTGCTGTTGAACCCCAATCTTTTGCCGCAGAATGAAGGGTATTGATGTGCACATAGGTCTATTGAAAATATACATGAAGCATCGATTTTTGTTTTCATGCATTGTTTGGTTAGCGGTCTGTCCCCTCTGGGGGCAGGCCAATTTTGGCATCAAGGGCCATTTGGAAAACGAACGCCTTCTGTTGGAACTGGATTCCATCCTATGGGATGTACCGGTACTGTTCGTACGCCATGGCAAAGGCCAACACCAGGTGGTCTGGTCCAGGGAAGGGAACCATGTCCTTTTGACACTGGACAGAGTACGTTCGGCATTGGGATTTTACCTTCCCATTTATGACAATTATGCCATAGAATCCCATATCGTGGGGCGTTTTCCCATCCTAAAGGAACGAAGCCACGGGGGTTCTGTGTTTATCGATGCCACGGAACTGTTTTTACAGACCCCGATAAAATGGGGGTTGGAGGGCCCTGAGACCGTGCTTATCGACCAGTCGTACATAACGGATGTGTCCTATTTGGACAAGGAGACCATCATCCGGACCAAACGGACCACTACGTATCGCAATTCCAGAAGGACCAAGGAGGTGTACTTCAGTTTCTTTGCGTTGCCAAATCCCATGGTGCCACGATTGTTTGACCATAGGATGGCCTTTACCTACGAAGACCAATACGATATCATCAATGAACAGGTTAAAACGGAGATCGGCAGCATTGCACGCTGGCGCTTGGAAAAAAAGGACAAAGGAGCGGTTATCAACGACCCCATCAAGCCCATTGTCCTCTATCTCGATTCCAAGACCCCCGATAAATGGAAGCCCTATATCAAGGCCGGAGTACTGGAGTGGTTGCCCGCATTTGAGAAGGCAGGTTTTAGCAATGCCATTGAAGTCAGGGAATTACCGCGAGGCATTGGTGATCATATTGAAAACAGCGTCAATTATTCCATGATCCGATGGGCAAAGTATGTGGATGTAAGGGGAAGCCAAATACGGGGAGGGTCCTCGGTGAGGAAGATCGTTGATAAACGTACAGGGGAAATCTTAAAGGGGGATATCCTTTTGGCCAATCCTTTCCCAAGCCTTACCGATGATTATATCGTGCGCTGTGCCCCGTTGGACCCAAGAGCGCAGCAATATCCCCTGCCGGATGATCTTAAAGGCGAATTGCTGCAGTATGTAACGGCACATGAAATGGGCCATGTCCTAGGCATCCGTGATGCGAATTTTGGGGAGTTTGCCTATCCGTTGGAGCGCATTCGGGATGCCGAGTGGTTGGAAACCATGGGACATACCCCGAGCGTGATGAGCTATTGCAGGCATAACCATGTAGCCCAACCGGAGGATGGCATACCGGCCCATCTTTTGATCCAAAAGGTGGGACCCATGGATGCGTTCCAGATACAATGGGGGTACGGTCAGATTGCAGGGGTGGAAAGTCCGGAAGTCGAAAGGCCCTATTTGGACACCCTTGTGGGCCAACAGGACAGTCTGCCTTGGTTGCGTTATAACCTTGGAACCTTTGAAACCCTTGGTCCCGGTAGTGCGAATGAAGTAGTGGGAAGTGATGATCCCATAAAAAGTACGGTGCTGGGCCAAAAAAATCTCCAAAGGGTATTGGAGCTGTTGCCGATCTTAAATAAGAATCAAAGGGACGATGAACTTTTGGAACGGTTATATGACCGGAGCCTGGAATTATGGTACCATCAAATGCTTCATGTCCTATCCATGATCGGGGGATACGAAATCCAATACAAGACCGGGGTGCAGAACGGTCTTGTTTACGAACCCATTCCAATGGAGGACCATATACAGGCCATGGACTTTCTGTTGCAAAATGTCTTGGATACCCCTGATTGGCTGTCCCATCCATCGTTCTTGTCCAGGACCCGCTATACCACAAATGCGGATAAATTGTTTGAATATCGGGTAAAACTATTGATCGATATGGTAAATCCATTGCGTATCAGCCGATTGGAACAAATGGAACTTACAGGCGGACATTCGGGATTGATCCAACAATTGGTCCTGACCCTGGGGTCACGGCTTTTCGGTGACCTGGAAGAAATGGACGAAGGAAAAAGAGATCTTCAAATGACTTATCTGTCCCTGTTGTCCAGGGTCTTTCCAACGGATAACTTGAATGCCAGTGGTAACCTTGGTATCGATGGCTATGGATACGGAAGTTATGTGAGGAGCATATTTTATGTGCAGGCCCAAGGCATTCAAAAACTATTGAAAAAGGGTCTTGGGAAGAAAATCGATTCGGTGGACAAAGCGCATTTGGAACTGTGCCTTATGAAGGTAAATGGTATGCTGAGGGTGAATCGTGGGAATTGAAAAAAGAAAGGAGCCTTTCCAGGCTCCCTCTTTTTTGATTAATTGGGTGTGACCCTCTTCAAAGGAATGCTACAGACGGTTGCCCCTGGAATTCGGTATACCTGCTTTCCAGCATAGGTACACATATAATCACCATCCAAGGAACAATCCAAGTTGTTCACCTCTTGACATTTGGGTGACTGGGTGGCATCGAACACATAACCTTGGGTAATGGCTGCGTCATCAGCTGCTGCGTCAACAGCAGTAAAGGCACTTGTGGCAATGGCAAATACAATGGCCATGACCGGAATAATGAATTTGATCATTTTTGTTTTCATAATGAAATAATTAATAAATGTTAGGATCTACTCTGTTGTACGGGTTTTCGATCTTCTCCCGCTACTGGCCAGTAGGTAATCTTTGATGTTTTGGTTGTTTGTCGATATGGAGCCATCAAAATAGGGTTCACGGGTCTCATATACCGATATCTGTGTGTCCAACAATGCCACCAGATAACCCTCGTGGACGGCAAATTCCCTTACTTTGTGTTTTTTGATGTCGTAGATGTAAAAACTATATTCATAGGATCCCTTGAGATAGTCGTATGCATCGACGATCGTGGCCTCGTCCAACATTTCCTCACTTTCATTTTTGCCCAGTCGGTCCGAAACTATCAGCAGTAGATTCCGGGACATACAAGTTGCCTTATTGATGAACAATGGTGGTGATTTCATGGAGACATCGCCCTTTAGGTTCGGTTCAGCAAGTGAAATTTGGGCGGTTTCCACCGTATCTATGGTTCGGTGCCGATGTAGGCCCTTCATTTCAAGGTTCATCGTCATGAATTGGTTCCGGTAATAATACACATAGCCCAGCTTTGAAGTTTCCTTGGACAGCACCATTGTCCCATCCACATCGAAAATGCCGTCAATCTGCGCTTCCAATAGGGTAGTGTCCAATGCTACCTGAAAGCCGGTTGTTTTTTTGATGATTCCCAAAGTTGATTTTTGCGTCTTTGAACTAATGGTCCGGATGAACATTAGATGGCTGTCGACAGGAACTGCCCTATCGAAAAAAGCTGCTCCTTCCATCCATGCATGGGCCTTCCATTCTCCTAATCTGCCACGAAGGATAAAGGGCATGGTCCCGTCCATGACAAAAAAATAGGGAGGGAGTACCGAAGTATGTATGGAACGGTACCGTAACCCGTTGCCCGATGGTGTTAGGCGGATGGGCAAGGTGTCCCTTGTCCTCATGTTGACCTGTAACAAATGCCATGGGGCCGAACGATTGCCCAAATAAAGAAGGTCCCGGTCAAACCCGGCAATGTAATAGGAGTTATGGATCACATCCAAATCGTATAGTTTCGTGATGGGGTGTGGTGGATATCTGCGGATGAAGGCATTGTTGCGGTGCACCTCTTGTTCGGATGAAAGGAACAGGATGACCATTAGGCCAATGCTTAGTCCCATGGTTCCGAAGATTTTGATGTAACTGTTGTTCGCTATCATGTTGGTATTGCTTTTGGTGGGAGTTTGGGGGTGGAGAGAAGAATGGCCAAGGTCACAAGGACGATAAAGAAAGCGTTGAAGATGATATGTTCGGTCCACCCCATGGCTTCCAGTACACCTCCACAGGTACAGGGGATGTAATCACTGAAGTTGAGGACCAGTACAATATAGGTAGTGAACATGGTCATCAGTCCCAAAGTGCCATAAAGGGCGATCAGACGGAACCTATCCGCCAGTATCAGGAATGCGAGTATATATTCCGTCAAGGGAACCAACCAAACGACCCATTCCGCGTAAGCGGTCAAAATGGGGGATTGGCCCAGTTGTGTTTTAAAGTTTTGGAAATCCCATAGTTTGCTTGTGGCTGCATAAATGAACAATATGGAACAGAGTATACTGACCGCATAGGGAATCCAGACCTGTAAATGTTTTAAACCTTTCATATCCTTTGGATTGATATGACAAAGTTCGGGAGTCGGATTTACTTGAAACGGAGCATTCCTTGACGCAAACGGAGTAATTTGCCCATTTTGAGGGTGTTACCCCCTCAAATCACTGGGTGATTTACCATACTTGTCCCTAAATGCCCTGGAGAAATGGGCCGCACTCTTGAAGCCGGTCAAATGCGCGATTTCTTTCAAGGATAAGTTGCTGTGCTGGATCAAGGTCTTCGTCTTTCTTAAACGTTCATGGGTCAGGAACCGAAATATGGTAGTGCCATAAAGTTGTTTGAACCCATACTTCAATTTGTATTCGTTCGTGCCCATTTGTAGGGCAAGATCTTTTAGCAAGGGCAGATCCTTGTCCAAGTTGTTGATGATCATATCATGGACATCCCGGATCATTTCAATATCATCAGGGGTCAACGTGACTTTGGGCTCTTTTATGCCCTTGGTCACTTTGAGTGTCTTTTTGGGCAACGCCGTGCCAAAGGGCTCTCCCTTGGAGAAGAAAACCGTGTCCAATAGTATTTTCTGCCCACTCCCGTCCAAGGATTGGAATACGGATATATGGCAATCCTTGCCCAACAAGAGTCCTTCTTTGGTAATGAACTCCAAGAACTGGACAGTTTCAGAACGTTCCCTTTTCAAATGTTTGACCATCTTCTTTGCCCATACCTTTTGGGAACCCTCGGTCATAAAATCGGTAATTGGCTTTCCAATGATCTCTTTTGGCAATGCGGACAATAGCGAGCATGTACTGTTGGTTACCATTTCGATAGTACCATAGGTATCCATCAGAAAGGAAAGTTGGATGATGCATTGTGGGGTGTTGTGTGCGTTGGCAAACCCTTGATGGATAAAGGAGGCCCTGATCTCCTCGTTGACCATATTGAGCATCACGACCAAGGATGCGACATTGTCATTTTTATGGGTGGGTTCCAAACTGTAGAAGAAATTGCCACGGGCCATTTCCAGTAACATCCGTTGGATGCGTTTTACCCTAAAATCGTCATTGTTCGGCATGGTTGTCAGGTTTAGTAGTTAATAACTGGAGTCTCTTTATATGTATAGAAGCATAGGTTATTTTATGGATTTTAAAAAGGCCAAGGCCTCTGATTTTTTGACAAAGGAACGGGTGGGGACCGACTGGGCATGGGTCCAAAGATAAATGGAGCTGATCACATCGGTTACCGGGGGATCTGTCAAGAAGGCCAAGGCCTTAACCCATTGTGAACCCTCCAAGGCCAAATAGTCCCGGGCTGGTTTATTGACCCTTCTTACTTCACGAATATCACAGAGCACGGGCATTTCCCGGCCATTCTGGAGCATCATCCGGTCCCTAACGATAAGTTGCGCAGCCTTTAGGTCGATACAATGATCTTTTTTGTATATGATGTGCAGCAACTCATCGGTCATTAAATAAATGGCGTATTTGTTTTCATGTGATTTTTTCATGTGGTGAAAACTGGTAAAACCTTGAATTTACAAAATTAATGGAACTCGATTCGGTCAATAGATTCATTACCATTAAATAAAGGTATTTGACTTGACTTAAACGGAATAATGCTTGATTGAAACGGAGTATATCAGTATAGGATAGCATCTAATCTTACAAATGCCATTACTTTTTAGTACAATTTAAATCAAACAAAATGGCAAAGATCAAACACCACAATTTTTTGAACACCGTACATGAGGTATTTACCGATGCAAAGAACGCCGGGGTACTGCACCTTTATGCAGGGGGAACATCCTTTTCGGGCAGGACCATTGAGGTAGAAGGGAAGGAACTGTACCACTTTGGTACTACGGGTTACTTGGGATTGGAACAGGATCCCAGATTAAAAAAGGCCGCCAAGGAGGCCATTGATAGCTATGGGACACAATTTCCCTTATCCAAATCCTATATTTCCAATCCGTTATATGAGGATTTGGAAAACTCGATTTCCGAAATGTATGGGTATCCCATTGTCATTACCAAAAACAGTACCCTTGGGCACTTAGGGGTCATTCCAAGTGGAGTGGATGATGAAGACGTGATCATTCTGGACCACCAGGTCCATTGGAGTGTACAGAACGCGGCCAAAATGCTAAAGACTCGGAGTGTGCCCATCGAGATGATTCGACATAACCAATTGGAGATGTTGGAGGACAAGATCAAAAAATACCAGCATTTCAAAGGGAGAATCTGGTACATGGCCGATGGCATTTATTCCATGTATGGAGACTATGCCCCAGTCAAAGAACTGATGGGGTTGGCAAAGAAATATCCACAGTTACATTTTTATTTTGATGACGTACATGGTATGAGTTGGGTGGGAAGGAATGGTACGGGATATGTGTTGGACCAATTGGGGGAATTGCCCGAAAATGTATTGCTGTTCGGGACACTGAGCAAAACCTTTGGGGCCAGCGGGGCTGTTCTGGCCTGTTCCAATGCTTCCATGTACGAAAAGATTAAGACCTTTGGTGGGCCATTGACCTTCTCCGCCCAATTGGAACCTGCTTCGGTAGCTGCCGCCAGGGCCTCAGCACAAATCCATCTATCCCCAGAGATTTATGGGTTACAACAAGAATTGAGGGAACGCATCGATTTTTTCAATGATTGCCTTTCGATAACGGATCTTCCCTTGATCGATATAAATGAATCACCAGTGTTCTATATCGGGACCGGTATGCCCAAAACCGGGTACAATTTTGTGAACCGTTTGATGGGGGAGGGCTTCTTTGTCAATCTCGGAATCTTTCCTGCGGTGCCTGTAAAGAATACAGGTGTAAGGATTACGATTTCAAGGCATAACCAAAAAAAGGAAATCAAAGCATTGGTGGAAGCTATGGAATATCATTTCCCAAAGGCATTGGAAGATACGCAGACAGATGCCCATAGAGTATTCCACGCCTTTAAAATGGAACCAAGGAACCTAAGTGGCCCGAAGGTATTTTCTGAGCTTACCGTTGAAGTATTCGATACCATTGATCAAGTTGAAAAGGAAGAATGGAACCAAAGATTAGGTGGGCAAGGGGTCTATGATTGGGAGGGGCTGAAGTTTTTGGAGGAAGTGTTTCATGGCAATCCTAGGAAAGAACATAATTGGTTGTTTCGATATGTGGTCATTAAGGATACTGATGGGATACCCGTATTGATGACTTTTGTGACGCTTTCCCTTTGGAAGGATGATATGCTGGCCCAAGCACAAATTTCTGCTGCCATTGAGGAGGAAAGGAAAACCGATCCCTACCATTTGTCATCCATGGTCCTGTCCCTCGGTTGTCTATTCACGGAAGGAGATCACTTGTATTGGAATGCATCACATAGGTTGGGCATGGAGGCAAGGGACAAGCTATTGGAAACCTTGGAAAAACTGGAACTTCAGTTAGGGGCCAAGATGACCGTGTTACGGGACTTTGGTGAACATACGTCATGGAACGAATCGCTTTACGGTCAGGGATTTTTAAGGGTGCAGATGCCCAACGCCTGTTATGTTGTCTTGAACGAGGTGGATTGCATGGAAGATTATTTGCAAAGATTGTCCTCCAGAAACAGAAGACATTTTCGAAAGGATGTCCAGCCGTATCTCGATAAGACAAAGACCATGGTCCTGCCAGCACTATCAACCACTCAAATTGAACAGGTCAAATCCTTGTTCGGGGAAGTACAGTCCAGAAATTTGGGGCTCAATACCTTTTCCTTTCCGGACTCCCTGTTTGAAAAGATGAACGACAACCATTTGTGGGAGTTTATTGTCCTTTGTTCATTGGATAAACCTGAAAAGATAGTGGGTGTAATGTTCTGCTATACCAATTTGAACCAGGTCTATGTGCCTGCCTTTGTGGGTATGGATTATGACGGTCTGGAAGAGTTTGCCATTTATCGCCAGTTGCTCTACCGGACCATTGAACGGGCCATTGGATTGGGCATTCCCAAAATCGATTTCGGGTTGACCGCAGCCTTTGAGAAACGGAAACTCGGTGCAACGGTCGAGAAAAAATATGCCTATCTCCAGACCAATGACAATTTCATTTTGGAATTGCTCGGAATCATGGAAGGCCAGCATTAATGGAGAATCGTCATGAAATACCAAAAGCTGCTATCGGAATTTGAAGGCCAATTGGATGCTTTGGAAAGCGGGAACGGGGATATCCTATTCAAAGCTGAAAAAGGTATCGTTCTCGTTGAGAAAAGTATCCGTAAACTCCAAAAACAGATTACCGGCAAGACCTTTGAGACCCAAGCGGACGAAATCTACTTCTTCAAGCACGTCAAGCCTCAAATCTTTAGCAAGCTGATCTATTATGTCAAATTGTTCAATATCGAGAGCAAGCGGCCTAGGGGAAACGATGCAGCACAAATTAAGTACCTTCAACTTCAGATTGATAAGTTCCAGACCTTCTTCAATGATAATCTGGAGTTTTATAATTATTACCGTCGTGGGGCAATGTCCCTGGATGAACAATATTTTGTCCGGGGGAACCGAGACCTTAGGCTACCCCTTGAATCCTTCCACTTTTTGATCGATGACCAGTTCTCCACCTGTCAGGATGGTACCGTGGCAACGATCATGGCCTATGATATGCTCATTGTTTACCTAAGAAAGGAGGTGGATGACCTACAAAACAATTTAGAACCCCAAAAGACCATGACTATGGAAAAACCTTCAAAACTGTTCTGGACCGGCAACAAGACCGATCTGATCGAACTTTTATATGCACTCCAATCCAGCAAATGCATCAATAGCGGTACCACGGACATCAAGGAGTTGGCCTCGCATTTTGAACATTTTTACAATGTGGACCTTGGTAACTACTACCATACCTTTATTGATATTAGGTCCCGAAAGGGAAGTAGGACCCGGTTCTTGGACAAACTTATTGAAATGCTCCAACAGCGCATGGAATCACTGGATGAATGAGCCTTTGTTTTTCCCAAGTTGGTACCAACTTGGGAATTTTGGTATTCGGAGGTTCTGGCTTCCCATTTTTCCAATTTTCAGGAAGTTTTTTGAGCTCCCAAAGCCCAATCGAAAACAGACGGCACCATATTTTATGAAATAAAAATCGTTCCCAAGTTGGTACCAACTTGGGAAGTTTTTCCAAAAAGGTTTTTCAGTTTTGCCCTGAAAGTCAAATCAGTGGATGGGCCACTAAATGACCTAAAAATCATGCAGCGGCCCTTCCTTTTAAAAACAAAAAAACATGGGAGCTACCATCATTACCACCGAAGATCTCATGGAGTTCAAAGTGGAACTCTTGGAAGACATCAAAGCATTATTGAAGGACCAAAGTGGACAACAGGGCAAAAAATGGCTCAAATCCAATGAGGTGCGCGACCTTTTGGGCATATCGCCGGGAACGCTCCAGAACCTCAGAATCAATGGGACCCTGCCCTATACCAAGATGGGAGGGGTGCTATACTACGAATACCATGAGATCATGGAAGTGCTGGAACAGAACAAGGTCCATAACCGAATTTAGGGTGGAGGACGTCAATTATATCAAACACCTGAACGGGGTGTTTGCACAGTTTGCCAAGGACAACCGTTTGAACCCGACCCATATCAGTTTGTATATCGGGCTCTTCCAATTGTGGAACCAAAATTATTTCGTGGCCGACTTCTATATCAGTAGGGAAGAGGCCATGGCCTATGCCAAGATCGGGTCCAAATCGACCTATCACCGATGCATCCACGAGCTCAGTCATTGGAACTATATCCTATATTCCCCATCCCATAATCCCTACAAGGGCAGCCGAATCAAGATGTTCGATTTTGGGACAAGTTCTGGACAAGTAGTGGACCGGCACAGTACCAAAATCGGGACAAGCGGTGGACAAGCGTTGGTACCTATAAACAAACAAATACAAACAATAAAAAACAATACAAACGGTGAGAAACGGAAAAAAATAAAAATGGAAGAGTTCCAGGTTGATGAAAACAATGCCAAACACACCCCCACTGTCCCATATCGGGACAACCTCATGACCAGCAAGCACAAAGACTACAACCAACCTTTGTGAAATACCATGCCCCACATATCATCACCGAAGGAGCGGTCCAATATCCATTGGGCACCCTCAACGGCAGGGAAATCCATTACGATTTTGAGAAAATCCTCATTTATCTCGATGCCAAAGGCAAGCTCCTGTTCGGCAAAAAGTTCAAGATTCACAGGGAAGATCGGGAAATCCTTTACAAACTTTGTCTCTACTTTATCCAAGACAAGGCCCGTTGTGCACAATTGGGCATCGACACCAATAAGGGCCTCCTTCTCTCTGGACCCGTGGGCTGTGGCAAAACCAGCCTTATGAAATTGCTAAAAAACATTGTCCCCCACCAAAGGCCATATGAGGTCATCCCTTGCAGGAATATCATCTTCGGCTTTAACCATATCGGTTATAAAATCATAGAGGACTATGGCAATTCCCATTTCTTCTGTTTTGACGACCTCGGCGTTGAACCCGCCGGACGGCACTTCGGACAAGACTGCAATGTCATGGGCGAAATATTGCTTTCCCGCCACGAACTCTTCATTAATGACAAACGCAAGACCCATGCGACCACCAACCTCAATGCACAAGAACTGGAGGAACGTTATGGTTCCCGTGTTCGGTCGAGGATGCGTGAGCTTTTTAATTTGGTAGGATTTGGAATGGGTTGCAAGGACAAGAGAGGATAATCCTACTTTTATTTTTTTAGTTAAAGAAATCTGTAAGAGATTATTTAAGAAATTCCTTAAGTTTAAAGGTTAAAGTAATCATCGATTGGGTCATGGACCAAGTTGTCCCAATTCATGGGCTTTCTTATAAAAGTAGACCATATATGGAATTATCGGGAAGGATAGTAATAACTTTTGACGACGTATTGCCAGGGGAAAAACCGCTGAGCCTTGATGAATATCTTGACGGTATCAGTAAAGAAATGCTAATTAAGTTCAGTTCCTTTATTCTTGGATTTTCCAGAAATTCTGAATTCGAAAACCCATCCGCATTTTTAAGGATGTATTTTTCAAAAGAGAACAAAGATTTTGCAAATGAAGTTTTTGAAAATCTATCTTCCTTCGCCAAAGAATCAGAATATGGAATAGCTACCTATAGCTTTCCCTATATAGTGAGTAGCCTCTCTTTTTTTGAGTATGCCCATGATAAGGATTATGGGGAAACCAAGTCCTTTTCCAATCCAGAGATGGAAATAAAAATATTCAAGGCCTATCTGCTTTTGAACAAGTTCAATACGACAGATAGGACCCCAATTTTGAATGAAAGTACAAAGCATTTAAAAGGTGAAATTTCCAAATATCCAGTTGCATACATTATTGGCCTTCTCCTCAATAATTCCGATTTTTCAAATTATGAAATCCGAAAGGTTTTTGTGACCCAAACCATAAGGGCAATCTCTTTTTTTGAGTTCTTGGCCAAGACACCTGAGGCCCATGAGTTGTTGGAAGCATTCTTTAATGAATATGGGATTTCCTCATACCAGGATTATATAAGGGGGCTTTTGCCTATAAAGATTTCCGTTCTTTATAAAGACAAGGAAGCCCACACAGATATCGTGATACCCGATGGAGAGCATAAAATGGAAAGTATTGCCTTCCTGGAAAAGTTTTCAATTCCGGAATCCCAACTGCTTGGGGATTTTGATTTTAAAAATTTACGATCGACGCCGATTTACCGTGTCGATGAAAATACTTTTCGGCTGACATACCCACTTTTTGTCCTTGAATTGATCGGTAATGGACTGTACTTTAAATTCAAAGCGATCAATGACCAACTGCCCAAAGACGAAAAAGTCACCAATTTATATGGTTTAAAAACCTATGAGTTTTCAGAAAAGTATATACTTCATACGTTATTGAAGGAATATTATGGAAATAGATATTTTCAGAAAACAGGGGATGAACTTGATGCCAATTATGATGCCGCGCCAGATTATTATGTTAGGAACGGAAAACGAATATTTATGTTTGAATCCAAGGATATCCTGATCAATGCAGCTGTAAAACAATCTTCCGATTTCAATGTCATTGACCGGGAATTGTCTTTAAAGTTATTGCAAAACGAAAAAGGAAAGCCCAAGGCGGTTCTGCAATTGATCAATAATGTGCGAAAGATTTTATCCGGCACCCTGGAGTTTGATTCGGGCTTCAACCCTAAAAATGCCATTGTTCACCCCATTTTGGTCTTACATTATAGAATATTTAATACAGCTGGACTGAATAAATGGGTGAACTTTTGGTTCCGGGAAGAACTCGCAAAACTTTCCAAGGAAGGTTTCGATACTTCCAACATTAGACCTTTGGTACTCATCGACATCGATACATTAATTTATAATAAAGATGTTTTCAAGCATAAAAAACTATCTTTTGAAGATGTTTTGATCGATTATCAAGATAACTACATTGATTTTTCGGTCCGAGGACGAAAATACAATTCCAGGGAAGCGGCTATCCAGGCTCAAAAAAATTCATTGATACCCTTTGGTGAGTTCTTGGACGCCTTGGTGGATTCAAAAGGGATGCGTTCCGTTCCAGAGGAGTTTATCGAGAAGGCATATAGCATGTTCGATTAAGCTATTAAAATAAATACAAATATTCTTGTCCTCCGACTATGCACCGATCCTTTACCCTTCTAAACACCGATCAGATCAACAAGTATGGATATTTATTTCCATTGGCGACCTTGGAGGATATTATGTGGCAAAAAGGCACCGAAGGTGTACCTATGCATGTGGGTCATGACATGCATCGCCCAATTGGTGCAATAATACCTTTTGCTTTATATTTTGAACCATACCTTGTTAGAAGTTTGGGCATAACTTTATTGCCGGAAACGGATACGGAATGGAACCAAATAAAAAATTTCAAAAGGAATTCAGTTGTAAAAAACTTGAGTCACTATATCGAAAAAAATGAGGGTAGATTGTTCAATTTGGTCAAGGATAAACTCTCCCAGGATTTTAAATATCATATAGCTGGCACTTTGGCCATTGTTGACGACAACATAGTGCAATCCCTGTTTTCTGAACTACCGAAATTATTGGATAAGGATGGCCTCATTGATATTCGGGATTTGAATGGGTCCTTTGAATACAAATACCATGGAGCTTTTGTACATAAGGAAATACCCCTTTGCATATACGCCCACAGTTATTTCCGAAGATCCTTGTCAAGGTACAACAATTTCCACAGCTTGTTCTTGGATGAACTAATGACCCACCAAGAAAATAAAAGAACTACACTTAAAATTGCTTTGGATTGGGATATGGTTGGATATGCTCCGGATTTTGCCCATTCGATGGAGTTCGAATATTGGTTTGGACCGAAATATACGGATGACATCAGCCAAATCAAACTAGGGCTATCCCGATATAACACTACTGGGTTTGATAGGGAATATTACGAAATTTCATCGACAGAATTTTACTGGAAGAACAATGAGAACTTAAGGGAATTTGAATTGGAAGAATTGCGGGAAAATAATGTGCCAACGTTACAGGATTTTTTTGGCTGTAGATATATCCATTCGATTTTCGATACAAACATTAATTCCTTTATCCACTTTGATGGGGCAATCAGGGGCTATTCATCCGATCTTTTTTTTGAAAGGTTGAGCAATAAGCTAACAGAATTTGGAAGAAATAGCCAATATAAAAAGCTGTTTCGCATTGATGGTAGTTTGGATTTAAAGGATTGGAAAACTTTAATTACGAAATACATGCAAGGGAATCCGTTGATCTATGAGTATTTTGGAATTGATAAACCAAAATCCCAGTTTGACCATGATGAAGTACAGAAGACCTTAATTCAAAGACTCGTTCCACATGAAATGAGTGAGGAAGATGGGATACGGCTTTTGGTTTCCTATCACGAAAGGAATGATGATTTCAAGGGACATTCCCATGCCGTCTCCATATATGATGTAATATCGATTGACGATGAAGATTGTTCCATTGTTGAGTATGATCTGATTGAGGTCAAAAAGGCTTTGCAAAGATTGGGGAAGGACCTTTTCATAAAAGAAGACGTTCTTTTCGGAAGCATTAAGGATGAATACTGGAACATTCCTTGCATCCATCATAGTGATAAAGAACCCGAAAAGGATATTGAATTGACACTTAAGTCCCTTAAAATGATATTGGGAAAAATGGTCGAAAAAGGGCTGGGGTGTATCATTTCCTGGACTATTTCCTGGAATATGGAGGACAAGGAAGTTAGGGTAAGTAGTTTGGGGCATATAAGAAACCTTCATACTTGGATGGGCACTTTCGAAGGAATACCAACCGATCGCAAAAAATTTGTAAAATGGTTGGAAGATCAGAAAAGGTATCTTAACAGTAATTTTAAGCCATCCTATGACAAACCTCTTGTTAAGGATATCTGCCAATTTGATGGGGTATTGTATATGAAAAGGGTAATCGTCGGGGAAGAATTCGCATTGGAGCCCTATCTTAAGGAGGGCAATTTGGCTTATACCATCAAGGTTCCCGACAATGATTCACAATACATGGAAATATTGGATGAATCAATCAAGGCCATTCCCGCCTATGTTGTCAAAAAAAGCACGTGTAGTAAATCAAGGGAAAATTATCTTACCAGTCCATTTTCAAAATGGTTGGATAGTGATATTCATACAATTATTGAAGAAATCGAAGGTTTGACTTTCTACTGGACGGACAAACCGGTTAAGTGAAAGTCAAGGGAACAGAAAAAGTATGCTCGAAGAATTAATTGACGTCTTTAAAATAAATACAGAAGCAATTGCCACCAATAGGGGCTTTTATTATCAATATCTGTTGGTATTGAAAAAATGGGTACATAATTTCATCAACAACATCGAACTAAAAACAGCAGTAGAAGTTGAGGATGATATAACCGAGTTTGGAAATGAGATCATCTTCACCCAAGTTAAATGCTATACTTCTGCTTTTAGTCTGAATTCCAAGGAGGTGAAAAATGCCCTTTTTAACTTCTATATTATTTTTTTAAAGTATGGGGGGGTCAAAGGACCAACGGCATTTTGCTTTTCAACAAACTCCAAAATAGCAAAGAGGGAAAAACTTTTGGCCAGTTGGATCAAAGATAAAGGATTTGAGGACAAAGAAATCTTGACTCAATGCGTGAGGAAAATAAATGAAATTCTGCTAAAAGAAATAAAGAACAGAAGAAACAAGCTCCTTCAACGTGGAATTCCAGAGCCTGACAAGCTCATTATAAACAATGCGAGCCAAACCTTCAAGAATTCCCTGACCGAAGCCAATATTTTGTCCTTTGTGAAAAAGATCAAGTGGGACTTTAAAGACCTGACCCCTGAAAATGGGGTCAATACGCTTACCCATGAAATTCATGATCTGTTAGCTGATAATAAGTTCAATGGTAGGTCTCCCGAATTACTTTTCAAAGTGCTTATTTCAGAAATTTATAACAAATCGCAAAAAGAAAACAGAAAAGAGAGGGAACTTGACGGAAAACAATTAGAAGCCATTATCGATAAAACCGAAGAAGACCTATCGGGCCTTGTGAATGATAGGATAGTAAAACTCTTTGGAATTGAAATGGATGAATTGAGAGCGAATGTCGAAAGCCTTATTAAATCAAGTGACGCCCATTCCAAGGAAATTCTTTTTCTTAAGGATGAACTGAGAAAATCCTCAGTTGATGGTATTAAGTATTTAAATCTTGTTCCCGACTTTTCATCGTTGAATATTATTGGCTGGGATGATTTTTTACACCAGGTAAATTCCATTTTGGTCGAGAAAAAAATGGTATCCGTTTATTCAGAAGGCGGGATGGGTAAGACCTCATTTGCAAAAAAATATTTACAAACATTTGATTTTTATGACCACATCATTTGGGTAAACGCGGAAAGCTCCATTCCTACATCCTTACTGTTCGATGATGTATTGCTCGCAAACATAAACTTTTTCGATTCCAGTGGTTCAGAAGACATGATGAATTCATACAAAAGACTTTTGAACCATTTGAACAAAATTCATGGAACCAACTTAATTATAGTCGATATTCAAGAGACCAAGAAGGAAGTCGAAGAGATATTATCATTGAATTTAACTCCCAATTGGCATAAACTGATTCTTACAAGAAGCCATTTGAAAACCATTCCAAGCGAAAGATTGCCAAATTTAGACTTTAAATTGGCCAAAGAGGTCTATATGGCATATGGAAACCAAGACCAAATGGGCACTGAATTGCTTGAGGATTTTTTCAATGCCATTGATTACAATGTGCTGGTCATTGAATTGGTTTCCAAAACTATTGCAAACAGTATTGACCTGTCCCTTAGTGATTTTGTCGATTCCTTGCAGCAACAGGCACTCAACAAAAATCAACTTCAAATAGACATCGACATAAGGGGCAGTGGTGGTTCAATTCAAATTTTCAGTTATCTGTTGGAAAGATTCAAGCTTCCGATGCTGGATGAGAATGAAATGAATTATCTCCAATTTTTGGCAATTCTACCTTCCAATAATATTATTATTGAGGACCTGATACTTATGAACGGAATACCCTATTACGAGGAGAATAAGGTGCATATTAACAATGTGACCATTTCTTTGGAAAAGAAGGGGCTAATAACCATAAGTGACGACAGAAAAAGGATTGACATCCATAAAATGGTCCGGGAGGTAATAAATTATAACCAAAGGGAACAGATTAGTCCATTTGTTTCCAACTTTTTGTTCATCAATTGGTTGACCAGAAGAATTGAAGAGGGGTATTATTCGCCGAAAAATTCATTTAGATATTTAAAATACGCCGATTCGATTCTAGATACGATTAAGGAGGAATATAGGAGCAGTTTATATCAACCTTTGATATTACTTGAGAATGAGCTCTTTTATGCCAAGAGATTTTATTTCGGGGCAAAGAACCATTTGCCCCAATTGATAGACTTGGCAAGAAGGGCGGAAAACTTTTCCAGCTTAAACAAAAACAGTTTGGGCGTCATTTATAATAATTTGGGACTCTGTTATGCTGAAAATGATGAGGATGATTTAGCCGTAATTTACTTTAATAAGGCATTGGAATCCTATACGAGAGAGAATAAAAAAACAGCTGATTTGATCATTACCACATTGAATAATCTATCCAATATCCATTTGAGAAATAAAGACTTGTCAAATGCAATCAAAAACTTCAATATGGTCCAAGGTCTCAGAAAAAAATATTCCCTGTACAATGATCAACAATTGGGCATGGAGTTTAGGATACTTTCTCGTTCCTATGCCATTGCAGGTTCCTTTGATGAGGCCATAAGACTTATGGAATCGGGGGTGCGACTGCATAAATCCATTGATGATTCACATCGGAATGACTTTCTCCTGGCCAGTTATCACAATGAACTATCCCATTTATACTTGGTCATTGGAAAAGTGGACAAGGCGGTTGAAAATCAAGAAAAGGGTGTTGAGATTATTGAAGGAATGGGATTGACCGGTAGTAGTTATCTGTTGTCGATGTATAGGATTTCTGAAAACCTCTATAAATACCTTGGGTTGGACAAAAAAGAAAGGGAGATGCAGAGAAAAATTGAATTGTTGACAACACATCACATTTAATCAATGAGCCTAGTAAGAGAAAAGTTTTACAATTTATTCTGGCAAGATAAAACCTGTCAAAATCTATTTTTGTTATCAAAAGAAGAACTCCTTGAAACATCTACTTTTGGAACACAACAAAATAGTTACAGTTATTCTTCCAATCGTATCATAATTTCCAATTCAGCTGAGGGAAGTGGCGATTCCATGACCATTAAATTCAGAAATGAAAATACCTTAATCACATTGGACAAGAATTTGGAGGAACGAATAGACTATTTTAAGCCAATAGTCGAAAGCTTTTTGGACCAAAATTTCAAAAAGGCCTTTGACAAGCTTCATCATGATATGGACCATAAAGGCTGGTCACTGGTGATTAAAATAGTCAGATTATTGACCAATGAAAAAAGACGGGAAACCAACATTGTAAAGTTTCTACAAGAATATGGTTTTGTCGGTAAGCACATAAATTCCTTTGAAGAAATTGAACATTATCTGGAAAGTAAATTTATTCCGCAAAAGGGAAATTCATTGGTCAATGAAAATAATATCAAAACGTTCTTCGAGGGTATTAGGTTTATCAAAGAATTGTACGTCAACAATTCCTATAAAAAACTATACAACTCCAATCAAGTACTGATTAACACGTTGAACAGTGAAGATGATTTTGGTTCCAGAATCTCGTTATTCGCGCGGCTCTATGAAGCAGGGATTATTTCTCCGAGCAAGCAGGATGCCATACTAGAATGTTTCCATTGCGAACCGGGAACTTATAAAGGATTTTTCCAGTTAAAATTAAACCCAATAAAATTGCGGGAGATAAAATGTCCGAATTGTTCAAAACAGCTTACTTATTTTGTGCCATATGAGCTTGATGAAGAAATATATCAAATTGTAAAGGCAAAGGACGGGCTGCTTATGGATGCCCTGGTTTATCAACTGGCAAAGCATAATTTTTCTTTTGTTTTGAATCAAAATTATTTGTCGGACATTGAAATAGACTGTTTGTTTGAGTCCCGGGTAGGGGATGAACAAGTCCTCTATATAGTTGAAACAAAAATGTTCAAGCTCAATACCACGCAAGCAAGACTAAAAAATAAAATAAAGCAAGGGTATGGTAAGCTCATTGCAGATGTTGAAAGGCTTCTTGAATTGGAAGGGTTTAATGATAAAAAGCTTAAGCCACTATTGCTGGTGAACGTCACTGACAGGAACTTAATCAATGAGATTAGATTTGAAATGAAAAAGTCCAATCCAGAAATGCTCCATCAGGATTCTGAAATTGTGAACCTCGAGTTGTTAAAGTTTTCCAGTTGATCTGAGCTGAGAAACTTTGAATGATTGGTGGTTACCCTACCAAACAAAGTGTTCAAATTCTTATTGTAAAGTGGGAAAATTTCTTGCTTCTTACTTTTTATCGTCATTTTGATTTTGGATTTCAAGAATTTGTTAACATCCCAATGTATTCCATCAATATTTTTTGCCCTCGATTACACTACTATAAAACCACTTCCATTCAATTTAAATGATATTAACAAATATCTGATAATCAAATATATAAGTGAAATAAATTATAATTTTCACATATCAATAATCGTCTAACCCTTAAACGTTTACGATATGCGAAAATCTTTCTTTATTACCTTATTATTGCTTTTTACCTCCAGTGCCGTTTTGGCCCAGATCGGGGGCATCGAGGATTCGGTCAATGATATTTCCGATACCATTCGGGCCATATTTCCCATAATCCTGGGAGTTATCTTTTTAGTGGGTTTCCTGTTCAATGCCGGACATTTCTTTGGGGAGAATGCTGACCTAAAAAGGGGCATTACCCGGGTCTTGGTCTTTGTGTTGATTGCAGGTGCCGTTGTGGGCATCTTTACCTATCTCATCGGAATCGTGGTCTGATGAAAGAGTTCGAGGTCTATAGAAATATACGAAAGCGAGCCATGATCATGGGGCTGACCATTTCCATGTTTGCCCTGATGATGGTGTCTATCATCTGTTCGCTTTTGATCATCATTTTTTCGTTTCATTTTGGTGTCATCGTGGGCCTACTGCTCTTCAATGCCCTGCTCTATGGGGCATTGTTGCAGTGGGTGAAGAAACCTTTCAAATTGAAAGTAGTGAAAACCTTTCCCAGGACCATAAGCCTAAAACAGTTGAATCCCAATGACTATGTCTAAGCTCAATTTCAATGCATTTCACCCAATCCTGGATATCCAAAACCATGTGGTCTTTGGGAGCAATGGCAATGTGGTATTGTGTTATCAGGTGGAATTGCCGGAGATATACTCCCTTTCTGAAACGGATTTTGGGGATCTACATGGGATGTGGTTCCAAGCCTTTAAATCCTTGCCGGTGGGTACGGTTATCCATAAGCAGGAGATATATCAAAAGAAAGGTTATGATGCAAGGAACCTTCCAAGGGATACCTTTCTGGCAAAGGCTACCCATGATTATTTTGTAGGTCGTGAACATTTGGACCATCGGAGTTATCTCTTCTTTGTCCTTCCTCTTGACAAGGCCTTTAATGCCACCAAATATGTCAATCCCTTTCGAAAAGTGGAGAAAGGGTTGCACCGTAAACTGGATGTGCAGGTAGCGGAATTTGTGACCGCCGTCAACGATTCTGTATCCTATGTCAACAACTCCAAAAGTGTGTCAATGGTTCCCATGGAACCTGAAGCCATATTGAACCATACCCAGGAGTATTTCAATGGATTCAATCAAGGTTTTGATACGGATATCCAGCTAGGAAAAGGCCCCATAGAAATTGGTGATCATTATTTTGATGTGATGGCCATCAACAATGAAGAATGTTTCGGGGAAACCGTACAGAGCAGTGTGCCCAATGGGAAATTCAGTTCGGACGGGTTCAGCTTTCACAAGGGTTTTATGGACGGTCTCGGGTTGGAGTTGGGGGAGAACCATATCATCAACCAAATCCTTTATCTGGACGATACCCATCAATGGCGCAAATTATTGGACAAAAAAATAGAAGAACTCTCCAAGAGCTCCAATTTTGGTTCCCAGAACAAAGTGGTTCGCAACAAGGTCCAACATATCTTGGACATGATCAATGGGGATGATACCGCACGGATCGTTCGTGGCCATGTGAATATTGCTTTTTGGCATACGGAAGTTGGGGTGTTGAAGCGTATTGCTTCTGTCATCAAGGCGCAATTGAAGGAATTGGATATACGACCCTATCATCCCCATGGGGAGGAGCGCACCCATTATTTGTTGAATTCCTATCCCAGTCATGCCTCCAACTTTTCCAATGAAAATCTTTTTGTGATGGACCTAAAGGCAGCCCTTTGTCTGTACATCAACAATACGAATTATCGCTCTGATGAAACAGGAATCGTTTTTAATGATAGACAGTACAATATTCCTGTGGTCAAGGATGTATGGGACGAGGGGAAACGGCGCATCAAGGCCCGAAATTTTGCCATTTTTGCCCCGACAGGGGAAGGAAAATCCTTCTTGGCCAATAATATCCTACGCCAATACTTTGAGGCCGATGTACGATTGGTCATTATTGATCTAGGGGGTTCCTATGCCAAATTTGCCCAATTGTATACCGATGATCATGTCATCCTGCGATACGAACAGGGGAAGAATCTGGGCATCAATCCCTTTTACATTGCCAATCCGTCAGATTTGACCCCTGAACGTTTGGAAGATCTGGCCCTATTTCTTTTGGAGCTCTTGGCCGAAAACCAGGTGACCAAATCCAAGGAAGTGGCCTTGAAAAAGGTATTGTTGCACTACTATGATACGGTCAGGGAGGGGCATTCCTTGGCTTCCCTATATCAGTTCGTTGATAAGCACAAGGATACCCTGATCGAGGATACACGGGTTCAGGAATCCGATTTCAATGTCTATGGATTTTTGCACATCCTTTCCGAATATGTGGATGGTGGGCTGTATAGTTTTCTGTTCCATGCGGCAGAAGACCAGACCTATAAAATAGAGGATAAGCGCCTGATCGTTTTTGAGTTGGACCAGGTGCGCGACAATAAGGAAATCCTGTCCGTAATGCTCAAATTGATCAAGTCGGCCATCCAACGGACCATTTGGCGGAACCGTTCGGAAAGGGGCATTATCCTGTTTGATGAGTTTGCCAAGCAGCTCAAGTTTCCCCATGTATTGGAGAGTGTGGAGTTCTATTACCAGGCCATTCGAAAACAGAACGGGGCCATTGGTATCATTTTACAATCCATCAACCAGTTACCAGAAAATGCCACTTCGGCAAGTATCCTGGAGAATACCCAGGTCGTGTACAGTTTACGGAATGAAAAGGGCTATGATGATCTGGCAAGGCGATTGAACCTGTCCAGCCATGATCTCAATCAATTGAAGTCCCTTAGAAACAGTCTTACTGGGGAACGCAAATACACCGAAATATTCATCAAGATCGGGAAGGAGAGCAATGTCTTTCGCTTGGAGGTGCCCCCAGAGGTCTATGCCGCCTATCTCACCGATGGAGTGGAACATGGTCAGCTCATGGAACTCTTTGCACATTTCGGGGATATGGAACGGGCCATTTCGGAATTTATTAATCAACAAAAGAAAATGATATGAGAATAGATTGGAAACAAACCTTATGGAAAAATCCCCGGTTATGGATGTTGGCGCTGTCCTTGGCCGTGTTATTGCCTGCAGGCGCTGCCTGCCAAGGGATGCCGGTGTATGACAATACGAACTTTATCAGCATGACCAAGTCCTTGTTGGAATCTGCAAAGCAGACCTCTGAACTGCTAAAGACCGTGGAGTTTTTAAAGGAACAGAAGGACAATATTGTCAAGGTCAACAATACCATTAAACAATTGAAGGCGGTGCGGGAATTGGCACGTAACAACGAGATTTTATTTCGGACGGTGCAGAACGATCTACGGGATATTTTGAATTCCCCCTTTATCAAAGCTGGGGAGGTGGAACAGGTGTCCAAAACCTTTGAGCAGATCATGGATACGGCCATTGATGACCTGGATTTTGTGAACCAGATCTTGTCCAGTGATTTTTTGAAGATGACCGATGCGGAGCGTACCGCCATTTTGATGGAAAAGAAGGTCCAGTCCCAGGAAATGGTGGCCGAATTGGAGGTAAAAACAAGACGTTATCGGGAGATCATCTCCTTTCGGAAGATGCAGGACATCATCAATAACCGGGAAACCAACTACTGATGGCAGGAATTTTTTTGGGTATAGGATTGGAATATGTGGATGCGGTCTTCCAGACCATCAAGGATAGTGATTTCTCCCAATATACCATTGTGGGGATGAAGACTTTGGCCGTCCTGTTCTTTTTGGTCAACATATTGAAGAAATACAATGAGGGAATAGCCTCCACTGAGGACCATACCTGGGGATTGACCCCTACGGAACTCGCCAAGAATTTTTTGGTGGTGCTCTTGGTCATCTTTTCAACTGAGGTATTGGGAGTTTTTGATGGGATCTTGGTCGCTATTGAGACCCAATACCGGGACACGGCTCCGGCACTCCTCCCATTGCAGCTTCAGGATGTGGACCTGGAACGGGATGTGGGTGCCTTGGAAGCCGCCAAAAAAGCAATGGCACTCTTGTATGAGGCCCTGGTCACTCCTTTGTACGGATTAAAGGTCTTAGCCTTTATCATCGGGGTCATTTTTTGGTTGATGGACCTGTTCATCTATCCTTTGTTCCTTGCAGAGCGGTATTTCCTTTTGGGGATCCTACAGGCCTTTTTTCCCTTGGTCATCAGCTTGGCCGTCTTTGAAAAGTTCCGTCCCCTGGCCTATCAGTTTTTTAAGTTGTACGCAGCGGTGTACATGTTGGTGCCCGCCTTCTTTTTGGTCAATGTGTTCGTGAACAACCTCTACACGGAAATCAGTACCAACTTTTGGGGGAACCTCTTTGGTTTTGATTTTGGCAGTGAATTCTTTGCCTCCATCATAGAGATTGGGACCATTGGCTTTATCGTGTTGCTCAAATTTAAATTGTACCGAAGGGCCACGAGCTTTACCCTTCGATTATTCACCGGTTAAATTGAAGTCTATGAAAACGCCTTTTAAAAATATAGTGCAGATATTACGGTTGAACCGGTGGGTGGTTCTTTCGGTAGTCATTGTTTCGGGAGTGGTATGCATGGTCGCTGTCCTATTGGTATACAAAGTCCAACGGGAGAGCTTGGAACATGCCTTTGTGGTCAGTGGGGAAGGGGAGGTCATTCCATTGACCTGGGTGGAGCAGCGGAAAAACCTTGAAGTAGAGGCATTGGCCCATTTGGAACAGTTCCATCAATGGTTCTATGGGGTCGACGCGGGAAGTTATGAACCTAACATGGAAAGGGCCCTATGGTTGGGAAATGCAACCGTTGCCGAGGTCTTCCAGCAAAAGAAGGCAGATGGGTTCTATAATCGATTGTTACAATACTCCCTGGTCCAAAAGGTGGAACGTATCCATACCAAGATTGATATGGGAAAGGAATCCATGGGCTTCCGGACCCGGACCGTCCTGCAGATCCATAGAGGCTCAGCAACGGATACCTATGAACTGGTCACCTCGGGCCGTCTTATGCAGGTAGAGCGGAATTTCCCGCACAATCCGCATGGATTATTGATTACTGATTTTTTTGAAAACTCACTCCGTAAAATTGAAAACAATGAAACAACAGAAGAATAAGATCGTATTTGTCCTGGTCATGGTGTGTGTGGTACTGTTCATCACGGTATATGCGCTGGTCACTTTTGGGAAGGACAAGAAAACAGAATTGGAACCGGATCGTATCCCTATGCCCGATCTGGAGGGGAGCACCGTGGAATATGAATCCAAGATGGAGGCCCTGGATGCCATCAAGGAGGAACGGGAGATAACGGCTCCCCAGCTCTACCCGGATCAAATGGTGGATGATAAGGGGTATTTCAACCCTGATTATATGGAATATGAAAAACGACGCATTATCGATAGTGTGTACCAATCCAAGAGCTTCATCGAAAATGCTCCCCAATTGGAAATGGAAGAGCCCCCTAGATTGAATGGAAAGGTAGCCGTGGTAGAAAATGAAAACGTTGGGGAGTTGGAGAAATCGGTGTCCTCCCAAGAACTGGCATTGAACCACCACCTTTTTTTTGCTTCCAAGCCTCTACCTTCAAAGGATGTTGGTATCGGGAATAAAGTAAGCTTATTGGCCTATGTGGATGGGGACCAGACCCTCAGGGAAGGCCATCGATTGGCCATGCGGTTTGCAGAAAGTGTTCAAATTGATGGGACAACCCTTTCACGGGGAACCCGGGTCTACGGTTTTGTCAAGCTGAGGCCCAATCGAGTCATGGTGGAAATAGCCCAAGTCGGAGATTTTCAACTAAAGCTCCAGACCCATGATCTACAGGATGGGCAAGCAGGTATCTATGTGGAGAACCACTTGAAGGGTGAAATCGTGCAGACCAGTGTGGATGAAACCCTTTCGGAAGTAAACCTTCCCGGTTTGCCACAGTTCGGTGGTATCAAACGAATCTTTCAACGGGACCGTCGGGCCATTAAGGTGGAGGTTGCCGACCAATATCAAATCATTTTAAAACCAGAGTTATGAAGAGACGTGGATGGGTACACTGTGCCATGGCAATGGTTTGCTTGAATATGGTGTGGAGCCAAAAGAGCTTGGACACGATCTATGCCAATGCTTCCAAGAATGTGGCCCTGTTCTTTCCAAGCCCCATACGACAAGCAGTTGTTGGCAGTAAAGATTTTGTCTTTTCCTATGATAGGGAAGAGGCGGGCTATTTTGGTTTGTTGCAGGGGGTGGAGGGAGTCGAAAGCAATCTCTTGGTGATCACTTCAGATCATCGGATATATACCTATATCTTGAAATACGCTGATGAACTTCCCCAATTGAACCATTTTGTGCAGGAAAGGGATGGTATTGGGAAGATTGGACCTGCAGAGGAATTGCGGGTGAAAAAGGATTCCTTGGTTCTGGAGGCATCCCATTATGATGTCTTCAGTGCGTTGGTCCTCGATGGGAAACCAAAGGTTATGGTGACCAAGCATAAAAAGGGCATCCGACTTCGATTGGAAGACATGGTCTATGATGGGAGGGAGGTATACTTGGTTTTTGGGATACGAAACCGTTCGGGCATTGATTTTGAGTTGGACCGTCTGGAGGTCTTTCGGGCCAATGGAAGCGCAAAACGAAGGGCTTCTTATCAAGAAATCCACTTAGAACCCATCCATGGGTATGGTGTGCCTAATAAGGTCAAAGATGGGGAAATGATTCGGTTTGTCTATGTTATGCCCAAGTTTGTGCTCGGTGATAGGGAACGTTTAAAGTTGGTCTTGGAAGAACTGCACGGGAGTAGGCGTGTGGAGTTGAGACTCTAGGTTTTTTTGGGATATGTTAAAAAGGGACCTAAAAGGCGACCCGTTTAGGGTGTGTTGAGTGTAAGTGTTTTGTGTCCAGTAGATTGATTGTTGAGGTTCGAATCAGGGTGCAATTCTTTTCTACATGGATTGAATAAGCGTGAAGCTTAAGCTTGGAGAAGTTTCTTGAATTTAAATCATGGGTAAAAATTACCCCTATAATACAAACGAGGGTAAAAAATAAGTATTTTTACCCTTGTAATTCATTCAAGTGTAAATTTTACCTGTGTATGGCCCATTTCGATAAAACAAAACCGTTCAATGATTTGCCACTACTTCCACCCCAAAAGGATTTGGAGACCAAAGTTATACTTTTTAAGACAATAAAGGCAAGTCGGGCCCTGGCACAATTAAATGGGGCTATTAGGAATCTACCAAATCCGAGCTTATTTTTGGATAGTCTGCATCTTCAGGAAGCAAAAGCGAGTTCTGAAATTGAAAACATCATAACCACCAATGATGATTTATACAAAGCCGTTGTTGCCGATAAAAAATTTGATAATCCAGCAACCAAAGAGGTCATCAGTTACAAGGAAGCTATATGGCTTGGTCTAAAAAGACTGGAAGAAAAACCTTTTATAACCACTAACCTATGTGTTGAAATTGTCCAATGTATCAAACAAAATACATCAGGGATACGGACTTCAATCGGTACGACACTGTCAAACACAAAAGGGGAAGTTATCTACACCCCACCTTCAGGAGAAGATGTCATACGTGAAAAAATGGCCAATCTTGAAAAGTTCATCAATCAGGATGATAAAATTGATCCATTGATCAAAATGGCCATATCCCACTATCAGTTTGAAGCCATTCACCCATTTTCAGATGGAAACGGGAGAACGGGAAGAATACTATTGTTGTTGCAATTAAAACTGGAGCAACTTTTGGATATACCGGCTCTGTTCCTGAGTGAATATATTATCAAACACAAGAAAGAATACTATAGGCATCTACGAAATGTAACTGAAAAAGGTAATTGGACGGACTATATATTATACATGCTTGATATGGTCGAGCAAACTTCAATACAAGGCCTAAATCGTTTGGAGTCCATTGTTGCTCTGATGGATAACACAGGAGCTAAAATCAAGGAGCAATTGCCCAAGGTATATTCGAAAGATTTGGTCGAAGTACTTTTTAAGCTACCATATACAAAGCGTCAAAGCCTTTTGGATATCGGTTTGGGTACACCCAAAACGGTTGGAAACTATTTGATTGAATTGGAGGAAAAGGGTTTTTTGAAATCTGTCAAAGTCGGAAAGGAAAAACTATATCTGAACCATAAATTAATGAAAGTCTTGGAGCAAGGGTAGGAGCCTTCAGGATTACAGAAACTGCTTTAAGATGGAAGAAATTTTAAGCCTTGTTATATCCATTAGGTTCGAATCTGGGGGGCAATTACCTTATTACAGAGATTGAATGAATGTAAAGCTTAAGCTTGGAGAGGTTTCTTGAATTTAAATCATGGGTAAAAATTATCTATTTATCCTAAATGAGAGTAAAAAATTGTTGTTTTTACCTTTGTTGTTAATTCAAAGATAATTTTAACCCGTGTATGGCCCTTTTCGAAAAAACATTCTACATCCGCTATTCACTATCTTAAATCAATTCGTCAGGGAAGAATATCCCGTGTGTTTGTCCAAACTCGAGGAATCTTCCACAAGGGATATGGCCTTGGAAATTGGATACCATGGATGGAATGCAGGAACATCCATCACATTCCTTAATTTTGTTCTCAAGGTTGTTTGAGTTAGTGAAAAAGGCACCTTTTGATTTTACCGATATCACCGATACGGAACTAGTACTTCAGTAACGGAATGGTCAATGTGGAATCCTTGTACGAATATGGTTTGGTTCCATGGCCAATAAAGGAAACGGACTTATTCCTTCACAACAAGGTTCTCCCCAAATTCGATAGGTGTCGGAACTGGTTGTTTGAGGGGCTTGATCCTCATGTACTCTTGCCAGCGATACGATTCCAGAACATCGGCCATTTCAGAGGCCTCACGGCCAGATATGCGTTTCAATAAATGATATTTTGCCCTTGGCGATAGACTATAGTCTTGTTCAACTGCATGCTTTTTGACCAAGAACCGGGCAACTGTGGATTGGAACTCCAATGCCTGTTCTGTGCCCATCACTAGATACGGTTGGTACTTGGCCGTGATCTCCTTGGCCTCAAAACGAATCTTCCGGTCTGTTTTCAAGGCATATAGGGTCTGTCCCCTCATGGAAGAGGTGGCACATATAAACAGTGCGAGAACCAAAAGTTTGAATCGTGATGGTAAATGTTTTTTTATCATGTTCAATACTTTATGATCATATCGTTTAGTCCACGATTGGAGCTTTGCTATTTGATACGAACAATTCTGGCTTTTTCTAGTTAAAATGTATGATTTTGTGCAGTTTGTTGGGTCGCCTGTGCATAAAATTGTAAACATGCGTACCATGTCCCTAAAAATCATTCCTGCATGAAACTTTCAATGCTCATACCCCCAGGATTATCAAACGATTTGGGAATTTTTGATGATTGGAAACCGGATGACCATTGAGGACAGCTTTTCATTGTTTCTCCAATTTTCCCAGATGGTCCATCGATTTTGATTCTTTCAGCTTTTTGATAAAACCTTTGAGGTGCAAGCTTTTGGAATTTCCGTTCCCTAAGAAATAATGGTATGTGATGTGCAGGAAAAACGCATAGATCAATATCATCACCGAAATTCCGATTACCAATGTTCCCATATCCAAATATTTTTAAGTTTATCCATACGGTCCATTTCATTTTATGGTCTCTTGTTTATTGCAACCACTCGTCCAATTTTCTGTTGGCATGGTCGTAACCAATGACAAATGCTTTGTCGATCCCCTTTTTGTCCAATACCCCGATTCCACCCAACTCTTCGGGTACGAAGAGGAAATCGGGAACGTAAAGTTTGTCCATCGCATTGGCGTGCAGCATCAATAAGTTGGCCCTTTGTGAAATTTGAAGGGCATTCTTTATCTGCCCTTTTCCCACTTCTTTCATAGATGTGGTATAGCATCCTATGATCACATCACAGGCCCCGGTCAAGGGCTCCACTGGAAAATTGTTCATGATTCCCCCATCGGCATAGAGCTGTCCGCTGATGGACACGGGACTGAACACAGGGGGCAAGGCCGCAGAGGCCAATAGAGGTTTGAACAATTCCCCCTTTTCAAAATACACGGGTTCTCCCTTCAATAGGTTTGTGGCCACCACAACAAGACGCTTTTCGAGTTCCTCAAACCGATGTGCCGTAAAAAAGGTTTCAAAGAAGTGTAGGTATTTGTCCGTATCGAACAACCTTGGTTTGTTCACAGAGACAAAGTTGTATTTGAGCAGTGGGGTCTCCTTGAAAAAAAGGAGCATATCCTCAATTGAGGCCCCATCGGCATATAGTCCACCGACCAATGCCCCGGCACTTACACCTGATATTTGATCTGGGTATATCCCGCGTTGTGTCAAGGCCTTTAACAGCCCGATGTGTGCCATCCCTTTGATGCCCCCTCCTGAGAGCACCAGTCCGAGTGTGGCATTTTTCAAGGTTTCAAGCTTCATCATTTACGATTTTAATAAAAGGGGGCGATACCGCCCCCTTGGCCAAATGTTTAAACCATAAAAGGATTATGAATCCAAGCCAAAAGCATAATAATATTTACCTGGCATGTCCTCATAGACTCCTTCCAACATGACGCCCCCCTCTTTGTCTTCCAAGGCATCCATTACATCCTCTATGTCCTTGACACGGCGACCATCAACATGGGTAATGATGAAACCTTCCCGCACCTTGGTGGCCTTTTGCAATTTTCCCGCATACAGGGAGGTGATCTTCACACCGCTCTCAATGCCCAATTCTTCGGCTTCCTCCCCGTCCAGGGCCTTCAGTTCGGCTCCCAACAGGTTCAAAATTTTGGCATGTTCCTTTTTCTTGATATTGGTGCTGCCTATCCGGTTCTGCAGGGTGACTTTGAACTCCTTCCCTTTGCCTTCCCTGTTCACGGTCAAGGTCACTTGGTCTCCAGGTCTCTTGAGTGCTATGATTTCCTGCAACTCGGGAGAGGATTTTACCTCACGGCCATCCACTTTGAGGATAATGTCGCCTTCCTTGAGCCCGGCCTTATCCGCAGCAGAGTCCTCACCGACCGAGGCAACGAGGACACCTTGTGTCAAGGCGACCTTTTTTTCCTTGGCCAAGGTACTGTTGAGGGTCACGATATTGATGCCCAGCATGCCCCGTTGTACCACTCCATAGTTCAACAGGTCCTCCACTACCTTGTTGGCTATATTGCTTGGTACGGCAAAACCATAACCATTGTATGTTCCGGTCCTTGTGGCAATGGCCGTATTGATGCCGATAAGATCCCCGTTGAGATTGACCAAGGCACCACCACTGTTTCCCGGATTGATGGCGGCATCGGTCTGGATAAAGCTCTCCACGGCGAACCTGTCCTGGTTGATGTTGATGTTCCGTGCCTTGGCGCTCACTATTCCAGCGGTCACAGTGGAATTGAGACTGAACGGGTTGCCGACGGCCAATACCCATTCCCCGACCTGGACATCATCTGAATTGACAAAGGGTAGGGCCTTGAGACCTTTCTTTTTGATCTGTAACAAGGCAAGGTCAGTGGAAGGATCCGTACCTATGACCGTGGCCTTGTATGTGCCATTGTTGTGAAGTGTGACCTCAATCTCATCCGCATCCTGGATCACATGGTTGTTGGTCAATATATAACCATTCTGGTTGATGATCACCCCGGAACCGGTCCCCATCAAGGGCATTTCATCCGGTACCTGGTATTGTTCGGAACCATTGGGTTGCTGGGGCTTCCCATTGTAATACCTTCTTTCAAAGAACTGTCCGTATGGGCTCTCCCCAAAAAAATCACGGAAAGGGTCTGGCAAGCTGCGGTACTGGAACATTTTAGGGTTTCCTGTCGAAATCATCTTTTTTGCCGAAATATGTACCACGGCATCCAAGACCTTTTCGGTGGTTTTTGTAAAATCCAACGGGGTGATCTCCCCATCCACATTGGCAGCGTACAACACTTTATGGCCGTTGGCCATATCGACATGTTGTATCTCCACTGCGTTCTTTCCAAAATAATGGTACCCCCCGATGGCACCGAGACTGATCATCAGGGATACCAAAGCTGATATAAAAACTGTTCTTTTCATTTTTGTCACATTTATTTTTATAGACTGTCTTTTTTATGAGTTCCCGTTTCGGAACGATACTTTTCCAGAAAATCCATCTGTCTTTTCATCATTCGCTTCCTGATACGATCCAGTTCCATGAAATCTTTCCCAAAATCACTTTCAAAAAAACCATCATTGAAAAACCTTTTGCTGAAAAGTGAATCCGGTTCGAAAATGTCCCCGAACCCTTGGTTGCTGAACTGGGAGAAATGTCTATAGAACTTGGATTCAAAATTGTTCAGAAGACTATCCTTGTCCTGGGTGGTTAGGTCGTTCAACGGATCCATGGAGGACCAGGAATAGATACTGTCATAGCGAACGAGGTTTCCGTTCTCGTCAAATTCCTTGTCGACCTTCCAATTGCCCTTGGGCTGTTCAACTTCCTTTTTGTTTTCCTCATTGATGATTGTCCTGTCTTCCTTGTTCTGGCCCTGACAGCCGATCAGGCCGAACAAGAACAAAGCCATTAACACTTGTTTTTTCATTGCGCTATTTTTTGGGTTTGACATATCATTTTCACCTAAGGCCATCTGCCCTATGTCCTGTACATGCCTTTCGAATCCCCTACCTTGAACAATCGGTTTTGATGGAATATTCGCGATTTTCGTTCACCATCACGGTACCATACACATTCGACATAGGTATCGTTGTCCACAAACCCAAAAATGGGTTCCTTTTTTGCGATGTATTTGGAAACTTCCATTTTGGGACTGTCAGAACTTCCCTTGATCTCGACCCAGTCACCTGCTTTGAATTTTCGTGCCATATCACCTCTCGATTTAAAGTGAGTGGGCAGTAGGTGACTGCCCACTTTCACCATTGTCCAACCAAATACGCCATTCCCCGTTATGATATACGTTCTTTGAATTTGTCAAGCTTGGCACGGAGGTTTTTGAGCAATCCTTTTTCATCCGTGTTTGAAGTGTCCACTATCACTTTGCCAATCTGCTTTATTGCATCATGGAGTTCCTTGAATTCCTTGTCCTTTTTACCATAGCCCAGGGTTTCGGCAAATGTCAATTCATAGGTTGCATTGTCAAGAAGCTGATTGGCAAGTTCCATATCAAAATCCTCTTCTTGGATCATTTCGTCAAGTTTTTGAAGAATGAACTCGGTTCTTATGAGTGGCAGCGGAATGCGCTTTTGTTCCACCACAATGGTGTTCAATGTGGCATTCAACAAAGTACTTGCCGCTTCATAGTCCCCATCCTTTGCCAGTACCAACGCTTTTTTCAAAGCTACTGGATAGGTTGCTATGGGAAGGCTATAGGTATCTATTTCAATTTCACTCTTAAGCCCGTCCAAAAGTTCAATGGTTTCCTGGATTTTCCCTTCCTCAAGGGATCTTTTAGCCAATGCCTTAATTTTCTTAATACTAGAAATATCAGCAACCAGATCATTCGTTCCAATTTTAAAGTCAACAGGTGCCAGCGATAGTTCCGGATTTAAGGCTGTCAATGCCTCCGCTTTTCCGATCCCCAATTCAATGGAGCTCTTTGCTTTGGCATAACTGCTGTCCGCAATGAATGTGATGGCTTGTTTGGTGGCATTGACCACATCCAATGCGTCCTGCATCAATTCGTCACTGCTCAACCGGATATTGCGTTGGATCTCTTCATCAAAGGCCGATTGAAACTGTGCCTTGTTAAAGTAATGGCTTACTTCCGGGGCTATTTCGCCCACGACTTCCATTTCATTGTTCATGGCCAGGTCCTTGTCTTCTTTTTTATCTTTGTTGCAACTTAAAACAAGGACCGCCAACAGGGTCAGTAATCCAAATTTTAAGGTTTTCATTGTATTCAGATTTTAAGGGTTCAACAATTTTCATCAAGCTACCTTTAGGATTTGCTTGTACTTTGTTTCCTTTTTGGCAATGGTTACCTGTAACAATCCATTCTTCATTTTTGCACTTATCCTTTCGGGATCCGCATTCAATGGGACATCAAAGACCCTGTAAAAGGTATTGCGCACAAACTCCCTGCGTACCCAATGCCTTTGTCTCACTTCCTGTGATTGCTTTTTTTCACCACTAATGATCAGGGTGTTGCCCTGTAATTCGATCCTTACGTTCTTTTTGTCAAGTCCGGGCAAGGCAATGGAAAGTTCAAAAGCGGCCTCCCCATCACTGATGTTGGTGGATGGGATGGTCACCAATTCATTGTCCCCACTTTTGGATTTGGGCAGTACCATGCCCTTGAACCGCTCAATGAATGGTGGGAATTTGATTGCCTTACCCACCTCTTTGCCAAATACCTTCATTGTATAAAAACTTAGGTTCAACAATTAGTAAGGAAGGGGGCTGGGGAACCAGCCCCCAACTTCAATCAATCAAAAAACCAACCAACCCATTACGAAATCTTTATGGTTCTGGCAGGTTTTTGTCTGGCCTCTTCCTTCTTTGGGAGATGGATGCTTAAGATACCATCTACATATTTAGCATCAATCTTACCATCATCAACACTCTCTGGCAAGGTAAAAGTTCTTTTGAACGAGGAATAACCGAATTCCCTACGAGTGTAGTTGTCCTCTTTATGTTCATTTTCTTCTTTCACCTCTGTAGAGATGGATAATAGTTGATTGTCTAGGTCAATGTGGAAATCGGACTTTTTAAGACCCGGAACCGCCATGTCCACAAAGTAGGCATCGCTTGTTTCCCTAATATTTACTTTGGGCAAGGTCATGCCTGTGTTAAAATTAGAGGTAAAGACCGATGGTAGGTCGTTGGTGAAAAAGCTGTCGATCCAATTTGACCAAGTTGGAAAAGTTAGCCCTGAATTAACGTTTGCCAAGTTTCCATTTTTAGGAACATTAACCAAAGTGCCCATAATTACAAAAATTTAAGTTAAACATTAAAACAACACTGAAATCTTGATTGATTTCAGAAACAGAAAAACAAATTGGATGCCATATTAAAAATTGCTCCATCCATTTGATTTGAATCAAGATAATTGACCAAAAAAGAACGTAACTTTGACAATATGTCATTATTGTGGGACGTAATAAATGACATTATGACATTATCGTGGTCGATTGTTAATAGTGCCTTATTGATTTGGAACGGATTAATCAAATTCTGGTAAGATGGGCATTGATTTTGTCAGTGGTTAGGTGATAACCATAAAAGGAAAAGCTTATGAAAACCGAATATCAGATTTATCTTGAAAAGGTCTATGTTGAACTACAGCGTACCAAAGAAAATGATGGCAAAGAAGCCTTTAGGCAAAAGTTTATCGAGCTTCTCCCCACAGCCAAGAATTATCTAAAATCTAGTTTGGAAAAAGCGGCTTCCAAAAAAATGCTCAAGAACAAGGACTTCAATGTGGACGATCTTATCGGAGAATTGTATTTATATGTTTACGATCATATTGACGAGGTCGGTGAACAGAAAGATTTCGCGGTTTGGTTGTTCGAAGCCATGGATAAATTGGTTCAGGATAGCTTGATCGATCGAGAGTTCAATGAATTCTTTTTTAAGAACGTCGACGACTATTCAAAAAAAGAGTGGGAAGCCATGCAAGAAGAGTTTTCGACCGATGGCGATGGTGATCTGGTCATGATCGAAGAATTGGACGATTTGAACTTGCCAAAAAACGATTATGAGACCAAAGATGTGTTTGTGGAAGGCGAAGACATCGAACGAGAACTAATCGAAAAATTGGAAAATGAGTTGTCAAAAAAGCATTTAAGCGATCATATAAAAATGGTGCTGTCCAATTTGCCATTTGAAACACAAAATATTTTTGAACTGCATTCACGGTTCAGGTTCAGTATCGACGAAATCGCAAGAATAAAAAGGATACACACCAATACGGTCAATGAAGCCGTAAAGAATGCAAGGGATATTCTGCGGTCCAGTATCAAAAGTCGCTTTTTGAATTAAAAAACTGTGGACCAATTTTGTAAATTATTAATGGATTGGAATATACAAAATGGAATACAAAGACTATTACGAAATACTCGGAGTGGATAAGAATGCCAGTGCTGGCGAAATTAAAAAGGCCTATAGAAAATTGGCGGCCAAATATCACCCTGACAAAAATAAAGGCGATAAAAAGGCCGAGGAGAAATTCAAGGAAATCAACGAGGCCAATGAAGTGCTGAGCAATCCCGAGAAAAGGGAGAAATACGACACTTTAGGCGCCAATTGGCAAGCTTATGAACAGGCCGGGGGCGACTGGAGGCAATATGCCAACCAATCTAGAAATGGTGGTGGACAGACCTTCTACTACGAAGGGGACCCATCGGAATTCTTCGGTGGGGGTGGTAGCGGTTTTTCGAGCTTTTTTGATATGTTCTTTGGCGGCGGTGGCCAGGAAGGCTTCGGCGGTCGTTCCCGAAGAAGCCAGCAAGGTTTTTCAGGTGGCGATATTGAGGCTGAACTGCCCATAACCCTCTTGGAAGCTTATCAGGGAAGCAAACGGACTTTTGAGCTCAACGGCAAGAAGTTGCGAATTACCATAAAGCCGGGTTCCTATGATGGCCAAAAACTTAAGATCAAGGGCAAGGGCCAACCTGGTGTTAACGGCGGAAAACAAGGTGACCTTTATATATCCCTACGAATACAGCCCGATCCCAGATTCGAAAGGAAGGGAAACGATTTGGTCACCACAAAGACCATCGACCTATATACGGCCATTCTTGGGGGCAAAATAGAGGTTCCGACATTATCGGGCGCTGTAAATATGACGGTGCCCAAAGGAACGGACAATGGGAAGACATTGCGGCTAAAAGGAAAGGGAATGCCCATATACAATACCAAGGATTTCGGTGATCTCTTGGTGAGAATCGCTGTCGAACTTCCTAAGAACTTAAGTAAGGAAGAAGAGGAATTGTTCGTTGAACTAAAAGATATACGTCAAAAGCAAAAGGTGTAGACAATGACCAAAAGGGACAGGAATTCGATTTGGTACTACCTCGCTGTGATTGCCTTTATTTTTGGGATGCAGCTTTTCTATCTTCCCAAGAACAATATCAGCGAACCGCTTTCCTACAAGGGGTTCAAGGAAAATATTAAAAAAGGGGCGATTGAAAAGATCGTGGTATTGCCTGACCAGATTGTCGGAATCTACAAGGACACCCTGAACACCTCTGAAACCAGTGATGGCCTAAAGAAAATTGAATCAGGACCGACGGCTCCTTGGCGTTTACGCCTCAATTCGGTAGAGAATAGATTAAAAAAGCAATTTGTGGTCAACAGATTGCCCCAAATGGAAGATCCCAATTTACTGGATATCCTGGATCAGGCGGGGGTTGATTACAGTGGTAGGATTGAAAAAAACTATTTAAGGGATTTTTTCCTGAACTGGATTTTTCCAGTGATTTTATTCTTCGTCGTTTGGGGCCTATTGTACAAGAGGATGTGGGGCGGTAGGGGCAACCCTATGTTGACCCTCGGCAAGAACAAGGCCAAGATCTATGCCGAAGATCCCAAAAATCAGGTAAGGTTCGAAGATGTTGCAGGGGTTGACGAGGCCGTGGAAGAGGTAAAAGAACTGGTCAATTTTTTAAAAGCCCCCGAAAAGTACTCCAAACTCGGTGGAAAACTGCCCAAGGGGGTAATGCTCGTGGGGCCTCCCGGTACGGGTAAAACCCTTTTGGCAAAGGCCGTCGCCGGTGAGTCCGGGGTGCCATTCTTCAATATGAGCGGCTCTGATTTTGTCGAAATGTTCGTTGGGGTCGGCGCGGCAAGGGTCAGGGACCTTTTTCAGCAAGCCAAGGCAATGGCCCCGTGTATCATATTCATAGACGAATTGGATGCCATCGGAAAAAAACGGGGCGGGGTCGGCATAGCGGGCGCCGGGTACGACGAACGCGAGAACACCTTAAACCAATTACTTGTCGAGATGGATGGATTTGACCCCGGTAGGGGAGTGATCATTATGGCCGCAACGAACCGACCTGAGGTGTTGGATCCAGCACTGCTCCGCCCAGGACGATTTGACCGTCAGGTTCTCGTTGACAGACCCGATCTAAAGGGACGTGAGGCCATTTTTAAGGTGCATACCAAAAAATTGACCCTGGCCCCCGGTGTGGATCTTAATCGATTGGCGGCCCAGACCCCAGGGTTTGCCGGTGCGGAAATTGCCAATGTCTGTAACGAAGCCGCACTCTTGGCCGTGCGCAATGAGCACAAGAACATTGAAATGATGGATTTCGAAGCGGCCATAGAGAGGGTCATAGCAGGGCTTGAAAAGAAAAACAAGCTTATCAATGAAAAAGAGCGGAAAATCGTGGCCTATCACGAAAGTGGCCATGCCATTGTAGGATACTTTGTTGATGGGGCCGACGAAGTTCAGAAGGTGAGCATCGTTCCGCGTGGTATCGGAGCGCTGGGCTATACCCTGCAGATGCCTCTTGAGGATCGTTACCTCATGAGCAAATCAGAATTGTTGGGCAAGGTTAAGGGATTGTTGGGCGGGAGGGCCGCGGAGGAAATAACCTTTGGGGATATTACCACGGGGGCATCCAATGACCTTGAAAGGGTGTCAAAATTGGTGAGAAATATGGTGACGGTGTATGGCATGAGTGAAAAATTGCCCAACATTTCATTGGTAAAGCAATCGGGTTACGGTTTTTTGGACCAGGAGGCATATCAGGAAAAACGATCGGAAAAACTGGAGCAGGTCATAGATGATGAAGTACAGAGAATCATAACGGAATGTTACGAAGACACCAAAAAAATGCTTACTGAAAAACGAGACCTGCTGGAAAAAATGAGCAATATCTTATTGGAAAGGGAAGTGATCGGAAGGGATGAGATCAAAAAAATACTCGGAAAGAAATGAACTGGATCAAACTGTTTCAAAAATTAAAATTTTAAATCAAAACAAATGGAAACTACAAATGTAAAAAACGTATTCCTGTTAGGGGCATCCCTGGAGGTGCTGCATCAGGAAAGCCTTGAATGGCTTGACATAGTAGAGTTTTGGAAAGACGAGGTCGTCTTTTTCAAAAAACTTCTGGGGAAAAAGCAGCCAAGTGATGAGGACCGTGAGATGTACGCCAACCTGGTGTCAACCCTTGGTGACATCAGTATGGAACTTCTCAACGAACTGGAAGAGGATATCCGGCAGCATGAAAGACTTTTGGCAAAGCTCATGAAGGAGGATAAAGGGGTTTCGGATGGGGAATATAGGGAAAGCCATCAGCGGTTAAAAAATCGAATAGAGAAAATTAACAGTAGCCTCAAGGCCTTCAAAAAACAGCTTTTTTCCTTTGTGAAATCATTGTGATGGATGGCATTGGAACCATAACGATCCTTAAATCTAAAAAAAGTATGGAAAAATCCATTGTTGAAGCAATCAAGGAATTGAATGAAAAAGGGTACAGCGTTGATTTTAGTCGAAACCCATGGAAAGACCGGCTCAAGTTGAACATCACCCAATTTAGCATCGATGGAACATATCGATTCGAGGGTATGACCGACCCCGACGATGAAGCCATCCTTTTTGCCATTTCTTCAAACGATGGTAAGATCAAGGGCTATCTGTTGAACGGTTATGGCCCCTATTCAGAAGACTGGATAAATGAATTGATATCCAAGATACGGATAAGAAGAGAACCGTAATTTAATTACAAGCACAACGAGTAATTGTAAAACTATAGATCATGAAAGGCAACTTCAATAAATTAATCGATAGCCAAAAACCCGTATTGGTCGATTTCCATGCGGAGTGGTGTGGTCCGTGCAAGGCCCAGGGCCCCATCATAAAAGAGGTGGCAAAAGAAGTGGGTGAAAAGGCCCGTGTCATCAAAATAGATATAGACAAAAATCCACACATCGCAAAACAGTTTCAAGTGATGAGCGTGCCGACACTTGCCCTGTTCAAAGAGGGCAAGTTGATATGGAAACAATCCGGGGTGCAGAGCAAGCAGAACCTTATTCAGATTGTAGAACAGCACACTGAAAAAAAAATGGTGATGGCACTGATAGTCTATAAACCGTATTATACACCTGGTAAGGGGCCAGGGGATTTTATGCAAGGTGTTTACCAAAGGTCAATGACCTTTCTGGCCAGTGACCTCCTACAAGAGGATGTTGACCCAGATGACATTAAGAGCGCCGTAAAAAAGGCAATTGCCGGTGTACAAAGGGCCGGGCTAAATACCCGGGAACATTTCATGCCCATCATTTCGGTGAGGAAAGGCACTTCATTTATGGATTGTCGCCTATCAAAGTTGGGATATGCCCTAGTTTTGTTAAATTGTAACCCAAAGAGTCAATTTATAGCCAACTTTCAGTTGAGCATGGCCAGTCATATTATGTAAACCTTCGGTAACCACGATCCATGACCCTTGACCTTAAAATAAAGAACCTGGCGATTTTGGCCCTTATGGCCGTTATACTTACCATGGGCTATCTGGTGCTGCGTACCATTTTTAACAGCGCCGCACCGGACATTACCTTTGAGCTTTATGCTGCCATCTTGGGTTTTACCCTTACCGCACTGGTTACCTTTTTACTGCTTAACAAACAGACCGACGCAGAACTCCGAAAAGAAGAGAGTATTTTGTTCCTTAACCTTAAAATGAGCGTTTACCAAGAACTGTTGCGACAACTTCAAGACGTCATTACCAAAAAGAGGATAAGCAAGGAGGATATCATTGAACTGAGGCTGTTGAACCAACGTATTTCGTTCGTGGCAAGTGCCGAGGTGTTGGAAGCCTTCAATGCCTTTGTTAAATTCTTTGCCCATCAAACATCCAGGGACAGTTTGGATGAGACCATCATAGACTCCCTTTTGGACGAGATGTCAAAATTAGCCGTGTACATCAGGCGCGACCTTTTTCAAATAGATAAGAAAGAATTGAACGTTGAAGAACTTCAACGCTTGATTTTGAGCAGCAATGATCTATTGGATTCATGAAAACACAATTCCTTGATATACTTAAAAACCAGTATGGATCGGTGGCCATTGCAATTGCACTGGGCTTCCTTTTTGGACAATTGGTCCTTCGAGCCCTATTTAAAAAATTGGGGTCGTTTTCAGATAGAACAAAGTTGAGTTACTCCAGTGTCTTGTTCAAGTCGTTAGGCAAAATTTCGTTTCTATTGGGCATTTTCCTGGCCGTAAACCTACTTCAAATCCTCCCATTTGACATCAGCTTTGACGACTGGTTCAAAAAAATGAAAATCAGCCTGAACGTATTCATATTGACCTACCTATTGGCTGAACTTTTGGTGTACTTCTACGATAGCTACACAAAATCAAAATCGGGTAAGGGCACATCCCTCTACCATATCATCATACGCATACTGGCCTACATTACGGGCCTGGTGGTTTTCACGAATTTGATCGGTTTTGAATTGGCACCTGTCCTGACCGCCTTGGGAGTCGGGGGTCTTGCCGTGGCCTTGGCACTGCAGGATACACTCGGAAATCTTTTTGCAGGGCTACATATTTTGGCGGCCAAGCAATTAAAGCCCGGTGATTACATCAAACTCGATTCCGGTGAGGAAGGCTATGTAGTTGATATCAATTGGCGCAACACCGAGGTCAAGACCCTATTGGAAAATGTCATCATCGTTCCCAACTCAAAAATTTCCAGTTCCATCAGCACCAATTATTTCACCTTGCAGAAAAATATGTTCTTTCAAGTAACTGTTGGGGTACATTATGACAGTGACCTGGAGCATGTTGAAAAAGTGACCTTGGAGACCGCTAAGGAACTCTTGGCAGAATATGCCCCCGATCTAAAGAATTTTGAACCCAAGGTTCGGTTTTTCGAATTTGGCGATAGCAGTATCAACATGAAGGTCTGGCTGGCCACTGATTTGTATGAAAACCAGTTTGAAATGCGCCATGAGTTCGTAAAACGATTGCATAGGCAGTTTAACAAAGAGGGTATAGTGATCCCTTTCCCAATTCGTACTTTGCACCTACCCGACAGTCTGAAAATAGAGTCGAACCAATAATCTAAATGCAGGAAACCGTGAAAAGACAAAGAATTTACTTCATTCTGATATTGGTAATCTTTAACCATACATTGAGCTATGCACAAAATCCCTTCGAGGTAATCGAAGAACCATTGCACTATAGCAAAAAAGCGAGCAGTTTCACCATAAATATTATTGGGTACAATGAAGACTTTGTGATGAACGAATGGCAGAAGTACATCACCGATTTTTCAGGATTGACCTATGTGACGGCGGTGAACAAAGGTGTTGTGGAGATGGAATCAAAAGGGGTGGTTTTTCCACTGCTGAACGATGACCAAGTGACCCTTTACACCCGTTTTTCTCCAAACAGGGCCCTTACGGGGGTGCTTTTGACCGTTTGGATACAAAGTGCGGATGGCACCTTCTTTTCGTCCAAGTCCGGCAAGGAAGAGGCCGAACGCATAAAAAATTGGCTTTTTGAGTTTCAAGATAAGATCAGGCTGCTCAACACGAGGATCAAATACAACCAAAAGTTTTAAGGTTGTATTTTTTTAAAAACTGGCAAAGTCGCAAATTGCTGGGGGGGTGTTTAAGGTCTTACAAAAGAAAATTCGATGCCAAGCACAGGAACGTCCTATAATATCAGGATAAAGAACCAAATTTTGGTATTGTGGACATTCGAGATGGGGAGTTTAATTTGTAGAATGGTTGATCTGTACATCTTCAAGCTGTTTTTTATAATTTTAACATTTCCGTTTGATTCAAATCAAGTGACAAAAGCAGCATGGATTTTACCTTTAAGCGTATTAACCTTAAAATAAAGTACCATGTCACTATTACGATCAAATTTTCCGGCTTTTTCGGTCTTCAACGACCTGTTCGACAGCGATTTTTACCGATCAAATGTTGCGGGACAGAACTGGGTGCCCGCTGTGAACGTAGTCGAAAACGACACAGATTTTGAAATCGAGGTCGCGGCACCCGGTATGCAAAAAGACCAATTCGATGTATCGGTAGAAAATGGTGTTTTGACCATTTCAGGCAACGTCACCAAGGAAGAAGAACAAAAAGAAAGGAACTTTACCAGAAAGGAGTTCACTACAAAATCATTTACCCGGTCGTTCACACTTCCCGAAAACCTGGACGATGAGGGCATTGCGGCAAAGTACCAAAACGGGGTTCTGCATCTGACATTGAAGAAAAAAGAGAAAAAAGAGCCCCAAAAAAAACAGATCAGTGTAAGTTAATCGGCTTTGGGCTCTGTTAAATTGAGATTGTAGGACAAAGATTAAAATCAAGACCATGGAACGTTTTGAGAAAAATCACGACCATATCAATGGTTCCGACTGGGAACTCATCTATGCCCAAACGGAACGATGGAAAGATGAATCCAGTTTCTTTGAAGAAGAATTTCAGTTTCTCCATAACCTTATTGGCGGTTATCTGGTTTGGCTAAGCCATGAGGATAACCTCAACCAGGCAAAGGGCTTGGTGGAACGGCTCAATTCGTTGAGCGGCCAGAACAGGGCCCTTGGCCGCAGAATAACGGGTCAGTTGATTGCTTTGGAAGAACTTCAGAACGGTTCCTTTACAGGGGATGAGCCAAAGGTCAAAAATGACGCTACAGCAATACAGGCGATACTGGAGGACTTTGTCAAAGAATTTAGGGATCTAAAAAAGGAGATACACCACCTGACCAAAATTGTATCCAAAACAGAAAAATTCAACAGTTTGATAAAAAAATAACACTATGAACCTTTTTAAATGGACAAAGAGCCTGAAGCCAAAATTTCCCAACATCGTTGAGAACTTTTTTGGCAAGAAAATAGACGACGCGGTAGGGCACGATGAACTGGTGGCCACTGTGCCCTCGGTCAATATCATGGACAAGAAAAAATCGTTCGAGGTCTCTTTGGCACTGCCAGGAGTGGACAAAGGGGATGTCAACGTGGAGGTCATCGATGACCGTCTCGTCATATCGTCCCAAAAACAGTATGAGAAAGAAGAAAGCGACGGCAACTGGATGCGCAAGGAATTTGGCTATGCCTCCTTCCAAAGGGTGTTTCAGTTGCCCGAAAACAGTAACCCCGATGATATTGATGCTTCGATGAAAAACGGGGTGTTGAAAATTTCCATTGGGAAACTCAAAGAGGGCAGTCCGACGAAAAGAAAAATTCAGCTGAGCTGATGTGTTATCGACAAAAAATAACAACACCAAAAACACTAAAAATGAAAACTATTTACGGAAAAAGAATTTATGTACTAATGGCACTGATTACGTTGAACTCATGTGCCCAAGATACGTCTGATAGCAAAAGTAACAAAGAAGCAAGCTCCACTGCTGAAAACGAAGTGGTGCGCATGGACAAACCCGAGACCCTTGACATGTCAAAAGAAGATCTGAACAGTGGGGTCCAAGGCAAAGCAGTGGAAGAAGTTGATAAGGCCTCTTCAGAGATTATTGAAGAAGCGGCAACGGCGGTACAGCATACGTACGAAGCCATAAAGGCCATTAACGATAAGGATAAAAAGGCAGCTCTGGATGCCCTTGAAAAAGCAACCGGTAAACTGGAGCTTTTAGTGGCACGGGAGCCGAGTTTAGCCCTTCTGCCTGTAGAGGTCACCACTAAGACCAGGGATCTTATTGCTGACTTGAAGGTTATCAAAAAGCAAAAGAAAATGGCAGAAAAGGCCATTGAGGACGATTACCTACAGGTGGCACGGCGTGCCATAGCCGATATGGCCAGTGAGGTCGAGATTTCCACTGTATCCGTTCCCCTGACCACCTATCCCGATGCCATGAAGGTGGCCGCCATACTCCTTGATGAGGACAAGATGGATGAGGCCAAGATCGCCCTATACACTGCCTTGAATACCCTGGTCATCGAAAAGGAAATCATACCATTGCCCATCTTAAGGGCAGAGGTCATGATCGCCGCTGCCCAAAGTGAGGATGCCAAGGACG
>NZ_PABT01000031.1 GCF_002699205.1 Allomuricauda sp.
GGGCGTGAGCACCGATGAGGAGAATCTCAAAGGATGGTTCGATGCCGGTGTCACCTGTGTGGGAATGGGATCGAAACTGATTTCCAAGGAAATTTTGGCCAATAAGGATTTTAAAGGACTCGAGAATTTGGTTCGGGAAACCTTGGCCAAGATCATCAAGATCAGAAGCTGATAGCACAGGGATATATGGAAGTATAACCTTACCCCTTTTAGTGACCTCCTCCCAAAATTAGGTACCGGTCATAACTAGGGAATCGGGCTGTTTTCATTCATTTCCATGTACTCGTTGGGGGACATGTCCCCCAACGAGCTGTGCGGTCCAAATCCATTATCGTCTTCTCTCCAAATATCGAACTTTTCCTGGGCATCTTCCAAGGAAAAGAACCAATCGGCGTTCGGGCATCCGTCCCTGAACGAACCGTTGAAGCTTTCGATAAATGGGTTGTCGGTTGGTTTTCCGGGCCTTGAGAAGTCAAGTTCCACATTGTTTTCAAAGGCCCATTTGTCCAATACCTTGCTGATGAACTCACTTTTATTCTCCACTTTGACACGCTTTGGCAGCACTTCGTTCCCAAAAGTAATGGTTTCCATCACTTGCACAACATCGCTTCCCTTGAGCGATTTTGCACCCAAGTCTATGCTCGCGTATTGGAGGATAAGATAAGTGTGGATATGAAGGGACTTAGGTCGGTACTTGGAAAATGAAATATGGATTATCCTCTCAGTGGATTTATAGGTTGGGTTATTCGGCTATTGTCAGCGGTCCGGAAGGAAGGGGCAACAAAGGATTTGTTGCCTATGAATTCAATGCCATATTTTACCTTATGGCAAGAAACAATATGGTGCTGCTTCCTTAAAGCAAGAAACTTTTGGAAGCCTATGTAGGGAATATCATGGCGTTTCTCAACTTAATCCAATTTAACTTAATTAGGTTTTAGAGTATCTATATATTGGATATACCTCAAATCAATGTAACGATTGATTCCACTCTTACATGAATTGATTTGACGCCCTAAATTCCACACTATAATGTGGAATTTAGGGGGTATTACCTATAAAAACTAAAAATATATCAATTTTCACATTATATTGTGGAAATTAATGTATTTTTGTGCTGAAACATAAGAGGTAACCTTAAAACCACATTATAGTGTGTATATAAGTGTGTCAATATGAATGCCAAACAGCACATAGGGCATATTATTCAAGAGCGACGCACCCAAATGCGGATAACCCAGGCTCAGCTCGCAGAAATGGCGCAAGTGGGCATCAATACCCTGTATAAGATTGAGAGGGGGGATGCCAATCCAACCTTGTCCTCCTTGGAAAAAGTTACGGATGTTTTGGGATTGGAAATGACGCTTAGGGTAAAGGAAATTCCGGGAATAGGAAATGAGACAGGCAAAGATCTACTATAAAGGGGAATGGGCAGGGGTTCTTGCCCAAGACGACCATGGTCATTATACGTTTCGTTATACGGAAGACTGGCTCAGGGATGGGACCAAACCTCCCATAAGCCTTACGCTTCCCAAATCAGGGGAGGCATATGCTTCGGATCATTTCTTTCCCTTTTTTTACAATATGTTACCGGAGGGGTCCAATAAACAACTGGTCTGCAAAAGCATGCGAATAGACCCTGACGATTATTTCGGGCTACTGGTCGCCACGGCCCAATATGACACGGTGGGTGCGATAACGGTACAAAAAATGGAATCGAACCCATGATGCCAGAAATAACACATTGCCCAGGGACCTTGGCCGAAGGATATGACACCTATAGCCGTACATGTCTAAAACGGGTGTTCAACAATCGGAAAGTCTCCCACATTCTGCCCTATGACTCACCGACATCGAACGAGGAAACGGAAGAGCTTTTTGAAGACAACCGAAAACGGATTTCGATTTCCGGGGTCCAGGAAAAATATTCTGTCCTGTTGGAAAAGAACCATTTGCGTTTGATCAAGGAAGGGGAGAAGGGCACCCATATCCTTAAACCCATTCCACTGACAGGGAAACGTCGTGATAAAATGCCCGCAAATGAGCACTTGACCATGCAGATTGCCCGGCAAGTTTATGGAATCGAGACCGCTGAGAATGCCCTTATTTTTTTTAAGAACGGTGAACCGGCATACATTACCAAACGTTTTGATATTGGAGAGGACGGTCGTAAACTCGCCAAAGAGGATTTTGCGACCTTGGCGGGAAAAACACCCCAAACGGATGGTGAGGACTATAGGTACCAAGGCAGCTATCTTGATCTTTTCGAGTTGATGCAACGCTTTTTACCGGCCTATAAACTGGAAATGCCCAAAATGTTCAAACTGTTGGTTTTCAACTATCTGTTTTCCAATGGAGATGCCCATTTAAAGAACTTCTCCATACTGCAAACTCCCTTTGGAGACCATCGATTGAGTCCCGCTTATGACCTATTGAATACCGCTATCCACGTCAATGATGACACCTTTGCCCTGGATGAAGGTCTTTTGCCCAAAAATATGGCACAAACGAATATACCATCCCAGTTCAAGATACTCTCAGATACCATAGGATTGCATAAAAGGCAATTTGAGACCATTATGGAAGCTATGTTGACCCAATCCAAAAAAGTCCAATGGTTCACAGATGCTTCTTTTCTGGATGAAAAGACCAAAAGAAGTTTCTTTCAAGGGTATCAGACACGCTTGGCACAGTTCAGGAAGTTGAAAAGGTGAAATGTTGAACTCCATGTTCAATATTTTCCCTGGAACTTTCCACTTGGGTTGTTTTAAACACCGTTTTCTGCAAATCTCTGATAGTTTAAGGTTGCTCCAAATTCAATTTCCATATCGCTGTCGTAATGTGTTGAAAGTCCTAAATGACGAGTTAAGATATACTTAAATCCAGTCATATAGTCCTTGTCGGTATTTACCATAAAAGCCCATCACAATCTTGGGGAAATAGGAATATCCTCTCGCATTAACTGAAATCGCACATTTCCATCCGTAAAAACTTCGCCTTGCAATGTCACGGGCATTGGCAAGGTATATTCCGCTCCCAAACTTAAAACTGCTCTTTGGTTTTTGGTATTGGTCTGTCCGAAAAGATTTGTTTCCACTTCGCCATTTTGTTCTCGGTAACGCCAATCAAATCCCACAAATGGCATAAACCATTGGTTTTTACCAATGTATCTTCCAATATGCGTTTCCGTTTCGTAACCATGTCCATCGAGATAGCCTAAAGCCATTCTGTCCCAAAGCTCCAACGTGTGTTTTGCAAGATTACCATTCCATCATTTCCGTTTGTCGCAAACTCCTCCGCAACCATCGTCTTCTTTTTTCCGTTATCGCAACACGATTTTTTTCGGAATTGTTGTCTTGTTTTTCACAAGATGTTTTTGCCGTTTTTTCTTTTTCAGAGGATTTTCCGCGCGCAAATACTGTACTTGTTGGAATAACCAATAGTATTAAAAGCAGACCTAATATTTGCGTTTTGTTGTTCATTGAATACCAATACAAAGGCAATATAATTTTGACGCTTAATATCAGTGGCAAGAGGGTTGGTTGAAATTTGACTTACTATATTGATTGTACAATTGGACACATGACCATGTTGTGTCAGATATATTACTTATCGAAAGGTACATGGTATGCGCGACACATTTTCCATAGATTGGTTAGGGTGCCAACACGATCAGACGTTTAACCAGTATTTCCAATTGTAGGCGCTTTGAATCACAGCTTTTGAATTCACCGTCAATTTGATATGGGGTGTTTTTTGAATTGGAGCCTTTAATTTCTATGACTGCCTTCCCAGTCCTACAATAATAGTGTTCCCTGACTTTGTTTTCTGTCCCTATTAGAAACAAAAAGAGTAAATATATCAACTTTAACGGGTTCAATTGGTCAATGATCACGATATCAAAAAGGCCATCGTCCAAAAGGGCCCTTTTGGTTAAAGAGACATTATAACCCAGTTCATTTGTATTGGAAACCAAAATGAAAAAGGGCTGGAACCATTTTTCTCTCCCATTGCACCTTACTCGATATTTCAAATTACTTTTATAGGATGGAATGGACAAAAGAAACGCTTTTAAATAATTTGTGAAACGTCGTTTTTCCAGGCGCTCAAAGTTTGAAATGGTTTTGGCCAAAAATCCCATCCCCATATTGCTGAAAAAATAATCGTCGTTGACCTTGCCCACATCGATTGCAACCGTTTTGTTGTTTTTTATTATGGCAATGGCCTTGTCAAGGTTCATGGGAATGTTAAGGTTTCTTGCCAGGCCGTTCCCGGAACCGATGGGTATTATTCCCAGAGCGGTCCTGGTGTGTACCAGACAGGATGCCACCTCATTGATGGTTCCGTCACCTCCACAGGCCACAATAATGGCGGCCTTCTCCCTTAGGGATTGTTCCGCCAGGAATTTAGCGTGCCCTTTGTACCGGGAATGTTTAACAACAATGGCATACTCTTTTTTTTCGAAGTATTGTGATAGATACTTCGTTGTAATAACGGGTTTCCCTTTCCCGGCAATGGGGTTTACGATGAAATGGACTACTTTCATTTTTCAGGCGTTAAGTTCAATCCACCATGGTTGTACAAATGGTCCGCTACTTGAAAATAGGAAATGGTTTCCCTCAGGAAGTGTTTGTCCATGGGTAGACTCTTCAAGCTATTGTCATTCTTGTCCCATTGATAGTAATTGGCCTGTTTTTGATCTCCCAAAACCATAAGCTTGGAACCTTTCAACAACCCTAGTTTCCTATAGTTGCCGATGAAAGCACGTTCATCATCCTTGTGCATTGAAAGGATATCACGTCCGAACAGATTGCTTTCATAATCCCAATGTAACTGGGCGAACAATGTGGGAAATATGTCGATTTGGGAACAGAGTTTTTCAACATGCTGTTGCTCTGCCCCGTCAAGGTTTAGAATCATGGCCGGGATATGGTAGTTGGCCACATCCAGTTCCCAGCGACCTGCACTACTGGCACAATGGTCGGCCATGACCACAAAAACAGTGTCTTTGAACCAGGGCTTTTTCTTGGCACTCTTCAAGAACTCACCAATGGCATAGTCAGTGTACTTGATGGCCCCGTTTCTTCCGGTCCCGGATGGGATATCTATTTTGTTCGAAGGGTAGGTATAGGGTTTGTGATTGGAGGTTGTCATGACAAAGTCAAAAAAGGGCTTCCCTGTCACATATGCCAAATCAGCTTCTTTTAAGACTTTACGGTATATGTCTTCATCACATACTCCCCAAGCATTTTCCATGGTCACTTCTTTGTCCGCTATATTTTTACGCGAGGTGACAATGTCGCCGGAAGGCAAGAATCCCCGGCCCCGATCGACAATATCGAAACCGTTGCCACTGAAATATTTATCCATATTGTCAAAATATCCGTCCCCGCCATAAAAAAAGGTTCGCGTGTACCCTTTTCTCCTGAACACTTCACCAATGGTAAAGAGATCGGTATTTTTTTCCCGTTTGATGATGCTTCTTCCCGGGGTGGGGGGGATGGAAAGCGTAATGGCCTCCATGCCACGGACCGTCCTTGTCCCTGTTGCGAACAACCTGTCGAACGATATCCCCTCCTGCATTAATGAATCCAAGGTTGGGGTCAACTTATCCTGATTGCCAAAGGCACCCAAATACTTGGCGCTTAAGCTCTCGATACAAATGAAAATAACGTTGGGTTTCTTTTCCTTTCCTTCATGGGTCACGTGTCTACGTATCCCAGAGGACGGTGCATGGATACTATCGTTTACATCCTTGATATTTTTATTTACCGTTAAAAGTGCTTCCTCGAGGTCCCGGGTTCTATAAAAATCCGAATAGCTGAGCTCGTTGTTGCGAAAGGCGGCAAAAAAGGAATAGATCCCTGCTTTTGAAAGCTCATTGTTATAACGGTTTTCTGAGAACTCGGCATTTTCATTTTTTACAAATAAGGCAAAGACCAATACGGTTCCCAATACGCCGGTACTGATCAAAAAGCGTACTTTAAAGGAATCCCTTCCTGAAAATGTCCGTTCGAATACGCCAAGTTTCTTAAAGAGCAGGACGGTCAATAGGACCAAAACCAACATGCTCCCGATTAAAATGGGTAAAGGATATGATTCATTGATGTTCTTGACCACTTCATAGGTGTAGATCAAATAATCCACGGCAATGAAATTGAACCTTCTATGGAATTCATCCCAAAAAGTAATTTCCGCAAAAAACGAAAAGTATAGGATAAGCATTCCAATCGAAAACCCCGTGTAGCATATGATTCTATCTGCCACTGAACCAATGAATCGTTTGGGCATGGCCAAAAAGTATAGCGACCCTGCCAAAACAAAAAAAGAAACAGTACCGATATCGTAAAACGAGCCGATCATTATGGTAGTAAATAGACCGAGGGGACTATGGTCGGTCTCCGGAAAATTCCAAACCAAGAAAATCAACCTAAGTAAAAAAGAAAGTCCTAAGAACAAAAGGACAAATCCCTTTAACAGGGAATAGCGGGAAGGGAATGTTGTTTTCATTGTAATCGTATCAATTGTTTGAGTTTATTTATATTTTCCTGTTTTCCTTTTTCAAGGATATCCTTGCCATAAGGGGACTTGAATCGATGTCCTTCCAAAAATTTAATGTTGGACAATATCCATTCGTTATCGGTCATGACCGTGTTACAGAACAATTCCCACTCCTTTCGTAACAGAAAGTTTTTGTATAGAAAATCAGTGGTTCCCAAATGGAACAGATCGGCATCGCATAATATTTCCGCATACCTGTCCTTTGGGTTTTGGGGCATTTTTGTGGCCGCGATATAAGAGGACACCCTGTCGATTTCATGTTTTTTGCAATTTGTCTTGGCCAAGTAGTTTTGCGCAAGCCGTATACTTACCTCTTCGTGCCCCCCATAGGTTTCCGAGAAGCCGGTATCGTGGAAACAGGCGGCAATAACAATAAGTTTTGTCTCCTTGGGAGTTACGCCCAAGGCATTGGAAATCAAAAAGACATTGTCAATGACCTCTTGGGTATGGGTAAAGTTGTGAAAAGGCAAATTTTTGCATTTGTCATTCTGCAATAGGTCTGAACAATATTTGGTAATGTGCTTAATCGTCATTTTGGTCATGGCCCGTATCGATTTTAATCACTTGGTTGTCGCTCCTGATTTCTATATGGGTTATTTCACCACCACTTGTCCCTACGGATTTGGAAAGGGCCAAAGAGGTCATGGATAAGATCAACACCAGGAGAAAGCCATACTTTGCCAAGGGCAGTTTTTTGAATTGAAAGAACAGGGTGAGGAGGGAAGTGCCGCCCAGTAGTAATATGATGTTTAAAAAAAGTTCCGCTTGTTCCTCATGTTTATGGATGAAGGTCTCACTGACCCCTGGCATATGCTCCACGATGGACTCAGCACCCTCACCAGTTTTAAAAGCAACTATCGCGGTTAAGGCACTGAAAATGAAAATGACCAGTGCCGTTATTTTTACGTGGTTTTTTTTTAGGATATAACCTCCCAATAAAGTCAAGAAACCGATCAATACCCCCACTAAGGGAAGATGGTTCACCATTAAATGAAAATGTGCGTCGTTCATGATTTTAATATTTAAAATGTTTTGTTTTGATGATGGATGCTACTTTTGGGGAAGTACGATGGTCTTGATCGCTATAAGTAGCCGTGACCTATGGATGATCTAACATCATAGAGGTATTGTTCATTATCATTATTGTAGTTGTTTCGTGGGTCATTCTGTCAATAAATTGAACGCCCCTTTTGTCAAAAACTCAGCGTCTTGTCCAAAGTCATTGCTGTTGAGAATCTGGGTATACCCGTTATCCATGGAACCTACCTTGATCATAACTTTTGAAAAGGTGGAATCGGTTTCCTTTACCAAGGCAAAAAAATCATTGTCGATATTGACCACTGCATCTGATGGCAGGGCAGGGTATTGTGAGGTGGTGGTCAAGATTTCCCCTTCGATATACATCCCGGGCGCAAACCGTTTGACGTCCTCCCCATTTAATAGGTCCCCGTGGATCATAACCGTTCTTTCCCTTTCATCGATTGTCCTATTGACCAAATGAACCTTTCCCTTGTACACATGATCCGTATTGTTTTGTAACCTAAAGTTGATGGGCTGCCCTATCTTGACGGCCGGGAGGTCTTTTTCAAAAATTTTCAATTCGATGTGGAGGTCATCCGTGTTGGTGACGGTGACCGCTATATCTGAAGGATTGAGGAACATTCCTTTGCTTATATTGACTGCTGTGGCATAGCCTGACAAAGGTGAGAGCACACTGATGACCGAACGGATGTTATCACCCGACAGTGTATTGGGGTTGATGTTCATTAGGGTCAATTGCTTTTTGAGTGATTGATATTGGGCGAGGGTCACTTTGTACTCTGATTCGGCTTTCAAATAGTTCTTTTGGGAGGTCACATTATCTGCCATCAGTGATTTTTGTCTTTCGTAATCGGATCTCAGATAATCAAGTCTTCCGATGGCTTCCAGAAAATCCCGTTGCACTTGCACATATTCGGGATTCTCTATCGTGAACAGGACCTGGCCTTTTTTGACCGTATCCCCTGGCAATAAATCAATATCCTTGACATAACCAGCGAAGTAGGCACTCACGTCAGCCTTGTTCTGTGGAGGTACGGCAAACATACCATTGGCTTTTACGACCGTATTGAATTCTTGCAGTGTGATTTTGCCAAGCTCCATTTCACCTGATTCGAACTGCTGTTGGGTTATGACAATTTTGTCCGGATCTTTTGCATTGACATTGTTTTCTTTTTTGTCGGTTTCCGATGCCCCTTTTGGGGTACAGGAAAAAAATGTCAACCCCAGTAGCAGAAAAATGCCTGTAAAACGGAGCAAGTAAATCGAATTGTTATATCTATCTTTCATTGTTAAAGGGTTAAAAAGTTTATTTCTAAGACTGTGGTGTTATATTGGATAAGGTTTTGTAAGTAGGTGATCTGGATATTTTTGGCACTTTCCAAAAGCTGGACATATTGTAGAAAATCAATTTCACCGTTTATGAATGCCTTTGAAGCATTTTCGGTCAGTTCCTTGGAGAGCTTTTCACCTGTATCCTCGTAGTAATCAATAGCTTCCTGGAATTTTTTCAGATCGGCCAATAACCCTTGGTATTTGGATTCCAGTTGTATCTTGTAGTTTTCAAATTCATCGCTTACGATCATGATCTCTGTTTGGGCCGCCTTGATTTTTGATTTGTTGGCCCCAAACCACAACGGGATGGACAAACCGGCCTGAAAGCCATTGTATCGTTTTGCGTTGACACCATTGTTGGTGCCTTGGAATACCGATAGTTGTACATCGGGCAATAGGCGCTGTCTCTCCAAGGACAGGTTGTAACTGCTTAATTTTTTCGCTGAATCATAGTACAGTATGCCGGGATTATCCATAATGTCGGGCTCCTGTAGTTCCAAGCGTGGGAGCTCGATGTCCATAACATGGACCACGGAGTCCGATTGTATCCATTGATGGAACATGGTATAGGCCTTGTTCACATCTTCTCTGGTCTGTGAGAGCAAAATGGAAACTTCCTTTTGTTTGGCCTCCGCGGTAAGCTTTTCCAAGAGATTGGTTTCCCCAACTTTATATCTTTTGTTCGCAGCGCCGACAAATTGCCCGTACAAACTGTCAAGAAAGGTATATTGGTGGGCCAAGTTCTTATAATAGACGACATTGTAATAGGCTTTGTATACCTCTTTTGTCAAGATTCTTTTTGTCAATAGGTATTGTTGGGCACTCAAGGTTACTTTTTGCTTCTGCACTTTTCTTTGTGCCCCATATACAGTGGGAAATTGCAATGATTGACTTAGCCCCAGCACTTTTATGGGCAGACCATTCTCAGCAATATTGTTTTGGTCATAATTGTAGTAAAATTGTGTCTTGTCCAGATTGAGGGTGCTCCCCACCAATTCACTGGATTGATCCACTCGTTTTGCGTAGGCCTTGAGGCCTTTATTGTTCTGAACAGCTATTTGTGCAGCTTGTTCGGGGTCTACAGAAATTTGTTGTGCACTTCCCAACAGCGGAAGCAGCAATATGGCTAAAGTCCCAAGGGGCTTTAGGTTCACCTTTTTCTTTGTTTTGGGATGATGCCCTTTTCTGTCGAACATGGCATAAAGAACCGGAAGGACCACTAGGGTAAGGGCAGTTGCCGTAATCAACCCCCCGACCACTACCGTGGCCAATGGTCTTTGTACCTCCGCCCCCGCCGATGTGGAAATGGCCATGGGAAGGAAGCCTAGGGCAGCAGCAGACGCGGTCAATAAAACCGGTCTCAGCCTATTTTTTGTACCGATTAAAATTCTCTTATTGATATTGGAAATGCCATGTGCTTTCAGTTCCTTGAATTCCTCGATCAATACGATTCCGTTCAAGACCGCAATTCCAAAAAGTGCGATAAAGCCGACACCTGCTGAGATACTGAATGGTAGGCCCCGTGCGTAAAGTAGCAGTACCCCGCCAACGGCGGACAATGGGATGGCACTATAGATCATTAGGGCCTCCTTTACCGAATCAAAGGCAAAGTAGAGCAAGACAAAAATCAGGACAAGGGCTATGGGCACAGCGATTTTTAGGCGTGCCGTGGCGGTACGAAGATTTTCGAATTGTCCACCATAGCCCACGGAGTAGCCTGTTGGAATCTTGATATCCCTATCTATAATGGTCTGGACATCCTTGACCACGGACTCCAAGTCCCGGTTGCGGACATTCACCCCGACCACAATTCGTCGTTTTGTGTTGTCCCGGGAAATTTTCGCAGGTCCCTTGGTATAACTTATATCAGCAAATTCACTAAGGGGCAGCTTCATTCCGTTGGGCAATGATATGGTTGCCATTTGGATGTTCTCTATGTCCTTCCTATGCCCTTCGTCATAGCGTAGGACCAAATCGAATTGCTTTTCCCCTTCGAAAACGGTTCCAGCGGGCATCCCGGCAAACCCAATGGTGATCAGCTTGTTCAAATCATTGATGTTGAGACCATATTTTGCAATTTTTTTTCGATTGTACTTCACTGACATTTGGGGCAGCCCGGCTGTTTTTTCTACTGAAATATCTGCGGCACCCTCAACATTTTGAATGGCTTTTTCTATTTCCAATGCTTTTCTATAGAGCACATCCAGGTCCTCACCAAAAATCTTGATGGCCAAATCTGCACGTACCCCGGTGATCAACTCGTTAAACCGCATCTCTATGGGTTGGGTGAACTCGAAATCTACACCAGCTATCTCGGAAAGGGCCTCTTTGAACTTATCGGCCAGTTCATCCTTGGTTTCCGCAGATACCCATTGGTCCTTTGGCTTCAATTTGATGATCACATCACTTTCTTCCATGGACATTGGATCTGTGGGCACTTCGGCGGCACCTATCCTGCTGACCACCTGATCGACCTCCGGGAATTTTTTTAGGATCTTTTCCATCCGAGTGGTCGCCTCAATGGTATTGCTCAATGTTGTCCCTGTTTTCAATACAGGTTGAATGACAAAATCACCTTCGTCCAATGTTGGTACAAATTCACCTCCCATACGTGTGAATAGCAATAGGGTCAAGAGCAATAGTCCCCCAGCCATACCAAGGACCAGTTTCTTTTTGCGCAATGCCCAAGAAATGGCAGGTTGGTATTTACTTTCAAGAAAAGCGATCAGCCTGGATGAGATTGTTTTATTTGCTGTATTTGATGGTTTGATGAACAAGGAAGCCATCACTGGGATATATGTAAAACAGAGAACCATGGCTCCGAGAAGGGCAAAACTGAACACTAAGGCCATGGGACGGAACATTTTGCCTTCCACGTTTACCAGGGACAGGATCGGAATGAAGACAATAATAATGATCAATTGCCCAAAAACGGCCGAGTTCATCATTTTGGTGGCACCATGATAGGTGATATTGTCTATCAATCCCTGTCGTTCACTTTTGGGAAGCGACAAAAGCGCTGTCCGTTGGCTCGTGATCTTGTAGGCAATAAATTCGACAATGATCACGGCACCATCTATGATGATACCAAAATCGATGGCCCCAAGACTCATCAGGTTGGCATCCACGCCAAAAATGTACATCAGTGACAGGGCAAACAGTAAACATAGTGGTATCACGGAAGCCACGACCAGGCCTGAGCGAAGGTTTCCCAGAAGCAGTACAACCACGAATATCACGATCAAACACCCCAATATCAAGTTTTCGGCAATGGTGAAGGTGGTTTTGCCAATGAGTTCGCTTCGTTCCAAAAAAGGGTTGATGGAAACGCCCGGGGGCAATGAAGATTGGATTTCTGCCACCCGTTGTTTTACAGCTTCGATCACAGCGTTGGAATTGGCATCCTTTAGCATCATGACCTGGCCCAGGACCTTTTCCCCTTCGCCATTTCCAGTGATGGCACCAAAACGATTGGCGTGACCAAAGCCTACCTCCGCAATATCTTTTACATAAACGGGCACTTCCCCTTTCTTGGTGACCACAATGTCCTCGATATCCTGCAGGGAACCTACAAGGCCTTCACCCCTTATGAAATAACTTTCGTTCGTTTTCTCAATATATCCGCCCCCTGCGACACCATTGTTTTGTTCCAGGGCATCAAAAACCTCAAATATGGAAACATCCATGGCTCGAAGCTGTTCAGGATTAATGGAAACCTCATAGGTCTTCAGATAGCCGCCCCATGTATTTACCTCAACCACTCCCGGAATACCGGAGAGTTGACGTTTGACCACCCAATCCTGAATGGTACGGATATCGGATAATGAATATTGTCCTTTGTATGCTGGATCGACATCGATGACATATTGATAGATTTCACCCAAACCTGTGGTGACCGGTCCCATAAAGGGTTTGCCGAAGCCTGGCGGGATTTTCTCCTCTGCACTTTTTATTTTTTCCGCAATGAGTTGACGGGGGAGGTAGGTGCCCATGTCATCATTGAAAACAACAGTGACCACGGACAGGCCAAATTTGGAAACCGACCGGATTTCCTTTACCCCTGGTAGATTGGCCATTTCCAGTTCCACCGGATAGGTCAAGAATTTCTCCACATCCTCAGTGGCCAAGTTTCTGGAAGTGGTAATGACCTGTACTTGGTTATTGGTGACATCCGGGACCGCCCCAATGGGAATATTGGAAAGGGAATATAGACCAAACCCGATGATTCCGGCAACAAATAGAAATACGATAAGTTTATGATGGATACTGTACTGAATGATGCGTTCTAACATTTCTGAAGCTTTTGAGAATAACTATGGTCAAATGTAACAGTGGCCTCTAAGGGTATTCTAAGCGCTTTCTTAAGATTCACTTAAGAATATTTTTCATGAATGACCTCAACAACAAAGGCCCCGAACATTGTTCGGGGCCTTTGCCAATCAACCAACCAATAAACACTTGCCAACATAAATGGGTAAGCAAGGAAAAATGTATCTTCTTTTCTACAGCAATTAGTATCAACTCTGGTATAAAAGTAGATATGTATACTAAAGGTTGTCTAAGAAGATTCTTAAGATTGGCTTAAAAAATGAATAGTGAATGTCGTACCTACGCCCAATTCACTTTCAGCATGAATTTCAGCATGAATGGCATCGGCAGCCTTTTTGGCTATGGAAAGTCCCAGGCCGTTTCCGGGGATATTCTTGTGGTTTAGGGCATCAGATCTAAAAAAATGGTTGAACAGCTTATCCAGATCCTCTTTCTTGATACCGATTCCTTCATCTCGAACCTTGCAGACAAGTTTGGTGTCGAGAAGGGTATTGGTTATGGATACTGTGGAACCTGCTTTGGAATATTTTATGGCATTGCCGATGATGTTGTCCAGTATGAGGAGGGTATGATATTGGGGGACCAGGTCTTCCAGAACATCCCCTTTATCAAAGTTAATGGTAAGTTTTTTGTCTGATATCCGATTTTTATGCCTTGAAAGGATTTCATCCACTATGGTGGACAGCGGGGCCAAAGGTTCGTCCGTTTTTTTTGTGCTGGTTTCCAGCCTGGCCAAAAACAGGAGTTGCTCAATGGTATTGGTCATTCGGTCTATCTCCTTAAGACTGAACTTGATCTTATCTTCATATTCGGATTTTTGCCGCGGTTTTCGGACCAATACCTCTAGAGTGCCTTTTAACGTGGCCAATGGAGTTCGTAGTTCGTGGCTAGCGTCGGAAGTGAATTGACGCTCCCTCTCCATGGCGTTTTCAATACGTTGCAGTAAATTGTTGATACTGAACGACAAATCGTACAGCTCATCCTTGTTTTGTGGCAACGTAACCCTCTCATTCAAGTTGTTTTGGGTAATTCGTTTGGTAGTTTCGGTAATTACTTGGATCGGTATGATTCCACGTCCCGCAATATATCTTGAAATAAAATAGAGTCCCGCCAAAAGGACCAAATAGGCCAAAATCAGTACGCTCCTTAAATTCAGTAGTACCATTTTAGAGGATTCCAACGACATCGCTGCCAATATAAAACCCTTGATTTTTCCATTTTCCTCGATAGGTAATTGCACTTGCCTAATGGCCCTGTTATTTAAGGTTTCATTAAAATGTCCGCCATAGGTTTGCTGGGGGTTAAATCTAAGGGCCTCTTCCTTTAAGTTTGGCGATTTGTCCATAAATATCCCATCCTTGTTCAATATTTGTATAAAGACCGGATTCACTTGGATTTCCCTATGTTCCCTTTCTTCCCATTCCTTTTTATTCCTGATTTTAATACTGTCCCCAACTATCTTTATTTCTCCAGTATGTTTTTCGGCCTCAAAAGAAAGGTCCCGGTCCAAATTTTGATACACGGTCCCTTGAACTACAAAATAGACAACGGTAAAGGCTACGGCCATGATTATGGCGGTGGCCGTCATATAATGTAATGCAATCCTATTTTTAAAGCTTAAGCTCATATTTCTTTGGCGATATAACCAATTCCTCTTACCGTTTGAATATAATTTTCATCCTTTCCCAATTTCAATTTCTTTCGTAGGGCATTGATGTACACATCAATTACCCCTGTATTATAATCAAAATGTATGTCCCACACACTCTCAATGATTCTGGTCCTTCTGCAGACCATGCCCTTGTTGCGCATGAGATATTCCAAAAGTGCAAACTCTTTTTGTGTAAGACTTATTTCTTCTTTTCCCTTATGGACTTGGTGCGTATCGGTATTGAGGGTTATATCCCCCAATGTAAAAATTGCGTGTTCACCGTTTTTTGGACGGAGTTGGACTTTTATACGTTCCAGAAGTTCTTCAAAATGGAAGGGCTTTTTGATATAATCATTGGCTCCCGATTGAAGCCCAAAAACAGTTTCGTCCAAAGTATCCTTAGCTGTCAAAAAAATGACAGGGGTGTTTTTAAACTCCTTTCTGAACTGACGTAGAATCTCAATGCCACTTATACCGGGCACCATCCAATCCAATAATAACAGGTCATATTCTCCCGAGAGTGCCAATTGCAGCCCTTTCTTGCCTTCTTCAGCGATATCCACAGCATAAGATTCTTCTTCCAAACCCTGTTTAAGGAAGTTATATATGCCTGGTTCATCTTCTACGATCAGAATTCTCATGGCACAAAAATTACAATATTTAATTAAGCCAATATCAAAGTTTTCTTAAGATTGGCTTAAAATTTGTCTAAGGAGTGATTTTTATAACTGAATTCTGTGGTGTTGTTTTGGAATTCCCCCGTGGGCTTCAGGAAGTAATTGATGTCAGAAAAACATGGAACACAATTCATTTCTTATAAAAAAAATGTTTATTTTAGTGGTGCAAAATAGCCAATAAATTTTGCCTTTGAATGTACTGATTTGAACAAGGTTCAGGTTTCGGTTAACGGTTCTCAGTTGACAGTGTAATGTATTGATTAACAATAATTTGGGTTGTAATGGCTAAACCTGCCACCCCGACCATAATAACCCACTGAAAATCAGTGGGTTATTTTATTTATAAAACTTTGTAATTTTTGATTTTTATTGAGTTTATATTTTTGGTTTGTTTAGTGATAAAAACAAAATTTATGAGAGTATAAATTATGGCTAAAGAAGCTGCTTAAATTATTCATGCAATATTATATTCAACACCTAACAAATAAGTCTTTTTGTTAGGTGTTTTTTTATATCTATTCCCAAACTATAGTTTAAAAAAGTGTTAAAATACACAATTAAATTGTGTGCAATTTAATATTGCGCAATATTTGTGTTGTAATAACAAAACAAGTGATGTCTGATAAATTAAAACTGAGCAATCAAGTATGTTTTCCCTTATATACTTTGGCTAAGGAGTTGGTCAAACAATACCGACCATTATTAGAGGATTTAAATTTAACCTACCCTCAATATTTAGTGATGATGGTGCTGTGGGAAGAAGGCGAACAAAGTGTTTCTGAAATTGGCGACAAACTTAATTTAGATAGTGGTACACTAACACCATTGTTAAAAAGGTTAGAGCAAAAAGGGATAATTGTAAGGAATAGAAAAATTGAAGATGAGCGCGTGGTAACTATTTCATTAACCGATAAGGGAAAGCAATTAGAAAAAAAAGCGCAATGTATTCCAGACCAAATGATAGAAACTTTAAATATTTCAGCATCTGATTTAGAGCAACTTAAAGAACTAATCAATAAAATAAATTCACAAATAAAAAAATAAACAGGTGAAAACAATTTATACAATTGGCGCCATGGCCACTGGTGGAAGAAACGGACAAGTAGCAAGTGAAAACGGTATTTTAGACCTAGAAGTTAGACACCCTAAAGCTTTGGGCGGCGCTAATGATGATTATGCTAACCCAGAAATGCTATTTGCAGCGGGCTATGCAGCTTGTTTTGACAGTGCTTTGAACTTAGTGATCAATAAAACCAAAGCAAAAACAGGCACTACTTCTGTAAAAGCGAATGTTAGTATTGGTCAAATTGAAAATGGCGGCTTTGGCCTTGCTGTAAAATTAAACGTCAACATTCCTGAAGTAAGTTTGGAAGAAGCAACAGCTTTAACGGAAAAAGCACACCAGATTTGTCCTTATTCCAATGCGACTAGAGGTAATATTGAAGTAGAATTAAATGTATCAAACAATTAATAAAATAAAGAAATGGCATTAATAGATAACTTGAATTGGAGACATGCGGTAAAGGCATTTGATCCGAGCAAAAAAGTAAGTGAAGAAAACGTAGAGAAAATTATTGAAGCTGCTAGGTTGGCTCCCACTTCTTCAGGTCTACAACAATTTAGGGTAATAAAGGTAACCAACCAGGAAATTAAAGAAAAATTGGTAAAAGGAGCTTTAAACCCTGATTGTATGAGAGAGTGTTCACATGTTTTGGTTTTTGCTGCTTGGGATACTTATACCGCAGAAAGAATTGACAAAGTATATGATTTTACAACGGATGAAAGAGGCTTGCCAAGAGGAAGGTTTAGTTCTTACACAGATAAATTGAAAGAAATTTATTTGAATTTACCCGATGAAGTAAATTTTGCTCATACTGCCAGACAATCATACATTGGCTTAGCTTTGGCTATGGCACAAGCTGCTGAGTTAAAAGTGGATTCTTGCCCGGCAGAGGGATTTGACAATAAACATTTAGATGAAGTGTTGGAATTAAACAAATACGGATTAAAAAGTGTTTCTCTTCTTTATGTAGGAGTAGCCGATGATGAAAGAGATTGGATGAAGCCAATGAAAAAAGTAAGAATTCCAAGAGATGAATTTGTTATTGAAGTAAAATAACATTCACACTGCAACTGTGGACGCCCCGATTCTTAGGACAGGTTTTCTACAAAACTGATAATTACTTGAAGCCAACGCTTAATCAGTTGAAAAACAGAAACACTGACATTTGTTTTTCAGAACGATAAAAAACGTTGGTCGGAATTAAAAAAATAAAAAATGAAATCATTGGTCAATAACATCACCGTCTTAAACCAACAAATCTACTTTGAAAATCTAAAACGATTGGAATCCAAACCATACAAATCATTTTTTAAAAAAGACATGTACTTAAATAATGAAATAATAAAGCATGTCCAATCCGGGGAATTACCTTTTGACAAAATAACCCATCCCAATCCAGATGATTTTAACGAAATGCTAAAGGGAAATTTGTGGAAAACAACGGGATATAGTGTGTTAGAAAATGGGACATTATATAGTGCAAGCCATACAAAATTCCCCAATTGCACTGCCGAAATGTTTGAATGGTGGTTTTGGTGGCATTCTGTGGAGTCTGAACGCTATGCCTTATGGTATCCGTACTGTCACGTAAGTATTGAGGCAAAAAACAAAGAAGTGCTTGAAGACTCAAAACTTGATCATAGAGAAAAGTACATTGGTAATACTCATATTATAACCGAATACTTAAATGACGCTAAAAATGATATTGAAATAAAATTTGTTCCACCCGAAGCATTTGGATTTGAAAAAGAAGTTCTTGAAAATGCGGGCATAACAGCAAGTGCATGCGGATATGTTTATTCTCAGAAACCCAAAGCAAAAATTTGTGAGATGATCCACTTATTCAAAGAAACCAAAGAAGGCGGAGAACTGATTAGCAGATATTACGTTGGCGAAAATATGGCTGCATTAGTTGGAAGCAAAGAAATTAAATTACCTGAATTTCTGAAGAAAAAATTATTAAACAGCAATGCTTCTGGAATACAAATGGCGTACGAACAAGTAATGCATGACCAAATTGAGTTTACACATTTGGCCTCAATGCTTCCTGAATTATTCAAGGAATTTGGAAAGAAGTAAAATTACTACTAACAAAGTGTCCTATGGAAAACCTTGGTCCAGTTTTTTAAAGTTAGGCAATATTTTCTTTTTGCCTTAAACCACCTTTTAAAGAACGCATCATACGATTATCAACACCTGAAGGATGTACGGAGTTTACACGGGTCTTTCTCGGGGCCGCTTCCAATGCAGCAGTACGTGTCAGCCCTATGATAGCGTGTTTACTGGTGACATAAGCCGATACATTGGGTATACCTCTAAGCCCGGCAACTGATGATGTATTGATGATACTTCCCCCATCGTTCATCTGTGGGAGAACGTATTTTAACCCTAACCAAGTCCCCTTCACATTTACGGCAATCACCTTGTCAGATTCTTCTTCCGAAAATTCTTCAATGGAGGAGCGTTCCAAATCAATTATCCACCCATGTCCGTATGAACACTACTCACAACATTATCGTGATTCAAATGGAAAGCTCTCATTAGGGAACAATGGTGTTGGCATCTGGAAAGCTATAAGAAGATGCTCAACCTTGCCATAAAATTGGAGAGGAAGGAAAAAGAACTCTGCATGGATAACATCATTAAGGGAATTGACGGACGACATATCATTTAAAGACTGAATCCCAGCTCATTTGAACAGGGCTTTTTCGTTCTAGGGGAAATCATAGATTTTTTATGGCTCTTGGAATTGATGGATGCCCAAGCTTTTAGCTATATCTACTTTTAGATCAATTAATAATCCATAAAAACTATAAAAAATGAAGAGAACAATTATTTTTTGTGCAATCGCTTTTTTGGCATGCACAATAGACGTAGATGCGCAAAACTGTAATCAAGGTAAAAAATTGGCCGAAAAAACATGGGAAAAGTGGGGTCCATGGAAACCTAACATTACTTTGATTCCTTTTAAAAATGAAGTTAAGAAAATAAAAGGATATTGGAATTGGATTGCTAATAATGGAGGAGCGACCATCGGCCCACGATTTTTGGAAGTTGATGGAGGCAATGAGAACGGAAATATTGCCGGACAGACAAAACGGACTTTTGTAACTCCGCCGTCCTTTAACAATACCATGACCATTACCATAAACAAATATGGTGGAAGGGCCGAAACTGGTGTCGTAATCTGTTCCCATGGTAGGAATGGGGTAACTAGACAGCTCAAGAGCTACACATTCCCAAACAGTAGAAATGGGTCGGTCAAAAAGTTTACCCTTTCAGGAGTGAAAGGAAAAATCATAAGTGTTGCCATGAAGAATAGATCTATTGGGAACAAATTCAAGTATAAGATTAACGCTAAGTAGTTGGTCCATACAAATGGTGAGGGGCCACTTAAAAAGTTCAATAAGAGACGACAGTACAAGTATTTGGAAAAAGGCGCCCATTCTTTATGCCCACTCAAAAAGGGCCTACTTACAGGGCAAAATGCCTTATTGACAGATCATTAAAAACCAAAAAGATAAGAAGCCTCTAATTTTAGGGGCTTTTTATGTATCAGTTTGTTTATAGCACTACCGGTTTTTGATCAAGAGGTAAAATTAATGTTGATCGTTGTTCCTAACCCTTTTTCAGAATCCCAATCTATTTCGCCGTTGAGGTAGGCCACCCGGCTCTCAATATTTTTTAGCCCCAGTCCTTTTTTGTCCTTTATTTTTTCTGGGTCAAAACCTTTGCCATCGTCTTCAATGGTCAAGTGAACTTGGTCGTTATGGGCATACAACTGAATGAAAATGGAGCTTGCCTCGGCATGCTTTTTAATGTTCGATACAATTTCCTGTACCAAGCGATAGACCATTACCTGTTTGGTGGAATCCATTTTGGGAAGGTCGTTGATCTCAAGGGATACTTCATAGCCACTTATTGTCAATCTTTCCGCAATGTCCTTTATGCCATCTTCCAGGCCTGAAATGGATAGGGCATGGGGCATCATATTGTGCGAGATCCGCCTAACCTCCGTACATGCATGGTCAATTAAGGATTGTGTCTTTTCCACAATTTCCACATTGGCATTGGTTCCATCTACCATTGCCGTAAAATGGGATTTTACCGAGCTCAACAAACTTCCAAGCCCGTCATGCAGGTCCTTGGCTATCCGGGTACGCTCTTTCTCCTGTCCCTCTATCATGCTGTTCATGGCGGTAAGTCTGTTTTCTTGTTGCAGTTTTACAATTTCTTGGTCTTTTAAAGCTTGTTGTTGTTCCGCAATGGTATTTTGGTATTTGAGTCTTTTTCTAAAGAAAATATAAAATAGCATCAAAAACGCGGCTAAGGTGATGGCCCCCGCCGTCATCAGGTTTTTCTGCCTATTTTTTTTCTCAATGATAAGTTGTTGCTCAGCATCTTTTTTATCAAATTCGTACTGCATGCCCAACTGGGTCATTTTTCTCACATTTTTTTCACTGAAAATAGAATCTTTTAGTTGTGTGAATTTTTCATGGTTCTCCAAAGAAGCTTTGTAATTACCTAAACTGTTTTCAACTTTGTACAGACATTCATAGGCCTGTATTTTGGTATCAATGTCATTTATTGATTTTGCCAGTTCCAAGGCGGTGCTGCAATCTTTTAAGGCATCTTCTACCTTGCCTTGTTCATAATACAATGCCCCCCTTTTGCTCAGTACCATCATTATTCCCCTGTCGTAATGGTTTTCTTCACTGGTCTTAAGGGCTTCGTTATAAAAATCCATGGCTTGTTGTGTACTGTCCATTTCATAATATGCATTGCCAATGTTGAGGTTTGAAGTGCTGATAAACCTTGGGGGCAGTCCAGCATCGATTTTCATTTGCTTGGCCTGTTTTGATATTTCCAGCGACTTTTGGTATTGCCTCATTTTTGTGAGCAGTTCACCTTTGTTGCTTAAAATAATGGCAGCGTTTGGCTGATTATTTATAGCAATGGCCAGGTCATAGGCCTCTTCATAACTTTTAAGGGCACTGTTGTAATCGTCGGTTTTAAGGTAAAGGTTGGCCAAACTGTTGTCGAGTACCATTATTTTGCCTTTTAACTGTATCAATCCTAGGGAATCAAGGTCTTGGGTATCAATCCCCTCCAAGATTCCTTTGGCCCTTAAGTTTGTGGTTATGGCCAGGATTACGTCTCCCAGTCTACTATATATACCTCCACGGGTACTCAATATGGAAGCTTTGAGCATTTCATCGTCCTGTCCCCTTAAATTTTCATCCGCAAGGTCAAGTGCCACTAAACTCGAATCCATTTCTGCATGGAAGAAATAATAGTTCCCCAAAGAATAATAGCTGTTGGCCATTAGCAGAGGGTTTCCATCAGATTTTGAAATTTCCAGTGCTTTGAGGATTATTTTTTTTGAGGGTGAAATGTAGCGTTCCTTGCCAGCCAATTTTACCAGATTTAAGACCTTATTGTAGTTGCTCTGTTCACTGTTTACAATTGAATCCAATTGATTTTCGATTGGGCTTTGCCCAAAGAGATTGTTTCCCGGTAATGTGCCAAAACAAAGAATGCAAAATAGGATCAGGCTTTTAAGCATAGGGTTATAGTGGTACATAATTGAAAGGATGGTATGGTTTTTTGTTGAAATGAAATTTAATTATAAACTACAAACTAGAAGTTAAGAATTCGATGACTTCTAAAAAATCTATGATTTCATGGATTTTTATAAGCTATAGGAAATGATGGATAGGCAAGATGGGGGAATGGAATAATTTGCGGTATGCCACATTCAATATGGGCACTATCTAAAAAATCAACCAACATGGAGATTACGGTCCAATACCAACAGGAAATAAAACAGGTAATGGCAAACTTGGCCATGACATTTCCAAAACATATGGTAAAACACCCCTTATTAAATAAAAAAGTAATCAATGTTATTGATTGTCCGAATATGGTGATCCTGACCCAAAAAGATGATAAGATCAAGATCAGTAGTGGGGTCAATATTGTGGTGCCATGGATTTTCATTGTCCTCATGCTGCTCTTTGGGACGGGTATCATAGTCGGTCTTATGTTTTACGCCATCTTAATCTTTACAAATCGTAAAGAAACAAAAGTGCTCAAATATGGAACAATAATAAGCTGTTCATCAGATACATATAACATAATTTAATATAACCAATCAACTATTTAAAAAATGAGATATTATTCTGTTTTTCGATTAATGATGCTATCAATGCTGTTTTTTTCATGTGCCTCTGAAAACCAACAAAAAGGGTTGGGTTTGGTTTCAGACCTCTATGGAGCCAAAACATCGTATACCAAGGGCTTTAAGATAAATAATGGAAAAAAAGCAACCATTTTTACAGTAAAGGTGGGGCAGAGCAAAGCATTGGACACCTTACCTTGGCCAACAGCTTCGTCAAATATTGCCCTGATGATATATGAGAATTTTTCAGATGAAGAGCGTGAGAACTTTACCAATATTGCTGTTGAGAAAGATGAGAAAGAAGAAGATAGGAGAGAAACACAATATTTTGAGCTTGGCAGGCTCGCCGATGCCATGGAACAAGCAAATGTCTTTAAAAAGTTCTCGGATTATTTGATGAAAGAAAATTATGAGGCCATTGTTGACGACGTGGATTCGAGATATAAAAATGCACAGACACTTCCAAATCTTAAGGCATATATGAATGGGCTTATCGCCAAACATGGAAAGATTACCGGCTATAATCGCATGGAGTACGGGATTCTTACCCCCAACAGCGGAGGGGATAAACTATTCAAATATTTAGGGTATTTAAAGTTTTCTGATCAGTCAATATGGCCTTACAGTGTAACCGCTTCAATGGATTTATCGAACAAAGACATACTCGGCTATAGGCTCGATTGATCTAGGGGGGCTAAACATCATATTAAGATGGGACTGTTTTTGTGATGGAATTTTATGGGGGTTAACTTATTTGGCCCCCAGATTTTTTAATTCACATTCGATAAAACAAGCATTTTAGCCAAAAACATAAGCAGCCTATACATTTTTGGATACCAATCACTGGATTTCAGTTACAGTTAAACTGTATTTTACCTATTTTTATTTAGTTCAAACTATATACCAACCAGATACCAACCAGTGTAATGTCACCAATTAAAGTGTATATTCTCGATGACCACCAAATGGTCATTGAAGGCTTTAGACTTCTTTTACAGAACGAGAAAAACATACAGGTCGTGGGATGGTCCCTCAATGCCGAAGATGCGCTGAAGGAGTTACCCAACATAGATACCGATGTGGTGCTGTTGGATATAAACATGCCCGGAATGAACGGGATAAATGCCTGTAAAAAAATAACCAAACTATTGCCTTGTGTAAGGGTGATTGCCATTACCATGCACAAAGAGAGCAGTTTGATCAAAATGATGCTGGGAAATGGGGCCAGTGGTTACGTTTTGAAGAATGCCGGGAAGGACGAGTTGGTAAAAGCCATTGAAACCGTTTACGAGGGCAAGACGTTTTTAGACGAGACGGCCAATGAAATTGTCATAAGTACCATGGCCAATGGTAAAAAAAGTAAAGGTACCAGTGGGCTTTTTCCAAAATTGTCGCGGAGGGAAAAGGATGTCCTAAAACTTATTCTCGAAGAATATACCACCCAAGAAATAGCCGATAAACTGTTTATCAGTTTTGGTACCGTGGAAACCCACCGCCGCAATATGCTCATTAAAACCGGAACTAGGAATACTGCTGGCCTGGTCCGTGTGGCTTTGGAGTACGGACTGTACGACCAATAGTATTTTTTCTTTCTATATGAATTCATGTATTTTTTTGGTATAGCTGAAAAAATGGATGTTTTTCGTTCCATTAAAAATTAGTTTAGAACACCAAAATGGCTTACTGCCGTTTACTTAGGGGTGTTTTATACCATGGTATCCCTTACCTTATTTTTTGAACGTAATTGGCCTTGATATGGTTTTATGACCAATCAATACCAACAAATAATAGTTAATATATCTTTAAAATGAAAAAACAATCCTTTTTGAATAAAATCCTTGCCTCGTCCATAACTGAAAGCCAACAAAGGGGTTTGGATGCCGTTGCCGAACTTTACGGTACAAAAACATCCTTTACCAAAGGGTTCAAAGTTAGCAATGGAAGAAAAGCGATCATCTTCACTGTTAAGGTGGGGCCCAGTCAAATGTTGGATTCTTTGGCATGGCCAACGGTTTCATCAAATATCGCCCTAATGGTTTATGAGAATTTTTCCTTTGAGGACAGGAAAACCTATACCACCATTGCCGTTGAAAAGCTTGTTGACAACAAAGTTAAAGAGAAACCACTGTATTTTGGTCTCAACAGTCTTGCCAATGCCATGGATCAGGCAAGGATCTTCACCGATTTTTCAGAACATTTGATCCGTGGGGAATATGTGGCCATTGTTGAAAATGTGAATCCAAAGTATAAAAATGCACAAACGCTTCCGAACCTTACCGGCTATATGGAAAAGCTGATACGTGAACACGGTAAGATCATGGGGTACAAACGAACAGAATATGGAATACTTACCCTGAAAAATGGGGACAAATTGTACAAATATATTGGGTATTTAAAGTTTGCGGACCAGTCTGTACAACGGTACAGTGTCACCACATCCATGGATATTACGAACAATGTTTTCGAAGGTTTTAAATTGAACTGATCTATCCTACATTTTGGAACACGGGTCGACGCACCGCAGCTATTTTAAAGCCTACAGGATTTCATGGATTTTTTTTTGCTCAGGGAATTCTTTGATGAATTTTTTTAATCAATTGATATTTTGGACAGGCTTATTAAAAACAATACAAATTTAAGTTGTAGGGAATGATGAAAAAATCTGTAAGGCGCAAAATTGTAAGGATAACATTGGTCTGTTTTGTCACGTTGGTCGTTGTCAGTTTTTTTTCGAAGAAAAAAGACGATAGGGCAGAACAAAGGGTATTCTCGACATTGGAAAATCATTTTGGAACCAAAGTGGACTTTTCAAAGGGCTCATACCCCGAAATAATGGAAGAGGACAAAAAATTCATTGGCATCGATTTAAAAGGAGGGGAGATAATCAATACGGTTGCCGAACATAAATTGGCAACTGCAGCGGCAGTATATCTACAAACCCAATTGGCCAGTAGGGAAATTGATGAATATGACAAAATAGGGGTAAAAGTGTATAAAAAAGATTCAGATACTTCTGAATCGTTTCAGGGCACCTATGGGGTTGATCTGCTCAAAGATTTGGCGCATAAGTCCATCAATTTTCACAAAGCGGTGTCCGCCCTAGAATATAAAGGGGCCACAGGATTGTACGAACTGCTAAAACCGGAATTTCAAAACGAGAAGGAGAAAAATGTGTTCGTCTCCAAGATTGATAAGGCCATAGCTGACAGAGGCGGTATAGACAGCATAAAACTTGTGGCAATAGACCGTATACAGGTTGAAAAAACAAAAAAAAGGTACTTGAATTTTGAGGGAATCATTTATTTGAAAGACCAGACCACGGCACAATTGCTTGTGCAAACATATTATGAACCTTTCAAGGAAGGTATTGTCTACATAAAAGTAAACTGATGATTCAAGACACCTGAATGTCCTGCCCATAGAGATTGGAACCTTTGGATTTTGACTGGAAAAGGGAGTGGGCAACGTTGCTTTATCCCTAGTGATACCACATTCTTTTTTGGTGTTGATTATGGCACCAAAACCCTTTTGTTTGAATTCCTCAATGATTTCATGGATTTTTTTTGCTAAGGGAATTCTTTGATATCATTTTCAGTAAGGTGCAATACTTTGCATTTAGATAAACGGATGGTATAAATAAACTCAAATTTTGGAACATGTACAGCTGCCCTATGGCCAGATATATGGCATTTGCCGACTTGTAGAGCAAATGATCATAGGTTGGTTCCATTACCAAAAGTTTATAAAAACCAATCAATTGTAAAGACGAAATAATAACTTAAAAAAAACAAGAAAATGAAAAAAATGAGATTGCTTTTAGTATGTTTAATGGTATTAGGTACAAGTGCTGAACTATTGGCCCAAATAGGTATTTCCAGTGCTACTATGTCGGGTGCTATTAGGCCCAAAATAGAGTGCGAGCATATATGGGATTGGCATGATAAACGAATTGTTGGCAACAATACAAAGGATTTTGCTATGTGGAATGGTGGTGAGTCTACTTACTCATCAATGACCCTTAATGTGGAAAAGACAGGTGGGAGAGCGAAAACTACATTTACCCTTTTGGTCGATGGTCAGGTTGATGAATCTTGGACTTGGGAAAATGGCCCTGGAAGTGGTTACAGTAAAACAATAAACTTGGGCAATATTACTGGTAAGCGAATTGTTTTAAGAGTGAAAAATCATTCTGCCACCAATAAAATTGAGTTTAGAACTCGAAAAACAGGTATGTCGAACTCTATGTTCTTTAATAAGGGTTCCAACGAGACGATTACCAGAACAATTGAAAGTCGTGATGGTGAATCAAGGTGGACAATAACGCCCCCTACCTGTACTTCAAAAGGGAGTATTGAAGTACGTAGATTGAATGGAACATCCAGTGCTGAACTGGTGGTGTACAGGAATGGTAATGTATTTAAAACGGAGTCTTTTCCGTCCAATAAGAGCCATACCATCATAACGTTGGACAATATTGGAAGTAGGAGGACCTCTTCTTTGGAATTCGTGATTAGAAATATAGAAACCCAAAAGTTTTTAAAATTTAGGGTAGGTGCGTGGTATAACTAATATTGGTTAAGGCAGAAATTAGACAACAATCAAAACCATAAAATGAAAAATATAGTTCAACTATCAATTTTTGTTTTGATAGCCATTGCAAACGCCCAAAACACTTCACCCAATTTTGCCAATGAGGGGCGTGATTGGTACATCAGTAAAAACACGGGTTCGGGACAAATGGGCACCAAAGAACGCCCTGCAAAGGATATCGGCAATATAATCCATCATCTAAAACCGAACGATAGAATACACATAGCAGAAGGGGTGTATATGAGCAAAGGCTCAAGGGGCGCGGATGAAATCAATGTTCCCGTAAAGATTTATGGCGGGTACGATACTAGTTTTACCACAAGGGATCCATGGGATGCACACAAAACCATTTTTACCGGCACCAATGAGTACATGAAATCAACAGATGCCAGAATCTACATCCGCACGGACCAGCAGCGGGAAAGCAATGGGCAAAAATCCACAGGCTCTGAAATTGTTGTGGATGGGATTATTGTTGACAATGGTTCAAGAAACCGCTATCATGAGGACAAGAATTTGGCTATCCGTAGAACGGCGAGCCCAAAATCAAAACAAAACCCGTCACCGGAATCTGGGGGCATCGTTATTGTAGCCAGCAATTTCACCAATGTAACGGTGCAAAATTGTGTGGTGATGAACACAGCACCCACCGAAGGGGCCATTTCAGTAAGAGTTTTTCAAGGCGGCAAGGGGCTTATCCAAAACAATTTCTGTATCAATAACACAGGGTATGGCATTCAGGCCCGTACAGGATATGTTGGGAGCGACCCAAGTAAAATACCTGTTTTTACCATTCGTAACAATACGGTACTTTTTACCTGGAAGCACGATGCCATTGCCTCTTATGGTGGAGATGCCCTGGCCTTCGACAAAGATTTGGTGGCCACCGTGGCGAACAATGCCCTTGGATATGGCCATATGGGGGGTATATACAGTAAAGGGGCCAAATTGACATTGACGAACAACCTCTTTACGGGCAATGGCAAATACGATTACAGGGAGATCAACGATAAAATGGCCGTGGCCGATATTTTGGACGAAGCAATGTATTTAGATCCCAACAGTGATGGTAACCAAGGTTTTTTGATCAAGATTCCCGTAGCGGAACGTTGGGCAGAAATCTATGCCAATCGTAAAGAAATCAGTAGGGCGGAAGTTGATGCCGCTGTGACGGTACCCAATACTGGGGCAAACCAGTTGCGAAGTATTTTCGGTCTGAATGTACAAGGGACCGACGTTGCGATGGATGCCGAGATTTTCCTTCCGTTGATTACGGTTGATGAAGCATTGCCGGCCGGATTGCACCCATGGAACGGTATGGGCTGCAGTATTCCCAAACAGGCAAGCAATTAGACAGATCGGTTAGGTCTAATAATTGTTCAAAACCGTCCGAATGGGCGGTTTTGTTATTTTTAGGGATATGGGCAAAATATTGTAATTGGGCCGGTCCAACGTGATTGTCAGTTGATTTTAATACTAGAATTCATATTTCTAAGTATACTGACTACACTTTTAACCGCTAAAAAACTTGTTTTAGGGTTATCGGGACTAGGTTTATTCTCGGTGCGTGTATAAATTTTCCCAAAATCACCTTCACAAGTTATCTCATGCATATTGCTGGTAGCGTTGGGGTCGGCAACTATCTTGATCGTTAAATCTTCACAATTGGATGCAAAATAGATACTTGCGGCAACATTTATGTTTTTGGGAAATAAACGTACCGCCTCTTTCACCTCACCTTCCCAAATAGTTTGAGGGGCTTTAATGGATGATAGATCAATCTTTGCATTGTCAAAAAATGGGGCCCCTTCCAGACTTTTGGGATGCTTGGTAGTCTGTAGTTTGATCGAGGTGATTTCATCATTCACAGCTCTTATTGCATCCAGCCCTGCAATTGCACCTACTGGTATGATTACCTCACATTTTTTCAGTTTTTGTAAAATCTCTTTATTTTGGTAAAGACCGCCCGTACTAATGATAATCATTTTCATGCCGGTACGATCTATTTCTTGGAAGGTCAATAACTGGGATACGACTTCTTTATTTGCACATTCGATAATTATATCAACATCTTCGATCAGATCTGAAGTGATTTCTTTTCTAAATTGTACGGGTTGATCTTTAAAATCAATATCCCCTTTATCAATTTCTTTTCTAACTACTACATATCTTAATTCGAAACGAGGTTCATCAATAATCCATTTCGCAAGATATTTACCAATGTTTCCAAAACCTATTATCGCTACTCTCACAGGGTCAATTTTATTATTTTGGGTAAAATAATTAATTTATAATTATGACAAAATATTTTGTCAAAGATGGGAATAATTAAGGATGTGTGCAGCATAAAATTTTGGGTTTTGTAGTGTTTTGGCATGTGCAAAATTTCCAATTTATCACCTAATTGGACAATGGCCAAGACCTTGGTCACTCCGGACGATATAACTTTTGGTGTGGAATGGCCTTAATGTAGAATAATACAGGAGGGAAGATAATCCGGTTCACCGAGGTCTTCCACGATTATCGTATGGGCGCCAAAGGGAATGGGACGAGCAGAACATATTTGCATCAGTTGCCTATGCTCAGTGGAAACCTTGGCAATGTTTGATCTATATTTTTTTTCTCCTTATTCCTTTCTCGTAATAAAAGTTGGGGTCCTTGCCATAGCCAATACCATCTTTTATAACAAAACTGAATTTATTTACATCTTTGGTCTTTATTATTTTATATAGAAAAGGGCTGTTGATGAAATAGGCGTATTTTTTGTCTTTGGCATAAAAATGAATATCGTCTTGCAAGTATGGGGGCTTGTCATCGGCAACACATTCTTCCATAAACCTGAATGTTTCGGGGTCCGCTCCTTCGATTATCTCATCCTTATAATAAACATGGTTTTTATCCCGGGCAACCGAACGTACTTTTTCATGAACAATTTCAAAAGTTTCAAGGTCACACGGAAATTCTTCAATGTAACCGTAATAAATTTTGTTTCCTACTTTCTGATAAATTTCATTAATGTATTCTATCTCAGAAATTTTATAGGGTAATTCTTCAACGTACCAAAAATCTTTTCCGCAGGAAGTGGCGTAGCCTTTATTAATATCAATAACTTTAAAATCTTTGGGGTCCGCATTTTCAATGATGGTTTCTCCAGACATGTAACTATCAAGGTATACCGCGTTTTTGTCTTTGAAGTAGGCGGTGTTTTTGTCATTGCTTTGAATCATTTCAAAGGTAGGAAGATCGATTTGTTTACGGTATTTTCTAAAACAATCATCACCATAATGATAAACTCCTTTTTTGTCTTTTGCGTAGCCACAGCCCAATTTTTCCCAGTCTGTGTCGTAATCTTTTCCCCTGAAGATTTCAAATTCCTTTCCGGAATCATCCCTTACCAGTAATCTGTCCCAAAAAGCATCTAATACAATATAATCTTCCATTGTTTTAATTTTTGCTGGTTGTCAGTCCAAAGCCTCCATGATTTTTTAATCGTTGCTGTCTGTTTTTTTCTTTATAAATAATCTTGGGCCAAAGCCATCTGTCCCAATTATAATGGTGTCTCCTTTTATTTTACCTGTATAAGCCCTTGTATGGTACCTTACTCCAACGTCCCAAGGTTCATTTTCACTTACTTGATACATTGGGGTGATCGGCTGTTTGTAAAAAATGGAGTCACTTACTTTTAGGCCAAATGATATGCTGTCGCCTTCCATTTTCATCGTTTCAATTGGAGCCTTGAAAAACCCCGGGTAATACCCTTGTCTCATATCGTCAAAATCATCACTTGTGCCATAATAAAAGGCATTTCCATCCTTAAACGCCAAGTAGTGGTTTTCTATTAAATTTTCAGTGTTGTGTTCATATTCATATTCATAAACACCCGATAATTCAATCTTTGGTTCAACCGGTGCTTGGGTAATTTTTGGATGGCTCTTATCGATCTGTTCGATTAGTCCGTTTTCTTGAATTTGCCATGATTTGGAAGCCCCTGTAACCAGCAATTTTAAATGGTCATCTAAAATGACACTTTCTGTGGTTTGACCTTGTTCATCAAACCCCGAGTCTTTCAGGATATCAAGGGAGTCTAGTTTATTGCCTTGATGGTCGAAGGTCATTAAGAACGGGGCTATTCCCTTATCGGTTACGGTGTATTCAATGATACCCACGGTCTTTTCGTTTTTATATGCAATGCCGTAGGGGGCATCGCTCTCTACATGCTTGTATGTCTCAAACAGACTAGGGTCAAAATTTTTTGAGGATTCCCTTTTTGAATTGAGATCCAACTTTACAGGAAGTTCCAAAGTCTCAAGACTTTTTAAATAGTCGGAAAAGCCTTTTTTCTCCTGGGAACAGGAGAAAAAAGAAAGTGACAGAAGCAATATTAGTAAATTTTTCATGTGATGGTTTTTATGAGTAGTACACCATGTGCCCGTTGTAAAGGCTACGTAACCGTAGCATGGTTTTATTTTTATTTACAAGTCGCCTTCCAATACCAAACATAGGCTTTTGCCTTCCTTATTGGCTTGTAGCAACCAATCCAATATTTGCTCAATATCTTCTAAATCGTTATCGAAATCAAAGGTCCAATCTTCCTCGTTTTTTATATCCTTTTTCATCTGCCTTGCCTCTTCGGCCATGGTATCATCCACAGTTTCCAAATACGTGATGCAGGGCATGTCGCCCCATTCCCCGATATCTATCGGCAAGTCGAATGTGGAGTTCATTCCATTCAATGATTCGAATACATCCTTAAGTTTTGGATAAATGTCGTCCCCTTCCAAAATTTCAACAAAATCATAGAGATCCACAAAAGGATAGCCAATATATGGATGATCAGGTCTTGATTCGGAAAGTAGATCGACCAATGCCCAAGCTGAAAACGAATAATGAAAAGGGAAGCCTTCTATATTTCCATCGATTAATTCAATAGCGGCGTCTTTCAATGCTTTTCCCGAGAACCTTTCGGAAAATTCTGAAATGATTTTAGATTGGACTACTAATTTGTCTTTCAATTCTTGACTCCCGGAGCCTACGGCTTCTTGAATAGTCTTCTTTTCCAGAAAATAGGAATCTACCCTATATTCACTCATAATTTATGTTTAGTTTTCTAGTCCTTAAAGATTTAACAGTTTGATCCTGTTTTTTCTACAAAACGAAGCGTTTCCTTTTTGGATTGCGTGCGAAGTGAATTTTTTTTGTACCTATTTTTTAATTTTATCGAATTCAACCCTGGGTTTTATCCGACCATAGGGGTCATTGATGCTAGTTGCATTTTCTTCTTTTAGCGGAAGGCATAAGATAAGATTTGATGTTCCGCATCGTTCTGTCGCGGATTTCATGGGCATTGCCCACATCAATTGTTCTGATATTTTTTGGTGTCCTTTTCCTCTTGCCAAGGCGCTTTTCCAAAACTCCAATAATCATCTGATTTTTGATAAATATCGCTATTCAGAGTGCCCCAAAGATAAATAATGGGGTATTTGCGATTGGTGTTTTTCAAGGTAACCTCTCCCAATAAATAACTAAACGTATTACCGCTGTTTCCATTTTTAATTGCAACTGCCTTGTGGAACGAGTATACGGAACCTTTCGGTACAGTGATGTAGTCATTTAACGTTTTGTCGTAATTGTCCATGTCCCTAAGTTCCATGGCATATTGGTCCGTGTATTGATAGGTTTTATTTTTGATTAGGATGGCGTCTTCCACACCAATCAATTCTTTATTGATAATTGTAGCATACGGGATTTCGTCGGTCACCTCTTTTTTCCTGTCATGCAGTACATAATAAAAGAACAGCACGATGGCGGCAATGAATACGATTATCCCTAAAATAATTTTTGTTTTTACACTCATAATCTTTTATCAAAATGGCGAACAAGGCCTGCAGTGTCTAGTAAATTAAGCTCCAATATTGTTTTGGTAACAAATATCCCAAGGTCCTTTGTGACCTGTGGTTATTGTAACCGCCCATTCAAATCCATGTCTGCTCCCTTCTCTGGTAGATGTCCTTAAAGATGAACCTGTTGAGGATACCTTTCCTGAAACTGTCATTTAAAAATAGTGAATTTATTTACGTTTTTTGAGAGATTTTTGAATCTTGTCTTCGGTGTACAGGAAACACATGAGTTCGTTGTGCCAAAAATATGTTTTTCTTTATCGCAATTTATTTGGGAACTGGTTTTAAAACGTTGAAAATTGCAATGAGCAGGTGGTTGTAAGAATTATTTCATTGTTATTATTTGGTATTGGTTGTTTGTTGCACAACGTTTAGACGGCTATGTTTAGTGTGAATACCAACAGCAAAATGGATTGGAATAAAAACATTTTTTGAAGAATATCTTGATAAAATGGGGTGTAGTGGGAATGATTTTGATCGTAATTATGAAATGAAAAACTTAATTCTGCAATATGCTGATGTATGGACACAAAAAAGCTGTTGTTGATCATTGCCGATCGGGAAAAGGGATGGTGAATTTAAGAATATGGGGAAAATAGAGGGAAAGCGGGGTAGGGGCAATTTGTCCTTCGAAAAATCAAGTTGCAAAGCCCGGCCTAAAAACAAAAAGCCCTTGAAAAGGGCTTAAAAGAGGTCGTTTTTTGGCCGTTCAAGGGGCTGTGCAACGGTTACCGGTGTTGGCAAATGTTTTTATTTCCCGATTTTATATATAAAGTCCTTCTTCGTAATATTTATAGAAATCCATTCTTGATTGTTTTCATAAAATCCGTGAAAACCGAATTGCACAGTTTTTTCCCAATCAGGGAAATATTTATTAGCTTTCCGCTTATTTGCAAAGTTAAGAAGTCCGATGGTTATAATTGTGTCATTAGAATTATTCACATAACCAATGTATTGTCTATTATATTTATAAAATTTTTTGACAACATTTTTGGGCTCTTTTAATTTTGTTTTTACAATTGACTTATCCACATAGAAACTATCCAAAATGTTTGTCCGATATTCATAATACTTTTCTGATAATATTTTTTCCGCTCTTTTAATTTCTGAAATTCTTGGTGTAATGGGCTTATAATAATCCAATTCAGTAAATGGATATTTAACTGAGGCGTCAAAAATTACACCTTGGCCAACATAGAATTTTTTCAGTTCAATTATCTTAAAGGAAAATAAAACTATCCCTAAAAATGCAATTAAGCTAGATATCAGTTTCATTCCATTATTAAATATTAGCTGACGTGTCTGTATATATTAGTTACGTGGTTTAGCACGTAATTTAGCAAATACAGGCCAAATAGAAAATCCGAGAGGACTTTCGTATGCAGACGAACAAGGCGATGCACTTCTACGCCACGGCCTAAAAACAAAAAGCCCTTGAAAAGGGCTTAAAAAAGGTTGTTTTTTCGTAGTTCAAGGGTGTAAATCGGTTACTGGTGTTAAGCACTGGTTTTATTCTACATCTCCAACTTTCACCATTTTTTTTCCAATCGTTTCTCCAGAGAAAAGTTCAATAAAGGCAGAAGGAATATTCTCAAATCCTTCCTCCAAAGTTTCTCTGTATATCAATTTTTTGCTATTGTACCATTCAGCTAATTGTTTAAGTCCTTGCTCATATTCTTTTATAAAATCAAAAACTACAAAGCCTTCCATTCGTATACTTTTTTCGACCATTCCGAACATGGGTCTGAACCCTTGGGGTTTTCCTGCATCATTATATTCGGACATTTGCCCGCAAATAGCAATTCGTCCATACCGGTTCATATTGGGGAAAACAGCATCAAACACGTTTCCGCCAACATTGTCGAAAAATACATCAACACCTTCAGGGCAAACCTTCTTTATTTCTGCTTCTAAATCTTCAGTTTCTCGGTAATTTATGGCTTTATCTATGCCTAGTTCATTTTCAAGAAAATCGATTTTCTTTTGAGAACCAGTAATGCCTACCACTTTGCATCCTTTTAATTTTGCAATTTGAACAACGATACTGCCAACACCACCAGCAGCACCAGAAACCAATACGGTTTCACCTTTTTTAGGCTGACCTATTTTAAGTAAACCAAAATAAGCCGATAAACCTGGGATGCCATACAAACTTATGGAAGCTGAAATGGGTTTTAAATCTGGATTAACTTTAGTGAGCTCATTGGCATTAACACTTTGGTATTTTTGCCATTTTAATCGGCCACTTACTATGTCTCCTTTTTTAAAATCATTCGATTTACTTTCCAAAACCTGGGCAACACCTCTACTTGTAATTGCTTGATTCAGGGTGTATTTTTTTCCAATGGCATCGTCATTACCTTTTTTCATAAACCCGCGCATGCCAGGGTCAACAGAAATGTATAAGGTTTTAAGCAAAACTTCTCCATCGTTGATGTTAACTGTTTCTACCGATTTAATTTGAAACGTATGCTCATTCGGCACACCTTCGGGATATTCAGCAAGTACAATTTCTTTATTCTCCGTTATTTTTGCCATGGCCAGTCAGCTTTCTACGCTTAATCTTCAATAAATTTAATGATTGTGTCTGCTATTACTGGTGTTCTTAACATTCTAAAATGTCCAGTATTTGAAATTTCTACTAATTGAGCGGCATTCCATTTTTTTGCAACAGCTTTAGCTTCATAAATGGGTATGATACGGTCATTTGAATCGTGAAGTATTAAAGCTTTATCTACGTTAATCTTTTGCACATATTTAGACACATCAAAGGCATCAATTTTTTCATTTCTTTCCTTTTCAATTCTTTTTAGAAAAAGATGGATAGCTCTGGGGCTAATTCCCGCTTTTTCAGAGATATTGGAAACGTAGTTACTAAAAGTATGAGGTGTGGTTAAAAGCACATATCGGTCTATTTTATGATTTGGAATTTGAGACAACGCAAACGTGGTCACAACACTTCCAAAGGAATGGCTTACAATATTTTTAATGGCTAACCTTGTGATTATTTTGTCAACGGTATCGAGATATTCAAACATTATATTTTTTCCTCCCGAACTATTTCCGTGTCCTGGGCCATCAAAAGCGTATATCGTAAAATCCGCTAACAATAATTCTTCAATAATATCAGAAAAGTTTCCGGCATGACCTTCCCATCCGTGAACCAACAGCACTTTATTTTTTCCATTTCCCCATTTATAAAGCTGAATAGTATTTTTTAGAATGGATAAAATTTCTTTTTCTGCTTTTTCTAAAGTTTCGATTTCATTTGGTCTTATTTTTTTTATTTGGGGATGTAATAGTCTATTATAGAATTTTTTAGCAAAAAAGGATGGGAAAATAGACGAAAGTACGTGAATAATTTTTTTGTTCATCGGTTCTCTTAACTTGTGCCTAAAGGCCTCGGCAATGAGCAGTTGCTTAGTGTTGCGGTTAACTGCAAATATACACCGAGTTGGAAATTCCTGCTTAATTTTCAAAGTAGGCAAGTAGAAATAATTATTTATAACCATTGTGCCTGTTATACAAGCTATAAAAAGGCACAGTGATTTTAAGAATGCAAGGGGCAATTTGTCCTTCGAAAAATCAAGTTGCAAAGCCCGGCCTAAAAACAAAAAGCCCCTAAAAGGGGCTTAAAAAAGGTTTTTTTTCTTAGTTCAAGGGGTTGTGCAACGGTTATAATTGTTGGCAAATGTTTATTGTAAGAAATTGAAAAATAGTTCTACAAAAACGCCAAGGATAACACTGAAGAATGCTGCGAAACGAGATAAGCGTTTTAATTTATATAGGTTTGTAAATGCCAGCCATAGGCATAACATAGCACAAATCGATAAAAGTATAGTTCCGTATAAAGGTACTATACTGTTGAAAAGTCCCAGTTGATTAAAAAGAGGGTCTAACAAAGCAGTAAAACCAAAAAGTGCTAAAGTGAAATTTGTCTTTTTATGTCCAATAAACAGGTAATAACTTGCTATTAATAGTTCAATACTTATTGCTAAAGGACCAAATTGGTTATAATATTCTCTTTTAAAATATGTCTCGAAACCTTTTGGAAATTCAATCCTCATTAAAAAAGCAGCACTCAAGGCAAGTCCGATAATCAAAAGTAATAATGCGATAATCTTTCTTTTTCTCATGGGGTCTTGCTAAATGCATGCCAACGTTTATAAATCTAAAATAATGGTTTTTATAAAATATAAAAGCCGGAAAATCAGATATTTTCCGGCTTTTTTGTTTTCCTTGGGCTGCAAAATACGGGGATGTCCTAACTTAATGTCCCATCAAATGAAATAAATCCTATACCAATTTTCATTCTTCTGGATTCAAGGTTTTTGTGCTTCAAGGTAATGCAGGCCTTCTACTGTAACCAGGCGGTGCATCAATAATTTCCCAAAGAAGTCTAACGTACTATTGATATTTTCGGTATCGGAGATGGCATCACCGGTGAAAATATGCCCCAACATGTTCAGTATGGAAGGAATCAATTTTTCTTTGTCCAATTCTTTTTTATAAAGCCCTTCATGCTGACCCCGTTCAATATTTTTAAGCACAAAGGGCAATATAATGTTATGGTTTACCTCAGATACTTTTGCGAAAAAATCGAGGTTATGACGTTTAAATTCCCAAAGGAACGTTGGGGAATAAGAGGATATTGATTTTTTGTAAACCTTAAAAAAAAGATCCAGTTCTATTACCGCATTATCGGAATTCGTTGAAATCTCTTCTAACTTTTCCCTAAACGTATTGATTTTCATCGTAACAACCTGATCGATAAGATCGGACTTGTTTTGAAAATATTTATAAATAGTTCGTTTGGAAACTCCACAGGCTTTGGCCACATCATCCATGGAAAGGCTTCGGATACCATAGGTGTTGACCATTTTGGAAGCCTTTTCCAATATGATGTCCTTTTTGTGAAAGGGTGTCGTTTCCATGCCTTTTTAGATATTCAGTTTGCCAATGCTCTTTAAATAGGTCGCTTTGCGAATATTGTAATTGGCCTTGGAATCTATTAAATCCGAATAGGCTTTTTGCCATAGAACTTGGGCTTCGAGAACATCACTGCCACTGATCGTGCCCGCATCGAAACGATCTTGGTGCAGTTTGAGGTTTTCTTCGGCCTGGGCCATGGATTTTTTGGCGATTTCCACCCTTTTTATGGCTTGGTTCAATTCGAGGTAGGCATTCTGTATTTCAATGGCTACCATTTCCTTGGTATTCTCCAATTGGGCTTTTTGGGCTTCCACTTTGGAGCGCTGTTCCTTGACCTTTTGTTTTCGGCCACCCCAATCAAAAAGAGGTATTTTTAGGCTGGCCAATCCGGCAAAACCGGTAAAATGATCTTCTGCCTCCGCCGCATTGATGTTTTCTCCGAGCAAATAGGATCCCGATAGGCTAATGCCCAAAGTGGGCCTTTGTTCGGCTTTCAGTAGATCGGTCTGTAGATCGCCCATTTCAACGGCATTTTCCAGCATGGCTATCTCAGGTCGGTTTTCGATGGCAGCGGGGATCATGGTCTCGGCTATCAAGGTGGTTTCCCCGTCCATTGAAGCATCGATCTCAAAATCGGTGTTCTCCAGTCCCGTTAGTTGGGCCATTTGCAGTTTGAGCATCTGTAGGTTGTCGGTGGCCGTCATCAGGTCGAGTTCGGCCTGGTTCGATTCGACTTGCACTTTGAGCAGGTCGTTTTTATAGGTCAGGCCTGCATCGTACAGGTTGGTCAGGTCGGTCAAGAGGTTTTTTAATAATTTTTGATACTTCTCGGCCAGTTCCACCTTCCCCTGTACATTCACCAATTGCCAATAGGTATTTTCTACCTGTAGCAATACATTGCTCTCTGTCAGTTCCTTTTGCGAGGTTTGGAGTTCGACCCCGGTAGTGGCCAATTTTTTGGCCGTACCGACCTTTCCCCCAGCATAAATGACCTGCGTAAGGTCGAGGGAGGAAAATAGGGTATATTCGGGCAATAGGCCCAATGGCGGGTCATTGAGGTAAATACCCATGGCATTGGCGTCCAACGAGGGTTTATCCATCGTCTTGGTCGCTTTCTGGGCGGCACTCGCAGCTTCCAAATTGTGCTGCTCCATAACAATTTCCTTATTGTTCTTTAAGGCCAGGGCCTTGGCATCTTCAAGGGTCAAGGGCTTTTTTTGGCCATAACTTGAATGAAGGCCAACAAACAATAGTAGCAGGGGCATAATTCTCGCCAGTTTCATCTTTAACTTGCTAAAATGGTTGGGTTTGTATAAAATTTTATCATCCTTCGGTCTGGCATGGTCCCTAGGGTACTCTTTCTTGGCGAACTTGAAATATAGGATCGGGATGATGAACAGGGTCAGTACCATGGATACGATCAATCCCACAGCCAACACACTGCCCAATGGGGCCCACAATGGCGATTTGCCCAAAATCATGGGAATTACCCCCACGGCCGCTGCTGCAGAGGTCAAGAATATGGGGCGCATCCTCCTCTTACCGGCCGCTTTGGCCGCTCCTTTTATCGAATAGTTGTGGTCAATGGCCAATTCATCGGCGTAGTCCACTAGGATGATACCGTTTCGAACGACAATCCCGATCAAGCTGATCACTCCCATAAAGGCCGTAAAACCAAAGGGGTTCCCCGTCAGTTTTAGGCCCAGGAAGGCCCCGAGCAAACTCAAGGGGAAGGTGGACAAAACGATGAGTACCCTGGTGAAATTTTTAAATTGGAACATCAGCACCAAAAAGATGAGTACCAAACTAACGGCCAGGGAGGTGGCCATTGGAGGCATTGTTTCGGCACTACTTTCATATTCACCTCCATAGTTGATGGATATGCCGTTGGGAAGTTCCAGTTCATCAATGAGGGGTTTTACCTCGTTCAAGATGGTACTGGCCTTTATGCCCATTTGGGCCTCGCTCCTAACGGTCAAGGTCCTTAATCCATTTCTGTGTGAAATCACTCCCGTATGCCATTCAGGTGAAATGGTTGCGATTTCCTTCAAGGGTATTTTGGTGCCGTACATGGTCGGAATGCTCACTTCGCCCAAATCGTCTATGTCGTTTCTGTTTTCGGCATCCAATCGCAAAACGATATCAATGGGTTTATCGCCCTCGTACAGGGTAGAAACGGGGTAACCGCTCAATCCGGCCCCAAGGGTCTGTGCAACCATGGCGTTCGTGACCCCGACCCGGTTGGCCTTGTGGTCGTCTAGGTTCACCTTAATACCGAAGTAATCATCTTGGTACGTCGTTCTTACCCAGTTGGTCCCCTCCGCATTTTCGAGGATGTCCTGTACTTGTTCAGCGACCATCTTTTGTTTCTTCATATCCTCGCCAACAATACGCACCTCGATGGGGGCAGGGGTCTCCTTAAGGGCCAACTGCCTTACCCGAACGTATCCATCGGGAACAAAACCATCGAATTTTTTGAGGTATTCCTTGGCCAATTCGTCGGTCTCGTCATTGCCCGTGGTGGTAATGAATATCTGGGCGAAATTCTCACGGGGAACTTCAGGGGCGTAGGTACTGTGAAAACGAGGGGAACTGGTACCGACAAAGCTGGCCACTGTAACAATGCGCTCGTCACCCTTGATTTCCTCCTCGATTCGATTGACCACTTTTTCGGTTTCCTTTAAGGGATAGCCGTTGGGCAACCAAACCTCAAGGTTGAATTGGTTTCTTTCCGCCGTCGGGAACAATTCCTGTTCCGTGTTCCCCGCAATGATAAAGGCCAGGATGATCGAAGCGGCACCAATGGACAAAGTCGTTTTCGGGTAGCGGAAACTGTAATCCAACCAATTGTTGAACTTCATTTGAAGACGATCGAGCAACGACAGCTTAGGAGGACGTTCGCTTACTTTGTGCTTCAAGCCTTTTTTGATGTAGACATAGCACATGTAAGGGGTCAGCAATATGGCCACCAAAAAAGAGGTGAACAGGGCGATGGCAACGGCTATGGGCAAGGATTGAATAAATTCCTTGGCCAACCCGTTCAAGAAAAAGGCCAGGGGAAGGAAGGCACAAATAATGGCCAAGGTTGCTGTAAAGATCGGCACCATCAATTGGGTAGCGGCCTGCCATGCGGCCGTCCAGCGATCGGTTCCCTCGTCCAGTTTTTCAATATAATTATCAACTACCACAATGGCATTGTCGACAACCATACCCAGTACGATGATCAGGGCGGCAAGGGAAACCTGATGGATTTCGATGCCCAACATGTTCAATATCCCAAAGGTGATGACAATGGCGATGGGGCATGCCAAGGCCGATACAATGGCCACCCTAAAGGGCAACAAGAGGATCACCACGATGATTACCGCCGAAATGGCGATGACGAATTCGAGCATAAAATGATTGACGCTCTCCTTTACGACCTCGGGTTGGTTGACAATGGTTTTAATCTGAACGTCCTGGGGGAGGTCTTTTTTGATTTCCTCAATTTTTTCATCGACTTTTTCCCCGAATTTCACGATGTTGTTACCGGGCTGCATTTCGATGGCCAACATGGTCACCCGCTGATTGTCGACCTGTATGTAGCTTTTTTCCTCTTCGTACCTGCGTTCGATGGTGGCAAAGTCCTTTAACCGAAGGGTCTTTCCGTTGGGGTCACTGTAGATGATCTGGTTTTCCAGATCGTAGATGTTTTGGTATTGGTTTTTGGCAAAAACATTGGCGTTGGCGTTCTCTAATTTGATTTCACCAGCATAGTTGGTGGCGTTCTGGGTCTGGATGACCTGGGCAATATTGGAAATATCGACGCCGTACTGCTTGAGCTTTTCATTGTTCAGGGTCACGTAGAGCTGCTCTTTTTGCTCCCCGTAGCGGTTGATCTTCGAGGTTTCCTCAATGGTCTTGAGTCCGTCTTCGAGCTTGTCGAGATAGGTCTCGATCTCGGCATAGCTCCGCCCAGGGGCCGAAACCGTGATCATTTGGGCCACTACATCCCCGAAATTGCTGTTTACGATGGGACCTACCATACCTGGGGGCAGGGTATAGTTCATTCGAAACGTGGTGTTCAGGCCATTTTGCAGGGTAGCCCAAAACCGGTCCGTATCTTTTACGTTTTCGTTGAGTTCGACCGTAATTACAACCTGTCCCGCCTTGGTATCGGAAATGGTCTTTTCTTTTCTTACTTCCTCGAAACTGAATAGGTATTGTTCTATTTTTTCGGTGAGTTGTTGTTCAACTTGTAGCTCGTCGGCGCCTGGGTAGGCGGCAATGACCAAGCCTTTTCGAACGGTGATCTCGGGGTCCTCGCTCCGGGGCATGGTAAATAGGGCATATAGTCCAAATACCATTAAAAGCAAAGTAAACACAAGGGTTACCTCCCGGTATTTCATTGCGGCCTCGATAAAATTTATCTTTGATTTCTTCATCGTTTCGTTGCTTTTTTTTGACTTAAAAGATTACTTCTTGACCATCTTTTACTGTGGTATACCCTTTTGAAATCAATAGGTCGCCGGGGGACAAACCTTTGGTTATGACCACTTGGTCCCCTTTAAAACCACCAATGTCCACCCGCTTTTTAATGGCTTTGTTATTTTCGACCACAAAGGCATAAGTAATGTCGTTGACATCGCGCACAATGGCCTGTACCGGTATGCTGACCACTTCATGGGTATTGTCGGTGTTGATCTTGATGTTTGATATCATCCCGGGAAGCAACTGGCCCTCCGAATTGTCCAACCGTACCTTAACATTAAAAGTTCTGGTGACGGCGTCGGCACTTGGGTTTACGATGGCGACTTCGCCCTTAAAGGTTTTGTTCATTGACCCGATCTCGACAAGGGCCTCCGAACCTATTTTTAGTTTCGAGATCTCGGATTCGCTAATGGAGGCCGTAGCGTAGACTTTATCGGTTTTCATGATGGTAAATGCGGGAACGCCGGGTGCAGCCGTGGCTCCTATTTCGGTCAATTTTGCAGTAATCATACCGGAGAAAGGGGCGTACAATTTAGTGTCCGCCAAGTTCTTCTCGGCCATGTTCTTATTGGCGTTTGCCTGGGCTACGCTAACCTTTACGGCTATATAATCGCGTTCCGGCAGGCTTCCCTTGCTGTATAGTTCGTTCAAGCGTTTGTAGTTGTCATTGGCCAGTTCGAGGCCCGCATTGGCGATGTCGTAGGCATTTTTGTAGGATGTGTCGTCGATGGCAGCAAGTAGCTGCCCTTTCCTGACCTTTTGGCCTTCCTGCACATGGATTTGGGCGACCCTGCCCGCGACAGAAAAGCCAAGGGAAACCGTGTTGTCGGCTTCAATGGTACCGCTATAGTTCAAGGTTTCGGTGGCTGTATCGGAGACAATTTTGGTTACTTCTACTTTATGGGGCTTTTGTTCTTTGGTTTCCTCCTTTTTTTCGGAGCAACTGGATAGTAGCACAAGAACGGTTGCTAGAAGGGATAAGCTGTGAATTCTCATTGGGAAATACTTTTTTCGATTTAAACCTCGGTTCGTTATTAAAATTTAACGGGGCAAAATTCAAACTAATCAAAGTATTATACTAGGTGCTGGAAAGGTATAAATTGGTCAAAATCAATTATTTTTTAAGTTTAAGTGGCTGATAATTTGATTTTGAACCTCTTTTATTGGTCTATTTTCTGTTTTCTTTTCGATAAGCGGAAGGTGATAGCCCCACGTGTTTCTTAAAGTATTTTCCAAAAAAGGATTGATCGGGAAATCGTAGTATCTCGGCAATTTGGGCTATGGAAAGCTTGGGGTCTACCAAGAGCAACCGGGCTTCCATGATCACGGCCGCCTCAATCAATTGGGACGCCGTTTTTCCAGTTGTTTCCTTTAGGGTCTTGGAAAGATGGCCCGTGGTAACGTTAAGGGCATCTGCATAAAACTGGACCCTGCGGTCGGTCTTTACGTTTTCTTGAAGAATGTTCCAAAAACGTAGGACCAATTCTTCTTGTCGTGTCAGTTCCGCTTTTAGGTTGGGGTATGTCTTTTTGAAATTTTGGGCATAATTGTAGGCGATAACGCCAAAGGTATTGCGTATAAGATCTTCTTTATAAGGGTTGTCTTCCTGCTGGTTGTAAAATCTCAACATACGGATCAACATTTTCAGGATTTTGCCCTCCTGCTTGCTGAATCTCAACTTCGGAACGTTGTTGTGCGTAAAATATCCAAAGGCATCGACACTTCCCTTATTGAAAAAATTATCGAAAACGAACTGGGCGGTAAAGCTTATGCTATATACTTTTATGTCTTCACTGATTTCATGGATCTGTACTACGGATTTAGGGTTGATTGCTATGGACTCGTTTTTTTTTAGGGTATAGTTGATTAAGTTGATTGAAAATTTAAGAACTCCTTTTGCGACGTGCAGCAGGGTGTAATCCGAACTTCGAAAGGGAATGGTGATGGGTATTTGCTCCAATCCTTCGGATATGTATACATGAAGTTTGTCGGATTGGGGTTCTTCGCCAACCAATTGAATAAATTCATTGGTGGATAATTGTTTGATGGGCTCGTCTTTCAATGTGCAAACTTTTTACAAAGGTATTCACTATATGGCAAATAGGGCAGAGGGCGGGTCAACTCCTTGTTTGTTTGAATAATTGGAGTCAGGACAAAGAAAATGTTTATCTTGTTAATGTTAAACCTCATCCATTAACTGTATTGCCACAAAAAAGTAGCCATAACGGGCATGTTTTTTCATTTCTCTACATAATATTGATGCTAATATTTTGTATTGGAAACTTCTCATTCAGCAACGCCCAAATTGCAAAAGAGACCCACGACCGGTTTTCTTTCAACAATCTTACGGTAAATGATGGCCTTTCCCAAAACAGTGTGATGAGCATTGCCCAGGACACAACCGGTTTCCTATGGTTTGCTACCCAAGACGGCTTGGACAAATATGATGGAAAGGAATTCACCATATATAAGGAGCAGTTCGAAGACGTTACCAGACCCTCATATAGCAAACTTGGCAAAGTATTCATCGATAGCAAAAATACATTATGGGCCATCACCAATCCAGGAATCCTTAAGTACTATGATAAGACTAAGGAAAAATTTCAAAGCATACGGTCCATAGATAGTGTCAGCCTTATTCATGAAGATATAAGAAAGAATATTTATATAGGTACGTATGGACGGGGTCTGTATAAAATCAACGCTGTAAACAAAGACACGATCCAAGTGTTGGGACAAACATCAAACTCTTTGGACATATATGATTTAATAGAGTATGGGGACCATATTTGGATTGCCGGCTCTGAGGGAATATACAAACTGGTGGAAGGGGAGCACGCCCTGGATACCATCCATAAAATTCCAAGTACAAACTTTAGTTCGTTTGCAAAGAACGGTGAGGAACTCTACGCGGGAAGTTATCAAAAGGGGCTTTTTATAAAATCAGGCCGAACGGCAAGTTTCACCCAATTCAAGGGTTTCAACAAAAAGGAGTTTCCTGCCGATTTGGTTGTTCTAGACCTTTTGGTGGACAAATACGGGCGATTATGGGTGGCAACCTATGGGCACGGGGCGTACATTATTGATTTTTCCAATAAAAATATATGGCATTTTGTTGCCAACAAAAACAATCCCAATGCCCTACATTATCAAGATATCCTATGTCTTTTTCAGGATTTCACGGGAACCGTATGGCTCGGAACAGATGGGGCGGGATTAAGTTATTACGATGAATATTTGTACAAATTCAACAGTCTTACCAATAACAATGTCCCGGAGGATGTCCACGTAGATGTGATCAGGGCCATTGCCCAGTATAATAATGATCTATGGTTGGGCACATCCGGAAAGGGATTGACAAAGATAAATTTGGATACCAAGGAAGCTTTTACCATAAAAGTCGGAGAGTCCAATTTAGGGGGTGACAGAATAATGTCGTTGTACCACGATGGTAAAATATTGTGGATCGGCCATCAAGAAAATGGGCTACAAAAATTAGATCAAAATGGGCAGATCCATACTGTTGAAGAGTTGAAATACCATACCATCTGGAAAATTTATGAGGCTTCAAAGAATCAACTTTGGTTATGTACTCGAAACCATGGATTGATTCTCTTTGACAAAAATACAGGAATTGTTGCTGAATACAATAAAGAGAATTCAGTGCTCAATTCCAACAATATTAGGACCATAGAACATTTCAAGGACGGTGTTTTTTGGGTCGGCACAGAACGAAATGGCCTTTTTGTGCTTGATCGGAATACCCATGAAATGGAAAAGATACATGATATCCCCGACAAAATTAAAGCACTGTACCAAGATGATAAAACACTCTGGATCGGAACCAATGGCAATGGGTTGAAATCGTATGACCCAACAAATGGTAAAATAAATCATTATACCATTGAAGATGGGCTTCCCAATAATGTGATTTATGGTATTCTGCCGGATGAACAGGGGAATCTTTGGTTGAGTTCCAACAGGGGAATCACTAAATTTTTCTTGGAAGATGGTCGGCCCATTATTGAAAATTATGAAAACTATGATGGTCTACAATCCTATGAGTTTAATACAGGAGCATATTTTAAGTCTGATGACGGCACGCTTTATTTTGGAGGTCTCGAAGGTCTCAACTGGTTTGAACCCGAACAGTTGCAAACCAATCCATTCAAGCCTAAAACTGTAATTACCAGTGTAAAAGTGTTCAATGCAACACGTGATTTAGCTGATAAGGTCCCGCTAAAACATACACAAAATACCATAGCCTTTACATTTTCATCCCTACAATTTTCGCAACCCAACCTAAATCAATACAAATACAGGTTGATAGGCAATGATGATGATTGGATATATGCAGGCAACCACAATGAGGTACGGTATACCAATTTACCGCCCGGCCGGTATACCTTTGAGGTGCTTTCCAGCAATTATGACGGTGTTTGGGGAGATATTCCCGCCACCTATAGTTTTGAGATTGAACAACCATGGCACTTTACCAATATGGCCATGGCCGTATTTACCACCTTTATTTTTCAAGGGTGCTTTATTGCCATTGGGGTATTTATGCTCCTACTCTATTTTAGGCTCAGAAAAAAGGATTATCTATTGTATGGGGTTTACATTTTGATATTCGGCACCTATTTTTTTCTAAGGATCGACCTCGAACTCCAATTGGGATTGTTTTTTAAGGATTACAATACCACATACTATTTTATGGCTCCATTGGTGTTTTTACTGTCCGGGGTTTTTATCGCATTTGTGAATTCATTTGCCGAAATCGAAAACCATAATCCCAGATTTTCAAATGAGCTTCTATGGTTTGAAAGATTCACGTATTTAGCGGCCTTTTTAACTTTCCTATATCTCTTGGCCACTAAAAACTTCGCTTTGGTAAAAAACCATATGAACCTAATACTATTACCCTTGCATTTGTATGGCATTTATGCGGTCATAAGGGCTTATATCGTTGTAAAATCGATTCTTAAATATTATATATTGCTAGGGAATATTTTTCTGATCGGGTTTTCCATGGTGGGGGTCTGGTATGGTTCCCAAAATGCGTTTTCAGGGGGAGTGGAGTCCAACAACTTTTTTGGTTTTTACAGTTTTAATATTACCCAATTGGGAGTTTTTCTTGAGCTGCTCGTTTTTTCTATGGGTTTGGGACATAAGTTTTATTATGTTGAAATTGAAAAAAACAGATTTCAAAAAATCGACGAGCTCAAAACCAAGCTCTACACCGATATCTCCCACGAAATACGAACCCCACTTACCTTGATCAGTGGGCCCATAGAAAATCAATTGCACAAGAAAGGACTTACCGATAAAGATAAAAATGAGTTGACCCTTATAAAGGACAATGCTCAACGACTTATGGGGCTGGTGAACCAAATGCTGGACCTTTCCATGATAGATTCCGGGCAGTTCAGGCCCAAGGTTGTTCGAGATGACCTAAGGGGGCTTTTAGTTCAGTTGGTTGAGGCATTCTCATATCTTGCCAGGCAACAAAACATAACTATTGAACATGATTTTAAGGATTTGGGCGATGCTTGGTTTGACAGGGATGTTGTGGGAAAAATTGTTTCGAACCTTTTGTCCAATGCAATAAAATATGCCCCAAAGCACAGTGAAATCTTTGTAAATGCCGAAAAAAAACAGGACAGCTTCATATTTTCCATTGTCAATAGTACGGATAGTATTCAAATTGAAGATTTGAGCAAGCTTTTCAAACGGTTTCACCAAAACAGCCAATACTCTGAAGGAGTTGGGGTAGGGCTGGCCCTTGTCCGTGAGCTTGTTTCTCTATCAAACGGAAGCATCATTGCAAACAATATAGGTGAAGATAAAATTCAATTTACCCTTACCTTGCCCATATCCCCGCCCACGCTGGAAACCAATGATTTGAAACAAGCGGCAAAACAGGACATTGATGTTTCCCCTGATGGGCCCGTAAACTTGGGAAAACAAAAAAACACCACCTTGCTCATAGTGGAGGACGATAGGGATATCCTGAACTATATAACTTCCATATTTAAGGAGGAGTATTATGTCATTTTACGGGCAAAAAATGGAAAAGAAGGTCTGGACCTGGCCTTGGACAAACTACCGGATTTGGTTATAAGTGACATCATGATGCCCGTACAGACCGGTATTGAACTATGTGCTGGGTTGAAGAACAACGAACTTACGAGTCACATTCCCATAATACTATTAACGGCAAAAGCGGGTGAAGAAAGCCAATTAAAGGGTTTGGAAAAGGGGGCCGATGCTTATGTGACCAAACCCTTTAGTCCTAAAATATTAAAAGTAAGGGTAGAAAAACTTTTGGAAAACAGGACCAAGCTCCGGGAACATTACTCCAAAACCTTTAAGATCGACCCCGGTCTTGTCCCCACCAAGACGGAGACTGAATTTTTGAAACGGTTACAGCAGGTACTGGACGAACATATCACCTCAACGGAATTCACAAGTGAAAAGTTTGCCGAACACATGTATATGAGCCGTTCGCAACTACACAAAAAACTCCATGCCATAACCGGCATGTCCACAACCGAGTTCGTACGTACCCAACGTATCAATTTGGCCAAGGAACTTCTTGCTGATTCAGATGCCCCAATTTCGGAGATTGCCTACCAAGTTGGGTTCAATACACCTTCTTATTTCAATAAGGTCTTCAAAGAAATTGTTGGCTGCACACCCAACGAATATCTTTCTAAATAGCTGTAATACCGTTCTTTTTGTTGTTTGGAAACATTTGTTTCAATATCGGAAACATATTTTTCATCCTTTTTTGAAAAGCCAAGATACTTTTACATCAAGCATTAAAGAATAGGCTGAACACCTTGCCCGACACCATGAAAAAACAAACGGGACATGATAAAATGTATTTAAGTATCGACCACCTAAAAAATGGAAAATACCAATTGAATATTTTACTAAAAAACAAGGTCGTTCAAACGGTGGAAATTATTAAAGATGATACCACCGATAGTGAAAACTAAAGAAAAGGACATCTTCCCCCAACCTTTTCATTGCAATGCAGTAACCCGGAAATAAGAAAGACAACAATGAAAAGAAAATTTCTAATATTACTCCTTTTTGGCATGACCGTACCATTTACGGTTGAGGCTCAATTTTTCAAAAAATTGGCCAAAAAAGCTGAAAAAGCAGCCGAACGAACCGTTTTAAACCGTACCGATCGAGAAGTATCCAAAAATACGGACAAGGCAATTGACGAAATAACCGATGGTAAAAAAGATTCCAGTACCACCCAAGATCCCGACACAAAAAAAGGTACTACGGCAATACCCACCGGAACCAAGTTTGAAAATCCGTCTCTAGAAAAGAATACCGAAGCCAAATGGGCATGGTACACCTCCGATGTCAGGGTAACCTCTTACGACAAGGAAAAAGAATCCGATATGGTATGCTATTTTGATGCCGATGCAGTTGCCATGCGCTCGGAATATACCGATCAAGAAACAGGGGAGCCCCAAACTTCCTATACCGATAGTGAAGGTTTCTTTATAGCCTACAATACAAGTGAGCAACGGTACACCAAAACGGGCATACTTACAATGCCCGGCATGAGCATGGTGGCACCGAGTATGATGGCCAGTGCCTATAAACTTCCCGAAGGGGCCATTTTTGAAGGTATGGAGGCCATGGAGAAACGAGGTCTGGCCGTATACCCTTTTATGCATGTTGATTTTCCTTTTGTAATTCGGCCAGAGCATTTTAGGGACGAATTCACAGCCGGACGATACGAAGAATCCCAAATATCATGCAGGGATGGGAAGAAGTGTACCAAGTTTAGGGTATTGGAGAGCGGGCATGAAGGCAGTTACATTTTGTTCGATGACCAAAACAGACTGGTTGAAATAAACATTGTCGTAAAAGATGATCCTTTTTATGGATCGGGTAAGGGAAAAATCGAATACTTCTACGAAAATGTTGAAGTACAAGTACCGGCAGCTTTTGAAAAGAAAATGCCCGGTCAGGATTTGTTTAAGATGGGATTGGATCCTAAAAATGATTAACCATTGACTAAAAAAATGAAAACTCTGAAGCTACTTCTTTTAATTCCCATACTTCTTTGTTGCAAGAACACAACCAAAAATTCCAATATGGTCTCGACAGGTCTTACTGTCTCAAAACCGGCTGCCATTGTATTGGAAATGGAGGGGAATACACATACCATCAAACAAGATGAGCTAATGCCCATACAATTGAATTTTGAAAGCGATAGCCTGCTCTATTCCCTTTATACCAAGGATCATCCTGTGCAGATCAATTTCAACCTGTTCAATACACAAGCATTGCAAAAAGGTACCGTGGACTATACCATTCCAGAGGCAAATGCCGGACAGGTAAAGGTTGATCTTAGTTTTTTCAATAATGAACGGGAGGCCAAAAGAATAAACAAACGTATTGTTTTTAGGGATGGCGATATTCATATTGAAGAAATCACCGCACATTCCCTAAAAATGTCTTTTGAAGGGAAGGCCAGTGGAATGCTGGACAGAGAAAATAGTTTCCCCGTTTCCGGTTCAATAAACATTATCTACTAATTATATGAGAACAAAACACTTTTTACTATCACTCTTATCACTGGGTATGCTTCACATAGCCTGGGCCAAATATTCAAATACAACAGAAAAAAACTATAAAACGAAGGACACACCGGCCCTAAACTATGAAGAGGCAGATATTCAAGTGGAAAATAGCGTACAACCCCAAGTCACACAATTGGGTGGAGCGGTTACATTTGTCATATCGGTCAACAATAAAGGCCCTGCAACATCCGATGGGATTGTTTCCAAAGTGGTGATCCCCAGCAGCTATAGCATTGCCAATATCGATGTGACACAAGGTGAATATGACCAAACCACAAAATTGTGGCAAGTGGGTACACTCGATGCGTGGAAACGTGCAGTGATGACCGTGATGGTGGTCGTATTGGACGATAAAGATCTAATGACCACGGTAGAACTGACCAGTTGCGGTACCACAGACCCTGACAGTACTCCAAACAATGGTATTGACACCAATGGCAATGGACTTATTATAGATGACAAAGGCGATGAAGACGATGGAGACGGACAGGATGTGAAAATAAATGACCTTCAGCGAACTGGTAATAATGAAAATGCCGGTAACAGGAGTAAAAAAATCATTCCAAATGAGTTGAGCTTTGACACAGATGTAAAAATGGTGATGGAACACAAAAAGGACAAAATCATTTCCTTTTTGGATTTCGATTCCATGGCCATGCGGATGGAATATCATAGCAAGGGTAAAAATCCAGACCCTGTGTATTGGGACAAGGATGGCTATATCTATTCGGGAGAAAAAGGAAACTATTACAAAATCCCTTTTGATCAAGTGAAGAACATGGGGAAGAACATGGTGAAAATGTTTAGCATGGGAAACCAGGGCATGCCCATGCCCAAGGTCGGTGGCAAGGAAGTAAACCTGGAATGGCCCAATGAACCCATAATATACAACGGCTATGAACTGCATGTGTACCCCAATCGCTACCCCATGGTAGAGTGGGTATTTATGTATCATCCCAATATTTTTAGAGGAGCCGAAAATGTTATCGAAGAAAATGTGGATTGCAGGGGCAATGGAGGTTGCACAAAATTTACCGCCACTAAAGGTGAAGGTGCGGGATCTACTGTTTTATTTGATTCCCAAGATCGTTTGGCCGAAATCACAAATCCAGATGGGGCCTCAGCTATTTATACCTACGAACCTTGTACGGTGACCTTGCCAGCGGCCCAATCCTTCAACTTCAATTTTAAAAATTGACATGAACAAGTAAACGAAAGGTAAGACTAAAAACACCTTTTAAAATCTTGTAATTAAATGATTTACGCCTTGAACAGAGGTAGAACAACTTATAAAACAAAACCTTGGATTTAAAATGAAATATCTACTAAAAACCATAACAACAACATTTTGTTTCTTCATTTTCTCTTGCGGCAATGAGTCAAAAAAAATAGCAAGCGAGATTCAGAATGCTGCCCAAACCGTAAAAAATACCAAAAATGTGGTAAATGAAGCTTCTGAAATGAAGGACAATATCTTGCTGTTGCGAGAAAAAGCATATCTCACCAAAGATGAATGGGATTCATGGTTGCCAAAAACCTTACTTGATTTGCCCATTAATTCTTCCCAAATAAACTTTATGCCTGGACTTGGTTCCTGTGGTGCTACCTATAAAATAGGAAACAAAAGTATACGCGTCATGGTCATAGACGGCGCAGGGGAAAAAGGAGCCAGTGGCGTAGGCCCATATCGTATGTCAAGTACAATGAATTATGACCAAAAGGGCTCATGGGGCACCACCAAGACA
>NZ_PABT01000032.1 GCF_002699205.1 Allomuricauda sp.
TGATTGCCGAATAGAATAAAATCCGTTAGGGATATGGCGTCCAAATCACTGCCTCCTGTGTTTGTAACGGTGAACGTATAGCGGATACTGTCCAAACAGCCATCTGCATTGGTGTCCACCAACACGCCCTCTTTTATCAGTCCGATATTTGGTCCATCGGTACAGGCGTCATCCGGTACAGGGGTCCTTGTGGGGTCGTCCTCCAGAAGACTGTCGTTGTCGGACTGGTCGGAAACAGGAATATTTGCAAAAGACACAGCAGTTACTGTAGCTTGGTTGATAACCGATTGATTGTCTATGTCAGTTTGTGTGATGGCATATACAGCTTCGTAGGCCCAGGTTTCTCCAACGGAAAGAATGCCATCGTTGCCGATATCGGTTCCGTCTACAGGCCCGGGAATTGCACCCCCGAACAATGGATCTTCAACAGTAATATCGACCAAATCCACATCTCCTGTATTGGTGACGGTGAAAGTGTATAGAATACTGTCCATACACCCATCTGCATCAACATCTATCACTGTACCCTCTTTAATGAGTCCAATTGAAGGGTTTTGGCAACTACTGACATCCATTATAGTAGGTTCATCTTCAAATATGCTGTCGTCATCTGAAAGGTCTTCTATCTCTATGTTGGTATTTTCTATGGTCGCCGTAACTGTTGCTTGGTTTACGATTTCACCTAGGTTTATATCAGCTTGTGTAATGTCATATTGTATTTGGTATATCCATGCTTCATTGGGATCCAAGGTATTGGAGTTATTATCATCTCCAGACTGTGGACCTGGAACGACACCTCCCAAAAGAGGGTCCGTGATCACAATGTCCTCAAGTGGTTCGGGACCTTGGTTGGTTACGGTGAAAACGTATAGAAGGGCGTCACATCTTGGCTCAGCATCAGGGAGTAACAAATATGCTCCATTCTTAATTAATGCGATAGAAGAGGGTGGACAATGACTAATATCGATTACTGTAGGATCATCTTCAAATATGCTGTTATCATCTGAAAAATCTTGTATTACAAGGTTCGTATTTTCTATAGTGGCCGTAACTGTTGCTTGGTTTTCAATTTCCCCTTTAACTTTATCAGCTTGGGTAATGTCATACTGTATTTGGTAGATCCATGCTTCATTGGGATCCAATGTGTTGGAATTATTATCATCTCCAGACTGTGGACCTTGAACAGCACCTCCCAAAAGAGGGTCCGTGATCACAATGTCCTCAAGCGGTTCAGTACCTTGGTTGGTTACTGTGAAAACGAATAGAAGAGCATCACATCTTGGCTCGGCATCAGGGAGCAGTGGGAATGCTCCTCGCTTTACCAAAGCAATAGCTGATTGACAATGTGTTAAGTCTATTTGAAGATCATTACTTTGGATATTGACAGCCCCCCCCTCCTTGAACATCGGCTGTTACCTCCGCCGTTCCATCGACTAAGCCGTTATCCAGATCATTTTGGGTGATTTGATACAAAACCGTATAGTCCCATATTTCACCTGGATCCATAACTCCATCATTGTTCATGTCGTTATTTGGGGCTTGTGCAATAGCACCTAAAAAATCATCCACAATTACAACGTTTTCAAGTATCTCACCAGAATCACTTTCGTTGGTTACGGTAAATGTGTATTCAATAAAGGCACATCCACCTGTTGCTCCTAAACCATCTAGTGTATTCGCAGACTTTGTCAATGATATACCTGGTGTAAATGGTTTATTATCGATAATGGATGTGATATCCATCTTTTCTAATGGATAATTTGGGTTATCTGCTCTTACGTTTATGGTATACGCAAAAAGAGATACGAAAAAAAGGACAAAGAATTTCTCCTTAATAATTGAGTCAAGTTTATAGTACATGGTGGGAGTATTTTGTTATCGATGTAATCAATTGTCTATTTTTTTGATTAACAGTGGAGCTTCACATTCACTTGAATATCATCGATTTACTAAAAAATCAATCTAATGTTGTAATTCAATTACAGAATGTTCCAGTTTATTATTTGCGCGCAAATATCTGGGAAGATGATGAGGTAATGGGACATGACTTATTGTAACCACCTTTTCAATTGATGGATACCATATATGATCTGACGGAATTAGGCTGGCACTCTTTTATTTTGATTTAATCGTAAGATTAATCCTGTAATAGTGAGAGTTTTATACACGAAATGATGACCGATACGATTCGGTCTTTGTCATTTTAGATTCTAAAGAATCTTATTAAAGACTATTCTTTAGATATTTTGCAGTATGGGATTCTTTGTTCTTGATAATTTCTTCCGGGGTGCCTTCAACTACCAAATCCCCACCTTTTTCCCCACCTTCTGGGCCAAGGTCGATAATATAGTCCGCACATTTTATAAGTTCCATATTGTGTTCTATCACAATAACGGAATGCCCCTTGTCCAAGAGCTCATCAAAAGATTTCAGCAGCTTTTTAATATCATGGAAATGAAGTCCCGTAGTGGGTTCATCAAAGATGAACAGGGCTTTTTCCTTGGTATGGCCCTTTACCAGGAACGAAGCCAATTTTATACGCTGTGCCTCACCTCCGGATAGGGTAGAGGAGGACTGCCCTAAGGTAACATACCCCAATCCTACGTCTTGCAAGGGCTTCAGTTTGGTTACTATTTTGTCTTGTTTATGGGTTGAGAAGTGTTCAATGGCCTCATCTATGGTCAGATTAAGGATGTCATCAATATTTTTGCCTTCAAACTGAACTTCTAAAACTTCCTTTTTGAATCGTTTACCATTACACGCATCACATTGCAAATGCACATCTGCCATAAATTGCATCTCCACCGTAATTTCCCCCTCACCTTTACATTTTTCACAACGGCCGCCATCAACGTTAAAGGAGAAATGCTTGGCCTTGTACCCTCTTAGTTTGCTCAGTTTCTGTGATGCAAACAAACTGCGGATATCATCGTATGCCTTTATATAGGTAACAGGATTGGAACGCGATGAGCGACCAATGGGGTTTTGATCTACGAACTCCACATGTTTTATATGGGCATATTTCCCTTCAATGGCCGTAAATTGCCCAGCTTTCTCACCATAGCCCCCTGTTTCCTTTAACATGGCGGGATATAGGATTTTCTTTACCAAGGTGCTTTTACCACTACCAGAAACACCCGTGACCACCGTGAGCACATTTAAGGGAAATGTAACATCTATATTTTTCAGGTTATTTTCCCGAGCACCTTTGATTTGGATGTAGTGTTTGGAATTTCTACGTTCCTTGGGAACAGCAATTTCCATGGTTCCATTGAGGTAGGAGGCTGTCAAAGAATCGGACTTAAGAATGGCCTCCCAATTCCCTGTGGCCACAACTTTGCCACCAAGGGTTCCCGCTTCTGGGCCTATATCGATAATTTCATCGGCTGCTTTCATAATATCCTCGTCGTGTTCCACCACGATAACTGTATTGCCCAAGTCCCGTAGCGATTTGAGGACCTCTATCAAATTTTCGGTATCCCTAGGGTGAAGCCCGATACTGGGTTCATCCAAAATGTACATGGAACCTACCAGGCTACTTCCCAAAGATGTTGCCAGATTGATCCGTTGACTCTCCCCACCGGAAAGGGTATTGGATTTTCGATTTAATGTAAGATAGCTTAAACCTACTTTGTCCAAAAAATCCAGCCGGGTAATAATTTCCTTGAGCAATCTTTTGGAAACCTTGGCATCGTGTTCAGAAAGTTCAAGAGCCTCAAAAAATGGGATCAATTTATTGATGGGCAATTCAATGAGGTCAGAAATGGATTTTCCTCCTACCTTTACATAATCGGCTTCTTTCCGAAGTCGTTTCCCCTTGCATAAGGAACATCTAGTTTTTCCACGATAACGTGAGAGCATTACCCTGTTCTGTATTTTATAACTCTTTTCTTCTAGTTGTTCAAAAAACTTATGGATTCCAATAAAATAATCGTTCCCGTCCCAAACCAACTGTTTTTGTTCTTCAGATAGCTCAAACCACGGTTTATGAATTGGAAAACCAAACTTGTATGCCGAGTTCACCAATTGATCACGGTACCAGCCCATACTTTCACCTCGCCACGGGAAAATTGCGTTTTCGTAGACAGAAAGTGCCGTGTCTGGAATCACAAGATCCTCGTCGATGCCGATAACATCCCCATATCCTTCACATTTTGGACAGGCACCATAGGGATTGTTAAAACTGAAAAGATGCACATTGGGTTCCAAAAACTTCATTCCGTCCAGCTCAAACTGGTTGCTGAATGTTTTGATTTCGCCAGTCTGAAGGTTTTCGATGGCACATTGTCCCTTACCTTCAAAAAAGGCATTGTCCACGGCATTGGCCAATCGATTGTAAAAATCTTCATCATCCTTCACAATGATTCTGTCCACCACCAAATCAAATTCTCTTCCAATATCTTCTGGAGCTTGGTCTATTCGGATAACCTCACCTTTATATTTGATACGGGCATATCCCTGTTTGGAAAAAAGCTCCAACGATTTTAGAGGTTCCCGCTCTTCCTTTATGGCAATGGGTGCCAACAACAGCAATTTGTCCCCCTCGTTGAGTCCTTTTATATATTGGACAACATCGGTCACGGTATGTTTCTTTACCTCTTTGCCGGAAATAGGGGAAATGGTTTTTCCGACACGTGCGTAAAGCAGTTTTAGGTAATCGTATATTTCTGTGGTGGTACCTACCGTAGATCTTGGGTTGGTAGAGTTTACCTTTTGTTCAATGGCAATGGCAGGAGCAATACCTTTGATATAGTCAACTTTTGGCTTGTCCAGTTTCCCCAAAAACTGTCTTGCGTAGGAAGATAGGCTCTCCACATACCTCCGCTGGCCTTCGGCATAAAGGGTGTCAAACGCCAAGCTGGACTTGCCAGAACCCGATAAGCCAGTGATAACCACGAGCTTATTTCTTGGGATAACTACATCAATATTTTTAAGGTTATGTAATTTGGCACCTTTAATAATAATATTCTGCTTGGGATCTACGTTGATATTGGTTGCCATATGTTAAAATTAGGGTTTCAAAGATACGATACACCGCACTTAATACGTATATTGTAACAGTTAACATATAAAAATCGTCAACTCACAACATAGATTTTTAGGTCGCCTCCCTATTTATCTATATTTGAAGTGTAATTAAAATCCTGATAGGCCTATACAGAATAATTACTTTTTTAAAGATTAAAAACTGAATAACTAAAGTCTTCCTATAACAGGAGGTACTGTGTTTTAACCAAAAAAGTAATTTGTATGGAACAACTACAGATTAAAGACTCGATTTTAGTAAAGAACTACATTAACGGAGACGAAAAGGCTCTAGAAACACTGATCAACAGGCACAACCAAAGAATTACCAGCTTTATTTACAGCAAAGTTTTGGACAGAGATGTGGCAGAGGACATCTTCCAGGATACTTTCATTAAGGTGATCAAGACCTTAAAAAGAGGTTCTTATAGCGAAGAAGGTAAATTTTTACCTTGGGTAATGCGAATTGCACACAATCTGGTCATAGACCATTTCCGCAAGAACAAAAGAATGCCCAAGTTTGAGGGGAGTGATGACTTTAACATCTTTTCAGTTATCAAGGACGATAAATTGAATATCGAAAAGCAAATCATCAAAGATCAAATCGAAAGTGACCTAACACAGTTGATCGATGAATTGCCAGATGATCAAAAAGAAGTGTTGATCATGCGTATCTACAAGGATATGAGCTTTAAGGAGATATCCGAAAACACTGATGTAAGTATAAATACAGCTTTGGGGAGAATGCGATATGCGTTGATAAACCTCAGAAAAATAGTGGAACGGAAAAACATCGTTTTAACGAATTAATCGTACATTACGTCGAAGTCTGCAATATATCCAATCTAGCGCCGTTATAAAATGGAAACAATTACTTACGCTAGAATATGGAAAACATTTACTCTGAAGAACAAAAATCCGTAAAAACGGTAAAAGCTAGTCAGAAAACAGTTGATTTCTTACTTAGCTTTTCAAAATCGATTCATGTAGTTGATTACAGAAAACACCAGTTTGAAGTAACATTGAATTAATTTAAGGATCAAACTGACGAAAAGAGCCGCAATTAGCGGCTCTTTTTGTTTTGGTAATACTCGTTGATAACCGATTTACGTCCAATGGTCTTGGTAATGATGTCTTTTTCCAAATCCCAACCCCGGGCAGGGGAATATTCCCGCCCGTACCATATAATTTGAAGGTGCAAACGATTCCAGATTTCTTTCGGGAACAATCTTTTGGCATCCCGCTCTGTCTGCACTACATTCTTTCCATTACTGAACCCCCAACGGTACATCAGCCTGTGTATGTGGGTATCCACGGGAAAAGCTGGTATTCCAAAAGCTTGGGAAACCACAACGCTGGCCGTTTTGTGCCCCACGCTTGGCAGTTCTTCCAACAAAGCAATATCCCTGGGTACCTCACCATTATATTTTTCGATCAATATTTTGGAAAGCCCATAAATACCTTTGGATTTCATTGGCGACAGCCCCACCGGTTTGATAATTTCCCGAATTTCCTCTTCCGAAAGCTTCACCATATCATACGGATTGTCCGCTTTTTCAAATAAGATCGGAGTAATCTGATTTACCCGTACATCGGTACTCTGTGCAGATAACAATACCGCTATCAACAGTGTGTAAGGGTCCTTGTGGTCCAACGGAATTGGTATGGTAGGATAAAGCTCATCCAAGGTTTTGATTGCAAAATCAACCTTTTCTTGTTTGGTCATATATGTTTAACTTTGTTTATCTGAATATTAAACATTTAATTCAAGAGCGAGGCACATGAATATGTTAAAAGTAGGGGATAAAGTACCTGATTTTTCGGCAAAAGACCAAGACGGGAACACAATTAATCTGAGTGATTACAAGGGAAAAAAACTGGTGGTCTTTTTCTATCCGAAAGCCAGTACACCGGGTTGTACGGCCGAGGCCTGTAATCTAAGGGATAATTACAAGGAACTACAGGCCCAGGGCTACGAACTTTTGGGCGTAAGTGCCGATTCTCAAAAAAGACAGCACAATTTCAAAACTAAATATGAATTCCCGTTTCCATTATTGGCCGATGAGGATCATACAGTAATCAACACCTTTGGTGTCTGGGGGCCTAAAAAATTTATGGGCAGGGAGTATGATGGAATCCATCGGACCACTTTTGTGATCAATGGAGATGGCATTGTTGAAAATGTCATTGAAAAGGTAAAGACCAAAGACCATGCAGCACAGATATTGGCATAAACAGTAAAAAGGCGGTCTAAAAAGTATTGAAATACGTCATTCTGAACTTGTTTCAGAACCCCATTATATTGATAAACAAAGTATTATGAGAACCTGAAACAAGTTCAGGTTGACAAAAACCGATTTTTTAGATAGCCTCTTTTACTATTCTTTTTCTTCAAGGACCTTTCTCGTGAACAGGTTCTTTTCTTTTATAATTTCTGCAATACCTTCGGGCAGTTCATTTTCCCACCCATCCTCTTTGTTTATGATTTTCTTGAGCACATCCCGTGAGAAAATATGGAGCACATCTGGGTCATAATCAATAATATCCATCACTTTTCCGTTGTACTTGAAGAATTTGTACAGTTCCTTCATTCTCGGATGTACCTTTACATTATTGCTGGTAAGTACTTGTCCGGTTTCTGGATCTTTCATGGGGTAGAGATACACCTTTAGGTCTTTAAAGAACAATTTTCCAAAGGCCTCCAAGATACCACCGCTTAGGTGGCGATAATATTTTTCATCAAATACATCTATCAGGTTATTGACCCCCATGGTCAATCCGATCTTGGCCTTGGTATAGTTATTAAAGTACTCAACCAATCTGTAATACTCTTGGAATTTGGATATCAATACCGTATGTCCGAGCGAACATAACAGTTCGGCTCGATCCATAAAGTCCTGTTCGTCGATCTCTCCGGAAGCCTTAAGGTTGGAAAGGGTTATCTCGAAAACGACAATGGCGTTTTCCACATCCACCGTTTGCTCCCTAATGAAAATATCGTACGATTTTTGGAACATATCCATGTTCACCTTGGTAACGGGCCTAAAGCTACCGCGCAGTGCCAAGATATTTTTCTTGTACAGGACAGCCGCAGGAAGCAGGTTGTGTCCGTCAGGGCCAAACATTACCGCATCGGTCATGTCGTTTTTAATGAGCTGAAGGCTCATCAAACGATTGTCAACATTCTCAAAATTGGGTCCCGTAAAATTGATCATATCAATTTCCAAGGTGTCGTGGTCAATATGATCGTACAGATATTTTAAAAGTTTTCTAGGTTTATGGAACTTAAAAAATGCGCCATAAATTAAGTTCACCCCCAAAATCCCCAAGGTTTCTTGCTGTAACCTCGCTTCATTTTGTTTAAAACGGATATGAAGTACAATTTCATCGTATTCCTTTTGGTCCGGATCCAATTGAAAACGAAGACCTACCCATCCGTGTCCTTTGTAACGTTTGGAAAAATCAATGGTTGCCACGGTATTCGCATAAGTAAAAAAGAGATAGTTGGGGTTGTTCTTCCTACTTATCCGCTCCTCGACCAAACGCATTTCGTGGTCCAACATCTTTTTTAAACGAGACTGTGTCACGTAGCGACCATCTTCCTCAACACCATATATGGCATCACTAAAAGATTTGTCGTACGCACTCATTGCCTTTGCTATGGTGCCAGAAGCCCCACCAGCCCTGAAAAAGTGTCTGGCAGTCTCTTGTCCTGCACCAATCTCGGCAAAGGTTCCATAAATATCTTGGTTCAAATTTATCCTAAGGGTTTTCGCCTTTATGGAAGGAATGTTTTCGAAGGCATTTTCTTTGCTTGGTATGCTTGGCATGTCCGTTTTTTTAATATAACGCAAAGTTACACTCTTCGATTAATCTATTAAATAAATAAGTTATAATTTTGATTTTAATGGATGATAAGATGACCATTACTTTTTTAGGCACGGGTACTTCCCAAGGAATCCCCATTATTGGAAGCAATCATCCCGTATGCCTAAGCAAGGATCCAAAGGACAAAAGACTGCGTGTATCCGTACTTATATCTTGGAAGGATTATAACTATGTTATTGATTGTGGTCCGGATTTCAGACAACAGATGCTCGCCAATCCCATAGATAAATTGGATGGAATTTTGTTTACCCACGAACATGCCGACCATACTGCGGGAATAGACGATATTCGCCCCTTTTTTTTTAGGCAGGGTGACATTCCCATTTATGCACACCCAAGAGTTTTGGATTCCCTGAGAAAACGTTTCGACTATATTTTTGCCGATGAGGACCGATATCCCGGGGCCCCTGCCGTTCAGGTTTATGAAGTCCATAAAGACCACAGTATCCCACTTGGCGATTTGGATGTGGTCCCTATTGAAGCCTACCATAATAGGTTAAAGGTATTCGGTTACAGATTTGGTGAGTTTGTCTATATGACCGACGTAAAAAGAGTTGAAGAAGAAGAAATCAAAAAAATTAAAGGGGCCAAGGTCTTGGTGGTTAACGCATTAAGAAAAGAACCGCACCATTCCCATTTCAATCTTGAGGAAGCACTGGAGTTCGCTGAAGAAGTGGGGGCGGAGAAAACCTATTTTACCCATATTAGCCACTTGTTGGGATTCCATGAAGAAGTTGAAAAAATCCTGCCCAAAAACATACATTTGGCCTACGATAACCTACAATTGAAAATTTAAGACCGATGAAGAACAAAATTTTTCTATACCTATTCGTTTTTGCCGCATTATTGGCCCTCTTTCAATTTGTCAGTGGGAACAATATGCAAAAAGCATTGAGCGCAGACGTCAATCAATTGCAGACCGAAGTGCAAGAACTTAAGGACTCCCTACAAACAATGCAGCTTAAAGTGTTGGATATGCAGTACTTTACTTTGGAGAACAATGATGATGCCCTAGCGTATTACGATCATTTGGATTTGGATGATCCATCCCAATATATCCAAGATAAGTTATTGGAAACCAATGAAAAACCAGGGGACAACCCCTTGATTCCGTATGAAGGTATGGAGAGCGATTTTAAAATAAACAAAATCAAGGTGCTGAACCACAAGTGGATTTTGGCCGATTTCTCCGATGGAAAATATTGGGGGGACCTCATAATAAAATATGAACTAAAGGATGATCTAAGTGTGGATTTTACCTTGGCCGAGCATTTACTTTATGCCCCACGGGACTATTAGGTTTTGTACCTCGTTTCCACTACGCTCAACGTTCAAAAAGATATGTCCCTTGAACATGGGAAATCTTAGGACTTTTTCCTAAATGCCTTAAATCCGTTGCTCCAACCACTTTTTAAAGGAAAAGAAATTCTGCTGGGAAACCCCGTGACCCACAGGAAATTCTTGATACGTGGTATTAATATTGAGCTTTTCAAGAAATTCTGGAGCTTTTTGGGCCCATTCCAAGGGAATCACCTGGTCTACTTGCCCATGGGATATGTAGATGTTTAGGTTACTATGGTCTTTATCGGCATAATCGTTGACCAAAATATTTTCGTTGATATATCCGCTTAAGGCCACTACATTCCTTACCTTTTCCGGGTACGATAAGGCCACTGCATAACTCAAAATAGTGCCCTGGCTAAACCCTAAAAGGGTTATATTTTCCTTATCGAGGTCGTATGCTTCAATCGCTTCATCAATAAATGCAACAATTTTCTCCCTCGATTCCTTGGCCTGTTCATCATCGCTCCATTTGCCCTGTTCTGCATCAAAATTGATAGCGTACCATGCATGGCCAAAAGGTTCAAGGTCATAAGGGGCTTTCAAGGAAAAAACCATCAGTTCACGGGGAAGTTCCGAAGCAAAGGAAAATAGATCCTCCTCGTTACTGCCGTAACCATGGAACATAAATAGCGCCGGTATTTTACCGGAAGTTATCGAAGATGGTCTAAGTAAATATGTTAAGGATAAAGGTTTTTGGGACATTTTATTGGTTTATGATATAAAGGTGAACCATTGTTGAAAATATTTACCCACAACGGGCAACGGTTTTGTCGTTTCATTCAAAACTTGGAGAAAACCATATACCCAAATAACAAGGTAAAAAATATAAATCGGAATTGACAGGTATGCCAACCCAGTGTACGTCAGCAATATAGCCAAAGCATGAAACAATATATGAATGCCAAAGGCCTGTCGAATATGAAAACGGGCAAAGGCATTCTTAGGTTCGATATTCATGGTAATGGCGATCAAACAGCCTACAATGGTAATATAGGCCACGATAGCAGTGGTTTTACCGGGTGTGGAATTACTCATTATAATGTATTTTGGTCATTATTGATGATACCGTAAACTTTTCCTTTTAGTTTGGCCCCCACAAACATGCTGTTTTTGGAAGTGGAAAGAATATCCTCTGTATCAAAAGTATATTCACCATCTGGGTTGAAAAGGGTCAGACATGCTTTGGCCCCCTCTTTGAGCGCGGGCATTGCCACTTGGAACCGGGAGCGTCCTTTGGTCAAAAGGGCAACGGTTTCTTCGAGTCCAAAAATGGTGTTCAAGCCTCCAAATGCGGATTCCAACCCAATGCTCCCACTTTTGGCATTGTCAAACTCCACACGTTTGTGCTCAATATCCATCGGGATATGGTCCGATGTCACGTAATCTATGGTTCCATTTTTTACCCCTTTGATCAATGCTTTACAATCCGATTTTGTTCGAAGGGGAGGTGATACCTTAAAATGTGTGTCAAAATCTGTCAAGGTCTCATCAGAAAAGAAAAGATTATGAACAGCCACACTGCAGGTAATGTCCAATCCTTTTTTCTTGGCTTCGGCAATAAGTTTTACCGAACCTGCGGAAGAAATCGTAGGGATATGGAGTTTGCCCCCGGTATATTCCAAGATAAAAAGGTCACGCGCAATCTGCAACTCCTCAGCCAGGGCAGGAATGCCCTTTAGTCCCAATTTTGTTGAAACTTCCCCTTCGTGGGCAACACCTTTACCTTTGATGTGGCCATCTTGTGGAAAGGAATATACCAGTCCATCAAAATTTTGAGCATACAACAATGCTATCTTCAGTAAATTGGGGTTGGAAATCTGTTTCTTGAAATCATAAAAGCCAACAGCACCGGCGTTTTTCATATCAAAAAGTTCAGCGAGATCGATCCCGTCCGAATTTTTGGTCAATGAACCAATAGGGTGAACATTCGTTGCCTTTCCCTGTCCACGCTCCTTTAAAAACACAATATCTGAGCTGGTGTCCGGGACCGGATTGGCATTGGGGTTCAGAACAATATCGGTGAACCCACTTTTACCCGCTGTAAAAAGTCCATTTGAAATGGTTTCCCGTTCCTCAAAACCGGGTTCGCCAAAACATACGCTGCTATCAAACCAACCAAGGGATACATGCAGGTTATCTTTTTCCACAACCTTGGTATGGGATGTAGCTTCAACAGAGGCGCCAATTTTCTCAATAATTCCTTTTTTGATAAGGATATCACGTTTTTTTAGGTGAAGTTCCTTGTTCTCCAGGCATACAATTTTTGCAGACTTCAGCAGAATGTTCATGTAACAAATTTTTGAATGATAACCTCTATTAGCGCCAGAAGCAACGCTAAAATAACAAACCATTTCCAATATGCGGTAATGTTGTTCTCCGCTTTCAGGTATTCAAATAGCTCTGGAACGGATTCCATGGTGTTTACATTTTCCAATGTTCCCATACCCAGATATTTGAGCTGACTTTCCCTTCGTGGGTAATTAAAACTGATATTTTGTAATGGTTGTCCGTTTTGCAAAATGGAATAGATCCCATCTTCCGTTGGATTTTGGTCAAAAGTAAGTCGTACACGGTTTGGAAAAGTTTGCTGCAATGGAATAAAGGCATACCCTTCTTTGGAAACCTCTAAAATATCATCGTTGTCAATGTGAACGGAAACATCGACCGTGGCAACGTTCCCAATGGTTTGATAGGGCTTTGGCAATTGCAGGCTGGATTGCGCCATATTGTAAAAAGTAGGCACAATAAGAGGAGAGTTGATGAAATTGGAATTTTCCAATTCCAAGGGAACCGTGAAAACATACAATCCGTTATCCCCGGACAAAAAGGAATCGCCGCCCTCTAACGACAAGGCATTGGGCAGCTCGGTCCGTATCCTAAAATATTCTTTAACGGAGGGGTATTGAAAATTGGTCACTTCCTTCTCAAAAACATTGCGGTACAATGGATGGTCGAAAGTGATGGTGGTCAATTGGGTACTGGATGATATTTTTTCTGTAAACCTAGTGGACGATAAACCGGATAAAAATGTATTGTATGAGGAAATATCACTGTTGATGGCGGGTACTATAATTAAAGTGCCACCATCGTCCTTAAAAGTGCGCAGGATATTTTGCAAGCTGCTTGGGATGGTTCTTAAGTTATCCAGAACCACCACATTTTGATCACCCAAATTACTGTAATCCAATTGGCTTAAAGTATATTTTTGAAAAGCAAACTCATCACCTCGGAACAATCGGTCCAAATAATCGTTGTCCGACCCACTAATGGCCAAGACCTTTATTTTTTCAATGGAATTAATGTTGAAATAGAAGGTATTGTCATACCCCAAACCATTGTCCATAATACGCAATTGCCCGTTCAGTGCCCCATTGCCCGGAATGGTGAACTCAACTTCCGCATCTCCTGAAGATCTGAACTTTGCTCCCGTTTTGGCAATCAATTCATCGTTATTGTACAGTGAAATGGGTAAGACATCCTCTTCATTGCCACCGGATAGAAATACTTGAAGGGTAGCTTGTTCATTTAAACCATCATCCAAAAAAACGGAATCAATGGAAATGTTTTGGATTTCCCGTGGACGCATCGGAACAAAGTGTACGGACAACGTTGAATCTAAAACAGGATTTCCCGCTGTCAATCTTTCTTGGAAGTCAGAAACCACGATCAGGTTTTTTATACTGCCCTTATTTTGGGAAAACAAACTGTTGGCCTTTAAACTAATTTCGTTCAGGTTCAATTGTTTGTAGGAGTAGGGGAGTGACAGCAAAGAATTTTGAATATCGGCTATCCGAACATTGGTAAATGTTTTTTCATTGGTGAACAGACTGAAAACCGTTTCTCCATCAATATTTTTCAGTAAATCCTGAACCGCTTTTTCCAAAAGGGAGATACCATTGTTCTTGGCCTGCATACTGAAGGAATCGTCCAAATAAACAACAGTTTCCTTTTCCCGAAGTGCCGTAATGGCAGACGTAAAGGGTTGGGCAAAGGCAATTATGATAGCAGCAAGTAACAATAGGCGTGTAAAAAGGAGCAGCCATTTTTTAAGGGAGTTGCTCTTTCTGGACTCCGAAACCACCTTTTGCAGCATGGCCACATTGGTAAATGGAGTTTTGGTAAAACGACGTAATTGAAATAAATGAATCAAAATGGGTATGACTAGAAGAAAAAGTGCCCAAAGAATTTCTGGATGTTTAAACTGCATTCCCAACATTGCTTGATCAAAGATAGGGATTAATACATTCTGATTTCAATGTTCATTTATCAATTGTCAATGAACGACCATAATAATGTTGTTCCAAGCGCAGTGAAAAAGTCTTTTTTGGCACAAATCGGACAAATTATTTGAAGGTCATTATTTCCCATTTTGGTCACCGTCAAGAAATCTTATCCAAAACAGCGTTGAATCAACAGAAAAAGAAATAGTCCTCCATAGGTGATTGCCCCAACTTTGAAAAATAGTTTCGGATTTCTTCTTGGGCATCTTCATTGGCCACAGTGATAATGCTTTGTGGGTTTTCCAAATCCTGCAATGCTTCAAAATGAACCAGTTTTTTATCGTAGATACTTTTGCCGATTTTTTTAGGATTATCACAGAGCCAAACAAAATCAATCCCTTGCTCTATCAGTCCTTTTGCAATATTCTTTCCCTTAAACCCAGCTCCCCAAACCACCAATGGACGAGTCATATCGTAATTCAATTTTAAAAAATAATGAAGCTTGATGTCAAGAAAATAATTTTGGGCATAGTGTACATGGGTACGCGAAGTTCGCGTATCGTAGTCTCTCCAAAGGTGTAATATTTCCCTGCATGGAATAATTTTAAAACCTTGTTCGTAAAACCGGAAGGTAAGGTCGTAATCTTCAGGATAACGATTGGGTTTAAACCCCTCGCATTGTTCAAAATCTTCCCGGTGGGCCATCCAACAGGGAGAGGGAATGACACATTCCTTATAGATTTCATCAAAATTGCTTCCGGTAGAAGTCAACCGGTTCAACCATTTCTCATATCGTTCGTATCCATTGCTGATGCCCCGATTTGAAAAATACCGTACCTGTCCCACGGCAATGTACCCGGTTCCTTTTTCATTTAAATTGTTTACCATAACCTTTAATCGATCAGGTTTCATAATATCGTCCGAGTCCATACGGGTAACAAAGGCCCCGTTGCTTTGGGCATACGCTGTTTGGAGTGCGGGAATAATCCCTGACCCTTTATTTTGAAAGACTTTTATACGTTCGTCTTTTTTGGAATAGGAGGAAAGTAACCCCAAACTTTCATCGGTGGAATGGTCGTTTACCGCCAAGACTTCCCAATTGGTATAGGTTTGGGCCATAATGGAATCCAAACATTCGGGGAGATAATGTGCTGTGTTTTTAAAAGGAATTACAATGCTGACCTTACCGTTTTGCATGCTGCAAGATAACCATAATTCATGGTAGCTCTCTACTTGAATGGCAGCAAGTCCGGTGCCAAATAGGTTGTTTTCGCCAAAGGATCCCCAATAACATTTTTCCTGTAATGTTGATATAACAATTGTCTAAAAGAGGTGTTCAGTTTTGGAAATTCAGTGATAAATTCCTCAAATGTGATTGCGTTTGAATTTTGCTTGAAATGATAGACCATTTTAACTGCTGCCACGGTCAAAGTGACATGATATTTTGTGCCATCGCCATGCAGTCTATCAAAATTTTGGATAGCCCTACATGTTTTGTCAATGGCCATTTCTTCACTAAACTGATTTAAATACGTCCAAGCCAGTTTGATATGTGCTTTATGATTGAACCCCTCCGGTGGAAAGTCCCCTGATTCAAATGCTTGGATAAAATCAGGGCTCTCCATGTTATTTGTTTTCCAGCACTTTGTCAATGGCCTCATTGACCATTTTTTCCATAATCTCGTACCCGGCTTTGGTCACATGCACTTCATCTGTAGTCAGTTTGGGGGGCAGCCCATTCCTTTCATCTGCCATTTCAGTAAAATAATCGAGATACATGACGTCTTTTTCTTCAGCCATTGTTTTGAGCATATCGTTGAGCTTCGGAATTTTGATATTTGGCTTTAGGCCCGGGCGCCAAGGATAATCATAGGCAGGAAGCACCGAGCAAACAATGGGTGCGATACCGTTCATTTTGGCCAGTTCCACCATCGACATGATATTATCCCGAGTTTGTTCGAGTGTCATAGGGCCAGTATTTCCGGCAATATCGTTCGTGCCGGCCAAAATCACCACTATTTTCGGATTCAGGTCAATAACATCTTGTCGAAACCTAAGTAGCATCTGCGGTGTGGTCTGCCCACTGATCCCTCGGTTCACATACGGATGGTACTCAAAAAATTCAGGGTGGGCATCTTTCCACATTTCGGTGATGGAATTACCCATAAAAACGACCCTGTTTCCATCCTTTTCGGGGACGGACAGCGCCGCATTGGCTTTTTTGTATTTGTTTAGATTTGGCCAATCTTGGGCGTTGATTTTAGAAGAGGTCGATAATCCCAAAAAAGATAGCATAATCCAGAGTATGGTTTGTTTTTTCACTACAGACGAATTTTGTTAAAAATATGAAATTCTATTCATACGTCTAATAACAAATAAGCGGCGCGGACCAAAGGACCGCACCGCTTAAAACTTTTAGTTTCTATGGTTTAGATCAATACTTTGCGCTCTTTCCCTTAGTCTGGGTCCTTAAAATGAAAGCTCTAATATCATCGTTGGCTGTTTTTAGATCTTCTTTCCTCAAATACATCATGTGCCCAGAACGGTAACCCTTCCATTCAAATCGGTCCTTCATTTTACCACTGGGGTCTATCTGTGACATGGTGTACTTGGCTGCAAAATAAGTGCAGGCACCATCATAATATCCAGATTGGATCAAAACATTGAGGTATGGGTTTTGGGCCATCGCCTGTCTCAAATTGTCCCTTACATTGTCCTTGCTGTCATCCCAAGGGTGTACAGGACCGAACATGTTATACTTGATATCCGTTTTGAAGTTAAGCTCCTCTTGTAAGTAATAGTTTATGGCAGGCGTAAAACTGTGCAACCACGAGGTCAATTCGGGTGAATAATCTGGTCGTGTACCCGCCAACGTCTTATCAATTCCCAAATAACGGCTATCCAAACGGCCAATGGTATATCCACCTTTTTCACGCAATAGAGCTTTCCAGAAAAACTGGGTGGGGACATCCAGATTATGATTGATGATATCCTGAACATCCAAACCGGTATAACGGGACATTTTTTCGGCAACGGCTTTACGCTCTGCATCTGCAATAAAACCACCTTTGGCGATTGCCGGCAACAATTTGTTTATTGTAAATTCCTCTACCTCTGGCAATACCTCCAAAAGGTCCTTGCTTTGCAAATCCGGCGGTAAGGCCTTATGGTGCCATGCGGTAGCGGCAAAATATGGAAGGTTCAGGGCACTGGAAACAGGATCGTTGTCCCGGAACACTTTATAGTCCGCAGGGGAAACCATGATCACCCCGTTCAAGTACATCCATTGTTGATTTTGAAGCGCCAACGAAAGTCCCATAACACGGGTCCCCCCATAGCTTTCACCTATAATGTACTTGGGTGAGTTCCAACGGTTGTTCCGTGTTACGAAAGTGTTTAGCCATTCGGCCAAATATTTGGTATCGGCATTGATCCCGAAGAATTTTTTACGATCCACTTCCTTGCCTGTTTCTGGAATGGTACGGGAATATCCCGTATTTGCCGGGTTTACGTACACAATATCGGTCACGTCCAATACAGAATACGGGTTTTCCTTTACCCCATAAGGCTGTACGGGATACCCCTCATCGTCAATTTTAAGGATTCGTGGGCCAGTATATGCCAAGTGCATCCATACGGAGCCGGAACCGGGACCACCGTTGAAGGAAATCAATAAAGGTCTTGAAGACCTATCCTTCACCCCATTTTTGGTGTAATAGGTATAGTGAAGCGATGCAATGGGTTCCCCCAATTCGTCCCATACCGGTTGTGTTCCGGTAGTTGCGGTATAATCGATTCTAGAACCATTGATGGTGACGGAATGTTGTGTGGTGATCGTGGTGTCAATGGGTAATTTTCTACTTTGGGCAAAGGCCATTGATGCGCACATTGCCAAACCTAACACTAAGAGTTTTTTCATTTTACAAGTTGAATTAGTCTAGCCATAAAAATAAGGAATTTGAAAGTTTTTCTCTTGTCAAAAGATTTGAAAGAATAGGTATTGATGCATATATCTTATTTTAAAGGACAAACTAAAACCAATTGCAATGAATAAATAGTTTTACCTGAAGGAATTTTAATAGTTTAACCGCAAAAGGATTTGGAGGGGCCACATTAACATATGCCATGGGTACAAATCAAGATAAAGAAAATTGGGAATTGCCTTGGACTTTGAACCAGGTTTTGGATTTGGGGGATGATTTCTACCCTCAAACCAATAGGCTACATGTTTTTTTTCTTTTTACCACAAAGTTTCCAATATATTGAAATAAAACAAGTTATGTTTTAGGTCATTCCATATACATTAATTTTGTCTTTTAAGTTGAAATAGCTCTCTAAATAGCAATTTGGGTAAGAATTATACTGCTAAAATGCTTAATATCAACATTTAATAGTAAATAAAATAGTTTTTGGCATGTAAGTTGCTCATAAATTGACTTCATTTGTAAAACCAAATCTTATCCATTATGAAAAAACTAATAATACCTACATTAGTCCTATTGTTCACTAGTTGCGAAAAAGAAGATACTGTTTATGAAACCAATACTGAAGGCGCTGTCGATGCTTTGACCGAGTATGTTACGGTAAGCAAAGTCTTTCAGGATATTGGAAACAACAACGGTGACGTCATTTTATCGGCTGAAAGCTCGGAAGACCCATCAACAAACAAATATTTGGAGACCATATCAGCAAATCCAGAAATAACCATTTCGCCCGTAGACCTTGTTACTTTTCCAAAAACAATAACTGTTGATTTTAAAACAGGAGTGTTGGGTAAAGATGGTATCACCCGAAAAGGTACCGTTACCATTGTATCTACCGGTTGGTATAGGGAATCTGGCAGTGAGCATACGGCAACCTTTACCGATTACTATCACAACGATTATAAAGTGGAAGGAACACATATTGTAAAAAATATGGGAGAAAATGAAGATGGCGATTTAGAATATTCAGTTGTTATTGAGGATGGGAAAATTACCACAGAAACGGATGCTGTTATCGAATATGAAGAAAATTCGACAAGGACATGGATAGCTGGCGATGAAACACCTTTAAATATTTGGGATGATGAATATTTATTGGATGGCTTACAAAATGGCATCAGTTCCTCAGGTTTGGATTATACCATAACCATTGAAGAATCGTTGCATTTTGTGTTATATCCTCGAAGCATTGAATCGGGAATTGTGAATATTGACATAGCTGATATTAAAGACATTAAGATAGATTACACCAATTCCACCATCACTATTTTAGACTCTGAATATCCGTTGGCTAAATAATAAATTGTCAAAAAAAAAAAGGCTTATTAATACTAAGTTGGTAGGCCTTATTTTTTTGAGTTAGCGCATTATTTCTAGAGTTTAAATTCGGTGATATCTTCTTTCGTGTCAAAAATATGCGGGTAGTGTTCCTTGATATTCTTTTTCATGAATTCCAACGGTACGTCCTCAAAATGCCCGTAATCTGCAGTATATTCCATAAAACGTGTCCCGGCACTATTGTACGCTTGCAAAAACGAGTGGTTTTCACCGTCAAACTCCAAAGGTTCTACATTTAGTTTTTCGCACAGGGTTTTGTTGAACGCCGGAGACATTTTCAACCATTTATTGTTGAGAAAAACATTTACCATTCCATGGGGCGTAAGTTCGTTAGATCCAAATTTTTCCATCAATCTATCCACGGCAATGTGGTTTTTTACCTTTCCCAAATGAAGTCTGGCGGGTATCCGCATCGCCCTGAGCCCTGCGATCAACAATATTGATTTTTCAACACAGTTCCCGGTGGATTTTTGGGCAATACTACTGGCCCTATAGTTTTCTTTGGCTAGGCTGATGTTGTAGGGGTCGTATTTCCAATCGTCCCGTACCTTGGTGTACAGCTCAATCGTTTTTTCTTTATCCGTTAATGATTTTCCCGAAAATTCGGATATAAGTGATTGAACCGGATCACTTTCAAAGTCAAAAAAATAAGAAGGTTCCAAGTATTTCATTAATTAATGATTTAAAGCCAAAATATTGATGCTACCAATTTAATTTTTGAAAAGATAGTAGATCCTATGCTTGCCCAAAAGTTCTATTGGAGAATTAAATAATTTAAAACCGCTCAAAAACCCCCAGCCCAAACAACGCAAAATCATACTTTACCGGGTCTGTTGCATCCAGTTTTCGTAGGTTTTTGTCCAGTTCCTGTAAAGCCTTGGCATCATTTTGTTTACGTTTGAGCAATTTTAGCTTACGCGCCACGTTGCCCGAGTGCACATCCAAAGGGCAGGAGAGTTTGGCCGGATCAATATCCTTCCAAATCCCAAAGTCCACTCCGGTGTCATTGTCACGGACCATCCAGCGCAAAAACATATTGATCCGCTTGGCCGCCGAACCTTTGTTGGGATCAGATACGTGTTTCTGGGTCCGGGCTTGGTGGGGCAGCTCAAAAAATACTTCCTTGAACTTGGAAACAGCAAGCTGCATGGAATCCTCGGTCTGATGCGCTGTAAAAACAGCTTCCAAACCACCGTGATTTTTATAAATGTTTTGCAGACTGCTTACAAAGTAAGCAAGGTCCGATCCATTAAAAGTCCGATGCACAAAAGGGGAGAGGACTTCCAAGTCGTCCTCCGAATGGTTCATAACAAAATCATATGGTGAGTTGCCCATCAAATCCATTAACCTGGATGCATTGTTGATAATGCTCTTACGGTTGCCCCAGGCAATGGTTGCTGTCAAAAAAGCACTGATTTCAATGTCTTCCTTTTGGTTAAACCGGTGAGGAACCTGAAGAGGGTCGTCCTCCAAAAACTTAGGATTGTTGTATTCAATCACCTTGGCATCCAAAAATTCCTTGAGTTCCGCTTTGGTCATATCAATCTTTGGAAACGATCAAACCATCTACCATTGTGAGTTTCCTGTCCGCCATATCGGCCAGTTCAAGGTTGTGGGTAACAAGGACAAAGGTCTGCCCAAACTCGTCCCGTAGTTGAAAAAACAGTTTGTGGAGATTGTCCGCACTTTCAGAATCCAGATTTCCACTGGGTTCATCCGCCAAAACTACCGACGGTCTGTTCATTAGGGAACGTGCCACGGCTACACGCTGCTGCTCACCACCGGAGAGGGCGTTGGGCTTGTGGTGATAGCGATCTTTCAATCCCAAAAAATCCAAGAGTTCTTTGGCACGTTTTTCTGCTACCGTCCGTGGTGTTTTTTTAATGAAAGCTGGAATGCACACATTTTCCAAAGCAGTAAACTCGGGCAACAACTGGTGAAATTGAAAAATAAAACCGATATGCTCATTTCTAAATTGCGCCAAACTTTTGTCATTTAGCCGGTTGACATCCGTGTCGTTGATCAACAGTGTGCTTTCACCTTTGTTGGTAGGGGTGTCCAAGGTGCCCAAAATCTGCAATAAGGTCGTTTTTCCTGCACCCGAGGCGCCAACTATGGAAACCACTTCTCCTTTTTTTATTTCCAAATCGACCCCTTTCAAAACCTTGAGGTCTCCGTAACTTTTTTGAATATTTGTGGCCTTTATCATAAATACAGCTTCGGTGGTCGAAGATAATCATTACAGTTGTATGACAAAGATGGGGGTTTTTGGCTAAAGTTCTGTGTCGTTTTTCGACTAAACGTAAAAGAAATATATGGTGTATTCAAACTTTTGCACCTAAATATTGTTTAGCTTTGACTTGAAATGGATAAACAGAATAATTCAAATTTTGAGACTGCAATCTTTGCCGGAGGTTGTTTTTGGTGCACCGAAGCTGTTTTTCAGCGACTTAATGGGGTAGTGGAAGTGGTGTCCGGGTACACTGGCGGGAACATAAAGAATCCGGCATATCGGGAAATTTGTACCGGACGGACCGGACATGCCGAGGGCGTTAAGATCACTTTTGACCCAAATATTATTTCCTACATGGATCTTTTGGAGGTGTTTTTTGCCACCCATGACCCTACAACGTTGAACCGGCAGGGAAATGATGTGGGCACACAATATCGTAGTGAGATTTTTTACACCACACCGGAGCAAAAACAAATGGCAGAGGATCTCATCCATCTTTTGGAGCGAAAAAAATTATTTGATTCCCCGATCGTTACAGCTGTTTCGGAAGCAAAGCCCTTTTATGTGGCCGAGAAGGAACATCACGACTATTACAACGAAAATAGGGAGCAACCCTATTGCCAATTTATAATTGATCCCAAGATCAAAAAACTGAACCGTTATTTTTCAAAAAAGTTAAAAGCATGACATCATATAGGAACCTCGAAGAATACAATATTGAAATCACCAATGAGGTAAAAGACCATTTCTCTAAAATCGTGGATGATATTGGTGAGGATATTACCCGCGAGGGATTGATAAAAACTCCTGAACGGGCTGCAAAAGCTATGCTTTTCCTGACACAGGGGTATAAGCAAGACGCAGAGGAAATCCTAAGAGGGGCCATGTTCGAGGAAAGTTATGATGATATGGTGATCATTAAGGACATCGAATTGTATTCGCTCTGCGAGCACCACATGCTCCCCTTTTTTGGAAAGGCCCATGTTGCATATATCCCTAATGGGCATATTGTGGGGTTGAGCAAGATTCCAAGGGTGGTGGATGTTTTTGCCCGCAGGTTGCAGGTGCAGGAACGTTTGACCCATAATATTTTAGAGTGCATAAACAATACATTAAAGCCCAAGGGGGTCGCTGTTGTAATAGAGGCTTCCCATATGTGCATGATGATGCGCGGTGTCCAAAAACAAAATTCGGTTACCACAACTTCCGGTTTTAGGGGGCAGTTTGAAAAAATCGAGACCCGAAACGAGTTTTTAAAGCTGATCAGCGCCGATTTGTCTTAATTGGTTTTCCCAATTGGGTGGTAATTGCTATTTTTCCCCTATGACAGAAGAAAAAGACAATAAATATCGCATTCTCCTATTGGGTCTACTGTTTGATGGTATTGGTATGCTATCCTTTGTTATACCTGGCATAGGGGAGTTTTCCGATGTGATCTGGGCGCCCGTTGCCGGATGGCTCATGACCCGTTTGTACAAGGGCAGGGTAGGGCAGGCTGCTGGTTTGATCACTTTTGCCGAAGAATTGGTGCCGGGTATGGATGTAATCCCCACCTTTACCTTGACTTGGATATACACTTACCTTTTGAACAAAAAAAAGAACAAGTAGTTCCAAAAAATTACTACTTGTTCTTTACGATTCGTTATGCTCTGTTTTCTAGAATGGAATACTCAAGCTAACCGCAATGTTTCTACCTATATTGGCAATACCATCTGCTTTCAACCTGGATAGGTGCGAAATATAATCTTTATCAAAAAGGTTGTTCCCTGTAATGGAATAGTTCATTTTTTGATTAAAGATTCGAATATCCCCACCAACGCCCACATTGAACAAGTTGTATCTAGCTGTTGGAGTTTCAAAATCTGCCACCTTGTTCTGATCAAAGAAGGTTTGAAGTGTTACAAATGCAAAGCATCGATATTCCTGATTTTGTTTTTTCCATTCCACCCTAAAGGTGTTGGTCCAACGATTGGCGGGAATCAATGGAAGGTTTGAATTATCTTCCAATTCTCCGTAAACAATATCATAACTACTCTCCAAATGCAGCCAATCTATGGGGTGGGGGTGTAAATGAAATCCAAATTCACCACCATACAGTATGGCATTTTGTTGCTGAAAATTATAAATAGGATCGGAATCCCTGTATTCACCGGTTGGCTCCAAATAAATATAATCGTTTACAATGTTATAGAACGTATTGATGTACGCTTCGATATGTTTGTTTCCGTATTCCAATGCCAGATCGACTTGGAAGTTTTGTTCACTATCAAGGTCTGGATTTCCAATCTCGACCCTATTGGCTCCACTGTGCAATCCGTTCGAGGTCAATTCCGATAAGTTTGGTGCCCTGAACCCAGTGGCAAGATTTATACGCCCTATAATATTTTCGGTAAGATCCATACGGTACCCTGCAGCAGCATTGAAACTATTGAAGTCCTTATTTATGGAAGGGATGTATTCTTCGTCACCTTCAACACCACTTTCTTCGCCGTTGATGGATCTTAGGTCGTATCGCAGACCTATCTGGAGGTCACTGTTATCAAAATGGATATGGGATGTGGCCAAAACACCAAAGTCGTTGGTAGTGGCATTGGGCACCAATACTTCTTCTCCAAAGTTTTCATTGGTTTGATGCATTCCTTGGACCCCAAAAATAGTCGTCATTTTCCCCCACTGTGGATTATACTGGATATTGTAGTTGAATGTTTTCAACCTCATGTCCAGTGCAGCCCCTTCTTCCTCTTCTCCGTGTTCCTCCTCCTCCTCATGATCTTCCTCTTCATGGTCCTCTTCCTCCTCATCGTGATGGTGCTCTTCAAACTCTTTCCGATTATTTATCGTGTAACCGAAAGTGGCTTCCAAACTCGATTTCTTGAAAAATAGATTGTTCTTGGAACTTAGGATGTGTGTGGAGAGTTCTTGATAAGGCAATAAGGGGTCGCGGTCGTTGTTCTGCACCCCGATTTCTTCCGGAATTCCAAGTTCCGAAGCATTATAATTGTACCTGAGTTCCGATTTGAACTTAGCGGTTTGGTACGCAAGCCCTGTTTTTATGTCAGCTTCGTTGAACCTAGAGTTTGTAACACTGGTCCCGTCGCCAGTTTCGTAATCTGCGTTGGAAGCATAGGCACCACGTACCAGAAATTTTAGTTTTTCCCCAGAGGTCTTGAACCCTGCATTGGCATTGTATCCAAGGGTGTTTGTAAAATACCTCATGTTAATATCCCCCGATGTTTCCCCAGAGGTTTCAAATTTTTCCGGATTCAGGTATAGAACACCGCCCAGTGCGTCCGAGCCATACAATAACGAAGCCGGTCCCTTAATTACCTCTACACTTTCAATCCCTGCATCGTTAAGACCCAATCCATGTTCGCCTCCATATTGTTGGTTTTCCAGACGAACACCCTGCGTATATACCAGGACACGGTTAAAGCTCAGTCCACGAATAACCGGCTTTCCGATTCCAACACCTGTGGAAACAGAGGAAACCCCCGGAATGTTCGTAATTCCTTCAGATAATGTAATACCTCCTTGCTGTTTCAGTTCTTCCATGGATTTTTGCTCCACTTTCATCACATTTTCCCGCTGTAATTTGTGAAAGGGTGTAGAAAGGACCACTTCATCCATTTCTATGGCAGAAGGAACCATTTGATGGTCAAAGCTGTTACTTCCGGGATTAATTTCAAAGGAGGTGGAATACGTTTCAAATCCAATATAGGAGATGACCAATTTATAGTTTCCCTCTGGTAGGTTTTTCAGTGTATAGTTTCCATTTTGGTCGGTTACCGTACCATTCTCCAATTGTGGAATGTATACGGATACTTGCTCTAAAGGTTCTCCGTTTTCAGCGTCCACAATCTTACCTGACAGTGTATTCTGCGAATATGTTAAAATCGGAACCAATGCCAAAAACATTGAAATATATAATTGTTTCATTGTAAAAAAATAAGCGGTTTAAAAATCCTAAATCAATCTTACTATGAAACAGCTGGAGGGGCTCTTAATCCCTGAAAGGAAATTTTTAAAGGTGTATAAATGAAGGTGTAGTTAGCGATGGAATACCTTATTTCGGATACATCAACCAAGAGATGGTTAAAAGAAGCGTTGAAAAGTACTAAGTTGGTCAGTGTAAAATCATGGAAATCACATCCCAAATTGGATTTGTGTATATGATTGGTGCCATAAGCAATACATTTCTCTTCTTGGCTATGCTGATATAGCGTATGCCCCAATCTTATTATGGAAGGGGCAAGCATACCCACTACCATTAAAATGGAAGTTAATTTGAATATTGGTTTGGTGAGGTTGAACAACATACTTGGCAAATGTAACCCAGCCACTTGTTACTTTTACGTTAAGAAAACCTTAAAACTATGGCAGAAAAGCTCCCAAACCCATACGTTTCAACATTTTTTTCTCAAAATCCCAAAAAAACCGATACTGGCCGAACAGCCAGCCAATAACAACAAGAAGGATTTGGTAGATGGGAAAAATCAAAAGAATTCGGAGTGTCCAATATATAGCACCCGGGACATTATCATTGTCCAAACCGATCCAATGAACCAATGGACCGGCCAATTTACCTGAGGCACTACCGGTTAGGGCAAATACAATGAAAATTGCGATCATTTCCCATTTGAAATTGGTTTTCCACCTATTTTCCAATTTTTTGAAACACCAAAGAAAAAATTTAACAAATATAAAATATAGTAAAAGGGTATTGGCCAGAATTAATCCCCATTGAAGCAAGGTGCTTACAAATTTAAATGCGGCAATTATTTTATATGAAACGAAGTAGGTGGTAAGCAGGGTCAGTATCACTCCCAATATTGGAAAAAGGATTTGCCAATTTTTTTGGATTTCCCACCGCTGTTTTAATTTTTGCATTATCAGAATGAATTAATACAAAAGTAGCATTTTATATCCGTGGAATGAAAGGGCCCAAGCGTTGGTTATATTTTCTTTGGAAATAAATGAAGTAATTGTAGAGCTTATAGTTGACCTCATAACCATAATCGATGCTGGGGTCGTAATTGATTTGCATTTCATAGAGGTTGGGGTCGTACCTATTGGGTTGCAACACCCTTTGGTTCCATGTAGTTACCATGATTGCGTTTCTGTTTTCCAAAAATGACTGCGAGTAGTACCCCTTCGGTCTTGCAATGGATTGTAGCCATGCGTTGAACCCAGGTTCAATAATGATGATTTCGTACTCAGTTTCCTCATCTTTGATCTCAACAGGTTCCTCCCCGCCGGACTCAAAAATGGCCTTTTCATCATCTGTGATATCCGGTATGGCTTTTTGTGAAGTACATGAGAACACACAAAACGCTAGTGCCGAACAGAACAATAATGGATTTGAAAACTTCTTTTTCATCTCAATAAGATACAAAAAAGCCATTTGAAAAGTTCAAATGGCTTTGTTAAATATCGTTAAGTTGAATTTTTATTTACCAAAAAGTCCTCCCAACATACCGCCAAGACCACTTTTGTTCTGGCTTCCATTATTTAGTACCATACCGGCCAAATCATCTATGACACTACCATCTCCATCGCTATCCAAGAAGGATTCGACTAAAGATTGTTGCTTTGCGGCAGATTCGTCACCGCCCATCAATCCACCCAACAATCCGTTTAGGCCTTCAGGGCTGCTTACATTTTGTTGTTTGGTCTGTTTTCCCAAATAACCCAAAAGAATGGGGGCTGCAATTTTTAATATTTGTGCAACTGAACCAGCATCAATACCTGATTTGCTACTTAGGGCATTTTCAACTTGAGGTTGTTTGGTACCCAATATGTGTCCCAATATACCAGCGCCATCATCCATTACATCCTGATCTACGCCACCTCCAAAAAGGCCTCCCAAATCATCTAATATACCACCGTCATGTTTGGATGAAAGTGCGTTCATGAGACCTTGCGCACCTCCTGGGGTAGATGCATTTTTTTTCATGGCTCCCATCAAAACTGGCATGGCCATGCTCAAGACTTCTGCTGTTTTGTTTTCCGGCTGCCCTGTTTGTCCAGCGACACCGCTAATCAACTGTTTGCCCATGGGGCTGTTGATCAAATCTAATAATCCTGACATTATGTTAGTGTTTATGTTAAGGTTAATCGGCAATGTACGAAAAAGTGTCTTTTTAATGATGGTTTCCGCTAAGAAAACCATTTATTTTAGTTGTTTGATAACTTTTTCTGCCAGTTCCATTCCAATACGTTCTTGAGCTTCGATCGTACTGCCACCAATATGGGGGCTGAGGGAAATCTTGGGGCTCATCAATATTTTGATCTCAGGGGAGGGCTCGGATTCAAACACATCAAGTCCTGCGAATGCTAAATGATCGGATTCCAAAGCTTCTATTAAAGCGACTTCGTCCAAAACCCCGCCACGTGAAGTATTGATGATTCCGGAGCCAGGTTTCATGAGTCCCAGTTCTGCTTTTCCAATTAGGTATTTTTCTTGGGAGGGGACATGAAGACTCACAAAATCGGCATTGGCCAACACTTCTTTCAAGTCTTTGCTTTTTAAATCAAAACTGATTTCTCGTCCATCATAAAAGGAAATGGACAGTGTGGTTTCTTTTATATGTTTATCGGTATACAACACTTCCATGCCCATTGCAAGGGCTTTTTTTGCTGTGGCCTGACCAATTCTACCAAAACCTATTATCCCCAAGGTCTTACCCCTAAGTTCAGTGCCCCCGGCATAATTTTTCTTAAGTTGTTTAAATTGGCTATCCCCTTCCAAGGGCATGTTCCTATTGGAATCGTGCAAAAACCGAACGCCGTTCAGCAGGTGGGCAAATACCAGTTCAGCTACGGATTCCGAAGATGCTTCGGGTGTGTTGAACACATGTATCTTTTTGGATTCCGCGTATTTCACATCTATATTGTCCATACCAACACCTCCACGGCCAATCAATTTCAAAGTGGGACAATCGTCGATCAATTTCTTATCCACTTTGGTGGCACTGCGCACCAAAAGCACATCTATCTTGTTCTTGTTTATGTAATTCGCCAATTGCTCTTGGGCAACCCTTGTGGTTTTTACTTCAAAACCTTCTTTTTCGAGCAGGTCTATTCCAGCTTGCGCCAAGCCGTCATTCGCTAAAATTTTCGTCATTGAAATTATCCTTTCTTTTCGAGTTCACTCATTATATCCACCAAAACGCCAACACTTTCCAAAGGAAGTGCATTGTACATGGATGCCCGGTAACCACCAACAGACCTGTGTCCGTTGATTCCACTTATCCCTGCCTCTTTGCACATCTCATCAAACACATCCTTTAATTCGTCATCGGTGATGTTAAAGGTTGCGTTCATGATGGAACGGTCTTCCTTGGCCGCAATACCTGAAAACAAAGGATTTAGTTCAATTTCAGAATAGATAAGGTTCGCTTTGCGCTCGTTGATTTCCTCAATAGCGGCGATCCCACCTAAATCCTTTAACCACTGCATGGTGAGCATGGAAACGTAAACGGCGAAAACAGGTGGGGTATTGAACATACTGTCCTTGGCCACATGCACGGAATAATCCATCATGGATGGTATCTTTCTGGATACTTTGCCCAATACGTCTTCTTTCACCACCACAAGGGTCGTTCCTGCTGGGCCCATATTTTTCTGCGCTCCGGCATAAATCAGGTCAAATTGTGAAAAGTCCAATTGTCTGGAAAAAATGTCTGAACTCATATCGCACACCACAGGTACATCAGTTTTGGGAAATTCCTTGAACTGTGTCCCAAATATGGTATTGTTGGAGGTAAGGTGGAGGTAGTCCAGGTCGGTAGGGATGTCGAATCCCTTTGGGATATGTTTAAAATTATCCTCCTGTGAAGATGCGACCTCTACGATCTCGCCAAACAAACGGGCTTCCTTGATCGCTTTTTGACTCCATGTACCTGTATTGACATACCCTGCTTTTTTATCCAAAAGATTATAGGCGGTCATCAAGAATTGCATACTGGCACCTCCCTGAAGAAACAATGCTTGGTATCCTTTACCTTCCAGGCCCAACAGTTCCAAGGCCAAGGAACGGGCTTTCTCCATAATTGCGACAAATTCTTTGCTGCGGTGAGAGATTTCTATTAGGGACAGTCCAATGCCATCAAGTTCTATAACGGCCTCGGATGCCTTTTGCATGACCTCTGCGGGCAATATGCAGGGACCGGCACTAAAATTATGCTTTTTCATTTCCAATGTTTAAGGGACCAAAGGTCTTAAAAAATGTTGGATCTAAAAATGTTTCCCAAGGTTAGGATTTTCTTAAAGTTTCAGTAGAAACTCCATGGTGTCTATTCCATCCGCGTAGTCATTGAGACCCGGCCTCTGGGTTTGCCCAAAATTAACTTGGTTTTCAACTATTCCGTTTGATACCACGCATTGGATTTGTTCATCAAGTTCTTCCAATTCTTTTTTTAGACTTGTTTCATCCTCATAAAAGGAATAAAACAATGCAGAAATAGGGGAGGAGAGCCCATTGTCTTCCTTTAAAACCAAAAAACCGTTGTCCAGGATCTTAAATTCACTCATCAAATACACCGCCTTGTTATAATCATAATTATTGGCATATTTATGTTGGTGGATAATGTCCTTATAGTGAAAGAGTGCATTGAACAGCTTCTCAAAATTATAATCTTTTGGCACATAGATCTTGGAAACATTACGGCATCCCAATCCATAGTACCTGAAAATATCTTCCCCGAGTGCCCTTAGTTCATCTTCCGTTTCATTTCCTGAAAGTACAGCTACCGAATTTCTGTTTTTTCTGATGATGTTCGGTTTTTTCCCGAAATAATGTTCAAAATAGCGGCTTGTATTATTGCTTCCCGTGGCAATAACGGCATCAAAGTTTTCGAGACGGCCATCCACAAACTCGATCCTATCTGCCAATGATGGTTCCTGCCGGATCAGATATTTTGACAGAAAGGGCAATAGCAGTTTATCATTGGAAGAGAGCTTGGCCAATGCTTTGTTGCCCGAGAGCAAAACACAAAGAAAATCGTGAAATCCAACTAGGGGAATATTGCCCGCCATCACAATACCAACTGTTTTTGGATCGGGACTACCTTTTAGATCGTAGTTGGACAGCCAGTCCTTCAGGTTCCCTTCCGTTAACAATCCTCCCCATTGTCCAAGGGAGAACAGGATATTGTCTTCTGTAAACCATCCGTTATGGTGCCCAGCCTGTTCAATAATTGCCTTGAGTTCATTATCAAATTCGGTGCCGTCGGAATAACAATTGTCACAATAATCCGTTAGTTGTTTTCCAAGTTTAACAAAAGCATCTATGGTTTTAATATACGGTGCCATTAAATTTGTACACTAATTTAGTAGGGGTTATTTTTGTCAAAAGTAAGCATGCTGACAGGAATCAGCCCAAAAGGAAAGGAAAATTATGGCAATTATTATAACAGATGAATGCATAAATTGTGGTGCTTGCGAGCCAGAATGCCCGAACACGGCAATTTATGAAGGTGCGGATGAGTGGAGATATAGTGATGGGACTTCGTTAAAGGGCGATGTGGTTTTGCCCAATGGCAAGGAGATCAATGCCGATGAAGTCCAAGAGCCCATTAGTGATGAGCTTTATTATATTGTTCCAGATAAATGCACGGAGTGCAAAGGTTTTCATGAAGAACCACAATGCGCGGCAGTATGCCCAGTCGATTGTTGTGTCCCGGATGAGGACCACGTGGAAACCGAAGAGGAACTACTTAGTAAGCAAAAGTTCATGCATCCCGATGGTTAAGGAGAAAAAAACATTTAATTTAGCCCGGACCTAAAATGGTTCGGGTTTTTTTATGCAAGAAAAAGAGAAAGAATATAACGGTATTTGGAAGCAAATAGGGTGCGTACTATCCCTTATCGCCATTTTTGGCATTATCGCCTTGGCAATCATAGGTTTATATTTGTTGATAAAAAATTATTAGGCTTTAGTACCAAAACTTCATGTTATATTTGCAGCCTCAAAACACAAGAATTTAGATGAAAGCAGGTATTGTAGGATTGCCCAACGTTGGAAAATCAACGCTTTTTAACTGTCTGTCCAACGCTAAGGCACAAAGTGCCAATTTCCCGTTTTGTACCATAGAGCCCAATATTGGTGTGGTAAACGTGCCCGATAAACGCTTGGAAAAATTGGAGGAACTGGTCAACCCTGAGCGTGTATTGCCTGCCACAGTGGAGATTGTGGACATTGCCGGTTTGGTAAAAGGGGCCAGTAAAGGTGAGGGACTTGGAAACCAGTTTTTGGGGAACATCCGCGAAACCGATGCCATTTTGCACGTGCTCAGGTGTTTTGACAACGACAATGTTGTGCACGTTGATGGTTCCGTAGACCCCATCAGGGACAAGGAGACCATTGATATGGAATTGCAGCTTAAAGATTTGGAGAGTGTTGAGAAGAAACTCGACAAGGTAAAACGTGCCGCCAAAACAGGAAATAAAGAGGCCCAAAAAGAAGAAGCCGTGCTATCCGCACTAAAAGAGGGACTTGAGGCTGGAAAATCTGTAAGGGCCATTGAAATTGGTGAAGATGAACGTGAGGAATTTGTAAAACCGTTACAATTGATCACGGATAAACCCGTAATGTATGTTTGCAATGTGGATGAAGATGCAGCAGTTGATGGAAACGCTTACGTGGAAAAGGTAAAGGAAGCCGTAGCCGATGAAAATGCCGAGGTCATCTTTTTGGCCGTGGGCACCGAAGCCGATATCACCGAGTTGGAAACTTTCGAAGAACGCCAAATGTTTTTGGAGGACCTAGGTCTTTCCGAACCCGGTTCCGCCAAATTGATCCGTGGCGCCTACAAATTACTTGACCTGGAAACCTATTTTACCGCAGGAGTGAAGGAAGTCCGGGCATGGACCATTCCTGTTGGGGCCACAGCCCCTCAGGCCGCAGGTGTGATTCATACTGATTTCGAAAAAGGGTTTATCCGTGCAGAGGTCATCTCATACGATGATTTCGTAAAATATGGCAGTGAGGCCAAAGTCAAAGAGGCTGGACGTATGCGCGTGGAGGGCAAAGAATATATTGTTAAAGATGGCGATATAATGCACTTTAGGTTCAACGTGTAAGCGCTGGGCATTGTAATCCTTTATCTTTTTGGTTTTCCGATCTACTGACATGGAATAGCTTTGCTATATGTCTAGTAAGAGCTTGGGGATTTTATACGGTGTTTTGGGAGTGGTTATGTTTTCATCCAAAGCTGTTATGGTAAAACTTGCCTACGCTTATGATGTGGATACCCTTGATCTACTCATGTTCCGGATGCTATTCTCCTTACCGTTTTACATGATCATTCTCTTTTTGACCAGAAAGAAAACGACAAAGACCGAAATTCTCCAAAAAGATTATGCTTGGTTACTCCTTTTTGGGTTTGTGGGATACTACTTGGCCAGTTATTTCGATTTTTTAGGACTGAATTACATTAAGGCAGGGTTGGAGCGCATTATTTTATTTGTGTATCCTACTATCGTTGTCTTTCTCACATGGATTATATTTAAACAGCGGATTGGCCGAGTGCAACGTATTGCGATTGCCATAACGTACTTGGGAGTTTTGATAACCTTTTGGAATGAGTTGGATATTTCGGGAAATCAAGTTTTACTGGGTGGATTTTTGGTATTGTTGAGCGCCATTACCTATGCATCATACTTGGTTGGCAGTGGCTGGCTGATTCCCAAATTTGGAGTGCTCCGGTTTACGTGCTACGCCATGATCGTTTCCACTTTCTGTATTGTGATCCATTATTTGATATCAGGACATTGGAAATTGATGGATTACCCTTGGCCAGTTTATATATATGGGTTGGCCATGGCCATTTTTGCCACATTGATTCCATCCTTTTTGGTATCGGCCTCCATTCAGAGGTTGGGAGCCTCCAATTTTTCTATTTTGGGAAGTTTGGGCCCCATTTCCACCATATTGTTGGCCTTTGTATTTTTGGACGAAAAACTCACCATTTGGCAGTTATTGGGCATGCTAATCGTTATTTTTGGCGTCACCTATCTTTCGGTTCAGGAAAAAAAACGGGCAAAGGGCTGATTTATATTAACAATAATATTTTTCATTGTTGATTACTTTCTACCTTACACCCTTTTATTTTTGCTCCTAAATTTTATATTGCAGGGATTAACCCTTAACTAATGGCAGACACCCAATATACTGAGGATAATATCCGTTCGCTGGACTGGAAGGAGCATATTCGTATGCGTCCAGGGATGTACATTGGAAAATTGGGCGACGGTTCCTCTGCAGATGACGGCATTTACATCCTCCTCAAGGAAGTAATCGATAACTGTATCGATGAATTTGTGATGGGAGCGGGGAAGACCATCGAGATCAACATTAAAGACAATACCGTCCACGTGCGGGATTATGGTCGTGGAATCCCTTTGGGAAAAGTGGTCGACGTAGTCTCCAAAATGAACACCGGAGGAAAGTACGATACCCGTGCCTTTAAAAAATCGGTTGGATTGAACGGGGTAGGTACCAAAGCCGTAAACGCCCTTTCCACATATTTTAGGGTAGAATCCAACAGAGATGGCAAATCCAAGTCCGCGGAGTTTAAGGCAGGAAACTTGGTGAATGAAGAACTTTTGGAACAATCTTCCAGAAGAAAAGGGACCAAAGTCAGTTTCACACCTGACGAATCCATCTTTAAAAAATATAAATACAGAAGCGAGTATGTGGAACGCATGCTCAAAAATTATGTCTATCTAAACCCAGGGTTGACGATTGTTTTCAATGGTGAAAAATTCCATTCAGAAAATGGTTTGAGGGATTTATTGGAGGACAACAACAACGAAGAGGATTTTCTATATCCAATCATCCATTTAAAAGGTGATGACATTGAAGTGGCCATGACCCACAGCAAGACCCAATACAGCGAAGAGTACCATTCTTTCGTGAACGGACAGCATACCACACAGGGAGGTACGCACCAATCCGCGTTCAGGGAAGCTGTGGTCAGGACCATTCGTGATTTCTACGGGAAAAATTACGATGCGTCGGATATTCGAAAATCTATCATATCCGCAGTTTCCATAAAAGTCATGGAACCCGTGTTCGAGAGCCAGACCAAAACAAAACTGGGCTCCACCGACATGGGAGGCAACCTGCCCACCGTACGGACATATATAAACGATTTTGTGGGCACACAACTGGACAATTATCTCCATAAAAACCCGCAGACAGCGGAAGCACTTCAAAGAAAAATAGTGCAGGCGGAGAAAGAACGTAAGGAGCTTTCCGGAATTCGAAAACTGGCCAGGGAACGTGCAAAAAAAGCAAGCCTCCACAATAAAAAGCTTCGGGATTGCCGTATCCATCTCCAGGACATGAAAAAGGACCGCCGTTTGGAAACCACACTTTTCATCACCGAAGGGGATTCCGCTTCAGGTTCCATTACCAAATCCAGGGACGTGAACACGCAGGCCGTCTTCAGTCTTCGGGGAAAACCGTTGAATTCCTACGGAATGTCCAAAAAAATCGTCTATGAGAACGAAGAGTTCAATCTTTTGCAGGCTGCGCTCAACATTGAGGACTCCATGGAAGACCTACGATACAATAATATTGTGATCGCCACGGATGCCGATGTGGACGGAATGCACATTCGCTTGCTGTTGATTACCTTTTTCTTGCAGTTTTTCCCAGAACTGATCAAGGAAAATCATTTATATATTCTTCAAACCCCGCTATTTCGGGTCCGCAATAAAAAAGAAACCATTTATTGCTACAGTGAAGAAGAGAAAAGGCAAGCCATTGAAAAACTCACAGGAAAACCCGAGATTACCCGATTTAAGGGATTGGGTGAAATTTCGCCTGATGAGTTCAAACATTTTATTGGTGATGATATCCGCTTGGAGCCTGTTATGCTGGACAAAGCAATGAGCATAGACAATCTTTTGAAGTTTTATATGGGAAAAAACACACCGGACAGGCAGGAGTTTATCATAAACAACCTTAAAGTAGAACTTGATTTAGTAGAAGAAAACCAACTATAACCCAAATAAATGCCGTGCTTCTAGATGGAAGATAATGAAGAACTGAACGAAGAAAGTTTAGATAACCAAGAAGAATCCCAAGAAAGCCTGGTAAGGGTTACTGGGATGTACAAGGATTGGTTTTTGGATTACGCTTCGTATGTTATATTGGAGCGTGCCGTACCTGCTATTGAAGATGGTTTTAAACCTGTGCAGCGCAGGATCATGCATGCATTGAAAGAACTGGACGATGGTCGCTACAATAAAGTAGCCAACGTAGTGGGCCATACCATGCAGTACCATCCTCACGGTGACGCCAGTATCGCAGATGCCATGGTTCAGATTGGTCAAAAGGACCTCCTTATCGATACCCAGGGTAACTGGGGGAATATTTTGACCGGAGATGGAGCTGCCGCCCCACGTTACATAGAGGCGCGGCTTTCCAAATTCGCACTTGAAGTTGTGTACAGTCCAAAAATTACGGAATGGCAACTTTCTTATGACGGCAGAAAGAAAGAACCCGTAAACCTTCCGGTTAAGTTCCCATTATTGCTCGCCCAAGGAGCGGAAGGGATCGCAGTGGGGCTTTCCACCAAAATTCTCCCCCATAATTTCAATGAATTGATAGACGCTTCCATAAAGCATTTAAAAGGAAAGCGATTTACCATTTATCCGGATTTTCCAACAGCCGGAATCATTGATGTGACCAATTATAACGATGGTATGCGTGGTGGCAAGATAAGGGTAAGGGCCAAAATATCCACTTTGAACAAAAATACCCTTGTTATAAATGAAATACCATATGGGACCAATACTTCCTCTTTAATTGATTCCATCTTAAAGGCTAACGATAAGGGAAAAATCAAAGTCAAAAAGATAGAGGATAACACGGCTGCGGAAGTGGAGATCTTGGTGCATTTGCCAAACGGCATCTCCCCGGACAAAACCATTGACGCACTGTATGCCTTTACCGCCTGTGAGTCTTCCATATCCCCATTGGGATGTGTTATCGAAAACAACAAACCATTGTTTATCGGCGTCACGGAGATGCTTGAAAGATCCACGGACAAAACAGTGGATCTACTTAAAGCAGAGCTTCAAATACAGTTGGACGAACTTGAAGAGCAATGGCATTTTTCTTCATTGGAACGAATTTTTATAGAGAACAGGATTTACCGAGAGATAGAAGAAGAGGAAACCTGGGATGGGGTGATCAAGGCTATCGATGAAGGCCTGAAACCCCATATTTCACATCTAAAAAGAGCCGTGACCAAGGACGATATCGTTCGGTTGACCGAAATACGAATCAAGCGTATTTCAAAGTTTGATTTAGATAAAGCACAACAACTCATTGAAAGTCTGGAAGATAGGATTGCCGAAACCAAACACCACCTGGAACATTTGGTGGACTATGCCATCGCATACTTCAAGGAATTGAAGAAGAAATATGGTGCAGGCAGGGAACGAAAATCGGAAATAAGGGTTTTTGATGAGATCGAAGCCACAAAAGTGGTCATCAGGAACACGAAACTCTACGTGAACCGCAAAGAAGGTTTTATCGGAACCTCCTTGAAAAGGGACGAATACGTTACGGATTGCAGTGATATTGATGACATTATCGTCTTTACGCAAAAAGGGGAGATGATGGTCACCAAGGTGGATTCCAAGGTATTTGTCGGGAAGAACATCATCCACGTGGCCGTATTCAAAAAGAAAGATACACGCACCACCTACAATATGATCTATAAGGTCATGAAGGGGGGTCCCAGTTATGTAAAGCGCTTCAATGTAACCAGTATAACAAGGGACAAGATATACCAGCTCACTGGGGACAAACCATCCGCGGAAGTGCTTTATTTCTCCGCCAATCCAAATGGTGAGGCCGAAGTTGTCACGGTAATGTTGCGTCAATCAGGAAGTATCAAAAAACTGAAATGGGACCTTGATTTTTCAGACGTGCTCATCAAAGGCAGGGGATCCAAAGGGAACTTGGTCACCAAATATCCAGTAAAGCGCATTGAACTGAAAGAAAAGGGAGTATCCACCCTGAAACCCAGAAAAATTTGGTTTGACGATGTAGTAAACAGACTAAATGTTGATGGAAGAGGGGAGTTGCTTGGTGAATTCAAAGGGGACGACCTGCTTTTGGTGATAGACCAAAAGGGCGTGGTTAAAACCATTCCCCCGGATTTGCTCACCCGATTCAACGACGATATGGTCGTATTGGAAAAATGGAATCCAGAAAAACCTATTTCCGTGGTCCATTACGTAGGAGACAAGGAACGTTACTATCTAAAAAGGTTCTTGGTAGAAAACCCCAACAAGGAAGAAGTGGTCATCACCGATGACCCTAAATCCCATTTGGAACTTGTATCTACGGATTGGAGACCCAGGTTGGAAATAGAATTCGTAAAGCCACGGGGGAAAGACCCCAAACCCAACCTAGAAGTAAACGTGGAAGAGTTCATAGCGGTAAAAGGAATAAAAGCCCTGGGAAATCAGCTTACCCCTGAGAAAGTCAAGAACATCAATGCCCTGGAACCTTTGCCCTACGAAGAGCCCAAGGAACAAAAAACCGAGGACATCGAGGTAGTTGACGAAGAACAAATAGAAAAGGGTGATGATGATATAGAAACAAAGAATGACGGTTCGGACCAAACTACTTTGTTTTAATGCAATTTATGGTTAAATTTCACAAAAACACATACTTAGAGCTTAAAGCTTAAATTTTATTTATGGATTTTACAAACCCCCTGGTATATGGCGTGCCAGTATTTATCGCCTTCATTTTATTGGAGTTAACATATAGTAAAACCCATGACCACGAACATCACGACCTTTATGATTGGAAGGATTTAGCTGCTAGCGGTTTTATGGGTATTGGCTCTGCAATTTTGGGGCCCTTGTTCAAGGTCGCTTTCGCTATTCTTCTTTTTGAAGGGACCTATGAGCTTTTCAATCCTGAAGTTGACGGGGTAAGAACCAATCTTTTGGGATACAAATCCTTTGGGTACGCTTGGTATGTTTGGATTTTATGCCAATTGGCCGATGATTTCACCTACTATTGGTTCCATAGGGCCAACCACGAGGTTAGAATATTATGGGCTGCCCACATTGTGCACCACTCGTCGGATAATTTTAATTTGGGTACCGCCATACGAAACGGATGGTTCACTATTTTGTACAAGCCCTTCTTTTATATATGGATGCCTGCCATTGGATTTCCCCCAGAAATGGTTTTGGTATGCCTGGGAATTGAAGCCTTGTGGCAATTTCAGTTACACACGGTCTATGTCCCAAAACTTGGTTTTTTGGAAAAATTTCTCAACACACATACCATGCATCAAGTACACCACGCCCAAAATGTGGAGTATTTGGATAAAAACCACGGAGGTTTCTTGAACATCTTCGACAGGATGTTCGGTACATGGAAGGAATTGGATGATGATGTCGATGTGAAATATGGGGTTATCCACGCACCTGACTCATACAACCCTATAGTTATCTTGACCCACGAGTTCAAAGATATCTGGAAGGATGTAAAAAAATCAAAGAAGTTGTCCCATAAGTTAATGTACATCTTCGGCCCCCCGGGATGGAGCCATGACGGAAGCACCCTTACCGTAAAACAACAACAACGTTTGTTCAAAAAACAAAAGGAAAATGCTCCAGAGCTATCATATCAAAGACCAAATTAATGTTCTTTGAGCTTATGCTCTTGTTTTTGTTCTGCATTTTTCTGCATCCTAAGGTTAAGAAATTCAACCATTAGGGAGAACGCTATGGCAAAATAAAGGTAACCCTTGGGCACAGACCCAACTTCCTGACCAAATACGACCAAATGTGAAAGATGCGCAGACTCAGCAATAAGCATGAATCCGATCAGGATCAAAAAGGATAGCCCCAAAATCTGAATGGAGGGGTGGCGATTTACAAATTCACCGACAGGATTTGCGAACAGCATCATTATTACCACTGAGATTACGACAGCAGCTATCATGAGAACCAAGGCATCGGTAGGGTTGGGCGAGATCCCGTTGGTCATGCCGATGGCCGTAAGAATGGAATCAAAAGAAAAAACGATATTGATCACCGTAATCTGAACAATGGCGTTCATTAAAGATGATGAACGGGATTTTGTCACCTCACGTTCATCGTGCCCGCGATCCTCAATTTTTTCATGAATTTCCCGGGTGCTCTTATAAAGCAGAAAAAGACCCCCTGCAAAAAGTATTACCGCCTGCCAGCTTATTCCGCCTGTTAGCCATTCCTTGTCGAACACCAAAAAAGGTTTCTTCATTTTTGTCAGCCAGGTAATTCCAAACAGCAAAACTATACGAAGCAACATAGCCAAAACAAGTCCAAGGTTGGTTGCCTTTCTCCTATCTTTCTTTTCCAATTTGCCCGAAGCGATGGAAATAAAGATAATATTGTCTATGCCCAGTACAATTTCCAAAAAAGTAAGGGTCAGCAACGCCATCCATGCGTCCGGACTTGTGAAAATCTCAAACATCGTCAGTTTATTTTATGGGCAGTCCCTTTAAATTTATTGTTATCGCCAACAACATTGTATTCAAAAGTGTATGAAGAATCCGTTGTGCTCAATATTTTTATGTGGATAGGTTTTTCCTCTGCCTTGTTCTTGGGATTCAGATTTTTTAGGACATACTCGCAATCATTGATCCAACGTATGGAAGACGAATCTTTTTTTCCTTCAAATTCATCAACCTCCATATCCATCGTTCGATGAAATACCGTCTCTTTTTCCTCACCATTGATTGTGGTTTTAAAAGAAAACGAGCCGGTCTTAAAATCTTCACAATTACGTTGTGGGGGTTGTCCGCATGCTAAAAAGAACAGGATGATTACTGAAGAAAGGAGGTGTTTTATCATAGCTACAAAGTAACGGAAAGTAGGCGAAAAGGTCAATCCTTTTTTGGATTGAATGTTTTAAAACTACCATCCGAATAGAAAAACACGATTTTATAAGGTTCCGTATCCTCCTCCAAATGTTTGTCAATATCAAAACTATTTTTGGAATCCCCATCGGTCTTCGTTTTTAAATCCCCTGGAGTTTCTGTGCGTTCAATTTTGATTTCGGTGTCCGCCTTTTTCGGAAAATCCCCTTCTCCTTTTAACAGCCAATACAGATCTACTTCGGGGTAGGTGTTGACCAATTTCATGACAAAATCCAAACTGGGCTTATTTCGTCCATTTAGTAAATGGGAAATGCTCGATCGCTGTACACCAATCTCATCGGCAAAGGCAGAAACGGATAGTTCCAAATGGTCGATGATGGTCTGTATGCGAGTAACGATTTCTTTGTTCACAATTGTAAATATTAAAACACACAAGGTAACACAATAAGATTAAAATCAGGAGCCAACATGTTAATCATTTCCATTAAATATAAACTATTACATCATATAAACCATTTTAAACTATTGATATATAAATATTTATATATATTAAAAATATTATCGTTTACAATATTATCAAAACTGGTCAAAAACCATACATAAATGATTACAAATGTATCAATTTTCAACTAAAAGAATGTTACAATTGTAAATAGCAGGTTGGTTACTTTTGTAAACTTTAATTGCGATGTTTCATGATCGATCATTCATTATATAAGGAAAAGTCCATACAGGGCAGGTACATTAACATGGAGGCCATACAGCCTTGTTTTGCCAAACTTCCATTTCCGCTATTACATATTGGTGATTCTGTCCGTGGTGTTGAAATCAATGCCTTTAAGTTAGGTCAGGGAACAAAAAAGGTTCTCATGTGGTCCCAAATGCACGGAAACGAATCCACGACTACCAAAGCCGTATGGGACATGGTCAACTTTTTACAATCTGGGGAACCATTGGCTCACGATATTTTAAAAGAGTGCAGTATTATGGTCGTGCCCATGCTAAACCCGGATGGAGCCAACGTTTATACCCGTGAAAATATAAATAAGGTAGATTTAAACAGGGATGCAAAAAATCTGACACAACCCGAGAGTATAGCGTTAAGGGGGTTGTTCGAGTCCTTCCAACCTGATTTCTGCTTTAACCTCCATGACCAGCGAACATTGTTCAGTGCTGGAAACACCAATAAATCTGCCACCGTTTCATTTTTGTCCCCGGCAAGTAACGCAGAACGGCACATAACGCCGCCCCGGGAGATTGCCATGAAATTAATTGTGGGCATGAATACCATGTTACAAAAATATATTCCAGGCCAGGTTGGGAGGTATGATGATGGGTTCAACGATAATTGCGTCGGTGATACGTTTCAAATGCTGGGCGTCCCCACGGTTCTATTTGAATCTGGGCACTACCCCGGTGATTATGAAAGGGAAAAAACCCGGGAATATATTTTTCTTTCCATTTTGGAAGCGCTTAAAATTGTTGCGAACGATGGTGTTGAAAATTATAAGACAGGAGATTATTTTTCAATCCCTGGGAATCGTAAGTTGTTTTTTGATATCCTTATAAAGAACCCAGAGGTGGTTAACCCCGTAATTGAAAAAGGGTATAAAGTCGGAATACGGTTCAAGGAAGTCTTAAGGGACAATAAGGTCATTTTTAAGCCAGAAATCACTGAAATTGGCCCACTAGAGGGGTTTTACGGACATCAGGAAATAGAATGTATTGATACCAAGGATTTTGGCTTCACACCCTCTCAACAAGAACTTATCGATCTACTCCAGAAAATAGAAAAATAAAAGGCTATTTTACAAGCTCTTGCGTTTTATTTAAAAAAAAACCATTTTTATTACGTATTTTTTCTTTTTTAACTACTTTTGCTGCAAAAACTAACCTAATGAATAAAGTAAAACTAGACGAGATAGATCATCAGATTTTGGACATGCTAATCGACAATACCCGTACACCGTTCACGGATATTGCTAAAAAACTACTGATTTCCGCAGGTACGGTACATGTCCGAGTCAAAAAAAATGGAAGAATCAGGAATTATAAAAGGTTCCTCCCTTACTTTGGACTATGTTAAGCTGGGATATTCTTTTATTGCCTATGTGGGCATATTCTTGGAAAAAACGCACCAAACCAAATTTGTGCTAGAAAGATTGAGCCAGATACCGTATGTAACCGTGGCTCACATTACCACTGGAAAATTCAATATTTTCTGTAAAATCAGGGCAAAGGATACAACGCACGCCAAAAACATTATTTTCAAAATAGATGATATTGACGGCATCAGCAGAACGGAGACCATGATTTCCTTGGAAGAGAGCATCAACGATAAAAGACGTTTGATGCACACCATCTTCAACGAGCTGTAATATCTTTTTACATAGATGCTCCTTTCGGAACTGCCCTCTTCTGAATACAATCCATTTTACCGGACCTATATTATGGCACTCGGTGACATTGATTTGATTGGGGGGCTAAAAATGGGTAAAACCGAGTTGTTGTCCCTTTTTGAAAAGATTCCAGAAGAAAAACTTGATTTTGCTTACGCCGAGGGCAAGTGGTCCTTGGCGGAAGCAATAGTTCATATGATAGATACCGAAAGGATATTTCAATACCGTGCACTTTGCATTGCACGTAACGATAAAACTCCGCTTCCAGGTTTTGACCAAGATGCCTACGTGCCCTATTCAAACGCCTCCAATCGGACAAAAAATGATTTGTTTGAAGAATATAGGGCAGTCAGGAGCTCAACGATTGCACTGTTTTCATCTTTTGATGAAGAAGCAATAAAAAGGACAGGAACGGCCAGCGGCTCAAAAATGAGTGTCCGGGCACTGGGATTTATAATCAGTGGACACCAAGCGCATCATATCCGAATAATCAAGGAAAGATACTTGTCTTAAACCAATATTAAATTAAAGGTCTTCTTCCACGTCGTCGGAAGTAGGCTCTAAACCGTCGTAGGTATCTTCTTCAAAATCGGAAGCCACCAAATCCTTGTCAAGTTCCTTTTCAATCGTTTCCTCAAAATTGGAAATAAAACTGGAAAGGCTCTTGCTTATTTTTACTAAATAAACCGTATCCTCTGTTTTTACTTCCACAGCCTTTATTACCTCTCCATTTGGCTTTTTGATGGTAATGATGTCGTCGTCCCCATAACCGTCAGGGTACGTGTCGATTAAAATGGCCGCCACTTTGTGGTCCAACTTTTTGTAGTCTATCAAAATTCGTTTCATAATGGTTAGTTATTAATTGTATTCTAAACTATGAAATTTTGAATTTGACGGATCTAAAGAGTTGCGAACGCAAAAAAAAAGTATACGAAGTGTTTATTCCATGTAGTAAGCGAATGCTTTTTGGAATAGTTCTTCAGGAACTGTAATGTCCGTAACCGCTTCTCCAATAGCTTGCAACAACACAAAATTCACATTGCCATGGGAATTCTTCTTATCGTATTTCAATAATTCAAGAATGGCATTAATGTCCTCATCACTAAAGTCCACTTTGTCAAAATGCTTCATAAACCCCTTTTTGATTTCATCCAATGCCAATTTGGAAAGCCCTCGGAGCTCATGGGACAAATACCCCTCCAGAACCATTCCCACAGCAATGGCTTCACCGTGCAAAAGGGTCCTCTTGTCCTGATTTTCCAGACAATATGATTCAATGGCGTGACCAAGGGTATGCCCGAAATTTAAAATTTTTCGCAATCCCTGTTCCGTAGGGTCCTGTAAGACCACTTCGTTCTTGATGGCTATGGATCTTTGGATACATGAGGGGTCGGCAAAGTTATTTTTCTCCGTCAAATCTTTCCAATAGGCCTTATCTTGAATCAACCCGTGCTTCAGCATCTCGGCATACCCACTTTTTGTTTGACGCTTGTCCAAGGTTTTCAAAAATTCTGGAAAAATCAATACCATCTGTGGCTGGTTGATGACACCAATCTGGTTTTTCAATGAACCGAGATCTACACCTGTTTTACCACCGATTGACGCATCCACCATGGAGAGTAGGGTAGTGGGGATATTGATGAAATCGATTCCCCTTTTAAAGGTAGAAGCCACGAATCCCCCCATATCGGTCAAAACCCCTCCGCCAAGGTTTATGAGCAAGCTTTTTCTGTCGCCATCCAAATTGGAAAGATCTTCCCAGAGCTGAACACAAGTCTGGATGTGCTTGTTCTCTTCCCCGGACTGGATTTCCAATATGGAATCTATGGTGCCGTCAAAAATTTCATTAAAAACAGGCAAACAATGTTCCTTGGTGTTTTCATCCACCAAAAGGAATGTTTTGGAATATTTTCTATTGGCAACATGTTGGTTAAGAGCCGCTTTCGCCAATTCATTGATATGCACCTCGTAGGATTGTGATTTAACCGATTCCATAATTTTATTTACACCGCTAAATAAAGACTATTTTTATATATATGGTTATAGATTCCCTACTTATCTTTGAATCTTTAATGGATTATAATTAATGCGACCAGATTTTGAGAATACTGCAATAGCTTTCGAGCTTAAGTCGGACTCCCAGTTGGAGCGAGCCTATTTCCTATTTAAAATGATTTCCAAAGAACCCCTGGTTCGAATTGGCACGGCAGTTACCAATTTTGCCATTAAGGCACACCTTCCCGTTGAAGGTTTGATCAGGGCCACGGTATTCGACCATTTTTGCGGTGGGGTAAGTGAAAAAGATTGTCTGCCCATTATTGATAATATGTACAGTAAAGGGGTATGTTCCATTTTGGATTATTCGGCCGAGGGAAAAGAAGTGGAGGACCAGTTTGATTTTGCCATGGAGAAAATTTTGGACATCTTGGATTTTGTCAAGGAAAAGGATGCCATGCCGTTCACCGTATTTAAACCCACGGGTTTTGGCCGTTTTAAACTGTTTGAAAAAGTATCTGCCGGTACCGAATTGAATGAAAAGGAACAAGCAGAATGGGGCAGGATTGTAAACCGGTTTGACAAAGTCTGTCAAAAAGCCTATGATTTGGATGTTGCGCTGTTGATAGATGCCGAAGAAAGCTGGATGCAGGATGCTGCGGACGATTTGATCCTTGATCTTATGCGCAAGTACAATAAACAGAAAGCCGTGGTGTTCAATACCTTCCAAATGTACCGTTGGGACCGCATGGACTACATAAAAAAGTTATATGAAATGGCGGTGGATGAAGGCTTTCATATCGGGGCGAAAATTGTTCGTGGGGCCTATATGGAGAAAGAGAACGAAAGAGCCAACGAAAAAGGGTATGAAAGTCCTATTTGCAAATCCAAGCGGGATACCGATAAGAATTTTGATGCGGCCATCGATTTTATGGTGGAGCATTTGGAACACTTTACCATTTTTGCAGGCACCCATAATGAACAAAGCACCCTTAAATTGGTCGACCTCATGGAAAAAATGCAGCTTCCAGCAAACCATGGGCAAATTTGGTTTGGGCAACTGTTCGGGATGAGCGACCATATCACCTATAATCTGGCAGCGCAGGGGTACAACGCCGTAAAATATGTTCCATTTGGCCCTGTGAGGGATGTAATGCCATACTTGATCAGAAGGGCAGAAGAAAACACTTCGGTTGCCGGGCAAACATCACGTGAACTGGCCTTGCTTGAAAAAGAACGGAAACGCAGGAAGTTGGCGGATTAAATTCAAATGAAATTTTATATGAGGGGAAAAAAAGCACTTAATTTTATTGTTGTAGCCCTAATTACCTTTATTTTTTTCTACTTTATAATTTTTAAAAATTGGGAGGAAATAAAAGCTTTTTTCTTGTAGTTACCAATTACCTTTTTAATATGACGTTTATTTATAGCCCTATGGTAATAGATGTTATATATGGGTTAAGGCATCAATTATTGTTTAGAGACTATTTAAGGATATGAACCAAAAACTCAAAACCAAAGGTTGGGTACGCGTACTCCTAATCATAATTCCCTATTTCTTAACAATTGGTTTTCTTCAGGAATTGGGCACTTATATTTCCGGTCAAGAAAACTCTTCTGAACTAATAACTGAAAGTACTGAAGAGCTACTGATAGTTTCATTTTTCGCATTTCTAGGAACAGTGTTGGTTATCTATCTTTTTATGAAAAAGATAGATAAAGAACCTTTTGGAAATTTAGGGCTTTATTGGAAAAGTCATAAGAGAGGAGCTGTAGTTGGTCTGTTAACAGGGTTGGCAATAATGATAATAAGCTATTTATTTCTCTTTTTTTTTAAAGAAATAAAATTCGTTAAAACAACTTTTTTAAGTGGCGATTTTTTTTCTACAATACTTTTATTTTTCATAGTTTCCTTATCAGAAGAAATAATGTTCCGTGGATATGTTCTTCGAAACCTTATGGGGTCCATGAATAATTTTATAGCCTTGTTGATATCTGCAATGGTATTTGCATTAATGCATGCGGCCAACCCTAATCTTTCCTTAATTGGAAATATTAATCTTTTCCTTGCAGGAGTTTTATTGGGATTGCCCTACATCTATACAAAAAACCTTATGTTTCCCATTGCTTTTCATTTTAGCTGGAATTACTTTCAATCCCTATTTGGGTTTAATGTAAGTGGTCTTGATTCCTATTCTCTGATTGAGTTTGAAACCACACAGAACACCTGGGTCAACGGAGGTGATTTTGGTTTTGAAGGCTCGGTTTTAGCTACTGTTCTTCAAATAATTTTAATAGTTGCACTATACTTTGTATTCAACAATAAGAAAAGTGAAAAATTAAGTGTTGGTTTTTAAAATTATGTTCCCGTGGATTTCCTCCACTCATCCTCCAAAATCCTCTTGAAAAACACCCCTGGTGTGACCCCTGTTTTATTTTTAAAAGATTTTGTGAAAACGCTTATGGAATTAAACCCATACATTTCGGCAATCTGGATCATGGACTTGGTTTTTACGATTTTAGGATTTTCCTTCAAATGATTTATAGCATAGGTGATTCGGATGTCCTTGAGATAACTGGCAAAATTTTTGTTTTTGTGAGTGTTTATCACCTTGGATAAATAGGTGCTGTTAGTGTGGAGTGTTTTTGCCAATCTTTGCAAGTTGACCTTGTTGTCCAAAAAGCCACTTTGCTCTTCCCATGAACCAAGTTTTTCAACAATTTCAAAAAATAACTCTGTTTTAATTTTTGATTTCTTGCCGTTTGACAAATATGGCTTAATTGGTAATTTCTTTTTTGATTTTTTCCTAAGTTTATATCCAAATAACCCAATACTCCCTTTTGAATTGACGGATTTTATTGGTTGATTATTTTTTTAACGTTTTCCACCGTTACCCCATCTTCACAATTCTTGGCCCGTAACTCCAACTCTTCCCCATTCTGTTCGTGTGAGATAAAATAGGTTTTGCATGGCTTGGATTTGGTATCGCTTTTCCCAAAATCCACATCGCCATCTTCCAAAAAAGATTGAATCAATAAAGTGTCCCGGTATTGCTCAGGAAGTGATTCGGAGAAAGTCAAGGGTTTGGATCGCATATCCTTGAGCACCCGGCAATTGGGGAAATAGCAAAAATCAATACCTTCTTCACCTGATTTCTTCTTCAAAATAAAAACCAAAAAAACCAATCCAATGGACAGGCCAACCAAGTACCATCCCAATCGTTTTAAAAATGCCATTTACGTTAAAAAATAAGAAAGTTAATATCGTTATAGTTGAGCCCGAACCAATCCCCGACCGATTTGTTGGTCAGAATCCCATGGTACATATAAAGTCCGTTGCGCAACCCCTTGTCAAACCGAAGGGAATGTTCCAGACCACCTTCTTCACCAATTTTCAATAAATAGGGGGTAAAAATATTACTGATCGAAATGGAAGAGGTCCTTGGGTACCTGGATGGAATATTGGGAACCCCATAATGGATCACACCAAATTTCTCAAAGGTCGGTTTTCTGTGCGTAGTTACCTCCGAGGTTTCAAAACACCCCCCCATATCAATGCTCACATCAATGATAACAGCACCTTTTTTCATGTTTTCCACCATGGAACTCGACACAACCACTGGTGACCGGTCCTTTCCACGTGTGGCACCAATGGCCACATCACAACGTTTAAGTGACTTTATCAAGTTCTTGGGCTGCACGGTCGATGTGTACAGGGTTTGGTTAAGATTTGTTTGGAGATCCCGCAATTTACTGATGGAATTATCGAACACTTTAACATTGGCTCCAAGTCCCAATGCTGACCTGGCAGCAAATTCACCTACGGTTCCAGCGCCAATGATCACCACTTCCACTGGGGGTACACCACTGATGTTTCCAAACATAAGCCCATTGCCCGTATTTGGATTGGACATCAATTCCGAAGCGATCAGAATGGAAGAAATACCTGCGATTTCACTCAACGACCGAACAGCGGGGTAGTTCCCGTCATTATCCCGAATGTATTCAAAGGCAATGGCCGTCAATCTCTTTTTGGCCATGACCTCAAAATATTCCTTGTTCTGGGTCTTGATCTGCAAAGCAGAAATTATTATGGTCTGCGGATTCAAATAATCTATCTCCGTAAGGGTAGGGGGTTCCACTTTAAGAATCAAGGGGCAGGAAAATACTTTTTTGGTATCCCGGGTAATCTCGGCTCCTGCATTGGTATAATCAATATCTGAAAAATTGGCCCCTTCTCCGGCTCCGGATTCGACCAAAACCCGATGCCCGTTGGCAGTAATGGCGTTAACGGCATCCGGTGTAAGACAAACTCGCTTTTCTTGGTACTGGTTCTCCTTTGGAATACCAATAAAAAGTTCTCCCTTTTGTTTTACAATTTCAAGGGTTTCTTCTTGCGGAAGTAATTGTTGTTTGCTAAATGGGGAAGAAGCTTCACTCATATAAGGTAAATCTGTTCAAAATACCACTACGTATCAAAGCAAATTTACATTTTTTTTAGAGCAGTCTTCCTTTGCTGCTCCAATTTCTCGCGCTCCTTACGCAATTCCTCTTTTTCCTTAAGTATACGGAGTTCTGTATCCATTGCATCCAAGTCGATACCGTGTACATGTTTATCCACTAGTTTCAAACGGATAAAATATACAATGGGTACCACAACCATGGTTACGGCAATTACATACAGAATCTCATTTTCATCAATTCTTTCACTATTGGCATAATTCAAAACGGTGTACAGTTGAAAACTGTACATGGCAATGGGAATCAGTATGGCATGGTACCACCAATTTTTGGAAGTTACGAACCATATAATCAAAAGAAGTAGCGGTACTGATTTATTCAAATAATAGTAGAAAGCTAAACTAACATCATCATCAAAACCATTATCTGTAAACTCGATACCTAAAAAAGTCCATGTCTTGGCACCGACGGGCAAATATTTATAACCATAAAAAATTATTGGGGAGATAGCAATAAAAAGTGCTATCACTCCTTCGATTATAAACTTTTTCCTAATTCTAGTTTTATCCTTCATTGTTGTAGATAACTAGAAAAATGAAAGATTATTGTAAAAAAATAATCCCTTCTCGAAAAAAGGGATTATTGTCTTGGTTTGGAAAAGATTACTAAAGTTTCTTTAGCTGATCTTTTCTGATGCTAGTCGTTGTTTGATCTTTGTCAATTTTAACAACGCTTGTCGAAACAGCGGTCATTGCCAAAAATGCAACAGCTAGCAATCCAAAAAAAACTTTCTTAGTGTTCATCGTAAAAGAGTTTTTGGTTAATAAATGAATTCATTCTCTGAACAAATGTAGGAAAATATTTCAACTATCCTCACCTTTTATCGATAAAATTGGTTTTTAAGCGAAAAAAACCGACATTTTATCGAAATTGGCTTGCTCAGCACAATAATTACATGGAAGATAAATGGATTGTATTTTAAGAAATATTTAACTCGATTGAACGTGTGTTTTCTTCGATAAAATGCAAGAATACCCCCACAGCATCTTCTGGTAGTAGCGAAGAAATTTTATCCGGCCATTCTATGAACAACCATGTACCCGTGTTCAAGTAATCTTCAAAGCCCATGTCCAGGGCCTCCATTTCATCATTGAGCCTATAAAAATCAAAATGATAGGCGAGGGGGGAGTCATTTTCATCGTGATACTCGTTCACCAACCCAAAAGTGGGACTGTTGGCCACATCCACTGCGCCAAGCTCTTTGACCAAAGCTTTCACCAATGTAGTCTTTCCGACCCCCATATCACCATAGAAACAAAGGACCTTGTTTGGGGCATTTCGGAGTACTTCCTTGGCAACTTCGTGAATTTCATTTAATTGAAAATTTCGCTTCAAAACACAATTATTTTGGGTCCAAAACTACAAAAGGAACAATCATTTCTTCCAAAGAAACACCTCCATGTTGATACGTGTTCCTATAATAACTTACATAATGGTTGTAGTTGTTGGGGTAGGCGAAAAAGAGGTCGTTCTTCGCAAAAATATAACTACTGCTCAAATTAATGTTAGGCAAATGGATCTCCTGTGGGTTTTTGGTCGCCAGCACATCTTTATCCTGATATGTGAGGCTCCTGCCCGTTTTGTAACGCAAATTCAAACTGGTTTCCCTGTCTCCGATCACTTTGGAGGGTTGTTTCACATTGATGGTGCCATGGTCGGTGGTCAAAATCAATTTCATTCCCAAATCTTGCGCTTGCTGGATAATTTCCAGCAACGGTGAGTTTTTGAACCAACTTAACGTGAGGGAACGATATGCTTTATCGTTGGAAGCAAGTTCCTTCACCACCTCCATTTCGGTTTTGGAATGGGACAGCATATCCACAAAGTTGTAGACAACAACGGTTAAATCGTTGTCTTTTTGTGATTTAAAATTCTGGACGAGTTGTTTTCCCTGCCTAAGATTGCTTATTTTATGGTATTCCCAATTTAGATCCGTTCCCAATCTTTTGAGTTGTTCTCCCAAAAATTCCGATTCGAACAGGTTTTTCCCGCCCTCATCCGTGTCATTTTTCCACCAATCCGGGTAACGCTTTTCCATTTCAGAAGGCATAAGTCCCGAAAAAATTGCATTTCGCGCATATTGTGTTGCTGTCGGAAGGATGCTGAAATAGGCGCATTCTTGTTTCTTTTTATAGTGGACCGATAAGGTTTTTTCAAATGCCAACCATTGGTCATACCGTAAGTTGTCGATAACCACCATAAGCGTTTTGTTGCCTTCCAACTCAGGTTGGACCTTGGCTTTGAATAAGGTATGGGACATCACAGGGGCATCGCCCCCTTGGAACCATTCCTTATAGTTTTTGTCCACAAATTTTCCAAACTGGGAGTTGGCCTCTACTTTTTGGGACTCCAATATCTCGAACATTCCAGAGTCTTCGATTTGTTCCAGTTCCAGCTCCCAATAAATCAATTTTTTGTATAGCTCCACCCACTCTTCATAACTGTTTACCATGGAAAGGTCCATGGCAATCTTTCTAAATTCTTGTTGGTAATTGGCCGTGGTTTTCTCCGAGACCAAGCGGGAATTGTCCAAACTCTTTTTTAAGGACAAAAGAATCTGGTTGGGATTTACGGGTTTTATAAGGTAGTCGGCAATTTTGGAGCCTATCGCCTCGTCCATTATGTATTCCTCTTCGCTTTTGGTGATCATCACCACGGGAATGGAACCATCGTATTTTTTTATTTCAGTAAGTGTTTCCAACCCAGAAAGGCCCGGCATATTTTCATCTAGGAAAACGATATCAAAAAAGGTTTCCTTGATTTCTTCAATGGCATCCTGGCCACTCCGGCTCGTAACCACATTGTACCCTTTGCTCTCTAGAAATAATATGTGTGGTTTTAAAAGGTCTATTTCATCATCGACCCATAGAATTGTTATCTTGTTCATATAGTAGTTATCTTTGTGGGAATTAAAACAAAAAACTTTGGTAAAAACCAATAAGCTTAATGTTTTCAACGACCCAATTTACGGTTTTATTGGAACTCCCAATGAACTAATTTTTAGCCTGATCTCACATCCCTACTTTCAAAGGCTCAGAAGAATATCCCAAATGGGACTTTCATATTTAGTGTACCCGGGGGCACATCACACAAGGTTTCACCATGCCCTTGGAAGTATGCATTTGATGACCAAGGCCATCCAAGTATTAAAATTAAAAAATGTGGAAATTACAGAGGAAGAGGAGAACGGATTGTTATGTGCCATTCTGCTCCACGATATTGGTCACGGACCATTTTCCCATGCGTTGGAAGGTTTTGTCGCCAAAGAAATAAGCCACGAACAGATCTCATTACGGTTTATGATGGAGCTGAACAAAGAGTTTAACGGACAATTGGACACCGCCATCGCCATTTTTCAAAAGGATTATCCAAAACCGTTCTTGAACCAATTGGTGTCCAGTCAATTGGATATGGATCGATTGGATTACCTGAAAAGGGACAGCTTTTATTCTGGTGTCACGGAAGGGAACATCAATTCAGAGCGTCTCATCTCCATGTTGAATGTGGTGGATGGTAATCTGGTGGTGGAGGAAAAGGCATTCTACGCTGTGGAAAAGTTTCTGATGGCCCGCAGGTTTATGTATTGGCAGGTATATCTGCACAAAACAGGATTGGTGGCAGAACAATTATTGGTTCGGATAATGCAGCGTGCAAGATTGCTTTTGAGCCAAGGCGAAGTACTTTCGGGGAGCCGGCCTTTATTGTTTTTTCTGAACAACAATGAAAAATTATCGTTCGATTCAGAAGTGTTGGCAACATTTGCCGAACTCGATGACATTGATGTTCTTGGCGCCCTAAAAAGTTGGCAATCCCATAACGACTTTGTACTTTCTACACTATGCAAGATGCTACTTGATAGAAAACTGTTACATGTTAAAGTGCGAAAACGCCCCATGTCTCCAAAAAGAATGAAAGAGAAATTGGACTGGATCATAGAAAAATATAAACTTACAGAGGACGAAGCCTCCAACTTTGTATTCCAAGGAGAAATATCCAACAAGGCCTACAGCAAGGATGAAGCCATTCAAATTTTAAAAAAGAACGGGAAAATTTCAGATGTATTAAAGGAATCAGACCAGCTCAGCCTAAAAGCATTGGCCAAAACCGTTACCAAATATTACTCTTGTTATCCAAAGAAGGCCGTTTAACAAATTTTGTTACTTTTGCACCAATGAAATTTACAGCTACCCAAATTGCCGGAATCTTAGAAGGGGAAGTTGAGGGGAATCCTCAAATTGCTGTCCATAAATTGTCTAAGATCGAGGAAGGTGAAAAAGGGTCGTTGACCTTTCTCGCCAACCCAAAATATACATCATACATTTATTCCACAAAGGCATCCATCACCATAGTGAACAGGGATTTTGTTCCAGAACAATCCATATCCACTACCTTAATAAAGGTAGATGATGCGTACAAATCCTTTTCCAAATTGCTGGAATACTATAATCAGGTGAAAAACAACAAAGTAGGAGTTGAAAAGCCCAGTTATATTTCTGATAGCGCAACGTATGGAGAAGATTTTTACCTTGGTGCCTTTGCCTATCTGGGAAACAATGTGACCATAGGAAACAATGTTAAAGTATACCCCAATGCCTATATCGGCGATAATGTGACCATTGGAAACAATGTGATTATATTTGCCGGGGCCAAGATTTTCTCCGAAACTGTAATTGGCAATAATTGTGTGATCCATGGAGGGGCCATTATTGGGGCGGACGGATTTGGATTTACCCCAAACTCAAACGGAGAATACAGCAAAGTGCCCCAGACAGGGAATGTGATCATAGAGGACAATGTGGACATTGGGGCCGGTACCACCATTGATCGTGCTACTTTAGGCTCCACCATATTAAGAAAAGGTGTAAAATTGGACAACCAAATCCAGATTGCACACAATGTAGAAATTGGCGAACATACGGCGATTGCCGCGCAAACTGGGGTTGCCGGTTCCACTAAAATCGGAAAAAACTGTTTGATCGGTGGTCAAGTGGGCATTGTTGGGCATATTACCATAGGTGATAGGGTCCGTGTCCAGGCCCAATCGGGTATCGGCAGAAATGTGAAAGATGATGAAGTACTCCAAGGGTCACCAGCGTTGAACTATGGGGACTTCAACAAATCATATGTACACTTTAAGAATTTGCCGAAATTGGCAAATCAAATCTCCAACATAGAAAAAAAAGTTGAAGGTGAGCAAAACAAGTAATAAGCAACGTACCATAGCAAAAAAGGTGACACTGCAAGGCGTAGGGTTGCATACGGGAGAAAATGTCACCATGAGCTTTCTTCCAGCAAACGAAAATCACGGTTTTGCGTTTAAAAGAATTGATTTGGAAGGCGAGCCCATCATTGAGGCAGATGCCAATTACGTGGTAAACACTCAACGGGGCACCAACTTGGAAAAGAACGGTGTGAAAATTCATACCTCGGAACATGTGCTTGCCGCCTTGGTGGGATTGGATATAGACAACGTCCTTATTGAGCTGAATGCACCGGAACCTCCCATAATGGACGGTTCTTCCAAATTTTTTGTGGAAGCATTGGAGGAAGCTGGTATTGTGGAGCAAGAGCAAGAACGTGAGGAATATGTGGTAAAGGATGTTATATCATATAGGGATGAAACCACAGGAAGTGAAATCACCGTAATTCCTGCGGACGAATACCAGGTGACCACTATGGTGGATTTCGGAACCAAAGTGTTGGGCACACAAAATGCCACTTTGGAGAAAATGTCCGATTTTAAAGAACAAATAGCCGATTCCCGTACGTTCAGTTTTCTTCATGAGCTCGAAATGTTATTGGAACATGGTTTGATAAAAGGGGGAGACCTGAACAATGCCATTGTTTACGTGGACAAGGAAATTTCGGGGTCCACAATGAAAAAATTGGAAAAGGCCTTCAACAAGGAAAAACTTTCCGTCAAGCCAAATGGTATTTTGGACAATCTTACATTGCATCATCCCAATGAAGCCGCACGGCACAAACTATTGGATGTAATTGGGGATTTGGCCTTGGTAGGAACACGAATCAGGGGAAAGGTCATTGCAAATAAACCAGGTCATTTTGTAAATACCCAATTTGCAAAAAAACTGTCTAAAATCATCAAAATCGAAAAGCGAAACAAAGTTCCCAGCTATGATTTGAACAAAGAGCCTTTAATGGATGTCAATGAAATCATGGCCAGGTTGCCCCACCGCCCACCATTTTTATTGGTGGATAAAATTTTGGAACTCTCTGATACCCACGTAGTAGGGGTCAAAAATGTGACCATGAACGAGCCGTTCTTTGTAGGGCATTTTCCCGGTGCACCGGTAATGCCCGGTGTGCTACAAGTAGAAGCAATGGCACAAACAGGTGGAATACTTGTGCTGAGCACCGTTCCGGATCCAGAGAACTATCTTACTTTCTTCATGAAGATTGATAAAGTAAAGTTCAAACAACAGGTTGTCCCCGGGGATACCTTGATATTTAAGTGTGATTTGATTTCCCCCATCCGAAGAGGAATATGCCATATGCAAGCCTATGCATACGCCAATGGAAAATTGGTGTCCGAAGCCGAATTGATGGCGCAGATCGTAAAAACAAAAAATAAAGAATCGTAGATGAACCAACCGCTAGCATATGTTCACCCAGGGGCCAAAATTGCCAAAAATGTGGTAATAGAGCCCTTTACCACCATACATAACAATGTAACCATAGGTGAGGGGACGTGGATTGGTTCCAACGTCACCATAATGGAAGGTGCCAGAATCGGAAAGAATTGCAACATATTTCCCGGTGCTGTAATTTCAGCAATGCCACAGGATTTAAAGTATCAAGGAGAGGACACCACTGTAATTATTGGCGACAATACCACTATAAGGGAATGTGCCACCATCAATAAAGGAACTTCCGACCGGATGAAAACCGTTATTGGCAAGAATTGCTTGATCATGGCCTATTGTCACATAGCACACGATTGCTTGGTAGGTGACGGGTGCATCTTCAGCAATAATTCAACATTGGCGGGGCATGTCACCATCGGACAGAATGTTGTGTTGGCCGGAATGGTTGCCGTACACCAGTTTGTATCTATAGGAAACCACGCATTTGTAACAGGTGGTTCGTTGGTAAGAAAAGATGTTCCTCCCTACGTGAAGGCAGCGAGGGAACCCCTTTCTTATGTAGGTATAAATTCAATTGGATTGCGCAGAAGGGGGTTTGATTCCGATAAGATCAGGGAAATCCAAAACATCTACCGAATACTGTATCAAAAAAATTATAACAATTCACAGGCGGCGTCCATTATCGAAGCTGAAATGGAGGCTACCCCGGAACGGGATGAGATACTTCAGTTCATCCGGGATTCGCAAAGGGGAATTATGAAAGGATATTTCAGTTCAAATTAAATATATGGCAAGTACTTCAGATATAAGAAAGGGGTTGTGCATCAAGTACAACAACGATATCTACAAAATTGTAGAGTTTCTTCATGTAAAACCTGGTAAAGGGCCAGCTTTTGTCCGTACCAAATTAAAAAGCGTCACTACGGGAAAGGTAGTGGACAATACATTTTCTGCGGGACACAAGATCGATGACGTTCGAGTGGAGACACGTTCCTATCAATTTTTGTACAATGAAGGGGATACGTATCATTTTATGAATACGGACGATTATACCCAGATTGCTTTGCAAAAAGATGCTTTGGATGCTTCCGACCTGTTGAAAGAGGGTGAAGTGGTGACCATAATTTTCAATGCAGAGGACAACATGCCGCTTTCCGTTGAAATGCCAGCAAGTGTTATCTTGGAAGTTACGCACACAGAACCTGGTGTCAAGGGGAATACGGCCACAAACGCCACAAAACCCGCAACTGTGGAAACCGGTGCTACCATAAACGTACCGCTTTTTATAAATGAAGGTGACAAAATTAAGGTTGACACCGAAAAAGCGGCCTATTTGGAACGCGCCAAAGAATAGCTCGGATGAAATTCCCAAAAACCTATACCTTAAAGGAGATATCGGAGATCATTGGTGCCGATTTCATTGGAAACCATGATTTTCCAGTTTTGGGTATGAATGAAATCCACGTGGTGGAAGAAGGTGATATTGTTTTTGTGGACCACCCCAAATACTACGACAAGGCCCTTCAGTCCAGAGCGACCATAATACTCATCAACAAGGAAGTGGACTGTCCGGAAGGCAAAGCATTGCTGGTCTCCGATGACCCATTCAGGGATTTCAATAAATTGACCAAACATTTTAAGCCGTTTGAAAGTGCCGGTTCCTCCATTTCCGAATCAGCGATGATAGGGGAGGGAACTGTTATTCAGCCAAATACCTTTATTGGCAATAATGTGAAAATTGGTAAGAATTGTATCATTCATCCCAATGTAACTATTTATGACGGATGTATTATTGGAGACAATGTGACCATACATGCAGGTACCGTTTTGGGCGCCGATGCTTTTTATTATAAAAACAGACCTGAAGGTTTTGACAAACTGCTTTCCGGAGGAAATGTGGTGATTGAAAACAATGTGGACATTGGGGCATCATGTACCATTGATCGCGGAGTATCCGGCTCCACCATCATCAAGGAAGGGTCAAAACTGGATAATCAAATTCAAATTGGCCATGACACGGTCATCGGAAAAAAATGTTTGATTGCATCCCATGTAGGCATTGCCGGTTGCGTTGTTTTGGAGGACGAAGTCACGCTCTGGGGACAGGTCGGGATCACGAGTGGCGCCACAATTGGTAAAAAAGCTGTGGTTTTGGCCCAATCCGGCATATCTAAATCACTGGAAGGTGGAAAAACCTATTTTGGGTCCCCTGCGGAGGAAGCAAGGGAAAAACTCAAACAAATCGCATCCGTTAAAGAGATTCCAGGAATCTTGAAAAAACTGAAAAAGATTTAAGAAATCAATAGAAAAAAACTTTAGTAAACCATATTTTTGTATCTCTACATTAAGTTAAATATATGAGCGTCTTAGTAAACAAGGATTCAAACATAATTGTACAAGGATTTACCGGTAGTGAAGGAACCTTCCATGCCGAACAAATGATTGAATATGGAACCAACGTTGTTGGTGGTGTGACCCCAGGCAAAGGTGGTCAAGAACATTTGGGCAAACCCGTTTTCAACACAGTGGAAGAAGCCGTAAAGGAAGTTGGTGCCGACACTACCATTATTTTTGTTCCTCCGGCATTTGCCGCAGATGCCATTATGGAAGCTGCCGATGCAGGAATCAAAGTGATCATCACGATTACCGAGGGTATTCCAGTGGCGGATATGGTAAAGGCCTATGACTATATCAAGGACATGGACTGTACATTGATCGGTCCAAACTGTCCAGGTGTAATTACTCCCGGTGAAGCCAAAGTGGGCATTATGCCTGGATTTGTCTTCAAAAAAGGAAATGTCGGCATTGTATCCAAGTCAGGTACACTTACCTATGAAGCTGCCGACCAAGTTGTTCGTCAAGGATTGGGGATCACAACAGCCATAGGAATCGGTGGAGATCCCATAATTGGGACCACAACCAAAGAAGCCGTGGAACTATTGATCAACGACCCTGAAACCGAATGTGTTGTCATGATCGGTGAAATCGGTGGTCAATTGGAAGCTGAAGCAGCAAGATGGTATAAAGAGAGCGGCAGTAAAAAGCCCGTTGTTGGTTTTATCGCCGGTGAAACTGCACCTGCGGGAAGAACTATGGGACACGCTGGAGCCATAGTTGGTGGTAGCGACGATACTGCACAGGCCAAGAAAAAAATTATGCGCGATTGTGGTATCCACGTAGTGGATTCACCCGCGGAAATTGGCGCAAAAGTGAAAGAAGTGGTTGGGTAACCAACCGTTAAAACCATACTAAATCCCGTTTTATGCGGGATTTTTTTTCGTCTAAACATAAAACAACAACTATATTTGGTTTAAAACCATTCAAACACAATCATCGTATGAAACTTTTGGAAGGGAAAAATGTAATCATAACAGGGGCCAGCAGGGGAATCGGCAAAGGAATTGCCAAAGTATTTGCCAAACATGGTGCAAATGTGGCTTTTACCTATAGTTCCAGTGAAGCCCCGGCGTTGGAGTTGGAAAAAGAATTGACCCAAATGGGTGTTAAGGCAAAAGCCTATAAGAGCAATGCAGCCAGTTTTGAAGAATCTGAAGCGTTGGTTGCCAAGGTTTTGGAAGATTTTGATGGTAGGATCGATGTGCTCATCAATAACGCGGGTATCACCAAGGACAATTTGTTGATGCGCATGGGCGAAGACGATTTTGATAAAGTGATCGAGATCAACCTAAAATCGGTTTTCAATATGACCAAAGCGGTACAGCGCACAATGTTGAAGCAACGTAAGGGTTCCATTATCAATATGAGTAGCGTTGTAGGCGTCAAAGGTAATGCAGGACAAACCAACTACGCGGCTTCCAAAGCCGGAATGATCGGTTTTACAAAATCGGTAGCTTTGGAACTAGGTTCTAGAAACATTCGGTGCAACGCCATTGCGCCAGGGTTTATCGAAACTGAAATGACCGAAAAATTGGATGAAAAAGTAGTCCAGGGATGGAGGGAAGGTATTCCGTTGAAACGTGGAGGAAAGCCCGAGGATGTCGCGAATGCCTGTGTATTTTTGGCATCTGACCTTTCCGATTATGTAACGGGTCAGGTATTGAACGTGGATGGTGGAATGTTAACATAGTATGCATGGATTTGAGCACGGTACTTCTTATTGTTTTAGCAGTTGCTGCCGCGCTTACCCTGGTTTATTTTCAATATTTCTATAAGAACCCAAGAAAAGGTTCACTAAAAATAATATTGGCCGCATTAAGGTTTGTCACCTTGTTTTGCGGCCTTATTCTTTTGATAAACCCAAAGTTTGTCTCCAAGGATTACTTCGTAGAAAAAGCAAACCTGATTCTATTGGTGGACAATTCCACTTCCATGGAAGATGGGACTTCCACAGCCAATCTTTCACGAATCATTGAGGAAATCAAGGAAAATAAAGCTCTGAACGAACGGTTTACTATCCATCAGTATGGGTTTGGGAGCGATTTGAAACGTACAGATTCAATCTATTTTGACCAGGGAAATACAGATATTTCCAAGGCGCTTTCTGCCCTTAACGATGTTTTTGCCAATGGAATAAATACCGTGGCACTTTTCACTGATGGCAATCAAACACTGGGCAGGGACTACGAATACATCGACTTGAATGAAAATTTTACGGTAAATTCAATTGTGGTCGGTGACACTACACAGTACGAGGATATTTCGGTAGGCTTCATCAATGTCAACAAATACGCTTTTTTAAGGAACAATTTCCCCATAGAGACTTCCATTAGGTATAGAGGGAGTAAATCTGTTTCAAGAACAGTTACGATTCTCATCAATGGGCAAAGAGTGCACCAGGAACAGGTAAACCTCAATAGCACCAAAAACAGTCAAACCATAAATACGTTGGTAGAAGCTCAAAGTGTTGGCATTAAAACCATCAAAATTGAAGTAGGTGCGTTGGAAAACGAAAGGAACACTACCAATAACAGTAAGGAGACCGCCATTGAAGTGATAGATGAAAAGACCAATGTGGCCATTGTTTCGGATATGTTACATCCGGATATCGGTTCTTTAAAAAAATCCATTGAGTCCAATGAACAACGTTCCGTAACCTTGTTAAAACCCAATGTGGGACAAGATGTTCTAGAGGACTCGGACCTTATAATTTTGTATCAACCCAATCGCAACTTTAGTGGTGTTTATCAGTTTTTAAAAGATACCGGGGGCAATTACTTTACCATTACCGGAAGCAAAACGGACTGGAACTTTCTAAATAGGGTCCAAGAAAGTTTTGCCATGTCAGGAAGTAGACAGCCAGAAGATATTTTACCAGTCCTGAACAATGCCTTTGGAGCGTTTGGATTGGGTGAATTTACCGTAGATGATTTCCCCCCATTGACCGGGATCCTTGGCGACATCCAAATAAACAAGGATAACGAGACCCTTATGTTCCAACGGTTACAGGGCATTGATTTAGACAAACCGCTGTTCAGCGTTCTTACAACGTCCAACACAAAAGAAGCCGTATTGTTCGGGGAAGGTATTTGGCGCTGGCGGGCGCAGGTGTACCGCAACGATAAAAGCTTTCAAAAGTTTGACGAATTCATGGGCAACCTGATGGTCTATTTAGGTTCCGACAAACAACGGAGCCGACTGGAATTAGACTATGATTTGGTTTTTGACAATGCCAATATGGCCAAGATACGAGCTTCATATTTTGATGAAAGCTACCAGTTTAATTCCAATGCCAGCATTTCCATCAAAGTAAAAGGAAAAGTCAACGATTTTTCAAGAGAATCCCCCATGCTTTTAAAAGGGTCTTTTTATGAAGTCGACCTGAGTGATCTGGACGCGGGGGAATACCAATTTACCGTTACGGCCCAGAATGAAAACCTGAGTCGGTCAGGGACATTTAGGATATTGGATTTCGACCCTGAAAAACAACTGATCTCTGCCAATTATAAAAAATTGGAGCGCTTGGCACATAAAAATAGGGGCAGACGTTACTTTTTGGATAATGTGCAGACCTTATATGCTGACTTGTCTTCTTCCAAAGAATTTGTTCCGGTTCAAAAGAGCAGGGATAATGTTGTATCTTTAATAGATTTCCGTATTTTACTCGGACTGATGGTTCTTTCGTTAGCATCAGAATGGTTTATCAGAAAGTATAACGGATTAATATAAATCAAAATAAACATGGATAAATTACCAAAGATTGCGTTGCCCGCATTGGCAGCGGTTATTTTTTTAATCATCATCATCTCAAAATCAGCTATAACCATAGGTTCGGGTGAAGCAGGTGTGCTTTACAAAACCTTTGGTGGGGGCGTGGTTACCGATGAACCCCCATTGGGAGAGGGCTTTCATTTGGTCGCACCGTGGAACAAGGTATATGTTTATGAAGTTCGTCAGCAAGAAAAACTGGAACAAATGAACGTACTATCTTCTAACGGTCTGGACATTAAATTGGAAGCATCAGTTTGGTTCCAACCTTCATATAATGAACTTGGCAAACTGCATCAGGAAAAAAGTGAACAGTATATAGATCGCGTTTTGCTTCCCGCCATTCGTTCTGCGGCCCGTAGCGTAGTTGGAAGATATACTCCGGAACAATTGTATTCGAGTAAACGGGATGCCATCCAACAAGAAATTTTCGAGGAAACCCAAAAAATCGTGGAAGACCAATACATCCAATTGAACGAAGTTTTGGTGAGGGATGTAACCTTGCCACCCACGATCAAGGACGCCATCGAACGTAAACTAAAACAGGAGCAAGAGTCTTTGGAATACGAATTTAGATTGGTAACGGCCCAAAAGGAAGCCGAAAAAGTTCGTATTGAAGCGCAAGGTAAAGCAGATGCCAACCGAATACTCAGTGCTTCATTGACAGATAAAATATTGCAGGACAAGGGTATAGATGCGACAATAAAGCTTTCAGAATCACCAAACACCAAAGTGATCGTGGTAGGGTCAGGTGATAGTGGACTGCCATTAATTTTAGGAAATAACTAAATTTCCCTTTTTTGATATAAAAATATATTCTACTTTTGGGGTGTTATGAGAAACAGAAACACACATCATCATTTTTATACTTGCCCTCAAGCGAGATAGAAATGTATTGTTGTTTTTAAAATATATTCTAACCCGTTTGAGAAATCAAACGGGTTTATTTTTTGCACCCATTTGGTTTTTCAAACAAAAAATTGAAAAATGACAAAAATTAGGATTGCCGTTCAGAAAAGTGGCCGTTTAAACGAGGATTCCCTCAAAATTTTAAAAGATTGCGGTATTTCCATCGACAATGGAAAAGACCAGCTAAAAGCGACTTCCCATAATTTTCCCTTGGAAGTCTTTTATTTGAGAAACGGGGATATTCCGCAATACCTTCGTGATGGGGTTGTTGATATTGCCATTATCGGGGAAAATGTATTGATCGAAAAAGGAAAGGATATTTCCATTGCGGAACGATTGGGTTTTTCCAAATGCCGTGTATCCCTTGCAGTACCAAAAAATGTGACCTACAATTCCATCAAAGATTTTGAGGGTAAAAAAATAGCTACTTCCTACCCAAATACGGTCAAGGAATATTTGGAGTCAAAAGGAGTTACGGCAGATTTGCACCTTATCAACGGCTCCGTGGAAATTGCTCCCAATATTGGTCTTGCGTATGGTATTTGCGATATTGTGTCCAGCGGAAGTACACTGTTCAAAAATAATTTGAAAGAAGTGGAGGTTATGCTCAAAAGTGAAGCTGTACTGGCAGTATCTCCTTCCATTTCAGACGAACGCAAAGAATTGCTGAAGAAAATCCAGTTCAGGATCAAATCAGTCCTTCAAGCCCGTCAGAACAAATATGTGTTGATGAATGCGCCCAACAACAAGTTGGACGAGATAATTTCCATTCTGCCGGGAATGCGGAGCCCTACGGTGCTTCCATTGGCCGAAGAAGGTTGGAGTTCGGTACACACCGTAATCAACCGCGAAACCTTTTGGGAAGTGATCGACGAACTTAAAGAGGCCGGTGCCGAAGGTATTCTGGTTTGTCCAATTGAAAAAATGGTTTTGTAGCACTTAAAAATGGAAACGCAGTTCAACATACAATGGATTCCCACCAACGATTTGAAGCGTATTTTACCATTGGCCTATACGCTCAACAATGAAAAAATCCCAATGGAAGTTTTGGAGGATCGTTTGTCGGAAATGATACCCATGGGATATCAATGTATTGGGGTCTATGATAATGAAAAATTAATCGGTATTTGTGGGGTTTGGGTATTGAACAAACTTTATTCAGGCAAACATGTGGAACCCGATAATGTCATCATTTCACCGGACTATCAAAATAGGGGCATTGGTAAACTTATGATGCAATTTTTGGATAACTACGCTAAGGAAATTGGTTGCGAAGGGGCAGAAGTCAATTGCTACGTAAAAAATACGAGAGGGAAGAAATTTTGGGAAAATCATGGATACGAACCATTGGGCCACCACATGATCAAAAAGTATACAGATGAATAAAATATATAATCCAGATATAACCAGTTGGGAACAACTGCTAAAGCGACCCACCCAAACCGTGGCCGATATTGAAGCTACGGTCAACACCATTTTTAATGAAGTTAAAAAGGAGGGGGACACCGTTATTAAAAAATATACAGCTCAATTTGATGGAGTTGCTCTTGATGAATTTATTGTGGGCCCAGATGAAATTGAAGCGGCCTCCAATGCCATTTCTAAAGCGTTAAAAGCAGCCATTAATTTGGCCAAAAACAATATTGAGAAGTTCCATGCCGCCCAAAAAACGTCTAAAGTTGAAGTAGAATCCATGCCCGGCGTAGAGTGCTGGCAAGAAAAACGACCCATTCAAAAAATCGGTCTATACATCCCTGGGGGCACTGCTCCTTTGTTTTCCACCATTTTGATGTTGGCCATCCCAGCTAAATTGGCGGGTTGTAAAGAAATCGTACTCTGCAGTCCACCAGATAAGAATGGTGAAATCAATCCTGCCATTTTATATACGGCCCAACTTTGTGGTGTCACACAAATTTTCAAAGTAGGCGGTATTCAGGCCATTGCGGGTATGACATTCGGAACCGAATCCATCCCACAAGTGTACAAGATTTTCGGCCCTGGAAACCAATATGTGACCGTTGCAAAGCAATTGGCCACGAAATATGGCGTAGCTATCGATATGCCCGCCGGACCAAGTGAACTTTTGGTGGTGGCAGATGATTCGGCCAACCCTGCTTTTGTGGCATCCGATTTATTAAGTCAGGCAGAACACGGTGTTGACAGTCAAGTGATTTTGGTTTCTACCTCCAAAAAATTGATTGAAGCTGTGGAGGAAGAAATCGACAAACAGATACCTCAATTGCCAAGAGCAGAAATTGCCAAGAAATCGATAGCCAACAGTAAATTGATTTTGGTGAAAAATGACCAAGAGGCCCTTAGACTTATCAACGAATATGGCCCAGAGCACTTTATTGTTTGTGTTGAAAATGAGGATTTTTATGTGGAGAATATTCAAAATGCAGGCTCGGTGTTTATTGGAAACTATACGCCCGAAAGTGCTGGTGATTATGCTTCGGGAACCAATCATACCCTGCCGACCAACGGTTATGCCAAACAATACAGTGGGGTGAACTTGGATAGTTTTATGAAGAGCATGACTTTTCAAAAAATATCCAAAAATGGCATACAGGGCATTGGTAATGCTATAGAGTTGATGGCCGAAGCAGAAGGGTTACAGGCGCATAAAAATGCGGTCACGTTAAGATTGAATAGTTTAAAATAATGAAGGGATTTGATATAAATAGGATCGTAAGAAAATCGGTGAGCGTGTTGCAGCCCTATTCTTCGGCACGGGACGAATATGTTTCCGATGGCTCCGAAATGATTTTTCTGGATGCCAACGAAAACCCGTTTGACAATGGGGTCAACCGTTACCCAGACCCTTACCAGCGTAGTTTAAAATCGCTTTTGGCTGAACAAAAAGAAGTATCACCAAACCAAATTTTATTCGGTAATGGCAGCGATGAAGTCCTTGACCTCATTTTTAGGGCTTTCTGCGAACCCAATCAGGATAACATCATCACTTTGCCGCCCACTTATGGCATGTACAAGGTTTTGGCCGGTATCAATGCAGTAGAGAACAAAGAGATTTTACTAACTTCAGATTTTGAGCCTAATGTGCCAGAAATTCTTAAGGTTGTTGATGAAACCACCAAAATCATTTTCATCTGCTCGCCAAACAACCCTACGGGGAATTCTTTCAACAAAGAAACCGTTCGTGAGCTACTGGAATCATTCAAAGGTTTAGTGGTCATTGACGAAGCTTATATCGATTTTTCAAAAGATGAAAGCTGGTTGTCACAGCTACGGAAACACCCTAATCTGATTGTTACGCAAACCCTGTCCAAAGCATACGGATTGGCAGGAATCAGACTGGGGATATGCTATGCATCAGAAGAAATCATAGGTGTTTTGAACAAAATCAAACCACCATACAACGTTAATCAACTATCGCAACAACGAGCATTACAGCGTGTATTGAATCAAGATTTGGTAAATCAAGAGGTACAGCAAATTCTTGATGAAAGAACTGAATTGATGAAAGCTTTGGATAGCTTGGAGTTTGTGACAAAATTATATCCGACCGATGCCAATTTTGTATTGGCAAAGGTGGATGATGCCAACAAACGCTACCAGCAGTTATTGGAAAAACAAGTAGTGGTGCGTAACCGAAGTTCACAACCTCTCTGCGAGAACACTTTGCGATTTACGGTTGGGACACCTGAAGAAAACAAAAAACTGATAGCCATTTTAAAAGACATACAATAATGGGCAAGAAAGTATTATTTATAGATCGTGATGGAACCATCATCAAAGAAACCGAAGATGAGCAAATAGATGCTTTTGAAAAAATGATATTCTACCCCAAAGTGTTCACCTATTTGGGTAAAATTGCCAAAGAATTGGATTACGAATTGGTGATGATCACCAACCAAGATGGATTGGGAACTGATATCTTTCCTGAAGAGACCTTTTGGCCCGTACACAACTTCATCATCAAATCTTTTGAAAATGAAGGCATTGTGTTCGACAATGTGTTTATAGACAGAACATTCCCCAAGGATAACGCAGATACCCGTAAACCAGGCACAGGCATGCTGACATCCTATTTTTCCGAGGATTATGATCTTGAAAATTCATTTGTGATCGGTGACCGCTTGACCGATGTGGAGCTTGCTAAAAATTTAGGGGCAAAAGGAATTTTCATCAATGATGAAACCCATTTGGGAACCGACGAGATTACCGTGAAGCGGGACGAACTTGAGGAATACATCGCATTGGAAACCAACGATTGGGAAAGAATCTACGAGTTTTTGAAATTGGAAAATCGCATTGCCGAAATATCCAGAAAAACCAACGAAACCGATATCAAAATTAAAATCAACCTTGATGGTAAAGGTAAAAGCGACATTAGTACAGGTTTGGCGTTTTTTGACCATATGTTGGACCAATTGGCACGCCACGGTCAAATAGATCTGGAAATCAAGGTAAATGGAGATTTGGAAGTGGATGAACACCACACCATCGAGGATACCGCCATTGCGCTGGGCGAGGTTTTCTCCAAAGCTCTTGGTGATAAACTGGGAATCGAGCGCTACGGTTTTTGTCTACCGATGGACGATTGCCTAGCACAAGTGGCCATCGATTTTGGTGGTAGGAATTGGCTTGTTTGGGACACGGAATTCAAACGTGAGAAAGTAGGTGATATGCCGACAGAAATGTTTATGCACTTTTTTAAATCGTTCACGGATGGGGCCAAGGCCAATTTGAACATTAAGGCAGAAGGCACCAACGAGCATCATAAAATCGAGGCCATATTTAAAGCGTTTGCCAAGTCCATTAAAATGGCGGTAAAACGTGATGTTGAAAAAATGGTTTTGCCATCAACGAAGGGAGTTTTATAAAAATTAGAATAGGAAAAGTACAAAGTACGAACTACAAATAGCCTGATGAAAAAAGATTTAAAAGATAGAACAAAGGCATTTGCTATCAGAACTTGGAAGTTATGTTCAGACATCCCAAAAACGAGAGAGTACAACGCTTACGTTAATCAATTGATACGATGTTCCAGTTCTGTAGGAGCGAATTATAGAGCTTCACAACGAGCAAAATCCCGTGCAGATTTCATCAACAAACTTAAAATTGTTGAAGAAGAAATTGATGAAAGCATGTATTTTCTAGAATTGTTAATGGAAATAAGTAAAGTTGATTTGACAGAAATAAAATCATTGCATACCGAGGCAAGTGAAATATTGGCAATAATGGTTTCATCCATCAAAACAGCAAGATCAAATGGTAAATAGTATTGAATTGTTCATTTTTCGTACTTCTAACTTCGAACATTGTATTTTGATATGAAAATTGTAATTATAGATTATGGTGCAGGAAACATCCAGAGTATCATGTTTGCCATAAAAAGGCTTGGTTACAAGGCCATTTTAAGTCATGATGCGGAAGAAATTCAAGGTGCGGACAAAATAATTTTCCCTGGAGTGGGGGAAGCGAGCTCAGCTATGGAAAAATTGAAGGACACCGGTTTGGATAAAGTGATTCCAACCTTAGAACAACCAGTTTTGGGCATTTGTTTGGGGATGCAGTTGATGTGCAACTCATCAGAGGAAGGCAATACCACAGGGCTCGGTATTTTTGATCTGGATGTAGTGAGATTTTCAAATAAAGTGAAGGTCCCACAAATTGGATGGAACCAGATTTCTGATTTAAAAAGTGACCTTTTCACCAATGTTCCAGAGAAATCATACATCTATTTGGTGCATAGCTTTTATGCCCCGATCGGAAAAGAGACCATTGCCACCTCAGAATATGACGTAACCTACAGTGCCGCTTTGCGAAAAAATAATTTTTATGGAGTGCAGTTTCACCCAGAAAAAAGTAGTGATGTGGGCAGTGGGATATTGCAAAACTTTCTAAACCTATAACTATGAGATTGATCCCTGCCATAGACATCATAGATGGAAAATGTGTCCGACTCTCCAAAGGAGATTACGGGACCAAAAAAGTTTACAATGAAAACCCATTGGAAGTCGCCAAAGAATTTGAGGCACACGGTATTCAATATCTACATTTGGTGGATTTGGACGGTGCCAAATCCAAGCATATCGTTAACCATAAGGTTTTGGAAACCATTGCATCAAAAACCAGCTTACAAATTGATTTTGGGGGAGGTTTAAAGTCTGATGAAGATCTGCACATTGCCTTTGAAAGTGGGGCCCATCAAATTACGGGCGGAAGCATTGCCGTTAAGGATCAAGAAACCTTTTTGGGGTGGCTGGAAAATTATGGTCCAGAAAAAATTATTCTTGGAGCCGATGCCAACAACGAAAAAGTAGCTGTTTCCGGCTGGCAAGAAGAATCAGAGATGGAACTAATCCCTTTTGTTCAGAAATACCAATCAAATGGTATTCAATATGTTATTTGTACTGATATTAGCAAAGATGGCATGTTACAAGGACCATCATTCCAGTTATACAAAAAAATACTGTCACAAACCAAAAAAGGCTTAAATTTAATTGCCAGCGGTGGTATTTCCACTTTTGACGAACTCCCCAAACTTGCTGAAATTGGTTGTGAAGGTACAATCATTGGTAAAGCCATTTATGAAGGAAATATCAGTTTAACACAATTGGAACATTATATTCTCGAAAATGGATAAAGAAAAACAACTCCTTGAAGAAATCATTTGGCATGTGGGTTATCGCATGAATGAAAGCCTGCGCATGATCAAAATCTGTATGGAGCAATTGTCAGAGGAGCAAGTCTGGCAAAAGCCCAATGAATCCAGTAATAGTATTGCGAATCTAATACTTCATCTCTGCGGAAACATTACCCAGTATGGAATCGCCTCCATCCAAAATTTGGAGGATAGGCGCCAACGAGATGAGGAATTTTCAACAGCATCCGGTTACAATAAGGCAGAATTGATAAAAATGCTGGAAGATACCATAGACGAAGCCAAAAGAGCATTTTACGAAGCGTCCTTGGAAGAATTGTTGCGAAAGCGATATGTCCAAGGGTTTAATTTCTCCGGTATAGGCAATATCATCCATGTAACCGAACACTTGTCCTACCATACCGGTCAGATAGCGCTTTGGACCAAGATATTGAACAATCAAGATCTTGGGTTTTATTCAGGGGTTGATTTGAACGTGAAGAACAATTAACATAAAAGTACTATGCTGAACCCGTTTCAGCATCCCATCAACAAGAGTGGTGAGACCCTGAAACAAAGTCAGGGTGACGGTGAATAATAATGGAAAAATTAAAATAATAAATTATAACGTCATGCTGAACCCGTTTCAGCATCCCATAAATGCAAGAAAGTTTTGTTTACATAATGACAAATAAATACAGAACAACATTTTATATTGGAGTCACTTCCAATTTGCATAAAAGAACTGTAGAACACGTGGAGGGTATTGGGTCAAAATTCACTGGAAAGTATCAGCTAACTGATTTGGTTTATTTTGAAACATACTCGGATATAAATCAAGCTATTGCCCGAGAGAAACAATTGAAGAATTGGCATCACGAGTGGAAAGTTAATTTGATAAAAGAACAAAATCCAACTTTAAAAACGTTGGAATATTTAATATGAGACCCTGAAATAAATTCAGGGTGACAAACAATTATTATAAACGTATCAAGCAAAAAAAATAATACGTCATGCTGGACCCGTTTCAGCATCCCATCATCAAAACCGGTGAGACCCTGAAATAAATTTAGGGTGACGACTAACAATGATTGGTGATTCAATTAATAGAATTAAATGCTTACAAAACGAATTATACCCTGCCTCGATATAAAAAACGGCAGAACCGTTAAAGGAATCAACTTTGTTGATCTACGTGATGCGGGGGATCCTGTGGAATTGGCCGAGATCTATGCAAAAGAAGGAGCCGACGAACTGGTATTTTTAGATATTTCCGCCACCGAAGAAAAACGAAAAACCTTGGCCGAACTGGTATATCACGTTGCGGAAACCATTAATATTCCGTTTACGGTGGGAGGTGGGATCTCATCTGTGGAAGATGTGGATGTACTCCTTAAAAATGGTGCGGATAAAGTTTCAATAAACTCATCTGCCGTAAAAAGACCCGAATTGATCAATGAACTAGTGGCCAAATTTGGCTCGCAATGTATCGTTGTTGCCATTGATGCCAAACAAATTGAAGGACAATGGAAGGTGCATTTGGTAGGAGGTAAGGTGCCTACGGAAATCGACCTTTTTGAATGGGCAAAAGAGGTGGAAGAACGTGGTGCCGGTGAAATTTTGTTCACCTCGATGGATCATGATGGCACCAAAAATGGCTTTGCCAACAAAGCTTTGGCAAAATTGTCGGAATTGGTAAATATTCCTGTGATTGCATCAGGTGGTGCAGGAACCATTGCTCATTTTTCAGATACTTTTAAGGATGGTAAAGCTGATGCTGCCTTGGCTGCCAGTGTTTTTCACTTCAAGGAAATCGAAATCAATACATTGAAAGAAGAATTAAAGAGAGAAGGAATCCCCGTAAGAATATAGAAATGAAAATAGACTTCAATAAGAACCCAGACGGATTAGTGCCGGCCATTGTTCAAGATGCAACAACCAAAAATGTTTTGATGCTGGGCTATATGAACCATGAAGCGTTTGAGAAAACCCAAGAGACCCAAAAAGTCACGTTTTATAGTCGTTCCAAGCAGCGATTATGGACCAAAGGTGAGGAAAGCGGTAATTTTTTGAATCTCGTGGATATACAAGTGGACTGTGATAACGACACTCTTTTGGTGAAAGCAAACCCCGTAGGACCTACGTGCCATAAAGGTGACGACACCTGTTGGGCCGAAGAAAATGTTCAAGACTATGGCTTTTTGTCCACCTTGGAAGGCGTTATAAAATCCAGAAAAAATGATCAAGACAACCCGGATAGCTACGTGGCATCATTATTCCGAAAAGGTATCAACAAAATAGCACAGAAAGTAGGGGAAGAGGCCGTGGAAACCGTGATCGAGGCCAAAGACGATAACGAGGATCTCTTCCTGAACGAGAGCGCCGATTTGTTGTTTCACTATCTTATTTTATTGCAAGCAAAGGGCTATACATTGGACGATATAGTGAAAACGCTGAAAAAGCGCCATTAAACAAATGCGTTAAGTTTTTTGTAAAGCCTTAGTCATTACGGTGAAATGCCGTAAATTTATGTAATGGCTATGAATACAAGAAAAGGATTTCGTTTTACAAACTACGAAGCCCCGGACCAAACTCCGTTCGAAAAGCTCTTTGAGATTTTTCAGGAACTCATTACCCATACTTCGGGTGATGTGGAGGAAGCTTTGGATTGGCTCCGTGAGTTGGACAAGGAATATGAGCTTACGGATGAGGATTACACCATAGATGATTTTATTGAAGATTTAAAGGCCAAGGGTTATATCCAAGAGGAATTTGATATTGACCCTACGCAAGGAGGTGAGGGTGAAGAAGGCGATGAAAAGCCTGGGGGAGGAAACCTTTCCATAACTTCCAAGCTGGAGCGGATGCTACGTCGGCGGGCCTTAGATCAAATCTTTGGTAAAATAAAGCGTAGTGGTTCAGGTGACCATAGAACTGGCAAATCCGGTAAGGGAGATGAGCACACTGGTGAATTTCGGGAATATCGTTTTGGGGATTCATTGGAGCACATAAGTATGACCGAAAGTTTGAAAAATGCCCAAGTGAACCATGGTTTGGACAATTTTTCTTTGAGCGAGGAGGATTTGGTCGTAGAGGACACCCAATACAAAGCTCAAATGAGCACGGTGCTTATGATAGACATCAGCCACAGTATGATCTTGTATGGCGAAGACCGGATTACACCTGCCAAAAAAGTAGCCATGGCTCTGGCCGAGCTTATCACAACGAGATATCCAAAAGACACTTTGGATATTTTGGTTTTTGGAAACGATGCTTGGCCCATACCCATTAAAGATTTGCCCTATTTACGTGTAGGGCCATATCATACCAATACGGTGGCCGGACTTCAGTTGGCAATGGACATGCTACGTAGAAAACGGAACACCAATAAGCAGATTTTTATGATCACCGATGGAAAACCTTCTTGTTTGCGACTTCCGAACGGTGACTATTACAAAAACAGCGTAGGTTTGGACGAATATATCGTTGAAAAATGTTACGCAATGGCGCAACAGGCCAGAAAACTTCATATTCCCATAACCACTTTTATGATTGCCGAAGACCCTTATCTAATGCAATTTGTGCGTGAATTTACCAAAGCAAACAAAGGGAAAGCATTTTATACAGGACTAAAAGGTTTGGGTGAAATGATTTTTGAAGATTACGAACAGAACAGAAAAAGAAGAATTAAAGGATAAAACAACATATGAATTTGGATCATACCAAAATAAAGACACTTGGCGAGCTAAAGTCAGCTGGTTATACAAGTAGAAGCATAAAAGATGAACTCAGGGAGAATCTTTTGGATAAAATCTCCAAAGGAGAGCAGGTGTTCGAAGGGGTTTGGGGTTACGAAAACTCTGTGATCCCAGAACTTGAAAGGGCCATTCTTTCCCGTCACAACATTAATTTATTGGGTTTGAGGGGGCAGGCAAAAACACGTTTGGCCCGTTTGATGGTACAATTGTTGGATGAGTGGATGCCGATAGTGGAAGGTTCAGAAATCAATGATGATCCATTGGAACCCATTTCACGATATGCCACCGAGCTAATACAAGAAAAGGGGGACGTAACCCCAATAAGCTGGGTACACAGAAGTGAACGTTTTTATGAAAAATTGGCCACACCAGATGTAACCGTTGCAGATTTGATTGGTGATGTAGATCCCATAAAAGCAGCAAATCTAAAGTTGTCCTATGCCGATGACCGAGTGATCCACTTTGGGATGATTCCGAGGGCAAACCGTTGTATTTTCGTAATTAATGAGCTGCCCGACCTTCAAGCTAGAATTCAAGTAGCATTATTTAACATATTGCAGGAAGGTGATATACAAATTAGAGGGTTCAAATTACGCCTGCACCTGGATATCCAGTTTGTATTCACGGCAAACCCTGAGGATTACACCAATAGGGGAAGTATTGTTACTCCTTTGAAAGATAGAATTGGTTCACAGATTCTCACCCACTATCCAGAAAGCATCGAAATCGCTAAAAAAATCACCAAGCAAGAGGCGCAGTTGGACAAACGTCAATCCGAGCTTGTTTACGTCCCTGAAATTGCCATGGATTTATTGGAGCAAATCAGTTTTGAGGCTAGAAACAGTGAATATGTAGATGCAAAAAGTGGGGTAAGTGCCCGTATGAGCATTACCGCTTTCGAAAATTTGCTGAGTACGGCAGAGCGTAGGGCCATTGTATCGGGAGATAAGAAAACAACGGTTCGCCTAAGCGATTTTATGGGAGTGGTGCCATCCATTACCGGAAAAATAGAATTGGTGTACGAAGGAGAGCAGGAGGGAGCAGGTTTCGTGGCCGAAACTTTGATTGAAAATGCGGTCAAATCACTATTCCCCAATTATTTTCCAAAAATTGACAAGCTTCAACGCAAAGAAGAACAAAATGAATATGATGAATTGGTAAGTTGGTTCTTTAACGGGGAGGGTTTTGAGCTTTTGGATGAAGAAAAAGACGATGAATACAAATCCAAACTGGATTCCATTGGTCCATTGAACCATCTTTTGAAAGAATATCAACCTGAAATATCCAAGGAAGATTCCTATTTCCTAAAAGAACTATTGCTTTGGGGATTGGTGGCCCACAACAAACTGAGCAAACATCGCTTTCAACAAGGGCATCAGTTCAAGGATTTATACGGAAGCTATATTAGAGGGCTTTAACTTGGCTCTATTGCCAAATATTTAGATTATCGTTATAATTTTCAAAATTATAAACCCCGATATAGCGTTTTCTTAACCAAAAGGTATAAAGGGTCAAAATGGGAAGAATGCTATATAGGACCACGGAGAGCGTTGCCATGGGTTTAAACGTCGCAGGTATCACGTGCTCCTCAAACATTTCTATAGAATAAAGCACCATTACGCTATCATAGATCTTGTATAAATAAACGATTATCATGGCATATAGTGCATACTCAATGTTCCGCATTTTCGGATCGGGAAGTTCACCCTCGGTAATCTTGAACCAAATCACATATAGATAAAGGAAATGAACAGAAGTAAGTATCGGGATGATGTAATTATCAGGCTTTAAAAAATAGAACTCGTTGGTGTAAACACCGTAAAAACTCAAAACTATCAAGCTTAACAAAACTGCTACACTGGCTAGGATATTTCTTTTCCAAGTGATGATTTTTGACAATGTGTTCATTTCAAATTTAGATTTGGGACTTAATTCAATATAAAGAACGGGGTTTTTAAAACACTATTTTAAAGAAATCGATGAGCCGCACACAATGTTGGATATCATGGAAAATACGAGGTGAAACCCTGAAAAACTGATATGTGGAAAGCCCTTGTCTAATCGAAAAGGTCTGACGAAAGATAACGATCGCCACGATCACAAACAATGGAAACAACAATGCCGCTTTCCAAGGTTTCCGCAAGGCGTAGGGCCACCGTAGCAGCACCACCACTACTCATTCCCGCAAAAATACCTTCTTCTTTCGCCAATTGTTTCGACATAGTTCTGGCATCTTTTTCACTGACCTCCATTACAGTATCCACTTTTTTGGGATTGAAAATTTTGGGGAGGTATTCTTGGGGCCATTTCCGTATTCCCGGTATTTTGGAATCGTCGGTGGGCTGTACACCCACAATTTGGACATCGGGATTTTGTTCCTTTAAGTAAGTGGAAGTTCCCATAATTGTGCCCGTTGTCCCCATACTTGATACAAAATGGGTGATTTTTCCATCTGTATCCCTCCATATTTCGGGACCAGTTGTTTTGTAGTGCGCTTTCCAATTATCATCATTGGCAAACTGGTTCAACATTTGGTAACCCTCTTCCTTCACTTTGGTTTCGGCATAATCCCTAGCACCTTCGATGCCGACATCGGCAGGGGTCAAGGTGACTTTTGCACCATAGGCCCGCATGGTCTGCACACGTTCCTTGGTTGAATTTTCGGGCATTACCAATTCAATATCAAGACCAAAAATACCAGCTATCATAGCCAATCCTATACCCGTATTCCCGCTTGTAGCTTCAATGAGTTTGGATTCTTTGGTAAAATCTCCACGCTCCAGACCACTTTTGATCATATTATAAGCAGGCCTGTCCTTCACGCTACCTCCGGGATTGTTCCCTTCTAGTTTAAACAGGAGTTTTACATTTGGATTTGTATTCAATACTTTGGATTCCACCAAAGGAGTGTTTCCTATTAGGTCTAGTATATTTTTAGACATTTGGGGTCGTCTTTATTTTAATTTCTGGGGTATGATAAACTTTGGAATTGGCAGGTACGGACGATGTTATCCAGGCATTACCACCAATAATGGAATTTTCACCTATTACGGTCTCACCTCCCAAAATGGTTGCATTGGCATAAATGGTAACATTATTCTCAATGGTCGGGTGGCGCTTTGTGTTTTCCAAATTTTTGGCAACGTAAAGAGCACCGAGAGTAACCCCTTGATATAATTTCACATTATCATGGATTACCGCTGTTTCACCAATGACAACACCTGTGGCGTGATCTATAAAAAAGGACTTTCCTATTTTGGCACCGGGGTTGATATCTACACCGGTTTGTCTGTGGGCATATTCGGTCATCATCCGAGGAATCAAGGGAACGCCTTCTTCATAAAGTTCGTGAGCCAACCTGTAGATGGCAATGGCATAAAAACCAGGGTAAGCCATATAGATTTCTTGAAGCGACAACGATGCCGGGTCACAATTCAATATGGCTTCGGCATCCAAATTCAAGTTTTCAAGAATCTTTGGTAAATGGGAAATATAATTGTTCCAAAGTTCTTCATTCGGTTTTTCCAATTCCCAACAAGCCATGTCCATTAGGTTGTTGAACTTTTTTTCCAGTAATTCCAAATTAACCGCAACCGGGGTATTGGCATCAAATAAGGTATAAAAAAGTGTATCCGTAAAATCTTCGGTATCCTGCTTTAACCTGTAATCCAGATAGGGCAGTTTTTTGTGCCTATTGAGTTCAGCAATGATTTTTTCCTTGTCCATACTGCTCATTATGGTCATAAAATTAGAGAAATCCTTACCACACACTACTATAAAAGACTAACTTTAGTTTAAAAATAACATATTATCCGTGTATGGTGACCAATATTACTATTTCTAAACCTATTTTTGATTTCCTCGGTTCACTCGAAAAAAACAATAACAGGGAATGGTTTGAAGAACACAAGTCAACTTTTCAAACCCATCAATCTGAAGTCAAGTCTTTTTTTGAGGCCGTTAAGGAGTCGTTGTCACATCACGATGAAATTGAGAAAATGAAAATGTTCCGTATTTATCGGGATGTCCGTTTTTCCAAGGACAAAACACCCTATAAAAGTCATTTTGGCGGATCTTTTTCCCGATTGGGCGCCCATTTGCGCGGAGGTTATTATATACATTTAAAACCAGGAGGGTCGTTATTGGCCACTGGATTCTGGGCCCCGAACAAAGAGGATCTTTTCCGGATTAGAAAGGAACTGGAAATGGATGCGTCAGAATTTCGCAAGGTCATCAACCAAAAAGAACTAAAATCCATTTGGGGAGAACTCAGTGGCGATGAACTGAAAACTGCACCAAAAGGTTTTGATAAAGAACATCCCGATATAGACCTAATTCGAAAAAAACAATTCGTTTTTGTCCGAAACCTTACGGACAAGGAAGTGCTTTCACCTTCATTTTTAAACGAAGTGGACAGCTCCTTTAAGGCCATCCGTCCCTATTTTGACCTGATGAGCGATATCCTCACCACAAACTTAAATGGAGAGTCAATTTTGTAACAAGGTCTCTTCCTCTAAAAGCTGGATTTGGTCCTTTAAACGCTCCACTACCATATTCATCATCCTTTTGTTCAAGGCGGATGAATTGGTAATATAGTCTCGATATTCTTCAACGGTGAACTGGCCAATGATCATTCCCTTTAGGGAATTTCTAAACTTGATGTCTTTTTGAACGGCCCTTTCGATATATTGGAATTTCTTTTCCAAGGAAAGGTCGTAAAAGGTCCCTTTATGCTTGTTCGCATAATTCTTGAAAGCCTCTACCAACAAATCGTTTTGGAGTTTGATCACAGGCCTCAGTGTTTGGTTCTGAAAGCGCTCGTTAAAACTCATCTGACTATTGAATTGTGCTTGTGGAATACTCGGACGGATGTCCAATAAACTCTCGGATCGTGAATCCATGGCTGCGGTTTTCAATAAAATTACAGAATGATGAATCACACATTTTTAAATATCGCAATAGTTGTCAACGATGTTATGAACAAGCTCATTTAATTCTTTATTTTAGTGCCAAAGCACATTCAAACCATGAAATTCGGCAAAGTAGACCATCCTGAACTTATAGATTTCACCATTCCACCGGACCATCCGGACACTCCTGTAGTCCTCGGAAAGAACAAAACAGGTGCAGATACCAAGATTTATGTAGGCTGTGCCAAATGGAACAGGCAAGAACTCAAGAATTTTTATCCAAGGGGCACAAAAGATGAATTGGCGTATTATTCCACACAATTCAATAGCATCGAGTTAAATGCCACTTTCTACCGCATTTTTCCATCGGAACAGTATGAAAAATGGTACGACAAGACCCCTGAAAATTTTAAATTCTTTCCAAAGATGACACGGGAGGTAAGTCATCTTCGTCGCATGAACGATAGAGCACTTGAAGCTGTAGATCGCTTTTTGGAAGTAACTTCTTTGCTTGGAGAAAAACTGGGGACCATCTTTCTACAGATGCACAACAACTTTGGACCCAAAAACTGGGACAGGGTGGTGCGCTTTGTGGAATATTGGCCCAAGGAATTTCCACTGGCCATGGAGTTCCGCCATACGGATTGGTTCAACGACGAAAAAGTGGCCCAAGAACTCTACCATTTATTGGAGGAAAACAATATTGCCAATATTTTGGTGGACACGGCAGGTAGGAGAGACCTAATGCACATGCGTTTAACGAACAATGAGGCTTTTATACGTTATGTTGGTGCCAATCACTCATCGGATTATCCCCGATTGGATGATTGGATCAATCGCTTATCTTCTTGGAAATCCATGGGTTTGGAAAACATCCATTTCTTTGTACATCAAAATCTGGAATTGGAATCCCCATTATTGTCAGCTTACTTTATAGAACACCTAAATGCCAAAATGGGCTGTGATCTCCATGTTCCCAAGACCACTTTACCACCACAAAAGGATTTGTTCAACTAAACTGGCACAAATTGATCAATTCAAAAATCTAGGACACCCTAAATTGAGTACTCCATATTGGCGTATTGTGAAATCTTTCAAATTCATAATTCGCATCAATTAAAGAGGTTAACAAGAAACTTCCTCAGCGGATTGATTTAACTTTGCACTATAATTCTTAAAGGTTATAGCTATGAGATTTCACACAAGAAAATGGGTAAAACCCGAAGATTTGAACGCTAATGGAACCTTATTTGGAGGTAAGGTTTTGGCTTGGATCGATGAAGAAGCAGCACTTTACAGTATTATTCAACTGGAGAACAAAAAAGTGGTCACCAAATATATGTCCGAAATCAATTTTATGAGTACTGCCCTTGAAGGTGATATTGTTGAAATCGGAATCGACGTTGTAAAATTCGGGGTCACCTCAATGACACTCAACTGTGAAGTGAGAAATAAGATGACCCACGAAAGTATTGTTACAGTGGACAATATTATTATGGTAAACCTAGACGATAACGGTAATCCCAAGCCCCACGGAAAAACGAAAATAGAATACGTTAAAGACCGTTTGGCAAAAAAGGAAAAAGAGGAAAACTCTTAGTTCAACGTCTTGGCAACGGCCTGGACTTCGTCCAATACCCTTAACAAGTTACCGCCCCACAATTTGGCGATTTCTTCTTCGGTATAGCCACGTTTTACAAGTTCCAAGGTCACGTTGAAGGTTTCAGAAGCATCTGACCATCCTTCAATACCACCGCCTCCATCAAAATCGGAGCTGATGCCAACGTGGTCAATTCCGATCAAATCTACCATGTAGTCAATGTGATCCACGAAATCGGATACATTGACGGCTGGTGGTGCATTGGGGTCAGTTTCCGCCAATTCATTGCCAATTTTCATCACCTTTCTGTAATTGGCAAAGAAATCTTCACGTTGTTCATCTGTCAAAGAAGATAGTTGCTTGCGTTCGTACCATGCAATATCAAGTGAATCGGCCACTTTTTTGTAAACATCCTTCATGTATGCCGATCTTGCTTCATGCTTTTCGGTGTTCAAATATGAGCTAAAGGCAACTGTTTGCACAACGCCCCCGTTTTCTTTCATCATCATGAGCTGTTCATCGTCCAAGTTGCGACTGTGGTTACAAAGCGCCCTAGCTGATGAGTGCGAAGCAATGATCGGAGCTTTGGACAGCTCGATCATTTGTTTCATGGCCTCTCTGGATGGGTGGGAAACATCGATCATGATACCCAAGCGGTTCATTTCGGCAACTGCTTTTTTACCAAGCTCACTAAGACCATTGTGTAGCCATACACTGTCTTTTTCCCCCGTATTGGAATCACTGAACTGGCTATGGCCATTGTGGGCAAGGGATATATATCTCGCTCCACGTTTATGGTATTCTTCTATTTTGCCAAGGTCTTCCCCAATAGGATACGCATTTTCCACACCGATCATGGCCACCTTTTTACCAGAGGCCACAATTCTTCTCACATCATCGGAAGTAAGGGCCAGTTCAATTTGATCAGGAGCAATTTCCTCACAAAGTCTGTGTATGGCATCAAATTTGGAAATGGCATTTTCAGAAGCTTTGGCATAACCTTCAGGCGTAAGTTCGCCCTGTCCGGTGTACACGATCAACCAGACTACATCCAATCCACCCTCTTCCATTTTGGGAAGGTTGATTTGGGTATCCAATCTTTGGGTATAGTTGATACTGTCCGTAAAATTCTGGACATTGATATCGTCGTGGGTATCAATCGTAATTACGGAATCATGGATCCGCTGTGCTTTTTCTTCCAAGGTTTCTGTTTTTTCGGGTTGTTTCTCTCCGCAGGAGATCAATAGAACAAGGGTTGAGAGTAAATAAAAATATTTCATGGTTGGTTTTTTTATACATACAAATATCGCGATTTGACAACAAAATATGAATACTACGGAACAATAAATTGTAATCCCTCAGTTTAATCGACAATTTTAGAAAGATTAATAACCATTACCATAATACATTGAGAACACGGGAATTGTTAACATATCTGGAAAAGTTGGAAATAGGATTGAGTTCCTTTTCTTATGAAGAATTGGGCGTTGTAGAGGCTGGCGAACTCAAAAAATCATTTGAAATGTTCAAGTATGGACTGGAAAGCAAAGTTTTTGGGATTTCAGAAATGAAACAGCTGGAAACCATCTACAAAAATGTGGGTATCCAAAGTAACGATAACAAAACAATCGACGAATCCGACCAGGATAAAATCGCTGCACTGATCAGATCTCTTGAAAAAACAACTTTGTCCAAAGAGCAACTTGAAATCGTGAAAAAAATGAAGAACATGATAAAAAGTTCACAGGATGGATGTGTCCAAAATTCTGATGCGGATATAGACAACGTGTCCAATGACTTTGAATTTATTGAAAAAAGTTTGAAGGCCGGGTTTGCCAATCAGAGTATCGATTTGAAACCTGTATTGGAAGATTGCATGGGGCATATAGAGCTTTTGGAAGAATTGGTCCGTATGTTCAAGCAAAATGTGTTGGAGTTTATCGGTAGTGCCAAAATCAACCTGATGAACGAGAATTTCAATGCCCTTGAGCAAGCCTGCCAAAAAATAATGCCCTCATTGCGAATGATGCAGACCTTTGGTCTCTTGGAAGTGATACAGCAAATAGTGAGACTGTGCAAAACTGATAGAGATGTAAAGCACCTCTCTTTTTTATATGATCAGTTTCTTAATGAATACCCATCTGTGGAAGAGCAGATAGATTTTGAAATGGAAATGTATAGAACGATGTAGCAAAACTGCCATGGCAAACAGTGATCTCCCAAAATACCTACAAAGCATTTTTTATCCCTTGTTCCAGCATGCTAAGGATCTTGAATGCCAGCTAATGCTCATGGATGAAATGTTGGAAGTAGGGGACAAGAAGGAAATTCCCTTTTTGGCGGAGCTGGAATCCCATGAAAACCCAAAAATCAGCAACAAGGCTTTTGAGATAAAAACCGCGCTCCAATCCAAATTGGGACTGATCACGGATACGGAACGAAGGAGATTGCCAATGAACCTTTGCTTTATCTATGATGAATTCAATATCAGACCGAGCAAAGTGGACAAGGATCTTGACTTCGAGATTGAACTGGATATTTTAAATACAAAACCAGACGAAATGTGATTTTCACCACATTTTATGATTTAAAAAATAATCTTCAAGATGAATTAACGTTATATCTATAAAAACCCCGAAAAACCAAATATTATCATGTTATACGATACCTACGGAGAAGAATACTTGGCATTTTTACAAGAACTCAATGAAATATTGAGCATCAACGAACTTGCTGAACTTGATTACCTATAATTGACAAACACCCCAAAATTTGTTCAAATGAAAAACCATAACAAAGAAAACACAGCCTACTTGAATTTCATTCAAGATTTAAAAGACATGCTCACCGATTTTGACATTAGTCTGTTGAGCAAACCATGATGTTTAAGTGAATATCATAAAAAAGGGGATGTTGATTACAACATCCCCTTTTTTATACACAACTATTTGGGTCCTTATCCCAAATAAGACTTCAATATCTTACTTTTCGAGGTGTGCCTTAATTTTCTGATTGCCTTTTCACGGATCTGTCGCACACGCTCCCGGGTCAAATCGAACGTACTACCAATTTCTTCCAAGGTCATGGAAGGTTGGTCCCCAATTCCGTAATACAACCGTACAACATCGGCTTCCCTTGGTGAAAGCGTATCCAATGCCCTATTGATCTCCGTGTTCAGGGACTGGTGCATTAGACCATTGTCAGGTTTTGGGGAATCACCGGCGTTCATCACATCGTACAGATTGGAAGTTTCCCCTTCTTTTAAGGGGGCATCCATGGATACGTGTCTACCGGTATTTTTCAAGGATTGTTTCACTTCGGAAACCGTCATGTCCAGTTCTTTTGCAATTTCCTCTGGAGATGGTGGGCGTTCGTGGGCTTGTTCCAAATAGGAGAATGTCTTTTTTATCTTGTTGATGGAGCCGATCTTGTTCAGGGGCAACCGAACCACTCGGGACTGTTCCGCCAAAGCTTGAAGAATGGACTGGCGAATCCACCATACCGCATAGGAAATGAATTTAAACCCACGCGTCTCATCAAAACGTTTGGCCGCCTTGACCAGCCCCACGTTACCTTCATTGATCAAATCAGGCAGCTTGAGCCCTTGATTTTGATATTGCTTTGCCACGGACACCACAAACCTTAAATTCGCATTGGTCAATTTTTCCAAGGCAGCTTGGTCCCCGGCCCTGATTTTCTGAGCCAGCTCAACTTCCTCTTGCGCAGTGATAAGATCTATCTTACTAATATCCTGCAAGTATTTGTCAAGCGATTTGGATTCCCGGTTCGTGACCTGTTTAATGATTTTTAGCTGCCTCATTCTTATTATCTGGTTTACAAGTGTTACAAGCTATCATTATACATCATAATCTCCATTTTTCCAAGCCTAAAATGTTATTGTTATCAAAATGTTATGAGCAAACACGCAAAAAAATGTCCAATTATTGATTGTTGATACTATTTTTATAGAAAAGCATCCGAGTATTGGTCACAAGCATAAAAAACCCCTAATTTTGTAGGGTTTTTTATTTAAGAATCCATAACGCCATTTTCCTTTGGAAGTAAACAGAGCAATCAAGAAGAAAACTTTATACGATTATCAGGAAGAAGACCTGAACAAAATCTTCGATCAGCTGGAAAAACTTCCTGCAGGTACCAATATTCTGTACCAATTGCCCACGGGGGGCGGCAAAACAGTGGTGTTTTCCGAAATTACCCGGCGGTTTATTGCGCAGACGGGCAAAAAGGTGATGGTGTTGACCCATCGTATCGAGCTCAGTAAGCAAACCTCCAAAATGCTACACGGTTTTGGGGTGGCCAACAAGGTCATCAACAGTGAGGTCAAAGAACTATATGACCAGGATGACTATATGTGCTTTGTGGCCATGGTGGAAACGCTGAACAACCGACTACAGGAAGAAAAGGTGAAAATCAACAATATAGGGCTTGTCATTATTGATGAGGCACACTACAATTCCTTTAGGAAACTGTTCAAATATTTTGAGGATTCCACCATATTGGGAGTTACGGCAACCCCGTTAAGTTCCAATATCAAACTCCCCATGAAGGACAACTATAAGCATTTGATCATTGGGGAATCCATAAAATCACTGATAGACAAGCAGTTCTTGGCCAAGGCCAACCTGTACAACTACGATGTAAGCCTAAAGACCCTGAAATTGGGGATCAACGGGGACTATACGGTCAAATCCTCCGATGAACTCTACAGCGCCCACAGCATGCTCGGCAAATTGCTGACGGCCTACGAAGAGATAGCCAAAGGGACCAAAACATTGATTTTCAACAACGGGATCAATACCTCGCTCTATGTGTACGAGACCTTTAAAAAGGCCGGCTACAACGTAAGGCACCTGGACAACAAAAACTCGGCCACGGAGCGAAAAGAGATTTTGGAATGGTTTGCCAAAACACCCGATGCAATTTTGACCTCCGTGAGCATATTGACCACGGGATTTGACGAACCTACCGTGGAGTCCATTATTTTAAATCGGGCCACACGTTCGCTTACCCTGTATTTTCAGATGATCGGTAGGGGATCCAGGGTGCTGCCCAACAAGACCGAATTCAACGTTATCGATATGGGTAACAATATTGCCCGTTTTGGACCTTGGGACGCACCGATAGACTGGCAGGAAATCTTTCATTTCCCGGACTTCTATCTGGAAAACATCAAAAATGATGAAGAGATAGAGCGTGAATTTGTCTACGAAATGCCGGACGAGCTCAAGGCCAAGTTCAGTAAGTCCGACAACATTACCTTTGATGTAAAAGAAGAATACAAAAAAGTATTTGCCCAAGGATTGAAATCCAAGGTCGTACTCGAAAGGAGCATTGAGCAACATGCCCAAATTTGTGTGGAAAACAGTGAAGATGTGTTCGACGCCCGAATTTTGGCCAAGGAACTCAAGGACGAGATAGCCTATCGGATAAAACAATATTCGTACTGCATCATGAACAACACCAAAAATTACAAAGAATGGCTGGAGGAAGATTACGAACGAAAGCTCCGTTCCGCCATTTCCAAAAAGTTTGCCGCCAAAATGTAGGTTGGATTATTTGAAGGTGATTCCCGGGCTTGTCCCGTACATTGCACTTCCAACGTTGAACTTTTACCAACATGTCAAAAAAACTCCTTGTCATCGGTTATATATGGCCAGAGCCGAGCACTACGGCCGCCGGATGCCGCATGCTGCAGCTGCTGGAAACGTTTGCGGCCTTTGGTTACCAAGTCACATTTGCCAGTACCGCCAGCAAAACCGATTATAGCCAGGACCTGGCATCCATGGGGATCAAGGAAGTTTCCATAAAGCTCAACCACTCCAGTTTTGATGATTTTGTAAAACAACTTGTACCGGATGTGGTGGTGTTCGACCGTTTTATGGTGGAAGAGCAATTTGGATGGCGCGTGTCCGAATTTGCCCCCCAAGCCATCCGTATCTTGAACACCGAAGGTCTCCACGCATTGCGAAAGGCCAGGGAAGAGGCTCACAAAAAAGGGCAATCGTTTGGGATAGCACATTGGAAAAACCACCCGATGACGCTACGTGAAGTGGCCAGTATCTATCGCTGTGACCTCAGTTTGATGATTTCCACCTACGAAATGGAAATTTTAGCGCATGAATTGGATATTCCCGGTCAGTTGTTGCACCATTTACCTTTTATGGTGGATGGTTCCAGCGGGTTCACTGCGGATTGGGTCCCGTTTGAAGCTCGAAAAGGCTTTGTGGGCATCGGCAACGGCAAGCATGCCCCCAATGTGGATGCCGTAAAGGTTTTAAAACAAGAGGTTTGGCCACGGATATGCAAACGACTTCCTGATGCGGAACTGCATATTTATGGCGCGTACCTGCCCCAACAAGTGAACGAAATGCACAGCCCCAGTACCGGTTTTTACGTACTCGGATGGGCTACGGAGGTACACGCGGTGCTCAATAGTGCACGTGTACTGTTGGCCCCGCTCCAATTTGGGGCCGGGATCAAGGGAAAATTGTTGGATGCCATGAAAACGGGCACGCCCAGTGTCACCACCACCATAGGTGCGGAGGGCATGCATGGCAATTTGGCGTGGAACGGCACCGTAACCAACGATTGGGACCATTTTGCCCAAGCTGCGGTGGACTTGCACCAAAACCAAACCCTTTGGGAGAATGCCCAGCAACAAGGTGCAGAATTGTTACGTACTTTTTATGATAAGGAGGCCGTGCAAGCCCAATTAAAAGACCGGCTACAACACCTAAGCAAAGCTTTGGGCACACACCGAGCACAAAATTTTATCGGGAAGTTGTTACAGCACCAAACTTTGGCGAGCACCAAGTATATGGCGAAATGGATCGAGGAGAAAAATAGGGGGTAGGGGGGTATTGTATAAGATTCGTTACGTTGTTTTATACACTTAATTGTACAAGTACACACCAACTGAAAAAACCGTTAGGAATTTCATAAGTAAGTAGGTGGGGACAAGTAATTAATTATACACGTATTTGGTACATACTTATTTATCTAATAACTTGAAAAATTCTCTATGTATGTCAAACTCTGATGACTCGAAAATTTTTAGTTTACCTAAAGCTGATGCGTTTAAAGTATTGTATGTTTCTTTTAATCTACGCATAATCGTTAAATATCTTCCTGAAGTATAATTCCAATATTCATTTAACTCTTGTTCTGACATAGGAATTTTAAGTCCTTTTCTTGAACTGGCAATTACAACACCATCATCTCTTAACGCTCCCATTATTTCCTTTCTGAAATCTTCGTCACTATAATTTATTTTATTTTCTTTCAGCCAATCAATTAGTTCATTAGAGTATGTATAATTATTTGCATTAACATATTTTACTTGAAAAAGTAAATATTCCAAAATCATAATCCTATGTTTAAAATCAGGATTTGCTTTATTGTTATGTATATATCTTTCTGCGTATGATATTGAAATTTCTGCAATTTTTTTGTCCTGTTCGTTTTTAATATTCTTTAAAATAAATCTTTGGAAATCATTAGGCCAAACTAAAATGTGTAATTCTTTTTTAGAAAGCAAGTCTACTATTTCTTTTGAATGTACAAATTTCCCTTTAGTTAATAATCTATTTGTTCCAGCGTATAAATCAGCAATTTGTATTAAAACATTGTTTTTTGCAGAACCAATATTAATAGTATCTCCAAAGAGGCTTAATTGAAGATTATCTTCTAAATACTCTTTTAGTGATTGTTGATATTGTTCGTTGCCAAACTTATCAATTGTTACGGATCTATTTTCATAAAGACGATGTAATTCCGTATGAAGAATTTTTTGAGCGTATTTGTAAAATACTTTTGGATTTAATTTCCACTTTCCATAAACTTTACGCTTATCTATTGATAAGTTAATAAATTTGAAATCAACTAAATCTAATTTTTTTAGGATTTCAATTCGTCTTTTTTCTGTTCGTATTCTTGATGATTTAAATTCCGTAAGATTTAGTTCAGAACGGATTTTTTCTAAATCCTCAATAATGTTAGGCTCTTTGCTTTCCTCTATGAGTATTGAAGAAAACTCAATTCTATCTGAAGCACCTTCATTGAATTTTGGGTCGCCTGATTCATCGATGAATGCCAAGATTTTCTCCATATGTTTTTTCGTATTATGCCTAACTTTAAGGATATAATCCGTTTGAATACTTTTCAAAGTCAACGAAGTTCGTAGAAAACCCCCACTTTTTAAAGAAACATAACCCCCTAGTTTTCACATAGTTTTCAACAAAAAAGGGCATTTCTTCTTTTACGCTGCAATTTTATTTTGATTAAAAATTAGGTGGGACCAGAATATTAGACTACATTTGTACCATAGTTCCAATCCATCCTTTTGGATTACGAACTGAAAATAGTAAAAAATACCCTACTGTCTCAGTAGTTCTTCGTTAAGCATTTCCTCTAAGATTTTACTTCTCGTTTTTTTTTCCTGTTTTGAAGTAAATATTGTTTAACAAATTCTTTTCAATTATTAAAAGATTAACATTCCCAAGATCAGTAAGCGCTGATTTTTCCAAGACATTGAAGTTTCGTGTGTCGGAATATTTCAAAAGCTCAAACAAAAGTAGATACGGTAACAAACGCATGATCTTCAAGACCATCGTTATGTTATTGATGTTCTTCACGCCTTTGGCGGCCATTATTTTCCTACCCATCACCAGTGTTCCCTTATTATTTGGATTGTACATTTTAAGTGGATTAGGTATGGCAGGTATCGGTATGGGGATCATGCACGATGCCATCCATGGTTCTTACTCAAAAAACAAGACTATTAATAAATTAATGGGGTACACCATCAATCTGATCGGTGCCAATGATAAAGTGTGGAGACTACAGCACAATGTGCTGCACCACAGTTTTACCAACATTGAACACCATGATGATGATATCAATGCTCCATTTTTTCTACGGTTTTCACCCCACGCACCCAAAAACAAGCTCCATAGGTTCCAGCATTTATATGCCTGGTTTTTCTATGGCCTGTCAACCATATCGTGGATTACCTCAAAAGATTTTATCAGCTACCGAAAGTACTATAAAATGGGACTGGTCAAAGACCGAAAGACCTATAGGAACGGAGTGCTTAAAATTATCGCATGGAAGGCCGTTTATTATTCCTATGCCCTGGTACTTCCCATTGTGCTTACATCAATTGCACCTTGGATCGTGATATTGGCATTCTTGGCCATGCATTTTGTGACCGGTCTGACGATTTCATTGATATTTCAAACGGCACATGTTTCGCCCGAAGCGGCTTTTCCGCTTCCAGATGAAAATGGCAACATGGAGTCCGGGCGATTGGCCCATCAACTGGAGACCACTTGTAATTTTGCGTCCAAAAGTCCAGTATTATCATGGTTTGTAGGAGGGCTGACCCACCAAATAGAACACCATTTGTTTCCGAACATTTCACACATCCATTACAGAAAAATTTCACCCATAGTGAAGCAGACGGCCGAAGAGTATGGCCTTCCGTACAACTCCAGTGGTTCTTTCGTAACTGCGATTTTCAAACACTTTAAAATGCTCCGCGATTTGGGGCGAATGGAATTGCAACCTATTCAAGGTAATTCCCACTAATCATTAAAAATATATATGAAGTATACTAAAAATAAAAACCGGACAAGATCGTCTGGAAAAAGACCCGTTTCTACATTAAATCCAGAAATGCTGGTCAAAAAAGCAACTCAAAATTTTGTGAAACCTTATGTTTCAACGCGGGATTTCACACAATTAAAATTGCACCAACAACTAAGTAAAAACATTGCCCAAAAGGGGTATAGCGCACCTACCGAGATCCAGGACAAGTGTATTGACCATTTGATACAAGGAAAGAGTCTGATAGGCATTGCTGCAACAGGCACCGGAAAAACCGGAGCTTTCTTGATCCCCATGGTACAACAGATGCTGGAGAACAGCGCTGTGACCGGGTTGATCGTGGTTCCGACCAGGGAGCTTGCCCAGCAGGTTTTTGAAGAGTTCATGTCCCTGACAAAGGGAATGGGGCTACATGCCGCATGTTTCATAGGAGGTACCAGCATTGGCAAGGATATTTCTAAGACAAAAAGAAAATTGAACCTCGTGGTTGGAACTCCAGGGCGATTGAACGACCTGATAGACCGACGGGCATTGAGGATAGATCGTATGTCCGCACTGGTTTTGGACGAATTTGACCGCATGCTTGACATGGGATTCATTCGTGACATTCAAAAGTTGGTATCCGGGATGCATGACCGAAAACAGACCATGCTATTCAGTGCCACCGTAGATCCTTCACAGGAAAAATTGATAAAGCAGATCGTACAAAACCCAATGAGGGTGACGGTATCGAGCGGTACCAAGTCCAGTGACAATGTAGATCAGGATATTATCCGTGTTGGTAGGGACGAAAACAAATTTGATAGGTTGTTCGACCTTGTAAACGAGCCTTCTTTTGAAAAAGTGCTGCTATTTGCGGAGACCAAAAGAACAGTGGACAAGCTAAGCAAGCAACTGACCAGATCTGGCATAAAATCCGATGTGATACACGGTAACAAGTCACAGAACTATAGAACGAGGGCAATCGCCCAATTTAAATCGGGTAAAACAAAAGTACTGGTTGCAACTGATGTTGCCGCCCGGGGAATAGATATAAAAGGGGTGACCCACGTTATCAATTATCAACTTCCCCAAACCATGGATAGTTATATCCACAGAATAGGTAGGACAGGACGAGCGGAAGCCACAGGAATGGCCTACACATTTATAAACTAATAGAATAATACAATAAATAATATATTATGGAAAAAGGAACAGTAAAGTTTTTTAACAATGACAAAGGATTTGGTTTTATTACACCAGATGGTTCGAATGAGGATATCTTCGTTCACATATCAGGATTGATTGATGAGATACGTGAAAATGACGAGGTCCAATATGAGACCGAACAAGGTAAAAAGGGATTGAATGCCGTAAATGTAGAGGTGGTTTAATTTCCCAAAATTCTTTTGATAGAAAGCGACTTTTTGAAAAATTGGTCGCTTTTTTTATGCTCTGAACCCAATCTAAACCAAACTATCTTAACATTAAACCTTTGCGCAAGTTGGCCATTATGTGGTTTGCCCAATTTGTTTTTTTACGAAAAGAATCTTTTTTAGTTGCCAGTTTTTTTTCCAACAAATCGAATTACCGAACCGGTCCCTACATGATAATTCCCTTCGTTAAGTTCGACCGTGGTCTGCTTCAGTTCCAAGATTTCATACTCTTTAAAATCAGCTTTTAGTTCCTCAATGGAAAACAAAGAATCCAAATTACCGGGCCCACCAACTTTTGGGTTGCTTTTTTTGTATTCCAAATTTGCTTTGCTAAACCCTTCAAATATGATGGTTCCTCCTTTCTTTAAATAGGTATGGAGCAATTTATGGTACCCAGAGCGGATATTGGAAGGGAAGTGTGCATAAATCAGGGCAATGGCATCAAACTGCGCCGGTTGATAACCCAATTCGGACAATTCCCCAATTTTGTAATCAATGGATACTTTTTTTTGCCCTGCCAGCTTCAGTGCTTTTTGTTTCCCTACCTCGCTTATATCAAAAGCTGAGACTTTCCAACCCAATTGCGCGGCATATACAGCATTTCTACCTTCACCTTCGGCGGGAAAGAGTATTGAGCCCGGCTCAAGATCTTCAAGTTTTTCCTTTAGAAATTGGTTCGGTTCGGTTCCGTAAGCATATTCATCTTTCCCATACCGGGTATCCCACATGCGCAGTACATCGTTGTCCATTGTAGAAATCGATTTTGCTTATAAAATTACGCCAATTCAGCGGGAATTTAAAGGCAAACTTACCTACCCTTGTATATCCCCGATTTTTCGCCGCTATCCATGTATCCATAATTATGGTACAGCTTAAGGGTATCCCCTTTAGGGGATATTACTATGGATCGCTCTTCATGACTGTATCTCATGCCCCCACTGCTCATCATGGTGAATTGTACAGGGACATAATAAGGGAACATGCCCCGGGCATACTCATGAATACCCTGATATTCGTCTGGCAATTTAATTTTGTATAGATATGTATTGGTATGTTCGATGAATTTTTTCTCCACAACTTCTCCCAATACCATCGATGTATTGTCTTGAAGCTGTATCAATTTAAAAGTGTTGTTTTCATTCACTTCAAAGGAATATTCAGCTTCCTTTAGTCTATAACCATTATTAATGGAATAACTCATTTTGCCCGATGGCAGCATGTGATAATCGTTATCAAGATTCGCCGATACGCGCATACCCCCTTTATATGGATTGATATTGAGATAGGTAAATGTAGCAGGATCCGCACGGTGCTTGAAATAATTATCAGGGTTTATTTTACGGGTAATGACCAAATACCATAAACCTACCAACAATACAATCACAGAGAATATGTACCACATAATTTTCTTAATAGACATTGGTGCTTTATTTAATTAGATATGTCACACATTGAACTTTCCATTCTAAATTGATTCTCAATTCTTGCCACAATGGACAAAAAAAACAATTAAATATAAATCACTGATCCTAATCATTTAATAACCAAGGACAATAGGATAATTTTATGGAATACTAATTCTAAACCTTAAGTCATGGAAAATCAAAACAAAAATTCTAGGAACTGGATATTCTGGACATTGATTATAGTGTCAATAATTATTGGTTTCATTATCTATGGCGTTATGAAAGACCAATTCGGTTTGAAGTTTCTCGTATTTTTTTCTGGGGCACCCTTTTTATTGTTTGTCACAGGAGCTTTTGGTCTGTTATGGCCCAAAATAAAACCCGAAGGTGACGAAGTGTACATTAGCCATGCATTGATTATTGGCCTACTGTTCATCATATTGTTTTTTATCCATGTATGGGTATTGTTTCCACTCATTTGCCCAAGATTTGCTGAATGTTTGGCCCTGTAAATTATGTTTGGAAGGAATGAGGGGCGTTATCGGTTGTTTTATTTTACATCTCTGACCACCCTAACATAGTTGTAATACCTTTCGCCTCCTTCTCCTGCCGGACCGTTTTCGTGTTTTGTATCGAATCTTACTGCTCCGGCACCATGAAAATCCAAACCAAGTGGATTGACCGCTCTGCCTGCGGCAACATACCATGCGTAGTAATATGGTTTTCCCTTTTGAAACCTTGCCGAGGTGCTTGTCCAATAATAAGGATAGTCTTTGTCCCCATTTTCATTGACAATTTCAGAGCAATCAAACATTGGGTCAATTGCAGGTCCGTCCAAGGTAGGATCCTTGGCTCCAGGAGCGTATGAATAATCCACAATTCCCTGTAATTCTTTAACATTGGGCAAGCGCCAGTCCGTATATCCTGCCAATTCCAAATTTTCGGCATAATACAAAGCTTCTACCCAATCGACACCTTTTTTGTTGTCATATTTTGCCCACATTAGCCCTGTGGCCCTGTCTGTAATTGTTCCGTCTCCATTGTCATGAAAATCATTTACGCCATATACTTCACCTCGAACGGCACGAACGTGTTTTAGCATGGGATTACCTGTGGGGCGTTGCCCTCCTTGCCCAGGATTTGGTGGGTTTCCGTTGTCTCCGGGGTTTACACCTTGAGGGGGATTGTTCCCGGCTGGAGGTGGACCTTGGGGCATTCCACCTTCTGGAGCTTTCGCAGCATAGGCCTTGATATGACCTGTTGCGTGGTTTACACCAAATGCCGCATTGTATTGCCCCTCTTCTGTGTGACCGACATATGTGTTGCTCGACCAATATTGCTCGCTTTTGTCAACGGTTTCATTATCCACAAGTGAAAAATAGGTGGTGTCCAGATACGGCCAACCCGAACTGAAATCACTAATGGAAAAGAGTTCTTTTAGGGTAGGCATTCTCCAATCGTCATACCCACCGAGTTGAAGGTTTTCACAATATTCTTTGGCATCGTTCCAATCAAAACCTTCCGTAGTGGGAATGGCCTGCCACATAAGTCCCGTATTTAAATCGGTAACGGTTCCGTCTTCGTTCTTTTTGAAGGACATCTTTTTGCCCTTCAAATAGTTTCCATCTTGTCCGAAAAGGGAATCGCCCGGATGCAAATCGGAAATCACATTCCCGTTCCCATCGTAAACCTCAACTTGTCCGGTAGCAATTTGTGGATAGCTGTAAGTTTCAGGTTCCCCATTGGATTCTTGTTTTTTGTTTTTACAGGATTGAGTGGGCAATACGCTGAATATAATTAAAGCCAGTGCTTTAATCATGTTTATTTTGACCGACATAGATTTCATTTGGTATATTTTTTAAATTTTATTTAGATCATTTTCAAGATAGCAAGGGCATGAATCTGTTTTAATACTTCGGCTTCGCTCAGTACAAAGTGATTTATATGCACCGATAACGAAGTTCGGGGATTTTTTCCAATAGCAACTGGTTGAACCGTCCCGTTATCCCTAATCATCGCTGGATTCCTCCGTTCACAGGAATGATATGGGAATGTTTTAAGATTTTGCTATGCAAAGATACGGTGAATGGGGGTGAAAGTCTAGGAGGGAGGTTTTGCTATCGTTTTACAGCTAAACTATGGTACAGATTAGTGCATTTTTTTTGAATTTTGTGAAAAATTCCATCATCGGTAAAAAGTTGCATCTCTCAATAGCTTGCTGTACTTGAGTTTAGGTGTTGTTATGCTTATTTTGGTATGACCATACGAAAAAATGCACTATAAATGCAAATAATGGGATAATTATACTTAATTTTGCATTATGGCTTTTGATAGTAATATTCTCGAAAATCGAATTAAGGCTGATCACACTTGGTGGGAAACAGGCCAAATTCCATTCTATATTGAACTAAGTAAAAGAAGATACTACTCTGGATTTTATTCATTAGTCAAACAATCAACTCTGCATAGAGCAGTTGTACTTATGGGGCCAAGGAGAATTGGTAAAACAGTAATGATGTATCAAGCGATTCAGGACCTTCTTGATGAAGGTATTAATCCTCAGAAAATTCTTTATTTCAGTTTAGATACCCCAATCTATACAAATGTCTCATTGGAGGAGTTGATTGAAAAAGCTCTTACACCCAATGAACTTTCAATTGAGGAATGTTACATTTTTTTTGATGAGATACAATACCTAAAAGATTGGGAAATACATTTGAAATCCCTTGTTGATAGAAATAGAAAAACGAAATTTATTGCTAGTGGTAGTGCCGCTGCAGCACTTAGAATGAAGAGTGTTGAGAGCGGTGCAGGAAGGTTTAGTGATTTCTTTTTACCGCCATTAACATTTGCTGAGTATATCGATTTGAACTTGTATGATTCTTTACTAGAAGAGATAGAAGTTGACTTTGGAGGGCCCAGACGCTTTTATCGAACAGATGATATTGAACAATTAAACAAACACTTTATTGATTACATCAACTTTGGTGGATTCCCGGAAATAGCACTTAACAGTGACGAAGTAAAGAATCCGGAACAGGTTATTCAAAAGGACATCACCGATAAGGTAATAATGAAAGATTTACCCGGTCTTTTTGGAATTGAGAATACTTTGGAACTTCAACAATTCTTTAATGTTTTGGCGTACAGAACAGGCGAAATATTGAACTATAAAAATGTATCTGAAGAAACCAAAACAGATAACAAAACTGTAAAGAAGTACATTGAGTATTTAGAATCGGCTTTTTTAATAAAGGTGCTTCACAGAGTAGATGTTACTGCAAAGAGGTTTAAAAATATTACTCAGTTTAAAGTCTACCTCACCAACCCAAGTTTGTTTACAGGATTGTTTGGTAAAATTTCTGGGGATGACGAAAGGTTTCCGCATTTGGTTGAAACAGCAGTATTTGCGCAATATTTACATAGAGAACATAATTTCTTGCGATACGCGAACTGGAAACGAAATGGAAAGGAAGGAGAGGTAGATCTTATTCAATTAAGTCCAAATTTTCAAAAATCGCATTGGGCACTTGAGGTTAAATGGTCTGATTCACCAAAGGTTGATAAACTCAAATACTTCATGACTAAGAACAAAATCCAGAAAGGGGTTATTACGAGTAAAACAACTTTTAAGGACGGAGAAGACTTGCTAATCGTACCGAATAGTATTTATGCATACGTGGTGGGTAAAAATGCTCTTGATATTCAGTATGGGGATAATTAAGCATAACTTTAAGATATGATTCGTTTTAATGAATAATATCGACTGATAACGAAGTTCGGGGATTTTTTCCAATAGCAACTGGTTGAACCGTCCCGTTATCCCTAATCATCGCTGGATTTCTCCGTTCACAGGAATGATATGGAAATGTTTTAAGATTTTGCTTTGCAAAGATACGGTGAAAGGGGGTGAAAGTCTAGGAGGGAGGGGAGGTTTCGTTATCGGCTCTGTATATGAAAAGTAGCGCTGAAAATAGGCTATTACTTTTCGGGTAAACACAAGCTTACTATTTATCTTTTATATTGGAAATCGTCAAATTTAAAAATTTGGCTCACCTTGCCAACAAGCCCAAGCCTTGACTAGGATTGCTGTCCTATTTGCTATGAGACATTGTTGGCCAAAGTTATTTTTTCATTGTCCCAATTTTTAACGGCATTGAGTGTAGTTTTTATAACTGGCAGTGCATCTGGGGTTTTATCAAAATACTTTTTGACCAATGAATCATCTCCTTGATCTAATGCATGGAATGCAAATAATTGTTTTACAACGCTTATGAAATTAAAAATAATATAGTCAGGAATTTGCATTGTTTCGCCTTCACCATATTCCAGAATATGGAGTATGTCATCTAGCTTTCTATTAAAAAATTTATCTGGGAATTCTTTGGCTACCAAATCAAAATAGGCATCTCCTGCTTCGTCTAAGCATTCTGTTATAAAAGCAATGGTTTTCTTTAAACTATTGGATTGTTGCCTAATCTTAAAATGAAAGTTGCCAAGCCAATTGATTTTTCTACTTTTTTCTGTTTCAGACGATACATATTTTATCAAGGAATCTTCAGTGTGGAATTTACTGGGATGCATTGAAGGTTTGGCTTTTTGCCATCTAAGTATTATACCAGATTGTATTGCAAAATCTACAGAAATGTTTTGTTCTTTGGGGTCGTAACAAGCATAAATAAAATGCCTAAAATAATAATCGTCAAAATTATTGGGAGTGCCGTTTTTATCGCGATACCAAACGTAATAGATACGGTCGGTTTCTATACGGCATCCATAATGGAATCCTCTTTTGGATAAATTTGCACTAATTCCTTCTTGAAGTAACTTTAGCTTTTCTTCTTTATCGGTAATAGGCGCTGTCTCCTTTTTATACGATTTTTGGAGTTTTTCGATAGATGTTTTAAAATCTAACAAAAACTTAAGTTGGTATTTTCTGTCTACGCTATCAAGAAATTCCAATTCTTCTCTTAAGTTAGGTCGCTTAAGGTAGTTATGATAATTCTTTAATTTATTTAACAGCAGATGGTCTTTATTCTGTTCAATAATTGAGCGTGTATTTATTAATATATCGTCTGTTAACCACTCTTTAAAAGTATCGGGGTAGCCGTCTTCGGTATCTAATTCATACTCAATGAAACTATTTGCAGCAACGGCATACCATTCCGTAAATAATTGATAATTTTCTTTTTGGGCAGAAAGTGTGAGTAGTTGCAGAATTAGTTGCGAAACCTTATATCTTTTGGGACTATCGCCATAGTCATTACTTATTTTGCTAAGTCTGTTCCAAAGCGCATCGCCGGCATCAAAATACAAATACCCGTCATCCGCTAAAAAAACTTTAGTTGATTTTTCATTGGTAAAGTCCGCTGCCACCCAACGGTCTTTTTCCTTAAAGGCCTCTTTATTATTTGCGTAATCGGGATGATGCTCTACAGGAATTTTATAGGTGTGTCCATATTCCAGTAAAATATCAATGCATCTAAAATGAGTATAGCTTGTATCGAAGCGTTTGTTAAAATGGTACAGATTAACAAGTAAGTCCCGTTTTTCTTTTTTGGACAAATTACTTTCTGCAATTAGGTAGGTTGAATCTTCAACAATACCTTCTATTTCTCCCATACTCATAATACGATAATTTTATTCAAGCAGTCTTAAGATGTTAAATTACCAATTTAAAGAATATGAATCTGTTTTAATACTTCGGCTCACTCAGTACAAAGTGATTTATATGCACTGATAACGAAGTTCGGGGATTTTTTCCAATAGTAACTGGTTGAACCGTCCCGTTGGTCAAACGGACGGTTTTTCCAGAAGTCCCTCCACGGGTCGAATATAGCTTAACTAAACTTGGCAGGGAGATTCATCCTTTCTTAAAAGGAATGTATAAAGGAGGAATCCTTCTTGAAAGCAATATTGGTGAATTGTCCAGCTGATTGTATGCCATCCCCACCTGTAAGTTACAACGACATAAAGTCTTTGTGTAGGCAGATGGAAGCCCTCGTTGACCTTCACGTTTTACCTTGATCATGGATTATGGAGCTATATACTAAGACAATGTTAGCTCCTTTTCTTCCAATCCCTCGATTTCCTTGGCGCTAAAGGTTTTTGTGATTAATTCGTCACTTCCCAAATCCATAGGGTCCTGGCTTCACACGGGGTGAAGTGTCAATATGGCGAAGAAAATAAGGGCTGCGATTTTCATATAAGGATGTACGCAATGATAGTCAAGCGGTCAAGGACAGCCGTCCTTTTTCAGTAGATGTCCGAACCATCACTAAAAATATTGTTCTATGCAATGCTATCTATAGTGGTTATTAAAATCCGTACAAAGCGGACACCTTTTTGAGGTCCGTTAATGTATCAACTTCATAAAAGTATTGCAGTTGCCATTTTTGGGTGCGTTCCGCCTGTTTGTTGCTTACAATGTCCCATTTTGCATATACCCGAAAGGCTCTTTTTCCTTCTTTGCTTGGGGTAGAAATGATGCCTTTTTTGATCAGTACCGATTTCGGGAAAACAAACTGCCCCAGTTTGTTGTCTTGCTGTACGTTCACCACATAAAAGTCTACCTCATCAGTTGCTTCAAATGGAGCAATGATGCCCTTTTCGTTTCTTTTCCAAAATGTTACAAACTGTCCCGCTTTTTTGGGTGTTCTTTTGGCCTTTCTTCCTAAAATGCTACGTCCGCTCAATTGATACCTGCAGGCCTTGTATTCCTTACTTTCCGCTTCGGTTTCAAAACCAGCGATTTGTAGGGAGCATTTGTCGTAAACCGCAGTTTTTATATGATTTAGAATACTATCCATAGTGACAAGTTATTTTTAGGGAATGGGCAAACAAGCATAAAGCAAACAAATCCGTTTTATTGATGAATAGCTAACGATGACGAAGATCGGTGATTTTTGCGATGGTACCATTGACGCAAAGGCTCGTTTGTTGGAGTTTTATCAACAAGACATGCGGTATCATTCAAAATATATCAATCGGTATATTTTGTCTGTGCATAATTATTTATCGCATTGTTTTTTTTCATTATTTAGTGGGTCTGTGCTAGAATCCATTGGGTAATTTCCGCTAATGCAAGGGGAGAAAAGGTTTGTTCTATGGTGCCGTATTCGTTTGGAGAGCCTGTTTCGCATTCTTGAAATAAGTGGTTCAGGTTTTCAAATTCTTTTGTGCTTACGTTTTTATTGCCTCCTTTTGTCAGGGCATTTTTTATGGCCGTCAAATTCTCGTCCGAAGGCACTTGCAGATCTTTTTCTCCGTTCACGGCCAAAACGGGACATGTTACTTTTTCCAGTGCGGTTGCGGGATCATACTTTAAAAAGTATAGCATCCAAGGACTTGTTAATTGATCTACCTGCATTGCAACATACGCATCTTCCGTCGTTCTGTTTATAGTTTCTGTACTCTTTTCATTTTTAATTGCCTCGGTAATCGAATGGGTCAAGTCGGTTTTCAATTGTCCAATATCATCGGCCGTAAGAACCATTTTAAAAAGGGTTGCATTTGTTTCCTGCGCTTTTTTAATGTCGTGTTCAGAAACCCCATTTGCCCTTGCAATACGCTCTTTCTGAAGCAATAGCAGTTGGTCGCCCGGTATTCCGGTCCCAGCCAGTAAGACGATAAAGGCCACCTCTTTTGATCTAGAGGCGACCATAGGGGCAATTATGCCGCCCTCGCTATGCCCGATCAGACCAATCTTGTTTTTATCAATTTCCTTTCTCGTTTTTAAATAGGCAATGGCACTTTCTACATCCGTTGCAAAATCGGCGGAAGTGGCGGTCTTAAAATCACCAGTAGATTCAGCGACCCCTCTGTCATCATATCGTAATACTGCAATTCCGTTTTTGGTCAAATAATCGGAGATGATCAAAAATGGTTTATGTCCCATCATTTCTTCGTCCCTGTTTTGTGGTCCGCTTCCGGAAATTAAAATGACTGCCGGAAAAACACCTTCTTTTTTAGGCCAGGTCAATGTTCCCGCTAAGGAAATGCCTGCTTTTGCGTTTTGAAACGTAACCTCTTCCGAGTGGTACGGATACGGTTTTATGGGTTCTTGGGGTCTTTTTAAAGGCTCTTTTTCAATTGCTTTTTTTGATAGGTTTAAAGGGAATTCTCTTCCCATTTGTTTAAAAACCCCCACAATTACCTCATCCTTTAAAGTGCCCTTGTATTCAATTTGTGCGTTAGCGACCACGAAGGTAATGGTCGAATCCTTAAAAGTGGTGTTGGTTACGGGAATGCCTTTTGCCCCTTGATCCGGACTGTCCATTGTAGAAACAAAGCTGTTGTCGGTCTTGGAAACATTGAATACGACCCGTAACTGCGTTCCCTGTACTTTTAAAACACCGTTCCACTGACCGGTAATGTCTTGGGCGGTAAGGGTAAGCGTAGTTAAAAATGTAAGGAACATGGCGATATAGTGCTTCATATTAGGTGTTGGTTTTATATTGTCCGTAGCTCGTTTTTTATAGGCATTGGCGGGGTGTTGCTTTTAAAATTAAAAAAATTAACTAAGTGCTTCTGAAAATTCTTTTTACTCCGGTTATGAGAGCCAAAGATACCCTATGTAATGTCATTAGCTTCAGGGGTTCTTTATCTCCGAATTTTTTACAGCCTATTGAGGAAGGTATTTAGGTCGGTCTCCTTGTCCAGGCCCAATTTCTTTTTTAGCCGGTATTTCGATTTTAGTATACTATCGGACAATACGTTCATCGTCGCCGCGATCTCTTTCGTGGTCAGGTTCATCCGTGAAAATGCTGCCAATCGAATCTCTTTTTCCGAGACATCGGCGGATAGGGTCTTTAGTTTTTGGTCAAAGTCATTGTGTACCTCTGTAAAATAGGTTTTAAAGACCTCCCAGTCCTTGTCAGGGGCATTTTCTTTCCTTTGGAGCATTACGATACGCCGAAACTCCATTTTAAACTTCTCCGGCGAGTTTTGGATGTTCTCCAGATTTTCCATCAACTCCTGTATAAAAGTATTTTTCTGCACCAAATGCAGGGTTTGGCTGGCGAGTTCCTTTTTCTTGTGTGCAATTTCCTGTTTGTAGATTTCCTCTTGCTTTTCGCACTCAACTTTGTTTTTCTTTATTCTTTGTCGGTAACCGAACACCAACAATCTAGAAAGGGTTAGGGTAGAGGCCATACCATCGGCGTAGAGTCCTTTGGTAAGTGTGTCCACTTTGGCCCGTGCATTGAGCGTATTAATTTATTCTAAGTAGTCTAAAGTTTATTCAAGTGAGCTCCCATTCCATTTTTCATAACAATCAAAGATGTAATTTCATTTAAACTATCTCTTACAAACTCTCCATTAAGGTAAATATCAGTCTGACCAAATATCTTATCTTTTGTTTCAAAATAGAAATAATCCATATCTTCAAGATCACCATTCATAACGCCTACTAGGTTATTGTCTTGTATCTGAATTTTATAGTTTAAATCTGGAATTGGACCATCGTACCCTTCAAACTTTACAACCTTAAAAGTACCCACATATTCATTTAGTTGTGCCGTTGTTAGATGAACTAAATTATGTGGTATAAAATCGGGAAGCGGTTCATTACTTTCAACAAGTGTGTTAATTTGTTTGTATGCATTAATTGCATTTTCTCTAAATATAGTAACATGATATGCCAAATTCTGCCAACCAGCATTTTGGTATAGAGCTACATCATTTTTATAGTAAGGGTCATTCAGGAAAAAATCAATCATCTCATCTTCTAATTGAGGCTGATTTTTTCTGTAAAACCAATCTTTACTTTTGGCTAACTCGTCCATCACTCTATCTGTAATCAAGTCCAATCGTTTATCGAACTTGTCTATTTCGTATTTGTTATAAATATATATCTCGTGTAATGGCTCAATAATTGCTTTCAGTTTTTTTGGAACATTATCAACGTTTTCTATAAGGTTAGTATATCCATTTGCATGAATTTTCATATGAAAAGCGTCCATAATAGCATGTCTTAAAGCATTTCGATTATCATTTTTATAATCATCATAGGTAAGTTTATCTGCTTTTACTAAGTTGATGATTGAATCTTTTGTTTTATAATAGGCAATTAGTTCGTCCGATTTTTGAATATCTAGTCCTAAATCATTTTGTACTTCTTTTAAAATAGAAACAATCTTATTTTCGGATTTACGCTGTTCGTTTTTATTATTTATTTGAAGTGCGATAAGAATACCAATAATAACAAGCACAATTTCTCCAATTGCATAAAGTAGATATTTGCTAAATTTATTTTCAGAGAGTAGGTTTTTGCGAATTTTTCTAAAGAATTTTATCATTGGTTGGTTGGTTTTAATGATGGCTAACTGTCTTGTATTAGTTGCGTGGTTTAGCAACTAACTTTGCAAGTATAAACCTTAAAGAAAATCCGCGAGGGTTTTCGTAAGCAAGCTCTTAACAAGCAATTAATTTTATATGTTCTTTGTAGTACTTTTGTTATTATTTTATTTCAAGATCAATCATTTTAGTCATTTCCTGTAAATATTTTAACAAATCGTTCTCTTCTTCCAGACCTTCTTTTCTCATCACTTTTAGGTATTCAAGCCAATACATAAATTGTGAACTATTAAAAAGTTTTTGTGAATTAGTAATCATAGTTCCATCGAGTTGACGTTCATACACTCCAAAGAATACAGGATATAATATTAAAGGTCGTTCATTTTGAATATGGTTGGTTGATTCATTAGCGTCTGAAATTATATCCATTAATGAAGAAATTTGATATCGAAGTTTTTTATTGGAAATGTATTCCGTTTTACCAGAATTTATAATTGATTTCAATGTTCCTAATTTAGGGTCATAAGTCGTATTACGTTGGTGTATATATAATAAAGCAACAATTGAAGAATCATTTTCATTAACCATTTTTTTTAAATCTCCCATATATGTCAATAGCTTATGTGTAGCACTCAAAGATTCTTTATGGTCATCAATAACAGCTTGAAGTGCAATAGTATTTGCCTCGACTTCAACTTTCAGGTCATTTAGAATAGACTCTTCAATAATATTGATTTTTTGGGCCTCATTCCAATTGTTAACTTGTAATGCAATCAAAATACCTAAAACCACAAGAACAATTTCGCCAATAGCGTATTTAAAATACTTTCCGGTCTTTCCCTCTGAAAGTGAGTTTTGTCTAATTTTTCTAAAGAATTTAATCATGTTGGTTAATGGTTGGTCTTAATGAAGATTAGCGTGTCAAGGATATGAATCTGTTTTAATACTTCGCCCTCGCTCAGTACAAAGTGATTTATATCACCGATAACGAAGTTCGGGGATTTTTGCTCAATAACGATCGGGTAAACGGTACTGTTATCCTCTAATTATCAACAGAAAAACCTTTTGGGCAAGAAGAAATTCCCAATCATCATGTTGTTGCCACTTATCGTGGAAATAATTTGATAAGGTATAAGATTTAATGGAATGATACAGCAGTCGGCAGCTCAAGTGGGGGGCAACCACTTGATGCCGGCTGTTATTTTCAGCATAAACGAAGAAGAATAGCGGTTAAATTCTAAAATCGAAAGTCAAAACATAAACAAAAAACTGCTGGGGCCATTAAATCATATTCATCAAAACACCCTACTAGTTTGCCCCAACAGTTTTAATTGGTTTTATACATTTTTATACGTTTGGATCATTTCCAATGGAGATTTATGTGCTCTGCCAGCAGCTTTTTCGAAATCCGAAGGCACATCGTTGGCCCCATTTCGGATACCTTCATAAATGCCTGCGATAATGGTACCCAGGAATTCCCCTAAAGCCGCTTGACGTTCTTTTTTATAGTCTTCAACTGAAATGGATGTAAATGTCAAATCCGTACCATAAACTTGGTTGATATAAGAAGCCAACTGGTCCTGTGTTATGGCCTCTCCAACAAGACTCAAGGTTTGTCCGTCCAAATCGTCGTTCAACAATATTTGAGCGTAGGCAAACCCCAGTTCCAAACGACTGGTATAGGTACAATTGCCATCGGCAGCACAATTGGTAATTCCTCCCTCTTTGATGTAGGTGTCAATATATTCAAGATCAGGCTCAATATAAATGCCGTTTCTGCCGATCACAAAGTCCAAACCTGAATTGCGGATATCCTCTTCGGTTTGTCGGTTACTTTGCACCACAGGACTGAACGCAGTGTTTTTTTCGTCGCCCACAATACTGGTATAGACTATTTTTTGAACCCCGTTTTGTTTTGCGGCTTCGATAACGTTTCGGTGTTGCTGGATACGCTTTTGGGGGTCATCCATTCCCGAGACCAACAAAACTTTGTCAACACCTTTTAAGACTTCGTTGAATTCTTCGCGACTGTTATAATCACCTTTTCGAACCTCCACGCCCAAATGTGCTGCTTTTTTTGGGGTACGGGCAATGCCGATTACATTTTCTTTTCCAATTTCCTGAATCAATGCTTTTATAATGGCGGAACCCAATTGCCCGCTGGCTGTTGTGACTGCTATTTTCATTACTGTTGTTTTAATTTTAATTCCTTCAATTCTTTTTCAAGGGATTCGGCCTTGGCCTTAAATTTTTCAAGGGCCTTTTTCATTTGCCCGATTTTTTTGAAGGCTTCCTCATCTTGGACGGCTTGGTAAATAACTTCGCCGTTGTTTTCTTTTATTCTTGATTTACTTCCACAGGTGGGGCAGAGTGCTATTTTGCTCATATCTATTTCAATTTGAATAATATGATACAAAGCTAAGCGGGGAGAGGGGGGAGGTAAAGGTCAATCCTTTGCCAATTATGGTAAATCTGAAACTTGGTCAGAAATTCTTTTTGTACTCGTTAGGCGTAAAACCGGTATGTTTTTTAAAGAATTTAGTGAAATTGGTCACTTCATCAAACCCTATTGCATACGCAATTTCCTTGATACTGAGGTTGCTACTGAAAAGCATTCGCTTAATTTCCAGCACAACATAGTTGTCTATAAAAGTTTTGGCCGTGTTCAGGGTAAATTCCTGAACTATTTGGTTCAAATGTTTTGTTGAAATGCGCATTTGTTCGGCATAGTCCTTTACGTTGCGGGTTTTGTGATAGGTGCTCTCCACCAGATTTTTAAACTGAAGGAATAAGGGATAATGCTCCTTGTTCAGTTTGTTCGTCATTGTGGAGCGTGCCAGCCGTTCCAATCGCAATAGATACAATTCAAGCATTTTGGCAATGATCTCCTTCTGGGCATAAGTATTTTTATTTTGAAGTTCCGCAATGGCCTGTTCCAGGAAAAAATTGTTGAAGTCACAGTTTTTTACCAATGGGTCGGAGATGTGATAATTATAAAGATGTGAGATCAATTCAATCGATGATCTAGAGAAATACTTTAATACAAAGTCTTCCGTGAAAATCACCAAATATCCCTTGTATTGAAGCTTGCCCCTGAAAGCGTGGACCTGTCCCTTTGCTATTTTTAGTACCGTACCTTTTTCAATTCTGAACCGTTCCAAATCGATTTGATGCTCCCCAGAACCCTCGGTAACAATCAAGAGTGCAAAAAATGTTATTCGGTGCAGTTGCCTTGGGTCGTGTTCCAGGTCGCCATCAATACGGGAAAAGAGTTCGGATAAGCTCAAGAATTCAATATCCGTAGCACCTTCGGTACTATTAAACTGTATGTTCGGGATCGTGTTCAAAAGAGGGTACGTGGTTCACAAGAAACCTTTAACTGACTTTAGTTTATGTGAATATAGTTTGTATAAGGTAAGATACCTGAATTTTGTCAAGAAAAATAAGGAAGTACTTTTTCACCAATCTCTTCAATCATTTTTTCCGCTGGACTTGAGCCATATTTCAAATTTATGATCACATGATTTACACCATGGGATTCCAATGATTTTAAATGCTCGATCAAATAATCCGTTCCCGATCTGAACCCAAGGTGAATGGGTGTTGGTTTAGCGTTGGGATCTTCGGTCAAATCAACGTACAACGATTGCATAAAAGGTTTCCATTCTTTTCCTGCATGGGTAAGTGCATTTCTCCATTGGTGCATTACCATTTGCAAGGTTTTAAAATCCCTGGGATAATATAGCCAACCATCCGAATGTTCGGCAATCCAGTCCAGTGATTGTCCCGAGTGTCCAGTAACCAGCATCGGTGTGTTGTTGTTATACTTGGGCAATAGATCTATTCCGCCAGTGGTTTTGCCATAAAATTTTGAAGCGTAAACAGGAAAATCCCCTTGTAGTGCCTTAATGTAGAAAAAGCTGTCCCTAAACAGTTCAGATTTGTGTTCCAGATTTTGATCAAAAGCGGGGTACTCTTTTGGACGATCCCCAGAGGCGACACCTAAAACCAGTCTTTCATTGGAAAGGATTTGAAGACTGTTGATTGATTTTACCATATGAACAGGATGCCGTAGGGGCAAAATGATACTTCCTGTACCCAAAACAATATTCTTGGTATGATTCATTATATGCGCCATATAGATCCACGGATCGTAGATTTGGCCAACATCCCCAAAATTGGGGTCGTTAAAAGGGACATCTCGAAACCACAACGCCTTAAAACCTAAATCTTCAGCTTTTTTTGCAAGCCGCTCTTGGTTTTTCATCGTTGGGATTGCACCACTGTACGATTCCAAGGGAAATACCAATCCCAAAGTCAATTTCCCCCTTGTTGCTATGTTACTGAACGCACTCATAGGGATATCTCCAAAACCTTGTTCGTTTCAGTAATCAATTGGGTGATTTTTTTATCATCATAAGCATCGGTATGGGCCTTGTTGAAAGCGCCCCGGTCATTGTCAAAATATTGCCCGCTACTTTCACTGTATTTGTCCGAAGTGGCCAAATCATACAGAATCGTGGCTCCTTTGTTTGCCGGTGACCAATGCTGTCCGTAGGCTTCTTGGACCATTTTGGTATTCAATAGGGAACCTGGGTTTACCGCGATAACATTTAAGGATTGTTTTGTTTTTGCCAAATAAAAACTCCACATGGTCAATGCCAATTTACTTTGCGCATATGCTTCTTGATCGGTTAGCAATTCTTTTCCCATCAAAGCTGTGAGAGATACGGTAGATTGTGCTGCGGAGCTTAAATTTATTACCCGCGGCGCACTACTTTTTTCAAGAAGGGGCAAAAGTCCATTGGTTAAAAGGTACGGAGCAAAATAATTTACGGCAAACCGCATATCCAAGTTGTTTTGATTACGGCTTGATGGGCTTTTATAGACCCCTGCATTGTTGATCAAAACATCTATTTTTATAACCTTTTCAGAAATTTCACTGACCATGCGCTGAATACTGTCAAAATCTGACAAATCCGATACAAACCCCGTTACGTTTTCCTGGTTTGACAGGTCTTTTATCTCAGTAACCGTCTTTTGTAGTTTTTCACGGTTTCTACCGTGGAGTAGGAGATGGTCTCCATTCTTAGCCAACGCAATGGCCGCCAATTTCCCGATACCGTCCGTACTCCCTGTGATTAAAATAGTTTTCAATGCTAGTCGATTTTTATGGAACCATTGGTCCGTATGTAAATAATGGCCTCTTCTTCCGTTTGATTGGAAATAGTATGTGCAGATTTGTTGGTTGAGCTGAAATAACTGCCAGCATCGAGATTTACAATTTCTCCTGTTTGCGGCAGTTTATAATTGATTCCACTTTGTATTACAACAGCATGAAAAATAGTTCCATCACTCATCAATACTCCGTTAAAACCAATGGGCAGTTTCACAAAAAAGCCTTGAAGTGCATCGTCTGTTCGGCTTTGCCATAGAAAACTGATTTCAGCCTTGTTGTCAGCAGCTATCCATTTGCTTTGATTGCTGTTCAACCACACTACATTGGAAGCGTCTATATTGATGGGTCTTTCACCATTGTCAAAGGCTTCATCTGTTGGTTTTACCAAATAGGGGCCTTGGTCTATTTCCACATAGGCAATGTTTTCGTCGCCTTTGGCTGATGTAATATGGGCCTCGCCCGTGGGTTGTGTCCAAAAACTACCAGGCGACATCCACATATTTTCTGCTTTGGGGTCATCATTGTGAATAGTGCCTTTTATGACTACGGCACGGTAGGTTACGTTATGGATATGCGGTGGTGATGAAAACCCATCTTCAAATTTTGCTAGAAAACCGGTTGGCACGGTACCGTTTCTATCCCCCCAAATTGTTCCTGCCTGTGGACTATTGTCGCCACGGGCGGGATTCAACTTTTCCCAAATAATATCGGAACCCAATACCACTTTGTTGGTTGGGCTTTGTGTTTCAATAACCTTGTTATCGTTTTCCGTAGGAGTTTTTGTAGTTTGATTACAACCAAACATGAGCCCCAATGGTACCACGGACCATAAAATCTTTAGACGAAATCCCATTATATTATATTTCAGTGAAAATCTCTTCTTTTGGTAATCGGGACTTTGGTAAACTGGCATTAAAATCGTTTGCCGATCTATATCCCAAACCTACCATCACGAGTGAGGTATATCCTTTTTCGCGCAACCCGAATTCTTCATCCAAAGCTTTTACATCTATTCCTTCCATCGGTACAGCATCTATTCCCAAAGCAGCAACACCAAGCAGAAAATTACCAATGTTCAGATAGACTTGTTTTTCCATCCAATGTTGGACATCCTTTAAATCGTATTTATGGATATTGGTGAAAATGTGGGCTGCCCCAAGATTTTGTTTTTTAAATTCTTCCTTCGCATATCTTCCATCTTCATCCTCAATATCCGTTACGTGCTTTAGATAGGAATTATCTATTTCTGTTCTTGCGCAAAACAAAACGACGTGCGACGCATTTAATACCTTGGGTTTATTAAAACTAAAGAAACCATCTGTTCCCTTGGCCAGTCTTTTTTTACCTTCCTCCGTGCTGGCGATTATAAAGTGCCAAGGTTGTGAGTTGACCGAAGAGGGACTCATTTGTAGAAGCGCCTTGATATTTTCTTCATTTTCTGAAGAGATTTTTTTGGTTGGATCAAACTCTTTCGTGGTATATCTCCAATTCAAAATCTGTTTAATGTTAACCGCGTGATTGACCTTTGTATCCATGTGTATTTTCATTTAAACTATACTATTTATAGTTGCAAACCTAAGTATAGTATTATACCTTTGCAATAACGGTCATAAATGATAGTATAGACTTATGGAAGAAAATGAACCAAAGATGCTCAGTTATAGAGGGACTAAATACCCGTGTTGTGCCAGTTTGACAATGGGGATTATAGGCGGAAAATGGAAAACGGTGATTCTTTATCATTTGATGCATGATACTTTGAGGTACAATGAATTGAGAAAGTCCATGCCCACGGTAACCGAGAGGACCTTGAGCCTACAATTAAAAGCCCTGGAGGAAGATGGCTTGATAAAAAGAAAGGTGTACACCTCAAAACCACCGTTAAAAGTGGAGTACTCTCTTACAGATTTTGGCAAAACTTTAATACCCCTTATCCAGTCCATAGCGGATTGGGGTGATTATGTTGTTGAAAATTATTCTGACGAGAAAAATTTAACCATGGAAGAGTAGGGGATGTGGCTATTTCTTTTTAGCCTCCACCAACTCCAATTGATCCACACTGACATTGGTGGTAAACATACCGTAGTTCACGGTAGCTTTGCCTTTTTCCAAGGTATCTATGCTACCCACAGCCTTGCCATCCATTAAACGTACACGGTCACCGACTTTAAAAACAGGGCGGGGTTTGTTTTTTTCGGCCTGGATTTCCTTTTTCTTTTTGATTTTCTTTTCTACCCGAACTTTTTTGATTTTTTGCTCCAATTCTTGGGCAACCTGTTTTTTCGCCTCTTGTTTTGCCTTTGTTTTTTTGGCGGTGGTTTTTTTGCGCTTACTGTTCTCTGTCTCCACAATACGGAGCATTTCAGAGATCAACGGACGTTTTTTCTTATCGATAAAATATTTTTCCGCGATGGTGTTCACCTTATTGCCCAACTGTATCATCCGCTGATTGTGGTCATACAGCTCTTGGTAGCTCTCCAGTTTGGATTTTATCTTGGAATTCAGTTGTTCCAATCGTTCTGATTCCTCTCGGGCCTTGTTTTCCTTTTCCTTTAATTTAGAGCCGGTTTCCACCATTTTGCTTCGCTCTTTTTGCAATTTGGCAATAGTAGCGTCAAACCGGACCTTTCCGCGTTCAATTTTTTTCTTCGCTTTATTGATCAAAGAGTAGGGGATACCGTTCTTTTGGGCAACCTCAAACGTAAACGAGCTTCCAGCTTCACCCAGTATCAATTGAAAAGTAGGCTCCAACGTTTTGGAGTTAAACAACATATTGGCGTTGGTGGCATGGGGAAGTTCGTTGGCCAAGGCTTTCAAATTGGCGTAGTGGGTCGTGATTACCCCATAGGCCTCACGCTCATAGAACACTTCCAAAAATGCTTCTGCCAGCGCACCTCCCAATTCGGGATCACTTCCTGTGCCGAACTCATCGATCAGGAACAACGTTCTATCGTTGCACTTCTTTAGAAAATAATTCATGTTTTTGAGCCGATAACTGTACGTACTCAAATGATTTTCAATGGATTGATTATCACCAATATCCGTCAAGATCTTATCAAAAAAACAAACTGAACTACGCTCGTGGACCGGAATCAACATACCACTTTGAAGCATTACTTGAAGTAGCCCGATTGTTTTTAATGTGATACTTTTCCCTCCGGCATTGGGCCCTGAGATGACGATAATACGGTTTTCCCGATGCAGTTTTATGGTCTGCGGCCAGGTTTTTTCGTTCTTGCGTTTGTTGGACAAATAAAGAAGTGGGTGGTAGGCATCTCTCAGATGAAGCTCTTGTTCCTCGTTGATCTCTGGCAAAACGCCATTCATATCATTGGCATATTTGGCCTTTGCGGCTGTAATGTCCGTATCGGAAAGATATTTTTGATACTCCTGTAACAATTCAAAATAAGGCCTTATATCGTCGGTGAGCTTGTTTAGGATACGTTGGATTTCTTCTTTTTCCTCAAACTCCAGGTTGTTGAGTTCCCTGGTGTAGGTCAAAGTGGCTTCTGGCACAATGTACACGATACTCCCGGTTTTGGAAGTCCCCATTACGGTACCCTTCACCTTTTTGCGGTGCATGGCCTTTACCGCCAATACCCTACGGTTTTCCATTACCGATTCGCGGATTTCATCCAAAAAGTCCGAAGACTGGTAACGGCCCAGTGCGGCACTGAAACTTTGGTTGATTTTGCTGCGTACCTCGTTGATTTTGCCACGGATATATCGCAGCTCGTCCGAAGCTGAATCCTTGACTTCACCAAACTTGTCTATGACATCATCAATGGCACCGGGAATTTCCGGATGTAGTTCCAATGCATTCACTTTCTGGTGGAGTAGTGGGTAGTACTCTTTGAACTTTTTAAAGAATTTTTGATGGATCGCCACAGTTTTGCAGATACCCCCAATTTTTCTGAAACCAGCAATCTCCAAAGTGCTATTGTCTATCTTTAAGAGACCAAGCTCGCTGTTGATTTGGTCAAAACCATGGTTTGGAATACGGTTATCGTTGGAAAAGGAGGCCAAATACTCCGAGGTTTGCCCTAGAACATTCACCAGTTCCTCTTTGTGCCGGAACGGTTTTATCTCCAACGCATCCACTTTGCCCAGCTCAGTATTGCATCGCGCCGCAATCTGGGACAATACCGTTGGGAATTCGAGATCCTGAAGTGTTTTTGGGTGAATATTTTGCATCTTTTTCTGCTAGCAGCGCAAAGATAGAACTTTGGTACGTTTTTGTGTGGGGCCAACCCGGTAAAAACAATTCGCATTGTGTACTTTTGGTATATCGCTTTAAACGTATCACAATGAGAGGTGACAATACTGTGATCTATATCATCGCCGGGGTTATTTTACTGCATTTTGTGGTGGGCATTGGGTATTTGATCTATAAGTTGACAAAAAAGAAGTAGCGTTAGTACATGAAAGTGAATATTGAACCCAGTTGGAAGGTAAAATTGCACGATGAGTTCGAGAAGCCTTATTTTCTTCAACTTGCGGAATTCGTGAAGCAGGAGTACCGACAAAACACGTGTTACCCAAAGGGTAAGGATATTTTTTCCGCATTCGATCATTGTCCATTCCAAAAAACCAAAGTGGTCATTATTGGTCAGGACCCTTATCATGGGCCAAATCAGGCCAATGGCCTATGTTTTTCCGTAAAGGACGGCATTCCACATCCTCCGTCCTTGGTCAATATTTTTAAGGAAATCAAAGTGGATATGGGGAAGCCATATCCAGAAAGTGGCAATTTGGAGCGCTGGGCCGACCAAGGGGTACTACTGTTAAATGCAACCCTTACGGTAAGGGCACATCAGGCAGGCAGCCATCAGAACAAGGGTTGGGAGCGATTTACCGACGCGGTGATCAAAACTGTTTCAAATGAATTGGAAGGCGTTATTTTTTTGCTCTGGGGCGGCTTTGCCAAGAAGAAATCAGCGTTGATAGATAAAAACAAACATCATATACTTACCTCTGGCCATCCTTCGCCCTTAAGCGCCAACCGTGGGCTGTGGTTCGGCAATGGACATTTTAGCAAAACAAATAAGCTGTTGGCCCAAATGGGCAAGGAGCCCATTGATTGGTAGCCTGATTATGTTTATCAGACCCTTTTTAGTAATTAATTTCGTTGAGGGGAGTTAAGGTGGGCATTTCTGTTTCTGAAATATTCTATTTTACATAATGTAGATTATAGTACAAATATAGTAAATTGGCGGATAGACCATTTTCGGTCTATTTTACATAGTTGCAGATATCGGCCTTTAGGACTATATCGGCAGTAATTATGTAAAAGCCAATTTACGGGAAGCTTGTAACAAATTTAAAACCAAGTTGCTATAATTCTATATTATGCAAAATATCACACCAAACTAATTCTTTGCTTTATTCAATACTTGGGCCGTTAAAATTTTAAATACGCGATTCTCATAGATTTGAAATTTAAATGGATAGCCATATTCCTGAATTCGAGGAAAATTGTGCAAGATTTTTTTCTATAACATCTGGACGGCTTGCTGTAAGAGCTAAAATTTCTCCTATGAGTAAAATTCTTAGAACTTGTAGCCTTCCATGTTTGTAGAAATGATTCCTTGTTTTTTATTTTACATAATGTTAAGCAATAAATTATTGTCAACTTGAGCTAAACCTTCTGAACTTTCATTCAAACATGTTCGATATCAACTTACCTTAGAGCAAGATCATCAGGGTATATCATTGATAGCCAGCGGAAAATTGTTGAATTGTTGATATCCCGTGGAAAAAATGATTCTTCAAAATGAATTTATCAGTTTCTCCCCAAACCCCTTATTCTACAACAGTTTCCGTGGATTTCTGTTGTTTAAAAAAACAAATGTTGATAAAAGTGTTGAGAACGTGATCTAGGTAATTTGTTTCTCGAAAAAAAACGATATTATCTTTGAAAACAGGAAAGCCCACAATTAAGTGGGCGTTAAAAAGCACTTTGTTACTTGTGTTGTAATCAAGAAAAAGTGTGGAAGTCCTCTAAATACGTCTTTTGTACTGATGGTTTAGAGGGCTTTTTATTTATAATCAGTCAGACATTACAAACTAAATATGTCTTTGAGATTGATTCCTGTTGTATAACAACAAAACAAATATAGCGGGTTTCATCAATTGTTCAATTAAATGTTTGGTTCTATTCTGTCAAATTTATTAACACTGAAGAGTCCGCTAAAACCTTGCTGTTGTTAGCATTACTGAACTTTTACACAAAAATTTAAAAAACCGTATCGGGATTTTCTTGGATAAATTACGTCAAATTTAACATTGCCACAGTGTTATTCAAACTAAAAAATGCTGTTTTAAAAATCCATATGGAGCAAAACAATTGTGCCTAAAACCCATTCCACACACATTACACTCCTCTCCTACTTTGAAGAATGCCACGAAGAAGACTTACTTTCCTTTACCCAATGGCTGGACAAGGCCATATATATGTTCCATTATCTTCCCACAGATGCTTTTTCAGAAACGGAACGCCAAAATGTTTGTCATGTGCTTATGGAACTCAAAGAAGCTGTTTTAAAAATCCATATTGATGATTTAAAGAACATTGCCCATAGTTAATCAAATAAAAAGTAATTGGCATATTTGCCAATTACAGAAATCATTATTACCTTGAGTTCAAATAACATTTTAAAGTGGCGGCAACACATTAAATACGGCAACATTATTATGACTAAAGTTAATTTTATTGACAGCACCACTATCATCGCAGTAGCTCGTGACGGTGAAACATTTACTTTAAAAGCCTATTTACCTGTAAAAAAGGAAGAACAAGAGATAATTGCTCAACACTTATCAAACTATTTCGACAAATGTTTCGAAGATGATAAAATAAGTATGATTTATTGGGTTTTAATGGAAATGATGGGAAATACTGGATTTTCATTTTATTATGGTGGTAGCGACAGAGACGAAGAGCGCAAACGGATAGGCAAAAGGATTAGAGAAATAAGAGAACAAAAAGGAATTGAAGCAAAACAATTGGCAACTTTGACAAATATTGACGCTGCTAATTTAAGTAGGATTGAACAGGGAAGATATTCAGTAGGTCTCGATATACTTTCGCGTATTTCTCATGGGCTAGGTGTGAAAGTTGATTTGGTATAGTAGTTCAGAGCTTTTTTGCCATTCCACACACATTACACTCCCCTCCAACCTCGGGTCGTGAAAAAAGTGTTTCATTACCTTTAAATGAAGAAAATTTTTCCTTTTTTTAAGGTCGAATCAATTTAAAACACTTAAGCTGATTGATGTTTCAAAGATAACCCCCAATGTCTTACTAATTTATTTAAGCTATAGCACAAAGCAAAAGATATATCATTGTTTGAAATTTTACCTTTTGTATGAACACCAATAATTTCCCCATCTTCGGTGACCCAAATCGCCCCTGAATCTCCTCTGCATGATAATACTTCCCCTCGCTTAGACCGAATAGTGATTTGCTGGCTTTCTTTTCTTATTCCAGATATTTTCCCTCGCGTAACTCCTGTTGACCGCCCTGACTTATAGATGATTGATTTTTCTTTAAAAATTCTTACCACCGTGCTCCATGAGGCTATTCTTGATGGAGTTTGTAGATTCATTAAGTTGGAGTATAAGTCTATATTATTTTCAATTTTAAGTAAAGAAATATCAAGTTCAGAAACATGACTAACGAGTTTACCAATTGGTCTGAAAGACTGAGTGCCCTCTTGTGGTGATGGTTGATAAATTATTTTGCCCCTATATTTTCCATGAAAAGTAGTCAAAGCACAAAGACCATATCTTTCTGATTCACAAATAATACCTAATGTAGATATGTCGCCATAGGGGCCGATTGAAATGCCACCAATTATTGGGTTAATTTCAACAATCCGATTAGTTTCTGGTTGAATTGGGCAACCATTTAAAGGTTCAAATGTTGGTAAAATGTCAGTTTTGATATTCCCATATCTTAATGGGATAAATTTTACCAAGTCCCCCTCCTCTTCCAGCTTTGGGCCATGTAAAAATATTCTTATCGCGAATTCATCCGTGGCTTCACCATTAACAATTTTGTACCCTACATCAGCAAAATAAAAATTCTCAATTTTCTCAAGTTCCGAATAGATCTTTTCTAACTTTTCAGCACATTCTTCATAAGTTGGATTATGTTTCATTCTTCCTTTTTTGGCATAGTAATTTTTCCGGATAACGAAATTGTCTCCTCGTTAGGATCTTTCTTTTCTTCAACATTAATCAACATTTTACCTTCAGATTCTTTTATTTTAAAGGACGTGAAGTTCGTTGCAGAAACATCATTATTTATTTTGCCCCCCTTTTCATTAAAATATGAGTCGTTGGAGATTATATAGTCTCTATGCACTGGGATTAATTTTAGCGAAATAGAAACCAATTTATACATTTCCTCTGTTCCTAAGGATTGTACTTCAGCTCCATCTGAAATGTTTAACTCCGAAAGGATAATATCCGAAAGCGGTATTTTATCAATTAATTTTCCTATTAAATCATCCTGAACCGTATTTGCTGCACTTGCCAAAGTCCCATTCTCATTAAGAGTTATTGTGGCCGATGTACTACCAGTTATACTTTTATTGATGTTTATGTAATGTGGTTGGGGTGAAGGTTTAATTGAACGGGATTTTACATTTGAAATCAATGATAATTTCAAAGCCTTGTTATCATTGGAAATAGTGCCTATTTGGTTAATAACTTCGGAAATGGTCAAATAATCAAATATTTTATCTTTAAATGTGCAATTACTACCAATATTTGGTGTTGATGGCATTCCAATCAAAGGATCATAAATTGCTTTTTCTGCCTGCTCAATTGTTGTAGCACTATTGAATTTTGAATTTATTTCAAATCCGCAATCCAAAGTGCCAAAACGCACAATGGTTGTCTTAAAGGTCTTTTTGGCCTCTGTCGAAGTAGAAGTGTTATTATTTTTATTCGTTTTTGTTTTTGATGTTCCTATTCTATTCGAGGTTTTAGATTTTGCTGTTTCATCTTTTTCAACTTTTTCATATTCCCGAGAAAGTTCGATTCTAAAAAAACTTTCTCGATAAGTAAGTGTTTCAGTTTCTACGACCACCTGTTTGATAAATGGAATTCCACTATTTTTTTCTGTACTTACTTTATACAATGGTCCACAACTTGTAAATACAAATAGAATAATTAAGAAGCGTTTCATATCGAGATTATTTGGTTTTAAATCTAAAAGGCATTTAATGACGTGTAATACCCTTTAACAGATATTTCTTGGGGGAAGTAACTAGTAGGAAGTCAATAACTTGAGGTACTGCAAGTTACAAATTGATTATTAGTTTTCATTGTAGAAAAACCTTAAAAATTCTGGGGTTTTTACGTACTATATGTGGTTTTGTCCCCTACCTTTCGGAATTACGGGTAAAAACATGACATCACCTTTTCAAAAGAAACTTTTAGAAGAAATTTTGTGTGAGTTCGGTCAAACTTTAGAAGGCATCATCTGGCAAAAAAAAAAGGGAGGGTCTGCCAAACCCTCCCTTTAAGCCGTATCAAAACTCAAGTTATAAATTGCTGTACATTTCTATGCTTTCAGACCATATTCTTTTCCTTCGCTCTCGATCATTTAATCGGCATACAGCGTTCATCTTTATGCTTTTGGGATAATATTCTGGTTTACCCGAAACAAATTATCAGGGTCGTAGGCGCTTTTGATTTCTACCAATCGATCATAGTTGTGCTTATAGCTGGCCTTAACACGATCCTGACCTTCTTCCATCATAAAATTGGTATATGCGCCCCCGGCCGAATAAGGATGAAGGGCTTCTTGGTAGGCCTTGCACCAATCAGTGATTTTAGCCGCATTTTTGGGGTCGGGATCAACTCCAATATACACGCCCGCATACTTGGCATCCCTATACGCCCAGGGCGTATCTTCCGCCCCTACCCTGCTTGCCGCACCACTTAACGGGTACAGGTGCATTTGTGATAGGGGTGTCGGAATGCTCGAACCGAATTTCAGATGCTCTGCACGGACTTCCGGTCCCAATTCGTTGAAAAAATCGGCCCTCCAGTACCATTGCAATCCCGGTGGCAAGAGGCCATCGAACATGCTTTGCAAAGCTGGAAACGGCATTTCGCCTACATGGGCAAAAATAGGTTCAAGGTCCAAAACGGGTTGAAATAATTCATCAAACTTGTCTGGGTCGCCAACGTAACACCAAACAATCCCACAGAACTTTTGGTTATGTAAGTGTTCGGGAAATGAAGATTCGGGAATGACCATCGTGGCAATAAAACCGTTCAAATCTTCCGAAACCTCCCGGATAAAGGTATCGTACCACGCCATAATTTCCTCAACCCGTTCAATGGGCCATAAGGTTGGCCCGCCCATGATCATTTTTACTGGATGTGCCTGGAAAGTAAAAGACGTAACCACTCCAAAATTACCGCCACCCCCACGTATGGCCCAAAACAAGTCCGTGTTTTCAGATGCATTTACGGTAACAAAGCTACCATCGGCCAAAACCATTTCAGCCTCAAGAAGATTATCTATGGTAAGGCCATATTTACGGGTTAAATACCCCACACCGCCTCCAAGGGTCAATCCCCCCACTCCAGTGGAGGAAACCATACCCGATGGAACCGCCAAACCCAACTCGTGCAGTGTGGAGTCGACTTCGTTCCAAATGTTTCCGCCCCCCACTTTTACCGTATTGTTCGAGGTATTCGGTTTTACAAACTTTATACCGGACAGATCAATGACCAGACCATCATTGCAAAGCCCCAGCCCTGCTCCATTGTGTCCACCACCCCGTATGGCAATCAGCAAATTGTGTTCCCTGCCAAAATTGACCGAGTCAATAACATCTTCAGCATTTTCGCACATGGCAAACAAACCTGGATGTTTATCTATCATTCCATTATAAACGCTTCGTGTTTGGTCGTAGGTCGCATCGCTAGGAGAAATTACGTTGCCCTTTAATTGGGACGCAAAGGCCTTTATGATATTGGGATTGAGGTTTTTGGCTGAATTTTTCATCTTCAATATGATTTTAATTGTTATTTGAAGTTATTCCTTAAGGAATCTCCTTTCTTATTTTATGCTTTTCGAAAAAGGAAGCATCATAGGTACATTTTTTTGGTATTCTTCGTAGTCTTCACCATGTTTTTTGCGTAAATCCTTTTCTTCGAAATACTTGACAGCTATTAAAATGTATGCCGTAGTAACTACTGCAAAAATTAAATGGCCTACTGTCATCAATGGTGTTGCCCAAAAAGCAATGATAAACCCAAGCATTAAAGGATGTCTAACTATTTTATATAAAAAATTGGTTTGAAATTTTGGCGATTGGGAAGTTCTATTTTTAAAGTTGTCGAATATTTGTGTTAAGCCAAACAATTCAAAATGACTGATCATAAATGTAGAAAGCAAAACAATGAGCCAGCCAAGAGCTGCCACTCCAATAATTGTCCATACCAATAAGCTGTTGTCAACTTCCCAAACCACCGTATTAATAGGTTGCCATTTCCAAAATAGTAATAGAAGTGCTAAACTTGTCAATAAAATATAAGTACTTCTTTCAGCAGGTTTCCCTATAATCTTGACCCACCATGCTTTAAAGGCTGGTCTGGCCATTACACTATGTTGAATTGCAAAGATGCTCAACAAAATAAGATTGGCTAAAATTGCCGATAAACCTGTGCTCTCAGTATCTGAGTTAATGGTTTTAGGCACTAAAAAATCACTTACAAACCCTATAGCATAAAGAAACGAAATTAAGAAAACGAGGTACGCAATAAGGCCATAAACAAGAATAATAAACTTTTTCATTTTTATAGGTTCTAAAATTAGTGTGAATCAAAATTAGTATAGAACCGTTTTTTGAAAATCTACGTTTAGACCAAATAATGGCACTTTTAGACCAAATAAATTATTGAATCAACTTTCTGTATTACAGCACCTTATTTAATTATTATGAAGATATGATGGTAAAACCCCGTATTTTTTTTGGAAACATTTAGAAAAATACGAAGGACTACTAAACCCTGTTTGATAGGCAATTTCAGAAACATGGCTGTTTTGTTTTTCCAATAATTCCAAGGCTTTATCCAAACGATAGTCCCTTAAAAATTGGTTAGGGGATTTACCGACCAAATTCATCATGGTTCGATATAATTTAGATTTGCTAAAACCCATATTTTTTTCAAAGTCCGTGACACTTATTGTCGTCTGCGGCCAGATTTTTTCAGTATAGGACATTAATTGCATGATAAAGCCCTCATCATTGCTGTTTAAAACAGTAATTTCTTCTTTTTTGGGCAAGGGCTTATTTTGGTTTTCACCTTCATAGAGATCCTTGACTTCCGCGGTGATGGAAAAATCCCCCCTGACAATATCACTTAGATAATCCGAAGTTTTAATGGTATCTTCAAAAATACCATCCTTATCGGTAACGGGAATTCCGGAACTGATTCCAATTTTGAACGTTAAATCCGGTGTAATTACACGGTGGTAAACAGCCCTAATGCCTAAACCACAATGTACAGCATCCGTTACCGATGCAAAAGATAATAGAAACGTACTCCCCTCTTTCCGGACCAATCGTCCGTTATGCTCTGAAACCAAGGTCGTAATGGAAGTGGTGTATCCCCTAAGGGCCGCATTTAAAATTTCCATTTCGTTGCGCCTTAAAGTGGTCCGTTTTAATTTAATGATCATTAGTGTCCTGAATGCAGGATCGTTGATGATGTTGAGTTTTACATTTTTTGCTTTTTCTGGATCTTCGATACGACCTAAAAATGATTCTACAATGGCATCGTTGACTTCAATTATCCGGGTTGGGATTGCGCCATGGGAATTCTCATGTAAATCTATGAGCGCTTGTTTGTTTGGGGCATCAATTAAACAAAAGGCCGTTTTTCTTTTTTCATCACACCAATAGGTCAAGCCCCGGCAATTGTATTTGTGCTCCACAGCCAAATCGGCCTGGTGCATTTCCGCTACATGTGCGGCCGTGATGCCTTCAGGAAGTTCATGTAAATCCAAAAACAGTGGCATAGAGGTCGGTTTTGACGGTTGCTTACGTCATTTTTGGTTTAAATGGATAGAGGGAATTGTCTAAACAAAAATGTGTGTTCGAAAATTACGCAATTTATTTCCATTTCACACTCATTAAACTCCCTTATTCCTACGTATTGCCAAAATTTTATCGATCTACTTGGATAACAATGCAATTTAATTTTTATCTTTGCTAACCATTTGGTTAAACCATGTAGTAAAATATGAAAAAAACTAAGGATAAAAATACCGAAGAACAGATATTGAATGCTGCCAAACAAGTATTTCAGGCTAAGGGCATGGACGGTGCCCGTATGCAGGAAATAGCGGATAAAGCAGGGATAAACAAAGCCATGCTGCATTATTATTTTAGAAACAAGCAATTGCTGTTCGAAGCTGTTTTCAACAATGCTTTTTCCTTATTGGCCCCTCAATTGAATGCCGTCTTAAACGATGATTCCTCCATCGAAGAGAAGATAAAAAACTTTACGGCGAATTATATTTCGTTCATGGTGGATCATCCGTATATCCCAAATTTTATCATTCAGGAACTCAACAGGAATCCGGAGTTTATCCAAAAAATGAAGGACAATCCAAATTTCCCCAATATTGAAAAATTCAAAGATCAAATGGATGAAGAAATAAAAAAGGGGATCATCAAGCCCATTGGAGCCGAACAATTGTTCATCAATATAATGGCACTCAACGTTTTTCCCTTTATAGCAAAGCCATTGCTGAAGGCATTTATCCATGCCGATGAAGCACATTACCGTCAACTTTTGGAAGCTAGAAAAACGGAAGTGGCCAATTTCATCATTAGTTCCATAAAAACGACTTGAAATGAAAAAGTTAATAGTCATTTTTACAATTTTGACCACATTGCCAAGTGTTGCCCAGCAAAGTCTTACGCTGGAACAATGCTATCAGTTGGTGACGGAAAATTATCCTTTGGCCAAACAATTTCAGCTCCTGGATGCACAAAACAAATTGGACAGAGAAGTGGTGTCAACCGCAAAATTGCCCCAGGTAAGTTTGGATGCCTACGCAACCTATCAATCCGATGTCATTGAGTTTCCCCTGGCCATGTCCGGCATAGAACCACTGAACAACGATCAATATAGGGCCACGGTGTCGGTCAACCAACTTATTTATAACGGTGGTGCAACCGATGCTTCCCTGCATTTAAAATCGGTACAGCTCAAAACCAAACAGAAGCAGATAGAAGTTAGTTTGTACCAACTGAAACAACAAGTCAATCAGCTGTATTTTTCAATCTTATTGGCACAAGAATCAGGGCTGTTGCTGGACGCAAAGAAAAATCATATAAAATCCAAGCTTAAAGAAGTACAATCTGGAATAAAATATGGAACCATACTCCCATCATCGGACAAAGTCCTAGAAGCCGAATTATTGAAGATAGACCAACAATATCAGGAATTGGAAAGCAATAAGGCAACGCTTATCCACACACTATCAAGGTTAATAGACAGGCCCTTGGACAAATCCACGACGTTTCAGAACCCGCTTGTCGAAATTCAATTGCAAACAGATCTAGCTCGACCCGAACTGGAATTATTTCAACTTAAAAAAGAAGAGGTGGAAAACTCACAAAGTTTGTTGTCCAAACAAAATATGCCAAAATTATTTGGTTTTGCCACCGGTGGCTACGGCAATCCCGGATTGAACATGCTGGACAATTCATTCCAAGCTTTTTATACAGTAGGCGTAAAATTGAATTGGAACGTGTTTGATTGGAACTCCAACAAAAAACAACGCGAGTCCTTAACCATCAATAAGGAAATTATTGAAAACGAATCTGAAATCTTTAAACTAAATACCAGTATTGAGCTGAATCAGCAACAAAACGAGATCAATAAGATTGAAAACTTTATAAAATCCGATCTAGCGATTACAAACCTTAGGAAAGAGGTATTGAAAACAGCTGATTCGCAACTCAAGAACGGCGTGATCACGTCTTCGGCATACATTACAGAACTCACCAACTTATACGAGGACGAAAACACCTTGGTAAGACATAAAATCCAATTACAATTGGCAAAAGCAAATTACAACCTCATTAAAGGTCAATAACATGAAACACATCAAAAACCACTATTATATTTTAGGGCTGAGCATTATTGTTTTTAGCATGTTTTCCTGTGGAAACGGTAATGGAAAAGCCGATGGTTATGGAAACTTTGAAGCAACGGAGATAACCATTTCCGCCGAGAACAATGGAAAACTGATACAGTTTGATGTTGATGAGGGCGATGTGCTCAAAAAGGGGCAATTTATTGGTCATATCGATACCATCCCCCTAGCCTTAAAAAGGGAACAACTGGAAGTTTCCAAAGCTGTGATCAGCTCGAAATCCAAAGGTGTCCTATCGCAAATTGCCGTATTGAATTCCAAATTGAAAACTGCGAACATCAACAAAACGCGAATTGAAAATTTGATAAGGGACAACGCAGGGACACAAAAACAGTTGGATGACGTCAATGGGGAAATTGATGTGATAAAAAATCAAATCAGAAGTGTGGAAATCCAGAACGCCCCGGTCATCAATGAACTTAAATCCATTGATGTGCAGATAAAGCAAATTGACGATCAAATCCAAAAAAGTAAAATCATAAACCCGATAAACGGAACCGTTTTGACCAAATACGCAGAGCAAAACGAAATTACGGCTTTTGGTAAGCCCCTGTATAAAATTGCAGATTTGAACACCATGCAACTAAGGGTCTATATCAGTGAAACCCAATTGGGAAATATTAAAATTGGACAAGAGGTTACTGTGAAAATTGATGATGGCGACTCGATGAAATCCTACCCGGGAACCGTTTCTTGGATCGCTTCGGATGCAGAGTTCACCCCCAAAATAATCCAGACCAAGGAAGAACGCGTGGCATTGGTATATGCTGTTAAAATAGATGTTATAAATGATGGCAGCTTAAAAATAGGCATGCCGGCCGAAATGTGGATATCCGAAGAATAATGAGCATTACAGTATCCAACATATCAAAATCATACAAGACCGTAAAAGCATTACAGCATATCTCCTTTAATGTGAAAGAGGGTGAACTTTTTGGGTTGATAGGACCGGACGGTGCCGGAAAAACTACCCTTTTCAGAATTTTGACAACATTGCTCATAGCTGATGAAGGCACTGCAACGGTCACCGGTTTCGAGGTGGTTTCGGAATATAAACAGATAAGGAACAGTGTGGGATATATGCCCGGGAAATTCTCCCTTTACCAAGATTTGACCGTTGAAGAGAACCTGGAGTTTTTCGCCACAATCTTTGGAACGACAATAGAGGAAAACTACGACCTGATCAAAGATATATATGTGCAGATAGCTCCTTTCAAAGACCGTAGGGCCGGAAAGTTATCCGGAGGAATGAAGCAAAAGCTTGCTTTGTGCTGTGCATTGATCCACAAACCCAAAGTATTGTTTTTGGACGAACCAACAACGGGGGTCGACCCGGTTTCAAGAAAGGAATTTTGGGAAATGCTGAAGCGTTTGCAACAAAAGGGCATTACCATTTTAGTTTCGACACCCTATATGGACGAGGCAGCACTTTGTGATCGAATTGCATTGATTCAAGATGGGAAAATTCTGGAAATAGACACACCAAATGCTATTATAAAACACTATCCAAAACAGATTTACAATGTACGTGCAAACAATATGTATCAACTCATTACGAGTTTGAATGCCTACGAACACAGCCATAGCGTGTATCCTTTTGGGGAGTATGTGCATTATACGGATAAACGAACAGATTTCAGCCCGGAAGATTTGCTTCGGTATTTGGAATCCAGAAAATTATCCGAAATCGAAATCGAGAAAACCCAAACGACCATAGAGGACACCTTTATGGAATTAGCTAAATGATGAGCAACGACCACGTCATAAAAGTAGAGGGACTGACCAAAATGTTCGGTGATTTCACCGCAGTGAACGCCATTACATTTGAAGTCGAAAAAGGCGAAATATTTGGTTTCTTGGGAGCCAATGGTGCAGGGAAAACCACAGCCATGAAAATGCTGATCGGAATTTCCACTCCAACCTCCGGAAAAGCCAACGTTGCAGGTTTTGATGTATTTACCAATGCGGAGGACATCAAGAAAAACATTGGCTACATGAGCCAAAAATTTGCCTTGTACGACGATTTGACCGTAAAGGAAAACATTACCTTCTTTGGGGGGATCTATGGTCTGTCCAGAAAAGAGATCAAGGAAAAATCCGCAGTGTTGATCGAAGAACTTGAGCTGGAAAAAGCGGCAAACAAGCTCGTTGGTTCCTTGCCTTTGGGCTGGAAACAAAAATTGTCATTTTCCGTGTCCCTGCTGCACGACCCCAAAATTGTGTTTTTGGATGAACCCACCGGTGGGGTCGACCCAATTACCAGACGACAATTTTGGGAGATGATCTATAAAGCGGCCAACCAAGGAACAACCGTTTTTGTGACCACGCATTATATGGATGAAGCAGAATATTGCGACAGGGTTTCAATCATGGTAAACGGGACGATTGAGGCTTTGGATACACCAAAAAAATTAAAGGAAAGGTTTAAAACGGATACCATGAACGATGTATTTTTAAAATTGGCCAGAGGGTGAAACGATTCATAGGATTCATAAAAAAGGAATACTACCACATTTTTAGGGACAAACGCTCGCTGTTTATTCTCTTTGGGATGCCCATTGCCCAAATTATGCTGTTCGGTTTTGCAATAACCAATGAGATCAATAATGTGGATATTGCCATTTTGGACCATTCCAAAGATGTGGATACCAAAGAAATCATCCATAAAATTTCAGCTTCAAAATATTTCAGCATCGATCAATTGATTGAAAAGGAATCCGATATCGAGACCATCTTCAAAAAAGGAAAGGTCAAGGCCGTTTTAAATTTTGAAAAGGATTTCGGTAAAAACCTGATCAAAGATGGTGAGGCAACTATCCAAATCATTACGGACGCCACCGACCCCAACACGGCAAATACGATAAGTAATTATGTGAATGCGATTCTTGCCCAATATCAAAAAGAACTGAACAAAGATGTTACCATCGCATATCAAATTACTCCCCGAACGAGAATGGTTTACAATCCGGAATTAAAAAGTGTATATATGTTTGTTCCCGGGGTAATGACCATAATTTTGATGTTGGTCTCGGCCATGATGACATCCATTTCCATAACAAGGGAAAAGGAATTGGGCACCATGGAAATTTTGTTGGTATCCCCTTTAAAGCCCTTCCAAGTTATTGTGGGCAAGGTATTTCCTTATATTTTTCTGTCGATAATCAATGCCGTGGTGATTGTTTTACTAAGCATTTTTATTTTTAAAATGCCGGTTCAAGGAAGCCTGTTTCTGTTGGCTTTGGAAAGCATATTGTTTATCATAAGTGCATTGGCCTTGGGAATTTTGATCTCGACCATTTCCGCAACGCAACAAACGGCAATGATGATTTCCTTAATGGGATTGATGCTACCGGTTATTTTGCTCTCTGGTTTTATATTTCCCATCTCAAGTATGCCCCTGCCATTGCAATTGATCAGCAATATTATTCCGGCCAAATGGTTCATCATCATCATCAAGGGCATTATGCTCAAAGGGGTCGGCTTTCAATTTATTTGGAAAGAAACCTTGATTTTGGTGGGAATGACCGTGTTTTTCATCGGGTTAAGTGTGAAGAAATATAAAATCAGATTGGAGTGAAAATAGAAGCTAGAAAATAGATATTAGAGAATAGACGAAGTATATTAAGAAGTGTCTTTTTTCTCTGTTATATTCTCTTCATCTTTTAAAAATATGAAAACCATTCTTTACATCATACAAAAGGAGTTCAAGCAAATCTTTAGGAATAAAGGTATGCTGCCCATTATTTTTATAATGCCCATACTCCAACTGGTTATTTTATCCAATGCCGCCACCTTTGAGGTAAAAAATATCAAATTTGGCTATATTGATAATGACCATACATCCACATCCAGGGCATTGGTGGAAAGGTTTGATGCTTCCACGTATTTTAATGTTTTAACGGATTTTCCTTCGGAAGCCTTGGCCAGTGCTGCAATGCTGAACGGTGAAGTGGACGTGCTTTTACATATTCCGACCCATTTTGAACGTGATCTACAAAAAGAAAAATACAACAATTTAGGTGTTACCATAAATGCCATTGACGGGGCAGCTGCCGGTGTTGAAAACGTGTATGTCACACAGATTGTGCAACGTTTCAACCAAAATTTAAAAATTGATCTGTTCCAAATTTCCGACCAGCAAATTCAGCCTACAAGCATCCAAACCATCCCTTTGTTTTGGTACAATGAAACTTTAAATTATAAAACATTTATGGTTCCCGGTATATTGGTTTTGTTGGTCACCATGATCACATTGTTTCTATCCGGGATGAATATTGTCCGTGAAAAGGAAATCGGCACTTTGGAGCAAATAAATGTAACGCCCATTAAAAAAAGACAATTTATTATAGGAAAACTTTTTCCGTTTTGGGTTATTGGCATGGGATTGCTGACCGTTGGACTGGTACTGGCTAAAGTCGTATTCAATATTCCCATGGTCGGTAGTTTACCACTGATGTATTTATATACTTCAATTTATATTTTGGTGGTGTTGGGCATAGGACTGTTTATTTCCAATTTTACGGAAACACAACAGCAGGCCATGTTTATTTCTTGGTTTTTTACGGTCATCTTTATTTTGATGAGTGGTTTGTTCACACCCATAGAAAGTATGCCAAATTGGGCTCAAATCATCACGGAATTTAATCCCATAAGATACTTTGTGGAAGTAATGCGAATGGTAATGCTCAAAGGTTCCGGATTCATGGATATCCTTCCACAGCTGTCCAAAACATTGCTTTATGCATTGGTTATGGATGGATTGGCGGTATGGAGCTATAAAAAGACTTCTTGACAATCCTGTTCCACCCATTCCTTCCATGCACATTTATTCATGGCTGGTGGTTAGATAATAGGGGATTCCAGAAGTTTTGCCCTCACTCCCCTCCTACCAAAATATTGACAAAAAGACTACCCTCACCGCGTCTTGCAGGTTCAGGAAATTGCTCATATCGGTCATATCCTGTAACAAAGGTTACGTTCCAAAAGAAGATAGGCCCATACCTTTGCGGGCAAATTTGGTGCTTTTCACAAAAGCACTCTTTTTAAACAACAATAAAAAATCACAACATGAAAAAGCATTTTTTAATCTTCAGTTTATTCGTCCTAAGCTTAACAACTTCGGTATCAGTCAATGCACAAGTGCTAAGTGTGCAACAAATAGAAAATTCAATCAAAAATGATGGTAAATATGCTTTGTTGGTTCAAAACTCAAATCATTTCATGGCATCGGTAATGACCGGTGAGGAATATAAAAACAAGAGTAGCGATATTCAATTTGAAATTGTACTGATTGGAAAGGTAGTAAAGGATCTGGCCATAAACAAGGAGTTACAACCTTTGGTCGAGAAAGCCCAAAAGCTAGGGATTCGTATTGTAGTCTGTGAATTTGCCATGAACAAATTGGGCGTAAAAAAATCGGACTATCATTCTTATGTAGAAACTACCTCCAATGGGTTTACCTATTTTTTCGGTTTGCAGGAAAATGGTTTTAAAACGATAAGCCTATAAAACAATTGCTGGGAAAGTACGTTTTAAGTCACTTTTTATAGTTTCCAAAATAAACTTAGAACCCCAAAAAAAGCATCTCGGACATCGTGATGCTTTTTTGTTTATAAAGTTTTGGGAAGAATGCTTTGGTAAAAATAAATCACTCATAGCGCAGTGCATCGATAGGATTTAATCTGGCCGCTTTTCGAGCAGGGAAATAACCAAAAACAACCCCTACCAAAACGGAGAAACCAAAACCTATCAAAATAGAATTTACTGCTGTGGGGATATAGAAATCGGTTATTTTATAGATAATTTGATTTCCAATAATGCCCAAGGCAATCCCAATGATCCCTCCTACCAAACTTAAAACAATGGCTTCGATTAGAAACTGGGTCAAGATATCACTTTCCCTGGCTCCGATAGCCAAACGGGTGCCTATTTCACGCGTGCGTTCGGTAACGGATACCAGCATTATATTCATAATGCCAATTCCTCCGACTATAAGTGAAATACTGGCAATAGCTCCCAATATAAGGGTCAAAATACCTGTAATGTTCCCTGTTATTTCCTGAAGTTCTATTTGGGTGGTGACTTCAAAATCATCCTCTTCCCCATCAATAATTCGATGAGACTCCCTTAAAAGCTCAGTGATTTCTATTTCAGCATCTTCGATGTGGTCTTCGCTTATGGCACTTGCCATAATCATGTTATACCCTCTTCTTCGCCCGTACAATCTATTTTGTATGGTGGTATAGGGAGCAATCAACATGTCGTCCTGATCTTGCCCCATGGTTCCTTTTCCTTCTTCTTTTAAAAGACCAATAATGGTAAAAGGAACTTTATCTATACGAATTTGATGTCCTATAGGATCTTCGCCGGCAAACAATTCAGTTTTAATGGTTTCACCGATCACACAGACTTTTCTGGCTGCTTTTACATCTTCCTCCGAAAAGATGTCTCCTGAAATGATTTCTCTGCTTAGAATATCAAAATAGTCGGATGCGACCCCGTAAATGGTTGTCGATTTGTTGCCCTCTGGCCCAATGGCCCTTACCCCATTTGCTATTAAAGGTGATAATTTTGAAATCCATACGGAGTTCTTTTGTAAGATATCAAAGTCTTTTTCATCAATAGGTCTTCCCATTCTGACATCTATCCCCCCTCTGTGTTCCGATTTGGTAGCGACCATCAATAAGTTGGTGCCCAATCCGGATATTTGCCCCTGTACTTCCTGGGTTGCTCCTTCCCCGGCAGAAATGGTCATAATAACAGCGGCCACACCAATAATAATCCCTAACGCTGTAAGCAAACTTCTCGTTTTGTTTTTATAGATAGACTGAAAAGCGACCTTAAATGTTTTTAACAACTGCTTCATGTTCTGGAATTTAAGAGGTTTGCTCCAAATCTTTCAAAGCACTTTCTTTGGTGCTTCTGTTTTTAATAAGCTCATCGGTCAACACACGACCATCCCTTAAATAGATCATCCGTTTGGCAAACTGGGCTATCTCGGGTTCATGGGTAATCATTAAAATGGTTTTTCCTTCATTGTTCAAACGCACAAACAAATCTGCGATATCAATACTGGATCTGCTATCTAAATTCCCGGTAGCTTCATCTGATAAAATAAGCGCTGGATTGTTCACCAATGCTCTGGCAATAGCCACACGCTGCTGCTGTCCTCCGGAAAGTTCATTGGTTTTATGATAGATTCTGTTTCCCAAACCTACCTGTTCCAATGCTTTTTTCGCTAGTTCTTTTGAATTGGAAAAACGACCAGACCTGTCATACACCAAGGGTAATTCTACATTTTCAAGCGCTGTGGTACGGGGCAATAGATTATAGCTTTGAAAAATAAATCCTATTTTTTGATTGCGGATATCCGCCAATTGATTCTTGTTTAAGGAATTTACATGTACACCATCCAGATAATAATCGCCAGAAGTGGGTTTGTCCAAACAGCCTAAAATATGGAGCAAGGTCGATTTTCCCGAACCCGAAGACCCCATTATGACCACAAACTCACCCTCTTCAATAACGATATCTATGTCTGAAAGCGCACGTACTTGTATGTCTCCATTTTTAAAAACCCGACTTATTTTTTTGGTTTCTATGACTTTCTTCTTTGGCATATTCCTATTATTTAGACTTAATACCATTGATTGCTTTTATCTGCTCATTTGGCTCTGAACCATCCAAAAAGCGTTTGATTTCGGACTGCAAGCCTGTTTTTATGCCAATTTCCACAAACTTAAAATCCGTTTTCCCTTGAGCATTTGTATAAAAAAAGCCATCTATAGATGAAGGCAGACTCTTCTTATAATTGGAAGGGGTGTAGGTTTCTGGGCTGGAAATTGCCTTGATGAATATTGGTTGTATGGAATCTGGAAGTTCTGTTTTAGCTTTCCTTTCCAATACTGGCTTTATGTCCTTTAGCAGTTGCTCGCTGGGTCTAAAGCGCAAAGCAGAATTATTGATCAACAAGACATCTTTCGCAGATTCCGTAATAAACTCAAGATTGGTCGTCATGCCCGGAAGCAAAAAACCTTTTGAATTATCGACATCCACAACCACTTGGTAATTGACAACATTGTTCACTTGAATAGGTTGTAATCTAATTTGACTGACCTTTCCCACAAATACTTTATCGGGGTAGGTTTGTACCGTAAAGCGAACACTCATATTATTTTTTATATAGCCAATATCGCTTTCATCCACATCGGCCAATATTTGCATTTTGGACAGATCTTCTGCTATAATGAACATTTGGGGCGTGGCAAAAGAGGCTGCAACTGTCTGCCCTTCTTCTACACTCCGTTCTGTAATGGTGCCGCTTATTGGAGAGGTAATACGTGCATACTGCATATTGACCTGTATGGTTTTTACAGCGGCAGAAGCGGCCTGAACCGCACTTTTAGCTTGTTCGTAGGTATATTTTATATTGGAAAATTCTTGTTGTGCTATAACCCCTTTTTCAAATAATATTTTATTTCTATCGTATTCCTCTTTGGCCTGATTTAATTGGACTTCGCTTACAGCTAAATTAGCTTGGGCGTTAAGTAAATTGGTTTCCAGTAGTTTTAAGTCCATTTCTGCCAAAAGCTGCCCAGCTTCGACCTTGTCATTATAATCAACATAGATTTTTTTTATCGTCCCGGAGATCTGTGTGCCGATCTCAACAGTATTGATAGCCTCTAAAGTTCCCGTGCTCGAAACGATTGATTCAATGTTTCCTTTTTCCAACGAAGTATATATGAATTCAATATTTCTTGAATCAACCTTGGGTTTGATAACAAAAAAATATACCACGACCCCAATGGCCAAAATCAATGGAATTATCCATTTTAATCTTTTCATGATTCGTTTATTGATTATTTTTTTATACGTGAAAAAGTAGCTCGAATAATTTCAAATCACTATGATATAAGTCAATAACCTAAACTACTCCGCACATTGCCTTCCCTTCTAGTGTTGGTTGGTCAATTAGTGTGTGTTCACAAGCTCCTCCTTATTGTTTTTTAAGGAGTCCTTGAACCTTTTGAAAAGAAAGTTTATAGAAAGAAAAAAATCAAAGAAGATGGCAGAAACTTTTTCCGCGCACCAATACGCTCAAAAAAGAAATGTCCTTAATTGGAGTGACCAAAATTCAAGTTACATAATGCGGGACATTATAATAGAAATATATTTGTAGCGTACATGTAAATAAGAAAACTCCAGACCATGTCATTTCAAACATTCCTTGTTATCAACAAAAAAAAGAGAACCAAATGAATTTGGTCCTCTTCTTTAACATTGTTGCTCCTAACTTTTGTCAGGGACGTATTTTAGAGTATTTCGACCACCTCGAGGTCAAATATCAAATCTTGTCCGGCCAAAGGGTGATTGGCATCTATAATAATGTCCTCCTCCTCTACTTTGGCAATTCTAAATTGTTGTTCCTGTCCGGCAGCATTGGCTCCTACCAATCCCATTCCAACTTCCGGCTTAAGGTCTTCTGGCAATTGGGACTTGGATATTTTTTGAAAAAGCGCCTCATTGACCTCTCCGTATGCATCCTTCTTATCAATGGTAATCGTTTTCTTTTCATTAACGGCCATATCAATAAGCCCTTTTTCAAATCCGGGTATAAGCTGACCTTCACCCAACTTTATTTCCAAAGGCTCTCTTTGCAACGAGCTGTCAAAAACTTGCCCATCAGTCAGTTTACCCGTGTAATGTACTTTTACAGTATCATTTTCTTTTACTTTACTCATAAATTTAGTTTACAGTTTTAAAATCAAAACGTTGCAAATATATGAGGTATAAAATGGTTCAACGAAAAAGTTGGTCATTGGTTTTCTTTTGACCCCAATTTTATATTGCCGTTAACATTTCGAAAATCAATAAATTCAAATCAAAGGAGAACTCAACAACATTGATATGTGATATGGTTCATTCAAAAGCCAATACCCCTTGCCTCAATTAACCGACACAGAGAAACTGGGCCTGGTTGAAATTTGAATACTCTTATCGACGATGAGTCCTTCGGGGATCATGGGTTCAATACGGCATTCACCGCATCGTATGCATTTATAAATCCGTGACCACTTTGATAATCAAATCCCGGTGACCCAATATCTTCGGCAATGCCCAACAAAATGTCTTTGATTTCCCAAGGGAGCAAATCTGGGTTTGCGGATAACATTAAGGATACAATCCCAGCAGTATGTGGGCCTGCCAAAGAATTTCCACTGGCCATATTCAACAATCTGCCCTCAGGGTCAACACAGGGCACCTTGTAGTTTATGGTGGCGAAATCCGGTTTGTTTACTCTCCCTTCCTTGTAATAGGCCGTGTTCCATTCCACCGGACCCTGACTGCTGAACGGGGGCCTTTTGCCATCCTCACCAACTCCTGCCACCCCTAAAACGGCATTGGGAATGTCTTCAGGGTTTCGCATTTGAACCGGAATCGGTGCGTAATTGTCTCCTGATGCAAAATTTCCAGCTCCGGAAATAAATACCACACCACAGAGCGTACCTTGTTCCAATATTTTTCTCCAATGCGTCCTATACTCGCCCAAATTGGGATGTGAAAAACTCATGCTGTAAATGTCGGCCCCTTGTTCAATGGCCCATTCTATCGCATCCTCAATATGGTTCACCCCAATTAGTGGAGCCCATTTGGCTCCGGGTGCCACGCCTATGGCCTTTTTTGTTCCGGTTGCATAGGTTCCTACAATCATGGCGGCACATAAATTCCCATGTATATTGGTAGCCCTGCGAATGGTTGGCTCATTTAGATTGGCCCTCCCCTGATCAAAATGAAAGCCATGGTAATCATCAATATACCCATTGCCATCGTCATCAAGTCCATTTCCAGGAATTTCATTCTTGTTGGTATATATATTTGAGGCCAATGGGGGAATATCCAATTTAAAACCTGAATCATGAACCACATTCAATACCCCCTCTCCTGTAATTCCAAATTCTTCCCAAACCTCTGGAGCCCTTATTTTTTCAATGTTCCAAGGATAGGATTCCACTTTTTTGGGGTCAAAATTGGATTTTGGGATACTTTCCAAATATTCAGGACCCATATTTTTTCCATTAGGTACTATAGAAGGTTGTTTCTTAAAAATAAATGCTACATCCTCCAGTTTTTTAATCGCTTCCATGCCTTCTGGAGTAACATCACAACTAAAGCCACTGATTATCCAATGTTGATTGATATGGGCCAACAATCCTGATTTTTCCAGGTCATTAAGCTCTGGTTTAACTTTGCTGAAAGCTGTATTGCTAATTTCCTTTAAAGCCGCTGTGACCTCAGAACGTAGTTCCAATCTTTTCCGCCCCTTAAATTCCTTGGTTTTTTTCACGAATGAATCTGCTTTTTCCAAGTATTGATCCCGAAACCATACCACTACGGATTGTACTCCATCGTTAGGATCATAAGCAGGATCTACCCAAACATCTTTTTCTGTTCCAGTTGGTGCTTTTTCAGCCAATGGAGATTGTTGGGAAAAGACTGTGAACGAGCTAAATAATAAAATGCCCCCTAAAATCCCACCAAATTTTGATTGTATCATTTTCTTTTACTTTACGCATAATTTGTGTTGAAAATAAATCCAAACATTACAAATATATAAGGTATAGCGTGGTTCTGTGAAAGAAGTTGTCCATTGGTTTTCCTTTGATATCAACTTTATGTCCCCATTAACATTCAAAAACGGAGAAAACACACCGATGGTTCGTACCTTTATATCCCATGCTTCCTTGTAACAAAGCAAGCCATGATTTGAAACGATATTATAAATGGGACACTTTTGATTTTCCCATTAAACTTTGTTTTTTCCAATGAAGAAATTTACGAGTATAATCTTTATCCTTTTTTATGTGTTTTTGGTACAGGCCCAAAATAGTGAGGCCACAAAAATAGAATCCCAACATTTCAAACGGCTTTATAAGGTATCGGACGGAATTTATAGATCTGAACAACCGAGCAAAAAAGGATTTTATGAAATAGATTCGATAGGCATAAAATCCGTGCTAAACTTGCGCCGTTCAAAAAACAATACCAAAAAGGCGAAAGGTTTGGATCTGGATTTAAAACAACTCAAGTTAAAGGCAAAAGAAATGAACAAGGGCGACCTGACCAAGGCACTCAACATGATCAATACTAGCGAAAAACCGGTTCTTGTACATTGTTGGCATGGTTCGGACCGCACTGGTGCCGTGGTGGCTGCATACAGAATAGTTTTTGAAGATTGGTCCAAGGAAGATGCCATTGCAGAATTGAGGCAACCAGAATTCGGATATCACGAAAATTGGTACGGGAATTTGGTTGAGTTGTTGAATAATCTGAACGTAGAGGATATGAGGTCAGAATTGGGACTATAGCTTTTAGTTCAATTGCCCAACGCACTACCCTTATTATTTCTCAACGATCAGGTTTTCTGCATACCGAATCCCTGAGGCAAGTAAGTTTTTGCGGTCTTTGGCCTTTTCCTCAAAGGAATCGAGGGTTTTTCTATCCAATTTTCTTCCTTTTACAAAAACAGCTGATGGCCGTTGTAAGGTTGAGAGATCTGTTAAGGGATTATTGTCTGACAAAATAAGGTTCGCGACTTTCCCCTTTTCAATCACCCCCATATCATTCATTATCGCATGTGTTTTGGCTGCATTTACCGTAGCGGTTTTCAACACTTCATAGTTGGACAGACCGGCTTCTTTATAGAACCCCAATTCTTTATGAATGGAAAACCCAGGGATTGTAACACCGATACCGGCGTCTGTACCACAAATAATCCTCACATTGGCTTCATGCAGTTCTTTTATGATGTATAGATGAAAATCATGCTGTTTCTTTATTCGCTCCGTAACAGAAGCATCTTCCAATTTGGCATTGTGCCATCTTTCAAACTGACCTTTGCTATCCACCTTTTTAATCAGTGGATTCATGTATTGTAGGGACTCGGATTGCAAGATGTTGTCATCCACCAGCATTTGATAAATGTTGTTAAAGACTACCAATGTGGGGCAATGGGTACTGTGTTTTGCTCCAGCATATAAATCGATTACCTCTTTTAATTTTACAGTATCCAAAGTATAGTCAAGGGGTTGTTGGACAAAATCCTCAGTATGTTCAACGGATTTTATTTGTGGGTCCAAATGATAGGAATAAGGTACTTTTTGCGAAGGATGGGCAATAATATCCATGTCCGATAATTTTGCCTGTTCTAAAACGGCATCGAACAATTCTGGCGTTAAACCGTAGTAGGTTTTGATAAAATTATAGCCTTTATCTTTATAGGAAACCACCTTGTTCCTTGCTTCTTCTGGGTCGGTCAAATTTAGATTGTCATCGCCAATAAACTCAGGCCCGGTAAGTTTTGGACCCGAAGTAAAGAATATGGGTGAAATAATCTCATCATTATTGATATCTTCCTTCATGCGCAAATGCATGGGCATTCCCCAAACATTGCGAACCGCGGTAACCCCATTGGAAAGATACAGACCCAATTCATATCTGTCCCAAACATGAACGTGCATATCGATCAGGCCAGGCATTAAAAACTTATTTTCAGCATCAATTACTTTGACACCATCAATATCAATATCATCTGCAATATCCTCAATGACACCTGCTTTGATATACACCATTTTATCCGTTAAAATTGTGTCCTTGGTCATTGGGACAACATTTACATGGGTAATAAGGTATGAGTTGATATTTCCATTCTCAACACGATCTGAATCCAAGTAATTTGTTCTATATGCATCGATACCAATAATAACAAGTAGGGTCATGATCAACACGCCCAAAAGGGCAAAAACAAACTTTAAAAGCTTTTTCAATAATTTCATTGACAAAAAATAACTGTTCACTAGTGCATCGGACGATATGAATTGGAATTTGTTACATTTTATTCAGTTTTTAATGTTAAACCTGACAATCCCCTAACCCCTTTTTTTCCTATATTGTTTGCTTATCCAATAAAAACCCAACTAAATGAAAAGAAACCATAGATTGCTGATCTTGACCCTGCTTTTGGGTGTTTCCACGCTCTTTGCCCAAGACAAAAAAGTGGACAGTACTAAAAAAGCGACCAAAGAACTGCCATTGGAACCGGAAAGAACCATTTCCTTTACCGCCAAGGAGGGGACATGGCTCTCACTGGATGTTAGCCCAGATGGTCAAACCATCATTTTCGATATGTTGGGAGACCTGTACACCATTCCTATTCAAGGTGGAAAAGCCACACGATTGACGGGGGGTTTGGCCTACGATGTTCACCCTAGGTACAGCCCGGATGGAAAATCCATTCTGTTCATCTCCGATAAAAGTGGTTCGGACAACATCTGGACCATGGAACTGGCCACCAAAGAAACCAAACAAATCACCAAAGACAACAACCAAAACTATTTCTCCGCGGATTGGAGCCCGGATGGGGAATACATTGTTGGAGCCAAGGGCAGAAGAAATATCAAACTGCACATGTACCACAAAGATGGTGGCAGTGGCGCCCAACTCATTGATAAACCCGATAACCTGAAAACAATAGACCCAGAATTTGCCCCCGATGGCAAACTCATCTATTTTTCACGAAGGACAAAAGCTTGGGAGTATAACGCGCAATTGCCACAATACCAATTGGGCACCTACGATATGGAGGATGGCGATATTGAAACGATCACCTCCAGATATGGCTCGGCTTTTACCCCTACCCTTTCCCCTGACGGCAAATGGTTGGTGTACGGCAGTAGGTTTGAAACGGAAACCGGACTCGTTTTACGTAATTTGGAGAATGGAGATGAGCGTTGGTTGGCCTACCCGGTGCAGCGTGACGAACAAGAATCCATAGCACCTTTGGGTGTTTTGCCCGCAATGGCGTTTACGCCGGACAGTAAAAATTTGGTGGCCAGTTATGGAGGCAAAATATATAAAATCAATATTGAATCCAATCAGGCCACGGAAATACCTTTTGAGGTTGATGTAAACTTGGAATTGGGACCACAACTTTCGTTTAAATATCCCATCGAGGACACTCCAGAAGCCTTCGTTACCCAAATTCGTGATGGAGTACCCTCCCCTGATGGCAGCAAACTTGCCTTTACCGCTCTGAACAGGTTATACGTGATGGATTTGCCGGATGGCACTCCAAAACGTTTGACAAAAAATGATTTTGTTGAGGCCCAGCCCACTTGGTCTCCCGATGGCGAATACATCGTGTTTGCCTCTTGGGAAACAGATGGTGGCCATCTATATAAAGTGAATGCCAACGGACGTGGAAGGGTTCAGAGATTAACGCAGGAGCCGGCCATTTATTCCAATCCGGCCTGGTCCTATAAACGGGATAGAATTGTATTCACCAAGGGAGCTGCACAGGTTTATCGAGATGCTTATGGCCCAAGGGCACGAGGTTCCCAAGACGAATTGGCATGGATTCCGGCAGAGGGGGGACAAGTCACCGTGATTGATAAAGCTAAGGGTAGATCCGTTCCACATTTCACCAAAGTGGACGACCGAATCTATTTAAGCAAAGGAAAGATACTCTTGTCCATAAGATGGGACGGTACGGATGAAAAAGAACATCTGAATCTTAGTGGTATTACAACATATGGTTCTTCGATTTTGGATTTTCATGATGACAACGGCGGCCACGGTCTACTTCCTATTTCACAGGCAGCTCCAGAACCAAAGGACAAATCATCCGCTCCTTCTATAATAAAAATTTCTCCGGATGGCACTACAGCATTGGCAAAAATCAACAATGATATTTACACAGTGACCATTCCTAGATTTGGAAAAACACCAAAAATATCTGTGGCCAATACCGAAAAAGCCGCTTTTCCCGCCAAAAAACTAACCGTATTGGGTGGAGAGTTCCCTGCTTGGTCCGGCAATAGCAAAGATGTACATTGGTCTTTGGGTGCGAGCCACTTTATTTACAATATCCCTGCTGCCGAAGCCTATGCCGACAGTGTTGCCACGGCAAAAAAAGCGGCAGAAAAGTTGAAAAAAGATAAAAAAGAGGAGGATAAGCAAGATGAGGATGGGGAAAAGGACAAAGAAGAGGATAAAGGCTATCTCGCCAAGGAACTGAAAGTAAAGGTGACCTACACCAAGGATATTCCAGAAGGGACCATACTAGTTAAAGGTGCCAGAATCATCACCATGAAAGATGACGAGGTCATTGAAAATGGTGATATCCTCATCGAAAAGAACCGTATTAAAGCAGTCGGGGCATCCGGTTCCTTGGAAGTTCCCAAAGGTACGGTGGTAATAGACGCAAGTGGAAAAACCATTACCCCGGGCTTTGTGGATACCCATGCCCATATGTGGCCAAATTGGGGCATTCATAAAAATCAAATTTGGATTTATTCGGCGAATTTGGCCTATGGGGTAACCACCTCGCGCGACCCTCAAACCGCCACCACGGATGTATTGACCTATGCCGATATGGTAGAGGCAGGAATGATGCACGGACCAAGGATATATAGTACAGGGCCAGGGGTTGGGTACTGGGCGTACAAAATCAAATCCTTGGAACATGCAAAAGATGTGTTGAGACAATACAGCGAGTATTATGATACCAAGACCATCAAAATGTATTTGGTGGGGAATAGACAAATGCGCCAATGGATCATTATGGCGGCCAAGGAATTGGGATTGATGCCCACCACCGAAGGAGGTCTCGATTTCAAACTGAATATGACACAACTATTGGACGGATATCCCGGTCATGAACATACGCTCCCCATTTATCCTATTTACAAAGATGTGGTGCACACCATTGCTGAAGCCAAAATGGCTGTGACCCCTACCCTTTTGGTTTCCTATGGTGGACCATGGGCTGAAAACTATTATTATGCCACTGAGCAACCCTACAACGATACCAAGCTGCAATACTTTACCCCTTACAAAGAATTGGCAGGAAAATCTCGAAGAAGAAGTGCTTGGTTCATGCCTGAGGAACATGTGTTTGCAAAGCACGCTGAATTCATGAAGGATTTGATAGAAGCCGATGGACTTGGTGGCATTGGCAGCCATGGTCAATTACAAGGATTGGGGTACCATTGGGAGCTCTGGTCTGTGGCAAGTGGTGGCATGAAAAATATAGATGTCCTGAAAACAGCCACGATAATCGGAGCAGAAGCCATTGGTCTGGACGGTGACTTGGGGAGTATTGAGGAAGGTAAATTGGCTGATATCCTGATCATGGACAAAAATCCATTGGAGGATATTCGAAACACCAATACCTTGACCCATGTGATCAAAAACGGTAAAGTGTACGATGCCAATACCCTTGATGAGGTCGCTCCTGTTAAAAAAGTGGCGGAACCATTCCATTGGCAAACCAAAAAACCGGAAGGTCTGCCCGGAATCAAAAAGTAAAATAATTAATCCCCCATTCTATAAAATTGGGGAATGAAGTAAAAAGAGGCCGTCTAAAAAAGTGTTGAAATACGTCATTCTGAACTTGTTTCAGAATCCCATCATATTGATAATTAAATCATTATGAGAACCTGAAACAAGTTTAGGTTGACGAAAACGGACATTTTAGACGGCCTTTTTTTATAACTGAATTAAAGAAAGCTTGTTTACCAAATTTTAATTCGTTCTTCCTCTGGTTTGTAATTGGCTTCTCCCGGTTTTACATCAAATGCTTCATAGAATGGAGTGAAGTTCATCAACGGACCGTTCACTCTCCAAATCGCCGGTGAGTGGGGATTGGTGTTAACGTAATTTCTCATAAATTCATCCCTTGTTTTTACCCTCCAAATACGTGCGATGGACAAAAAGAACCGTTGATCTGGAGTATATCCGTCAATTTTAACCGTATCCTGCCCTTGTTCTGTCATCTTAAAAGCATCGTAGGCTATAGCAATACCCCCATTGTCAGCCGTGTTTTCACCAATGGTCATTGCACCTTTTAGATGTACGGTATCCAATACCGTGAACGAGCTATATCGGTCAATGAGCTGCTGCGTCCTTTCTTTGAATTTCTCCAAATCAGTTTCAGTCCACCAGTTTTTCAGATTTCCCTCTCCATCATACTGCGAACCATTATCATCAAAAGCATGGGTCAACTCATGGCCTATCACCATTCCTATACCACCGTAATTTACAGCATCATCAGCGGCCATATCAAAATATGGAAACTGTAAAATTCCAGCTGGAAAAACAATTTCGTTCAAGGACGGATTATAATACGCCGTTACCGTTGATGGTGTGGTCCCCCATGCATCTTTGTTCGGTGGCTTGTTCAAATATTGAACGTTGTATTCATAATTGTCCTCTTGTAGCGCAACAACATTTTCAAAATACCGATCTCTATCTATTTCCACATCATATTCCCTCCATACATCGGGGTAACCTATTTTTTTGGTGATGGCATATAGTTTTTCTTTGGCTTTGGTCTTTGTGCTATCGCTCATCCAATCCAATTGGGTTATTCTGTTTTCAAATGCTTTTTGGAGATTGTTGACCAAATCCAGAACACGTTTTTTGGCAGCCTCATCAAAATAACGTTTCACGTAAAGTTGTCCCAGGGCAAAACCCAGATTTCGGTCAACTTGTTGCGCCATTACCTGAGGTCTTGGCTGTTGTTCCGATTGCCCCAACAACACTTTGTTGTATTCAAAAAGTGCATCTTCAAAGGCTACACTCAAAAATCTGGAATAATGATCCAAAGTGTGCGCTTTTAAATAAGTTTTCCAATCTTCAATGGACACCGCGCCCAACATTTCATCCAACTTATTATAATATGCGGGTTGCCTTACGTTAATGGAGTCCGCCTTCAACCCTAAGGTAGCCAATAGATTGCTCCAATCAATGTTCGGGTTGGAAGATGTGAGTTCACTTAGTGCCAATTTATTGTAATTGGCTTTTATGTTTCGTCTTTCTATTCGGGTTTTGTGTGCTTCGGCCAATTGTTTCTCAATGCCGTACACCGTCTCCGCTTTTTCAGGTCCACCCTCGATATCGGTGAGGCCAAACAAGGTTGCCACATAGGTTTTATATGCATTTTGTATACCAACGGTAGAGGAATCGGTTTTAAAATAATATGCCCGATCGGGAAGTCCCAGTCCAGATTGGCTCGCATGCAAAATATTGACCTGACTGTTTTTATTGTCAGGTGCTACGCGCAGCCTGATAATGGAATTGTTTCCTTTTGAAATTTGTTCGGCAACAAAACCCATAAGGTCCCCCACATTGGAAATCCCATCGATTTCTTCCAAAATGGGCTTCACAGGCTCATATCCTCTTTTGTTGAGGGTGGCCGTATCCATTCCCGAGGCAAAGAAATCCCCCACTTTTTGCTCTACCGTACCTTTTGGATGTTCGGTGGCCGAGACTTCCTCTAAAATATTCTGAAGAAGCTGTCTTTGTGGAATGTTCAAAAAGCTATAAGAACCAACCCCCACCTGATCATCGGCAATTTGGACAGTGTCGTACCACTTTTTGTTCACATGATCAAAGAAATTGTCTCCCGGTTTGATGGATTCTGAAATTCCGGTAAAAGCTATTTTTGATGGTTTTTCGGTTTTTTGTTCTTTTTGGCAAGAAACTAAAAGAATAGCGGTTAAGGCTAAAGCAAAAGTATATTTCATAAGGTTTATTTATTTGCCCTAATATACTTAATAATAAGCTTCTTCCCTTTTACCTGTGGTTCAAAAAAATGGTTGGGCACAATGCAGCATCGTTACCCAACCAACCTATTTACAATTATTATGTTCTTTACAGTTCAATAATACCCACCACTTCGTAGGCCCTAGTACCGTCCACTTGTACTTTTTCGTACAATACGTTGGCATATTCATAATATGTCATCCCATCAATCTCAACCCGTTCGTAACCACTGGGAAGTTCATAGACAATGGTTCCTATTTCCGGTTCCACCACCTCATATACGTTTCCTGTATGTATGTAAAATATACCTTCAAAGTTAAAATAACTTCTATTGTCCACCCTGACGGTAACATAGCCTCGGGGCAAAGTGGAAATCCTGACCCCTGGCCTTGGTATTGTTTTTACATATCTACCTCCCGTATAAGTGTAGTAATTGTTATTCGAAATGTAATACTCATGGTTATTGTTTTTGACCACGGTTTTGTTGGGCAACGTGCGATAGGCCTCTACCTTTTTCTGGCTTTTTTTGTAAACCACCTTTTCCTTGGCAATTTTATTGCTTCGGCCTTTGTTGGTAGTAGTAGTGGTAACGGTTTTAGTGCTTCTGTTACTGCTCCTTTGCTGTGCATGGGTCTGAGTCGTGAAGGCAATCAACAATATAGGTAATATGCTTAATTTTAATGACTTTTTCATAATCTTGGGATTTAATGGTTCAACTTACATTTAAGATTCTTTCTGTTGAATCTATATCAAATTTCATCCCAATCACTTCAAAAAAAGTATGCGATAGACGTACCCCCTAAACCGATCTACATATTGGGGTTTTTAATAGAAGTTGTAAATAGTGATCGTTTTGATGCACATACATTTGAACAGTTGTAGAAACACCAATAATGGATCAATTGAGAGAATCTTCAAGTAAAAACACACGGACTATCCTCTTTAAAATACCTCTTCGGGATATCCTGTTACTATTTTTATAACTTAGGGTCCTATTCAACAACCGATTATACTTGTTTCAATCTAGCCTAACATACCTCCATCCTGCAATATCCTCCACACTGGAAATTTCCAAGTTTTATGGTTGGTGGCAATTTGTGGTGTGTCTTTTTGCCTTTATGGCCCTTATGTCGATTTGGTACCATATCGGTAAAAACCAAAAAGATTATGGCCCGGTATGGCTGGCCTTCTCCATACTTTGTTGGGCCTTCTCCGGCTTGGTAGAGGTACTGTATTTGGAGGATGATGGAGTAAATTCCCCAATAAAGGAAGGGCTTAGAAGCGTATTTTCGCTATTGAACAGCCTTTTTATTCTCTTGGCGCTACCTTGGTTCAAGTATTTGCCCAAACCCTTTGCCGGTTTGATAAAAAATAAGTTTTGGCCCTATATAATCGGGATTCCCTTTGTATTTGCTTTGCTTCCCACCCTTCATAAAATGTTCCTTGGGCGTTCTGCATCCGCTATAAACGAACTGGATGTTTATTATGCCCTGTTGACCCTTGTCTTTCTAAGTTTTGTGCTTTGGGAGTCCTTTATTAAACGAAGACTTTTCCTATTGGGCCTTCTGGTCATCATCACAGTGCTGATTACTTTAATTGCGCAAGTATATAAACTTATGGACAACACCATCAACCTATTATTGTTCTCAGCCATTTTTAAGACATCGCTCATCATGCTCTTTTTTGCTCTGGCCTTGAGTTGGGTCAAGGAACTTACCGAAACCGTCATTCCCGAAACATACCAATTAAAACTTCTTTTTACGAAACGACCAAATTCCAGCGGCCCCAATAACTATAAAGTCACACTCAAAGGCTTTCCAGGTCATGGGGACCGATCGGTAACACTGACCCCTGCACTCTATCGACTTCTTAAGACTTTTGCAGAACGGAGAATATCAACATCCAATGGTTGGCTTGAAATCAAGCCCAAAAATTTTGATGGATCCAAATGCTATGACATTAACGACCATAACGAGCTAAAGCGGTTGATGGAGGCATTGCTCAATGGCCTTTTTGGGAAAAACAATTGGACAAAGGACAAGCATTTTACCCCTCTTAAAAATACGTTGTTCGAAATGTCGGAAAACAGGGAGCGTAAAATTAGACTGCACCTTCCCAAAGAAAATATTCATATTGAAAATGAGTGATTTACGATGTGTTTGTCAGTTTTTTGGTTACTGACATTTTAAAATTCTTTCCGACAATTGCCCAAAAATCAAAATCGGCCATCGAAATTCCCAAAAATTTCAAGTTATGGGCAGGTCACTGTTATTCAGTTTATTATCGCTTTCAAGTACCCCAATATTTGCTACATCTTCCACAAAAGGATTGGATGAAAAAATCAATAATGGTTTTATGCCATTTGCTGAATGGTGGGAAAATCTTATTCTGGCTGAAATTCCCATTTTTGGCCAAAACATCCCTTTGGTCTTGATTGTTTTGATCTTGGGAGCACTTTTTTTCACCCTCTACTTTGGCTTTGTCAATATTCGCCATTTTCCTACCGCCATACAGGTGGTACGTGGCAAGTATGACGATTTTGAAAAAGTACAGCCCCAATTGAAACCACAGGTTTTTGAAGTGGACGGTGACTTGGTGGATACCATCAAAGATGAAGGCCACTTGGGCGAAGTAAACCACTTTCAAGCTCTTGCCACAGCAGTATCGGGAACGGTAGGTCTTGGCAATATTGCCATGGTGGCCGTTGCCATCTCCATAGGTGGACCAGGGGCGACTTTTTGGATGGTCTTGGCTGGACTTCTCGGGATGTCCTCAAAATTTGTGGAATGCACCCTAGGGGTTAAATATCGTGATATTGATAAGGATGGAAATGTTTTTGGAGGTCCCATGTACTATTTATCCAGAGGGCTGAAAGAAATGGGGCTGTCCCATCTCGGTAAGTTATTATCCGTAGTTTTTGCCATTCTTTGTGTTGGTGCATCCTTTGGTGGCGGTAATGCCTTTCAAAGCAATCAGGCTGCGGCACAGATCATTGAGCGCTTTGGACTTTCAGGGGAATCCTCCGGTAGCATTATTGGGGTGATTTTTGCCCTGTTGGCGGGCATTGTCATAATTGGAGGGATCAAACGGATTGCAAAAGTCACGGAAAAAGTGGTACCGTTCATGGCCATTTTGTATGTGGGTGCATCCCTGTTCATTATTTTTTCCCATATAGAATGGGTCGATGATGCTTTTGGTCTCATTCTTACTGAAGCCTTTACACCCAAGGCCACCATTACGGGGGGATTCATCGGGGTGCTTATCCAAGGGTTTCGAAGGGCCGCTTTTTCCAATGAAGCTGGTGCCGGCTCCGCCGCAATTGCCCATTCCGCTGTAAATACCGCCCATCCAGCATCAGAAGGTTTGGTAGGTTTGTTGGAACCTTTTATCGATACGGTACTTATCTGTACCATGACGGCCATTGTCATCATCCTTTTTAATATGGATGGAATGTTCGTTTATGGCAACGTCGTGGATGGTCAGGCATTGATGCACGATGGTAGCCGTTTGGGCGGGGTAAATATTACCTCCATGGCTTTTGAAAACTCCATCAGTGGCTCTTCCTATGTGCTGATGGTCGCCGTTTGTCTTTTCGCGTTTTCCACAATCCTATCATGGTCTTATTATGGTTTGCAGGCATGGAAATACCTTTTTGGGCGTGGAAAGTTTGTTGATTTGACCTATAAGGTCATATTCCTGTTGTTTACCGTATTGGGCGCAGCCATTACTTTGGATGCCGTGATAAAATTCTCCGATGCCATGATCTTGGCCATGGTATTCCCCAATATGATCGGGTTATTGATTTTGTTCCCCAAGGTAAAAAAAGAGCTTGCCAAATATATATCGATCATTTCCAAAGGTTGACCATATTGAAAAGCTTTGGAAAACCTATCCCAAACCTTCAATCAATCGTAAAGCTGTGTCAATTTCTTCTTTCGAATTATATATATGTACAGAATGGCGGAGCATTTCACTTCCTACGGAACGGGGCTGCAACCGTTCTTTTTCCCACATGTATTTTTGGAGCTCAGGGCCGCTCATCCCGGCTACGCCATAGGTAGTGATTCCCGCTGCCATAGCTTCATTGGTGGACGAATAAAAGGTAACGTGCTTCATCTCCTTCAGGCCATCACGCAAATAGCTGCCCAACTCTTTCACACGGTTCAGCCAGACATCATGACCGATCGTATTGAAAAAATCCACCGCTGCATCATAACCTGCCATTAAACCAGCGTTGCCGGTGCCGTTTTGCATTATCCGGAAACCGTGGTCATCTTGATTGTCCCAATTGTAACTGGCGATCGTGGTCCAAATATCGCCCACCACATCTTTGTTGATGTACAGCAATCCACTCCCCGCAGGGGCCAGCAGCCACTTGTGCAAGCTGGAATAATAGGCATCACAACCAATATCTTTCACATCTACCGGAATCTGCCCTACGCATTGTGCACCGTCCAAAATGGTGAAAATACCCCTCTTTTGGGCTTCAGTACAAATTTCCTTTACCGGCATTACCGTTCCAAAACCCGAAACAATATGGGGAACGGCAATCACTTTGGTCTTTGGGGTGACTTCCTTAAAAATGGCATCCACAATTTCTTGAGGGTCGTTCGCCGGTTCTGGCATAGTGGCCTGTTTGTACACACAACCTTTTCGTTTGGCCAATAGCTGCCATGCCCCAAAACCTCCACCGTGTTCCTGATTGGTATTGAGCAATTCATCCCCTTCTTTTAGGTTGAGCCCCATCCCCACATAGTTCATCCCGAACGTAGCGTTTTGCGTCAAGGAGATTTCCTTAAAATCACAGTTGATGATCTTACCCAGTTTGGTACGCAGTTCCTCATACGGGAAATAACCCGTCAGCAATTCGGGGCCAGAACCATTTTTATAATCCACCGTAGCGGCCTCCACATTCCAGTGCATCATGTGGTCGAACATTTTGTCCAGCACATAACCCGGCGTAGGTCCCATGGTACCATTGTTAAAATAGGTCTGTCCCTCTTTTAAGGGAAACTGTTTCCGCACCATCTTCCAATAGTCCTCATCTTTGGGGAAATTGGTTTTTAAGCTTTCAATGGACCAATCTTTTTTAGGATCAAAAGAAATAAACGGCAAAGTCATCATGGCTGCCGCTCCTTGTTTCAGGAATTTTCTACGTTGGGTCATAGTTGGGTTGGTTTTAAGGTTATTGGTTTATTGTACAAGGGCAATCGCCGATCATCTACCTTTCGTTATATCCTTTTCCTTGTAAAATCTTAGGGACACATTTCTCGATGCGGTTTTCGCGGGTTTTGGATTGTTTGGCTTCAGAAATGTACAGCATGTACCCACGCTGCCGTCCCGGGGTCAATGCTTCAAAAGCAGTTTTAAAATCTTTATCCATTTCCAGTTTATGTCCAAGCTCTTCGGGCATATCAAACTCGGAAGTCTTCTTCATTTTTACTTGTAGACCTGCCCTTTCCACCTCAACAGCTTCGTATATGTAGGTCTTTATCACCTTTTCTTGTTCCCTAACCTCATCTACATTGGTAAAGCGCAGCTGCCGAGCGGATTGTACATTCTTTGTTTGCTGAAACAAAATACCTTTGGTATCCTTTAGCAATGCTCCTTTGTGGAACAACAAGGCACAGTACTCTTTAAATCCATGTATTAAAAATATATTGCCGCCATTATAGGTGTAGCAGGGCTTGCCCCATTTAAGCTCTTCGGTCAAACCTGTTTCGAGTGCAATTCTTCGTAATTCCCTGAATGCATTTTGCCATTGTGATGGTTTTTCAAAAAAGAAATCGACTTTAGGGTTCATAACTTTTAGTTTGAGGAGGGTCTGCTCCGAAAAAATACAAATTCCTTGAGGATTTATTACTCCTTCCCCAATTTTAGTTTTTGTAAGCTGAAAAATGGTCCATTAAATTTAAGAGGTAATCCTCAGCTATAAAAAATAAATTCCCCGCCCTTGCGAACATAGTTTGGAGTGGTTTTTTTATGCCCCGACCGATTTTTGCTTTTCTCAAAAGCATGGATTACCTTTCCCAAACCCAAAAATTACAAGACACCTACCATGAACGTACGGCTTACCAAAGAACAAAAGATAAAAGTGCTCAACTCCGAGGACATATATGCGATTATGCAACAGGTTTTGCTGCGCGAGAACAAGATACGCCGCAACCAAGAGCATTTTTGGGTGGTGGGCCTGAACCACAATAACAAGATCTTGTTTGTGGAGCTCATTGGTCTGGGTGCCAGCAACCGCGTAAATGCCGACCCGCCCGATGTGTTCCGCATGGCGATCTACAAACTGGCCAATAAGCTGATCTTGGTGCACAACCACCCCAGTGGCACGCACGAGGTGACCGATGCCGATATTACCTTTACCGACCACATGCTAAAAGTGGGAAAACTCATAAAAGTGGAAGTACTCGACCATTTGGTGATCACCGAGACCCACTACACCAGTTTTGCTGACCAAGGCGTAATGGACGAACTCCAAAAAAACGGCCTATTTGAAATTATGGGCCCCGAAAGACAAGAACTGGAACAATTTAAATTGGAAACCGAGAAAAAGCGGGCACGGAAAGAGGAGCTACTAAAAGTAGCTAAAAGGATGAAAGGTGAAGGGTTGACGGACGATGTGATTAAAAAAGTAACTGGGTTGGGATTGAAGGAGATTGGGGGGATTTAATATTTATTCAAAGAAATTAATTTAATCCATTATTTGATTGATTTGACCTTCAAAGACACTATCCCAATAAGTGTGTAAGTTGAAAATAACGGGGGTTTGACTTTACTAGAGCCTTACCCTTTTTTCATAGATCGTAAGGAACTGGTTTAAAA
>NZ_PABT01000033.1 GCF_002699205.1 Allomuricauda sp.
CAGTGGTCGCGTTGACAACTGTCCCCGTCACCAAAAGCACCGGAAGGTTACCCCCGACATCCTCCAAGTCCGAGCCCGCCGCCTGGGAAAACTCGACAGTAGCCTGCCCAAACCCCGTACCCATTCCCAAAACGAGAAAAAGGCACACTAATAGTCCGTTACGTCCAAAAATGGTAGGAAGCATAGTTGAGGCTTTTGTAAGTAAGTTCGATATCACCGGTTCAATGAGTTTCAATTGGGTTAAACACAAAGCGCAAGCAGGTGATTTGGGAGCTTCCAATATTACAAAAAAGGCGAGGAACATCCTCGCCTATTAGTTTAAATTTCCATTTAATCGGTTAAACTGTGTCCCGTGCTCAAGAAACCACGGCAGAGCTGGTTTCGGCCTCACGGTGTATTTTTTTCACCAAGCCTTGCAACACCTTGCCTGGCCCTACTTCCACAAAGGACGTGGCCCCGTCTTTCACCATTTGTTGCACGCTTTGCGTCCACTTTACGGGTGCGGTCAATTGCAGTATCAAATTCTTTTTGATCTCTTCGGCATCGGACACCGCTGTGGTGGTCACATTTTGGTAAATGGGGCAACTGGGCGTCTTAAATTCCGTGGATTCGATGGCTGCGGCCAATTCCTCACGGGCAGGCTCCATCAACGGGGAATGGAACGCTCCGCCCACGGGCAACAACAAGGCCCTTCTGGCTCCGGCTTCCTTCATTCTTTCGCAGGCCACGTTAACGGCATCCACCTCTCCGGAGATCACCAATTGTCCAGGACAGTTATAGTTGGCCGGCACTACAATACCTTCGACCTCTGCACATATTTTTTCCACCACCTCATCTTCCAGACCCAAAACGGCTGCCATGGTACTGGGTTGCACCTCACAGGCTTTTTGCATGGCCAGGGCTCGTTTGGATACCAATTTTAGACCGTCCTCAAAATTTAAGGTGCCGTTCGCCACCAAAGCGGAGAACTCCCCCAAGGAATGCCCGGCAACCATATCCGGTTTAAAACTCTCGCCCAATACTTTGCTCAGGGCCACGGAATGCAAAAAGATGGCCGGCTGCGTCACCTTGGTCTCTTTTAAATCTTCAACAGTTCCCTCAAACATAATATCGGTTATGGAAAACCCGAGAATATCATTGGCTCTTTCAAAAAGTTCCTGTGCTTCGGGATGGTTTTCATACAGGTCCAGACCCATACCTACAAATTGTGCGCCTTGCCCTGGAAAAATATATGCGTTCATCTTAGTCGAGTTTTTTTAAGTGGGACAAAAATAGGGAATATTCTTTGATGCCTTTTACATGGCTACATGGCGGATGCCCTAACCCATGCCGATTATTCTTCTTTGAACCAACTGGAATATTTCACATAGTTATTGGCGATCCTATCAATCTCCCCTTTGGAAAGTTCCGGACTGATGTCCTTGATTTTTTTGGCGGGCATACCGGCGTAAACGCTCCCTGCCTCCACATGCGTACCTTTGGTAACCACCGCGCCAGCCGCTATTATGGAGTTGCTCTCCACCACACAATCGTCCATAATGATACTGCCCATGCCTACCAGTACATTATCTTTTATGGTACAGCCATGCACCAGGGCATTATGCCCAATGGATACATTATTGCCAATGGTTGTCGGGGATTTTTGATAGGTACAATGGATCACGGCACCATCCTGCACATTGACCTTGTTGCCCATTTTTATAAAATGGACATCGCCACGGATCACAGCATTGAACCATACGCTGCATTGATCGCCCATACTGACCTCGCCCACTATGGTGGCATTTTCGGCGATAAAACAATCTTTTCCTATTTCGGGGGATTTGCCCCTTACGGGTTTGATAATCATCTTTTTATTGTGTTTTGGGATTTGTCAAAATACGCTCCATATTGATCGCGGAGGCAATTTATTTAAAATACGACAAAAGATCGGCTTTTTTGGATGCGGATACGGAAAGTTCCTTGCCATTGGAGAGGACCACACTGCCCCCTTTTCCTTTTTTGTATTTCACCACTTCGGAGACATTGACCAAATAGGATTTATGGATACGGGCAAATGAGTAAGACTGCAGGGCTTCTTCAAAATATTTTAGGGTTTTGCTGACCACTATTTTTTTCTCTTCCAGATAGATTTCGGTGTAGTTGTCATCGGCCTTGCAGAAATAGATATCCGATACTTCCAGTACTTGGAAACCATCCTGTTGGGGCAATGTGATTTTTCCCGAGGTTTGGACAGACTGTGCTTGGAGTACCTGGCCTTCCAGGGCATTTTCCTTTTCCTTCACCGACCTAACATAGTCCACGGCCTTGATCAGTTCATCAATATTGATGGGTTTCATCAAATAATAGGCGGCGTGATGGTTGAGGGCATCCATAGCGTATTGATTGTAGGCCGTAACGAAAATGGTCTCAAAGCTGCGGTCCGGGATTTTGTCCAACAGGTCAAATGCATTGCCAAAGGGCATTTCCACATCCAAAAAAACCAAATCCGGTCGGTGTTTTTTGATCTGCTCAAGTCCTTCTTCAATGGTGGCGCCTTCACCCATCAGTTTTACGCCCTCGCAATACTTGGCCAAATAGTTCCGAAGGATTTCCCGGCTATTGGCCTCATCTTCCACAATGACCGCTTTTAGTTCCATTATTGTTTTTTGAGTTTTAGGGACACCCTGGTCCCTGTTTTATCTTCATATAGGTCGGTAATGGATACGTCCACCCTATTTTTATACATATCGTTCAAGATTTGGATTCGCTTTTGAATATTGCCCATGCCCTTGGATTTTTGTTTCTTTTGATTGGTCGTCTTCAACTCGGCAGACTTCTTCCTTCCGATACCGTTGTCCTCAATACGGATTTCGAGCATATCGCTGGTTATTTGCCTTACCTTGATCTTTAGAAATCCTTTTTCGTCCTTGTACCGCAAACCATGCCAGATGGCGTTTTCGATGTATGGCTGAAGCAACATGGGTGGGATTTGGAAGGCATCCACGTCAATTTGGTTTTCCACATCGATCTCGTAGTCAAATTTGTCGGAAAAGCGGGAATGTTCGAGTTTTACGTACAATTCCAACAATTCCAGTTCCTTGGCCAACGGAATAAAATCTTCTTCTGAATTTTCAAGGACACTGCGCATCAGCACGGAGAACTCGCTCAAAAAACGGTTGGCGCTACGCTCGTCGCTCTTGGCAATATAATTGTTCACGGAATTGAGCGCATTGAAAATAAAATGGGGGTTCATTTGGGTGCGGAGCGATTTCAAGGCCAAAAGGTTATTGGCCAGTTTTTGCTGTTTGTTGCTCCGGTAATACAAAAAGGCGGTGAGCCCCATTAGGGCAATCCCGAAAATCAGGGAATAAATAATCCATTTTTGGCGCTTGCTGGTCTCCTCGAACAACTGCTGCTCGGTAACGGCCAAACTGTATTTACTCTGGCTGAGTTCGCGCTCTTGCTCCAAACTGGAAATACGGTTCTGGGTATTTGCGATCTCCCGGTTAAATCGTGCTGCCCGAGCTATTTCTTGTTCCTTTCTCACATACAGACTATCCACCACCGCAACATAGTCTTGGTAGGATTCCAAGGCCTTGGTATAATCGCCCTTGTTGCGATATACTTCGGACAATTTTCGCGTAGCATCTTTTTGAACATCCAGATCATCGTCCCTATCCGCCTCCACGATACTTTTTTCGAGGTAGGGAATGGCCTCATCCAGTTTATCTTGGGCAATGTAGGCATTGGCAATTTTATAGTTGATGCGTTGTGAAGTGATAGTGTCGCGCATCGGACCCATTTTTTCTTCCTTGGCGATACCGGGTTTTGGCAATTGTTCCAATTCGTTCAGGTTTTTTTTGCGTAATTGGATCTCGTCGTCATACCGATTTTTTTGATTGTAAAAATCAGCGACCTTCTCGCTTTCCTGAATCAAACGTTCCGGTGCCACTTTCTTGGAAAGGTCCAGGGAGTTTTTATAAAAGCCTTCTGCCTCGATGATCTTATTCTCACTTGCAAAAACATCCGCAATTTTGGAACTCAAATCTATTTCCTTCGGAGAAATCTGGTTTTTTTCAGCAATCAGTAGCCCTTCTTGGTAATAATCCCGTGCTTTTTTGAGTTGGGACATTCCTTTGTTGGCATCACCCAAAGTTTCAAAAAGCTCTATTCGTTGGTAGGGCACCATGTTTTTGGCGGCCACCAAAGGTTCCAGTATGTCAACTGCATTTTCATGTTCATTGTTCAAAACATAGGCTTTCCCCAACAATATCTTGGTCCGATTGGATTCTTGGGCAGACAGGGCATCCTTAAAATTGGCGATGGCCAGATCATACTGCCCATGGATCAAATATATCTCACCAAGGGTTCGAAGGGAGGATGACAAATCCCTCCTGTTTCCGGAACTGCCCAAAAGCTCCATGGAACGGGCAACAAAATCTATGCTTTTTTCAAGATTGGTCTTTTTGTAGAAATTGGCCGAGTCCAAAAAACGTTGGTGATTCGCTAGACCACCTCTTATTGAACTGGAAGCCTCCCGTTTTTGCTTTTTGGAAAGGGAACTGCTTCCGTACCCTTCCACAAGTACATCCACATCCTCATCCGATTTGATTCGATAACGCACCGTTTCCAACTCGGGCCCCTCAATGATCAGCATATCCCCTATGGATGCCCTGATTTTAAATTCGCCCAGTGCATTGGTGGTGGCGTACGCACCCTTATCGGTAGACACCCGCACCCCGGAAATGGGCACATAGTTTTCCCTTGCCTTCACGGTGCCCTTGATTTCCACCACACCCTGATTGCCTCCAACTTGGGCCAAGGTGCTCAAGGAAGTGAGCAGCACCACTATTATTATGTATGCTTTACGAACCATAACTTAGGTAAACATACTGCTTCCCAAGCGTTTTAAAAAATGGCCTCTTATAAAAACAGGGATGAAAATGGTGGCAATTCACCTTGTTACAAAGTGATAGGGTTCCGTTGCTCATCGAAAGCCACACTTCACTCATTTTCGATTTTTATTGCATAAAGATGCCAATACATTTACCTCAACTTAAAAATTATTGCATCATGAAATATATGAATTATCTATTGGGATCGGCACTTTTGTTATCTATAACAGGAACAAGCTACGGCTGTAACCTTGAAGCCAAAAACAACGAAAAAACAACATTGGTGACTCCATACACAAAGACAAAACCGGCAAATCAATATGTAAAGATTGCCCTATTGTTGGACACGAGCAACAGTATGGACGGGCTCATCAATCAGGCGAAGGCCCAATTGTGGGATATTGTAAACGAATTCACCCATGCCAAATGCGGTACCAATGTGCGACCATCCCTTCAAATTGCACTCTATGAGTATGGAAACGACAACCTATCGTCCCAAGAAGGGTACATCCGGCAGGTTTTGGGGTTCAGCGATGATCTGGACGAGATTTCGGAGAAACTTTTTTCTTTGACCACCAACGGAGGTGAAGAGTACTGTGGTCAAGTAATCCACACATCCTTGAAACAACTGGATTGGGGGAAAAATGCCGATGACCTAAAGATGATCTTCATTGCGGGCAATGAGCCTTTTACCCAAGGAAAGTTGGATTTTAGGGATGCGGCGACAAATGCCAAGGAAAAAGATGTGATCGTGAACACCATTTTTTGCGGAAATTACGAACAAGGCATCTCTACTATGTGGAAAAAGGGAGCCATGCTGACCGGTGGGGAATACATGGCCATTGACCACAACAGGCAAGTGGTGCACATTGAAACTCCGTACGATAATGTCATTATCAGGTTAAACTCCAAACTGAACAATACTTATGTCTCCTATGGTTCGATGGGTAGGCAAAAAAAGGAACTACAATCCATGCAGGATGCCAATGCCGCGGAACTAGAAGAAGTGGTGGTCGTAAAACGTGCGGTGAGCAAAAGTTCTAGATTGTACAAAAACTCACAATGGGATTTGGTGGATGCTGCGGAGGAGGATGAATCCGTTATTTCGGAGTTAAAGGACCAAGATCTACCACAGGAACTTCAAGGGAAATCAAAAAGTGAAATTAAGGCATACATCAAAGAGAAAAAAAAGGAACGTGAACAGATCCAAAAACAGATACAGGAACTCAACGCCAAACGTGAGGCTTACATTGCCGAACACCAAAAAGAGGAAACGGGAGAGCTTGAGAATGCCATGCTATCGGCCATAAAGACCCAGGCATCCAAGAAAAATTTTACATGGGATTAGCTCATTGTTGAACAACCCATATTTTATGGTCCATCTAAGTTAGGTGGGCCATTTTAATTATTGGCGGCCGGACAGTAACAATCATAACGCTTGCCATCATCGCTTTGTCCAAAGTCATATCCCAAAGTAATTTGATGGAAACCACCGTTGTCAAAACGGATATCCCCTGATTGGTAGGAATAGTTATAGGAGAACATAAACCTGTTTATATTCACCCCTACGATGGGCGTGAACAATTGCAACCGTTGCTCCCCAAATTCCCCGTTGGATTGGTACTGTGCACCATCAAAACTTCTGCGATAGGACAATCCGGCCCATACGGTCCCAAAACTTACATCACGGTACACTTTTGCATTAAGATCTACCGTCTTCTCTTTGGTAAAATCCGTCATCTGGAACAAAATGGAAGGTTCTATTCGCGTAGTTTTTCCAAAAACATATCCCACGGAGAAAAGGTAACGTCTCAGGTTGTCAAATTCAGCGGCCGTATATAGGTCCCGGCCACTTCCCAATATGTTTAAAATGGCGGCATGGGCATAGAATTCCAATAAATTATAGGAAACCCCAAGATCGACATTAAAATAACTCGTAGTGTTCTTTACCCCGGTAACAACAGGATCTGGAACCACGGATACAAATTCGCTCTCATCCAAACTGCTCAAGATAACACCCGCACTCAATCCAAAAGACAATTGGTTAAGCGTTCTAAAATCACCTCCCAATTGTAAATGATGGGCATAGGTTCCCTTAAAGCCAGTTTGTGAATGGTAGCCATTGGAATCGTTAAAGAGAATACCCCCGATTCCGCTACGCTCACCAACCCTGGAATTTATGTTCAACGTTTGTAAGTTCGGTGCTTCGTCCACATTGAACCACTGTTTTCTTGCGGTCAAACGGATTTTGGTACCTTCTGCAATCCCCGCCATTGACGGGTAAACCAAATAATAATTGTCCGCCAAGTAATCAAAATACACGGGAATACCTTCCTGTGCCTTGGCCATGGACCCAAAAAACAGGGCAATGATAATGGAGGTTAAGATACGTCTCATGTGACGGTTGGGGCTAAATGATTGTTCAATGCAATAAAACAATATGATAACGGTATGCTTCACACATTATTATAATATTTTGCTACACATCTTAACTATTGGTACTTTTGCACTAAATTCTCATGATGAAAGAATATAATATTACCGTTGTTCCAACCAACAACCCCAAGATAATTAAATTGGAGACGAACCATTTTTTGGTGAAGGGCAACTACGAATATAAAAATATAGATGAGGCCAAAAATTCGCCCTTGGCACAACAACTTTTTTATCTGCCCTTTATAAAAACCGTTTACATAGCCAGCAATTTTGTTGCCTTGGAACGTTTTGACATTGTGGAATGGGATGACGTAAAGGACGAAGTGGCCCAGCAATTGGTAGAATACCTGAACGCCGGTGAGCCAGTGGTCAACGAAGAAGAGATAAAAAAGAAACAACCCATTACCGTGTATGCAGAGGTTACCCCAAATCCTGCAGTAATGAAATTTGTTTCCAACAAACGGATCGTTCCCACCACTTACGAGTTTAAAAATATCGATGAGGCCAAAGATTCGCCATTGGCCATGGAACTTTTTCACTTTCCCTTTGTGAAAGAAGTTTTTATGGACGAAAATTATGTTTCCATCACAAAATACGAAGTAGCGGATTGGGAAGAGATCAATATGCAGCTACGTGAGTTTATCAGGGATTATTTGGCTGACGGCAAAGATGTGGTGACGGCCGAGGCCATCCAAAAAAGCAAGGAAACGGTAGCGGAGACCACTACACAGACCAATTACGACGACACTTCCCAACAAATCATAGATATTTTGGAAGAATATGTGAAACCAGCTGTAGCGAGTGACGGTGGCAACATTCTTTTCCAGTCCTATGAAGAGGAAAGTGGTACCGTGAGCGTAATCCTTCAGGGGGCCTGTAGCGGTTGTCCATCGTCTACTTTCACCTTGAAAAATGGTATTGAGACCATGCTCAAGAACATGATGGGCGAAAAAATACGTGAAGTCGTGGCCCTCAACGGGTAATTTCATCCATTTTACTACTGTATTTCGGTCAAAATTTCTTACATTGAAGGGAATCATAAAAAACATTGACCATGGCAGTATTAAAAGTTATCGAGGTATTGGCCAACTCCAGTAAAAGCTGGGAAGATGCAACCAACAAAGCGTTGGAACAAGCCTCAAAATCAGTAAAAAACATCCGTTCCATCTACATCAATGAGCAAAGTGCCACAGTAAAAGATGGAAAAATCGACGATTATCGGGTAAACGTAAAGATTACCTTCGAGGTAAAATAATAATGGAAATTGTGAAAAATGCGTCCTTTAAAGGACGCATTTTTTTATGCTCAAAACTTATATTTCCAATCTAAGTCCTGACTATAAAAATTTTAAAGTGACCCATAAACATACAAATGCCCTCATCAAGGAAACGAGTCCCTATCTTTTGCAACACGCCCATAACCCGGTGAATTGGGAGGCTTGGCATCCCGATGTGCTGGAAAGGGCCAAAAAAGAAGATAAACTTTTGCTCATAAGTATTGGCTACGCCGCTTGCCACTGGTGCCATGTGATGGAAAAGGAATGTTTTGAAGATGAACAGGTGGCCAAGGTGATGAACGAACACTTCATCAATATCAAAATAGATAGGGAGGAGCGCCCAGATGTGGATCAAATATACATGGACGCCATTCAAATGATATCGGGTCAAGGCGGATGGCCCCTCAACATTGTTGCCCTACCCGATGGAAGACCTTTTTGGGGCGCTACATACGTGCGGAAGGAAAATTGGACTAGGACCTTGAACCAACTTGCCGAACTCTATAAAAAGGACAAACCAAAAGTTACCCAATATGCCAAGGATCTTGCCAATGGTCTCCACGCCATCAATCTAGTGGAAAAAGACATTGGAAGTGATCTGTATTCCATGGAACAACTGGAGGCTGCCGTGGAACATTGGTCCCAATATTTTGATACGTTTTTGGGAGGCCATAAACGGGCCCCTAAATTCATGATGCCCAACAATTGGGATTTTTTGTTGCACTATGCCACGACCAACAGCAAACCTAAAATAATGGAGTTTGTGGACACCACCCTCACGCGAATGGCCTTCGGTGGTGTTTACGACCATGTGGGCGGCGGGTTTTCCCGATATGCGGTGGACACCAAATGGCATGTGCCCCATTTTGAGAAAATGCTATATGACAATGGCCAATTGACAAGTCTTTATGCCAAGGCCTATGCTGCAACCAAAAATGAACTGTACAAAAATGTGGTGGTGGAAACCATTGGTTTCGTGCAAGAGGAGCTTTTGGACGAGAGTGGCGGATTCTATTCTTCCTTGGATGCCGATAGCCTTGATAAAAACGGCGAATTACAGGAGGGGGCTTATTATGTTTGGACCAAAGCGGAACTCATCGATTTGTTGGGCGATGGGTTTGAGGTTTTCCAGGATTATTTCAACATTAATTCCTATGGACATTGGGAAGGGGAAAACTATGTGCTCATCAGGGACAAGAGCGATGAAGAAATTGCACAAAAACATAAGCTTACGGTAACGGAACTACGAAGTCAACTGAAAGAAAACCTCAGGCTTTTGAAAAAGGAAAGGGAAACCCGTCCCAAACCAAGATTGGATGATAAGATTTTGACCTCTTGGAACGGTTTAATGCTCAAAGGCCTTGTGGATGCCCATCGATATTTAGGAGATGGGCAATATCTGGATCTTGCCTTGACAAATGCGACCTTCATCGAGCGGGAAATGATAACACAGGACTTTTCACTCTACCGCAACCACAAAGAAGGAAACAGCTCGATCAATGGTTTTTTGGACGATTATGCCACGGTTATCGATGCCTACTTTTCGCTCTATGAGGTTACTTTTGACATGAAATGGCTCAATTTGGCCAAAAAGCTGTTGGATTATACCCGCGAACATTTTTGGGACAAAGAATCGGGCATGTTCTTTTACACATCGGATAAAGATCAATCATTGATCAGAAGAACCATCGAAGTGGATGACAACGTAATTTCTTCCTCCAATTCCATAATGGCAATCAACCTATATAAATTTCATAAACTATACCCTGATGGAACCTACGGAAAAACGGCCAAGCAGATGCTAAGGAACGTCCAAAAGGATTTTGATCGCAGGGCACAAGGCTTTTCCAACTGGTTGCACTTGGTTTTGTACCTGAACCGAAATTTCTATGAAATTGCCATCGTTGGAAATGACCACAGAGCCATGGGACAAAAAATAAGCAAGGAATATGTGCCCAATAGCATCTTGGTGGGCTCCCAAAAAGACGGGGACATAGCACTGCTGAAAAATAGGGCCCTACCTGGAAAAACCCTTGTTTATCTATGTTTGGAAGGGGCTTGCAAACTCCCTGTCACCAGTGTACAGGAAGTATTGGAACAACTACATCCCCATAAACATTAATAATTGTTCAAAAACCTTTTCTTTTTTTTTGCTGGAACACTAATTTCGTCGCCTTAAACTAAAAACCATTATGAAAGAATTTGAAAATTATAGAGAGTACATAGATCAAGCTGTAGAGTGGTCCATTAGTATATTGCCCAACCTCATTACGGCCATCATCATATTTTTTGTGGGTCTTTGGGCTATCAAATTGATCAATAAGATGGTCCGTAGATTTTTTGAGAAAAAGGATTATGATGAAACCTTGGAGTCCTTTCTACAGAGTTTTATCAGTATTGTACTGAAAGCGTTGGTCTTTGTTTTGGTGGTGACCCAATTGGGAGTTAAAACCTCATCATTGGTCGCTTTGGTAGGTGCTGCCGGTCTTGCCATTGGTTTGGCTCTACAGGGATCCTTGGCCAATTTTGCCGGAGGGGTGCTCATCCTGATCTTCAAACCGTTTAAGGTGGGTGATTTTATTTCTGCCCAGGGCGTGGACGGGACGGTAAAGGAAATTTCCATTTTCAATACCAAACTGAGCACGTTCGGCAATCAAATCGCCATTATCCCCAATGGACAACTTTCCAATGGGAACGTAATCAACTATAACATGGAAAGTACCCGTAGGGACAAGTTTGATGTAGGAATAGGATATGGCTCCAATATTAAAGAGGCCAAAGAAATTCTTTTGCAGATCTGCGCCGATAATCCGGATATCAATAAGGAGCCCGCCCCTGAAGTATATGTAGGTGAACTGGGCGATAGTTCCGTGAACCTTACCTTGCGTTTCTGGGCAAACAACGATGTTTTTTGGCCAGCACATTTTTACGTGATCGAACAAACAAAATTACGTTTTGATGCCGCAGGAATTGAAATTCCATTCCCTCAAACTGTGATGCACAAAGCAGACTGATCAGGCTTTTTTCTTTTTTTTCTGAAGGACAAAATCCTTGAGGTAATAAGGCTCAAAATAGGCCACATCCTCAAATTGTTTGGATTCGTATTTTTTGAAGGCCATCGATACCATGTCCTTAGCGGAAGGGACCACGGATTCATCGAAAATAAAATTGGGGTGTTGCACGACACCCCTACATTTTTCGGCCCCGCTGCCTACCACATAAACCTTTTCATCGGAGATATAATCCTTGAAGGATTCTTCATCAACGATTTCGGCACGTGTTTCCCTAATCTCGTCGTAATTGGCATCATACACACAGGAATACACCTCCATTCGTCTGGCATCGAGTACGGGAATCACCAGCTCCCCTTGCTTTAAAGGCACCTGATGCGCCATACTTTGCAAAGTAGGCACAGAAATCAGGGGTAAACCCAAAGCAAAACACAATCCTTTTGCCGCTGACACCCCGATACGGAGTCCGGTATAGGAACCAGGGCCTTTGCTGATAGCAACGGCATCAAGGTCAGAAAATGACAAAGAAGCCTCTTTCAAGGCTTCTTTTATAAAGATGTGCAATTGTTCCGAGTGCGAATAACTCGCTGCATTGTTCTCTTTTAGGGCAATGGTATCGTTGCCCTTTGAAATGCTCACGGAGCAATTGGTAGTCGCGGTTTCTAAATGTAGTATTATGGCCATAGCGGCCACAAAGATACTAGTTTAATGAAATGGGAATACCAAAGTAGAACTCCAATATTTTCAATCTGAAAATATAATCATATTTGGCACGGATCACATCGGCCTGGGCATTCTCAACCCTTGCCTGTGCTTGACTAAAGTCAAAAGCGTTCATCAGCCCCACATCATAACGTTCTTTTGCATATTCATAGGCCAAAGTTCTTGCTTCCAATGTTTTTTCGGCAGCTATATACGCTTTCTCAAAGGTTCTTACGTCAACATAGGCTTGTTGAATAGCGTTCTCAAGGTCCAATTTATCCTGCTCCAACTGTAACCTTGCCTTTTCCACATTGATTTTAGACCTCATTACGTTGTTACGGGTACTCCATCCATTAAAAATGGGCACACTCAATTGGGCCCCATAGCTTATCCCATCAAAAATCCAAAGTTGGTCAGTTAAGTTGGGAGTATAGGCCACTCCATTTTCATCTGGAATTTGAGTTACATCGGAATATCTTGTCCCATACTGGAAAAAAGCGGACAAAGTTGGCAAATAAGCACCTTTGGCAATCTTGAGGTCTTGTTCGGCCAACTCCACATTGGATTCCGAGTATTTGATATCGTTCCGAAAACCCAGTGCCTTATCAAAAATTACTTTAGGAGAGTTTTTAAGGATATCGGACGGTGGAATATCAAAATCATCTTCCGCAATATCAAAATTCTCGTAATCGGTTATCTGCAATAACTGGGCAAGATTCACCCTGGCAAGCAATACTTGGCTCTCCCCATTGATTATTTGTTGTTCTTGCGTGGCGGCGGTAGCCTCAATTTCCAATAGGTCACCACGTGGAAGAACACCGGATTCCACCAATTCCTTGGTTCTTTTCAGATCTTGTTCCGTTACGGCATATTGCGCCCTAAAGGTTTTAAGTTGTTCCTTATTGGATAGCACTTGCAAATAAGCATTGGCAACGTTCAGGCGAATATCGTCCTTTAGATCGTCCAGGCGATATTGACTTGCAATGGCATTCAATTTGGCCCTGTTCAATTGATTGATATTCTGTAATCCATCAAATAAGGTTATGCTTGAGGTAGCACTAATACTTATATTATTTGCCGTACTGTTTGTGGGCAAGTTGTTTGTTGGGTTAATGGAAAAACCGGTGTTACTCGATGCCGATCCCGATCCATTTAAGCTGGGCAAAAGGTTACCGATGGCATCCGATTTGTCAATTTTGGCATTTTCCAGATCCAGTTCATATTGTTCTACGGTCAAATTGTTCTCCACGGCATATTCAACACATTCCTGTAAAGTCCATTTACGTGCCTGCGCACTGGAAAAGGTAACGGCGAACAACAGTAGTAATATTGTTATGCTATTTTTCATTCGTTTTTTGATTTTGGTTGTTAAAATGATGGTCAGCATGGATTAATCTTCATCAGATTTTTTCTCGAGCTTGTTCCAAACTTTGATCTTATCATCTTCATCAATCCCCGAAATTATTTCGACATCGATACCGTCACTTACACCCAACTCAAGATCTCTGCGTTCAAATTCATTCTCTCCCACCTCAACTTCTACGTAGGGCTTTTCGGTTTCCTTATCAAATTGAAGCAAAGCTTCTTTGATGGAAAGCACATCCTTTTTCTCCTCTAAAACAATAGAGGCATTGGCACTGTATCCGGCTCTAATATATGATGTACTGTCGCTCTCTTTAACGTCAAGATCGCCTTCAATTTTAAATTGAACCGCACCTTCTTCTTCCACTCCTTTAGGGGCAATGAATTTAAGCTTGGCATCGAACTTCTGCTCTTCCAACGCTCCCAGACTGATTTCCAAAGGCATGCCCACGTGCAATTTGCCCACTTCGGCCTCGTCCACTTCCCCTTCAAAAATCATCTTGTTCATGTCGGCAATAGTGGCAATAGTGGTACCATCGTTAAAGTTGTTACTTTGGATGACCTGATCTCCTTCTTTTACCGGGATTTCCAAAATGGTTCCAGAAACCGTGGCCCTAATATTGGTGTTGGCACTTACCGATCCCCCGGCCGAACCTTTTCTGATAATTTGGTAATCGGCTTGTGCGTTCTTAAGTTCCTGCAGGGCTTGTTCATAGGTCAATTTTAGGTTGTTGTAATCTTGATTGGAGATTACCCCTTTTTCGAACAAGACCTTGTTTCGGTCATACTCCAATTTGGCATTGTTGAGCGCCAATTCGGCATTACGGACCCTTCCTGCTGCCTGGTTCAGGGATTGCTCGTTGGGAACCACCTTGATCACAGCGATAAGGTCACCCGATTTTACTTTCGCACCTTCTTCCAAAAGGATTTTATCGATGATTCCGGATATTTGAGGTTTGATGTTGATCTCATCCTCAGGAATGACCTTTCCGGTCACGATTACCTTGTTCACTATATCCTTCCGTTCGGCTGTTTCGGTTTTATACAGCTCCACAGGAGTACTGTTCTGCTTTAAAAAGTAAACTATCGCGGCCAAAATACCTATGACCACTACCCCTATCAATCCGTATTTTACATACTTGTTCATTATTGCGTATTTGATTTCGTTATTTAATTGTGTTGATTATATTATTCTTCTCTTAATGCGTCTATGGGTTTGATCCTAACGGCACGGTTGGCGGGCAACAATCCAATGAGCACACTCAGCCCCACCATCAGAATAAATGATATGATGAATTGCGGTACGCTGATCATCGGTTTTACAAACGGAAAATCATCCCCACTGCCAAACATGGCATCCAATATGGATAAAATCCCCACTGCAATGGCAAAACCAACCAATCCGGCAAAGGCGGTCAAAACAATGGCTTCCACTACGATCTGACGTTTCACGATCACCGGTGTGGCACCCAAAGCCCGTCTTACACCAATCTCCTGCGTGCGTTCTTTTACGGTAATCAGTAGGATGTTACTAATGGCAATTACACCGGCCAATAGTGTAAAGATTCCAACAAAAAATGAAAATCCTTTCAGCACCGTGGTAAAGGCGGTGATGTTATTGAATATTTCGGACATATCAAAACTGCCTATGGCACGCTCATCATCCGGGTGTATATCGTATTTGGCCTTCAGAATATCCTTTATTTGTTTTTCAACGAACGGTACCGGGGTCCCCTCTTCCACAGCTATGGCCATCCATCCTATCCGATCGCCCGAATTGAATGCTTTTTGGAAAGTGGTAAAGGGTATGAAAACCGCATTTTCCCCATCGATATTGATATTATTGTTTGGTTTATAAATACCCACAACGGAAAAATAGATACCGTTGATCCGTATATCCTGTCCTATGGCTTTTTCCCCTTTATCAAAAAGTAGCTTATAGGTTTCCTCCCCGATAACACATACCTTTTTAGAATTATCGATATCGGTCTGGTTCAAAAACCTACCTTCCACCAGTTTCTTTTTGGTGATATTGTCAATTTCCGGAAAGTCACCGTACACAGCGGAACCACTGGTCTGTCCATTCCGGTAAACGGTTACCACCCCTCTATGGTTGCCGAGTTCAATTCGAGGTGCCAGCACCTCAATTTCCGGAATCTGTTTTTTCAGGATATCCGCATCTTCAAGCTTATAGCGGATTCTTCTTCCCCGCTCAAAACCTTTGTATGGTTCGGAGGTGGATTGTCCCCAAACAAACAAACTATTGGATGCTGTTCCCGCAAAAATTTTATTGAATCCGTTGCTCATACCGTTGGCCGACCCCAACAACAACACCAAAATGACCATTGCGAAGATCACTCCCAGCATGGTGAGGAAGGTCCTGAACATATTTTTGCCCAGTGTATGAAAAATCTCTATCCACAAGTCCCTATCAAATAACCACATATCTATTTATCACTTAGTGCAACAATGGGTTTAACGTTTGCGGCTTTCATGGCTGGCAACAGCCCTGCCAATACTCCCGCAATTATCAAAATAATAGTGGCCGTGACCACTGTGGAAAGGTTTACCGAGGGATTGCTAAAGGCCGGCGTCTGAATCATTGGCCCTACCGCTGCCAATATCACCCAGGCAAACAACAGGCCCACGAAGCCAGAAATGGCAGTGATAAAAACGGATTCCAACAATACTAGGTTCACTATTTGACGAGGTCTTGCCCCAAGGGCTTTCCGCACCCCGATTTCTTTTGTTCTTTCCTTGATCGTGAATACCATGATGTTTCCGATGCCCACTATGCCGGCAATAAGTATCAAAAAACCAACACCGATACCGATACCTTTCAAGACCGCGGTAAAACTGCTAATGTTATCGAATGCCTCCGCATAGTTCCAAACATAGAGACCTGCTTGGTCATCTGGATCGATTTTATGTCTTCGCTTCATTAGAATTTCCAATCTTTCGGAAAACTCCAATGCTTTGGTTAAATCGTAAGTGGGGTTATATGTCAATGCAATAATATTGATATCGTTGGTGTTTCCATAAATACGTTGATAGGTGCTCACCGGGGCATACACCCTTCTTTCTGCATTATCGTCACCATCATCCGTAAAAACTCCAATTACCCGAAAGGGCAATCCATTGAACTCTACAAATTTCCCCAATGGATCCTCATTTTTGAAAAGGTCTTCAGCTACTTTCCTGCCTATGACCGCGACTTTTGCCTTATTGATAACATCTGCCTCATTGATATATCGACCAGCTACCACCAGTGTTTTTTCTATTGCTTGATGATCGGGATGGGTGGCGTGCACGGAATACGATCCTGTTTCACTTTTATATCTTGCCGTTGCATTGGCATAATATCTGGCACTTATATATTCAATATCGTTCGGAAAGCTTTGCTTGATATATTCCAAGTCTTCGTTCTTTAACTGGATACGCCTTCCAGCTTCAAAGCCCCCATAGGCCTTGGAAGTGGTTCCGGGACGCACGAAAATGGAGTTGGTCGCATCATCATTGAACTGACTCACAAAACCGTTTTGCATTCCGTTGACCGAAGCTAGGAGCATCACCAATATAAAGATGGCCCATCCTACCGAGAAACCCGTCAAAAAGGTTCTTAGCTTATTGGTCTTCAGCGTATTGAAAATTTCCTGCCAAATATCCCGATCAAACATATTGTTCTGCTCTTACTTGTTCGATTTTTTTGTCCTCTACGATAACACCATCCTTTAGGTGCACTATCCGTTTGCACATATGTGCAATATCCTCTTCGTGGGTAACCACTAAAATGGTATTGCCATCATCGTTGATTTTTTGGATAAGGTCCATTACCTCGTAAGAAGTCTTACTGTCCAAGGCCCCAGTCGGCTCATCGGCCAACAACACTTTCGGTTCTCCCGCCATGGCCCGTGCAATGGCCACCCTTTGTTTTTGTCCTCCGGAGAGTTCACTGGGCAAATGGTCCGCCCATGGTTTTAGACCAACTCTTTCCAAATATTTCATGGCTTTTTCCTGACGTTCCTTTCTAGGCACCTTTTGATAATACAATGGAAGTGCCACATTCTCCAAGGCACTTTTATAATTGATCAGGTTAAATGATTGGAAGATGAATCCCAAGAACTTATTCCTATATTGGGCCGCTTTGGTTTCGCTCAGGTTTTTGATCGGCACTCCATCCAAGGTATACTCACCGGAATCAGCACTGTCCAACATCCCTAAAATGTTCAACAAGGTTGATTTCCCAGATCCTGAAGACCCCATAATGGCAACTAGTTCCCCTTCTTCTACTTTAAAATTTATCCCTTTTAAAACATGAAGAGAGTTACTCCCCATTTTATAGGACTTATGAAGATCCTTGATTTCTATCATGATTGGTGATGTTAGCTATCTTACTTTTATCTCTGCAAGTAAGACATGTAAGTTGTTAAAATGTTACAAGAATTATTGAAAATTTTTGTTAAATGATCTTTTTGCGGCTTATTCCTCGGCCAGGGCGTTCCATACCTTCACCTTTTCCGTTGGTGTCAATCCTGATTTTACTTCCACAAAAATCCCATCACTGACGCCCAGTTCAACATCTTTTCGTTCAAACTGCTGATCAGAGGTTTCCACCTCTACAAAAGGTTTTTTAGTAGCAGCGTCAAATTGTACCAAGGCTTCTTTGACAGCTAACACGCTATCGGCACGAGCCAAAATAATGGATGCATTGGCACTGAGACCTGCCCTTATAAAAACGGTATCCTTCTTTTTAAGGGTCCCCTTTATTTCAAATTGGATAGCTCCGTTCTCTTCCTTTCCTTTTGGCGCGATATAGTCCAATACCGCATCAAAAACACGGTTTTCAATGGCTCCGACCGTAATTTCCAAAGGAAGGTTCTCCTTTATCTTTCCCACTTCGGACTCATCCACTTTTCCTTCAAAGATCATTTTGTCCACATCGGCAATGGCGGCAATGGTGGTTCCCTCATTAAAGGTATTGCTTTCAATGACCTGGTTTCCGACCTCCACGGGGACTTCCAGCACCATTCCACTCACCGTAGCCCTGATCATGGTATTGGCCGAGCTGCTCAGACCACTCGTGGTCCCCGTTTTTACAATATCGTAGCGTTTATTGGCCGCGACATAGGATTGTTTCGCTTGGTCATAAGATACCTGGGCCCGTTCCAAATCAGTTTTGGAGATCACCCCTTTGCCAAAAAGCGTGGATTGGCGTTCATAATTACGCTTTTGGTCATCCAGGTTGATCTTGGCTTCATCTATGGCATTTTTGGCATCGTTCAGGGCTGAAAGATTGGGCACAACTTTAATACGGGCCAAAAGATCGCCCGATTGCACGTAATCCCCTCCCTCAACATAAATTTCTTCTATAACGCCAGAAATATTGGGTTTGATCAATACTTCTTCCAAAGGAAGAATACTCCCGGTCGCCACTGCTTTTTTTACAATGGTCTGTGTAGATGGGGTCTCGGTCTGATACACTACAGGGTCCTCCGAATTTTTCTGGTACAGGTAGTACATGGAGCCACCGAAAACGATTACGATGAGCAACAAGATGATAATGGTTACCGATTTTTTCATTTTGATTGATGTTAACTAATTGATTTTTATTTTTTACTCCGTTCGCAATGCTTCAATGGGTCTTACCCGAATGGCGCTCTGTGCTGGAATAAAACCAGCCAAAAGCCCTGACACGATCAAAATGGTCAAAGCCCCTGTTACAACACCCACACTTACACTTGGGCTCATAAACATGTCCACAGGCCCTATACTGTCCAACAAAGAATTGATTCCATAAATGACCAATGACCCAAAAATGATACCCACCATGCCGGAGATCAGGGTCAGGAAAATGGATTCCATCAAAATTTGCTTTTTTATGGACCATGGCTGTTCGCCCAAAGCCCTGCGTATCCCGATTTCCTTGGTACGTTCCTTTACCACAATGAGCATAATATTGCTTACCCCGATAATTCCAGACAACAACACCATGATTCCAACGATGTAAGCAACAGCCTTTAAGGCCCCAAATAAACTTTCCACCCGGTTGTATTGTTCGTAGAGATCAAAATAGCCAATGGCCCTTGTATCTTCCGGGTGTACTTTGTGGCGCTTTTTCATCACCTCGACAATTTTATCCTTAAGTTGGGAAATGGAACTACCGTCGTTTGCCGTAATGGCCATCCAACCTACATCTTCGCCTCTATTAAAGGCTTGGGAAAAGGAGGTAAAGGGAACAAATATTTCCTTTTGTCCTTCTTCCCCGCCGCCACTATTGCTTTTTTTATAGGTTCCAATGACCATAAAGTTTACTCCTTGTATTTTGATATAGGTCCCTAGTGCATCCTCATCTTTATCATATAGATCATTCTTTACTCCTTGGCCTATGATGGCCACTTTCCTTTTTTCGTTGATGTCGTTATAGTTCAAAAATCGACCCGAGGTTACGGCCATGGGATCTTGATTGATGATTTCCGGATAATCCCCATATACATTGAAGGCCCCGGTACGAATACCACGCACTACATTATTGTTCCCTCCAAAACCGCCCAATTGGTTCCGTGGTGATATGAACCTAAGATCGGGGACATTGTCGCGTATGGCCTGAACATCATTTATCTTGAACTCAAAACTTCTCCCCTTGGGCAGACCTTCGTATCCTCTTGTTGTGGCCCTGGTCCACATGAACATGGTGTTTGTGGCAATATCCCCAAAATCTTGTTTGATGCCATTCTCCAACCCCTTGCCTGCCGCCAACAGCACAATTAGGATAAAGATGCCCCAACAGACTCCAAAGGCCGTTAGGATGGTACGCCACACATTGGTGGTAAGTACCTCTATAATTTCCAGCCATCTATCCTTGTTGAACATATCACTTATGGGTTATTCGTCTCTAAGAGATTCGATCACTTTTACTTTTGCCGCCCGATAGGCCGGCACAAAACCTGCCAAGGTCCCGGCGACTATCAAAACAATCACAGTTGAAAAGGCCACATTGAAGTTGACCGAGGGATTCATAATGTAATCCACTTCAATATTGGGCCCTACGATTTCCAGCAGGGCCATACTGATAATAAGCCCCCCAAATCCAGAAATTGCGGTAACAAAAATGGATTCGTGCAGTATCATTCCTATTATGGACCATGGTTTTGCCCCCAAAGCCTTCCTGATTCCAATTTCCCTGGTACGTTCCTTGACCACGATCATCATTATGTTGCTTACGCCCACTACCCCGGCAATGATGGTGCATACCCCCACAAACCAGAAAAACAGCTTAATATTATTGGTAAGCCCGTAATAGCGTTTGGCCTCTTCCATGGCGCTCCAAACCTCAATGGCTCCGGTATCGTCAGGAGCTATGGTATGTGTTTGCTGAAGGTACGCCCTAAGTCCATTTTTAAAATTGACGGCTTGGGCAACGGCTTCGTCAAAATTTTCAACGGGAGGCAGCGTAAAGGACATATTATTGACCCTATTTCCTCCATTAAAAGTTCTTTGTGCTGTTGTTATCGGGATATAAATGCGCTCTTCCTCCCGGTCCTCCATTTCTTTGAATACTCCAATTACCTTAAAAGGTATTCCTGAGATATCGATAAACTCACCTATTGGGGTATCTACATCTCCAAAAACATCTTTTTTTATTTTGTTCCCGATGATGGCCACCTTACTATTGGAAACTTCATCTTGGTAATTGATAAATCGCCCCTCTACCATATCGGCGTTTTCTATGAACTGAAAATCGGAAGCCACCCCTTGCACCCCATAAATCAATGCTTCTTTTCCATAGTTGACGCTTACACCTCGGACAAATATCCTGGATGAACCGTGTTCTATTTCATCCTTGAACATGGCTCTTGCCTTATCGTAATTTTCGTTGACGAGCTGAATACGTCTTCCGGGGTTCAGACCTTTGTATTCTTTGGAGGTAACCCCGGGCCATACCCATACACTGGTGGAGGCATCTTCTTTAAACTCATTTTCGATACCATTGCGCATTCCTTGTCCAAACCCTAGTAGAATAACCAAGATGAAGATGCCCGAGGCTACGGAAAGCCCGGTTAGAAAAGTACGGAGTTTGTTCTTTCGTATGGTGTCAAATATTTCTTGCCACCTTTCCAGGTCGAACATTGGTCAGCGATTTTGATTGATGAATTACGCAAGTGCGTATACGAATAAGACAATTAAAAACGCTAAATGTTACAGTTGGAACGGAAAATCTTTAAAACAATCTTTGTTGCAAGACTTTTTAGCTCCTCATTTTTCTATATATGAAGTAAAATAGGGCGCCCACCAAAATATAGGGGACCGCCATGAGGTACACAATCCCATTATTGATCGCTTCGGCCGTTTTCCCATCGGATTCACTTTCCACAACGGCTCGACACATGGCACACTGGGCTTCCGATACGGTGGGAAAAAACAACAAAACAAACAGTATGATCAACAATTTTGTCTTCATGGGGCAACTAATATGGATAATAGGGTGAGATCATGATATATACCAAAACACCTGTAACGGCAACATATAACCATATTGGAAAGGTATATTTTGCCCATTGCCTATGGCTTTCAAAATCATCCAAATAAACTTTGGAATAAGTGATCAACACCAAGGGGATGACCGATATGGACAACACAATGTGCGTCATCAAGATAAAATAATAAACAAATTTAATGGGACCTTCCCCTCCAAAAACAGTTGTCTCCGATGTCATGTGATAGGCCACGTACATGACCAAAAACAAAGCTGATAGAAAAATATTGACCATCATCAACCTTCGGTGTATCAATTGACGCCCGTTTTTTATGGCGATAATGGCTGCAACCAGCAAGATTGCCGTAAGACCATTGATCCCCGCATATATTGGAGGCAAAAAATACAATGGTTTTGCATTTGGTATCTTATATCCGAACAACAGGGCCACTACCAATGGTATTGCGATTGAGGTAATGGTAATCAGTCTATTGTACCGTTTTTCCTTTATAGAAATTTCTTCGGTCATTCTTCCAACAATTTTTTTATGTCCTCTTTTAAAATGGTAATCTGCTGGGTCTCCCCTTCAGCATTAACTCCTTGTTCCTCGGTAATGGTTCCCCGGTAATAGATAATCGGGTTTCCAAACTCATCTTCACGTGAGCGAATATACCCATTTTTATCAACCAAGGCGAACATACCGGAGTGCTCAAAACCCCCTGGGGCATCCTCATCTTCATTGGCAAAAATGTAAAACCCTTTTTGCGCCAATTCATAAATTTTATCTTGATCACCGGTCATTAGATGCCAATCCTTATCCGTAATCCCATACTTTTTGGCATAGTCCCTCAATACGGACGGAGTGTCATATCTCGGATTTATGGTAAAGGATGCGACTCCAAAATCCGGATTATCTTTAAAGGTATTTTGAATATCCACCAAGTTTTTGGTCATTACGGGACAAATGGTCGGGCAGGTCGTAAAAAAGAAGTCAACGACATAAACCTTCCCCAAATAGTCCTCATTGGTAACCAAAACACTGTCCTGGTCATAAAATGAAAAGTTGGGCACTTTTCGTTTTTCGCCTTGGTTTACCACAAAGCCCACTTCCACATTTTTGGAACCAACGCTCATACGATCATTCTCCACAATTGTCCCTCCTTTAACGCGCTTTGTGATCTCATAAACGGCGAAAATCCCGAAGATCAAAATAATCGCCGATACCCAAATGTAGGTATGTTTCTTTTTATTATTTGCTCCTGTCGGCATTGTTCTTTTTTAAAGCCAAACGATATTCTGCCAAGATAATCTTGACATCGTCTACCATTTTATTGTTCAATTCTGCTACGGAAGAGGTATCAAATCCGTATTTTATTCCTTCATCCTCATCGTCGGTCCTACCCCTAAGCTTAAGGTCCTTGTCTATTATAAAAACATTTGGGGTAAACAAATCCTCGTCCAGATCAATGTTCGTTTTCAACGAATTGAAGAAGTTTCGGATCTCAGCATCAGAACCAAAGGCGAAATGCCATTTGTCAACATTGGAAAGTTTACCCAGTTCATTCTTCAATTCAGATATCTGTGGCTCATTTCCTTTGGGGACCACCATCACTATCTGAAAATCGTTGAAATCCCCAAACCTTTTGTATATCTTTTGGTTTAGATTAAAAGCATTCCCTTGTTTAGCATCAACATGGTTCCCCAAAAACCCCAAAATAGTAATTTTGTTTTTGAGCTGTACACTGGGGTCGAATGTGGAAACATCGGTTATATTTTCACTAAGCACGGGTAAACGCCCAAAGTTATTCACCCCAGATGCAAAAAATAAATAGACCACCACAGGGAGAACAAAAAGGACTACTAATACGATTTTCTTTTTCATAGTGTCGAACCCTACAAAAATAAAAAAAGACGGTTGGAAAACCGTCTTTTACATTTGTTAAATAAGTTCTTAAAAATTCCAGGTGATGAACCCTTCCTTGTAGACATTATAAATGTAGTCGGCTTCGAACAACAATATAAAGATCAAATAACAGATCAGGAATACAGGTGTCCATACAATCACCCTTCTCAAAGAAGTTTTTTCATCTCTGAGGTGCATAAAATCCCATGCAATGTAATAGGCTTTGACCAAGGTCAGGATGATGAATATCCAGTTAAGCAATTTCATCCCCAAAAAATGACTATGTGTAAGTGCCCTTGGTTTAACGATACCCAATGCAACTTCTATTGTGGTTACAACCGCTAGGAAGATAAGTACCCCCCAAATTTTTTGGGTGTTCGACTTAAATTTTAAAAGTCCTCTGAAAATTTCAAGTTTATGCTCGTGTGCCATTTATAATCAATGTTTTTAAACCAAATAAAAGAATGTAAATACGAATACCCATACCAAATCCACAAAGTGCCAGTAGAGCCCAACCTTTTCCACCATCTCGTAATGTCCCCTGCGCTCGTATGTGCCCAAAATAACATTAAGAAATATTATAATGTTGATTATTACACCGGAAAACACGTGGAATCCGTGGAATCCTGTGATAAAGAAAAAGAAATCGGCAAACAGTCTATGACCATATTCATTGTGTATAAGGTTGGCTCCCTCCACCACTTGATTGGCCTCTAAAATTTTTGCCAAGGATTCTTTTCTATCCAAGACGGTCTTTTCACCTTCTTCGTTCAACTGCTCGGTACGGATCAGGATATTTGGCGTGGCCTTGAAACCTTCAACAACTTCATTCAAAGAATAAGATGTTCTATAGCCTTCTTCTTGAAACCATATACCTTCATTCGCTTGATGTTTCACCCTTTCTTCCGGGAGGGTCTTGGCAAAATCGGCCAAAGCGGCCCTTTCACCGGTTTCCGCATTCACAAACTGAAGGATTCTTCCAGAGTTTGTTTCCACCGCACCATAATCACCTTTTATAAAAGTTGCCCATTCCCATGCCTGTGAGCCAACGAAAATGGCACCTCCTATAATGGTAAGGAACATATAAAGTATAACCTTGTTCTGCTTTAATTTGTGACCTGCATCCACAGCAAGCACCATGGTCACCGAGGACATAATCAAAATAAAGGTCATAAAGGCCACATAATACATGGGATAGTTTCCATGGAAAAAGGGAACGTGTGTAAACACCTCATCGGCAATGGGCCATAGCTCTATGAACTTGAACCTTGAAAAGCCGTATGCCACCAAAAACCCAGAAAAGGTCAAGGCATCCGACATAATAAAAAACCACATCATCATTTTTCCATAGCTAGCGCCCAGAGGTCTATTTCCGCCTCCCCAAACGCTGTCTTCTGTACCGGTACTTACCGTTGCATCCATAAAAAAGGTCGTTTTATTAAAACTTTCACAAATTTACATTTTTTGATGTATTGGAAAAGATAAACTTGAATGAAAACTGCTTCAATCAAAATTTATTTCACGAAATACATAAATAGAATTAGATATACCCAGATAAAATCCAGAAAATGCCAGAATGTGGCCCCCAATTCCATCCCCAACATATTTTCCGGGGTATATTTATTTCTGAGCTGCTGGACCAAAACCACCAAAAGTGTTATCAAACCAGCAACAACGTGTGCGATGTGCACGGCTGCCAACAAAAATACGTAGGACATTTTTATATTACTAGTAGGACCCGTAAAATAATATCCGCTCTCCAGCATTTGCGAAAATCCAACAAATTGCAATGAGATAAACGTAATTCCGAGAGCCAAGGTGATGAGCAAAAATACGGTACCCATCTTTTGGTTATTTTTTCCGACTGCCTTTTTTGCCATAAAATAGGTGATACTGCTCAGGATAATTATGGCCGTACTAATAAAGAATGCACTTGGCAATTCCAGGTCGCTTACCCAATCTTCCCGTTTGCTACTTACAATATATGCACTGGTCCAACCGGCAAAGCCCATGATCAAACTCACTATACCAAACCAGAGCATCATTTTTTTTGCCCTTCTGTTCTTTTCTTTTTCTGTTCCCTGGGTTAAATCCATATTAGCTTATAAACTTATCTATTACGTATACTACTTGAATCAATGATATATAAGTGACACTGGCCAACATCAGCTTACGTGCCGATGGATTGTCCCTGTTTTCGTATAGTTTGAATGCAAAGAACAACATGACCAATCCGGACAATAATACAATTACGGCTGCCGGAACGGAAAGATGCAGTCGTCCTGTAAAACCAAAAACGGGAATTATTGAGATAACAATCATCCAAATGGTGTAAAGTATAATCTGCAATGCAGTCCCTTTATCCTTATTTCCAGTTGGCAACATTTTAAATCCTGCTTGCTTGTAATCTTCGTCCAACATCCAGCCCAAAGCCCAAAAATGCGGGAACTGCCAAAAAAACTGAATCATGAACAGTGTTCCGGGCTCTATTCCAAAATCATCCGTTGCCGCGACCCAACCTAGCATGAAAGGAATGGCTCCTGGAAATGCCCCTACAAAAACAGAAAGTGGCGACTTGGTTTTCAGTGGTGTGTACACACTCGTATACAAAAAAATGGAAATGGCCCCGAACATGGCGGTTTTGGGACTAAGTGCCAATAGTGACAGGACCCCCAACACGGTCAAAACAATAGCTATGGTCATGGCCGTTTTAACCGACATTCTCCCAGAAGGGATAGGTCTGTTTTTGGTACGCTTCATCAAAGCGTCCAAATCTTTTTCTATGACTTGGTTATAGGCGTTTGATGCCCCTACCATACAATACCCGCCGAACATGAGCAGCAGCACTGACAAAATATCTATCCGATAGGCTCCCAACAAGTATCCAGCAATGGAAGAGAAAACCACACTGATGGCCAATCTAGCCTTTGTAATCTCCTTAAAATCGGAAAATAATAAGGAAAGGGTATTGTTTTTTACGGAACCTACGGCAGATTTCATCCACATGTTTATTGGCTGGCAAAGATAACGCCAGTGTATATCTTTTGCAACCAAAGACAAGGTTTTATGAAAGTTACGTTAAAACCATAAAAAAAGCCCGAATGAACATCATCCGGGCTTTTTCCATTCCTGCCTCGACAGGAACTATAAAAATCTTTACTGCAATTTAAATGTAATTGGAATACTAAAAGGTACTTTTACAGGTCTACCTCTTTGTTTTCCTGGGGTCATTTTTGGTAATTTTTTGATAATCCTCATTGCTTCGGCCTCCAAGTTCTTGTCCGGTCCACGCATTCTAATATCTCCGATGCTTCCATCCTTCTGGATAACAAAAATAACACTTACCCTTCCTTGAACACCCATTTCTTGGGCGATTTCTGGGTAACGGAAATTCTTACGAATGTGTTTCTGCATCATCTCTTGGAAACAAGCTTTCTTATCACTTGCTCCTTCACAACCTGGAAATACGGGAACGTCCTCGATTACGGCAAAAGGAACACTGATATCTTCCTCTACCTCTTCTACTTCTACTTCCTCAATTTCAATTACTTCTTCCTCTTGACTGGTTTCCGTAGACTCGATAACGGTCTCTTCCACCTCTTCTTCATCTTCTACAACCTCGATTACTTCGGGGGCAGCTGGCGGCGGTGGTGGTGGTGGGGTCTTAATTTGCTCGGTCATTGGAACTTCTTCGTCCAATTGATCTTCAACATTCATAGAAATGTCGTAGTTATTGACCTTGTCATATTTCTTCCACTCCATGGCTCCGTAGACCAAAGCCAAAACAGCAGCCAATCCTATAACAAAATATAGTGAGCTGTTTCTACCTACGTCCGCTTTCGGGTTCTTTTTTGGTTCCATCCTTTTTCTCCTTTTCTAAATTTAGTGTTTGCTAATTTAATTATTAATTGGTTAAATAAACAATTAAAATTTCCATTTTAACGGGTTTTTCTTAGAAAAAAACCACCGAATCAGCCCAATTCCTGCAAATGCACCCAACGTATTGGCGAGAACATCGCCAAGCTCGGCCATTCGATCAGCTGTGAGCGTATACTGTAATATCTCAATAATTATACCATAAATTACGGCCACAACCATCACGGTCCCAATGGTTTTACCCAGACCTAAACTTCCATTTGTCCTTTCGCGAAAACATAAGGCCCCCAAAAAACCAAAACCGAAATAAAATATAAAATGGACGATTTTATCGGCATACGGAACATTTAAGTTTCCCGTGTCCAGATCCATGCTCGAAAAAGAAAATAAGCTGAGTATTGTTATGAACATTACCCAGCTTACAAACAATAAAGTGTATTTGTACTTTTTAAGCACCTATCAATGCCTTGTAATCCTCAGCACTCATAAGTTGGTCCACCTCTGAGGCTTCGCTTATTTTAACTTTGATCATCCAACCATCACCATATGGGTCGGTATTCACCTTTTCGGGCTCATCTTCCAGGGATTCATTGAACTCTATGATCTCGCCACTCAACGGCAAAAATAAATCGGAAACGGTCTTGACGGCCTCAACGGTCCCGAACACCTCTTCTTTATCCAATGTTTCGTCCAAAGTTTCAACCTCAACATAAACTATGTCCCCAAGTTCACTTTGGGCAAAATCGGTTATACCTACGGTGGCGATATCTCCATCTATCTTGACCCACTCATGGTCTTTCGTATACTTTAATTCTGATGGTATGTTCATTACTATATGTTTGAATTTGTCGATGAACAAATGTAACGGATTGCTGAAAGCTTTTCAAAGAAACTTTATGGGAAAATACAAGAAAACCACATTAGTTACCAAAGTTATACCTCAAGGTAAAGCCCGCATTGATCGTTGTTTGCGGAAATGCGGTGGAAACTGCAAATTCCGAGAAGGAATGATCGTAAAAGAACAATGCGTTCAAACTTTTGCTCAGGGCATAGTCTGCCGTAAACTTTATGGACATTAATTTTTGGCCAGAGGTGATTTGGTTGTTGTCTATGTCTAAATTACGGATGATGGTTATATTATCCCGAAGAGAAAGGTCTGCTTTAAGGTTCAAGTCTCCTTTCAACCTCGTCTTCTCACCTCCTATATTGGTCACAAACTTCACATCCTTAAATCGATATCCAAGACCAAGAGTATATTCATTCCCATTGATCTCCGTCAAAAGATTGTTGTCAAAACTCAGCGACAACGTTCTACTGGTCCGTACTTCGGCCAAGAAACTGAACGAGTTCTGCATTTCAAAATCCACCCGCATCAGAGGACTGAACTCATCGGTGAGCACCACATTATTGATCAGCATTTCCGGAAGCAGATCACCTGTTTCGGAGTCAAACTTTGAATTCTGCCTTTCCAAATTCGTCTGGAAAGAGTTGATACTATAGGCGGCCCTGTAGCCATGAGTTAACGAAAAACGCTTAAACTTCTTTTTAAACCATCGATTCTTCATCAAACCAGTATACTTAATGTTCCAGTTTGGAATCGGAATTTCCCTAAAGGCATCCAAATTTACACGGTCGACATCCTGCCCGGTATAAGCCGCAAAGAAGGCCGGAAGCAATACCTCTTGCTGGGTTTTGCCGTAATACTCTGGAAAACCATCATCATCAAGTTCCCCAGGGTCCCCGCCCCTATCGGCAACCAGCCTGTTGGCAATGGTCAGCCTATTTTGTTTGAACTTCTCAAAAGTTTTGGAGTCGAATTCATCACTTTTATTGAACACCGTTCCGATCATCACTGTGGAAATACTGAAATTCCCCATTTCGTTGATCAAGCCATCCTGTCCATTGAACCATTCTTCTGGACTGTAACTTTCCTGGGATGAGCTGGTATAACTCCTATCGGCACTCAAATCTATGGTCAGGTCCTGTGTAGGCTGTGCGGTGGCGGTGATGTTCAACAGTTTACTGGTGTTCCGCATATATTGTGTGCTGTACTCCGGGTAGTCCGTCAACCACCCGTTTCGTGCCGCCTCAAAACGCACATCGGCCTGGCTTCCGAAAACAAAACCCAATGTTGGACGGGTCGTACCTATGAATCCGATGGACTGTGTATAACCGGGCAGTACTGTTCCCCTGTTCTCACTGTAGTTCACATTCACCCGTTTTACCATGGTCAGGACATCCACCAAAGTATTGAATCCTTTACTGGTTTTTCGAGGACCTTTGTCATCAGTATCCTCTGCAGGATTACCAGCCTTGTCCCTTCTCACTGGAGCTTGGTTGGCATTTACTTTTCCATCACGCTTTTTTAGACCCAAAAAGTCGTAAAAACGTTGCATGCTCATATTTGCCGTAAGATTATGGGTACTGGCATTTTGAACGGTGTTAATGGTCTCACCTGCCACTTCGGTAAGGGCATCCCCCCCACGTTGCCAATCAAAATTACTGGTATAGGTGTACTGTGCATTGATAAAATTAAGGAAAGGAATCTTGCTAAAGGGAAGCTCGTAGTTCAACTGCATTTGCTGTGCATGCCTATTGGGCTCTCCTATATCAAAAAAACCATCCCACAAATCCAATGCTTCATTGATTCCGGAATCCGCGTCATCATCCACATTGAAATAATTTCGGACAATATTATTGTTGGAGGCGGTGAGATTCAACCGCAACGATTTGGTAATACTATAATTGAGTGCATATTGCCAATTGAACAAATAATTACGTTGTTGCAGCAATGGCAGATCCAATGCTTCCACACCTGGCTCCAGCACATCCCTATACCTTTGTTGATTAAAGGAACGGTTATAGTTGGCATTAACGGAAAGACTTGTCGGCAACAAATTAAAGTTCAGGTCTTTTAACCATTGCCAGTATTTACCGGTCAACATGGAATCCTTTTTGGCAAATGGTGCCACGGTAGCCGGTTTAAAATTATAGTTGTAGACAACTCCTGTTGAAACATTTTGATCTCTAAGTTCTGCCACCTCAAAGTCCCGATGATCTGTCTCGTTATATGAATAGTTTAATGTAAAGTTCTCTACATCAAAGAAATTCTCCTCTGCTTCCTCTCCCCTATTTTTTCTCACACCGATCAAATTGATACTGGTTCGCTTGGTGTAATCCTCTGCCTGTTCCCTAATGGCTTCAGCTTCTTCTTCGGTTGATGCAGCGGCAATTCGGTCATCCAATCGTAGATCATCGTAGACTGGATCATATTCCGGGGTGATCAAGGTTTCGGAAATTGAATAGTTGAATGGTAATTGAAGGTTCCATTTTTTGGGGAACAATTGGCCCGCATTCACATTGGTAATCACATCGTAGGACATGGCATCTTCCATTGATCTTTCCGTTGGGGTCTGGTCAATCGACCCAAATCCGGATGTGCTCATGCTACCACTAGCCGAAACATTCGCGAAATCCGCTATGTTGGCATCCAAAGCAGCTACGGCCGCCCATCCACCATTATTGTCCAGTCCGGCCAATCGAAGTTCATTGAACCAAACCTCGCCCCGGGCAGGAACATCGTCTATGTTCTTTACACCCACCATCATACCACGGATACTTCCCAACGAAGGGTTCCCCCGTATTCCTATACGAACGGTGCCCAAAGTACGTGGATCGAACTCATTTACGAGCACTGCCTCCCCATCCACTATTTCATAATAGTTTATTTCGGTAAGGCTTTGATCGGATATTCCTTTTGATTTTACCTTGTTCAAATCACTGAGCGCAACTTCAATTTCGTTCACATCAGGCCAAATCTCCTCATCCGTCGTAGCAGAATAGGGAGTGAATTGCAGCGGTAGTTCTATTTGATAGAAGTTCTCGGAAAAATCTGTTCCTATCCTTAAGAAACCGACCAACGGTGTATCATCATCTGAATAATCCCCATCCATTATCTTTTCGGCATGCATGAACATTTTTATTTTTTCGTACTGGCGTACATCTATGTTCACATTTTTAAACACACCTCTTGAGTCCTCAGATTCAAGGTTCTCCACCACAAAGGACAATGATTGTTCGTTCTGACGGATAATGGTGTTATTGTTGTTGAGCTGCTCCCTGACCACTCCTGGAGGCAACACATAAGGTATTGGGGTCCTATTGTAATTTTCCTCGATATTTACGGTGTTCACGTCAGTAATGGTTCCATCATCTGAAGGATCGTTGTCCACATCTGGCTGAAGGGACTCCGTATAGTTCCTCCAATCGCCACGGACCAAATCCAAGGTCGCAAAACGCAATACAACATCATCCGAAAATCCTGTAAGGTACATTCTCATAAAGCTGATGGACCTAAAGTCTGAAATTCCCCCGACCGCATCTGTAAAATCGCTCAATGGGATTTTATATTGAATCCACCTCCTGTTCAACTGGGTCCCGTTTGGCAGGGTGGATGTCACACCTTCCAACACATCGGTTACATATTCATCATTTACCGTGGCATTGGGCTTGATGGGAATCCGGTATTCGTAATAACTGTTCACCGTATTCATGGTAAGGTCCCTGTCTATGTCTTCCACATCGGGCAGGGTTGTGGACCCCCTATTGGTATCGGTAACGGATACCGGTGAATTTCCCTGGGGGTTATTGTAATTTAGGTAGCGTTCCAAAATGCTTCCTTCCGCATCCAGGTAATATTGGTAATTGTCCAAAGCCGGATCATCGGCAGGCCCGTTATAAATGGCTTGTTCCTCAGAATCATCGAGGCCATCAAAACCCAAATCCTGCGAACTCCTGTTTTCTTCGTCCGCATCAAAAGCATAAACAAGGGCCTGAGTGGAAGGCACTTGCCCCCAATCGGTTTCAATTGGGATTTCTGCATTAGTAGAGGAGGGAAGCCCGTTTTCATATTGTTTTCTTCCATCTTTCAATATATCTTCAGATATATTTCCAAGGTTCAGAACCAATTCCCCGGTATTGGCATCGGTCGTTTCTCCATCAATATATGGATCCATAACCCAAAATTGCACATATTCAACATTGGATTGCTCAAAATCCGTACTGCTCAATGGACGCATAATACCTGCCCATTTATCGTTGGGCGACTCGGTCTCGAAGCTAGGGTTGGCATTGTATGGCCCTTTTTCATTTGGATAGTACGCAATGTCCAAGGTAGTCTGGACTTGGGTCTGTCCCTGGGCAATGTCCGTTTCGGAGAATACCTCATCGATATAGACACGTCTGGTGGCATTGGTCGAAATATCATTGTCCGTAATTGTGGACGGACGTTGGTTGGTATAAAAAATGGGGTCAATGGTGTACCAGGCCATCTTAGCTCTTTCATATCCAACTTCCAGGCCTGTGCGATCATCCAAAAATTCGACAGGGGGACTCGCCAAGGTCCATCCCAAGGCAGAACGGATATCTATCAATGCCTGCGCTCCTTCAAAATCATCCAAATACGTTGTTGTTTCCCCATCAAAGTCCGCACTGCTCGGAGAATTTGGAATCAAGTAAGCTACTTCCCCCCTCAGTGAAAGATTGGAGGGAACATCGGTATCTATGTTGGGCAGCTTGTTCACCAATCTGGTCATAAATGGCATTTCGGTACTAAAGTTTCCATTTAGTCCAAAAATGGTATTGTTCACGGATTCGCTGCCGTAGTTGGATTTCTGGGTCAGTGGACGTTCACTTAAATTAAGTAAGGTACCTCCCAACATGAAATTTTCATTGAACTGGTGCTCAACGTTGACACCTGCAAATCTTCTTGTTTGTTGACCGAATACTGCATTGTTCTCAACGGAGATGTTTATGGGCGTATCGGAAGCTTCCAAACTTGGGTCCAATATTTGTACTGTTCCCGCCTGATAGTTGACCGTATAATCCACCCCTTCCTGTAACTCAATACCACCTGCGGTAACAGTTACGGAACCCTCCGGTACATTGAACGCCCCGATAGAAATCCCATTACTACTGGTGGACTTATACTTCCCCTTTATAATGAACCTGTTCTTCTCCGCTTCTTGCAACGATGCCGCCTTGGTGTTCGCGTACATATCCCTGAACACATACTTCTGCTGATTTACATTGTACCCCATATCGTCATCCACGTCATAGGTGCCACCACCGAGCAGTTCGAACAAATACTCCCCAAAAGGTTCGACTTTAGTAAATATGATCCGGCCAGTTTGTGAATCCACTGTGATACCTTCCACATAATCAAAAAAACCATCACCTCCCGGCTGTACGTCATTGTAAGTGTTCAATCGGTCCAAATTGAACACATTGAGCAAAATCTGCTCTTCCAATCCACTGGGCCAACCAGCATTCTCATCTACTGGAGTAATATAATTTCTGGCAGATGTCTCCGAATACAAAATATTCAAAGTGAAATCATCCTGGCTCAACTGATATGCTCCGGTAGAGTAGATATTTTTCATCATCAAATCCCAAATTGGATCTTGGACGTTGGTAATGTTACTCTTCAACAGCTTCAACACCAGTGCATTGTTTTCTACCGTGTTTGTATCGGATGAAATGGTAGTGGCATCTACCGAGCCATTTGCAAATTCACCTACTTGGTAAACATTGCCATTGTAGGTGTACTGAAAAGCTACGGCCAAGACCTCATCATTGCTCAAACTTTGACTCAGTGAAATATATCCTAATTGGGAATCGTATTCGTAATCCGTTCCAGCCGTAAGTTTTCTTGCATTTTCCAATATGGCATAATCGTATCCTTGATTTGGTGAATATCCGGGAATGTTAAACCCAGATTCTACGGTTGCAATCTCCCTTATGGCAGAGGTCAATGCCCCAGTCCCGATCTGATTGGGATCATAGGCATTGGCACTGTTTTGAGGAAGCCCGGTCGCCACCGCAGAGGCATTGAAAAAGCCTGCTGGATCACCATTGTTTATCCCAATTCGCGTGTTTTCGGCAATGGCCTCTCCCAAATCCTGAATAGCGACCACGTTTCTAACATTCTGTGTTTGCTGGTTCCTATTGGTAACCCACACCTCTAAACGGGTAATCTGGACTTGACTTTGAATGAACGGGTAATACTCCAATGCCTTGTCGTAATTGTCCCGAAAATATTGTGCAAGAAAAAAGTGCCTGTCCTCATCATAATCCAAGGCACTCAATTCAAATTCGTTTACGGTACCACCACCTTGGGCCACCACAGTATTGGTTTCGGACCGTTGTTCCGAGAAGACCGCGGTCACCTTGGTTTTACCAAATTGCAACTGTGTTTTCACACCGAACAAGCTCTGTGCACCAGTAATCAGCGAACTGTTTAACGGCATGCTTACATTACCGATTTCAATTTTTTGAAGGATATCATCCTCCGTTGGCGTATAGTCCAGTTTTACCAGGTTTTGAAAATCAAAAGTGGCTTCCGTATCGTAATTGGCGGTTACCTGAAGTCGTTCGCCCACCTTTCCCAATAGACTCAAACTGATACGCTGATCAAAATCAAAAGAAAGGTTTGTCCTATTTCTGGGCGACAGTGCCGGATTATCATTTTTTTGCCATAAAATACCCAAATCCATGGCTACCGACCCTTGGGGGATTACTTCTATGGTATTTCCTCCAAAAATGGTCTCAAAAAAGTTGTTGTTCACATAAAAATTGGGCAACAGGTTTTTTCGGGCCTCTTCGCTTCCGGCCTTCTTCCCGGCATAAGCATCCGCCTTTTGCTTGAAATAGGATTTCATTTGTTCCTTTTCAACAAGGTCATAATATTGTTCTGGAGTAAGAATTACCGGATAGTTGACATTGAAATCACCAACACTTTCAGTATAAACATACGTATTGGTTTCTGGATCGTAGGTATATTTTGCAACAATGCTATCGGGATTCTCCAAGATAATACGGCCAAGCTCAACTCCTGTCTTTACAGAATCCTGTGCCTGCTCATTGTTCTCCTGTGCCATGATCGTTGATATGGACAGCAAACAAACAACAAAGAAAATGTACTTAAAACGTGCCTGTTTAAGTATTGATTTTGCCCCTTTTTTCAAACTAGTTACAAATTTTTCAGCGCCAGTTTAATAATGTTCTCTACGCTTAGCGAAGGGTCTTGGATAAGTACCTTGTCAACCACTTTTTCTGATTGCTTTCTGGCAAAACCAAGAACCTCTAATGCAGATAACGCTTCTTCTTTATTTGTATTGTTTGATTTTTGTGAAACTTCACCTATGTCGTAGACTTTTAAAATCTTGTCCTTTAAATCCAGGATTACGCGTTGGGCGGTCTTAGCCCCAATCCCCTTTACGGATTGGATGGTCGCCACATCACCAGTGGCAATGGCATCCCGCACATCGGACGGGGACAAAGAGGACAACATGGTACGTGCTGTACTGGCACCGACACCGGATACCGAAATCAATAACCGAAAAACTTCCCGTTCCGATTTCTCTGCAAAACCAAAAAGTGTATGGGAATCTTCCTTAACCAATAAATCGGTATAAATAAAAATATTTTCATCATCTGGAAGCAAGGAGAAAGTATGCAAAGAGATGTTTAAAAAATAGCCCACACCACCACATTCCACTATGGCGTACGTTGGATTTTTCTCTACAAGTTTTCCTCTTAAATGGGCAATCATCAACTATTGGTTTTAGTTACTCCCCTGCATTCTTGCTTGCTTTCTTTTTTCCCTTTCCTGGGCATCGATCACAGCAACGGCGGCCATGTTCACCATTTCGTCCACGCTGGCCCCCAACTGCAAAATATGCGCTGCACGGGTCAAGCCCACCATTATTGGCCCGATAGAATCGGCATTGTTAAGACCTTTCAACAATTTATAGGTGATATTGGCAGACTCCAAGTTGGGAAAAATCAAGGTATTTACTTTTTTCCCGGATATTTTGGAAAACGGAAAGTTGTTGTTGCTCAATTCAGGATCTAAAGCAAAATCGGTCTGAATCTCCCCATCCACTACCAAATCCGGATTTCGCTTATGAAGAATCTCAACTGCATCTCTCACCTTTTGGGCATTGGGATGACTTGACGATCCAAAGTTCGCGTAAGAAAGCAGCGCCATCACTGGTTTAAATCCAAAGGTTTTGGCCACATTGGCCGTCATCTGGGCAATTTCCGCCAATTCTTCCGCATTGGGATCAATATTGATAGATGTGTCCGCCAAAAAGAGAGGGCCACGATCTGTGATCATAATGTTCACTGTACTGGCATTTTGTACATTTTTGGCCCTGCCCAAAACCTCGAAGACCGGTCGCAGTACTTTGGGATAAGCCCTGGAATAACCAGAGATCATACCATCAGCATCTCCTTCCTTGAGCATCATGGCACCAAAATAGTTTCGTTTACCCATATTTACACGGGCACTATATTTGGTCTCACCTTTTCGTTTTCTTGATTCCCACAATTTCAATGCATACTTGGACCTCATATGGCTGAACTCATCGGAACGCGGATCTATGATCGGTACCTCAGCATTGAAATCAAGTTCTTTCTTTAAATTTTCAATGGTCTGTTTATCACCCAATAATATGGGTGTGGCAATCCCCTCGTCATGCACGATTTGCGCAGCTTTCATCACATCCAGCAATTCGGCTTCCGCGAACACTATCCGTTTTGGGTTTACCTTCGCCCTATTGTGCAACAGTCTAACGACTTTGTTATCGTTACCTGATCTCTGGTAAAGCTCTTCCTCATATCGGTCCCAATCCTGTATAGGCACTCTGGCCACCCCACTATCCATGGCTGCCTTTGCCACAGCCGGTGGAATTTTAGTGATCAATCTGGGGTCAAAGGGTTTTGGAATGATATAATTCCTACCAAAGGTCAGCCTTGTAGTATCATAGGCTATATTTACCTGTTCCGGCACCGGCTCACGTGTCAATTCGGCCAATGCACGGACCGCGGCCATCTTCATCTCTTCGTTGATTTTGGTGGCCCTCACGTCCAACGCCCCCCTAAATATGAAAGGGAATCCCAATACATTGTTCACTTGGTTGGGATGATCGGAACGTCCGGTCGCCATAATAATATCTTTTCTGGTCTTGCAGGCGACGTCGTACTCAATCTCGGGATCTGGATTTGCCATGGCAAAGACAATGGGATTGTCCGCCATGGATTTGAGCATTTCGGGGGAGACAATATTGGCGATGGAAAGTCCAATGAACACATCGGCATCTTTCATGGCTTCTTCCAATGTATCTATTTTTCTATCGGTGGCGAACTCTTTTTTCTGTGAAGAAAGGTTTTCTCTATCACTACGGATAACCCCTTTACTGTCCAGCATTACAATATTTTCCGCCCTTGCTCCAAAAGCTTTGTACAGTCTTGTGCAGGAAACCGCTGCGGCACCTGCCCCACTCACCACTATTTTGACCTCTTCAATTTTCTTGTTGGCGATTTCCAAGGCATTCAACAATGCTGCCGCCGAGATAATGGCCGTGCCATGCTGATCGTCGTGCATTACAGGAATGTCCAACTCTTCCCTTAATCTGCGTTCTATCTCAAAAGCTTCAGGGGCCTTGATATCTTCCAAGTTGATGCCACCAAATGTTGGGGCTATCGCCTTAACGGTCTCAACAAACTTGTCCACATCGGTGGTGTCCAGCTCTATGTCGATCCCATCAATATCGGAGAAAATCTTAAAGAGAAGGCTTTTACCCTCCATTACCGGTTTTGAAGCTTCAGGACCTATATTGCCCAAGCCCAAAACTGCAGTACCGTTGGAAATTACAGCAACAATATTGCCTTTTGCAGTGTACTTGTACACATCGTCCTTGTTCTTTTCTATTTCAAGGCAGGGCTCCGCGACCCCAGGGGAATAAGCCAATGCCAAATCCCTTTGTGTGGAATAAGGTTTAGTTGGTACAATCTTGATTTTTCCTGGTTGTGGCTTTGCGTGGTACAGCAATGCTTCGCGTCGTTGTTTTTCCTTGCTCATATGGTCAAAAATGAATGGGTAAAGTTAGGGTATTCCTTGGTTTTATCAGAACATCTATAAAATCAAATTTTGACAAATGTGTAAAAATAAAAATAAAAAACCCTAACCTACTGCCTTGCCATCAGTTATGACCCCAATGGATATTCTCCCCCTTCTTTTGTCACATTGAGGCGCATCGCCAAAATAGCAGCGATCACAAAAAATACAGCAGCAAACAACATGGCATTTACAGAATTGGCTCCCAAAAGATTTTTGAAAATAGGTCCAAAGGTGAGCGTTTGTATACCCATTGGAATTACGATCATCATATTTAAGATACCCATGTACACCCCTCTTCGTTCCTGGGGCACAATTTTGGAAACCATACTGTATGGAATACCCATCATGGCTGCCCATCCGATTCCGAACAGCACCATGGGGAACAAAACATAAATTGGATCTTGGATATATGGGATGGAAAAAAGGGCCATTGCCGTCCCCAATAGGCTCAATGCATATACTTTTTTACCGCCAAATTTCAATGTAAGTGGCACCAACACCAGGGCAACCACAGCCGTAACAATATTGTAGGTCGTGCTCATTTTTGCTGCTTGGGCTGCGGCCTCAGAGGTATCGAATCCAAGGGAAACCCTAAACAAGGGCGTGATAAATTGCCAGTATACAAAAAGTGCGTACCATTGAAACAGATATACTGCAGACAACTTCCACATAAACTTGGGCATATCTTTTACTGCTTGGCCAATTTCTACAAAAGGCACTTTGAAACGCTCAACAAACGGTAATGCTTTATGTTTGTTGATTTCTGCCAATTCTTCATCCGTAGGCGGAATTTCGGGTGTTTTTAGAACGGACCATAAAATAGTCGCAATAGAAAGAAACGATCCTATAAAAAAGGAATAATACAACCATTTGGGAACGGTTCCCTCGATTTCCTGTCCGCCCCCGAACCAATCTTGGAACAAAAAAATGGAGGCGTTGGCCAAAAGTATACCCGCCCCCACAAAAAGACTTTGCATTTGATAACCAACACTAAATTGCGATTCGGGCAGTTTATCGCCCACAAAGGCACGGTACGGTTCCATAGCCATATTGTTGCCTACATCCAAGATCCATAACAGCCCTACGGCAAACCATAAGGTCGGGCTCAAGGGAAAAGCGAACAAACACAAACTTCCCATTACGGCACCGATCAAAAAGAAAGGTTTTCTCCTTCCCCATCTTGGGGACCAGGTTTTATCGGATATGGCACCGATAATAGGCTGTACGACCAATCCTGTTATGGGGCCTGCTATATTCAAAATAGGGAGTATTTCTTCTTTTGCACCCAAAAATAGGAATATGGGGTTGATAGCACTTTGTTGCAGTCCAAAACTATATTGAATCCCTAGGAATCCAACATTCATATTAAAAATTTGCCAAAAACTTAATTTAGGTTTTTTGATTTTAATCATTCCTTAGGTTTAGCTGGTCGTCAAAAATTACCTTGAAAGAATACGAATCTTTCAAAAATATGACCCAATATAGTGTTTTTTCTTCTTGAGAAGGGCTTCTTCCAAGGTTTTGAATATTACCGGAACCACTTTACTTTTTAAGAAAGTCAATATTGCGTTTAAGTCCTGCGTACTTGGTTCGCTTTACTGCTGACTTTTTAAAGACTTTCCTAAAAACATCTTCTGTAATTTCTTCCCAGTCTTTTTGGGTAAATGACAATAATTCCGGTTTGGGATGGAACAAGGGCTCATTGTGCGGCTTGGAAAACCGGTTCCATGGGCAAACATCTTGGCAGACATCACAGCCAAACATCCATTCATCCAATTTTCCTTGAAACTCGTTGGGAATCTCATTTTTAAGTTCGATGGTAAGGTAGGATATGCATTTGCTGCCATCGACTACATAAGGTGCTACGATAGCTTCGGTAGGACAGGCATCAATACAGGCGGTACAAGTACCACAATGATCTGTAACAGGAGTGTCATATTCCAGTTCCAGGTCCACTATAAGTTCGGCAATAAAATAAAAAGACCCTACTTGCTGGGTAAGTAGATTACTATGCTTGCCAATCCATCCCAGTCCGCTCTTTGCTGCCCAAGCCTTATCGAGCACAGGGGCGGAATCCACAAAAGCCCTTCCGTGCACTTCCCCTATTTCTTCTTGGATGAAACGGAGCAAATCCTTTAATTTATCCTTTATCACAAAGTGATAATCCGTTCCATAGGCATATTTGGAAATTTTGTACGAATCAGGATTCTGTGTCTCGGAGGGAAAATAATTCAACAACAACGAAATGACCGACTTGGAACCCTCCACCAATTTTGTTGGATCTAAGCGTTTGTCAAAATGGTTTTCCATGTACTGCATTTCTCCATGCATATCTTGCTTGAGCCATTTTTCCAATCGAGGGGCTTCTTCTTCCAAGAATTCAGCTTTGGAAATACCGCAGGATAAAAAACCGAGGCGTTTTGCCTCGGTTTTGATTAAATGTGTCCTTTCGATCGCATTCATGCCATAAAGTTAATCCATAAAATTTCATTTCATGCACTAAGGATCATTGTGCTTCCTTAATATAGCCCCAACCTTCCTTTTGCTTCATGATTATTTCGTAAATACCATCGGGTACGGAGCCTACACCTGGGATAAGGTCACCTATGGTCATTTTGTGCCTTTTCATGGTCTGCTCACATATAACAACTGATACATTATCCTTTGTAATTATGGCCGATAGTGTTTCTCCCGCTACAGATGATTTATTGTCCACCATTTTGTACGCGCCACTGTATATCACCATTTCAAACTGAGAAGCCGGGTATGCCTCTGCCATTAGCCTAAGGTGTTTGGCTGCTGTTCTGTGGACATCTGGATTGGCACTGGTTACATCAAACACTACTTTGATGGGTTCAGTCTGGGCCATTGTAAACCCAGAAACAAATAACATGAGTACTACGATTGTCTGTTTCATCTTAGCTAGATTATTCTCCTGCAAAAATGTATCCACAACCTTCTTCTTGGGCCCTTCCCAGTGCCCACACGCCCGAGGGAACAATCTGGATTTCTGGCAAAACAGCTGCTTTCCATTCCTCATACATTTCATTGGGATCTTTTCCCATTTGTTGTGCAACAGCGCCACTGTATACATTCAATGCCAAATTACACACACAAAACATGGAACCACGACCAATCAAATCCTTGACCCCTTGGATTACGGGCATAGGAAAATCCCCTTCCTGAGGTTCATAATATGGGTTTCTATCATACGGTGTTCCATCTGCTTTTTTGATGTGGAACATCTCTCCGAGCGGATACTTCTTCCATAAATCGGAATGAAGAGCAAAAGCTATCGCATCATGGCGAAATACTGTCATGGCCGTAATTTCATCATCAGCGGCACCCATTTCATTATTGGAAAGATAATAGGCCCAATTCCATATAACTGGAAAACCTTTGTGCGGATACGAACCATCATAAACAATACGATGCTTTCCTTTTATTGATTTCATCCAAGTCTCTGCGTCATTCATTTCTGAATTGGTAAAATCTACCATACCAGCAAAAGCAGGATTGGCAAAAGCCGATAATGTGGATGCAGTGGCACCCAGCATCACCGCTCCCATAAACTTTCTTCGTGATGTTGTTTGTGTTGTTTTCATTGTTAATAGTGTTTATTTAGATTTATTGATTTGATGATTTTTCTGGTAATAATCCATAATGGGCTGGAATGGTCCCAATTGATGCTGTTTTTCAGGGAAGGGGTCCACGTAGGGACCATAGGGGGTAGAAACCGGTTTTTTTACCAGATCGGGGAAGTCTATTTCTCTATTGGGTTTGGTTGGTCTTGTTTTTTGATTGATGTATCCTGCAACATCATAAGCTTCTTCATCAGTAAGTATGGGATTGTCGAAGGTAGTGCCGTATGGCATGTTTGCTTTGATAAATTGTGCGGCGGTGATCACACGGGTCATTCCCGCTCCGTTGTTGTATGAATCAGCTCCCCATAAAGGTGGGTAAAGATATAAATCGCTTTCCGGCAACTTCTGTCCCTGTCCATCAGCACCATGGCAAAGAACACAATGCTTTATAAATACGGATTCTCCATGCGCCAAATCAACCGCTCTTTCGGGAATCTCCATTTTCAGAAATCCCTGTCCTTCAATTTTCCCATGGGAAGGAGCTGCTCGACCCAACCAATCCATATAAGCGACCAAGGCTTTCATTTCGATGGCGGATTCTGGCATCATCTTGCCATTCATACTTCGTTCCATACAGCCATTTATCCTTTCCTCTATGGTTCCCATTTTGTTTTCTCTACCCCTAAATTGCGGAAAGCGTTTCACTACACCGATAAGTGGTGCCGCATAAGGCTTTGTTCCCCCGTTGATGTGGCAACTTGCACAGGCTAGATTATTTCCTGCAAATATTTTTGTGGAGTCTTTTTGTTTGGGTCCTATATGTATTGGGGTATTCCTAAAGATTTCATACCCCAACTTGATTTCTTCATTTTTTGTGGAAGATGACAGGTTAGAGACGTTATAGTCCATGAAATATACATCATCTGGATACTGGGCATAGGTATTTTTTTGTCCTATATTCCCAAATCCAATCAAGATTACCAATAGGGCCAAAAAAATCATCAAGGCAAAACAGATACCAATTTTAGCGCACAACCTCCTAATCTGTTCAGACAGGGATTGAAAATTATTAACCGAAGAAGTATTTGATTTGTTTTGACTTCCCTCCATTTATATATAATGATTGCTTAATACCACATGAGGGAACCACATATAAGCGTTGTAGATTTGGGAAGCTACCTGCTAGGGTATATAAAAAAAACCTAAGCCTGAGTAATATACAAAAGAATGGAAGCAATCCTACTATTTCTTTAGATTAAAATCAAAAAATTAAAACAACCCTCCCTGTACACCTCCTTTGGTCTTGCCCAGATGCTTATATGCCAGCTCCGTTACTTCACGACCCCGTGGGGTGCGCATTATAAAACCTTGTTGTATCAAAAAGGGTTCATATACTTCCTCCAAGGTCTCAGCACTTTCAGACACGGCTGTTGCCAATGTGGTTATACCGACCGGGCCCCCTTTAAATTTATCGATGATAGTGCTCAGTATTTTGTTGTCCATTTCATCCAAACCATGGGCATCCACATTGAGTGCCTTTAACCCGAATTTGGAAATTTCCAGATCAATACTCCCATTCCCCTTGATCTGTGCAAAATCCCGAACCCTGCGCAAAAGGGCATTGCATATTCTAGGTGTTCCCCTACTTCGTCCCGCTATTTCAATTGCGGCTTCGTTCGTGATTGGAACCTTCAGGATTTCCGCACTTCGCTCCACTATGGTGGACAATACTTCGGTGTTATAGTATTCCAACCTGCTCTGGATACCAAATCGTGCTCGCATGGGTGCTGTAAGCAATCCAGACCTTGTAGTTGCTCCGATCAAAGTAAAGGGGCTTAAGTTAATCTGTACTGTACGGGCATTGGGACCTGTCTCGATCATGATATCAATCTTATAATCCTCCATGGCAGAATACAGATATTCTTCCACAATGGGGCTCAACCTATGGATTTCATCAATAAAAAGGACATCACGCTCATCCAAATTGGTCAAGAGCCCTGCTAAATCCCCAGGTTTGTCCAAGACGGGGCCAGAAGTAACTTTGATATTAACACCTAGTTCATTGGCCAAAATATAGGCTAGGGTGGTCTTGCCCAAACCGGGAGGACCATGAAAAAGCGTATGATCCAAAGCCTCGCCCCTTTGATTGGCAGCCTGCACGAAAACCTTTAGATTTTCGAGCACCTTGGCCTGTCCGGTAAAGTCATCAAAACTAATGGGCCGGAGCGCTCTTTCAATATCGAATTCTTCTGGAGATAGATTATCGCCTGATGGATCTAAATTTTCGTTCATTGTTCAACAAATATAAATGAAAAGCCCTGCTACAGGAAACCATTTGTCATTGATAATCCATAATTGACAAAAGATTACTCCTTTTTGATTAGCTGGGCGCTATCCAAGAATTCTTCAATAGTGATTTTAGGTGTTCCGTAAAGATATATTCGTGGGTCCTGCGTGGCATTTATTTTGATTTCCCTGAATGCATATACCCTGGCGCTGGAATTACCGGTCATTTTTAGATCGCAGGATCCAATTTCCATTGTTTCGCCCTTGTACTTGGCATAGTCCAAAAAATTGGCCTGTACCCTATCGGCCGTCCCTTCCATGGTAAGGGATGCATTTCCTTCCATATCCAACATACCGGCATCAATCTGGGCATATACATAGGCCTCTGCTCGATTACCAAGGTTTAGGTTCAGTGAATCGACCTCAACGTTGAAATCACCGCTACTGGTATCTTCCAAGTTAATATCCATTATGGCCGCATTGGCCTTTATATCCAGTTTTGTATTGTTGAAACCATCAATGAACAGCTGATCGGCATCTATGACCTCTTTAGTGACAATACTTCCATTTTTCAAGGTAATCGCCTGAAGTTCTGTATAGTTTACGGTTATTTCCAATTCTTTTTTGGCGGTTATATTATAATACGAGCTGATGACCAAAGTGCCATCCTCTACTTCAAATTTTAAAACATCTATCAAGTTATCATCCACGCTAAGGTGGTATCCCGGCCCCAAGGCCCTGTTGAGATTGATTTCGAGGTCATCATTTAGGACGATTGCATTGAAGGGAGGAAGTTCTTCCGTAACTTCTGCAACGATTCGACTTCCCTTTATTTTAGGTTTGCGCTGAGCAATGGATACTATCGGAGCTAATATCAGTAAAAGGATAAGTGTCTTTTTCATTTTCATTATGGTTCTTTTTAGATAAGGGGAAATGTCATTTAAAGATATACAATTCACTCTAAAAATTGCTTCAATAAAAAAAGCCCGTCCAAAAGAACGGGCTTTATTATATAAATTATATAAAAATGATTGGTATCAATGGTTGAGTTCTTCTTCGTTTTCTTGAAGTGGAACGTTCTGTGGAACAAAATCCTGTCCCGCTATAATGTACTCACCATTCTCGTATGTTTTACTATAATCGTAAGCCCAACGGTAAACATGTGGGATTTCCCCAGGCCAGTTTCCGTGAATGTGCTCTTGGGGAGTTGTCCATTCCAATGTGTTGGAACCCCATGGATTAACGGGTCCTTTTTTACCGTAGAAAATACTGGAGATAAAGTTGTAAACGAAAATCAACTGGGCCAAACCGGCAATAATCGCAAATACGGTCATCAAAACCTGTACATTGGTCAACTCATCGAACATTGGGAACGCCGTATTTTCATAGTAACGTCGTGGCACCCCGGCCATACCCACAAAGTGCATTGGGAAAAATACCCCATACGCACAAACTGCGGTAATCCAGAAGTGGACATAACCTAAGTTTTTGTTCATCATTCTTCCTTGGAACATTTTTGGGAACCAATGGTAGATTCCAGCAAACATACCATACAATGCTGATATACCCATTACCAAGTGGAAGTGTGCGACCACAAAGTATGTATCGTGAACGTTGATATCGAGCGTACTATCACCCAAAATGATACCTGTCAGACCACCAGTTATGAAGGTTGACACCAAACCGATGGAGAACAACATCGCAGGGTTGAGCTGCAGATTACCTTTCCATAGGGTGGTGATATAGTTAAATGCTTTTACTGCTGATGGAATCGCTATCAAAAGTGTCGTAAAGGTGAACACAGATCCCAAGAATGGGTTCATACCGGACACGAACATGTGGTGACCCCAAACAATTGTCGATAGGAATGCAATGGCCAAAATAGAAGCAACCATCGCTCTATATCCAAAAATTGGTTTTCTTGCATTGGTCGACATTACTTCTGATGTGATACCCAACGCTGGCAACAATACAATATATACTTCTGGGTGACCCAAGAACCAGAACAAGTGTTCGTACAATACTGGGGAACCTCCTTGGTAGTGCAATACTTCACCTTGAATAAAGATGTCGGACAAGAAGAACGAAGTACCGAAACTTCTATCCATAATCAACAACAAGGCAGCTGAAAGCAAAACAGGGAACGAAACCACCCCGATTATTGCGGTTACAAAAAACGCCCAAATTGTCAAAGGCAAACGTGTCATGGACATTCCCTTTGTTCTTAGGTTGATGACAGTCACGATATAGTTCAGCGACCCCAACAAGGATGAGGCGATGAATATAGCCATGGACACCAACCAAAGGGTCATACCCATACCCGAACCGGGCTGTGCCATTGGCAATGCACTCAATGGAGGATATACGGTCCAACCAGCAGCTGCAGGTCCTGCTTCGACGAACAAAGAGATTATCATAATTACGGATGAAACAAAGAACATCCAATACGAAAGCATGTTCATGAAACCGGAAGCCATATCCCTTGCACCGATCTGTAATGGGATCAAAAGGTTACTAAAAGTACCACTCAAACCCTGGGTAAGCACAAAGAAAACCATCAGGGTACCGTGAATGGTCACCAATGCCAAATAAATATCAGCATCCATCACACCATCCGGAGCCCATTTGCCCAAAACAGCTTTAAAAATCCCAAAAGATTCACCAGGCCAAGCCAATTGCATTCTAAACAACAATGACATGGCTATACCTATGAATCCCATAATAAGACCAGTAATCAGATATTGCTTGGATATCATCTTATGGTCCTGACTGAAAATATATTTTGTTACAAAAGTTTCCTTATGGTGATGTCCATGATCATCGTGGTGATCATCGTGACTTACATGGGCTACTTCAGACATATTCCAATTAATTTTTTTGTTATTCTTGTTTGTTTGTTATTCCACAGAAGCTGTATCCGCCAATTCAACATCACTAGCATCTTCTATGTTCAATGCTTGCTCTTCCGATTTATCGGCCATAACCGTCTCCTTGAAGGTTTTTTGTTCTGCAAGCCATTTGTTGAATTCTTCCTCGGTCTCAACTATGATCTTCATCTGCATATTATAGTGAGACTTTCCGCATATCTTGTTGCACAATAAAATATAGTCAAACTCCCATGGATCTGAGTTGGACCTTCCTTCGGCTGCCCATTCAGCTCTCAATGCATTGGTCCTTTTAACCTTGTCAACGATATCAGGATTCATTCGCATTTCCTCGGTTGTTATGGTCGGCGTGAAGGAGAACTGCGTGATCATCCCGGGAACACAGTTCATTTGAGCCCTAAAGTGGGGCATGTATGCAGAGTGCAACACGTCCTGCGATCTCATTTTGAAGTTCACTTTTCGCCCTACCGGCAAATGCAATTCCTTAACAATTATATCATCCTCGGCATTGGGATCGGATTCGTCCACACCGAGAACATTGGCATTTGCAATATCGATCAATCGAACATTTGCATCACCAAGAACATTGTCTTCACCACTATATCTGGCAGTCCAACTGAATTGTTGTGCATATAGTTCCACTACCAAGGGGTCATCGTCCTCGTTTATATCCATGATACTGGTCCAAGTGTACAATCCCCAAAGAATCAAACCTGCCAATACAATTACCGGAATAATGGTCCAGATAAACTCCAACCGATCATTATCTGCAAAAAACAGTGCCTTTCTCCCTTTTTGTCCCCTGTACTTGTAGCCAAAGTAATGCAATAGGGCCTGGGTCACTGTTTGTACAAAGAATATAATGCCCATCGACATCATCATCAATTGGTCATAATCCTGACCATGCTCGGAAGCAGCTTCCGGCAACAGTGCCTTCCCATATTTTGCGAAACTGAAAATTGTGATTCCATAAATAAAAATCAAGAACACAAACAAAAGGTAACCATTGTTTTTGTTATCGGAATCGTTCGCTATCTCAGCTCTCTCTGTTTTATTTTGCGATAATTCGAAAATCTTGGTCATCTGCCATATAGCAATCGCAACCAGTACTAAAACAGTAAATGTTAATAATGCAGTCATCGTTTATCTATCTAAGACTTAAATCGTATTAATAATGAAAATGTCTACTCTCCTCAATAAATGGATTTCGTTTGGGTTGCAACGGAGCTTTTGTCAAAGCTGTAAACACCCAGTACACAAATAAACCTCCAAAGAACAAAATACCGCCAATTTCCGGGAATCCAATATACCATTGATCACCAACCGTTGCCGGCATTACCATATTAAAAATATCCAAATAGTGGCCAAAAAGCACCACGATACCGGTCAGGATGACAAACCAGTTGACCCTTTTGTAATCGCTGTTCATAAGCACCAACAATGGGAAAACAAAATTCATCACCAACATACCAAAGAAGGGTAATTTGTAATCTTGAAAACGAGCTATATAATAGGTTACCTCTTCGGGTATATCTGCATACCAAATAAGCATAAACTGTGAGAACCAAAGATAGGTCCAAAATATGCTGATACCGAACATGAACTTGGCCAAATCGTGTATGTGGCTATCGTTCACTTGTTCCAAATAACCTTTTGATTTGAGGTAAACGGTCACCATGGCAATCACCGTAATTCCGGACACGAACATACTGGCAAATACATACCATCCGAAGAGTGTGCTGAACCAATGGGGATCCAAACTCATGATCCAGTCCCATGACATCATCGATTCGGTAATCAAATAGAATACCAAGAAACCAGCGGACCATCTAAAGTTTTTTACAAAGTTGCTGTTATCATCCGACTCATCTTGGGCCAAGGATAATTTTCTGGAATACTGACGATAGAAAATCCATCCCCCCAAGAAAATTGCAGCTCTGATCAAAAAGAAGGTTGGGTTCAAATACCCGGATTTTCCCTGTAGCAATTCATCGTGTGCCACGGTCTCAGCATCCATCCATACGAACATATGGTTCATATGCAGTGCTGAAAGGAGTAAAATTACGAACACTATAATCCCTCCAGGTATCAAATAAGCGGTTATCCCTTCCATTACCCTAAAGAGCAAGGGGGACCAACCTGCTTGCGCAGCACGTTGTATGGCGTAAAAAGCCAAGACGCCCAAAGCGATCATAAAGAAAAAGAATGCAGCTACATAAAGTGCGGACCAAGGTCGGTTTTGTAGTTGGTGCAACAAATGTGTATCATGGGAGGCATCATGCTCTTCACCATGGGAAGCAGCTGCTCCATGACCTTGTTCTTCTCCATGGCCCATTGCTTCTTCCGCATGCCCACCGCCATGACCATCGTCATGCGCCGCTACCATGGCCTTGGCTTCTTCCACTGTTGATGGAGCCGACAAAAAACCAATTGCCAAGAAAATAACTCCAAGCCCCATGGCTATGAAAGATCCTATTCTAAGTTTGTTTGAAAAGGTGTACATAGTCTATTCTTATCCTATTATTTTGTTAGGTCTTCCTTTAACTTCATCACATATTCGGACACTTGCCACATTTCTTTCTCATTGGCAAACTGCGAGGCATAGGAGCCCATGGAGTTCAACCCATAATAAATAGTGTGGTACGTGGTTCCAACAGTAATATTTCTAGCTACATCATCATAGCTGGGAACACCCAATATTTTTTCTCGTTTTACAAGATTTCCTTGCCCATCTCCTTTTGCCCCATGACAAATGGCACAGTATATATCGTACAACTCTTTACCTTTTGCCAAATTTTCTTCTCGATCAAGGGAGTCCAAAGGACTTGTATTCAATCTTGCAAGTTCCTTGCCTTCCGGAGTGTTTTCAAACTCATAGGGCATGTATCCTCTGTTGATGGTCCCTTCCACTGGCAAGAGGGCCTCTGTACCATCAGGGAACAACCCATTGTCAACGCCTTGGTAGGTTTCATATCCTACGGGTTCGTACATGTTTGGCATGTATTGGTAGTTTGGCCTGTTTTTATCTGCGCAAGAAGCAGCAAACAGCACCAAGACCAAAGCAACACTTATTTTACCTAATTGCTTCATATTATTAAGACTCCTTTTCTGTAACTTTTACTTCTACCGCACCTGTTTCCCACAACAAATCGGCAAGTTCTTGTTCGTTATCGTGAACTCCCAATTCCATCAAAAAATGGTCATCGGTAGTTCTTTTATCGGGGTTTTCCGCTTTTTTGAACGGCCACATCCTACTTCTTAAATAAAAAGTGATCACCATCAAGTGAGCAGCGAAGAAAACGGTCAACTCAAACATGATCGGAACAAAGGCGGGTAAATTTTCCATATAACTGAAACTTGGTTTACCACCAATGTCCTGTGGCCAATCCTCAATCATGATATAGTTCATCATAACCACAGCCACCGTTAATCCCAAACATCCGTAAAGGAAAGAGGTTATGGCTATTCTAGTATCGGCTAAGCCCATAGCTTTGTCCAGACCGTGAACAGGAAATGGAGTGTACACCTCTTCTATATGATGGTGCTCTGCCCTAACCTTTTTTACGGCATGCATCAACACATCGTCATCGTTGTAAAGTGCTTGTATAACTTTTGATGCCATAATTATTTATCTTCATTTAATTTTTTAGCCTGACCTGCCCAATCATCCCGTTGCGCTCTTCCTGGGAAAGAACCTGTGATGGAATCCAACAAATCATATTCTTTTTCGGTCATTTTGCCTACTTGGGCAAATGTATAGATACCAATTTGGTTCAAGGCTTGCTCCATTTGTGGACCAATTCCCTTGACTTTCTTCAAATCATCCGGGGTCTGTGTTTCGGCATCGAATGTACCAATTGCTTCAAGCAATGATGACACTTGTTTTTCATCGGCCTCAACCTTTGGTGTCTCTTCCACAACTGTTTTACCCTTAACATTTGGTGTTACGTACAAAGGTTTTCCAGCATCCCTTAATTTTTTGTATTTCTCTCCTGACGACTTCAATATAGATTTCACCTCCGCCTGAGCTATTACAGGGAATGTTCTTGAGTACAACAGGAACAATACAAAGAAGAATCCGATGGTTCCGATAAAGATTCCTATATCCACAAAGGTTGGGGAGAACATTGTCCAAGAAGATGGCAAATAATCCCTATGCAATGAGGTTACGATAATAACGAAACGCTCAAACCACATTCCGATGTTCACCACGATAGAAATAAAGAAGGAGAACATGATACTGGTTCGCAACTTCTTGAACCACATAAACTGTGGGGAGAACACGTTACAGGTCATCATGGACCAATATGCCCACCAGTAAGGCCCTGTGGCCCTGTTCAAGAATGCATACTGTTCGTACTCCACACCGGAATACCATGCAATGAACAACTCCGTAATATATGCACATCCCACAATGGAACCTGTGATCATGATTACGATGTTCATCAACTCGATATGCTGAAGGGTAATGTACGCTTCCAAGCCACATACTTTACGCATGATAATCAAAAGTGTGTTCACCATGGCAAAACCGGAGAAAATCGCACCAGCAACAAAGTATGGTGGGAATATTGTGGTGTGCCATCCTGGAATCACAGATGTAGCAAAGTCAAAAGATACGATGGTGTGTACCGAAAGCACCAATGGTGTGGCCAAACCGGCCAATACCAAGGAAACTTCCTCAAAACGTTGCCAATCTTTTGCACGACCTGTCCAACCGAAGCTCAACAGACTGTATATTTTCTTTTGGAATGGTTTTACCGCCCTATCACGAATCATGGCAAAATCAGGCAAAAGCCCTGTCCACCAGAACACCAATGATACGGAAAGGTAAGTCGAAATCGCAAACACATCCCAAAGCAGTGGTGAATTAAAGTTTACCCAAAGCGAACCAAATTGGTTAGGGATGGGAAGTACCCAATAGGCCAACCAAGGACGACCCATGTGGATAATCGGGAACAACCCAGCTTGGACAACCGAGAAAATGGTCATCGCCTCCGCAGAACGGTTGATTGCCATTCTCCATTTTTGACGGAACAGCAAAAGTACAGCCGAAATCAGTGTACCTGCGTGACCAATACCCACCCACCATACAAAGTTGGTGATATCCCAGGCCCAGTTAACGGTTCGGTTAAGACCCCAAACCCCAATACCCGTGGAAACGGTATAAATGATACATCCTAGACCCCAGAGGAATGCCACTAATGCGATGGTAAAAACAATCCACCATTGTTTATTGGCCTTTCCCTCAACTGGACGGGCGATGTCCACTGTTACATCGTGGTATCCTTTGTCTCCGACCACTAAGGGCTTTCGAATAGGTGCTTCGTAATGCGACGCCATAATTTATCTTCTAGTTACTTCTTTTTTTTATTGATTAAGCCTCGTTGGTGTTTCTAACTTTCACATGGTAGAAAACATTCGGTTTTGTCCCCACATGCTCCAACAAATGATACATTCTATCATCTTCTTTCAACTTTGCAACTTCGCTGTCATGGTCATTGATATCACCAAACACCATGGCCCCGCTACTACATGCTGCCGAACAAGCTGTCTGGAACTCACCATCTTTTATAACTCTTCCATCTCTCTTGGCATCCAAAATGGTCTTTTGTGTCATTTGGATACACATAGAGCATTTTTCCATTACACCTCTTGATCTAACATTAACATCTGGGTTAAGTACCATTTTACCTAAATCGTTGTTCATGTTAAAATCAAACTCATCGTTATTGTTGTACAAGAACCAGTTGAACCTACGTACTTTGTACGGACAGTTGTTGGCACAATATCTTGTACCTACACAACGGTTATATGCCATATGGTTCTGTCCTTGTCTACTATGGGATGTTGCCGCTACCGGACAAACTGTTTCACAAGGTGCGTGATTACAGTGTTGGCACATTACGGGTTGAAAAGCCACTTGTGGATTGGCAGATGGATCTTCCATCTCTCTAAATCCTCCAAGAGACCCTTTGTCCCCCCAAAGGCCTTCCATCTCTTCTTTTTTATCATTGTCCCCTTCAAAAGTTTCTTCTGAAGAATAGTATCTGTCTATACGCAACCAGTGCATATCGCGAGAACGTCGTATCTCTGCTTTACCGACAACAGGAACATTGTTCTCCGCATGGCACGCAATTACACAGGCACCACATCCGGTACAAGCGTTCAGGTCTATCGACAAATTAAAATGATGCCCAACACTTCTATCAAATTCATCCCACAAATCGGCATCAGGGGAAGTGACGGGAATTTCTTGATGGTTCAAGGATACATGGGCCATTGGATTCCATTCTGCATGGTCCTTGGTATTGAATATCTCCAAGGTAGTTTCCTTGATGATATCACCCCTACCCATCAATGTCTTTTGCGATTGCACACAGGCAAACTCATGTACACCCGATGTTTTTTCTACGGATACCGACTGCACATCAGAGAAGTTGCCGTACAATGTGTAGGCGTTGACCCCTGTGGCCATCTCCTTCTGCATACCGGCCTTTTTACCGTATCCAAATGAAAGCCCAACAGTTCCCACGGCCTGTCCTGGCTGAACGATGACCGGAACATTCTCCAGTACCTTCCCATCCACAGTAAGGTTTACGTAGCTACCGTTAAGACCACCATCAGCTTCAATGGTATTCTCGAGTCCCAATGATTCAGCATCCGCTTTGGAAACAGTCACATAGTTATCCCATGAAACCCTGGAAATTGGGTCGGGGAATTCCTGCAACCAAGGGTTATTGGCTTGGCGACCATCGCCCATCCCAACCTTTGAATAAAGCACCAACTCCGTTCCCGGGCTGGTTGAATTCACCAAAGCACGAAGTGCAGAGGCAATAGGCACTATTTCTGGCTGTTCCTCTTCCGATTCAGAAACAACTTCCTCATCTTCAACAGTTGGCACCACATAGACTCCGTCCTGCAATGCTTTGTTCCAAGACCCTCCTTGCAGAACATCCGTACTCCAAGTCTCCTTAATATATTCGTAATAAGTTTTCTCAATTCCCATCCATGTCAAAAGTGCTGCTTGAAACTGTTTTGTATCAAACAACTCACGGATGGCTGGTTGCATCAAACTATATTGTCCTTTTTTAAATTCAGCATCGCCCCAAGACTCCAAGTAATGGGAGGCAGCTGCCACATAACTGGAAGCCTGTGCCGTCTCATCATAATTGTAAGCGAAGTCAACGGATAAATCGACTTTTTCAAGTCCAGCAAGGAATTCCTCAGCATTTGGCAATGTATATGCAGGGTTGACACCATCCATAATCAATGCTCCCACACGACCTGCATTCATATCAGCGACCAACTTGGTTACTTTCGAAATATCCCCTTGACGTACATATTTTGGTTTCTCTGGGTCAAATGCCTCACTGGCCAACAATTTATTGATGGCCAACACCACAGTTTGCACATTCTCGTCATTTATACCACTGACAACTACAGCCTTGCTACCTGCCTTTTTGATTTCGGCAGCCACCTTGTCAACAGCTTCGTCCACGTCAGAAGTTCCACCGCCAACACTACTTCCATTTAACTTACCGTACAATTTGGCAAGTGCAATCTTTTGTTGGGTAGGCGTCATTGGGTATCGCTTGTCGGCATTTGCACCGGTCAAGGACATATTGGATTCCAACTGAATGTGTCTGGACATTTTTCCGTTTTTTGGAACACGCCCTTTAGCATAACCGGAATCATACCCTCCACCTTGCCAATCACCAAGAAAATCTGCCCCGAAAGAAACAATCAGATCAGCTTTCCCGAAATCGTAATCTGCCAAGGCTCTCTCGCCGTATACTTTATTATATGCATTCAAAGCAGCATCTTCAGAGATCGCATCGTAAACTACATGGTTTACATTTTCACCATAGGCTGCTTTAAAATCAGATATCAATTTTGAGGTTGAAGGACTAGCATAAGTCTGCGTCAGCAACACTACTTGCTTACTTGAACCTTTCAAGGCGTTCAACTTAGCTTTAACCGTAGCATCCAGAACCTTCCACTCTACTGGTTCGCCATTGGCCATGGGCCCTTGAACCCTCTTGCTATCGTACAAGGTCAAAACAGAGGCCTGAACTCTTGCATTGGCACTTCCATTTACCTTGGCATCCTTATTGTTTTCAATCTTTATCGGCCTTCCTTCCCTGGTCTTTACCAAAATACTGGCAAAATCAAAACCATCCGCAATAGTGGTTGCGTAGTAATTGGCCACGCCAGGCACAATATTGTCCGGCTGTACCACATAGGGAATGGATTTATGAACAGGTCCCTCACATGCAGCGACCGTAGCGGCAGCTGTACTAAAACCAACATACTTCAAGAAATCCCTACGGGATGTACTGGATGCGGACAAACTATCTTTGTCGCCCAAAAACTCATCAACGGGAATCTCTTCTGTAAACTCGTTGTTTCTTAGCGCCTCAACAATGGAATCGTTCGGATTCAACTCCGCTTCACTTTTCCAATATTTTTTGTTTGATGCCATACGATATATCTGAGATTATCTTCTTTTAATTCTTAATAGTGACACTTTCCACATTCCAAACCACCCATCATTGCAGCGGTAAGTTCCTCAACTCCATACTTTTTGGACAACTCCTCGTGGATTGCCTCATAATATGCATTGCCCTCGACCTTAACATTAGTTTCTCGGTGACAATTGATGCACCAACCCATGGTAAGCGGAGAAAATTGCTCAACGACTTCCATTTCTTCGACCGGACCGTGACAAGTCTGACACTCAACTCCAGCAACGGATACGTGCTGTGAGTGATTGAAGTATGCGAAATCGGGCAAATTGTGAATCCTCACCCACTCCACTGGTTGCGTCTCACCAGTATAACTCTGGTTTTCTTCATCCCAGCCAACGGCCTTGTATAATTTTTTGATCTCGGCAGTATAGAATTCGTTGGTATGCCCAGCTGCCAAATCCTCAGCCGATGGACCTTCTGGATTTCCTACATATTCGTATATCGACTTATGACAGTTCATACAAACATTGAGCGATGGAATACCTGAAGTTTTTGAAACTCTTGCAGATGAGTGACAATATTTACAGTCTATTTTATTGTCCCCCGCATGTATTTTGTGGGAAAAATGGATAGGCTGAACAGGGGCGTACCCTTGATCGACCCCAACTTGCATCATCCAGCCATATGCGAAGTATGCACTGGCCAAAAGCAAGAAGATAACACTCACCAAAACCAAAAACTGATTTTGGGCAAATGCTTTCCACAACGGCAGACGTTTTTCCTTTTCTTGTTCCAGAACAACACCATTGGCTTCCGCAATTCTACGCAAGGTTTTGTTCACCAATACCAACATAACCACCAACAGACCAAAGACCAAGGCAAGTGCCCCAAGAATCATCTCATTGGATATCCCAGAACCGGAACCCGAATCCCCACCTTCGGTAGCAGTTGTTGCAGCCGCAGTAGGTGGTGCAGGTGGCGGCGCAGCGGTATAGGCCAAAATATCATCAATATCCTGATTGGACAATGTTGGAAATGGCGTCATTGCTGCCTGGTTGTATTCTGCATAAATTTTGTTGGCATAGGCATCCCCTGAAGAAATTACCGCAGGACTATTCTTGACCCATTCATAAATCCATTCCTTGTCCAACCCTTCATCTTCAGCCAACCTTGCCTCCACATTGGCCAATGCAGGCCCGGTCATTTTACGGTCCAAGGCATGACATGCTGCACAATTCTGGTTGAAAAGCTGTTTCCCTTTCACGGGATCGCCTCCCGTAGCCGCCTGAGCAGCTTCAGCTTCTTCCTGTGCATAAAAAGATGTGGAGAACAATAGGAGAGTTAAACCTAAAACTTTAGAAAATAGATGGCGGTATAAAACCTTTTTCATATTCGTTAAATTTCTATCGAAATCTTTGGCACGATTCTTTCTATTGAGTTTGAGAGCAATAGCTTTTCACCCTGCCAAGAATGGCAACAAAAGTAAGACATACAGGTATTTTTTGAAATGTTAAGGTATTTATAACTTATAATTTATAAAGATTCTAAATAACTTTGCTCCAACTTGGTTAACCCATAATAATCTACATTTGCACAAAGCTTAAACAATACAATACTGGAACAACATGAAAACCAAGGTATTTACAGCAATTTTGATTGGTTTGGCCACTCAGGTTTCCGCCCAAGATGCACAAGTGACGATTCAACAAGATCCAAAAATCAACGAATTGGTAAAACTATACACTAAAGCAAATGCAAATAGTGGGTTTTATCAGATTCAGGTAGGTTTTGGCAATTACGAAAAGGCCCATGACCTATTGAACCAAGTAGAGGTCGATTTCCCGGATCTGCAGTCTAAAATAGAATTTGAATCGCCCACCTATCGCGTTAGGCTCGGTAGATTCAAAACCAAACTGGAAGCTGAACGGAAATACTTGGAAGTTCGAAAAAAATATCCCGAGGCCATGCTCCTTAAACCTGAAGAAAAAGAATCCAAGTCATAATCAAAAAAAATCCCGCCAAGTTGGCGGGATTTTTTTTATGCATTTAATTTATTCCATCCTCGGCTACAGCTTTTTCTTCACTGCAACTTCTTGGAAGGCTTCCACTATATCCCCGATACGGATATCGTTATAGTTTTTGATCTGAAGTCCACAATCGTATCCTTTGGATACTTCCTTGACATCATCTTTAAAGCGTTTCAACGAAGCTAACTCACCGGTATAGACCACAACACCATCCCTGATCAATCTGATACGAGAATTCCTAAAGATTTTGCCGCTGGTCACCATACAACCTGCAATGGTACCAATTTTCGAAATCTTGAAGGTCTCCCTGATCTCCGCATTACCTGTGACCTCTTCCTTCATTACAGGCGACAACATCCCCTCCATTGCATCCTTCAGGTCATTGATGGCATCATAGATAATGGAGTATGTTCTGATATCTATCTCTTCTTTATCAGCGATAGACCTAGCATTACCCATTGGTCGTACGTTAAAACCAATTATAATTGCGTCGGAAGCACTTGCCAACAACACATCGGATTCGGTGATCGCCCCAACTCCTTTGTGGATTATATTCACCTGGATCTCGTCGGTGGACAATTTCTGGAATGAATCCGTTAAGGCCTCCACAGAACCGTCCACATCACCTTTTAGTATGATGTTGAGCTCTTGGAAATCACCTAAAGCGATCCTACGTCCAATTTCATCCAATGTAATATGACGTTGCGTTCTAACCGATTGCTCTCGCAGCAACTGCGCACGTTTGGCGGCAATCTGTTTAGCTTCGCGCTCATCTTCCAACACATGGAACCTATCCCCTGCCTGCGGGGCCCCATCCAATCCTAGAATTGAAATTGGGGTGGATGGACCGGCACTCTCAATATTATTTCCCCTTTCATCATGCATTGCCTTGACCTTACCACTACAGGTTCCGGCCAACACATAGTCACCGATGTTCAAGGTACCGGCCTGCACCAAAATGGTGGCCACATAACCTCTTCCTTTATCCAAGAAGGCCTCTACCACGGTTCCCATTGCCAATCTGTTCGGATTTGCCTTAAGTTCCAATAGCTCCGCCTCCAACAATACTTTTTCCAACAGTTCGTGAACCCCTTGACCTGTCTTTGCAGAAATATCTTGGGATTGTACTTTTCCTCCCCAGTCTTCCACCAGCAAATTCATACTGGCCAATCCTTCTTTGATTTTATCCGGGTTCGCCGTTGGCTTATCAACCTTGTTTATTGCAAACACAATAGGTACTCCTGCTGCCTGCGCATGACTAATGGCCTCTTTTGTTTGGGGCATAATGTCGTCGTCCGCCGCAATTACAATAATAGCAATATCGGTCACTTGTGCACCACGGGCCCGCATAGCGGTAAACGCTTCGTGACCAGGTGTATCCAAAAATGTTATTTTCTGCCCATCTTCCAATGCAACGCTATATGCTCCAATGTGCTGGGTAATCCCACCACTTTCACCGGCAATTACATTTTCCTGTCGGACATAATCCAACAGCGATGTTTTACCATGGTCTACGTGACCCATAACGGTAACTATAGGAGCTCGAGGCTTCAAATCTTCGGGAGCATCTTCCACTTCCTCAATGGTCTCCTCGATTTCCGCGGTTACAAATTCAACCTCGTAACCAAATTCATCGGCTACAATGGAAAGTGTCTCCGCATCCAACCGCTGATTTAACGTAACCATAATACCCAAGGACATACATGCAGAAATGATCTGGGTAGTGGGAACATTCATCATGGTAGCAAGCTCATTGACCGTAACAAACTCGGTCACCTTGAGAATTTTGCTTTCCATTTCCTGTTTCTCAAGATCTTTCTCCGTTTGTTGACGGTGCTGATCTCTCTTCTCCCTACGATATTTGGCTCCTTTTCCTTTACTGGATTTCCCTTGAAGTTTTTCAAGGGTCTCCCTTACCTGTTTTTGTACTTCTTCCTCAGTAGGTTCAACCTTCGGTGCAGTCGAACGTTGTCCTTTTCTTCCAGCCCCACCTCTGGCATTTCGGCCACCTGCGGATTGCGGGCCATTCTTTACAATTCTTCTTCTTCGCTTTTTACGCTCTGCTCCATCAGATGGGCCTCCTTTGGACTTTTGGGGCTCCTCCTTCTTCTTCTTGGCCGGTTTCTTGAACTGCGAAAGATCTATTTTATCTCCGGTGATCTTAGGCCCGGAAAGTTTTTGATACCTGGTTTTTATAGTCCCTGGTTCAGATTCCTCAGCGGTCTCCTTACTTTCTTCTTTGGCCTCTACTTCCTTTACTTCTACTTCTTTAGCCTCCTTGGCTTCTGGCTTTTCTTTTTCAGGAGCCTTTTCCTTTGGCTTCTCCTCCTCTTGGGGTTCCACCAGCTCAACTTTAGGGGCTTCTTCTTTTTTAGGGGCTTCCTTTTTAGGTTCTTCTTTCGGCTGACCAGGTTTCTTGTCCAAGTCTATTTTACCGACGGTCTTCGGTCCAGAAAGTTCGGCCTTAGCCTTTATTACTTGCTGCTCTGCTTCTTTCCTTTCTCTGGCCAACCTTCGTTCTTCTTGCTCCTTTTCCATTCGGATTCGAATGGCTTCCTTCTCCTTCCGTTTTTCTTCACCAACTTCCTTGGAAGCAACCTTTTTGCTCTTATCCGTTTGGAATTCATCCAACAGGACTTGATACACCTCATTGGATATTTTTGTTGTAGGACGCGCCTCGACCTCATACCCCGCGGAGTTAAGGTAGTCGACCGCCCTATCCAGTGAGATATTCAATTCCCTAAGAACTTTGTTTAGTCGTATTGTTGGATTTTCTGCCATAAATAATTTTACTTGCCCTAAATTTTCGCTGCTAATATAAGCCTAATCTTCAAATTCTTCCTTGAGGATGCGAACGACCTCTTGGATTGTTTCTTCTTCTAAATCTGTCCGCTTTATCAAATCTTTGACATCTTGTTCCAAAACGCTGCGTGCGGTATCCAATCCAATCTTCTTGAATTCTTCGATTACCCAGCTTTCTATTTCATCGGAAAACTCAGTCAATTCCACATCTTCCTCAACACCCTCACGGAATACATCTATCTCATAACCAGTCAATTGACCGGCCAATCGTATATTATGTCCACCTCTACCTATGGCCTTGGACACTTCCTCTGGCTTTAGGTAAACCTGGGCCGTTTTCTTCTCGTCGTTCAGTTTTACGGATGAGACCCTTGCAGGACTAAGTGCACGTGTCACCATTAATTGCGGGTTATTGGTCCAGTTGATCACATCGATGTTCTCATTGCCCAATTCACGAACAATTCCATGAATTCGGGAACCTTTCATACCCACACAAGCTCCTACGGGGTCAATTCTATCGTCATAAGAATCCACTGCCACTTTGGCTTTTTCACCAGGGATTCGCACTGCTTTTTTGATGGTGATCAATCCATCGAACACCTCTGGAATCTCTTGGAAGAACAATTGTTCCAAGAAAATAGGTGATGTTCTGGACATGATAATGACCGGCTTGTTCCCTTTAAGTTCGACACTTTCAATAATACCTCGTACATTATCTCCTTTACGGAAAAAGTCAGATGGAATCTGTTTTTCTTTTGGAAGAATGATCTCGTTGCCCTCATCATCCAGCAAAATAACCGCACGGTGTCTAATATGGTGAACCTCAGCAGTGTATATCTCACCTTCCAGATCCTTGAATTGCTTATATATCGTGGTGTTATCGTGCTCATGGATTTTAGAAATCAGATTTTGACGCAATGCCAGAATCGACCTTCTACCCAGATCCACCAATTTCACCTCTTCCGAAACATCTTCCCCAACCTCAAAATCGGGCTCGATTTTTCTAGCTTCGCTCAAGGATATCTCTTCATTGGGCTCTACAACTTGCCCATCTTCAACAACAACCCGGTTTCTCCATATCTCCAAATCTCCTTTATCGGGGTTGATAATAATATCAAAATTGTCGTCAGAACCAAATTTCTTCTTAAGTGCACTTCGAAAGACTTCTTCCAAAATTGCCATAAGGGTCACCCTGTCAATAAACTTATCGTCCTTAAACTCCGAAAAGGATTCGATGAGCGCTAGGTTTTCCATTTTCTACTACAATTAAAATTTTAATTTAACTTTTGCCTCCTGAATATCAGAAAATGCGATTTCCTGCTTTTTCTGTACTGTGATTTTTCCTTTACCCACGGGCTTGGGCTCACGGGCCTTCCACTCCAAGGTAATACTATTTGTCGAGGTTTCCACCAGTGTTCCCTCCAGTTCCCCGGAGCTGGTCTTCACCTTTAATTTTCTTCCAATATTTTTGTTGTACTGACGTGGCATGCGCAATGGTGATGTAGCGCCGGCCGATGTGACCTCAAGTGAAAAATCCTCTTCTTCGCGGTCCAAATTATGCTCTATGGCCCTACTGATATTCATACAATCCTGCAAACTCACACCTTCGTCACCATCCAGTACAATTTTGATACTGTTGTCACCACCAACAGTAAAATCAACCAAGAACAGGGAAGTATATTCTTCCAAAGCCTTATCAAGCAACAACTGGACTTTATCCTTCAACATAAAAATGAGTGTTAAGTAATAAAAGAGGGGACTCGAAGTCCCCTCATGAATACCTTTATATCCGTTCAGTGGTGCAAATATACAAATAATAATATCGCTTGTGCAACCCATTGCAACACAAAAATAAAGCTTCGCCCATCTATTTTTCAGGGTATTAACACTCATTTACTCAATTATATGGCAACCAGAAGTCACCACCACCCTGTAGAAGTACAAAAATTCAACCTACAGGAACAAATTCATCAAATTCAATACATTAACCATGATTTTGCACCTTTTCACAACAAATATTTTGTACAGAAACCCCTTCCCATACTTTTGTAGCTCAATCAACTTTACACATGAACACAACCTCGTTCTTCAAAAAGAGGATGAACCATTACCCAACAGGATGGATGCTACTGTTGGCGTTTTTTCTATTGGGAACATTCCTATCGTTTGCCCAAACCACAATTTGGAGCGAAGATTTCGATAGCTATTCCAACAATACGCAAAGTGGTACAGCAACGGGATCCTCATCCTCAAGCTGGACAACTGACCGAGGAAACAGATTATCCGTTCGCAATAACACCCTAAGAGGAAGAAACTTAGGATCAGAAGGCACATGGGAGGTCAACCCCATCGACATTACGGGATACGATTTTATAAGCTTCAGTATGGACACTTGGGTCAATAATCAGAATCAAATGGAAAATGGAAGCGATTATTTTATCGGTGAATATCGTATAGATGGCGGGACATGGCAAGAGTTCGTAAATGCTTCCGGATCCAATTCTGACCCTTTGGATTCATCGTATACCGTGAACCTACCGACTTCTGGAAACTCCACTCTTGAAATTAGGGTGCGGATGGATAACAACCAAGACAATGAACAATATTTTATAGATGACGTAACAGTTGTAGGTGTTTCTGGTATATGCAACGGAGAGGTTGACTTTGAATTTTACGACAGTGCTCCATCAGGAAATACCGTAGACAACATACCCACTTCAGGGTATATTGGTTCGGGCACCTATACCAGTTTTGATGTGGATGCGTTACAAGCCCAAGAAGATCCCGGGGATTCCAATAGCTTCAGTATAAGATATAGTGGATATATCCAGATAGACACCGAGGGTTCCTACACATTTTATACCTCATCCGACGATGGCTCCAAATTATTTATCGACGGAACAGAAGTAGTGGACAATGACGGTGCCCATGGGAACCAAGAACGATCGGGAACCATCTCCCTTTCAGCAGGACTGCATGACATCACTGTGCTGTTTTTTGAAAATAGTGGGGGAGAAACTCTAACAGTTCAATACCAAGGTCCCTCAATCTCCAAACAAAACATTCCTTTTTCAAAGTTATACTCTAACTGTACTGCGCCCAGTACCGACTTGGATGGCGATGGAATCATAGATGCCACTGATATTGATGATGACAATGACGGCATATTGGATGTTGATGAATGTGGTGGTTTAGGTGGAAATTATGTACAGACTGCGACAAATCTTCAAAATTTCAATGACGCATCCAATGCGGAAGGCTATCCCGGCACAACATACGCCTACAACTCGACAACGACCTATCCTGGTCAATCGATCATTTCTTTCCAGTTTGACCAAATAATACCAATTGGCACGACTGTCAGTGTATTTTTAAGTGCAGATCCCGTGGTATCAGATACAGATATGCAAATCCAATACGATGATGGCAATTGGTTGGCAAGTGCCAACAATATTCCATCCGGTGCTATTACCGAAATTACGTTTGATGTTTCCACCAGCAATTTCAATTCCTTTCGGGTTATGGCTTATCAAATTGGAGCACGCGTATACGGTGCAAGCTATCCAGGCAGCGTTGACTGCTCCACTATCGACACAGATGGCGACGGTATTCCCAACTACCAAGACTTGGATAGTGATGGTGACGGCATCCCCGATAATGTAGAAGCACAGGCATCTACAGGTTATATTGCCCCATCCGGAATCGATTCCAATAACAATGGTCTGGATGATGCATACGAGAGTGGGGGCATTTCATCTATTGATTCTGATGGTGATGGAACCCCTGATTTTATGGATACCGATAGTGATGATGATGGTACTGACGATACAACCGAAGCCGCTTTGACCCTATCAGGTTCGGATAGTGACAATGACGGACTGGACAACACCATAGATACCACAACAGGTTATGGTGACCCCGGAGGGGATATTGACGATCCCACAAATTCAAATGGGACCACTTTAATGTTGCCCGACTCGGACAGTGATCTTGGCTCTGGGGGCGATCTGGATTTTAGGGATGCCACCGTAGATACTAACGACCCACCCACCATTACGGCAACAGGAGACCAACAATTTTGTCCCGGCGATACTGTTTCGGTGGTAGAAAGCGTGAGTATTACAGATTCCGATAGCAGCACTTTGGATGCCGTTTACGTACAAATCACTTCCAACTATGATGTTTCTGGGGATATTTTGACCCTAACAGGCACACACCCGAACATTACCGCAAGTTGGGACACTTCGGAAGGAAGACTATTATTGGACGGACCGGCAACCTTGGCAGAGTTTGAGGCCGCAGTTTCCGCAGTCGTATTCCAAACCACGGCAACCGTGACCTCGGGGGATACCAGAACATTTTCTATAGTGTTGAACGAGGCCAATTACCTAGAATCAACAGGACATTATTACGAATATGTGCCCTCTTTGGGGATTACTTGGACAGCCGCACGGGATGCGGCCGCCCTAAGGACATTTTATGGCCTCCAAGGGTATTTGGCCACCATTACGGTACAGGACGAATCAGATCTATTGGGAGCGCAAGCGCCCGGTGCCGGTTGGATTGGCGCCAGTGATGCAACCACCGAAGGAGATTGGTACTGGGTGACCGGCCCTGAGGCCGGAACGCTCTTTTGGAGGGGAACTTCAGGTGGAACAGCCTATGGTTATGAATATTGGAATACCGGGGAACCCAATCAATCTGGAAACGAGGACTACGCCCACATTACAGCTCCAGGGGTAGGACTTGACGGCTCTTGGAACGATCTTTCAAATACTGGGGCTTCCAGTGGAGCATACCAGCCCAAAGGATATTTGGTGGAATATGGAGGCATGCCCGGAGACCCTCCTTACCCCGATTTGGCTGCCACTACCTCCATTACAGTAGAATCCATTGCCCCAACAGCAACTGCCCCGGCACCCATATCCGTGTACTGTACTGATGACATACCCGCGGCGGACATTACCATCATAACGGACGAAGCAGATAATTGCGACCCCAATCCAACAGTTACTTTCGTAAGCGATGTTAGCGATGGGGGCAGTGATCCTGAAATCATTACCCGAACTTACAGAATTACAGATGCAGCCGGAAACAGTCTCGATGTAGAGCAGACCATTACCGTAACACCATTTTCCATATCTACACAACCAACCGACCAGACTGTGGTTGTGGGCAACAATGGAAGTTTTTCAGTAACAGCAGCAAATGTGGATACCTATCAATGGGAGGTAAGCACGGATGGAGGCAGTAACTTTGTTGCCATTTCCGATGGTTCGGAATATACCGGGACACAAACTGCCAATCTCACCGTGAACACACCAGACTCCAATTACAACGGATACATATATCGAGTACTTGTTTCCAATAGCAATGGAGCCTGCACGCCCCTTACTTCGGATGAAGCGACCTTGACCATGAAAACGGGAAGGGTCATCACCAATAGAGGCATAACCTTCAGGGTCAATAAAAACTAGGCGTCCGCCAATGTAAACTGATCACTTTACTTTCTTTTCAAAAGAGCCGACCATTTGTTCTTCGAAAAGTTCTCGGATTTCAGTTAAAACTTCAGGATCATCTATGGTTGATGGCACAGTAAACTCTTTCCCATCGGCAATGGCACGAATCACTTTGCGCAATATTTTTCCCGAACGGGTTTTTGGCAATCGTTGTGCCACCAAAACTTTTTTCAGGGAGGCCACCGGTCCGATCTCTTTTCTAACATCGTCCACCACTTCTGCTTGTAATTGAAGGTTTTCAATATCTGCGCCTGCCTTCAAAACGGTTATGGCCAAAGGAATCTGTCCTTTTAGGGCATCTTCTATCCCTACCACGCAGCATTCGGCCACATCCGGATGTCTGGAGACCACTTCTTCCATTTCGGCCGTGGACAATCGATGTCCCGCCACATTTATAATATCATCGACCCTACCAGTGATGAATACATAACCGTCCTGATCAATATACCCCCCATCACCTGAAAAATAATAGCCTTCAAACCTGGTTAAATAGCCTTTTACAAATCGTTCGGTATCCCCCCAAAGATTTGGCAATGTCCCGGGTGGCAAGGGAAGCTTAATGGCAACATAACCTTCTTCGCCCCTATCTGCCTGGGAACCATCCTCCCGCAATATCTGCACATCGTACCCACATACAGGTTTGGTTGCAGAGCCCGGTTTCACCTCAAAATAATCGTCAAAACCCATCATATTGGCAACAATGGGCCAACCGGTTTCAGTCTGCCACCAATGGTCAATAACAGGTACTTTCAATTTTTCCTCCGCCCATTTTAAGGTGGAAGCATCACACCGTTCTCCAGCCAAGAACAAATAACGGAGGTCGCTCATATCAAACTTTTTTATAAAAGAACCTTCGGGATCCTCTTTCTTGATCGCCCGTATGGCAGTTGGTGCGGTGAACATTACTTTCACATCATGATCACTGATTACCCGCCAAAAGGCAGAGGCATCCGGGGTACGGACCGGTTTCCCCTCATAAACCACCGTGGTGCAACCATATATCAATGATGCATATACAATATAACTGTGGCCTACCACCCAGCCTACATCACTAGCCGCCCAAAATACTTCCCATGGATTTACACCATACACATATTTCATACTATAGTACATGGCCACAGCATGCCCACCATTATCCCGAATGATTCCTTTAGGTTTCCCCGTGGTTCCTGATGTATACAATATATATAAGGGATCTGTGGCATCCACCTCAATGCATCGAACTGGGTCGGCGATTTTCATCAAAGTAGCATAATCAATATCATTTTCGCCATCAGGACGGGATGCACCTAAGCGTCTGTTATAGACAATAACATGTTCCGGCGTATGGGAAGCCAGTTTTATGGCTTCGTCAACCATTGGTTTGTACGGAATTATCCTATCCACTTCAATACCTGAGGTTGCCGTAACAACAATTTTGGGCTTGGCATCATCTATCCGAATGGCCAATTCATGTGGCGCAAAGCCTCCAAATACCACGGAGTGCACCGCACCCAATCGGGCACAGGCCAACATGGAAATCACTGCTTGCGGTATCATGGGCATGTAAATGATAACCGTATCACCCTTTTCCACCCCCAACCTTTTCATACCTCCTGCCAAACGGCTCACCCGATCACGAAGTTCAAAGTAGGTATACTTCTCAATCGTTTGCGTAACTGGAGAATCGTAAATAAGGGCCAGCTCATTGCCCCGCCCATTTTCGATGTGGGAATCAAGTGCCAGGTAACACGTGTTCAACTTCCCTCCCTTAAACCAACGGTAAAACCCGTTATCATCCTTTGTCAATGCCCTTTGTGGCTTTTGAAACCAATTGATATTGGCGGCCTGTTCCATCCAGAAATTCTCGGGATCCTTAATGGAGCGATTGAATTCCTGATCATACATAATCTTCGTCATTGTAATGTTGTTTGAATAGTTTTTTTGTGCATGTAATCTTAATAGCATTCCTCCTCATTCCATTTTCAATAAATTGAAAATGAAAACTTTGAAACCACTATACATCTAAAGTACTGATTTATCCACCCTACTTATCAATAAATTTCGCTAAATTGATATATCTAAATGCATTCAAGATTCCTAAAAAAAGGTGCAGCTATCGAAACCATATGTTTCAAAATAAAATACATGCACCTTTGCCACATGATTATTTTTTCAAATCCAAAGCAGCGGTACTACATAAAGGGCATCATACCTTTTGTCATAATTTGGCTGGTACTGGGTTGGCATACCTTACTCATTGAGTCCATGACCACTGAATATCAAAATCAGCGACCAGATACGGATATCACAATTACTTGGTGTATTTTTCAGTTTGCGTCCATAGCTATTTTTCCAATGGACATCACCATAAGTGACATGAAACTGGAGGGAAGAAAAAAAAAAAAAAAAAAACGGTAGCACTATTCGTTTTCAAATAAAAAAACCTCCCTTTTCGAAAGGGAGGTTTTTTGTTGGCCTACAAGGACTCGAACCTTGAACGACTGAACCAAAATCAGCTGTGTTACCAATTACACCATAGGCCAGTACCAAAAAGCTACACTTGATTCAGCTTTTGAGCGTGCAAATTTATAACAAAGTTTGGTTTCAACAAATATTTTTGACAAGAATACACGGTATTTTTCCGAAGTATTGTTGTTAAAGGTTTTGCAAAAATGTCCAATCTTCTATTCTAGATTTACTAAATTCGCCACAATTCGGTTAACAACCAACTCTATGTTTGCAAAAGACTTCAAAAAATGGGACACCATCCTTGGATGGGTTTCCTTCGCCATCGCGTTTACAGTTTATGCCCTCACCGTTGAACCCACGGGAAGTTTTTGGGATGCAGGGGAATACATTTCCACAGCGGCAAAATTGCAGGTTGGTCACCCCCCAGGAGCACCTTTACTACAAATGATCGGTGCGTTCTTTGCCATGTTCGCCTTTGGCAACGAGACCAAGATTGCGCTTATGGTAAATGCCGTTTCGGTAGTTTCAAGTGCCTTTGCGGTACTTTTTACTTTTTGGACCATCACCAATTTGGTGGGCAAGTTGATATCCAAAAAAAGTGAAATGACCAATAGCATGGCGATCGCTATTTTGGGCAGTGGCCTTGTCGGAGCACTTGCCTTCACCTTTTCAGACAGTTTTTGGTTCAACGCTGTTGAGACCGAGGTATATGCCATGGCCAGTTTGATCATGGCGTTGCTACTTTGGCTGGGATTAAAATGGACAGACAATTTAGACGACCCCAGGGGGCACCGCTGGTTAATACTTATCAGTTTCGTGGTCGGTCTTACCTTCGGTATTCAGTTTATGGGCTTTTTGGCCATTCCCTCCATAGGCCTGCTCTATTATTTTAAAAAGTACAAGACCACAACGGTGAAGAACTTTCTCTTGGCAAATATTGCCGTGGTGGCCGTCCTTATTTTGGTCTATAAGTTTTCTTTGACCTATGTACTGAAACTATTTGGCTGGAGCGAAGTGTTCTTTATCAACGAAATCGGCCTTCCTTTTAATTCAGGTTCCATTATTATGGGGATTTTGTTTATTGCCGCTTTCTATTTTGGATTGAAATATACCCGAAAACATCATTACTACAATGCCAATATTCTTGTTCTTTGTCTGATGTTCCTCTTCCTTGGGTTTTCATCTTGGTTGATGCTTCCCATTAGAGCAAATGCAAAAACAGTCGTCAACGAAAATAACCCTGCCGATGCACGTGCCCTATTGGCATATTATAATCGAGAACAATATCCTGGTGTTGACAGTCCGGTGTACGGAGCTTATTATTCGGACACCTTTGCACCTTCTGGAGAAGATAGGGATGACAGCCCCAAGTATGAAAAAGATCTGAAATTGGGTAAATATGTGATTGTAAACCATTACAAAGGCGCCATCCCGGGCCCCAATGAGAAACACGTAGGTATTTTGCCAAGGATGTGGAGCGACCAGCATGCCGAAAACTATATGCGCTATTTTGGAGCACTGGATTTCCGCATCAAATCCGAATACATTTCCAACAACGATCTTAGGGAAGCGGTCAATCAATTTAAAACGGCATATTCCCAAGGAGAGCTGGACACCGAGCAATACATTCGGTTCTTGCGTGAGTTCGGGGAATACATCGAGGTGGAGCCCCCAACATTGGGACAAAACCTGAAATATCTTTTCGAGTTCCAGTTCGGTTATATGTACATGCGGTACTTTATGTGGAATTTTGTCGGAAAACAAAACGATATTCAAGGTCGGTACGATGAAAACGGTAATTGGCTCAGTGGCATTAATTTTATTGACAGCATAAGACTGGGAAGTCAAGAAAACCTACCGAGCGACTGGAAAAACAACAAAGGGCGGAACACCTATTTCTTCCTCCCATTATTACTCGGCATTCTTGGTATTGTTTTCCAGATTTCGAAAAATCCAAAACAGTTTTGGGTACTCTTTGTATTCTTTTTGTTTACTGGACTGGCCATTCAGTTCTACACCAATCCCTACATCTTCCAACCTAGGGAACGGGATTATTCCCTGGTAGGATCCTTCTATGTTTTCTGTATTTGGATAGGCATTGGGGTGTATGGACTGTTTGAAGAGTTTAAAAAATTGATCTCCGCAAAAATAGCGGCACCGGCCGTCACAATATTGTGCCTGTTGGCCGTGCCCTTGTTGATGGCTTTCCAGAATTGGGACGACCATGACCGATCCGGTCGTTATACTGCTCCGGCCACTGCAAAAGCCTATTTGGATTCGTGCCAAGAAGATGCAGGCGCCATTTTGTTCACCATTGGGGACAACGACACCTTCCCTATCTGGTATGCGCAGGAAATCGAAAATTACAGGACCGATGTACGTGTTGTGAACACCAGCCTTTTCGCAACCGATTGGTACATAGACCAAATGAAACGTAAGGCTTATGAAAGCGACCCCATACCTTCCCAATTGACACATGACAAGTACAGATATGGAACCAGGGACGCGGTATATTATCAGGGCATCACGGAAAATCGTTGGGACATCAAGGATTTCATGAACTGGATCGGTAGCGATAAGCCCCAAACCAAATTCAGGCATATCTTGACCAACCAAGGGGCTGATCTAAGCAACTATTCGGAAAGCACCTTGGACATCGTGTACTATCCGACCAATAAGATCAGGATTCCCGTCAACAAGAAAAACGTATTGGAAAGTGGGTTGGTAAAAGAAAAGGATTCAGCCCTTATTGTGGATTATATTGATATTGACCTACCAAAAAGTGCGCTTCCAAAAAACAGGATATTGATGTTGGACGTAATTGCCAATAACGATTGGAAACGCCCCATTTATTTTTCTGGGGGAAGTTTTGATAGTGCCGAATACATTTGGATGAAGGATTACCTCCAACTGGATGGCCTTGTGTACAAACTAGTGCCCATCAAAACTCCGAACAAAAATTCCTTTGAAATGGGTCGAATCGATTCGGAACTGATGTACGATATTGTTAAAAAATGGGATTGGGGCAACTCTGGTAGCGATAAAATCTACCATGATCCGCAAACACGCTCACAAGGATTGTCATTCCGAAGTAATCTGGCCCGTTTGATGGAAACCCTCATTGCCGAAAATAAAATAGACAAGGCCAAGGATGTTATCGATATTGCCATGGAGAACATGCCCGTGGAACATTATTATTTCTATGCTTTTGTGGAACCCTTCGTGGATGGTTATTATAAAGTAGGCGAAACGGAAAAGGCAAGAGCGCTATTCAACAAACTCAAAAAAGTATATCAAGAACATTTGGAATATTACGCCAATATTCCATTGGATGAGCAATACGACAAAATTGACGACATCCTATCAGATATGCAGGCCTACCGTAGAAACATTGATATCCTCATAGAAAACAACGATAAAGAACTGGCCGAGTCCGAAACAATCATTTTTAATGAATATATAGACATGTTCTCGCAGTTCGTCGAGGATGAGGAGGATGTACTGGATGAACCTTTGCCAATAGATCCCGATTTGGAAGATTCCATGTCGCTGGACACTATTGACAGTGTGCCTGATTCAACACTCCAACAACAATAAAAACAAAAAAAAAGCGAGGTAAAACCTCGCTTTTTTTTTATCAGATATATTCGTTTAAAATCCCGATGAGGGTATTCGCGTCCTGCTCTCCGCTTTGGCGCCACACCATCTCACCTTTCTTGTAGATCATTAAGGTTGGTAATCCCTTTATTCGAAGTGCTTGGGAAAGTTCCTTGTTCTTGTCCACGTCAATTTTGATCACCTTGCCCTTATCGCCAAGGGCAGCGGCCACATCACTCAAAACCGAGTGCATGGAAGTGGACTGCTCATTCCATTCTGCATAAAAATCTAATAGCACAGGGACTTGTAAATCTATAAGTTCTCCGAATTTGGACATGTATTCTCAGGTTTACAGTCAAAAGTAATAAAAAATGTGAATGTTTTACAGCAAGTCAGTACTTTGGGCAAAACTTGAATCCAAATTTAGGCAAGGCCCTTCTTTTTTAAGGTAATCACCGTAATTTCAGGCCAGATACCAAAACGACCAGGGTAACCAATAAATCCGAATCCCCTGTTTACGTTAATAAATTGTCCAAGTTCCTTATAAATGCCAGCCCAATATTTATAGCGCCATTTCACGGGACTCCATTTTACCCATCCCGGAATTTCCACCCCAAACTGCATACCGTGGGTGTGTCCACTTAAGGTCAAATGAAAATGGTAATCATCTTGGAGCACCACATCTTCCCAATGTGATGGGTCGTGGCTCAATAGTATTTTAAAGTCGTCGTTGGAAACACCCTCTTTCGCTTTTTGCAGATCCCCAGCTTTTTTAAATCCTCCCCGGCCCCAATTCTCCACACCGACCAAGGCAATTTTTTCACCGTCCCTTTCCAAAAAACGATTGGAATTCAACAATAGATCAAAGCCCATTTCTTTTTGCATGGCCTTAAGGTTCTCCAGGTTTTGTGCTTTCTCCTCTTCCGTTTCCCAAACCGCATAATCCCCATAATCGTGATTGCCCAAAATGGAATACACACCATCCTTGGCTTCCAAACGGGAAAAAACCTCTTTCCAAGGCTCCAATTCATCCGAGCGATTGTTCACAATATCCCCCGTAAAAAAAATAACATCGCTTTTCTGCTCATTCACCAAATTTACCCCGTACTCCACTTTTTTGTAATCATCAAAACTTCCACTGTGCACATCGGAAATTTGAGTAATCTGATAGTTGTGGAACGCATCGGGCAGGTCATCAAACTCCAACTCGTACTTTAAAACTTGATAGTTATATTTTCATCGGTACATTCCGTACAGCAAAGCCCCAAAAGGCAAGGCCGCCAAGCCAAGGGCAATACCACTTATAAATTTTCTCCGGGAAGGAAAATATCCAACATTGGAATCGGATACCCCAACAATTTTGTTATATCCGTACCCTATCAATCTCACAATATCTTCCAACAAAAGGAAGAAACCCAAGACCAATGCCAACAAAAAGAAACCTGCAAAAATAGTTCCTGCAACGGCAGCCGTACCCTTAAATCCTTCACTGGGGTCGTAGGTTATCACTTTTACGGTCAAAAAAATAAGGGTGCCCAAAAACAAAACAATATAAGTCCAGTGAAGCAAAGGACTTTTAAACAAAGTTTTGAATGCTTGAAAACCATAAATGGCCAACACCACGTAAAGGATGGCCAACACAATAAATCGGGACATAGAATTTTTTTACAAAATTAGAGCTAATATCCTATTTAGCAGTACTTTTTAATTTTATTTAACGGCCGAAACAATAGATTCGAGGGTATCCAAACAAGACACCGCAACTTGGTCCTCTATCAGATGTTTTTTAGAATTCATGCTTATTTTCCCCTCCAACTTCAACGGATTTCCAAAGCAAGTACCCGAACAGTGGATGGCAGAAAGCCCTACTTTTTTAAATTTTAGCGCATTGTCGGGCGAAACACCCCCACCTGCCATAATGGTCAATGGTGATTCCCGTTGCCAAACCTCAAGATTATGGATGCCGATGTCCGCCGATGACATCCCCCCAGATGTTAAAATGGTTTGCACACCAATGGCCTCCAACTGTTCTAATGCTTCCAATGGTTCTGAAACCCAATCAAAGGCACGGTGAAACGTAAAATGCATCCCTTGGGACAATTCGACCAGTTCCCGAGTTCTTTCAACATCAATTGAAAAATCATCCATCAAAACTCCGGAAACAATACCATCCACATCAAGCTCTTTGCAAACCAAAACATCGGCTTTCATCACTTCAAACTCAATATCGGAATAGGTGAAATGACCACTTCTTGGTCGAACCAGCACATGGACCGGTATATGCAACTTCTTTTTCACCAGCTCAATAAGTCCCGCAGATGGGGTGATGCCCCCAACGCCAAGTTCCGAGCAAAGTTCAATCCTATCGGCCCCGGCCCTTTCGGCATTCAAGGCCGATTCCAAGGAGTTGGCACAAACTTCTACCAGCATATTGTATATTTATGACCCTTAAAAATAAACATCCCATCCCATGGAACGACGCAAATTCCTGAAAAATTCGAGCCTTTCGGCGGCCGGGCTGGTTTCTGCAGCCGCTTTGACCTCCTGCAATACAGAACCTAAACCTATAAACGCCGACATTTCCACTCCCAACCCCATAAAACCGATAGTGGTATGTACCTGGAACTTTTTCAATGCCACAAACAAGGCATGGGAGGTGTTAAATTCCGGGGGAAATGCCCTAGATGCCGTTGAGCAAGGGGTAATGGTAGAGGAAGCCGACGAAACCAATGAAACTGTGGGCAAGGGTGGCCGCCCAGACCGCGATGGAAACGTGACCTTGGACGCCTGCATTATGGATAAGGATGGTAATTGTGGTTCTGTGGTATGCATGCAAAACATTGTGCACCCAGTTTCCGTGGCGAGAAAGGTAATGGAGGAAACACCCCACATTATTCTGGCAGGCAAAGGCGCCGAAAAATTTGCTTACGAACAAGGATTCAAAAAAGAGGATCTGCTTACCGAAAGTACCCGAAAACAATATGAAGAATGGCTGAAAACCTCCAAATACGAAACCACCATCAACATAGAAAACCACGACACCATCGGCATGTTGGCCATTGATGAAAATGGGGATATTGCCGGTGCCTGCACAACTAGTGGGATGGCCTACAAAGTAGCTGGGCGTGTTGGGGACTCCCCTATAATCGGAGCTGGACTTTTTGTTGATAATGAAGTGGGCGGTGCCACGGCCACGGGGGTCGGTGAAGAAGTGATCCGTACCGTGGGCAGTTTTTTGATCGTGGAACTCATGCGACAGGGAAAAAGTCCGCAAGAAGCTTGTGAAGAGGGGGTAAAGCGCATCATGAAGAAAAACGAGGGCAGAAAGGATTTTCAAATCGGTTTTTTGGCCATCAACAAAAATGGGGAAACAGGGGGCTACTGCGTACACCCAGGTTTTACCTATCGGGAATATTCCGAGAATGGACATGTGAACCGAGAGGTGACGAGTTTTTATGAATAGAAGTTAGACCGCTGCGTTCTTAGATGCTAGATATTAGATTCAAGACTTTTTGAATTTCAGCTAATTTCAAAACTTTAATAAATCAAAATAATTATGAAATCTAAAGAACTAATAAAGTCTCTTTCATTGAATGATTTGTTTAAAATTTCTCTTTTTAGCAGTTTAGGGTTTAACCTACTCTATTTTGGTTTTGGTACTATTTTTTTTTAGTATCGGACGCCAATGCTCCAATTACCATAAATGGTGCAGAAGTTAGTGGATTAAAAGGATTTTTAATTCATCTGCTTTTTATGCCACTTTATTTCATTCTAATTTTCTTGTTTGAATTTATAATTCTCACTTTAGGAATTTGGATTTCCAAAAAGCTGTTTTTCAATAAATAGAATCAGTAGAATACTTTTTTATAAAAAACCTTATGTCTTGACTCTTGGCTCCTTAATCTTTCTTTGAGAAAGAATCAAGACTCTTCTCAAATCTAATATCTCACATCTTATATCTTTTTAAACAGCAATTCGTACTTTTAATCCCCACCATTTTTTGGTAAAAGCCAATTGCTTATTGAACATTGCTAACTGACAATTGAAAAATACATGTCCGAACAAAAACGACTTTTTTTACTCGATGCCTACGCACTTATATTTCGTGGTTACTATGCCTTGATCAAAAACCCGCGAATCAATTCCAAAGGAATGGACACCTCGGCCATTATGGGATTTGTAAATTCCCTTTTTGATGTGATCAAACGGGAACAGCCCGACCATTTGGCCGTAGCTTTTGACAAAGGAGGCAGTGTGGAGCGCACCGAACTTTTTGAAGAATACAAGGCCAACCGGGACGAAACACCCGATGCCATCCGCATTGCCATACCCTATATCCAACAGATTTTGAAGGCCATGAAAATTCCAATTGTGGAACTGGAAGGCTACGAGGCCGATGACCTCATTGGAACAATTGCCAAACAGGCGGAGAAGGAAAACTATAAGGTGTTCATGGTAACGCCGGACAAGGATTTTGGTCAGTTGGTGAGCGAAAATATTTTCATGTACCGTCCAGCCAGAATGGGCAATGGCATCGAAATTTGGGGCATACCCGAAGTACAGAAACGCTTCGGTGTGAAACGTCCGGAACAGGTTATCGATTATCTGGGAATGATGGGTGATGCCAGTGATAATATCCCGGGACTACCTGGTGTGGGCGACAAAACAGCCAAAAAATTCCTGGAGCAGTTCGATTCATTGGAAGGATTGTTGAGCAATACCGATAAGCTCAAAGGAAAAATGAAGGAAAAAGTAGAGGCCAATGCCGAATTGGGACGGTTATCCAGAAAATTGGCAGAAATCAAAACCGATTGTGATGTGCAATTCCATGCCGAGGATTATGAAATGTGTCCCCCGGATGCCGAAAAGGTCCAAGAAATTTTCGAAGAACTGGAATTCCGAAGGTTGAAGGACCAATTCATTAAAATATTTTCGGGGGAAGCAGAAGCGGGCACCCAAGTGACCAATACCCAAACAGCCAAAGAAAAGGCCAAACAAGAGGCCAAAGTGGCCGGAAGCGGTCAATTTTCGTTATTTGGGGGAGATCCTGCGGAAGCCGGCGCCACTATCAAAGACGTAAATAGCCGAAAAACCATTGCCGATGTCCCACATTTTTACCAGTATGTGCAAGATGGAATGGGCATGGAACTCTTTTTGGAAATGCTGATGAAGCAACCTTCCGTCTGTTTTGATACCGAGACCACTTCCCTCAATCCTTTGGAAGCGGAATTGGTGGGCATTGCATTTAGCTGGTCACCGGGCAAAGGCTTTTACGTACCCTTTCCAGAGAACGAGAACGATGCCAAACCCCTGATTGAAAAACTACGCCCGTTTTTTGAATCCGAAGACATTGAAAAGGTGGGGCAAAACCTGAAGTACGACATTAAAGTAATGAGGAACTACGATGTCGAGGTCAAAGGCAAATTGTTCGATACCATGTTGGCCCACTACCTTATCAATCCGGATATGCGCCATAATATGGACGTGCTAGCGGAAACTTACCTCAACTACACGCCAGTTTCCATTACCGAACTCATTGGCAAAAAGGGCAAAAACCAGCTCAGCATGCGTGACGTTCCTTTGGAAAAACAAACGGAATATGCCGTGGAAGATGCCGATATCACCTTTCAATTGGGTTTAAAGTTTACCCCGGAACTGAAGGATGCCCATACAGACAAATTGTTTGATGAGATTGAGATTCCCTTGCTACGGGTGTTGGCAGATATGGAACTGGAAGGCATCAATCTGGACAAGGATTATTTGAACAGTCTTTCAGAACAATTGAACAAGGACATAAAAGAGCTGGAACAAAAAATTTATCAGCAGGCCGGCGAGGAATTCAATATCGCCTCCCCAAAACAATTGGGTGAGATTCTTTTTGGCAAATTGAAGCTAGTGGACAAACCGAAAAAGACCAAAACAGGTCAGTATTCCACCTCGGAAGATGTGCTCTCGTATTTGGCTAAAGACCATGAGATTATCAAAAATGTGTTGGATTACCGCGGACTTGCCAAACTAAAGAGCACCTATGTAGATGCATTGCCCAACGAGGTACAACCGAAAACCGGCCGTGTGCATACCGACTATATGCAAACCGTTACCGCTACGGGCCGATTGAGCAGCAATAACCCGAACCTTCAGAACATCCCCATCCGAACAGAAAGAGGCCGACAAGTACGAAAAGCTTTTATCCCACGGGATGAAAACTATGTTTTGCTGGCTGCGGATTACTCCCAAATAGAATTGCGGATTATCGCTGCATTGAGCGAGGAGGACACTATGATCTCTGCTTTTAAAAATGGGGAGGACATTCACGCTTCCACGGCATCCAAGGTATTTAATGTGCCCATTGAGGAAGTGACCCGCGAACAGCGTAGCAATGCCAAAACGGTGAACTTTGGAATCATATACGGGGTTTCCGCCTTCGGATTGAGCAACCAAACGGATTTGAGCCGTACCGAGGCCAAGGAACTTATTGACACTTACTACAAGACCTATCCCAAACTGCGCAATTACATTAGCGAGCAGATTGAGTTTGCCCGTGAGCATGGATATGTGCAAACGGTGTTGGGGCGTCGCAGATATTTAAAAGATATCAACGCAGGCAACCAAGTGGTACGCGGGGCAGCGGAACGTAACGCCGTGAACGCTCCCATCCAGGGAAGTGCAGCGGACATTATTAAGATTGCGATGATCAATATCCATAAAAAACTTTCCGAAGGAAAATACAAGACCAAGATGTTGCTCCAAGTGCATGATGAATTGGTATTTGATTGTTACAAACCCGAACTGGAAGAGATGAAGGAACTCATTAAAAACGAAATGGAGCACGCTTACGAGCTTTCTGTACCGTTAGATGTGGAAGTGGGTGTGGGCGAGAATTGGTTGGAGGCGCATTGATTTTAACGTATACTAGATAGATTATTTGTAGTATAACATAATGAATAGCATTTTATATATTGGAGTAAATTGGAGGAGAATTCTTCCTTACATATTAGACGCAATTTTTGAAATTGGTGCTGGAATCATTCTATTATCAATGAATAAAAACGGTTCTACCATATTTTGGATAGGCTTGTTGTTAACAATATTTGGAGTTGTCCAACTTATCAGAAAAATTAAGACCTTCCATCTCTCCAAATCGCACTTGTTAATTAAAAGACCTTTAATGCCCTTTAAGTTTGCAGAAATGAATTTTGAACTTAAAAAAATCAAAAAAATTGAATTAAAAAGGTTAGTCCGAGTAGGTCCTTACATCAGAATTATTGGAGAAAAAGATGGCGGCTATATGCTTGCAATGGACAAAAAGACTATTGATTCCCTCGAAAAAGAACTTAAACTAATGAACATAACAGTAACTCGAGAAAACATATAGCAGCGACCATTAGATTCCCCCAACCTCCCCAAACAAATATCCCACAAAATGCTTTCTTTAATATTATTGTCCCACCCATCTTTGAAAGAAATTAAATGACCCCCCAAAAAATCATTCTCCCCATCATTGTAGTGTCACAGTTTTGCTGTACATCGCTTTGGTTTGCGGGCAATGGGGTAATGGGCGACTTGGTCACCACTTTTGGGTTAAGTGAAAGCGCGGTGGGACATTTGACCTCAGCGGTTCAATTTGGGTTTATCATTGGCACCTTGGTATTTGCCATTTTATCGATTGCTGACCGGTTTTCCCCATCCAAAGTATTTTTTTTGTGCGCTGTTTTGGGGGCATTTGTCAATTTGGGCGTCATTTGGGAAGGCAATGGATTGTCCAGCATCCTATCCTTTCGGTTTTTTACGGGCTTTTTTCTCGCGGGCATCTATCCCGTAGGGATGAAGATTGCTGCTGATTATTACGAAGAAGGCCTTGGTAAATCCCTAGGATATTTGGTGGGGGCATTGGTGGTCGGGACAGCGTTCCCTCATTTATTGAAAGAGATGACCCATGCATTCTCTTGGAAAGCGGTGTTGATGGCCACCTCATCCTTGGCCATTTTAGGGGGCGCTTTAATGGTAGGTTTAGTACCCGATGGCCCATTCCGAAAACCAAGCCAAAAAATCTATTGGTCCGCATTTCTAAAAGTGTTTCAAAGTAGTGACTTTCGTTCAGCAGCGTTCGGGTATTTTGGTCACTGTTGGGAACTTTATACCTTTTGGGCCTTCGTCCCGATCATGCTACAAACCTATGGGGCAATCCACCAAGCAACAACATTCAACATTCCCTTATTGTCCTTTTCGATTATTGCCGTCGGTGGTTTGGCATGTGTGCTGGGCGGCTATTTAGCACAAACGTTTGGAACTAAAAAGGTGGCATTTATGGCCCTGCTGCTTTCCTGTATTTGTTGCTTGATTTCTCCCTTGCTTTTTGTACAGGGTTCCGAAGTTATTTTTGTTGCTTTTCTCATTTTTTGGGGCATGGTGGTGATTGCAGACTCTCCCCTATTTTCAACCTTGGTGGCACAAAATGCATCCCCAGAAATAAAGGGAACGGCATTGACCATTGTAAACAGCATAGGTTTTGCCATCACCATCGTCAGTATTCAGCTACTCAATGAAATGCGAATCTGGACAAGTTCCAATATGGTTTATATGATTTTGGCTTTGGGTCCAATTTTGGGTCTAGTGGCCCTTGTTCACAAAAAAGTGACCCATGGTTGATCATCAATCACAAAATAGTCGGCCCCTATGCATACATCAATGGTGGAACCATATTTGGAATTGTTGTAATTTCCATATCCAATAATTATTTTAATTCCTGCCCAATGTAAAATGAGATGACAGAACTTCAATTTTTCACCGGCAAAACCTGCGGTGTCTGCAAGGCACTAAAACCAAAACTACTGGAAGCCGTACGGGAAAACTTTCCAAAAGTGAACATCCGTGTGGTGGATGTTGAGGAAGAAACGGAGCTTGCCGGACAATCCATGGTTTTTACATTGCCCGTTGTCATCATTAAAGTTGATGATAGGGAAATGGCCCGCTTTGCCCGAAGTTTTGCAGTATATGAGGTGTTGGACAAACTAAAACGTCTTGGTGGCGAGCAAATTAATGGATAGCCCAAAACCAATTGCATATTTTTACTCAACAATACAGTCTTGCTTTTCTTAATCATTGTATATTAGTGGAATAGCCACCAACCTTTTAAACAATGAAAAAAACAGTACTTCTATTAGCCTTTGTCCTATTTATACCCCCCATAGTTCTTGCACAAAAAACAAATGCCAAGCAGCTCGATGCCATGATCCAGAAAGGTATGAGCGATTGGAAAATACCCGGATTGGTCGCCGTGGTAGTAAAAGATGGGGAGACCGTATTTCAAAAAGCATACGGTGTCAAAAATTTGGAAAGCAAAGCTGCCGTGGATGAACACACTCTCTTTAGCATGGCAAGTACCACCAAAGCCATTGTGTGTCAAGCCTTGGGCATTTTGGTGGACCAAGGCAAGTTGAACTGGACGGATAAAGTACGTGAACACCTTCCTTATTTTAAACTTTCAGACGCATACCTTACCGAAGAGGCAAGGGTACAAGATCTATTGACCCATAATCTGGGAATTCAACAAGCCGATTTGCTTTGGGCCTTAGATAGTGTCTCCACCCAGGAAACGCTACATCGATTTGCCCTTTCGGAAAAGACCTATCCGGTTCGGGGAGGTTTTGACTACAATAACATAATGTATGCTATCGCCGGGGAAGTGATTGGAGCAGTAAGTGGCCAGCATTGGACTGAATTTGTTACTGAAAATATTTTCAAACCCATTGGTATGGATGATGCCGTGGCCAAATCGGTGGAAATATTGGACAAGGGGAATTACACTACTCCCTATCTCAATGATTTGGATGATGGAATTGTACAAGTGGACCACAATTTTTCAGACCAAATCGGTGCCGCAGGTATGATTTGGTCCAGCCTATCGGATGTCACCAATTACCTCAAGTATTTGGTAAACGATGGTGTTGTGGGAAATGATACTATTTTATCCAAGAACACATTCGAATATCTTTTTAAGCCACATGCCTTTGTAACCGATGCCAGTTTCTATCCCACCCAAAAATTGACCAAACCCCACTGGAAAACCTATGGTTTGGGATGGTTCCAACACGACTATAGGGGAGAAAAACTGGATTTTCATACAGGAAGTCTTGGAGGATTGATTGCCATTTGCGGCATAATGCGGGACAAAGATGTTGCCGTCTATGTTTTTGCCAATATGGACCATGCGGAATTACGGCATGCCATACTTTATAAATCCATGGATCTTTTTGTCTTTGATGATAACAGTAGAAACTGGCACGAAGAAGTATTTGAACTATATTCCAAGTTTAAGGAGCAGGAAAAAGAATATTATCAGAAACTACGGGACGGAAAAGTAGCAAATACCAAGACCACATTGTCCATAGATCAATACGAAGGAGAATATACCCACCCAATGCTTGGGAAGGCCACGGTTAAAAACACGGATGCGGGATTGACCATAAATTTCAATAATTTCTTGACATTGTCCCTCCAACATTGGCATTACGACACTTTTATGTCCACGAAGGAAAATCCATATCATGCAGAGATAGATTTTAATTTTTCAATCGGTACGGATGGCACCGTAAAATCTTTTGATGTTTTAGAAGAGACCTTCGAAAAGCAAAATTAAAAAAGGCACCAATTCGGTGCCTTTTCCATCCTTTTCATAGCATAAATCAATTGCCAAAACTATTGGCCAATCGTGGTTTTTGACTTTTGCTCCCTTTAAACAAATCCGATAGCGGTTTAAAGTGTCGCTTCCACTGGTAGGGAACAAAGTCAAACCATAATTTAACTTCAGGGGCATGGCCATCCTCTACGGTAAAACCTCCCTCAATTTGAAAATCCAAACGTTGAAAGGAATTGGCAGACTCCGTTACCCCATCGTGATATGTGAACTGGTTTCCCCATCCCGCCATGTAAAAACGCAATGCGATGTATTTACCTTTGGGCAAGGAAAGTACGCTCTTGGAACGCAAAAAATTTCCAGAAGCTATTCCTTTTAAAGATACCGGGTTCTGACCAGGAAAATCCATGATAAAGTATTCATTACATTGTTCATCAATTGCCGAGAACTTGGTAATGTTAAGGGACATCTCCGAAACATTGAGTGTCGTAGCTGCCTCATTTTTCAAAATCAATTCAACCTCTTTGGTATTGGAACCATACCAACCTTCCATCACACTCGGGATGTATAATGGTGTTGACCATATTGTTGGATAAAATTGTGTCGTTTTCATAGTAATTGTTATACAGGGACAAAATTGAGGTATTTTTCTTACACCTACGTCCAATGGATTATCCAGTTTATATGCTGTATTAACACAAAAAGCTATTTTTTTATATTAATAAGGTAAAATGGCACAAACACCAACTTTCCTATCTTTATAACTCCAACATAATCACATGAAAAAATTCTTATTAGTTCTTTTATTTGTGCTGGGCCATCACACTATTATCAGGTCCCAGGCCCCCGATGCCCTGTTGATCAATACCCATAACCGAAAAACCACAACTCTCAATGGGTCATGGCACTATATTGTAGATCCCTACGAAAATGGGTACTATAACTACAGGTACGAACCCTTTGACCAGCAAAAACAACCATCGGCCAATGCATATTTTACCAATACGAAACCACAAAGTCCTTCAGATCTGATAGAATACAATTTTGATGAGGCAAATACTATTCAGGTCCCTGGCGATTGGAACACCCAAACAGAAAAACTCTACTACTACGAAGGCAGCATATGGTACAAGAAGTCGTTTGATTACACAAAAGCCAAAGATGACAACAAAGTATTCCTATACGTGGGAGCGGCCAACTACAAAACCGAAGCTTATTTAAACGGCAAAAAACTTGGTACACATATCGGTGGATTTACCCCTTTCAATTTTGAAGTGACCCAACTCTTGAAGGAAAAGGACAACTTTATCATTCTTAAAGTGGACAACAAACGAACCAAGGAGGGTGTTCCCACCTTAAATACGGATTGGTGGAACTACGGAGGCATAACCCGGGATGTAAAACTTATTAAAACCCCGCCCACCTATGTTGGGGATTACTTTATCCATTTAGATAACGAAGACAACACTATAATAACGGGCGAAATAAATTTGCTCGGTGAAGCCCCGCAAGAACGAAAAGTCACCTTGGAAATTTCTGAACTCGGCATTAAAAAAAATCTCATTACGGATGCTTTGGGCAAAGCTACCTTTCAAATCAAATCAAGGAAAATTGAATATTGGTCACCAAGGACCCCAAAGTTATATACGGTCACCTTCACCACTGACGATGAAGAACTTCACGACCAAATTGGTTTTAGAACCATCACCACGAGAAATCGTGATATTTTATTAAATGGAGTGCCCATAGTGCTAAAGGGCATCAGTCTGCATGAAGAAAGCCCGATCACCAAAGGAAGGGCCAATTCCAGAGCAGACGCCAAAAAGGTTTTGGGCTGGATCAAGGAAATGGGCGGAAATTATGTTCGCCTTTCCCACTACCCCCACAACGAACACATTGTAAGATTGGCCGATGAAATGGGCATTATGGTCTGGGAGGAAAATCCTGTGTACTGGACCATCCAATGGAGCAATCCGGACACCTATGCGAATGCAGAGAACCAGCTCAAAGAAATGATACAAAGGGACAAGAATCGTGCTGCGGTAATTATATGGTCCATGGCCAACGAAACACCGGTTAGCGATGCCAGAAACAATTTCCTCTCCAGTCTCATCAAAACCACTAGAAAAACAGACCCTACCCGATTGATCAGTGCTGCGCTGGAGCAAAGCAGTTCCGAAATCAACCCCAACATAAAACACATAGATGACCCATTGGCCAATCTAGTGGATATCCTCAGTTTTAACCAATATTTGGGGTGGTACGTTGGCACGCCCGAGATTTGTAAAATCACAAAATGGGAGATTGACCAAAACAAACCCGTTGTTATATCGGAATTTGGCGCAGGTGCCAAACAAGGACTTCACGGAGATAAAAATGCCCGTTGGACAGAGGAATATCAGGAATACCTTTATATGGAAACCTTGGAAATGTTGCAAAAAATTGACCAATTACGAGGTATGTCCCCTTGGATTCTCGTCGATTTTAGGTCACCCCGAAGACCTTTACCAAAGATACAGGACGATTACAACCGTAAGGGATTGATTTCCGAAGACGGTAAGAAGAAAAAGGCCTTTTGGGTACTAAAGAATTTTTACAACACTTGGGAGTAAGCTAGGTGTAACATAAAACAAAAACAGTACCTTTCCTTTTTTAGGTGAAAGATAGACCATGAAAATCAATTATATTTTTCTATTGCTGGCCATAGTAGCCGAGATCATAGGGACCATTGGTGGTTTTGGTTCCTCTGTTTTTTTTGTGCCACTGGGCAATTTTTACTTTGATTTTTACTCCGTTCTCGGGATGACGGCAATTTTTCACCTTTCCAGTAACTTGAGCAAAATTTTTCTTTTCAAAAAAGGATTGGACAAAAAACTGCTCCTATATATAGGAGTGCCTTCCGTAATCTTTGTGATTGTGGGAGGTTTCATGTCCAAAATAGTCGATAGTGGTGCACTGGAAATCGTGCTAGGTGTTTTTCTCGTTGTTTTCAGTCTATTGTTCCTCATTAAAAGTGAGATCATTATCCTGCCCAACAAAAAAAATTCACTGATCGGTGGTGCATTGTCCGGTTTCTCCGCTGGCCTTTTGGGAACGGGAGGAGCTATTCGCGGGCTTACCATGGCGGCCTTCAATTTGGAAAAAAATGCCTTTATCGCCACCTCAGCTTTTATTGATTTTATGATAGATTTTTCGCGGACCTTTGTCTATTACGGAAACGGGTACATTGGAAAACAAGAACTGACCTATTTACCTTTTTTGTTCGCCATTGGGTTGGTGGGGACATATTTGGGAAAACGAATATTAAACTATATCCCACAGGACAAGTTCAGGAAAATCAGTTTGATCCTGATTCTGCTTATTGGACTCGCAACGATAACCAAGTTGGGATTTGATCATTGGGTTTGATCTTCCTCATAATTCTCCCCTATTTTGTCCAAAACCCTTAAAAAGGTTTCAAACTCGGAAGCGTCAATTCCTTTTAAGGCCAATTTTCGCAATTCAAGCGCACTGGGAAGCGTCAGGTCCAATATTTCCTGCCCTTTCGGGGTCAATTCCAGTTTAAAACGCTTTTGGTCCCCATCAAAACGGGTCTTGGAAATCCATCCCTTGCGCTCCAATCCTCCAATCACCCTGGAAGTTGTGGCCCGGTTACGAAAGTTTTCATTCACAATATCACGCTGACTTGCACCCTCCCCCAGCTGGTGGATCTGATACAAAATCACCCATTGCTCAATGGTCGTATCCACCCCAAGTTCATCAAAAGTGCGCAAATACGCTTTTTGGATCTTACGGAGCACCAAATCCAAGTGGAACCCCATCCCCTGTATTTCATCTATACGATTGAGCATTGTTCTACGAATAGCCACAAAAATAGGGATTCCGATTTTGTTGACTATGGTGGCATCAAAATATCGGTGTCAATTTTAACTCAAATTTCGGTCAACAAAACTACTTTCATGTTCCAAAATTATTATTTTTGTTGTTGATGCAACAAAAATTCTAAACCATAAAAAACATAAACGATCATGGAAACAGCAACAATATCAAAATCACAGGATACTTCCGAAGATTTTATGCCCATCAAGGGAACAGATTACGTGGAGCTATACGTAGGCAATTCCAAACAAGCGGCACATTACTACAAAACCGCCTTTGGTTTTCAATCCTATGCCCAGGCCGGTTTGGAAACGGGACTGAAAGACCGCGAAAGTTATGTTGTGGTCCAAGATAAAATACGTTTGGTACTGACCTCTCCCCTTAAAAGCGGAACAGAAATAGGGAAACATATTGATAAACATGGTGATGGGGTCAAAGTAGTGGCTCTTTGGGTGGATGATGCCACCCATGCCTATAACACGGCCATGGAAAGAGGTGCCAAATCTTACATGGAACCACAAGTGGAAGAGGACAAAGATGGAAAAGTGGTGCGTTCCGGAATCTATACATATGGTGAGACCGTCCATATTTTTGTGGAACGGAAAGATTACAACGGAACATTTCTACCGGGCTTCAAAAAATGGGAGACGCCGGACTATAATCCAGCACCTACAGGTTTAAAATATGTAGATCATATGGTAGGCAATGTAGGTTGGAACAAGATGAACCATTGGGTAAAATTTTATGAGGATGTATTGGGATTCAAAAACATTCTGTCTTTTGATGACAATGATATTTCTACCGAATACACCGCTTTGATGAGCAAGGTAATGAGCAACGGAAACGGTCGGATCAAATTCCCTATCAACGAACCTGCCGAAGGAAAGAAAAAATCCCAAGTAGAGGAATACCTCGATTTTTATGAAGGCGAAGGGGTACAGCACATTGCCGTGGCCACCGACGATATAATAAAAACCGTACGTGACCTAAGAAGCCGCGGGGTAGAGTTTTTACGTGTCCCTGCCGCCTATTACGATGGTGTCACTGATCGTGTTGGCAAAATTGATGAGGACATTGCCCCATTGAAAGAATTGGGCATCTTGGTGGACCGTGACGATGAAGGATACTTGCTACAGATTTTTACCAAGCCTGTTGAACCAAGGCCCACCATGTTCTTCGAAATTATCCAAAGGAAAGGCGCACAGTCGTTTGGAAAAGGTAACTTTAAAGCATTGTTCGAAGCCATTGAACGCGAACAAGAGCTTCGAGGTACATTGCATTAATCATAGTTGAGAGTGATGGGTTATGGGTTACTGATTTTCACACCCATAACTCATAACTTTAAACTCAAAACCTAAGTAAAATGCCTATTTATCATAAACTCGGGAAAATTCCACAAAAACGGCATACCCAATTCGAGAAACCCGATGGCGGTCTCTATTATGAACAGCTTTTCGGCACTATCGGTTTTGATGGTATGTCCTCGCTATCCTACCACGTCCACAGGCCCACCCAGGTCAAAGAAATTGGCGAAGCATTGGACATAAGTCCAAAAATTGCAGTGGAAAAGAACATCACCAGCCGAAAGTTTATCGGTTTTGATATTGCTCCAAAAGATGATTTCCTCGAAGCTCGGGAACCCCTTTTGGTGAACAGTGATGTTCACGTAGGTTTGGCAGCACCCAGAAAATCCATCACCGATTACTTTTATAAGAATGCCGATGCGGACGAAATGCTCTTTATCCATAAAGGATCTGGAACCCTGAAAACATTTTTGGGCAACATTCCTTTTGAATATGGTGATTACCTCATCATCCCGCGTGGGATGATCTATCAAATAGAGTTTGACACCGAGGACAACCGTATTTTGTACGCCGAGTCCTTCCACCCAATCTATACCCCAAAACGGTATCGAAACTGGTTTGGACAACTTTTGGAACATTCCCCTTTCTGCGAACGCGACTATAAATTGCCCCAGGACCTTCAAACTTTTGATGAAAAGGGAGCGTTTTTGATGAAGATCAAAAAACAGGGCATGTTGCACCAGTTGGTTTATGCCACACACCCTTTTGACGTGGTAGGTTGGGATGGTTACAATTACCCCTACGGGTTTTCCATCCACAATTTTGAACCCATCACAGGACGTGTGCACCAACCGCCGCCCGTGCACCAAACTTTTGAGACCAGTGCTTTTGTGGTTTGTTCGTTCTGCCCAAGGCTATATGATTATCACCCAAAGGCCATTCCAGCACCGTACAACCATTCCAATATAGATTCGGATGAAGTGCTGTACTACGTGGATGGGGATTTTATGAGCCGAACAGGTATTGGGCCAGGGTATATTTCCCTGCACCCTGCAGGTATCCCACATGGGCCACACCCTGGCACCTACGAAGCCAGCATCGGTAAAAAAGGCACAGAGGAGTTGGCAGTGATGATTGATACCTTCAAGCCTTTGCAGATCACGGAAAATGCCCTCAAAATTGATGATGGGAAATATTATAAATCGTGGTTGGAATAATCTAGTAGTTAGACATTAGATGCTAGATAATAGAAACATAAAAAATCAATCTAAACCAAGAATCTAAATTCTAACTACTCACATCTCATATCTAAAAAATATGATTATAGAAATACCTGAAAATTCAGATTTTTCCATTCACAATATTCCCTTTGGGATTTTTTCCACCCAAAACAGAAAGACAAGAGTGGGAGTGGCCGTTGGAGACCATATTTTGGATTTGGCCGCTGTGGCCGAATTGGATGTGTTCGATTTCAACACAGCTATATTGGAAAAAGACACTTTGAATGCTTTTATTTCTCTTGGAAAGGAAATCACAACCCGTGTGCGCAAAAAAATTCAATATTGGTTACAGCATGATGATTCTGTTTTGGCAGGAAAACCACAGCTTTTTGTAAGACAATCCGAGGCCCAGATGCACATGCCCGTAGCTATTGGTGACTACACCGATTTCTACTCTAGTCTGGAACATGCCACCAATGTTGGTAAAATGTTTCGAGATGCAGAAAATGCCCTTTTGCCCAACTGGAAACATATTCCCGTGGGCTATCACGGTAGAGCAAGTTCCATTATTGTGACCGGACAGCCCATCCATCGTCCCAAAGGGCAAACCAAACCCAATGATGCTGAAGCCCCAGTTTTTGGCCCAACAAAACGCCTGGATTTTGAACTGGAAATGGGTTTTATCTGTGGCAAGGACACCAACTTGGGCGAATCCGTTCCCACAAAAGAGGCCGAGGATTATATTTTCGGGCTGGTGCTGTTCAACGATTGGTCTGCAAGGGATATCCAAAAATGGGAATATGTGCCACTTGGTCCATTCTTGGCGAAGAATTTTGCATCGTCCATTTCGCCTTGGGTAGTAACTTTGGAAGCCTTGGACCCCTTCAAAACAGAAGGACCTACACAAGAACCCGAAGTGTTGCCTTATTTGCAATTCGAAGGTCCAAAGAACTACGATATCCATCTCGAAGTTGGCATCACACCAGAAACAGGCGAAGAAACCATCGTTAGCCATAGCAACTTTAAATATATGTACTGGAACATGAGTCAACAATTGGCACATCATACCATAAACGGATGCAACATCAATGTTGGGGACATGATGGCCTCTGGAACTATCTCTGGAAAAGATGAAAACAGTTTTGGCTCCATGCTGGAATTGTCTTGGGGAGGCACAAAACCCATCAAACTGAAAGATGGAACAGAGCGAAAATTTATAGAAGATAATGACACGGTAACCATGAGAGGTTATGCACAACAAGGTGACATTAGAGTCGGATTTGGCGAAGTGACCACTAAAGTGTTACCAGCAAAATAATTTTGGCAGCTGAGCTTGGTCGAAGTTACTTGATCAGTGAAATGTGATTTCGGCTACGCTCAATCTCCTGCACTAAACAATTAAATGGATTCCTGTTTTTGGGAAAAAATAAGAAAATAATATATGATAAAAACCATAGATCCGACCACAATACCACAACCTGAACTTTACAGCATTTTATCAACGGCTGTAGCGCCAAGACCCATTTGCTTTGCAAGTACGGTGGACAAAGAAGGCAATGTCAATTTGAGCCCTTTCAGCTTTTTTAATGTTTTTAGTTCCAATCCGCCCGTAATGGTGTTTTCCCCAACAAGGAGCGGTAGGGACAATTCCTTGAAACATACGCATCAAAATGTGGTGGAAGTACCTGAAGTGGTGATTAATATAGTGAACCACAAGATGGTAGAGCAGATGTCGCTTTCCAGCACAGCCTATAACAAAGGAGTGAACGAGTTCGTGAAAGCTGGTTTTACCGAAGTCCCCAGTGTAAAAGTAAAACCACCCCGTGTGGGCGAAGCTCCAGTTTCATTTGAGTGCACCGTTCTGGAAGTGGTTGAATTGGCACAAACGCCCGGAGCTGGAAATTTGATCATGGCACAAGTGGATATGATCCACATCAACGATGAGTACTTAACAGATAATGTGCTGGACACAGAAAAATTGGATTTAGTGGGCCGTATGGGGGGCAATTGGTATATCCGAGCCATAAGAGAATCCCTATTTGAAATCCCCAAGCCCATCCGAACCCACGGGATTGGCGTGGATGCATTGCCCAAAGGTATTCGGGAAAGCGAAGTGCTCACAGGGAACAATTTGGGTCGACTCGGAAATTTGGAAAGCCTTCCCTCGACAAAGGAGGTTAAGACAATCATAGCCAACGAAGGTGTGGAAAATGCCTCTAAAACCGAACTGCACAGCTTGGCCAAGCAGCTTTTGGAAGATGGTGATACTGTAAAGGCGATGGCTTATTTATTGTTTGCAGAAAATTTATAAAGTTCAATTAACAATGGAAGAGTTTTTGAAGTCACCTTACTTTTTGTCTAGTTTAGGTCTCATTCTAGATATCATTGGAGTTATTATTCTATTCTTTTTCACACGGAATACCTCTAGCAAGTGGGGCAATATTGAATACAAAAAGGCAAAAAGCCGGACTCCTATTTTTACTATTTGGTTTTATACTTCAATTGTTAGGAACATTATGTTCTTATTGATTGAAAAATCAGAAAAACGATGAAAAAAGACATAAAATCCATTTTCAAACCCCATTTGGAACCGAAAGAGGTTTATAAAGGCGGAAAGAACATTCCCCCGACCGATAAAAAAATATACAAGCTTTCCTCCAACGAAAACCCATTGGGGGCATCACCCAAAGCCGTTGCAGCCATGAAAGCTGCCTTGGACAACATTGATGTTTACCCAGACCAAACCGACATCCGATTGCGTGAGGCTTTGGTTAAAGACTTTGATGGTCAGTTGAGCGCTGACCAGTTTTTGTGCGGCAATAGTGGTTCGGAGGTTATCGACATTATTCTTCGGGCTTTTATCAATGAAGGGGATGAAGTTATTTTTTCCAACCCTTGTTTTCTGCCCTACTCCGTTTTTTCCAGATGGTATGGTGCCGACCAAGTGGATGTTCCTTTATTGGCTCCCAACTACGATTTGGATGTGGAGGGCATTTTGAACGCCATCAACGAGAGGACCAAGATTATTTTCTTGACCAGTCCCAACAATCCTACGGGTACTTACATCCCAAAATCGGTGATGGATGATTTTATCGCCCGTATCCCAAGGAATATTGTAGTGGTGTTCGATGAAGTCTACCGACACTTTACGGATGCCGACGATTATGTTTCTGCATTGCCTTATGTTTTGGAAGGACATAATGTAATTGGACTCAATAGTTTCTCCAAAACCTATGGTCTCGCTGGACAACGTGTCGGATATGGCTACACTACGACCACCATTGCCAATTATATCCGTTTGATACAAAAACCCTTTTTACTTCCATTGACTTCCATTGAAGCAGCCATCGGTGCATTGAATGACAAAGAATTCATTGAAAAAACGGTGAAAACCGTTTTGGAAGGCAGAAAATATATTGCCAATGCTTTTGATGAATTGGGTATTACATACTGGCCGAGCCAAGCCAACTTCTTTATCATTGACCCGCCTTTCCCTGAAATGGAATTCACGGATAAAATGATGGAGGAAGGGATTATGGTCCGCCCTGTTTCACAGTTTGGGGCCCCGGGCAAAGTGCGTATCACCATAGGTGATGCCGAGGCAAATGAAGCTTTGGTATCGGCGTTGCGAAAGATTATGATTAAATAATGCTTCGGCCTTTCTGTTGAGAACCCGAAACAAGTTCGGGTTGACGAAAGATTCAGATGCTTCACTCCGTTCAGAATGGTAACTAAATATAAACAAGCGTCATGCTGAATTTATTTCAGCATCTCATTTAACCCTTACACCAAAACCAGATGAGATTCAATAACGCGCTTGGACCATGCTCAGCAGCCGTGCGGAATGAATAGAATCACAATACAAACCGATAGGTAGCCTTCAGCAAAAAGATGTTTTGGGGTTTTTGTCCAAAAATATTGTCCCCCAAGCTGGGAAACAATCCTTCAGCTGGGTTTCCGGATTGGGTCACATCTTGTGACCAGACCAAGAAAATTTCCGAACCCGGGATATATTCCCAACGTACTACCAAATTGGAGCGGAACTGGACAAAGGAAAAATCGGGGTCATCAAAACTAAAGTCGGTCACACCATCCAAATCTTCATCAATAGCATATGTGCCATCGGTCAAAGTGGTTTGTTCATTTGTGTATTGCACAAATCTATCCTCAAAAGTTTTGGCCAAGGGGTCGGTGATATGTTTAAAGTTGGAATATCGTCCTCTGGAAATAAACGGTTGCCCCCAATATTGAATCGTCAAGTTGGGGTTAATGGTGTAGTTTAAGCGAAATGACATACTCAAAGTCCGCTGGTTGATTTCTCCATTGAGGTAACGAGACGAACCATCCACATCATCAAAATTATCTATGAACTGTAACTTGTCATGATTGATCTGCAAAGATGGAAATGCAGAAATCCGCAATGCATTTATGGGCTGGTACACAAATCCTCCTTCCAAATAATACGTTTTTATGGAATTGTCCAACGCCTTTCTTCCATTATGGAAAAAAGAGAATCTCAATTTTTTACGGTTGTCCGTATTGATACTGTTCCAAAAGCTCATCCAAGGGGATTGTCTTAACCTCGGACCACCCCGCAATGCGAAATTGGAATATTCAATGGGAGCAAAATTGAATCCTACGTTAGTGTTCCAGTTGCCCTTCCAGTTTTGCCAACTGTTGGTATTGAACTGTAGATAATTATGATTGCCTTGAAAATCCCAAGCCGTCCAATGGTTGTAATTGATGCCCACACGTCTAAATGTGCTGTCGGGTTTTAAGGTTTGATACCCAATCCATGTATAATGTCGGATATCGTCCGCCCGACGTTGAAACCCAATATCGTTCAGTTCCAATTCAGGTGATCGCCATGTACCACCAGATTCAAATTTCCAGTGTCCGTTACCAACCTTACCAATTTGTACGTTACCGCCAGTCCCCGTCAATGATGTTCTCATTGTATCTACCTTGACATGATCCGCACCCACCCTATTGAACAAATGGGTAATGGATTCCTGGGTGTTGGTTATGGCCGACTCACTACCTCGAACATGGCTCATGGTGATATTGCCACCAAGATACCAATCCCTGTTTGCCCATTGGTGTTTAAAATCCAATCCACCTGTATATGCGGCATCATGTAAAAAATTGAGCTGCTCAGGAATTTGTTCGCGATTGGTCGCCGTAAAAATGCCTCCTATATAAGAGTTTCTTTGGTTAAAATCCTTTTGCAATCTTCCCACAAAATAATTCGTCAAAGGCTCCACCATTTCCTTTCGGGTATCCCCATCCCCGTTTAAAATGGTTGCGGTTCGCTGGGCCGTTACACTTTCCAGTACTCCAATGGCCCATCCATTTTTGGTCTTTCCACTAAATTTAGCGGCGCCAATGATCGCTGTATTGTCGGGTTGGTCCACAAATTCATCATCCAATGTGTCCGGGTATCCTTGAGGGCTCCTGCCAATTCTACGGGAATAAAATATATTGTCCGAACCAAATGTATTCCCTGCTTGGGATTGCGAAACCTTAAAATCGAAAATGTTCTTGTTCTCGACAAAAAATGGGCGTCTTTCCTCGAAGAAGATTTGGAAACCATCCAGGGCTATGGCCGATGGGTCGGCATCGACCTGCCCAAAATCTGGATTGACGGTCAAATCCAAAGTAAGGTCATTGGTGATGCCTATTTTGGCATCGAGTCCTACGGTAATATTGCTTTCGCTACCATCCCTAAATGGGTTGCCCTCCTCGGCTTCATAGGTTTCGGCCTTTGCTACGGTGTAGGGTTGAATTTCCAATTGTTTTTGGGGCTGGATATTTTTTAGACCGTGCAGTTCACCAAACTCGCTCACCCATCCGGGCTGGTCCACCGGTTTACGCTGCCAAACGGAGCGTTCCTCATTTCTGAAATAACGGCGTGTTGACTGTAACCCCCACACCTGCTCTTGGGCCCTTCCAAATTTTAACTGACTTAACGGGATACGGAGTTCAGCCGTCCACCCCTCATCATCAACATGGGTTTTGGCATACCAAATGGGATTCCAACTAGCGTCCCAATTATTGCCGTTATTGGATATGAACTCATCACCTTTCACCCCTGCTGCGGTTATGGTAAATGAAAATGCTGTTCGCTTATCAAAATAACTGTCAATATTGAACTCCACCCAGTCTCCTTCAAAACCATCCCTTCGGGACAGTCTTTTTACAATTTTATCCGGCTCGGTATCATAACAGCGTACACCTATATATAGGTTCTTACTATCATATAATATTTTAAATTTGGTTTGATGGGTCGGTGGCGTATTCTCATCGGGCTGCCATTCGATATAATCCCCGCCCCATTCCACAAGATTCCATGCCTCATCTTCCAGAATACCATTAATAGTGGGAGCCGCATACTCACCCAAGGCTTGGGTAGTATATTTTTTTTTGATGATGACATCGGTTGAGTCTTGTGATTGAAGATCAGTAATAAAGAAAAGTATCAGTAATACCAGAACTGCATTTCTCACTTGGTTCGTTTTTTGCGTTTGATTGACACCGTAAAGACCTGCAAAACTGGACTGAGTTACACTTATCTTATTTTTTAATCATTTTTTAACATTTCAACAACGATATGACCTCCTTTTTTAAAGACGCCGAATGGAATTGAAAAAAGTAGAAAAATATTCCCAATCAACCGTTTGTAATTCAATCTAATAATTGTACATTTGCAGCCCGTTAATCGGGATTAGGTTATTAAATCAATAATATTTGAGAAGTGGATACATTAAGTTATAAAACTATTTCCGCCAATAAATCAACTGTTGACAAGCAATGGTTATTGGTTGATGCTGAAGGACAGACCTTGGGAAGATTGGCGTCTAAAGTAGCCAAATTACTTAGAGGGAAATATAAGACCAACTTTACCCCCCATGTTGATTGTGGAGACAATGTTGTTGTCATCAATGCTGAAAAAATCAACATGACCGGCAACAAATGGGACGACAAAGAATATCAAAGATATACTGGATATCCAGGTGGACAACGTTCTGCTTCTGCAAAAGAAATATTGGAGAAACACCCAGAGCGCATTATTGAGCACTCCGTAAAAGGCATGCTTCCAAAGAACAAACTTGGAGCTGAACTTTTTAGAAATCTAAAGGTGTATGCCGGTTCTGAGCACGGGCAAGAAGCGCAAAAACCAAAAGCTATAAACTTAAACGACTACAAATAATGGAAGTGGTTCATAAGATAGGTAGAAGAAAAACAGCTGTGGCCAGGGTATACGTTACCGAAGGTACCGGAAACATCACAGTGAACAAGAGAGACTTTAGCGATTACTTTACCACAGGTACTTTGCAGTACAAAATAAAGCAGCCTTTCGCTTTAACAGAAACAGAAGGCAACTACGACGTAAAAGTAAATGTTTACGGAGGTGGTATCACAGGTCAGGCAGAAGCTGTTCGTTTGGCTTTGTCCAGGGCTATGTGCGAAATAGATGCAGAAAATAGAGCGGTCCTCAAACCAGAAGGTTTATTGACAAGGGATCCAAGAATGGTGGAAAGGAAGAAATTCGGTCAGAAGAAAGCCCGTAAGAAATTCCAATTCTCCAAACGTTAATATACTTTGGGTGCCTTGGCACTCGATTATAGATAAGTTCATTGAAAACCCTGAAAGTGTAAATATTTCAGGGTTAAATTTTTAACCAAGTTGTCGTTGTTCTAAAAAGGATCATACATTCAACTTTTTGGAAACTAGTTTAGCATCTAAATGGGCAGGGCGAACAAAATTTTGTGACCACCTGCACATTGCTACTACAACGGAACGTAAACTAAGTACAAAAAATGGCAAGTAAAATTGAAGTAAAAGACTTACTGGAAGCAGGTGTGCATTTTGGACACCTAACAAGAAAGTGGAATCCCAACATGGCTCCTTACATCTATATGGAGCGTAATGGAATCCATGTAATCAATCTCTATAAAACAGTTGCAAAACTGGAAGAGGCCAACGAAGCCCTTAAAAAAATTGCAGCCTCAGGAAGAAAAATCCTTTTTGTGGCCACCAAAAAACAAGCAAAGGACATTGTAGCGGAGAAAGTATCCAAAGTGAACATGCCGTACATCACGGAAAGATGGCCCGGTGGTATGTTGACCAACTTTGTGACCATTCGTAAAGCTGTTAAAAAAATGGCAGCCATCGACCGCATGAAGAAAGATGGAACCTTTAACACCCTTTCCAAAAAAGAAAGATTGCAAGTTGACCGTTTAAGGGCAAAATTGGAGAAAAACTTGGGGTCTATCGTTGACATGACCCGTTTGCCAGGTGCACTTTTTATTGTTGACACCATGCGCGAGCACATTGCCGTGAAAGAAGCCCAAAAATTGAACATTCCAATTTTTGCAATGGTGGATACCAATTCGGACCCCCGTGATGTTGATTACGCCATCCCTTCCAATGACGATGCCGGTAAATCAATCGAGATTATCATGGAAGAGGTGACTAAAGCAGTTGCCGAAGGTTTGGAAGAGCGCAAAAGCGAGAAAAACAACGGAAAAGACAAGGAGGAAGCAAAAGCCGCCAAAACAGAGGAAGCTCCTAAGAAAGAAGAAAAAGCTGTTGAAGAAAAACCAGCAAAAGAAGCTGAAGCTGCCGCTCCAATAAAAGAAGAAAAAGTAGCTGAGAAAAAGCCAGCAAAAAAAGAAGCTAAGCCCGAAGACCTTACCAAAATCGAAGGTATAGGACCAAAAGCAGCCGAAGCTTTGGCCGCCAATGGAGTAGGTACCTATGCAGAGCTGGCCGCCTCCGATGCTGAAAAAATCAAGGAAATCTTGACCGAGGCCAGCTCAACATTGGCCCACTTGGACCCAACATCTTGGCCAAAACAAGCCAAAATGGCCGCCGATGGCAAATGGGACGAACTTAAAGAATGGCAAGATAACGTAAAAGGTGGAGTTGAGTAAACCCACTGATTTAACATTGTCCTAAACAGAAACACCCACATAGTGTTTTACTTTACATAAAATTTAAAAAGAAAAAAAATGGCAAAGATTACCGCCGCAGAGGTAAATAAATTAAGAAAGACCACCGGAGCTGGAATGATGGATTGCAAAAAAGCTTTGGTCGAAGCAGAAGGTGATTTTGATCAAGCAATAGAAATCCTAAGAAAGAAAGGTCAAAAAGTTGCAGCAAAAAGAGCTGATAGAGAATCTTCAGAAGGTGCAGCTATCGCAAAAGTGAACGATGACAACACCCAAGGCGTGGTTATCTCATTAAATTGCGAAACTGATTTTGTGGCCAAGAACGATAGCTTTGTAAAACTTGCTAACGATTTGGCCGATTTGGCACTAGGTTATGACAGCAAGGATGATTTTCTTGCCGCTTCCATTGATGGAATGACCGTTGCTGAAAAATTGACCGAACAAACCGGTGTTATCGGTGAGAAAATCGAAATCGGAAGCTTTGAAAGATTGAACGCTCCTTTCGTTGGATCTTATATCCACGCTGGAAACAAAATCGCCACTTTAGTAGGACTCTCCGCCAATGTTGATGGTGCTGCCGAGGCCGCAAAAGATGTAGCCATGCAAGCTGCCGCCATGAACCCGGTAGCATTGAACGAAGATGGCGTTGACCAATCGATCATTGACAAGGAAATTGAGATTGCCAAAGATCAATTGCGTCAAGAAGGAAAACCAGAGGAGATGTTGGATAAAATCGCCCAAGGTAAATTAAAGCGTTTCTTTAAAGACAATACTTTGGTAAACCAAGCTTTCATCAAAGACAGCAAACAAAGTGTGGCCCAATACGTTAAATCCGTAGATTCCAGCTTGGAAGTTACTGGATTTGCACGAGTGGCACTCGGTTAATTGACCGTAACGATAAATTCAAAAAACCGCTTCCTAAAAGAAGCGGTTTTTTTATGACCAGATCAAACCGACAATTCTTCATTTCCCGTAAATATTTTTGATTATTTTTGTCCGGACTTCAATAAATCTTTAATGCACTACAAAAGAATTTTATTAAAATTAAGTGGAGAAGCCTTGATGGGCGAAAAACAATATGGTATTGACGCCAAGCGATTGGACGAATATGCCGAAGAGATAAAATCTGTGATCGGTAAAGGTGTTGAAGTTGCCATTGTAATTGGTGGAGGGAACATTTTTAGGGGAGTCGCCGGAGCCAGCCAAGGCATGGACAGGGTCCAAGGAGACCACATGGGCATGTTGGCCACCGTAATCAATGGTCTTGCACTGCAAAGCGCCCTTGAATTAAAAGGAGTACAGACCAGGTTGCAATCCGCAATAAAGATCAATGAGGTAGCCGAACCCTTCATCAGAAGAAGAGCTATTCGTCATTTGGAAAAAGGAAGAGTGGTAATTTTTGGTGGCGGAACAGGCAATCCTTATTTCACTACGGATTCTGCCGCGGTTTTACGGGCCATTGAAATAAAGGCAGATGTTATTTTAAAGGGAACCCGTGTGGACGGTATATACACATCCGATCCCGAAAAGGACAAAAATGCGACCAAATTCGATTCTATTTCTTTTAACGAAGTGCTCTCCAAAGGACTTAAGGTAATGGATACGACCGCATTTACATTGAGCCAGGAAAACGAATTGCCCATTGTGGTATTTGACATGAACACACGTGGCAACCTAATGAAAATTGTTTCTGGAGAAAATATCGGAACCGTGGTCAATGTTTAACGTTGCCACACCTTAGAGTTTCTATTTTATAAATTTTGAAAGTTATGGACGAAGACGTAAAATTTATTCTTGATAGCACAAAAGAAAGTATGGAGGCAAGTATTGCACACTTGCAAAAAGCATTGATTAAAATAAGGGCTGGTAAAGCCAGTCCCATGATGCTCTCCACAGTAATGGTGGATTACTATGGATCTCAAACTCCGCTTTCCCAAGTATCCAACATCAACACTCCCGATGCCCGGACCCTATCTGTTCAGCCTTGGGAAAAAAACCTTCTTGGTGAAATAGAAACTGCAATTATGAATGCCAATCTGGGCTTTAATCCGATGAACAATGGAGAAATGGTCATCATTAATGTACCACCATTAACGGAAGAAAGAAGAATCCAGTTGGTAAAACAAGCCAAGGGTGAGGCTGAAGATGCCAAAGTCAGTATCCGAAGTGCAAGACAAGAGGCCAACAAAGAATTAAAAGCCTTGGATATATCCGAAGATCTATTGAAAAATGCCGAGGTCGATGTCCAAAAATTGACCGATACCTACATTGATAAGGTTGACGCGATCCTGTCAACCAAAGAGGCGGAGATCATGAAGGTTTAAAACTTGGATTTTGACAGGATTCTTTCCTAGGAACACAACATATCATTTTCTACCTTTGCGCCCAACAAAACCCACATGGTAGCAAAGCTCACTAAAGGATTTTGGCCTAAGGTCGCAAGTATCATCCTCCGTAATAGGATTCTTATCCTTTTAGGGGTTGTCGCATTCACTGTTTTCATGGGACTACAGTGGAAAAACATGCGGTTTTCCAACACCGAGGCCAATATTCTTCCTGATGACCATCCGGCAACCATTGAGTATAATTCCTTCACTAAAATATTTGGCGAAGAGGGCAATGCCATTGTTTTGGCCATCAAAGATTCTGCATTGTTCACGCCCAAGAACTTCAATCGATGGAACACGTTCAGCAAACAGCTCGATGCTTTTCCAGAGGTGGATTATGTAATTTCTTTGGAGAACCTAAAAGAACTCAAAAAAGACAGCGAGACCCAGACTTTTGTGATGGAGCCGCTTATAACAGCTCCATTAAAAACCAAACAGGAAATAGATTCCCTAAAAAACCATCTTTTCAAAGAACTTCCGTTCTACGATAATTTGGTATTCAATCCTAAAACCGGGACCATTCAAACCGTGGTCTATCTGGACAAGGACATTATGAACACTGCGGTCAGGAACGAGTTTATTTTAAATGACCTCGGTGAACTGGTTGACGATTTTGAACAAGAGACCCAAATGGACGTAAGGGTTTCCGGGATGCCCTACATCAGAACCTGGAACACAAAATCCATCGTGGATGAAATTGGCCTTTTTATTGTTGGTGCACTATTGGTCACCTCCGTTATTTTCTTCTTTTTCTTTAGAAGTTTCAGGGCCACCTTTATTTCCATGTGCGTTGTGATCATTGGTGTAATGTGGGCATTTGGGATATTGGGACTATTACAGTACGAAATCACCATTCTTACTGCGCTCATTCCTCCATTGATCATTGTTATCGGTATTCCCAATTGTATTTTCTTGATCAATAAATATCAGCAAGAGGTAAAAAAACACGGGAATCAAGCCCTGTCCCTCCAAAGGGTGATATCCAAAATTGGCAATGCCACCTTAATGACAAACATTACCACCGCATCAGGTTTCGCCACCTTTATCATCTTGGATAGTGACCTACTACGCGAATTTGGTATTGTAGCATCCATAAACATCATTGGAATCTTCATCCTGTCCCTCTTGATCATACCCATCGTTTACAGCTTTATGCCGCTTCCCAAAACCAAGCATTTAAAGCATCTCAACAAAAAGTGGATGGATATCTTTGTCAACTGGATGGAAAATATGGTAAGGAACCATCGAATCGGTGTATATATAACCACTGTCGCGGTTTTGGTACTCAGCATTATTGGAATTTACCAGATGAGGATTACCGGTAGCCGAATTGAAGACCTCCCAAAGAACAGCCACTTTTACAAGGACATCCAATTTTTTGAGGCCGAATTTGACGGAATCATGCCCATGGAGATTGTGGTGGACACCAAACGGAAAAATGGTGTTGTCAAACCGGCAACTCTCAAACGGATGGATCAGCTGGGCATGGTGATCGATGAAATCCCGGAACTTTCCAGACCCACTTCCATAGTAGACTTGGTAAAATATTCCAAACAGGCCTTTTACAATGGAATTCCAAAATACTATCAACTGCCCACCAGTCAGGAGAACACTTTCATTATGAATGCTGTTCAGAAATCATCCACCGAAGAAGGAGCGGATCTTTTGCAAAGTTTTGTGGACAGTACCGGTCAAATCGCCCGTTTGACCACCTACATGCAAGATGTTAAGATCGATCGTATGGAGGAAATAGAAAAAGATGTACAGGAAGCCATCACCAAACAATTTCCCTCTGAGAGATACAATGTATTTATGACAGGAAAGGCGCTCTTGTTCTTGAAAGGAACAAAGTATCTGGTAAAGAACCTCTTGGTCTCCTTGGCATTGGCCATTGGACTTATCTCCCTTTTTATGCTCTACCTCTTCCGGTCGTTTAAAATGGTGATTATTTCCCTGGTCCCCAACTTGTTGCCCCTGGTGATCACTGCAGGGGTGATGGGCTTTTTAGGAGTCCCCATAAAACCTTCCACCATTCTCGTTTTCAGTATTGCATTTGGCATATCGGTGGACGACACCATTCACTTCTTGGCCAAATACAGGCAAGAGCTCACCGCCAACCGTTGGCACATTAAAAAATCGGTGTATGCCGCTTTAAGGGAAACCGGCGTCAGTATGTTCTATACCTCCATAGTATTGTTTTTTGGGTTTTCCGTCTTCATTATTTCCAGTTTTGGAGGCACCAAGGCACTGGGAGGCCTGGTTTCGGCAACATTGTTGTTCGCCATGCTCTCCAATCTGATCTTGCTGCCATCCCTCCTTCTTTCATTAGAAAGAAGTATTGCCAATAAGCAGGTGCTCAAAAAGCCACAAATTGACATTTTACCCAAGGAGGAGGACAGCCCAAAAGACAAATAGTGTTCGTAAAGGCTATAAAATAGGTCTTTCCATTGCCATCATTTTTTATCAAAAACCTATCTTTACCGATTAAATTACGATAGTCTTATAATGATGTCTTATTCCATAAAAGAATTGCTAGAAAAGCAACCCGTAGGAGATTCCGTTGAAGTAAATGGATGGGTGAAAACATTTAGAAGCAACAGGTTTATAGCCTTGAACGATGGCTCGACCATACATAACCTCCAATGTGTAGTGGATTTTGAAAATTTTGACGAGGCTTTGCTCAAACAAATTTCGACCGGAGCTGCCCTAAAAGTTTCAGGGACATTGGAAGAGAGCTTAGGCCGTGGCCAAAGTGTGGAAATACAGGCCACGGACATATTTGTACATGGCACGGCCGACCCGGAGAGCTATCCTATTCAACCCAAAAAACACTCGTTGGAGTTTTTAAGGGAAAAGGCACACCTAAGGGTAAGGACCAATACATTTTCTGCGGTAATGCGAGTTAGGTCCAAGCTTTCTTTTGCCGTACACAACTACTTCCAACAAAACGGTTTTTATTATATGCACGCCCCCATCATCACAGGTTCCGATGCCGAGGGCGCCGGGGAAATGTTCCGCGTTTCCACTTTGGATGCCAAAAACCCACCTTTGAACGATGCCGGTGAGGTGGATTATACCCAAGACTTTTTTGGAAAAGAGACCAATCTTACCGTATCGGGTCAGTTGGAAGCAGAAACCTACGCGATGGGACTTGGAAAAGTTTATACTTTTGGCCCTACCTTTAGAGCCGAAAACTCCAATACATCTCGCCACTTGGCCGAATTCTGGATGATAGAACCGGAAATGGCCTTTTATGATTTGGATGCCAACATGGATCTTGCCGAAGATTTCATCAAATATATTATCCAGTACGTTTTAGATCATTGCCAGGACGACCTGGAATTCTTGGAAAAACGTCTTTTGGACGAGGAAAAGGGTAAGCCACAGAACGAACGTTCCGAAATGGCATTGATAGAAAAGCTGAAATTTGTGGTCGAGAACAACTTTAAAAGGGTATCTTATACGGAAGCCATTGATATTCTGAAAAACAGTAAACCCAACAAAAAGAAGAAATTCCAATTTGTTATTGATGAATGGGGAGCTGACCTTCAGAGTGAACATGAACGCTATTTGGTGGAAAAGCACTTTAAGTGCCCTGTGATCCTTTTCGATTATCCTGCCAACATCAAGGCATTTTATATGCGCTTGAACGAGGACGGGAAAACGGTTCGAGCCATGGATGTGCTCTTCCCCGGAATTGGTGAAATAGTGGGAGGTTCCCAACGTGAAGAGCGTTTGGACGTACTCCAACAAAAGATCAAAGAACTGGGCATCGACGAAAAAGAGCTTTGGTGGTATTTAGACCTGAGAAAATTTGGCACAGCGGTACACAGTGGTTTTGGCCTTGGTTTTGAGCGAATGGTCCAGTTCACCACCGGAATGGGCAACATCAGGGACGTGATCCCTTACCCAAGAACGCCACAAAACGCGGAATTTTAATTTGAATTTATTATTTTAAAGAAAGTAAGATTGTAAATCAATCCCGTATGCTGAAACAACATCTACAGTTCAAACTTTCCCAAAAACTGTCTCCACAGCAGATTCAGCTCATGAAACTGATTCAATTGCCCACGTTGGCTTTTGAACAAAAGTTAAAGCAAGAGCTGGAAGAAAACCCTGCATTGGAAAGCGGAAAGGAAGAAACCGATGTTTTGGATGATGTCTACGGGGATACCTACGACGATTCATCTGACAGCGATAATATTGATACCGAGGACATCAACATCGATGATTACCTGAGCGATGACGAAATTCCCGATTACCGTACACAGGCCAACAACTACAGTACGGACGATGATGACAAAAGGGTGCCCTATGCTTCAGGAACGTCTTTCAACCAATATTTGCTCAATCAACTGAACACGGTTTATCTGGATGATGAGGAATGGGCCATTGCTGAATTTTTGGTCGGAAGCGTGGATGAGAGTGGTTATATACGCAGACCCCTTGCCGATATTATGGATGACCTCGCCTTCACACAGAATATTTATGTGGAAGAGGAAAAAATCGAGAAGGTTCTCAAGGTTGTCCAAGAGTTAGACCCCCCCGGAGTAGGTGCGCGATCTTTGGATGAGTGCTTGATCATCCAACTGAAGAGAAAGGAACAAAAACCATCTGTAGAGCTGGCCATAAATATCCTAGAAAAATCCTTTGACCATTTCACAAAAAAACACTACACCAAGCTTATACAAAAACATCATATTTCTGAAGAGGAGCTCAAAGATGCCATTTCAGAAATAGAAAAACTCAATCCAAAACCAGGGGGATCCTATTCCGGGAACACCCGCATAATTGAGCATATTGTCCCCGATTTTTCCATTAAAATCGTTGATGGCGAACTGGAACTTACCCTGAACGGGCGAAATGCCCCGGAACTCCATATTTCCAAGGATTACAGCAATATGCTGGAAGGCTATAAAAACGCCAAGGAAAAGTCGAAATCCCAAAAGGACACGGTAATGTTCATCAAACAAAAGTTAGATGCGGCAAAATGGTTTATTGACGCCATAAAGCAGCGCCAGCAGACTCTTTTTATTACCATGAACACCATAATGGAATATCAAAAGGAATATTTTATGACAGGGGACGAGAGAAAGTTGCGCCCCATGATCCTAAAGGATATTGCGGACAAAATAGATATGGATGTTTCCACGGTCTCACGCGTTGCCAACAGTAAATATGTGGATACGCCCTATGGCACCAAATTGATCAAGGATTTCTTTTCCGAATCCATGAAGAATGAGCAAGGTGAAGATGTTTCTACCAAGGAAATAAAAAAGATTCTGGAAACTGTCATCAGTGAAGAGGAAAAGAAAAAACCGCTTACAGATGCGAAATTGGCCAAAATCCTAAAAGACCGGGGCTATCCCATAGCTCGACGGACCGTTGCCAAATATCGGGAACAGCTCGGAATACCCGTGGCAAGGTTAAGAAAGGAAATTTGATGCGCCATATATTTAACATTATCTCCTACTTATTCCACCCATTGTTCATTCCGATTGGAGGGACGGTGGCCTATTTTATGGTCGCCCCTTATAGTACTTTGGAAACCCAGAGCGGAAACATTCTTCCCATTTTTATACTTACCGTGATCATCCCGATCATCTTTTTCCTGATCTTGAAGAATTTGGGCATTATCAACTCCATATTCCTACCCTCCTTAGAGGAACGCAAATACCCCCTTTATATAAGCTGTATTATCTTTTTGATGATACTTTACAAGGTAATACCCAATAATTACGTAAACGAGCTCTTTTACTATTTTACGGGACTTCTAACGGCAACATGTGCCACCCTTATCCTGCTTTTCTTTAAATTTAAGACGAGCATGCACCTGTTGGGTATGGGAAGTATTCTGACCTTTATGATTGCACTGAGCATCCATTTTGAAACAAACATTACCATCGCCATAAGTTTGTTCACCCTATTTACCGGGATGGTGGCAACCTCAAGATTATACCTTAAGGCACACACCAAAAATGAATTGTTGATAGGTTTTCTTCTCGGCTGCTGCTCGCAGTTGATCATTTTGAAATATTGGCTATAGAATATAGAAAATCAATCCAATCCTAAGCACCCTAAAATTCACAGAATCGCCATTAAGGACAGCCTCCTCCTTAAGCAATGGATTCAATCCATAATAGGCATGGACATTCCAAGTATTATAGCCAAAAGACAATGTAAGCCCGTATTGGAACTTATCTATGTCCGAATTTGAAAAAGAGGTGTTACCTTCTTCTGTCACCAGTTTGGATCTGCCCGAAAAAACATATCCCAATCTTGCACCGGCATAGATTCGCCAAAACTTATATTCATCGGCCGTAGAGGTCCGCCATCTAAGTTCAAAAGGAAGTTCCACGGTATGGATACCCAGCTTACTTCTTTTGTAATCGGACTCATCAACAATTTCATAAAGGACCTCGTTGGTAGCTTCCGTTACCTTCAAATTTGAATAATAGGTATTTATGGCATAACCCAGTCCAAGTCCAATCCCAAAATTTCTTCTTCGATTGAACGGGATATCCTTTATAAAGCCAAATTGTAAATTATACGAAAGGTTACGTTGCGCTACGTTATCAGGTTTATCAAACAACAAATTATAACCAACCCCAACATAAAATTGATCTTCGAGGTACCTGTCATCCGTCCGTTGCCCATCATCCGAGGTGGTTTGACAGTAGCCAAACCCAGACAGCAATAGAAATGCCGCACTTGGTACAAATTGAAGTATGTTACGAAACATGATGTCTTCTTTTTAAACAAAAAACGCCCCAAATTAAAAATTTGGAGCGTTTCCCACTAAATCTAAGCTATTGCCTACTGTAGATTGTTAAAAGCATCTCCCTCATAAGTGGTATAATTCACCTTAAGGGCATTTACCTTTCTCAATTCTTGTTTAATATCAGTGATAAGACCCATATTGGCATCTTTATCGACTTTCAATGCAGTAGTCAATACGTTTTGAAGTTCTTGTGGTTTCTTTGCACGTTCTGCCAAAATAAATGAACCTACTTCGTCCACATTGGCGAACTTATCATTCAATTGGATTTTTGGCTCAGTACCAAAAACCTTTTGATATTCCTGCGTTGGCGTACCTACATAAATGTAAATAACGCGATCCTTCTTTTCCAACTTCTTGGTTTCAGAGGCATTGGGAAGGGTATTGGCAACCATTAACGAACTATCTTTCATTGTGGTCACGGTCATAAAGAAGAACAGTAGCATGAAAACGATATCCGGCAACGAAGCCGTTGACACCGCTGGCAAATCTCCATCCTTCTTTTTAGTAAACTTAGCCATATTAAATAGTTTTTAATTGGTTGTTGTTTCAGCTTCCGAAAGTTTTTGTGGGAACATATCCTGGATACGCTTCACTTTATCTTTCAAATCTTCTCTAACACTTGACGGGGTTTCGGGATTAAGGTACTCAGCCTCCATATCGGTAAAATCCCTACCGAACAAACGTTGTGCTTCCCGGTTACGCAAGTCGTTATATGCACCCACCAATTCGTTTTGAACAGTGATATAGGTACTATACTTGGTCTCCCTATCATTCTTTAATGAAATAATGGCTTTTGACGGGTTATCTGATGAGGATGGGTCCTTTTTACCTTTACAATAGCTACAGGAACCGTCTGCATTGTTTTCAAGGAATTCAACTGCCGCAGCTCTCAAATCCTTTATATCCATCAAATTATCCTCAACCAAAAGTTGTCCATTTTTGTTGATATTAACAGTAAAAATGTTTTTCTGTCTAATAACAACATCTGTATCTGGCGGCTCAATTGGCGGCAACATACGATCCAAACCTGCATCTGTTTCAATGGTGGTGGTCACCAAGAAAAAGATAAGCAAGAGGAACGCGATATCCGCCATGGAGCCGGCATTTACTTCCGGTGCTCCTTTTCTTCTAGGCATAATAAACTTTTTTTACTTAACAAACATTTTTTTCAAACCTGGAACCACCATCAGAATAACCGCAACTGCAGTCAGGATAAAGAATACATTCAATCCCATTCCAATGTTTTTTACCGTTCCTTCCGTGGTCTCCACACCTCTTTGAGACATGGCTTCTACCACGGCCATGTTATCGGAAGAAAGCCCATAGGATATAGCCACTACAATGGCCAATCCACCTATGGCGAAAAGAGCTTTCTTTAAGCTTCCTTTTGTGGAAAGCAGTTTTGCAAATCCGAAAACTACTGTAGTAATTACCGCAATAGCCAACAAGATATACATTATAATGAACATAAAGTTCATTGCACCACTATTAATGGCATTTGGATCATCGGCAGATGGAAGAGAGAACCAAAGCACGGCTGCAAGCAATCCGATGACGATGAGTAATATTTTTACTATTTTATTCATGATTCTCGATAGTTTTTAATTCGTAATTATTTCTTGTGGGCAGCCAACATATCAATCAATGCAATTGAGCTGTCTTCCATGTCGTTTACGATACTATCGATTTTAGCAATAATATAGTTGTAGAAAATCTGAAGGATAATCGCTGTAATCAAACCAAATACAGTTGTCAACAACGCAACCTGGATATCACCTGCAATCAAGGAAGCACTCAAGTTACCTACCGCAGCAATTTTCTGGAAGGCAGCAATCATACCGATTACCGTACCCATAAACCCAAGCATGGGAGCAATAGCGATAAACAAAGACAACCAAGAAACGTTTTTCTCCAATTGACCCATTTGCACACCTCCGTAGGCCACAACAGCTTTTTCAGCAGACTCAATACCTTCATCAACCCTATCCAAACCTTGGTAAAAGATAGAAGCAACGGGACCTTTTGTATTTCTACATACTTCTTTGGCCGCTTCAACACCTCCGGAAGCCAAAGCATCTTCAACTTGTTGTTTCAACTTGGCAGAATTTGTTGTTGCCAGATTCAAATAAATAATTCTTTCAATAGCAACCGCCAATCCCAAGATCAAACAAAGAAGTACAATCCCCATAAAGGCAGGCCCCCCTTGTATAAATTGCTCTTTCAACACTTGGGTGAAACCTTTGCTGGCTTCAGCTTCTTCTTGCAACATTGCTGCAGATGCAGTTGTAGTTCCCATCACAAACATTCCGGCAGCAGCCAGAGTAAAGGATATTTTTTTCATTTTACTTAAACTTAAATTTAGTTAGTTAATAATGTTAAAGATATAAAAATTTTATAATAGAAAAACTAAAATACCTTGCAGAGAGGAAGGGATTCGAACCCTCGATACACTTTTGGTGTATACACACTTTCCAGGCGTGCGCCTTCGACCACTCGGCCACCTCTCTA
>NZ_PABT01000034.1 GCF_002699205.1 Allomuricauda sp.
ACTTTGGCCCGGCGAGGGTGGGTCACTTTCGTCCGGCCAGCTATGGTCACTTTAACCCGGCGAGGGTGGTATACTATGTCCGGCGTTTCCAGTTTATAATCATTTTTAAGGTTATGTCTGGTATTTCTTTGTATGTCATATTCTAATCTTTAACTGCAAAGCGAATTCGATACAATTGTTTCAAAGAATTTTTAATGGGTTCATAATATTCAGAAATCCCATATACTTCCATTAAAGTATTCTCAAAAGCAATTCTATCTTCTGATTCCAATTCTTGTTCCAGCGGTAATCTGTTACGTTTCATAATTGGTCTAAACAATTCCACTATTTCGTTTTTTTGTTCTTGTGACAAAATATTTGGGTTAAGAATTTTAAAGTCTCTTTCAAATTTCGTCGCTCGTAAATCCAATGCACCCAAACCACGACCAAAACCAAAACTTTCAATCAAGAACAGACTAGCAGTACAATTTAAAAGTGCTAAGTATAAAGTTTTGTTTTCCTGTTGGTATTCGTTTCTTACCGAAAAACCTATCATTCTTTGGTCAATAAATGAACGATTTTCAAATTTTGCAATGAACAGGCTTTTGTCATAATTTACATTAGCTACAAAGTCAGCCATATTTTCGGTTGACATTTCATACCAATGCATATTTGGTTTTGCTAAAACTTCAGGTAAAGGTCTATTAGTCCCATTTCGTTGGCTTTCAAACGACCTGATCCAAGCAATAGCTCCATTGTGACCTAAATTTTCAAGTTCCTCAATGCTTTGTGAACAACAAAATGCTTCAGCATTTGGAACGCATTCTAAATTTGTAGTATCTCTCAAATGTTTAAGGACTGGCTTGATATATTCTTGCTCAATATTGTGACCTGAGGCAGGATAAAACATAGGATTCCAACCGCGTCTTTCACCTCGTGTAAAATGGAAAATATCACTAGTATTGATAAATCTGCCTCTGACGTTTGCAACCCAACTTAGATTAGAAAAATAACCTGACCAAGGAATTCCAAAATCTTCAAAAGAATTTATTTGAGCAAGAGAATATCTATTGATGGTTAGGTTTTCAGATTCAGTATTGACAATTATATTATCGCTCAATGTCTTAATGTCATCAATTTCTTCTAGGTCTTCATTTAAAGTACAAAATGAGATTTCACTTTCATTTGAGGTAGGTGTTTGTGGGTCTCTTTTTGACGCAACTAGTATTGTTGTTACAACATCTGCATTATCAAACCATTTCCCTTTGCCGGAGATTACTACTAATTCTATTTTAAAGAATTTCTGAAAAAGCTCTAAGAATATTTCTCCATAATCTGTTCCTAACCAAGCATTAGATAAAATGAGCCCAATTTTGCCATTCTCGGATAAGAATTGATGAAGATAAAAAGGGATGTATGCGAAAATATCACTTTTGCCACTTAATGAATTCGTTGTATTTGATTCTTCTTTTATCCAATCATTTATATCTACTATTTGTGGATTCAAGACTTTCATTTCCTTACTCTTAATGAATGGTAAATTGGAAACGACATAATCTACGGTTGGGAATTCTTTTTCAACTATTTCCCCATTATTTGGATTTCTAAATTGTATTGTATCTCCTTGATTTAGTTCAATTACATCAGAGTTAAAAACATTTATTATTCTACCAATATTTGAGGGTTTAGCCATTGACAAGGTAGAAAGTTGAATAGGAAACGAATGTTTATCAGATGCCCAAATGGTATTAAGAATCTCATTCGAATTTATTTCGTATTCTTCTTTTAATTCATAGGCTTGTTTTATAATTGTGCCTGTTCCGCAACAAGGGTCAATTACTATTTTTGTTTTGTCATCAATGGTTAGGCGAGTTAATAAATCCGCTAACTTTTTAGGTGTTGAAAATTGACCTGCTACCTTTCTTTTAGCAGTTGCAATAGTATTTTGAAGTAATTGATGAAGAATTTCAATTTCAATAGCCTCAATATTTACAGTTGAAAGGAATTGATTTAATTCTGTCAATTCGCTCCAAGCTGTTTCCGAGATATATTGCTGACCAAGGTTTGGACTGAAAATATTCCAGAAATTACATTTTTGAGAAATAGAAGTTAGGATTTCCATTGCATCAACAATAGAAGTTGACCTTTCTATAGTTTCAATTTCTTTTGCTTCGTTAAAATGCCTTTTTAATATATGTGCAAAAATTATTTTGAAAACCCAATCTGTCAAAACTACCATTGACAAAGTCGCTAGTTTATGTTCGGTTTGAGTTGAAGAAAAACCATATTCATTTGAGGATGAATTCCACCAAAGATTGATTTCTGCATCTAATTGCCTATTAGTTCTAGCTTTTCCTTTTAGTGTTTCAGCAGTATTGTTGGTGTTTTCTAAGACAACATCTATTACTTCATCAATAGACAAAATTTCTTGAGAAGTAATTTCTGGGATTTCTCCCGATTCAAAAAAGTTATTAAGGTCGGCAAGAATTTCATACAGCAATTCTTTCCAGAGTTGTTCGTTAGGTTTTACTTCTAGTCGAGAATTGATATTAATGTCATTCCAGCTTTTGAGAATTTCAAAGGTATCTCCATTTCTGTTGTATAAAACAGCACTTTTTACATTCCATAAGAGGAAACTATCTCTTTTTAAAATTTGAGCTTTCTTGATTGCATTACTTATTAGTTCTGCATCATTTATTTGGGTGTCAGGCATTTTTAATTCCCACCCTTGTACAATTATATCTTTTGTTTGGTCTTTAAATAGTAATACGTCAGGAAAAAGACTTTTTTTATTGTTGCTTATGGTGCTTTCACCACCAGCACCTTTGAAATGCCAACTTTTATTTGCCAAGAAAACTTCGATAGTACTAATAACATCAATAGCCCAACTTCTTTCATTATACGTAACTTTCGCCATTGAGAACTTTTGAGTTATAATTTAATGTATGATATTTTGCTATAGGTTCATTAAATAGGCGTAATGTAGATTTTTCAATTTCTTTACTCTTCAAAGTTTCTTGAATTCTATCAGTACAAATTTTTATATAGTCAACCTCTTTAACTTTGTGCAAAAGCACATCCTCATTTTTTTCTATTCCAATAAAATTTCTATTTTCAAGAATAGCAGAAAGCAAAAAACTACCACTACCACAAGCATTGTCAAGTACAACGTCTCCGGGTTTTGTAAATGTTCTAATTAAGTACCTGCCTAATTCAATCGGTTTTTGAGTTGGGTGATAAACCGTTCCTTCTGATTCAGCTGTTTTAACGTAGACAAAATCTTCAATAGATTGTTCTTCATATGCAACCACGTCCGTTGGATATCTATTACCATTGCTTTTCACGTGATTGGACTTGAAATCTCCGTAACTTCCTGTGAGTTGGTCTTTTCTGAATCCCTTATCATATGCTTCGCCTTCTGTCATTTGAGGATTATAGTTCGGCTGTTTCTTATAAAAAACACAAATATCTTCGTGCTTTCTCAATGGTTGCTTTTTTGCATTTAAGAAGTTTGTTGCTTTAGATTTTATCCAAACAATTTTGTATTTGAAATGCTTTTCATTACTTAAAATCAATTTTGCAGTAAAAACACCCTGAGAAGTTAACACTATTGCACCATTGTCTTTAATTATTCTATAATATTCAGTCCAAAGCTTATCGAGGTCGATAACTGAATCCCATTTGTTTTGAGTTGTTCCATAAGGTAAATCGCATAAAATCATATCGATACTCTTACTTGGAATACCCTTCATTTCTTCGAGACAATCGCCTTGAATTACTTTATTCAAGTATTTATTTAAACTGTTTGGCATATTTTAAAGTTTGAGACTTTCTTGTTTAGCATTAATTTGACGTAGGTATTTAACTTTTTTTTCGGCAACGATAAGAGCATCTGTTGAAGAACTACTTTCATAAAGCTTTTTTGCAAATAGGTCGCCAAAAAATTCCGTCTTAAGTTCTTCTAAATTCAAATCAAAAACTTGAGCTAGTAGAATTAAACGCTTTTCGTCAAAATCTCGTTTACCGTTTTCAATTTTACTCAAATTAGCAGAATCTAAATCTAGTTTTGCTCCAAGTTGAGTCAAAGTAAGTTCGTTTTTTGTCCGCAAATATCTGATGTATTCTCCGAAAGATTGTTGCATTTGACTTGGAAGTATTGACTTGTCAGTATTTGACAAATATAAAAATTAGTTTGTGATTTCCAATTTGAGAGATTGGGAAGTGAAAGCTCTTTTTATTTTGTAAGGTCCGAGCAAAATGAAATGTACTTGAATGTGGATTGGCTCTTTTTCAGCTTGAGTGCAACGTTTCGGTTACCAGTTGTTGCATGGGTGGAAAGGACGGACATAGAGAGTCGCTAAAAATGGAGTTTTTGAACCATCGTAAGTTTTGATGTAAACGTTCGGTCATCAATTTTTAGTTGATTATTAAAACAATGGTAAATTAGTGTATGAAAGAATTTGTAATAAAATTAAAGGAAGGTAAAATTGACCTTTTTAAAAGGGATTATCACGAAATGGTGGCCGCTTATAATGGAGAAGCAGCTACAACACGGGGATATAACGGAAGGCAAATATTAGAGCTCTTACAGAATTGTGATGATCAAAAATCGGACAGCGTCTTAATTAAAATGGACAGGGAAAATCGCATCCTGTCTATGGCTAACAAAGGAGTTCCATTTTCTCGAGAGGGCTATAGGTCCCTTACTACAAGTAATTTATCATCTAAAATTGATAAGGCACAATATATTGGGAATAAAGGCTTAGGATTTCGTTCAGTCCTAAATTGGTCAAGTGAAATTGCGATTTATAGTAATGGTTTCAAAGTATCCTATTCGGATATGCAGCGAGAAAGTATGTTCTTAAATATGTTCGATCAAAAAATTATTGCTGAGATTAGAAATAAGTATAAGTATCCAGAAACCATTTCACCTATACCCATGTTGGCTGTTCCGGAGGTAATTGAAACTGGAATGTATAATGAGTATGCCACGGTAATAGAGTTGAGGTTTAAAGAAGATGCTTTACAAAAAATAATCGATCAAATAAACGCTATTACGCCAGAGACAATCCTGTTTTTACATAATATAAAAAGTATAACGTTTGAAGGGTTTGAAGATAAAAAGGACATCCATATCGAGAGAAAAACGACAAATCTAATAAAAGGCAGTGTTCAACAAATTACTAGCAATGGGGAAGCTTGGGATATTTTTCACGATGAAGGAATTTTACCCAATGAGTTTCAAAATAATCAAGAAACAGTAGAGAACTACCAAATACGCATTGCTGTACCGAGAAATGAACCTAAAAGCAGTTATAGGCTCTATTCATTTTTCGCAACGAGTATCAATTTATCCTTTCCTTATATCATCCATGCTACATTTGATTTAGATCAGAACAGAAAACATTTGGAAAATTCTGACAAGAACAGATTTGTAGTTGAAAAACTTACCCATTTAATGTGCAAAATGGCTTTGTACAGGACGGATGATAAAGTTGATTGGACTGCCTTTAAACTCTTACAATACAAAACTGAGAACGAGAATTTACAGGAACTTGGTTTTTATCAAAAGTTGGATGAAATATTACAAAATGAAAAAATTGTCCCTTGTGCTAGCGATGCCTATTATCCTTTGACGGAAGCTGTTTATTTGAGTGAAGATTTTTCCAGTTTAATAGAAAAGGGAAATGGAGGAAATGTATTTAATCGTCACATTAAACCTCTGGTAACGGGGATTAATTTTTATGATTCAAAATTAAAACCAAAATATGCAGGATATCAACACTTTGTCGATTTAATCGATAACTGGAGCAAAACAATAACTGATATTTCTGTAAGGGCAAAACTCATCCAGTATTTGATTCGAAGGAATAATGCAAAAGGACTTTCGGATACTTTCAATGTTCTAATAAAAGGAGATGGGGTTGTTATTGACAAGAAGAATGAAATCTTCACACATTTAAATGACGAATTGGAAATACCCAGTTTTTGTAGGATTGATGTTTTACATCCGACACTTTTTGATGAATTGGTCAGCGTATTTGGAATTAAAGAAGATACTAAAAGGGATAGGGCAAGGATTTTACAGAACCATTTAAAAAGTATCGGTAATGTTCATTCCTATGAGTTCATACCACTTTCAAGAAAAATTGTGAATAACACCAATCTACATATTTCCGAAAAACCTGAAGAGAAAAATACAACGGTAAAACAAATGTTATCAGCCCTGTTCAACAATTTTAATCCAGAAACCAGTTCAACTTCTATTGGTATTTTGGACATTCCAATTTTTGATAGCTCGGGTCAAATAGCAAAATCTTCTGACTTATATTTTTCTCCTCAATATCCCATTGGTGAAATCTGTTCGGATATATTTGGCGACCTCCATAAGTCTAGACCACAAGTTGCTTCGCCTAATGTATTGGGCTTGACTGACAGTACATTTGTGAATTTGGAAATTTTTCTTTCCTGGTTGGGGGTTAATAAATTCGTTAATTATAAACAATTGACTATCAATTCTCCCCATCATAAATATGTAAAAAGGGTTGTTGGCTATGCACCAACATCTGCCTCGACACAAGTTTTGGATTTTGAAGACAGAGACCAGATTTTAAGCGTGTTAACCATCGAACAATTTTTATTGTGGGTTATTAAAGATATCAACTTGTCGGATAATTTAAATCAAATTGAAAGGAAGCATGGTGAAGTAGTTAAGTTTAAGTATCATTCAAATTATTCAAAATCGCATTACAAAAGTTATCTGGCAGAAATTGTCGAATTATCATTCTATAATTTTAAAAATCATTTACTGGACAATACTTTTAAGTCCATCAACGACATTGAAATAGATTATTCCAGCAATCTATTTAAAAAATATAATGTAAAGCGAAAGAATCTAGATATTGTATTGAGGCACTTGGGTGCATGTACAGATTTTAATGACCTGACGATTGAACGCGTTCAAGAGATTCTAGAAAACATTAATGTTCTTTATCCCAATGGCAGAAATTCCTCGACCTATTATAGAAGAGCGTATTTACATTTTGAAGAAAATAAAGCACCTCTAAATAAGGAAATTAAGCTCTTTGCCAGAGACCATGAAGGACTCAAGCTATTTAGACAAAGCGAGATTTACTTTAGTGACAAAGTAAAATTACCTAATAAACTTCGTGCAAATTTTCCAATTTTTAATTTTTCAAAAAGGTCTGGAGGTAAGGGAGCAATTGAGTTTTTCGGAATCAATGATTTATCGACGATTGTTATTGAATTAGATGATTTTAAAAAAGATGACTTCAGCACCAAATTAGTACATGACTTTTTAGTTGAGTTGTTCCCATACATATTAATCCATAGAGTAAACGCCTTGGATAATGAAGCTGCCAAAAGAAAGGAGGCAGCTAAATTACAACAGCTTGTCATCAATGTATGCAATGAAGTGGTAACCAAGGTTGGGAATAACAAATTCGTATTGGACAATTATGAGTTTATCTTCTTGGAAAATTCAGGTTATTATTTGAAACTACCTATATCAGGAAGTTTGGAATCTTTCCGAAAGCAGCCTGAATTTAAAGATGCCATTGCTGACATCCTTTCCCACGTCTTCGATGTATCTGGTCATAAAAGTGATTTTAGGGCATTACTGTCAACCGATTTAGAAGATGTCAGGCATACTTCAAACGTTAATTTTGGAGAAGATTTGATTGATGAAACCTTACACATTTTGGGATTTTCAAGCTCCATTATTGCATTTTGGACCACTATTTATCGGACCAAGGGACTTGATCTAAATTTCAATGAAGACAACACTGTAGAGATTGCACAATTAAACAGGGATTTGGAATTGACGCTGTCTTCTCACTTACCTGATTATAACTTTTTGAACCATAAAGGGAATGTAACCTACTTAAAAGGTCTGTTCTCAGCTCTTGGGATAAATATTGAAGATTTTAATACATATAGTGTCAATAGCATTGATATGTACGACAATCATTTCAAGATGCTCACCAATTATTTTATTAATAATTTCAATCACTTTAAACAGTCTTTGCATAGTTCTCTCGGAACAAGTGATTTACGGAAGTCTTTCCTTCAAAGATTGCATGATTTTGAAGTTGGTTCGGATTTATATATAAAAAGAATTGCTCTTGAGAATAGATATGTGTTTACCGTTGAGCTTAATACAATTTTTAACGACTTTTTGAAGAAGGAGTTCAATGAAATAATATTGATTGACCTTAATGATTTCAAGGATATTGATTCAATTTATATTAAGAACAAATCCTGCTTGACGGAAAGGGAACTAGAAATATTAGATAGTTCAAAAAGCCTTGAAAGCTTATTATACTTTGATATTGACATCGAATCTTTCAAAAAGGATTTATCACCTTCAGAACCAAAAATCATTGTACCTATAAAACCTGATCTCGCATCCACTCAAAATAAACCATTGAGGGAACACCGTATAAGCAGTTTCGAGACAAAACGCTGGTCAGGCTATAAAAATAGAAAGGATTTGTATAACCCTAACAACAGCTTCAAGGGATCCAATTTGCAAATAGGGAAAACCTCAGAGGAAAAAGTATATCAACATTTATGCGATAAATACAGTAAGGAGTTTGTTCATTATAAGGCAAGGGAAGATGAAGGATTACATTATGATATAAGATATAGTCCTGATAATGGCAGCAAATATATTTATGTAGAAGTCAAGACCTTTTCAAATGACTCCTTTATCATTTCACGTGAAGAATATGAATTTGGGAAGGATAAAAAGGACGAATATGAAATTTGGTTGGTCAAGCAAGATAACGTCATCATATTTGACCATATGCTTGAGGAAATGGATTTATTGGTCAAAGATTATTATGTCATTTTTTCTGAACTAGAGATTGTGTAAAGAACAGTATGTTTAGTCGATTAAACTTACGGTTAATAACTTATAAGATTATACTTTTATCTTTTTATAAATTTAGCTAAATTGAAAATGTAAACATCCATAAGTTTTGCCTCTGGATGTGCCGATTTGAACACGGTTCAGGGTTCGGTTAACTGGTCTAAGTTAACAGTGTAAAAAATTGAAAATCAACTATTTGTGTTTATGGGGGTGGGCCTGCCACCCCGATGGCTTATCAACCAAACATGTTTATGCGGTCTGATTGGAGCTAAATTGCCAATTGATACAAAGGCACCGGGGTGATTAATATGCATTGTGTGGACAGGTCCCTTGGTCAGGATGATAGAAATGAATAGCAAGAACTCAACCAAGAAAGTTTAATCGGACGAATTGTAAGGACAGATTTTTACCAATGGGAATCAGAAATGGGCAGGATTATGAACTCAAAAAATTAGCAGGGAACAAGTACCCTTGTGAAACCTAAGACGGTTTTATAATAGTTTTAGGCTCCTAATACGATAGGCGTCCAAAACAGAAGAGTTGGGATCCAGTTCAGTAATCAAGGTGTCCAGATTACCAATATCGCAGATTTTGTAGCGGTTGGACGTGTTCAGTTTCGGGGAGATACATAGTGAAACCACCTTTTTGGAGGTCTTGATCATAGCTTTTTTCATTTGTGCAATTTCCCAATCCACTTCCGTAATCCCTTTTTTGGCGTCCAAGTACCCTGTTCCCAAGAAACAGATATCTGCTTCGATTTCCGAAAGTAAATTGATAGATCCACCTCCAATGGTCAATTGTGAGCTTCGGGAAAGTTTCCCTCCAATTAGAAAAATCTCATGATATTTGGGCAACCGTTGGGATAGTTCAATGGCCATGGAAAGACTGGGCGTAAAAAACGTAAGCGACAACTTCTTCGGAATCAATTTAACAAGTTCCAAATGGGTGGACCCACCACTGATCAACACGACATCCCCTTCCTTGATCAGGGAAACCGCCTTTTGGGCAATGGAAACCTTACTGTCCAGTTCATAAATATCAGTGGAACGGTCAGAATAGGCATTGAAGCCATTCGATAAAGCGCCCCCATGTACCTTTTTCAGCTTTTTGGCGGAATCAAGTTCCTTGATATCTCGTCGAACGGTATCAATGGACACGTTGAGCATATTGGCCAGATCGGCCAAAACTACCCTATTGTGCAGGTGAACTTCGGTCAGTATGAATTGATGTCGTTCCGTCTTGTTCATATCGCAAATATAAAATATAATCATGCAATAAAAAACAGCATTTTTTATTAAAAGTTGTTTAATAATGCAATAAAATCTAATTTTTGCAATAAAAAACTGCAAAAAAATTGCAACATTGAAAATTGCTCGCTAAGTTTGTTGCAAATGCTCAAAAAGAACTCAACGTATGAAAAAACTCAATTACATGTTACTGTTTTTGACACTGTTCTTGGGGGTGAATTCCGTATTCGCCCAAACCTTGACGGTTTCAGGAACAGTAAGTGACAATGCGGGCCAACCTTTACCAGGGGCCAATGTTTTCATTAAAGGAACCTCCATAGGTGGGGTGACCGATTTTGATGGAAACTTTCAATTAGAAGTTTCTGATGCCGAGGGAAAGACCTTGGTCATCAGCTATCTTGGTTTTGTAACCAAAGAACAGGTACTTACTGGAAGCACACAGAATTTATCAATTTCCTTGACCGAAGATTCAAATAAACTGGATGAGGTTATTGTTTTGGGATCCTCGGTGACCCAAGAACGGAAAAAACTGGGTAATGCCATTACCACGGTTCAATCTGCCAAATTGGTGGAAGCCGCACCGGTGAGCGTTACTTCCTCACTACAAGGTAAGGTGCCAGGGGCGCAAATCACCCAAAACTCGGGAGATCCCGCCGGTGGATTTTCCATTCGCTTGAGAGGACCCAGTACCATTAAAGGTTCCTCTGAACCGCTTTATGTGGTGGATGGGGTGATCGCCAGTAACCTTACCACCAATGTGACCAACCTTAACGTTCCTGCCGGGGATGCAAGTCCAGGACAGAATAGGATGGTGGACATCAACCCCAATGACATTGAAAACATCAATATTCTCAACGGGGCCGCCGCCGCCGCCATTTATGGTTCAAGGGCTTCCAATGGGGTGGTGGTGATTACCACCAAAAAAGGAAGATCCTTTGGGAATGGTCCAGAAATGACCTTTAAAACAGGAATCAATATCAATACCATTCGTAAAAAATTGGACCTTAATTTAACCGGGGAGGAATTTGAAACGGTACCCGTAGGCGGTTTGGCTGGAAGATTGTGGCCCATTTTTGGTTTTGATGCCGACACAAATACCGCAACACCTTTCTTAAACTTAAGTTCCGAAAAGTTCAATACCACCCGCTATGATTATCAGGATGATATTTTCCAAACCGGTTTTGGAACTGATAACCACTTTATGGTTCGCGATGGGAATAGCAAAATGAACTATTTGGCCTCTGTGGGCTATACGAGTAATGAAGGGATTGTTAAAAATACCACTTATAACCGTTTTACCGCCCGGTTAAAGTTTGGGCATAATGTTGCAGATTGGATTTCCTATGACATAGGACTCTATTTTTCAAGCAGTAAGTCCGATGAGAAACCGGATGGTAACGTATTCTGGAGTCCCATTAATGCCATGAACATTACCAATAACGTGTATGACCTTTCGCAACGCGATGCCAATGGGAATCTTTTGGCGGTGGAACCTACCCGGGTAAACCCATTAAGTATTATCGAGACCTTTGATATTACCCAAAATGTGGACCGATTCATTCCCAATGCACATGTAAAGATCACACCTATTGATAATCTTACCATAGATCAAATCATCGGTGTGGATACCTACAAGCAAAAAGGACATATCTCCATTCCAGTGTACCCTTATGATGGGGTTAACCCCGCCTATTTTAATGATGGCTATTTGGGGGATGCCGAGGCCAAGATTTTTAACTGGAACTATGACATTACCGCAAACTATGACTGGGATATCAGCGAAACATTGAACTCTTCCACAACAGGAGGGTATAGCTTCCAGGCCAGTCAATTGGAGTTGGATGCCACCCAAGGAAGAGGGCTCGATGCGTCGGGAGTGCCTACCATTCCCTTGCAATACAATCCAGTGGATTCCAATTTGGACATTTACGGATTCTTCCTTCAGGAAACACTTTCCTATGACAACAAGTTGTTCTTAACTGTTGCAGGTCGTGTGGATGGAGCCACGAACTTTGATGTGGACAACCGAAGTAATTTCTATCCAAAAGTGTCCGGTTCTTATCTTATTTCCAACGAACCTTTCTGGAACACCGAAGGATTCTTCAACTCGGCAAGACTGAGGGCTTCCTACGGAGAGGCGGGTAACCTTACCGCGATATCACCTTATGAAAGATTTGGAAGCTACACGCCCAACGAATTTGCGGGAGCGGGAAGTTTACAGCAAAACAATAGACTGGGTAACGAAGACTTGGTGCCAGAGCGTACCAAGGAATTTGAAATAGGTGCCGATTTAAGTTTTTGGAACGATCGCGCCGGATTGTTGTTCTCATATTATAGCCAAAAAATTGAAGATTTGATTGTGACCCGGGTTTTGGCGCCTTCCATTGGTGGTGCGTCCAGAACGGAGAACGTGGGTAGCATGGAGAACAAAGGTTTGGAGATTTATGCCAGGATAACCCCTATAAAGACTCCTGATTTTACCTGGGACGTGAATGTAAACTTCAGTACCAATAAAAACAAGGTGTTAAAGACCATTGGTGGTGATATTACCGTGGCCACTGTTGCAGGTGCCACGCCAATTGTACGTGAGGGAGAGCCTTTGGGGGTTTTCTACGGAACGTATTTTGCCAAGGATGACAATGGGGAGTTGATTTTGTCCGGACCATCCGACACGGGTGCGCCTGTGGGCGTTCCCCAACAAGAAAGAGGGGATGCTGCTACGGGTATTGCACAGCGTGATGCAAATGGACAACCCACAGGGGATGCGCTTCGAAAAATTATTGGTGACCCCAACCCAGATTATATCATGGGTATTGGAACCGACTTGAAGTACAAGAACTTTGGTTTTTCCATGCTGTGGGAATCCGTACAGGGATTTGATGTGTTTGATGCCGATAAACGTACCCGTCAAGGGGTTGGTTTGGGTCGATTGTCTGCCCAAGAGCTTAGCGGTGACCTTCCAAGAGGATATATTGCTGGGATTTATCCCATTGAGCAATTTAGAATAGAGGATGGTTCCTTCGTAAAATTGAGGGAAATAGCCTTATCCTATACTTTCGATTCGCTTTTCAACAACTCGCTTAAAGATGTAGAGGTATCCTTGATCGGAAGAAACCTGATCTCTTTTGACAACTTTTGGAGTTTTGACCCTGAGACCAACGCTGGTGGACAATCCAATCTACTGCGTGCTGTAAACTTTGGTAACGTACCAATTCCAAGCACTTTTGCTTTATCAATCAGCACTAAACTATAAAATGAAAGACATGAAAGGAATATATAAATTTTTACTGTTGGCGGCATTGACTCTTGGGGCAGTGTCTTGTGACAAGGTGTACTTGGATCCCAATTCAACCTTGGAGCCTGATGTTGTGAACAACACGGACAATCTTGTGGATTTGATCAACGGTATCCAACAGCGTTGGAGCGCAGAACGTAGCGGTCTTATCTATACTTCTGTAAACATCACCGGATTGAATACCAGTGAACTGCAATTGCTCAACCCCGGTAACCAAGGGGAAAATGAAGTGCTTTTGGGGGGAGATGATATTGGGGGTGACAATGAGCTGTTGAACAATATGTGGACCAATGCCATGCTGTGCCGCAAAGAGGCCACTACGGTGATTACCTCGGCGGAAACGGCAACCGATGATACTTCGGTGGGTAATACGCTTAAGGCATATGGACTTTTTTACAGAGCTTTGGTACATGGAACCTTGATTCAGTATTTTGAACAAATTCCTGTGGAAATCATCGAAGATGCCCCTTTCAACGATAGGGTAACGGTGTTGCAGAATGCCATTGATGACCTCACTGAGGCCAAAGGATATATTGATGCTGGATTGTCTTCTGAGGTTACTTCAGGATTGATCGGTTCTGTGGATTTGGAGAACTCTGTCAATGCGCTATTGGCCCGCTTTAATCTGATGGCAGGCAATTATAGCGCTGCTATAGCTGCTGCGGACGATGTGGACCTATCTGCCCAATCGACTTGGGCCTATGATGCGGCCATACCCAATCCGTTGGCATTCTGGTTCGGTTCCCAAAACGTGACCCAGGCCAAGGATGCCAGATTTGCGCTTCCTGATGATTTACTTCCGGAGGATGGTGACCAACGTGTGGACTTCTACGTGTTCAGCGAAGATCCAGATGCCGCGATTCCCGTTTATCAGGTAACCGCCTTCTTTGATAATAACACCGATGAGATTCCGGTATACCTCCCAGGTGAAATGCTTTTGATAAAGGCCGAGGCCTATGCCAGAAGCAACGATTTGGACAATGCGGTCATTCAATTGAATGCTGTTCGCAACAAAACCGCTGGCGAGGATGCCTTTGGTGTAGGTGCTGCCTTGGCAGACTATGCCGGTACCGTAGATCAGCAATCAGTTTTGGATGAGATTTATAAGAACCGCAGAATAGAATTGTATCTGTCCGGACTCGGGTTGGAGGATAGCCGTAGATTTGATCGTCCAGGTCCCGGTGATGCAGCTGCAGAACGAAATAGAAATTATTATCCGTACCCCAATGCAGAGCGTGATAACAACGATAGTACGCCTGCAAACCCAACTTCTTGATTAAGTAGTTTCTCTAATAAAAACTTTGATTAGTTTTTAGTTTAAGTATCCAAGCCAAATCTGGAATTTGGCTTGGTTTTTTTTCAACAAAAATGAAGGAACGGCCATGAAAAAAATAATGACAGGTTTGGATGTTTTGCTGAAGGACAATGCACTTCAATCCCAATTTAAGGGCAATGTGGCGCTGTTGTGTCATAATGCCTCTGTAGATGGAAATCTTCAGCATGCCACGCTGGGGTTCAAAAAGATTTTTAGGGACCGATTCATCAAAATTTTTGGCCCCCAACATGGATTTTCCACCGATGCCCAGGACAATATGATCGAGACCGATCATACCGTGCATCCCTATTTCAACATTCCAGTGTACTCGTTGTATTCTGAAACAAGGATTCCCACCGAGGCTATGCTCAAGGATATCGACCATTTGTTCATCGACCTTCAGGATGTAGGGTGCCGAATGTATACGTACATCTACACCATGACCCTAATTTTGGATGCGTGCGTTTCCAAAGACATTGAAATTGTGATTTTGGACAGACCCAATCCGTTAAATGGGGTTGACTTGGAGGGCAATGTTTTGGATATGGAATTTGAGTCGTTTATCGGGCTCCATCCCATGCCAGTGCGCCATGCCATGACCATTGGCGAAGTGGCTTTGATGCATCAGCGGTATTGGGCGGCTTCAAAATCAAAACTCAGGGTTATTGAAATGAGAGGCTGGACCCGACAAATGTACTATGAAGACACCGGGCTACCTTGGTTGCTGCCCTCACCCAATTTATCCAGAGTAGAAAGTGCGTTTACCTTTCCCGGGATGGTGTTGTTTGAGGGAACCACTTTGAGTGAGGGTAGGGGAACCACCCAACCACTGGAGATCATGGGACATCCCAAAATAGAACCTTACGGGTATTGGGATACCTATCTTTCACAGGCTTTTGCGAAAAGTGGATTGCAGGGAGTGGCCATACGACCTATCAATTTCTTGCCCACCTTCCAAAAACAGGCAGATAAACCCTGTGGAGGTTTTCAAGTGCATACACTAGACCGGAAAACCTGTAAACCGTGGCGGGTTGGCCAATGGTTGATGCAGGAGCTGCACCATTACATGGGAGACCATTTTGAGTGGTTGAACCCTCCCTACGAGTACGATTATGAAAATTGGCCCATAGACATCATCAATGGCACCGATAAACTTAGAAAATGGGTGGAAGCCAAGGGAACCATGGAAGAATTGGATGCCATGGAAGATTATTCGGAATACCAATCAAATTTGGAAAGTATCCAACTATATTAAAATACAAAAAGAAACCGTACGGTGAAACCAACAGTCGTATTTGCGGTCATAGTAGCCTATTTCTTGTTGTTGATGGCCATCTCGTACCTCACATCAAGAAAAAGTGGTAACCAAACCTTTTTTACGGGGGACCGAGAGTCGCCATGGTTTCTGGTAGCTTTTGGCATGATTGGGGCCGGACTTTCCGGGGTCACCTTTGTTTCGGTGCCCGGTATGGTGGGCAACAACAACCTGTATTTTTTCCAATTCGTGTTGGGGAATGTCTTGGGCTATCTGTTTATCACCTTTGTGTTGATACCCTTGTATTATAGGTTGCGATTGGTTTCCATTTATGCGTATCTCAGGGATAGGTTTGGCAACGTCTCCTACAAATCGGGCTCATTGATTTTCTTAATCTCCCAGTCTTTTGGGGCGGCTTTGCGATTGCTGTTGGCAGCCAAAATACTTCAGTTTGCTTTTTTTGACGCCTTGGGCATTCCCTTTGCGGTAACCGTGATCGTAATTTTGGTACTGGTTTGGTTGTATACCAATAAATCAGGGATCAAGACCATTGTCTGGACGGATACCGTACAGACCGTATTCTTGATTTTAGGCGCGGTATTGACTGTTTGGGCCATCATGGATTCATTCAATTTTACTTTTGGGGATGCCGTTCATGCGGTGACGGAACATCAATACTTTAAGGTTTTTGAATGGGAGGGAAAATCGGCCAACAACTTCTACAAACAATTCATTTCAGGCTTTTTGATCACTATTGGAATGATGGGACTGGACCAAAACATGATGCAAAAGACCCTCACTTGTAAAAACCAATGGGATGCCCAAAAGAATTCTTTGACCTATAGTCTTATTTTGGCCATAACACAGTTTTTGTTCTTAGGATTGGGGGTATTGCTCTATATCTATGCCGAGAACAATGGGGTACAATTGCCAAGGGCAGCCGATGGAACGTTGTTGGACACTGACACGCTGTTTCCAAATTTGACCCTAAATTATCTGGGGCCATTGGCTGGGGTGAGCTTTTTGTTAGGAATCATAGCGGCATCGTTTTCCAGTGTGGATTCCGCCCTCACCGCCTTGACCACTTCGTTCACCTACGACTTCCTTGAAATTGACAAAAAAGAGGAGGGAAAAGTAAAGTCTCTAAAAAATAAGGCCCTCGTAGGGTTTTCTGCCATTTTATTCCTGATTGTAATGCTGTTTTCAGGAAGTAGGGGTGATGTTATTTCCTTGGTCTTTACCATGGCGGGGTATACCTACGGACCCTTGTTGGGTTTGTTTTTGTTGGGCATGTTCACCAAGGTTAACATAAAGGACAAATGGGTTCCTGTAATTTGTATACTAACGCCTTTGATGACATATTTTGCTGGGAACTATGCCAAGGAAAAGTATGGCTTTGACATGGGCTTTTTTACCATAGCAATTATCGCCACTCTTACGATAATCGGTTTATTATTAATTCGAAAAAAACAATGAAAATATTCAATCCTACTACCGAGCAATCCTCTTTATTTGACAACTTGGAGAACATGGATACCACTGAGCTTTTGACCAACATCAACAGCGTGGACAAAACCGTTCCCCAAGTGGTGGAAGGAGCAATACCGGCCATCAAGGCTTTTGTGGATGCAGCTTTTGAAAACATTGAGCGAGGGGGACGATTGTTCTATATTGGTGCAGGAACCAGTGGTCGTTTGGGCGTATTGGATGCTTCCGAATGCCCTCCTACCTTTGGCGTGGATGACGATGTGATCATTGGTTTGATTGCAGGTGGGGACCTAGCCTTGAGAAAGGCAGTGGAAAATGCGGAGGATGATAAAAACCAAGCTTGGAAGGATTTGTCAGGGTTCAATATTCATTCCAGTGATGTGCTTTTGGGAATAGCGGCATCAGGCACCACCCCTTATGTCATCGGAGGATTAAAAGCCGCCCAGAAAGAAGGTCTGGTGACAGGTTGTATTGTATGCAATGTAAATTCGCCCATGGCCGCCGAGGTATCATACCCCATTGAACTGGTGGTTGGCCCCGAATTTGTGACCGGCAGTACCCGTATGAAAGCAGGGACCGCACAAAAACTCGTGCTGAATATGATTTCCACTTCCATCATGATAAAGTTGGGTCGCGTGAAGGGCAATAGAATGGTGGACATGCAACTTTCCAATAAAAAATTGGTGGATAGGGCCATCCGCATGTTGATGGACGAACTACAGGTAGATGAAAACGAAGCTTCCCGATTGTTAAAACAACACCGCAATGTGCGTAATGTTTTCAAACACTTTAAAAAGAAATAATGGCAACTTTATAGCATAAACAATATATATTGAAGGGGTGTCAATCAGGTTTTCTATTTTTTGGCGAATAAAAAGAACGCACAATTTTGTCCGAAGGGTACCGAGATAAATCGCGCAGAGGAACTTGGGGTGGAGATCATTAAACTTTTTCCAGGGTCCACTTATGGTCCTGACTTTGTAAAGGCCATAAAGGGACCACAACCATGGACGAGCGTAATGCCAACTGGCGGAGTAGGTACAGAAAGAGATAACCTAAGAAGCTGGTTCGAAGCAGGGGTCGCCTGCGTGGGAATGGGTTCCAAGTTGATAAGTGGTGAAGTTATCGAAAATTTAGATTTTGAACTTTTAATTAATAAGGTGAAAACATCTTTACAAATTATAAATGAAGCATGCTGAGATTATCACTGAGAATCTTAGCGTGGCCGAAAGAATTTTTTACAAGTTTAAAGAATTGTTTCAGTACTAATTTCTTTTAAGAACAAATGATACCATCTTATTTTTGTAAATTTGCATTGTAAAACATGCATAAGTTTTGCCTCTGAATGTGCTGTTTTATAGACAGTTTAGAGTTCGGTTAATCAGTATTAGAGCACAGTATAAGGTGTTGATTGTTAGAACGTTGTAAAATACACTTTCTTCCAGTCATCCCGACGAACCACTAAATAGGTGGTATCAAAGCACTGTCAACTGACTGATTGACAGTGCTTTTTGTTTTTATTGCATTCAATTGAATTCATTTAAAACCATCAAAAATCATATCAAGGGTGTTCCCATCGGGAGTAAACACTTACAGTTCCCGTTGTAACTTTAAATGACTTTTAGAACCATTTTTCTTGTGTTTTAATTTTCACAGTATTAGCCGTAGATAACCCAAAAATTAGGGCAAAACAGTATATCAATACATTAGCGAACTGAAAGTGCAGACTACCAAAGATCTCTTGTTTGATGGTAATAAAAATGTAAATGACACTGCTTTGTTTTATACATGATTATAATAAACCAACTAGGCCATTGTCATTCCACCGTCTATAACCAGTTTCATTCCTGTAATGAATTTACTGTCATCCGAAGCCAAGAACAATACGCCATTGGCAATATCTTCATTGGTTGCATAGCGTTTTAGTGGAATGGTAGCTTCAAAAGCCTGTTTGGCACTTTCTGCGGCTCCCGGGGCAAAACCATCTTCCAAAGAACGCATCATACGATTGTCCACAGGCGAAGGATGAACAGAGTTTACACGGATCTTTCTCGGAGCTGCTTCCAATGCAATAGTACGTGTTAGTCCTATGACCGCGTGTTTACTGGTAACATAGGCCGATACATTGGCTGTACCACTAAGTCCAGCAACAGATGATGCATTGATGATACTTCCGCCATCGTTCATCTGTGGGAGTACGTATTTTAAGCCCAACCAAGCTCCCTTTACATTTACGGCCATCACCTTGTCGAATACTTCTTCAGGAAATTCTTCTATAGGCTTCACTACGCCTTCAATCCCGGCATTGTTGAAAAAAACATCTATTTTACCGAAAGTATCTACGGTATGTTGCACATATTTCTGTACATCGGCTGCTTTTGTAACATCGGCAACGATGTAACTTAGGTTTGGACTATTCAGATCAGAAGCTACTTTGTCCAAGGCTTCCTTATTAATATCTACCAGGACCACTTTGGCCCCTTCGCTTAAAAATAATTTTGCGGTTGTTGATCCAATTGCACCGGATCCTCCGGTAATAACGGCTACCTTGTTTGTTAATTTTGCCATTTTACATTATTTAAAATTAGACGAATAGTATTCTATAAATTTACGTATCGTAAAAACGATTTAATGTGACTAAAATCACAATACGGTATTAATTTTACTTGCCTTCCATCCGCCCGATTTTTACTGTATATCACACATCTATTGGTAAGTAGCGTTTTGTTCAAAAGGCTCGGTAGTGTAGTGAAGTGGTTGATATGTAACTATTTGCTTAAGATACTGCGCATCTTTTTTGGGGATTGGTATTCAAAAAACCTTTGTTGAACCCTAAAATTTGAATCTAGGATGATAAGGACAGGTACCGAAAATGGCATGGAATTTCTTGAAGCCAATAATTTAGCGATCTGATGGACCGGGTTTCTTTTCTTTTGGAATTCCTTGTTCACGAATTGTTGCCCGCCAAAATAAATGGTGTCTGATGTCTCAACGTCCATTTTAACGGAATAAAATGCTGTGTTAAGCGTAGATAGGATGTCTGGGTCCTTAAAGGAGACCTCTTCCATTTTTTTGCAGTAAGCACACCATTGGGCAGTAAAAAAAATCAAGGTTTTTTTGGGCTTAACTGAAAGGGAATCTTCCAATTGCTCAAAACTAAGCCAATTTACACCTTGTTTTTGTGCGCAAACAGATGTGGCCACCATAAAAATAGCATAAATTGATATGTAAATTAGTTTACGGTGCATTATTGTGATCTAGAAAAAAAGACCACCACCTTTTGATTTTGAATTACCCGGTATATGATTAAAAGGTGTGTGGTCTTCAAATAAACAAAATTGTATTTTGCGGGTTCGCTTTAATGTAATTTTCCAAACTTTAATCCAATAAAGTAAGTTCTTGGGGCACTAGGGCCATAAATGTAGTCGGAATCCCTACCGGCCCCGGTATCAAAATCATCTTGATAGCTGTTGAAAATATTCTTTACCCCGCCGGTAAAGGTAATGGCGAAATTATCGTTTATATCAAAATGTGTTTCCAATTTCAAGTTCAGGTCATAGAAGGCATCCGTTTCCACTAATTCCATAAAGCCTGAATCGCTTACTACATGCGGAACCGTCATACCACCGGTATAGGTGCTGGTAATGTCCATGTTAAATTTTTCACTGGGTAGCCAGGTAAGGTTCAAGTAGCCATATAGGTTGGGGTTTCTGACAAATTCATCAATTATGATGTCTCCCTCTCCGGGTGTGCCATCCGATTCAAAAAGGATTTGGGGCTCTTTATATTTTGATTTTTGTAAGGTTCCGCCCAATTGCATTTGCCATTTGGGATCGGGGGATATTCCAACTTCAAAGTTTGAGCCATATACCTGTGCACCCGAGCCATTACGTACCTCTTCCAAAATGGATCCGTTTGCCAAAGTGGAACCGGTGCTCACTGTTGTAAAAGGATCTTCAATATCGGTGTAGAACCCTTCCAAAAGGATATCCATTTGTAACAATCCTTTGGTCACGGAGTAATTGAACGACCCTGTGTAGGCATTGGAATATTCAGTTTCCAAGTCTTCGGAAAGAATCACAAACATAGGCTCACCACCCACGCTGGAAATGTGCAAATCCTCGTTAAAAGCTTGTGGGGCCCTAAATCCACGTGCATAACCTCCCCTGAATTTCAATTCTTCCGTTAATTGGTAGGATAAGGTTAATCGGGGAGAAAAGGCGGTTTGGGTAAGGTCTACGTCCCTATTGACTCCTCCAATGGCATATGTTCCATCAACGGAAACATTGTCCAACCTTGCACCGATCAAGGCCGTAAAGGCATCGGTCGGTTTCCATTCGTATTGTGCATAGGCTCCCAAAGAATTTACTTGTTGGTCGATCAATCTGTTGTACCCTGGAATTTCATCTTTGGTGTTGGAATAGTTGTACTCCAGCCCAGAGGTGAGTACGTCTTTACCTTTAAAGGTCTTAGTGTATTGAATGCCATTGACCCATGCCAAATCCTTGGTGTTTCCATAGGCATTGTTTGCCGATATGCTATCTTGATAGGTTCTGCCCCCTCCAAGTCCGCCGTAATAGCTGCCCCGGTCTGTGTGAGAGGCAGAGGTGTAAATTTGATACTGGGAGGAACGATCTTGACTGTACAGTTCGTAATCGGCACCTCCTAAAAAAGTGTCGTGCTCCAATTGTTCCGTAATATCGGTAAAATGAGGTGCCAAATCCAATTTATCACCACCTCTACGTGTTTCTTTAATGGCATTGAGGTTTACCGAAATACGACTAAGGTCATTAGGGCGTAAAAAGGCCTTGGCACCCACCGTGTTATTGTGCAGTTCAACCATCTCGGTAAATCCATCGCCATTGGCGTCATAGGACTGTCTGTTTCGGTAGTTGCCAAAAAAGGTAACGCCGCTGTTCAGGTCATCTGCCACAATGGAGGTGTTGAGCGTCAAGATCCGGTCGGCCGATTTTCCATCCACCAAGGCCAAGGTACTTCCAATTTCCCAAGTGTTTAGGATAGGGTCCTTTGTGATTATGTTTACGGTCCCCGCAATGGCATTAGACCCATATAGTGCGGATCCCCCACTTCTTACAATTTCAATGCGTTCGATAATATTTGTTGGAATCTGTTCCAGCCCATACACGCCCAACAAGGATGAAAACACAGGTTTGCTGTTAAGTAGTATCTGGGTGTAGGCACCTTCAAGCCCATTCAAACGAACTTGGGTAAAACCGCAATTTTGACAATTGGTCTCAACGCGGACCCCTGGTGAAAAGTTCAGTCCGTCTGCAACGGATACGGATTGCGTGGCATTCAATAAACGGGGCTTTAAAGAAGAGACCACAACGGGGGCATCCCTGCGTTCTACCCGGTTACGTGTGGCACTGATTACCACTTCACTCAGTCCAAGGGCATCTTCGATCAGCTCAAAATTCAGGTTAATGTTTGCTCCGTTGCTTATTCTTACTGTTTTATTCGTTGTTCTAAAACCTTGGGAAGTGACTTCCAAGATATGGGTACCAACGGGCAGAGTAAGTTCAAAGTGGCCATTTTCGTCGGAAGTGGTTCCCACGGTTCCATTTTTCACATAGATGGCGGCAAAGGCGACTTCATTGCTGTTGGAGGTGACTTTTCCGTATACTTTTCCGGTGTCTTCTTGGGCTGACACAAAACTCAAGGGAGTTAGGATCAGTAGCAATAATAAAGTAGAGAGATAGTTTAGTGGACTCATCTTTTTTTTGTTAGGTTAAAAATAATTTTAGACAAAGCTAAATATATTTTTGTATGTATGTAAATTTAGTTTGAAATTTTTTCGAACAAATCATAAGAATCGTGACATAAGTTTATAGGTGTCTTGTGGAAAATTTAGGGGATTCACGCACTTAAAACTTAAATTACGAGTAAAATGACCTGTTGGGTTACTTAACTGAAAAAGGAGGAGGACGGGAAAAAAGGAGATTTACAGAAATCCTATTGACGAGTATAAAGGAATAGACCTTGTGGTTTGTTTTTGGGATTATGCCTTCCCCAATATCAAATGTAATTTCTTCGGATTGACAGCTTGAAAGGGGCAAACATTGGTTTGCTACCACCATGTCACAAACGTCACATGGTTTAGCATGGTCATCATCATTTCCATGATGGGTGAAGGAATGTAGCCCGGCTATTTTCAAGGTTAGAAAAAGGCCGAGGAAAAAGAAAGTTATGCTATATTGTACAACCCTTTTTTCCATGTACCAATAATGAGTTATGGACTATTTAATGATTTTGGTATTCTTTAGCTTTAAGCAATTTCCAAATTGAAAAATGGACAACAGTTACTAAGATTGCTTCCCAAACCGTATGTCCACTTCCAAAAGTTCACTAAGGTCCAATGTTCTCCGACCATTAAGGCCTAGAACTTCAATAAGGAATACAATATTAAGGAGTATTTTTATTAATGCAACGTGATTGCATTAATATTTGATAAAAAAAGAAAAACCAAATAAAAAGGTGGTTTGGGATGTGAAGCACTGTAAACTTGGTAGTGAACGATATTGAAACCGGAGTTGGGGATAATAAATATGTGACCATTCCAGGGATTTAAAACGGGTTTTTCTCAAAATTCTTAAATAATAAACTCAAATATTCTTACTATTTTTATTGCTGGTTAAGCATATTAAATTGTGTTCAAAAGTTGTTTTTTGCTTTCAGTGTTCTGAATGGGAATGCCTTTAAGATTAAGGTGTTAAAGCATTGATTTTTAACAATATAATATTCTGTTAGTAGTTCGGTCATTACTTGTCCCAAATTTCCCCCCTACAAGTTAAGTCATGGAATAAGTCATGGAAATTGTAAACCTCCTTACGATGTGCAGTACAATTGTGGGTGTTTTTGCCCTTATCATTGTATTGGTAAAATCCAAGGAGGATGTCTTGCATAAATCGCTTTTGTCCATTTTTGTGCTATCCCTCACCTATTATAGTTTTTTGATTTATATGGTAATAAGTGAACAAATAATGGCCTACCCTCACCTATACCGAACGGGAATCGCGTTGCCATATGTCATACCTATCTGTTTCTATCTGCTAGGACGGCTCAAACTGGAACCTGAACGACCAATCAGATGGTGGGAATGGACCCTTTTTATCATCCCTTTTTTCAATACCATGGAACATATCCCGTTTTATTCATTGGATGGTGAATCTAAAAAGGAATTCCTAAATGTATTGTATATCAAAGGACGTGAAAATATATATTATGCCCATGAGAGCTTCGTTCCTGTCTATTACAATTACGTGGGACAGTTGGTCCTTGGAACCATTCTCTATGTGTTGATCATGCGAAAGGCCATTGTATGTATGAGGGATAAAGATCATAAAAGCAAACAAGAACGTTTGAACTGTACATGGTGGTTTTTCCCGGGCCTGTTACTCTCAGTATGTTCCGTTTTTGCATTGGTGGGAATCATCACCAAATCTTTTGAAGGGATTTTGCATGTGGTGGCATCCGCCATGTATGGTGTGACACTCTTGGGAATTGTACTTTATTTTTTTCTGAAACCGGAAATCATTTATGGCGAAGGGCTTCAAGAAGTCAAGCCAAAGAAATTGAAAAAAAACAGGTCGTTATCATATTCTCCCAGAGAAATTGAAGGATACCATAAGAGTATAGAAGATTATTTCACCACAAACAAAGAATTTTTAAAGATAGCGTTTAGGCAACAGGACTTGGCAGATGCTCTTAAACTTAAGAAGCATGTTGTTTCCCATTTGATAAACCATATTTATGGAATGAATTTTAACCAATTGGTCAATGAAAGGAGGATCAAGATGGCCTTGGAAGAATGGGACAATCCACAATGGAAAAACCTCTCCATGGATGGGATAGCCAAGGAGGTTGGGTTTGGTTCCCGAACCACCTTCATCAAAGCATTCCGGAACCAAACAGGGGTCTGTCCTTCTGAATATCAAGCACCAACACAGACAAAGTAAAGGGCTCTTTTTAAGCAGGGAAATCTGTTCAAATTTATAATATTGGACAACATTGGAATCCATTTATCCCAAGTTGAGACATCCACTTTTATAGTTTTGGAAAAACATAAATCCCATACAAACTATGCGCAAACTTAGTGTACTGTCACTGACATTATTGATTTTTTATGCATGTAAAGAATCCACTGTCGTTCAAGAAAATACCACTGTTTATTTTAATGGGGACATTATAACCATGGAAGGTGAGGAGCCCGATTATGTAGAAGCCCTGGTGACAAAAGAGGATACCATCGTTTATGTTGGACCTTTGCAAGATGCGAAAGAACAGTTTAAGAATGCCAAGGAGGTGGATCTACAAGGCAAAACCTTGTTGCCTGGTTTTGTGGATGGTCACATTCATTTTTCCAGTTTGGGTGCACAGGCCTTGGGAGCAAATTTATTGGCAGATCCTGATGGGAACGTAAACACCATTGATGATTTGGTGACAACCCTTAAAACATGGGCTGAGAACAACGGCCCTGAAATATTTGATGGTTGGATTGTTGGTGTTGGGTATGATGATGCCATCTTTGGGGAGCATCCCACCAAGGAAGATTTGGATAAAGTTTCCACTGAATACCCTGTATTGGCAATTCATATTTCGGGACATATTTCAGTTATGAACAGTCTGGGATTGGAAAAAATGGGCTATACCGCCGAAACCCAAGATCCAGAAGGTGGAAAAATAAGGCGAATAGAAGGCACCAACGAGCCCAATGGTGTTTTGGAGGAACTAGCGAGTATTCCTATGTCGTTTAAGCTCACCACTCCCACCACTCCGGAAAAAATAAAACTTTTCTTCAATGCGGCCCAGGATATAGCCCTAAGTTTCGGATATACCACCGTTCAAGAGGGTAGGGCGCAAGCCTCCCATGAGTCCTTGACCACTTTTGCGGAAAGTGGGGATTTGATCGTAGATGTACCGGCATACATTGACTATAGCTTGCCCGAAATAATGGAGACTTCATGGTACGATAAAAACTATAAGGACCATTATCGTATAGCAGGGTACAAGCTTACCTTGGACGGTTCCCCTCAAGGAAGAACGGCTTGGCGAACAGAACCGTATTTGGTGCCACCTCCAGGAGCCGGCAAAGATTACAAAGGTTATCCTGCAATTCCAGATGACAACAAGGTCCAAGAAATTGTTGATAATGCCTATGAACATGAATGGCAATTACTATGTCATGCCAATGGTGATGCCGCCATCGACCAATTTATAAAAACGGTTGCTAATGCAGTTGAGAAGTATGGAAGAGGTGACCGTCGCACTACCTTGATTCATGGACAGTACTTACGCTATGATCAAATTGATAGCTTGGCCAAATATGATATCATTCCGTCATTGTTCCCAATGCATACTTTTTATTGGGGCGATTGGCACCGAGAGTTGATAGGAGAGGAGAAAGGCAGTCATATCAGCCCAATTAAGACCGCACTGGAAAAGTGTGGGATCGTGACCAGTCATACCGATGCGCCAATTGCTCTTCCAAATTTGATGATGATCATGTGGACGACCGTAAACCGTGTGACACGTAGTGGTGATATAATCGCACCGGAAGAGGCATTGACACCTTATGAAGCATTGAAATCCATTACTATATGGGGAGCGTACCAACATTTTGAAGAGGACACCAAGGGCTCATTAAAAAAAGGGAAGTTGGCAGATATGGTCGTTCTGTCCGAAAATCCACTAAAGATAGATCCTATGAAACTCAAGGATATCGTTGTTTTGAAAACCTATAAAAACGGAGAACTTGTTTATACGAAAAACCAATAAATCCAATTTCATCATGAGATATGTCAAAGTGATTACATGTTGTTTTGTACTTTTTTCCACGGCACTGTTTTCACAAGAAAATAACAATCAAGACATTGATCCTTCAAAACCGACCAATCTTTATACCCAGTTAAACACATTAGCTGAGTTTACCTCCGGTGAGGGATACAATATGTATGGAACCCGTATCAATTATCAATATGCCATCAACCCTGATAATTTGATATTGGCCGAGGTTCCTTTACTTTACAATGATGCCACCAATAAATTTGGGTTATCGGATGTTCGGGTACGCTATTTTTACGCTGCCAAACGAAATTTGTCCCCAACTGTCATTGCCGTTGTCCCCTTTGCGGACATAACTATTCCGACAGGTTCTGCCGAAAATGGATTGGGAGGGGATACCTGGTCCATTGGTGTAGGTGGGGTTGTGGGCTTGGCATTGAACCAAAAAGTCTCATTGTTCCCTGGTCTTAACTATGTGTATTTGACCGAATCTGGATCAAGTGGGTTTGGTCTACAGACCAACCTAAGTTATAAGTTTGATCAACGGTCTTTTGTCTTTGTGAATCCCATTGTCACTTTTTTTGATTTTGATACCGTTTGGCAAGGAGAATTCAATTTTAACCATATAGTCACGCCCAACAAGTTCAAGGTCAATGCCGGATGGTATCCCAATTTTACTTCAAAATCAGATACTTTTAGGGTGGGTTGCACTTTTTATTTCTAGATTAGACAATTAGATTCTATCCATACCTAAAACTATGAAGGCTACATTTCTTTGTAAAAGTATTATTAGGTAGATTTTATTGCTAGGTAAACACATGAAAATTGTGTTCAAAAGTTGTTTTTTGCTTTCCGTATTCTGAACGGGATTATCTTTTTTGATTGCAGTATTAAAACATTGATTTTTCAATAATATAATATGGTTCAGCCTACGACTTGCCTTATTAAGTAAAATCATAACACTGTTAATCTTACGATTTTCAGTGTTTTGTGTTTTGTTGGTGCATCGTTTGAATTCATTTAAACCACCTTAAAGTTTTATGTAGTTGACAGAAATGGAAATTTCACCATGTTCATTCTATTCTGCCACAGGTAGGATACTATACCCGTCTTTTGCACTCTTGTTACCTTATAGGTTTCTCTGAACAATCAATCCGTAGTTGCCATTCTTTACTTTCCCGCTTCTCATAAGATAGTACTTCATAATTATTTATAAATGTTAACAACAAGTTTGTCAATCCATACAGGCAGAAACGTTTATACCTACTTGATTCCCTTTTTTTACTTGGCAATTGCAACAGGAAAGGTGGCTGGGAGAGTATAGCTTCATTATAAATATTAAACATCCATTAAGTTTAGTTCTCATTTTTAAGAAGTTTTTTGAATTAGGACCAGCTTTCCCACCTCCTTGTTCCAAACTATGACTAAATCAAAAAAATAATTCATTTTATGAAAACAAAAAGTTCTATAGTGCTATTGGCTTTCTGTATGTTGTGTATTCAATTTGCACAGGCCCAGAGCAAAACGGTAACCGGCAAGGTAACCGACGAGTATGATCTTCCCTTACCCGGAGCAAATATTATAATAGAAGGATCCACGATTGGGGTCCAGACCGATTTTGATGGCAATTATTCAATAAAAGCGGATGTTGGGTCCACCCTCGTGTTCAGTTATATTGGTTATCAACAATCGCGAAGAATTGTGGGAAATCAGAATGTAATCAATGTTAAACTAATGCAAGATACCCAAACTTTGGATGAAGTGGTGGTAACTGCTTTGGGGATGACACGCGAATCCAAAACATTGACATATGCTGTTCAGGAAATTAAACAGGAACAATTGAACATAACCCAAGACGCGAATATAAAAGCTGCACTTGCGGGTAAGATTGCAGGTGTCCAAATCAACGGACAGGCAGGAAGTAAACTGGGACAATCCGGTAAAATAAGGATACGGGGTGCCATTTCATTGACTTCAGACAATGATGCCCTATACGTTGTTGATGGTATTCCTGGAATTGACCCCAATAACATTGACATGGAGAACATAGAGTCGCTAAATGTGCTCAAAGGACCCAATGCCACAGCCCTATATGGGCAAAGAGCAGATGCGGGAGTTGTGGTGATCACCACAAAAAAGGGGAGTGGGAAAATGAGGGTGGAATTCAACTCTTCCATAACTACGGATCAAGTGGCCTATCTTCCCAAGTACCAAAACCTTTATGGGGGTGGGTATGATGGTGAAGATTCATGGAGTATCCTTGGAGAAGAACTTCCCATTGAAACCTACCCTGAAATGTGGCACCAGTATGAAGGTATGCGGTATATAGCATGGGACAATAATTATGCAGATGAAAGTTGGGGGCCAAAATTTGATGGACAGGAATATGTGCCTTGGTATGCATGGTGGCCGGATAGTCCATATTATGGTCAAACCGCAAAATATTCAGCTCAGCCCAACAATATCAAAAACTTTTACAATACAGGGTATACCTTTAAAAACACTTTCGCAGTAAGTGGAGGAGGGGAGAAAATCAGTGCCAGATTGGCCTATACCAATCTTAGCCAGACCGGGATTACCCCGTACACAAAATTGGAGAAACATTTTATCAGTTCCAATTTGAGTTTCAATGCAACCGACAAACTTACCATTGAAACTGTGGTAAACTATACCAATTCCAAGATTGATGGGAATTACAACGATGGTTATGGCAACCAGACTTCCGGAAGTTTCAATAGCTGGTTCAGTAGGGGTGTTGATGTGGATAAACTAAGGGAATTAAAGGATCTCAATACACCAGACGGATTTTCAACTTCATGGAATTGGTGGGGTCCAGATTACTATGCCTACTATGGAGCAGGATTCAGAAAACCGGCATTCTGGTTCAATCCCTACACGTTTTTGGACAGATATGATCAAAATAGGGAGACCAACACCTATATAGGAAGTATCACAGCTTCATACAAATTTGATGATCATTGGAAAGCTTCCGCCACTGCATCCAAAAATCAATCAAATTATGCATTTAACTATTATTTGCCCAACAGTCTGGCTTTCTCGGCAGCTCCCGAACTGTACAATGCTTGGATCAATAGCTTTGGGGTTCTTAGAAATCAAACTGTGGAAAATAACTTCAGTGGCTTGTTGGAGTATGAAAACAAATTTGGTGAATTTGACCTGAATGCCTTTGTTGGAGGGAACATCAGAAAAGATTCCTTTGATCAATTCAGTGCCCAAATGAATCCCAATGCAAACTCGGGAGGACTCATTATTCCTGATTTGTATGATTTTGCCAATGCAGGGGAAGTACCTACCCCGGTCACATTTGTATCCAATAAACAGGTGAACAGTATCTATTCAAGATTTTCACTTGGGTATAAGGATATGTTGTATTTGGATGGGACCTATAGGAAAGATTGGAGTTCGGCGCTACCATCGAATAACAATGGGTACGGTTACCCATCCATTGGTACCTCTTTTTTGTTTTCTGAACTAATGCAAAACTCCAATATATTGACTTTTGGAAAGTTAAGGGCTGGTTGGGCGCAAGTTGGATCGGATGTCGATGCACTGCTGATCAATCCCATCTATGCCATCGGAGCCAAACCATTTTTGGGAGATACCGTTTTGCAAACTGTTCCCACAACCATAATCGACCCCGAACTGTCCCCTGCATTGAATACTTCATTTGAAGTGGGAATGGACCTTAAATTTTTGGATAACAGGATTGGCTTCAGTGCCACATATTATAATGAGACAAGGGAAGATGAAATCATCAGTGTAAGTGTGCCCAGGGGAAGTGGGTTCAATTCTTTCCTGACCAATGCGGGTGAATCACAACGAAGAGGAATCGAGTTGACCTTGGACACCGATATCATAAGAAATCAAGCATTCAATTGGAACCTTGTTGCCAACTTTTCCAAAAACAAGACAACGATCAATAAATTACCGAACGGATTGGATGCAACCGCTGCACCTGGAGGGAATTCATCCTTTGGGGTGGTAAGTATGATCCATGAACTTGGAAATAATTGGGGGCAACTGAGGGGTACCGGAATCCTGAGAGACGAAAACGGGACACCTGTCCTGAATGATTCTGGGCTATTTGTCACGGATCCCAACCAATATTTGGGAAGTGTACTTCCTGATTTCACAGGAGGTCTTGTCAATACGTTTTCTTACAAGGGCTTAACCCTGACTGCTTCCATTGATTTTCAAAAAGGAGGAAACTTTTTTTCGTTATCTGAATATTGGGGATCATATTCCGGATTATTGGAAGAAACGGCTGCCATTAATGACAAGGGGAACAATGTACGTGACCCCATTTCAGAAGGAGGGGGAGTGCACGTTACCGGAGTGGATTCCGAAGGGGCCCCAATGGATGTATATGTTGACGCCTATGATTATTTCACTCAGGGTAGAGCCAATAATATTGCTGAATTGTTCATACATAAAGCAAGTTATATCAAACTTAGGGATATAAGCCTTACCTACAGATTACCGGGAGATTTGATCAATAACATTTTTGAGAGTGCAAGTATAAGTCTTGTAGGCCGAAATCTAGGTTTGTTGTCCGTTTCCAAAGACAATAAGCATAGATGGGATCCTTCGGAACTTTCACAAACCTACGGAGAGAACGGTCAGGTTCCAGGTACACGGAGCTACGGTTTGAATCTAAAATTAATCTTCTAAAAAAATTGATGTAATGAAAAATATATTTTATTCAATTTGGATGTTTTTTGCCCTGATTTTAATGTGGAGCTGCGATAATGTGGATTTTGGGGATGTCAACGACAATCCAAATGGTGCTACAGAACCAAACCCTTCGTCTTTGTTGGCCAATGCCATGGTAACCTATGCAACCATGACGGGAGGTGATTATTTAATCAGACCAACTCTTTATGTCCAATACCAGTCACAGGTAACTTATACCAATTTAATGAGATACTCAGAGACACCTTCAACATGGTTTTTGTACTATACCGGTGCCTTGGAAGATCTTAGTGCAACGATCAGTTTTGCGGAAGACCCCGCCAATCAGGGAGCAGATTTGGATGCACAAGGGTATCCTGACAACCAAATTGGGGTTGCCAAGCTAATGATGGCAGAAATTATGAAAAGGGTCACGGACTGTTATGGGGATGTTCCTTATAGCGAAGCATTTCAAGGATTGGACAATTTGTCACCAGCGTACGATTCCCAAGAAAGTATATACGATGCATTGTTTGAATTGGTAAAAGAAGCCCGGGATATGATGGATGAATCGGAAGCTGGACCCACTGGGGATGTTATCTTTCATGGCGATGTTTTAAAATGGAAGAAATTTGCCAATTCCCTTCTTATGCAAATGGCCATACAATTGTCCAACAAATATCCTGATCCTTCAGGAAAAGCTGCAACTGAATTTGTTGCGGCCCTTAACGATTCCAATGGGGTTATCGAAACCGTAGGTGACGAGCCTTGGTTTACCTATGAAGATTTGGTTGGGTTCAGAAACCCATGGTTTGCCAACAGGACCAGGGATTACTTTTTATCCCAAGAGTTCACAGATGCGCTCCATGGATATGCCACCGATTTGAACCCGACCTCCAATACCACCTATGATGCCCGCTTGGAAGTTTATTCTACAGATGCGGGACTTGATGGAGTTCCTTACGGGTATCGTGATGAATCGGGTGCCGGCAAAAATCAAATGTCAACCGCAAATTACTGGAATGCGACCTCACCGTTACCCATGATGACAGCATCTTATACCTGGTTGAACCGTGCTGAAGCTGCAGCACTTGGATGGACTTCCGAAGATCCTGAGACTATGTTGGTGTCAGGGATTGAGTTGTCTTATGAAACATTGGACGCACACCATGGCACGTCCATATCCTCTCAGGCCGATGCATACATCCAAGCCAGACTGATTGATGTTGCAAACTATGGAATGTTGCAGGTGATAGCCGAAGAAAAATGGGTCTCACTGTTTGGAGAAGGATTTGATGCCTGGGCAGAATGGCGAAGAACGGGAATTCCGGATCTAAAACCCGCTGCTGATTATATCAACGGTGGTACAATCCCTCAGAGGTATAATTATCCGACCGAAGAGTCCAGTTTGAACAATGAAAATTATACCAAAGGAGTGAGTACGCTTGAGCCAGCCCAAGATAACAATACTTCTAAAGTTTGGTGGGCCCAAGATTGACCATATAAATGGTTTGAGTAGTTAGGAAAAGTGCCTTTTTGAAGATATGTTTTTTTCTTTTGGAAAACGTAGACTCAAAAAGGCCTTTTGTTTATATAGCTTATGGGGTAGTGACAGCGGTAAAAGGATAATCTAAAATTCAAAATAGGATTTAGGACAGAATGGTCAACCGTTGTTGGGTATATTGCACTAAGCTCCCAATATTTTTAATTCGACTTGGTCCCTTTAGGGGATATGTCGTTGTTGTATTGTGGAATGCAGCTTGGTTTATGGATCAATTTCTATGCAGGAATTCCTTGGGGTTGCATCCTGTACTTTTTTTGAAAGCTTTGTAGAATGAACTTCGGTTGTTGAACCCCACATCATATAATACATCGGTAATCTTCGAGTTTTTTTCGTGTTGCAAAATAGCTATAGCTTCGCTGATCCTGTATGAATTGATAAAATCGAAAAAGTTTTTGTTGAATTCTTCGTTGATGACTTGTGAGATGTAATTACGTGAAGTCTGTAATTTTGTGGAGAGGTCATCCAATCTCAAATCCGGTTCCTTGTAAAGTTTATGTTCCCGCATCAAAGCATCCAATTTTGATTTCAATTTCAAGGCCGTTTCCCTGTCCAAACCAGATTTCCGGTATTTGGCCAAGGGGAGAATTTCCCTGAAAGGACGACCTTGGAAAATTTCTGGCTGCATAAATCCAAAATACATGGTCACAGATACGGTTGTCACAATACCAAGATCAATGAAGTAATCGTACCGGGGCGACATAATGTTGAAATTGACCAAGATGATGAACGAAAGGAACAAGAAGGAAAAAGCAAAATAAGATCCCATTAGCAAATTGAGCCAAAGTTTTTGTTGATACCCCAAGGTTGTCACATTATGGAACTTCGCATAGGTCACGATCGCATAGATGATAAGGTGGGCGGCCAGTAACCAAATACCCCATGAAGGAAACCAAGTATGCGCCAAAGGGCCAAACGTAAGGACAGCTTCAATTTTTTGTGTACCATCCAAAATATAGAAAGGTCCTAGGGACAGAATGACCAAAAGGGTGGGAATCAAATGAAATAGATCTTTTGGGCCAATTCCAATTCCTGTGACTACTCGCCTCATATAAAAATAAATCAAAGGACCGTATAGGGTCCAAAAAGGAAAGGCAATTAAATTGAGGTGGACCCAACGGGGTTCATCCAAGAGCCCTGACCACTTCACACAATTGTAAAAAATCTCTATGGAATAAAGCATTACATAAAAACCCAAAAGTCTGTTGGAAAAAGAATCTTTGGATTTTTTAAAGGCAAACAAAAGCGACAACAAAATTCCTGCTATACCGAAGAAAATAAAAATGATGATATGAGCTTCCATAGGAACTTTTGAGTGCAATTTTTTTGAAAAAAACGGATAATCGGGAGTGTTTCCACATTATTTGGTCAACATTAATTAAAGTTTACTCTTTAATGCTTTAAGGCTACAAAAAAACGCCCACTACATTTAAGCTTTGGATAAACAAACTTTATGATGACACGGAAAATAATTTTGATCATTCTTTTTTTACCTCTGTTTAAAGGAATGGCACAATGGGATACCTTGGATATAATAAAAAACGGAAAGGTAAAAGAATTGAATGTGGAAAGATTGCCTATACATGAACAGCATGTATGGTTTACAAAAGCAATGGAACTTAATGCCAATGATTTTTTAAATGTCCTATCGGAACGGATCAATGTAAATGAGTACGACCAAGATGGACAGACCCTTCTCCTTAAAGCCGTCAAAGCGAACAAAGAGGAGACCGTAAAAAAATTGCTTGAATGGGGTGCTGACCCAAATTTACCTGAACCAATAGGATTAAAAGGGACTCCTTTGATGTATGCTTGTTCGACCGATTCGATCCGGATAATGGAATTGTTGATAGAACATGGGGCCGATGTAAACCAAATAGACACCAATGGGGATCCAGCAATCAATTGGGCAACGTATTACGGGAATATTCCAGGAATCGAGTTTTTATTAAAGAAGGGGGCAGATCCCTCTTTAGAGAGTAAACACGGCAATACGGCGGATGTAGCCCTGCGTTTATGGCATGATCTTCCCGTTTATAGGGTTTTTTATGACATAGGACATTTTGGCAAATGGAAAACCGATGCCAAAAAATTGTTTCAAGCTTTGGAAAATGGGGATCATCATAAGGCCCGATCTTTGTTGACACAATTCCCCAGCGTTGCCAATGGACGTGACCCCCTTGGAACACCATTGTTGCAACTTGCGGCCCAAAAAGGAGATCAAAAGATGGTAGATCTTTTATTGGAATTCGGAGCTGATCCGAATGCCATGAACAGGGTTGGACAAACACCATTGGCCTTTGCGGCAAGGTTTGGACATCTAAATATTGTAAAGACCTTGGTGGAACATGGGGCCGATGTGAACTTGGCGGGAAAGAAGTATAGGCTGACCCCTTTGATGGGTGCCGCAGTAAACGGATCCACAATTATTGGAAAATATTTGATCGATCATGGAGCCAACGTTAACGCCGATGATGTAATCAATGGATGTGAGCCCATGCATTGGGCCATGTTTTATGGCAATATAGATTTTGTGAATATGATGGTGGACCAAGGAGGCGACATCTTTAAAAGTGTTTTGGGCGACAAATATGACGCATTGGGGCTGGCCCAAGCCTATGGATTTAATGATTTGGTCAAAAGACTTGAGGCAAAAGGAAAAGAACAGCTCCAAGGGAGTTGGAGGGTGGATGAGATCCACTATCAATACACGGATACTGTCTATGTTCAAAAAGAAGTTAAATATGGAAGGTTTCTTTTTACAAAAGATCATTATAGTAGCATGTACAATCCCAATTTATCACCCAGAAAGCCCTTTCATGACCTGGCGAAGCCAACTGAAGAAGAAATCATTTCTGGATTTCAAAGTATCAAGTTTAATAGTGGCACATATTCCATTGCAAATGGGGTTTTGCATACAAAGGCGGATATAGCCAAAGTACCTGGGTTTGAAGGTGGAAGTCAATTTTTCAAGATAGTGGCCGGCCCCAAGGATAAATTGGAACTTACTATGTTTGATGAAAGCTATCCGGATGGAAGTAAGCCGGAATGGTTCAATAAATTGCAGATAAAACTTATCTTGTATAAGGAACAAATAAAAATGTAAACAAGTGTCTTATGCCAGGTACATCGTTTTTTTGCAGGCCTTACTGGCTATTTTCATAGCCGGAGGGATATTTTTTAAGCGGAAGACGTTAAAAAATTGGTCCATGTCGATTTTCATTTTGGTGTTCGGCTTGGAAATGTTGGTTTTTTTGTATGGAACCAGCGCAGTTAGATATGTGTACCCGGGCTACACTGCGTGGTTGTATTTTCTTCCCGGGTTTATTTATGGCCCCATTCTTTATATCCACTTCAAATGTGTCCTCTTTGGAGAGAAGTATAAGCCTAAAAAAATAGAATTTTTACACCTTCTTCCTTTTGTACTTGTTTTGGTGTACAGTTTTGATTTTTTTATGCTTTCCGGTCTAGAATTGGAATCTTTTTTGCACCGTCATTTTTTGGATAGGATAATGCCCATAAACTATGCGCGTGCCCTGCACCAATTGGTATACGCTATAATATTGGCATATTTGATGTATTCGAATTTTAAGGTTGTGGATAGAGCTAAACGATTTTACCTTACCATAATTTCTATAATCTATACGTTGGCAACATTGATTGTTTCATTCTATACCTTATTTGCCGATACATGGAGGGATTTTATCTTTTATTATTTAACGGCGAGTTTTCTGATTCTGTTTTTGGCCTACGTACTTATCTATAATCCGGATTTTTTTAAAAGGATTGGTGGTAAATACAAAACTTCTGGGCTCAAGGACATTGATTTGAAAAGGATAGAGAACAGGATGGACCAACTTTTAGAGCAAGACAAACTGTTCCTTAAAAATAATCTCACCATTTCAGAGGTAAGCAAACGTCTAAATATTCCTTCCCATCATATTTCACAAATGCTTTCCACTAATGTTAAAATGACTTTTAATCAGTATGTGAATGAAAAAAGGATAAACCATGCAAAATCTATACTTGCACATCCTAAGAACAACATGTATAAAATTGAAGCATTGTCCCTAGAAATGGGGTTTAACAATAAGGTTACATTCTATAAAGCTTTTAAGAAACATGTAGGGATGACTCCCTCGCAATTTAAAAAAGAGAAGCAAAAAGCATTGGCCCAAAGGTAAAATACTTTGTTGGGAAGTTTTTACTTATAAAATTAATGGTGCTGAATCAGATATCGATGGAACCTGGTATCAATCCATGTCCCATATTGTTTGTTTAAGTTGGTTTCATTGCTTTTGTCCAGAATAGATGTCTTTCCTTAGTGTTGTTATAAAAAGTAAAATAAATGGCACATACGTTGGTTCAACGACAATGTGTTTTTTGACGGCAACAATGCTATGGGGATACCATATAATAAAAGAATATAAAAACCGAGGCTCGTGCCTCGGTTTTGCGTATCTGGTTTAAGCTGTGTTTTCCATGTTTAATTTTGGGCAGTTTTGTATTGATGAAACCAAGGTATTTACCAAAACTTGAAACAAGATCACTTTTCTCTACTTATGCAGGGATAGCATTGATTACCCCGTTGTTGGCGGGAACCGAACTACAAGAGTAACTTGGTTGACAACTGGTTTTTCTAGGGTCACAACAAAAATATGTGTAATTGGTCACGCTCACCTTTTTTTGTATGAAGTAATAATTAAGACCAACCTCAACATGGCCAATTTTTACCATTCATACGTGGATCGTATTTTAAAAAGTATTTGCATTTTATTAATGCTTTTTGCATTTAACCAAGTACAAGCCCAGTTAAGTGATCTTCATTATCTCCCACCTTTAAAGCAAGGTAAGAATAACGAGGCTATTAAGCAGCAAGCGGTATATCTTTCAACTCCGGAACCCACAACATTTGTTGTAAATGCCTATAGGGGAACAAGTACGACTCCCATTGCAACATTCAATATTTCAAATACAAGTCCGGCAGTTTATACTTTGCCCAATGGGGACAACAATATCACTTTGGTGAACAATGCAAATACAGGTATTGTTTTGACCAATTCTGGTTTAAGGTTTGAATCTCCCAGTGGGAATAAATTTTATGTGAACTATCGTGGATATTCCACTGCTCAGGCAGCTTCCCTTACCTCTAAGGGAAGGGTGGCGATGGGCACCAAATTTAAATGGGGCGGTGTACCAAACTTGGGAGCCCATGTTTCAAAATCGAACACATTGGGCATTATGGCGACCGAGGACAATACCACGGTAACAGTTTATGGCTATGATCCAGATTGTAGCTTTAGATTGGGGAGTGACCCTTTTGGTATCACTGATGATACATATACGATAACATTGGACGCCAACGAATCCTTTGTTTTTGAAAATTATGTTGGCAATACTGCACCAGAGGCACATCGGGATGGCTGGATAGGTGCTTCCATAGTTTCCGATAAGAATATTGTGATCAGTAATGGTTCCTTGAACTATGGCCGTCAAGAAAATGATAGTAACCGTGACGCGGGTATTGATCAACCGGTACCGGAAAATAAATTGGGAAAAGATTATGTGTTCATACGTGGAAATGGAGCTTCCAATGGTTGGACAGAGTTTCCATTGATCATTGCCACAGCAGATAACACACAGGTTTTTGTCAATGGGTCTTCAACGCCAATTGCCACATTGGACAATGGAGAATTCTATGAAATCCCCAGTAGCTATTACTCGTCCAATTCAGCAGGGGCGAATATGTTTGTCCAGACATCCAAGGATGCATATGCTTACCAATGTATAGGTGGGGATAGCAAGGCATATACCCAAGGGTTGAATTTTGTGGCACCCGTAAACTGTTTGCTGCCCGATGTTATGGACAATATTCCTGATATCAGAAATATTGCGGGTACCAATGTAACCGGAGGTGTTACCATTATTGCAGCTGTAAATACACCAGACGCCAATATTTCGGTAACAGATGGTAGTGGACCAGTTACACTGCCTGCATCCAATCCTGTTCCAGGATCTTCAGATTGGAAGACATTTTTTATCCCTAATCTTAGCGGAGACGTAAGTGTCCAATCCACTGGGCCCATAGCAGTTGGATTTTTTGGGTATAATGGAAATAGGGGAGTGGCCGGATATTTTTCTGGATTTGATACAGTACCCGAAGTAACCCTCGAAGTCAGGGGAGGTAGTGGATGTTTTGTAGGTTCAGAGATTTATGAGGCAACAGGAAATTTTGATGCCTATCAATGGTACGAAGATGGCGTCCCCATACCTGGGGCCAATGGCCCGAGCTATGCGGCTACAAGAGCAGGAGACTATTTTGTAAGAGGAACCAAAGGGCCATGTACTTACGATTCCCAACCCCTAACGGCGCTCTATTGCGATCCGGATATAGCATTGGAAAAAACAGTCGATAAGACTGAAATTATGGAAGGTGAAACAGCAACCTTTACCATCAAAGTAAGAAATTTTGGGGATGGACCCGTCACCAATCTACAAATAACGGACAATATTCCAGCAGGACTCACTTTGGTGTCTGCCTTTACCATTACAGGAAGTTGGAGTGGTAATACGTGGAACATAGGCACCTTGAATGGTGGTGAATCCGCTTTCTTGGAACTAGAGGTACAAGCAGATGAAATTGATACCGTGCCATTGTTGAGCTTGATCAACACGGCTGTAAACACACAGGATCAAACAGATGCCAATATAACCGAAGACATTCCATCTGCAAGAATCGTGGTCCACAATGATTCTGATAATGATGGCGTAAACGATATCACCGATTTGGATGATGACAATGATGGTATCTATGATGAAGATGAATGTGACACCTTATTGTTCAATATTTCTGATGGTCATTCCCATAGTGGTAGTTTGATCACCGTTGACAACTATTTGGTATTTGATATTTTTAGCTTGGACAATTCGTTCAACTTTAATATTAATGGAGTCGATGTTGCTGGTGAAATACAGTTTCAATTGGATGCTGGCGGAAATTTTGCTCGATGGGATGATGGAACCACCTATGGGGAAGGAAGTAATCCTGATATCTGGACAGTCACCGGAACACATGGTAGTCCGCTGCTACGGGTAGTTGTTGATCAGGCAGGTAATTTTCAACTGTTTGGTGCCAGGTCTACAAATGGGCCATTGGAACCCATGACCTTGACCACTCCCGCAAATACGGTGAGTTGGGACCCCTCTGGTAACAATATCATTTCCATAGGACAAAATGTTGTTGGACCTACAAATATGCGTGGGGTACTTTTGACTGCCGGTTGTGATACCGATTCCGATGGCATTCCAGACTCCTTGGATTTGGATAGTGACGGGGACGGTTGTACCGATGCGGTTGAATATTATAAAGATGAAAATGCCGATGGAGGCGATGGAGGCGAATATGGCTCTGGGATTCCCGCGGTTGATCCTACGGATGGAACTGTAAATGCTGCCTCTTATACCCAGGTATACGCACCTGAAATATTACTTGGCAATACTTCCGAAGATTTGGGCGCAGTGGATATCAATGGCCAAGGGGTCAACTTGGGACAAACGTTCCAATATGTACTTCGTTTTCAAAATACAGGGGATGATGATGCTACCAACTTCACCATTACCGATATACTACCGAACAATGTCACTTTGGACAACGTAGATGTATCCAACGCCACAGGAACTACCCATAGCTACGACATCAATACCAATACGCTGGAATTTCAAGTTCCCGATGGACTTGTGGAAGTTGGAGATCCTCAGTACAGTATCAAGATAACAGTGACCGTTTCCGGTAATTGCACCGATTTTGTGGACGCATGTTCATCAGAATTGGAAAATATTGCATACGTCTCTTTTCAAGGGGTAGCAAATCCAACTACGTATACGGATGAACCAGGTTCTTCAAATTTCCCTTGTGATACCACTCCAGAAGTGGCCAGCAACAATATTTTGGACGATTTGGCCAATTGTGGACAAGCCAGAACCGTTCAGTTGTGTGGCGATGATGCCCTGTTGACCGCAGGTTCTGGATTTAGTAGCTATACCTGGGCCTTGGATAATAATGGAAATGGACAAATTGATAGTGGCGATACCATATTGGATGATGGCGATGCCGACCCTAGCACCTTATTGGTAACTAACATAGGAAACTACATTGTGGAGAAATCCGGAGGAGGAAGCTGTCCTGATTTGGTTGAGCTCATTACCGTGGAACGTTTTGGTGAAACACAGACCAATCCTATAATAAGTTACTTTAACCAAGTAAATTCCGATAGCAATCCGGATAACGACCTACAGGGTGAAATAGTGGAATGCTCTGTTGACGGAGACCTTTTACCCAAAATTTTTCTATGTGGTGAAGGTGATGAGGCAACAATTCAACTGGGCATAACCGACGCCTTGGACATTGTTTGGCAAAAACTGGACGAAGATAGTTGTTCTGAGGCTGGCGATGATTGCGCCAATAAGAGTAATACGTGTACTTGGAACGACGTAGTGGTCCAAGATAATTTTACAGTAACAGAGAGCGGAAAATACCGTGTGGTCATCAATTATAAAAATGGTTGTTTTAGTCGTTTCTATTTCAATGTGTTCAAAAACACTTTGGATTTTGGCTACACATCTACCGATATTTTGTGTAGTACTCCAGGGAATATTAGCATTACCGGAATAAGTTCCGGGTATGGGTTTCAATTGGTAGACATATCCAACGGAAACATAGTAGTTCCCTTTTCAGCGAATAATGGTTCTAGTTTTGATATTGCAACAAGCGGAACATATAAGGTTCAAATAACCCAGTTGGATCCTATTACTGGAGATCCAATCGAGGGTGGTTGTGTTTTTGAGACAGAAGATATTGGAATCTTGGAAAGGGATTTTCAAGTTAATATAGAAACCACCCCTGCCGATTGTAACCAGTTGGGAACCGTAAGTGTTCAAGCGTTGAACGTATTGCCAAATTACAACTACGAGCTCAGATTGGACGATGGCTCCAATGGTGGTCTTGGAACATCTGTTGAAAGCCTTTCTGCCACTACGGATAACACACACACCTTTACAGGTGTAAACCCGGGTGATTATCTTGTGATTACCACTACTGATGACGGCTGTACCGATACCCAACAAGTTACGGTCGATGAAATTCCTGAGTTGACCCTTACGGCACTGACCACGGAGAACATTACCTGTACGGCAGGTGTTATAACCTTGACCCCATCAGGTGGAACTCCAAATCCGGATTATCGAATGGCCATATGGAGCAAAGATGGAGTGGATTTATATGCTGACCCTTCAGATGTACCCGTGTCCGAAATGCAGTCGAATACCAACTTCTTATTCGGATATAGAGGCACACCGACCACCTATTTCCCCAATGAGGACGGTGATTATCAGTTTATTGTTTTTGATGACAATGGTTGTTATGCAATCTCCAATACTGTAACAATGGAAGAACTTGGAGGTTTGACCGTATCAGCAACCCATTCCGGGATTGTATGCGCTGACTCATCTACGGCAACTTTGAGTGTATCCGTAACAGGGGGGACAGCACCTTACCAATATAGTTTGGATGGAGGGGCCACTTATCAGACCAATAATAATTTTGGAAACCTTTCTGCTGGATTGTACACGATCACCGTAATGGATTCCAGTGGTAGCGGGGGTACAGGTTGTATTGAGACTTTTGATTACGAAATAGACCAACCCTTTAGGTTGACGGCTTCCCCTGCCATAGTTCAGGATGCCTCATGTGACCCCAATGGTGCGTTGGTGAAGATATTGAATGCCAGTGGAGGGCAAGCCCCATACAAATACAGTTTTGATGGAGGCAGTAATTTTATCGCTTCCAATGAGAGTTATCTATTGCCAGGAGATTACAACTTGGTTGTAAGGGACGACTTAGGCTGTACCTTTGATATGGAACTAACGGTACCCACCGTGGTTGCCGATCCGGATTTGACCACAACGGTAGAATACGCTTGTGATGGTTTGGCCACTGTTACAGTGGATACGTCCAACCCTACGGACTTTGAGTATACTTATAGTTTGGAGGGTTCACTCAATACACCATCCGATAATAACGTATTCACCGATGTAGCAGACGGAACGTACACGATTACCGTGGGGTATTCCAGCAGTATAGCTCCAAGTCAGAGCACCCTGTTCTTTGAGAATTTTGGAGCGGGCCCTACAACACAGATAGCCGAAATTGGACCTGGATATTGCTATGAACCACAAGATGGTACCGAAACCGATTGTAACCTAGGACCGGCAGGCATTTTGGTCAATGGTGAATATACAGTGACCAATTTTGTGACCAATCCGGTTCCTTCGTGGAGAAGTCCAAACGATCACTCCGGCATAACAGATGGTCGCTTTTTGGCCATTGATGTAAGTACGTTGGCCGGGGATCATGGAGTATTGTGGGAAAGAGATGGAATAGAGGTGCTTCCCAATCAAGATATTACCTTCTCATTTTGGGCTTACAACCTTATGATTACCTCCGGTAATGGAAACAATCCGGAAGTATTGGTAGAATTGGTGGATGGCTCTGGAAATGTGATCAGCAGTATCCCTACCAATGAAATCCCAAAAAATACAAATGAGGACGATTGGCATTTTAGAGAAGTTACCTTTAACCCTGGAGCAAACACCACGGTTGGCATTGTGTTAAGGTCCAATTTGAACAGTGATTATGGAAACGACCTGATTTTGGACGATATCCAAGCGGTACAATCGCCTGAAATTTGTGAAAAAACCCAGGATATTATTGTGGTTGTTGAACCAGATAAAGCTTTTGAAGCGCAGTTGCTCACAGTTTCTGAACCAAGTTGTAATGGTGCAGCCGATGGTTCCATCAGTTTTGAAGTGAACAACTTTGATGCTGCGGCAGGATTCGAATACTCTTTGGATGGAGGTGCCAACTGGATTGCTTCCATGACATCTCCTGTGACAACGGCATCCAATTTGGCCGATGGAAGTTATACTGTTATGGTCAGAAAAGCGGATGAAACCACCTGTTCGGTTAATTTTGCGGCTACTTTGACGGAACCTGACCCCATTGTGCCTTCACTGAACTTAACGGCCGAATATACCTGTTTCAATACAGGAGCAACATTAGAAGCTTCTGCTACCGGGGGAACACCAGGTTATACCTATCAATTGGAGGATACCTCGGGTAATATTGAGGTTGCTTACCAATCGAATCCTATTTTCTTAGATATACCAGATGGCGATTATCTTGTAAGGGTAAGGGATGCCAATGGATGTGATGTGCTCTCTGCATCACCCGTTACGGTATCAGCTCCGGAGACCATTACTTTCACTACTTCAGCCACTGCATGTTATGATGGCATGAACAATGCCACCATTACGGCAACTGTTACTGGTGGAAATGGAGGTTACACCTTTAGAATCAATGGAGGTGCCTGGATTACACCCACACCATCCACCGAAACCGAATACACTTTTACCGGTTTGTCCGAAGGTATTTATGATATTGAAGTATCCGATGCCTACAACTGTGGTCCTGTCATGAAAACAGTGGTCATTTTGCCTACAATAACGGCTCAAGTAGATGCATTGGATGTAACAAGTTGTGCAGACGGAAGCATCACCGTAACCCCAACAGGTGGAGATGGAAATTATGTGTATGCCTTTATGCCAACAGGTACGCCTCCTTCAAATACTGATTTTGGAGGCCTGAATACGGAAACAATCACCTCTGGAAACGAAGGTACTTTTGATGTCTTTGTGAGGGACAACAGCGGGACCACTCCGTATTGCGAATATAAAGAAACGGTTACCGTGGCAAGTGCTCCGGTTTTAGCCTACACGGCAACCCCAACAGACCCCGAGTGCCATGATGGACTGGGCACCATTGCGGTGAACATTACATCAGGGGACGGACCTTTCACCATAGAGATAGTTGATTTGGATAATGGGGGAGCATCTGACCAAACCCTTAACAACGTACTGTCCAATACACATACATTCTATAATCTATCACCAGGGGATTATACCATCAACATAACCGATGTATATGGTTGTCCTTTGTCAGAAACACCGGTTACCATAAATAATCCGGAAGAGTTGACAGCTGATATTGTTGGAAGATATCCATCGGATTGTTCAGGCGGTCCCATGGACTTCGGATTTGATTTTGTTGGCCACCCTACAACGTTGGGTACCATTGAATTTAGTGATGATGCTGGTACGACATGGCAAGCTTCTGAACAATTTAGAGGGTATAATTCGGGAGATTCTGTATATCCATCAATGCGAACTGTGGATGGGTTGGGCAATACTATTTGCCAGACCGATTTCCCCGAGTTCATCATTCCATACCCTTTGGATAGTTTGGATATTACCATCCATGCCGTTGTGGTGGATTGTAATGAACTACAGGTTAAGGTTCAAGGTTCTGAAGGGGTGCCTTCATACAACTACGCGTATACGGATGACCCATCCAGTTTCGATCCCGCTACGGCAACATGGATTGTAGGTGGTGATATAAATGATTCATCAGGTACTCCAGTCAGTGTTACACCTGGTCATGGTAATTATACTTGGACAGGCCTCGTTCCAGGAAGAACCTATGTGTTCTATGTAAAGGATTCCAATGGATGCGTAAGACAAAGTAATATCAATGTAAACGATATAATCACAAAACCTTTGGAAATCACTTCCAATATTATTCCGTCTTGTGATGGAATGAGCAATGGAAGTATCGAATACACCATAGTGGAAAACATCCCATCGTCCGGTTCCGAAATGCAATGGACGTTTTATGACATATCTTCCGGAACTCCTGTTATGGTCAGTAATAGTGGTGGTAATGTACCCTTTTCATCACCTCAAACACTTCAATTTGACTTTTTGGGTGCTGGGGAATATTTTCTAGAGGTAACCAAAATGGATGGTGCCATATCAAGTTGTATCAGCGGTTCGGAAAATGAAGCGTTGGAGGAGCTGGACGCCTTGTCAGGAACCCCTACGGTATTGCAAGATATTACGTGCAGTAACCCAGGTCTTATCCAAATCCCGGATATTTCGGGAGGTGGGGGCATCTATTATTATGATGTTACCGACCCATCAGGGGTTGCTATAATCTCTGGCACGTCGGACAACCCTATCGAAATCCCGGCCAATTCACCAGCAGGTACTTACGATGTATCTGTTACAGATCAATATGGATGTTCACAACCCTTGGGCCACGTAGATCTACAGCTTGCCCCTGATCCAACCATAGATAGTATTGTTGTGGATAATTGTGCTGCCCAGGCCGATGTAACTATTACGGCCAGTGGTGCCATACCAATCTATTACTCTTTGGATGGAGGTGCTAATTATGCGAACAATGGAGGAACTTTTACCAATGTGGCCCCAGGAACGTATCCAGTAAGTATTTTGGATAGCAACGGCTGTACCGCTACAGATACCGTTACAGTATATCCAACTTTGCAGGCAAACGTAAGCTTGGCAAAGACTTTAGGTTGTGGAGCCGGTAACGAAGCTGAAATTTTAATAAATGTCACCAATGGTTCCTCTAGTTATGAATATGAAATTTTCCCTACTTCGTTAGGTTCCTCAGGATTAAGACAAGCAATGGGCGGTAGCACAGTTACCGAATTGGTGACGGTTGCCGATACCTATACCGTGAAAATTTACGATACTGGAGTGGAAGGCCCAGAATGTTCCAGAACATTCACAGTTGAGGTTCCAGCCGCTATCAAGCCAAGTTTTACGGCTACCCCTACCGCGGTATCTTGTGCAGGGGCATCGGACGGTACCATTGCCATCACTGAAACCAATAATGGCATCAATCCGTTGACCTATACATTGAGTCCTAATGTAGCGGTCTTCGACCCATCAACCAATAGTTTCAACAATTTGCCAGGAGATACTTATGTGGTGACCGCGGTAGGTCAAAATGGATGTGATACAGTTGTTTCGAACATTGTGGTAGACGAACCTAGTCCTATTGCGTTTGATATACCAGCCGTTGATCCATTTGGTTGTGCTGCAGGTAATGCTGCTGACAATGCCACAATCACTATCAACGATGCTAGCATTACGGGCGGAAGTGGCACATACGTGCGCTATGAATTTATTGATGACGCAACTTCAACTATGCTTCAAACAGGAGCAAGCCCAAATTACATCCATACGGATTATGCAGGTGGGGATATTATTGTAAGAGTAGTGGATGATAACGGTTGTTCTGGAGAAATCCTGGTCAATATTCCAGAGTTTGATGAAATGAACAAGCCCACAATTCACGTTGATGATCCGATCAGCTGTGTCAATTTAGGCGAGGATATAACCATAAATGTTACAAGTAGCCTGACAAGTTACGCCACCGATCCGGCCAACTATCAATTTAGATTGTTGCCATCGACGGTATACCAAGCATCTAATCAATTTATGGATCTTCCAGCCGGCAACCACACCTTTGGCGTATTGAATGTTGCCACAGGTTGTGAGATTACCATCAACCATTTGGTGGAAGAGCCCAATACGTTCGATGTAATTGTGGACAAGTTGAGCGATGCAGTGTGTTATGGAGACGATGGGAGTATTCAACTTACCTTGGTGGATGCTACCTATGGAGCAGGCTTCCATTGGTATATTTATGATTCCAATGGAACTCCGGCCGATCGTTCCGATGACGGACCTTTCATATTGGATGGATCATCTGCCAACCTTGGTCCAACCGCAGCTATATTTGTTCCAGCAGGGGATTATGTAGTGGAAGTGGTGCAAGATGCATTCCCAGAGTGTAGTCAGGTACGATCGTTCAGTATTGCTACGCCTTCAGCGCCTATAACGTTGAATTCGATAGACTTAACGGATGTTGGTTGCACCAATGATCAAGGAAGTGCTTTGATTTCCCCTACGGGAGGAGAAGGACCATACTCCATTGATTTGACCCATGTGGGTAGTGGAACAACCACAAGTATAACCGGAGTAAACAGCCATCTGTTCCAATCCTTGGTTGCAGGACAGTACAATGTGAGTGTGACCGATGCATTGGGATGTACCCAAATTTTCAACAACGCATTTGAACTGTTGCTCCCCGATCCGATCAACGGGACCATTACCAACACTAGTTTGGTTTGCGAGGGGGATACCGATGCTTCCGTGACCATTAGTTTGGATGCTAGAAACGTGACCTCGAACTATCGCTATGTGTTGAATACATATTCCGATGCTTTGGGAACAACATTGTTAAGTTCGTCGACAACCTCAACATCTCCAACTTTTGATAATTTGGGGGCTGGGTTCTACAGTATTTCTGTTACCGATGACATGGATTGTGATTTTGAATCCAGTATTGTGGAAATAGTACAGCCCACCGATGTGGATGCCATGTTGGTGACGCACCAAGCATTAAGTTGCCAATCGGATGCCGAATTGTTATTGGTGGCATCTGGAGGTACTGCACCTTATACTTGGAGTGCCGATGGTGTGAATTTCACCCCGATGAACGAGACTTTAGCTACAGATACACATCTATTGCAAAATATCACGCCAGGAAGCTATAGATATTACATTAGGGATAGCTTTAACTGTGTATCCACGGTTTCCAATGAAGTAACCATTGCACCTATCGAGCAATTGACCGTTACATTGGATACCACTGCTGCGGTGGTAAATTGCAATGGAGAAAGCACCGCTTTTGTTGAAGCATTTGCCGATGGAGGACTTGGCAATTACCAGTACGCCCTATTTGCTGATTTGGCATTGACCAACGAAATCAGGCCAAACCAATCCAATGGAAGGTTCTATGACTTACCTGCAGGAAACTATTATGTACGGGTCCAAAGTGAAGATTGTATCGTCATCTCGGAAGAGATCATTGTAGAAGAACCTACACCTTTGGTGGTAACCCCTACCATTAACGATATTAGCTGTAATGGTGCCAACGATGGTAGTATTGTTTTGGATGTACAAGGTGGGGCCGGTGATTATCAGTTCGCTATTTCACCAAACCTCAACCAATTTGTGGACGAGAATAGTTTTGATGAATTGTCTCCAGGTGATTATAGGGTAATCGTACAGGACAGCAATGGTTGTTTTGAATTGATCGAATTCACTTTGACAGAGCCAGAGGAACTTGTGGCAACATCGACGGTAACCGATGAAATATGTTTTGAGAGCAGTGATGGTACTGTTGCGTTACAGATTACGGGAGGTACCGCACCATACTATACAAGTTTGGATACCAACAATGATTCAGATTTTGTACAGGATCAATTTACATATGAAGGTCTGAGCAGTGGTACACACGTTGTGTTTATCCGCGATGCCAATGGATGCGAAATGGCCGAGGTATTTGAAATACAAGCTGGGGCAAACCTCAATGGTGAAGCAGAAGTGTTGTACGAATGTGATGTCATGGGAGCATCGTCGAATGCAGTTCGGATCGTACTGGAAGATCCGGATATATACAGTGATGTGATTTTTGGATTGGATACCGATGATCCCAACCAGATGCAATTGGATCCTTACTTCGAAAATTTGACAGGCGGTCATCACTATATTACGGCATTGCACAGTAATGGATGTATCAACACCTTCGAATTTGAAGTCACCATTTTTGAACCATTGACCCTAGAGTTGAGCGACCAGGACATCAACCGTATAAAAGCATTTGCCGAAGGAGGTGATGGCAACTACACCTTTAGTATAAACGGGGCTTCGGAAACTACGGATTCAGAATTTTACATCACGGCCACGGATACCTATACCATTACGGTGACGGACGGAAACGGATGTAGCGTATCACAAGAGATATTTGTGGAATTTATTGATGTGGAAATCCCCAATTTCTTCACCCCTGACGGTGATGGCCAAAATGATACATGGGCACCTAAGAACATTGAGCAGTACCCGAATATCTTTATCAAAATATTTGATAGATATGGAAGGAATCTTTTCCAGTTCAATGGTAACCAAGATGCATGGAACGGGGAATATCAACTGAAAGGATTGCCGACCGGGGACTATTGGTACATCATCAGATTGAACGGAGCAGAAGATGAGCGGGAATTTGTTGGCCATTTCACCCTGTACCGTTAACGTTGGAATTGATCAGGAGATGAAAGTGTTTTAGTTCAAATGAATGAACAACATGAATTGGAACTTTTATGATGAAGGAAGGTTTATTATTTAGTGGAGAGAAAAAAGGTATGATGGTTAGGATATGTATTGCAATTCTATGTTTTTTGTTTGGGCAAATTACTTACGCCCAGTTGAGTGATTTACATTATTTGCCTCCTTTGCGGCAAGGGCAGAACAATGGTGCCATCCAGCAACAATCCGTTTACCTGTCAACCCCGGAAACAACCCCGTTTACGGTAAATGTGTACCGAGGTACAAGTACAACACCCATTACTTCGTTTACCATTTCCAACGGAAGTTCCGGTCTGTACAATCTACCGAACGGAAACAACAATATCACCTTGGTGGACGATGCCCATACGGGAGTGGTCCTGACCAATAGTGGACTTCGTTTTGAAGCTCCCGGGGGAAACCTTTTTTATGTGAATTATCGGGGAAGATCGGGCTCGCAGGCAGCTTCTTTGACATCCAAGGGTAGGGCGGCCATGGGAACAAGCTTCAAATGGGGGGGAGTTCCCAACTTAGGAACACATACATCCAAGTCCAACACTTTGGGTATTATGGCCACTGAGGACAATACCACCATAGATGTTTTTGGTTATGATCCCAACTGTGAATTCCGGGTCGGTTCCGACAGAGCGGGAATAACCGGGGACAGTTATCAAATCGTATTGGATGCCAATGAATCCTTTGTTTTTGAAACCTATATTGGAAATACCGCGACCCAGGCCCATGAAGATGGATGGATAGGAACATCCATCGTTGCCGATAAGGACATTGTGATAAGTAATGGTTCCTTGAATTATGGAAGACAAGCAAACAATTCCAATCGGGATGCGGGAATTGATCAACCCGTACCCGAGAACAGACTCGGTAAGGAGTATGTTTTTGTCAGGGGTAACGGGGGAACCAACGGGGCAACCGAGTTTCCTCTCATCATTGGAACCCAAAACAATACAGAAATCTATGTCAATGGTTCGGCTACACCCATAGCGACCATAAACAACGGGGAATATTTTGAAATCCCCAGTAGCAACTATTCATCCAATAGTGTGGGGGCCAATATGTTCGTAAGGACCTCAAAAGATGTGTATGCATATCAATGTATGGCAGGTTCGAGTGCCATTTATACCCAGGGATTGAATTTTGTGGCACCCGTAAATTGCCTTTTGACCGATACAATGGACAATATCCCGGATATTAAGAATGTAGCGGGAATTACGGTATCTGGAGGGATTACGGTAATTGCGTCCACTGCCACACCGGATAGCAATATTGTGGTATCCGATTCGGGAGGCCCCGTTAGCCTACCTGCTGCAAGTACCGTGGCCGGAAGTTCAGATTGGAAAACCTTCTATATACCCAATTTGAGTGGTGATGTAAGCGTTAAGTCCACAGGGCCAATCGCTGTTGGATTTTTTGGCTTCAACGGTGCTCGGGGCATCGCTGGATATTATTCGGGTTTTGATACCGCACCGGACGTGAACCTACAGATTACAGGTAACTACTGTTTGCCCGGGGCCTCCTTGGAAATAGCCAGTGGTGAAACATTTGATGCTTACCAATGGTATGGAGATGGAGAACTTATTCCAGGGGCAACTTCGGCCACTTACAATGCTACCATAGCGGGGGATTATTATTTAAGGGTGACCAAAGGGCCCTGTACCTATGACTCCAATACTATTGAAGTATATTATTGTAACCCGGATATTGTTTTGGATAAATCAACTGCGGACGTTTCTGTGAATGAAGGTGATCTGGTCACTTTTGACATTACGGTGGAAAGCCTTGGATATGATCCGGTCACAAACCTTCAAATAACTGATTTGATGCCTGATGGATTGGATTTTGTTGCAGCAAGCGTTTCCAAAGGGTCGTTCAGTTACCCCAATTGGAATGTCGGGACCATGAGCCGTGGAGAATTGGTGAGCATGACTTTAGTGGCAAGGGCCCAGATTACCAATATATATAACGCCACCATGACTTTTACCAATACCATTACCAATTCGCAAGATCAAACAGATAACAATATAACCACCGATAATCCATCTGTGGATGTGCAGGTAAACCGGATTGAACCAACATCCGTGATAACCAATCGGAGAATCACTGTACGCGTAAACCGAAATTGATTTAGGACATTGTTTAATGATTTAAAATACCTTTTGATCTAGATTTTTTCCAATACCCTTTTAGAAAGGTCAATTATGCTATTCAATTCAAGTAAATGATAAAAATTTTATATTGAAGGATACCTCAGGTAGAAAATAGGTGCTCTTAAATAATCACCAAACTTGTTCAGCAAAAAACATTGGGTATTTAGCAAAAATCATAAAATATATTCCATAAAACATAATATGTTTGCGGTAATGAGATATCTCCTCAAACGTATTGTGTTATTTCTGTTTTTTGTCCAAGGAAACTGCAGCTTTGCACAAGAACCCGTTACACTGCATTTAACAGAAAAAGACGGTGTTCCATGTTTGGAATGTTACACAATAATCAAAGATGGGAGCAACCTGATTTGGCTTGCCGGAAACACAGGTTTGTTTAGTTACAACGGAGAAACTTTTATGGAACACTCCATTCCAGACCAAAAAGGGCGATCGGTTTTTAATCTTTCGGAAGATCAACAGGGCACCATCTGGTGCAATAACCTGCATGGGCAAATTTTAAGGGCGCCCAAAGGCAAAAAATTATCACTTTTTAAAGACCTCAATAGCAAATTAAAAGGAAATCTGGCCCAATTGCACCATGTGGACAAAAATCTCGTGGTTAGTTCTTCCCAAGGACTTTTGATACTTGATAAATCGACAGGGAAAACCATTTTTAATTATAGTTTGGAAATAATTCACTCTCAAGTAGTGGAGGGGGAGCTATACTTTATTGCACGAACAGGCGAAGTATATCAATTGACGGATAATGAATTGGTCCTATTGTATAAAACCAAATCTAAAAAAAGTATTCGGTACCCATATTTTTTAATAATACATGGAGAATTGGCCATCAGCTCCATCGAAAACCAACAATTACAGATTCAAATATTCGGACATGGGGACCAATTACATAAATTTTCAGGATTTACAGAGCTTGGTAAGGTACGAATCGCCCAGGTTACCTATATGGAAGATGAAATATGGTTTGCGACCGATCATGGAGTACTGATCTATACATCCCAAAATGGTGATTATCAGCTTAAAAATCACATTTTGGAGGAGTTTTTTGTCACCAGCGTTGCTAAGGACAATGATAGCAATTATTGGTTGACCACATTAAGGAATGGAGTTTTTCTTGTTCCGAACATAGCTTTGGAGAATTTGAGTTTGGAATGGTTGGATGGCAGTATTTCATCCATGGTAAACACCAATGATCTATTGATTCTGTCCACGACCAAAGGTGAAATTGTTTTAATGGACCCAGATACCATGAAGGTGGTAGGTTCACTTCGTTTGCCGGGCAAAAGTGTCATCAACAAAATCTTTTTTAATCCTTTTACCAATAGGGTAATAGTGAGCACCAACGGGGATGGCTCTTATAGCTTAGATCTGGCAACAAAACGTTTGATTCCCCAAAATAGAAAGTACGAAGTGAGCAAGGACCTTACGTTTCTCAACGAACGGGAGTCCATATACTTGACCTATAATAAATCGGTTCTGTACAATAATGTGAAGAGTAAAGAAATCGACTCTACCGTGATTATGCAAAAACGGCCCTATGCCGTAGTTGCTGATACATTGACCAAGGAAACTTACATTGCGTATATAGATGAGCTCGTGCACTACGATGGTCTTTGGAACCCTATTTCTATTTATTATAGAGATCAACCCATATATGTTTCCAATTTGGCGCGAACAGCGGATGGTACCGTTTGGGGTTCCAATCCAAAACATGGGCTGCTCGGAATCAAGAACAAAAAGGTAATCAAGACTTTTAACATAAAAGATGGCTTGTTGGGTACCAATATTCAGAATTTGGAGAGCGACGGCCATAAGTTATGGATCAACACCCAACATGGAATTCAAGTGGTGGATACCCAAACGGGAGACATAAAAAGTATAACAGGGAGAGATGGTATGCCCAATAGTTTGGTGGATGTAGAGATTACCAAAGATCGGGTTTTCGCCGCTTCTCAAAAAGACTTGTTCATATTCGATAAAAATGTACACACCAGCTTTAAGCAAGTTCGGGTGCCGGACATGTACTTTACCCAAATTAAAATAAATAATAGGGATACAACGGTGCAGAGTACATACAGATTGCCACACCATCTTAATGCAATCAGCTTCGGGTTCCATTCAAACACTTTTAGAAGTCCTGAATTTGTTTTGTACGAATATCAATTGCAGGGCTTGGATACCACTTGGCTTACCACCAATACATCACCTGTTACCTACGAAAGTCTTCCGCCTGGTAATTTTACATTTAATATTAGACCGGTTTCCTCAAGGTTAAAAGGAGAAACACTTTCTGTAGATGTATCCATAGCCCGTCCGTTTTGGTCGACTTGGTGGTTTTTAGCACTTAGTTTTTTAGTGGTCGTTATTTCTGTCGGTCTATACTTTAAACATAAAATACGAACCAAGGAAGAGGAAAAACAAAAGGAACTGGCAAGCTTGATCAAAGATAAACGATTGACCAATCTAAAGTTGGAAAACCTAAGATCGCAGATGAACCCGCATTTTATGTTCAATGCCTTAAATTCCATACAGCTATACATCATCAATAACGAAAAAGACTTGGCCCGAACGTATTTGGTCAAGTTTTCGAGATTGATACGGATCTATTTGGAGCATGGGCAAAAAAATGAGGTAACGCTTGCTGAGGAACTAGAGGCACTAAAGCTTTATTTGCAATTGGAAAAAATCCGTTTTGAGGAAAAATTGGATTATTCCATACAGGTTGCGCCCGAAGTAGACGTGAACGGGACAAAAATTCCGTCGATATTTATTCAACCCTATGTGGAAAACGCCATTAAACACGGATTGCGCAGGGCGACCGAACAAAACAAGCTAAGTATCTCCTTTGATCTAAATGATGCCCATACCGATCTTGTTTGTACCATAAAGGACAATGGAATAGGTATAAGAGCATCCGAAGAGCAAAAGAAAAGTCGCGAACACAAACCATTTGCGAACAGGGCCAACATGGAAAGGGTAGAACTGTACAATTTAAAAAGATCAAAAAAAATACAACTGGAAGTTATGGATTTAAAAGTATTGGGCCAGCAAGGCACTTTGGTGACCATTAACATTCCGCTACAAAAAAATGGATGATGAACGCAATAGTAATTGATGACGAAGAAAAGGCAAGAAACCTCCTGTCCCATTTAATTCGGGAGAATTGTCCACAGATTCAAAAATTGGATTTGGCAAAGGATTTGGAAGAGGGCGTAGCACTAATAAAGAAAGAACGGCCGCAGCTGGTGTTTTTGGATATTGAGATGCCAAAAGCGTCGGGATTGGAACTATTGGAGCACTTTACAGAACCTGTGGATTTTCAGATAATATTCACCACGGCCTACAGTTCTTATGCCGTTGATGCCTTTAAGCTGAACGCCATAGACTATCTTTTAAAACCAATCGATACCGATGAGCTTAAAATTGCGGTTGAAAAAGCGGAAGCATTGGCCAATAGTGAGGCTATACATTCCAAGATCGAACACTTACGGACATCCTTGAAGATGATCAGTCTTAACAAAATAGCCCTGGAAGTGCCCAAGGGCATCCTTTTTGTTTCGTACAACGATATTCTCTATTTTGAAGCAGATGGAATGTACACCACTGTGTATATGAACAAGGAAAACAATAAGACCATTTGCAAGCCACTTAAATTTTTTGTGGGGCAATTGACAGACAACAACTTGTTTTTTAAATGCCACAGATCTTATTTGATCAACTTAAAATATGTAGAGGAACTAATTCGTGAGGACGGTGATTTTTTGCTTATGGGGAACAAGAAAAGGATCCCTATATCCAAAAGTAAAAAGGATGAGTTCATAAGTGTAGTGAAAGAAACATTTTGGTAATAAAAAAAGCGACCCTTGGCGATCGCTTTTTTGTGATTAAGATTGTGGGTCTTAGCTCTTGTATTTTAAAGCCTCTTCCTTTTTTACATAGTAAATGCGCTGATCGTTCATAAGCATATAGCTTTTGCCATAGCTACTGCCATTGTATTTTTGACCGATAAAAAAACCTTCTCGCTTGTAGTTCCCTTCGGGCGTTTTCATTACGGTGATCAACTTAAGTTCCCTTCGCAGGGGCACACCGGTTAGGGCATGTGTAATTATGTTCCAGTCATTGGATTGTATATAGGCATAAATGGGCTGTTCTTTCCACTTGTAGTACGCGGCTCTTTCCTTTATTAAACGAAGACCATCTGCTTCCAAGCTGGTATTTTTCATACCTCTGGCAGGTAGTGCAGGAGCATTGGCCAAACTTTGCTCTTCCAAGTGCATTTGTAGCATATCAAAAACCTCAACACTACGTTTTTTTACGTATTCTGGGGTTTGCAGCAAATCCTGAAGATGCGCTAAGTCCCTTCCTATTAACAAGTACTGGTCGTTGCCAATCCATTCGTTGCCATATTTTTGCCCTTTGATCGGTACAACGGGGGGCGCAACAATAAGTACGTCTTTTTCAATAGCGTAGGCACGCTTCATTTTCATGGCTTCGGGGCCCGCAAAATTTGCAAATTCTATAATAAAGGTACCTCGATCCACCAGCTCTTTATATTCTTCCAAGATTACAAAATGGTTCTTGGCCTCATCGGACAAGTGAATGGTTCCATTGTAGGCCTTAGGGTCATATTCCAAGGAAAACCCACTATAGGCAAACAAGGGAAATTCAGCAAAATGACTGCCCACTTGATCTAGCATTACACTGGATAGATAGTAGGTGCCGGATAAGCCTTTTTCATCGGTATAATCCTTTTTATAAAGTGGCCAGGCCTTGACCTTATTTCTGTTGTGCATAAACACGTATGGTTCTGTAATCTCATAAAGGTTGACCATTTCTTCCTTTTCTTCGGTATGGGAAGCAGGTTCATCGGTAGTAGTTGTTTCCGGTGTGTTTTGATTTGACATACCGCTTACTGGTTTGGCAGGTGTAGCTGTTTCGGACTCTTCCTCTTCCTTTCCGTCCAAAGTCTTGTTAAGTTCCTTTTTGGCAGCTTTCTTGAGCTTTTTCATAAATTGGGCTTCGGTGGATTGAATCCCGAATACCATTCCTGTAAGTAGCAGCACATAAATTCTTTTCATTTTGTTGTAGGTTTATTTTCACCACAAAGTAGGGTTCAAAACAGCACTTATTTCCACGATATTTTCTTAAAGCACCATTTTTTCTTCTAAGCAAAAATTGACGATATCATTCAGAAGAAAAATCCATCCATTCAAAAAAAATAACGCTGAGCTCCCATGGGGTCATTCTAGTTTTGTGCCTTTAAACCTTAATTAAATCAAATTAAAAATGAAGTACACCAATCTTACATTTATCTATGCGTTGGCAGTAGGGTCGTTATTTGTTTCTTGTTCCGATGATGGTGAGGATACCGATAACCCGATACCTGAGGCGACCATTGAAATTACCGCACAAGACGTTACCATAACCATGGATGAAGTAACCCAAATTGAAGACGGTGAATCTTTGGAACTTTCGTTGGCATCATTGGCCGACTATATCACTGTTGAGGGCGCGGAAGGAGTTGAACCTGAATTCTCGATCAAATCGCAATCGGTTGATGGAGCCTTTGCCATAGAAGGGAACAACCTGATCCTAAACGATAAATCCATTCTGGATTTTGAGACCAATCCCGAGTTTACTGCTGTTGTAACGGTGGCAGTTGGGGATGAATCCAAAGATTTAAACGTTACTCTTACCTTAAACGATGTCCATGAGGCTACATGGAGCATTGGGCCTATTGAGGTCGGCATGTACGAAAACCCAGAAAACAACGAACAATTATTGATCGTGGCCATATCAAATTATAATCCTGAGTTGGATGGGGAAGTCACGGTAACTTTAAGCGAACAAAGTCCGGCCAATGCTTTGCGCATGGATGGAAAGGCTTTACTGGTAAACGATGCCAGTCTTTTTGATTTTGAGACGAACCCTACTATTACGGCCAAGTTTACGGTTACTGATGCCAACGGGAGAACTCAAGAAAATGTGATCACCATTTCTTTGATAGATGTGGCAGAGACCAGTTGGACGGCAGAAAATACAACCTTTACCATAGACGAACACCCAAATAGTGGTACCGTGATCGGCAATATTGCTCCTGTATTGACCGACTCCAACATTGTACTAAGTTATTCCATTTCACAAATTACACCAGATTTATTGTTGATAGATACTAACGGAGATGTAATTGTGAACCATGGTTATTTAATGGATTTTGAAACAGGTGACAAGACAGCTACGGTTACTATTACGGATAATCAGGGCAACTCACAAGAAATTACCATTGTTGTCCACCTAAACAATATACAAGAGCCGCAATGGGGCTTTAATGTTACTTCGCAAGGCAATATTACCGTGAACGAAAACCTACCCAATGGAAATACTCTAGCTATTTTTTCGCAATACATCGTTGACTACAGAGAAGGCGTACATGGCACCTTAAGCTATTCGCTTGCCAATGAATCTGTGCCCGGGGCATTAGGTGTTACAGGGCAGGGATTTTTACAGGTTAATGATGCATCAGCATTTGATTATGAAACCAATCCAACGATTACTGCTACCTTAAAAGCTACGGATCAAAGGGGTACGACCAATAGTGTTCCCGTTACCATTACTTTAAACGATTTGGGAGAACTTACCTTAAATGATATATCCGTATTTGTTTCATCCAGCAGTAGTCCAGGTGATGTGGCATTTACACCGTCTGTATATTTGGATGGGGTTAGAATCGCCAATACTGATTTGGCCAGCGATTATGTAGTGACTTTTAGTGACTATAAGATAAACGGACAGAATACGGCAAGTTCTATTTTGGAACTTAATAATTCTGGGCAAGTCACGCTGTTGAATGTTTTGGGATCCCAAGATAATTTTACGGCAATTATGACCGTTACCAATGCACAGGACCAAAACATTACCGTTTCTGCCAATGTATTAGTTCGTTTCTAAGTTTTCCATTGCAGAAATAATACAAAAGCCCAAACTTTAGATATAAGTTTGGGCTTTTCCTTGTTATTGCCCTTTATTAGTGTTGAAGGATATCCGCATTTGTTCGGTATCCCAATGCCCGTCGTTACCCATAATCCCTCTTTTAAGGTCGTCCTCCAGGACTTTTTCCTGTTGCGCCATGGATGCCCTGGATTGGAAAATATATTGCTTATCGATTTTGGGCATTTGTGATTGGCGTTTTAGCAGTTCTACATCCATTTTGATGAAATTCTGGGTCTGCCTGAACAAAGTATTTTTCTAAAACCTAATTGGCTCAGAACATCGCTGGCCATCTTTACCAGGGTGTCCAAGGATTCACGATATGTATATTACATCCCGAGGTTCAATAACTTAAAGGTGTCGTAGTTCTTGATCCTAACGATTGATTGTACATTAGGGTGTTTGTGCTTTACCAGCTCCACCAGTTTTAACCTGGTGTCCGGGTTGTCTAGGGCACTTATTAACATATCGGCATGTCCGATTCCGGCAGAATCCAATAGGTCGATGCGTGTTGCGACTCCATAATAGACCTCAAACCCCATTCTTCTTAGAAAATCGACCCTGTTCGAAAAATAGTGGCACGAAAGTGTTTCTCTATCAAAAACGCCTTGTTTGATCGTGTTGCCCTGGAATGTGATTTTTGTTATTTGACGACCGTATTTCAAATTATAGAATTTCAAGGGTATTTCCATTTCGCCCTGGTTTACTTTAGCGGTCATTTTCATTCCTTGAATGCTTTTCCAAGCATCAAGCCCTTCGGTATTCTCAAAATAGTTTTCCAATATTTCATCGGCAGTTTGCGCCTGTGGTGGCATAGTCAAATCAAAAAAATTAGTGCAATGGTGATTTTTTAGTGTTATTTATTTTTAAGTTTTAATGTTTGATAACCAGAAGTATTAAAGGGTGGGTAAATGGTCACATCATTGGGGAGAACTTTTTATAAAAAAATAACAAACCCTATAATTTACCACTACTATTGTTCGCTATGGTTTTTTAAAAGGCTTGTGAGTTGTTCTTTCTATCAAACAAAGGGTTTGGTCTTTAATGTTTAACGGAAAATGATCGGAATTCTACCAGTGATCATTTCAGATTGACTAGGTATTTAGTAAATTTGGGATTCAACCAAACTATTCAACTGACTCATGGGCTTAAAGCAACGTTCATTTTACTTTCTTTTTTCTTTTTTATTGAGCTGTGCGACCTTTGCACAGGATTTTGAAACCCTACAATACCGGACCATTGGCCCTTCTAGGGGAGGCCGTGTAACAACGGTGACCGGAACACCTATGCAACCGGGAACCTTTTATTTTGGCGCATCCGGTGGCGGTGTGTGGAAAACAGAGGATTACGGAACCACATGGCACAATGTTTCCGATGGCTATTTTAAAACCCCGTCCATTGGTGCCATAGAAGTGGCGGCAAACGATCCCAATATTGTTTATGTGGGCACAGGATCCGATGGCATCCGAAGTAATATTATCTCAGGTAAAGGGGTGTACAAATCCATAGATGGCGGAAAAACTTGGGAACATATCGGATTGGAAAATGCAGGCCAGATCGGTGCAGTGGAAATAGACCCGACCAATAACAACATCGTTTGGGTGGCGGCCATAGGAAATGCCTTCAAACCCAATAGTGAACGAGGCATTTTTAAAACTATCGATGGTGGAAAAACTTGGGAAAAAGTCTTGTATATTTCCGATGAAACAGGATTTGCCGACCTGGAACTACTCCCAGGCAATCCGAATATTGTGTATGCAGCCGCATGGAAAGCACGCAGGACACCTTGGACCATAGATTCAGGTGGAAAAAATAGCGAAGGCGGCATTTATAAATCCGTAAATGGTGGAAAGGACTGGGAAAAGTTGGAAAACGGCCTGCCCAAAGGATTGATCGGTAAAATTGATTTGGCCGTGTCCCAAGTAGATTCAAGAATACTGTATGCCGTGATTGAAGCCCCAGGAAAAGATAGGGGGCTCTATAAATCCGTAGACCAGGGAAAATCGTTTACCCATGTCTCTGACGATATAAGGTTGGTGAACAGACCATTTTATTATACCAATATCGAATTGGACCCTACCAATCCCGATATTGTTTATTCCAATGCCAACCCATTGATCAAATCCACTGACGGTGGTAAAACTTGGACGCGAATGAGTGTTCCGCATGGGGACAACCATGATATTTGGCTCAACCCAAATAATCCGGATCTATTGATTCAATGTAATGATGGTGGTGCCAATGTTTCCCATAACGGTGGTAAAACATGGTCCACTCAATACAATCAGCCCACGGCGGAAATCTATCAGGTTGCGGTGGATGACCAATATCCATACTGGGTATATGGAGCCCAGCAAGACAACACTACGATTGCCATTCCAAGTATGGCCCCTAAGGCCACAACAACGCCCAACGAAAGTATCATGATGAATGTTGGTGGCTGCGAGACAGGACCGGCGATTCCAATGCCGGGCAATCACTATATCGTGTACAACAATTGCAAAGGCCGTTTTAGTGTTTACAGTAAAAAAACAGGGCAAAGTCGGGAATACTCTATCGGCGCATCCAATATTTATGGACATAATCCGAAGGATTTAAAATACAGATTTCAGCGGGTGGCACCCATTCATGTTTCCCCGTTTGACCCAGAAGTGGTGTACATGGGATCACAATACCTGCACAGAACAAGTAATGGAGGCAAGAACTGGGAGATTATTTCACCGGACCTCACCGCGAACGAGTCGGACAAACAGGTTATCTCAGGGCAGCCCATCACCCGTGACATAACGGGAGAAGAGTATTACAGCACACTATATTCCATCAGGGAATCCAAGATCAGTAAAGGGTTGATTTGGACAGGATCAAACGATGGAGTGGTATCGATCACCAGAGATGGTGGGAAAACATGGAAAAACGTAACGCCCAAAAGATTGCCCAAGGGAGGAAGGGTAGAATCCATTGAACCATCACAGTTTGACCCCGCCAAGGCATACATAGCAGTCGATCGTCATTTATTGGGCGATACTACGCCATATCTCTACAAAACAGAAGATTATGGTGAAAGCTGGGAATTGATAAGTACAGGGTCCAATGGAATCCCATCAGATTATACCACAAGGGTTCTTCGAGAGGATTCCGTTCGGGAAGGTCTTTTGTATGCCGGTACGGAATACGGAATGTTCGTTTCGTTTGATGATGGTGGAACCTGGAAGGAGTTCCAACAGAATCTTCCTGTAACCCCAATCACGGATATTACCTTGTTCCGAGGAGACTTGATCTTGAGTACCATGGGGCGTGGTTTTTGGATTTTGGACCAAGTGACGGTTCTTCAAGATGAGAAGATTACCCAACTTGGGGATACCCCTGTCCTCTTTACCCCAGATGACACATACAGGTATAGAACTCCACGAGGGAGGGGAGGATTTCCTAATTACCCATCCACAAGTGTGATAATCGATTATTACTTGCCATCCGACATAAAAGAGGGCGTTAGCCTTCAGATTATGGACGCTCAAGGTAAGGAGGTCGCAACTATTGTGAGCGACTCTACCAAGTTGAAATCCACTACGGAAGAAGTGGAGGATATGAGCCTTAGCATGACCTTTGTTTATATGGATGAAAAATTGGAGACCAAAAAAGGGTTGAATCGATTTAGGTGGAACATGCTGCAAAAAGGAGCTTGGGCAAAGAACAAAAGAAGAAGGTACCAAAATGGTCCAATGGTCTTACCCGGAAAATATACGGCAAAACTGACCGTTGGCAACCAATCGTTTGAGAAATCTTTCGAAATCCTTGCGGACCCTAGGCTGGAAGAAGAGGGAGTTTCCCTGTCAGATATGAAAGAGCAACAAGAACTACAGTTCAAAGTAATCGATCTATTGTCAGAAGCAAGGAAACTTCAGGACAAAGTTGAGAACAAAATCAAGGAACTTGAAAAGAACAAGGCTGGTGAAGCTGCCTTGAAACCTTATAAGGATGCTTTGAAACAACTCAAAAATGATGAAGGAGCCTATCCGCAGATTGTTATGGTGGCACAGATATCGTATTTGTACTATATCCTAAGTGGTGCTGACAAACAACCCGGACAGGAAGAAAAGGACCGTTATCAAGAGCTGTTGACCCAGTTCAACGAGCTTAAGCAAAAGGTTGCTCTTTAATATATAAAATCAAGGCCGTCTAAATTGAAGCAAAAAAACGTTCTTAAAGTTTAGGACGACGAAAATTGACCTTTTAGACGGCCTTATGGTTTTAGTATATTCCCAGGAACTAAACTCTTGCTTTAACAGTAAAGAAATACAATCCTTTTTGATATGGGCTATGCAGAAAAATGAATTTGTTCACAAACCAAATAGACCCAGATAAAAATTGGTTGCCGAAGGAAGGCACGGTCAATTACTTTGGTCCTATTATGGAATCAACAGAAGCCAATCGGTATTTTCAGAAACTTTGGGAAACCATTCCTTGGGAGCACGATGAGGTCAAAATATTCGGAAAACATATCACAACCAAGCGCAAAGTAGCATGGTACGGTGAAAAACCATTTAGATATACCTATTCCAATAGCACAAAAAAAGCCCTCTTTTGGACACCGGAGTTATTGGAATTGAAAAACCTAATTGAACACCTAACCAAGAAGACTTTTAATTCATGCTTGCTCAACCTGTATCATTCAGGGGAAGAAGGGATGTCCTGGCATAGTGACGACGAAAAGGAATTAAAGCAGGATGGGGCTATAGCCTCCCTTAGTTTTGGTGCGGAGCGCAAATTTGTTTTTAAGCACAAAATTACCAAGGAAAAGGTAGAAATAGTGCTGGATCATGGTAGCCTTTTGGTGATGAAAGGCAAGACCCAAACCTTTTGGCAGCATAGTTTGCCACCAACTAAAAAAGTAAAAACACCAAGAATCAACCTTACTTTTAGAACCATTGAACAACTTTAAAAGTCTGTAATCTTAAACATTTGGTAATGGGAATTGGTTCATCCAGATTGTCCGGGAAGATTATCTTGCAACATATTATCCTGTTAATGCCATGAAAAATATTTTCTTCTTTCTTTTCGCCCTGGGATTGTTTTTAAACACTTATGGTCAAACCATTGATGTCATGTCCTATAATATCCGTTACGATAATCCAGATGATGCACCCAACCATTGGGACAACCGCAAGGATTTCTTGATTGCCCAACTAAATTTTTATAGTCCTGATGTATTTGGGATTCAAGAAGGGCTGATCCATCAGGTAAAAGAGATGGATGAAGGATTGGAAGACTATGCTTATTTTGGAGTGGGGCGTGATCATGGTGATGAGAGAGGAGAGCATACGGCCGTGTTTTACAACAAACAACGGTTGGAGCTTCTGGAAGAATCAACTTTCTGGCTTTCCAATACACCGAATAAACCATCGAAAGGTTGGGATGCCGCCCTTCCACGGACTTGTACCTATGGTATATTCAAGAACAAAAGGGATGGAGCCAAGTTTATGGTCTTCAACACCCATTTTGACCATGTAGGGGTGAAGGCCCGGGAAGAAAGTTCCAAACTCATTCTCCAAAAGATAAAAGAGTTGAATACCGGAAAACACCCTGTGGTTTTGACCGGCGATTTCAATTTGGAAAACGATAGCCCAGGAGTACAGGTGATACTTGCTGAAATGGTGGACACACATAGTGCCTCTGGTAAGAATGCTTTTGGTCCCAAAGGAACTTTTAACGGTTTTGAATTCAATAAACCGGTTGAGCGAAGAATCGACTATATTTTTGTTTCCGATGACTTGGAGGTGCTCAAAAGTGCCATTTTGAGCGATTCCAAAGATGCCAGATATCCTTCGGACCACTTGCCTGTGTTTGCCCGATTGAAGTATTGAGATGAACCGATATCCCCTGGACAACTTGCTTGCAAATCTGCATGTTTCAACTTAACTTTTCATGACACTTACCGTTAATTAAATCTGCTTGTCCACGGGTAGATATGGGCTACTTATTTATACTGATTTTAAGTAATCTAGAAAAAACTAAAAACAATGTTAATTTTTTGAAAATGTTTAATGTGAGCGAACTTATTGTTAATGAAAATCAATAACTTGAAAAGGAATTAATCAACATATGGCAACATTTACACTAAACATCAACGGAAAAAAACAAGAGGTGGATGTAGACCCGTCTACACCGGTCCTCTGGGTTTTAAGAGATCATTTAAACTTGGTCGGGACAAAATACGGTTGTGGTATAGCACAATGTGGAGCTTGTACCATTCATTTGGACGGTACGGCGACGCGTGCATGTATGCTTACGGTTTCATCCGTAGGGAACTCTGAAATCACAACAATAGAAGGGCTGTCCGAAAATGGCGACCATCCAGTGCAGAAAGCTTGGTTGGAAGTGGATGTGCCCCAATGTGGGTACTGTCAAGCCGGTCAAATCATGACTGCGTCAGCATTTTTGGAGAAGAATCCTAACCCAACGGATGAAGAAATAGAAATGGCCATGAACGGCAACATCTGTCGTTGTGGTACCTACACCAGAATTAAAAAGGCCGTAAAACTTGCAGCTAAATCATAACCCATAAAACTAGCATCATGACACTTGTAAAGACAAAAATAGGACGTCGCTCCTTTATTCGGAATGCGGGATTGGCCAGTGGAGGACTTGTTATAGGGTTTAATTGGTTAGCTTCTTGTAAAATGACTCCAGAGCAGGTCAATAGCTTGCCCAAAGAGTGGTTTGAACTAAATGGTTTCCTTAAAGTAGGGGACAACGGAATGGTGACCATTATGTCACCGAACCCGGAGATAGGTCAGAACGTAAAAACATCCATGCCCATGATCGTGGCAGAAGAGCTCGATGTGGCATGGAAAGATGTAATCGTGGAACAGGCACCATTGAACACCGATATTTTCACAAGACAATTGGCCGGTGGTAGCCAATCCATCCGACAAGGGTGGGAAAGTTTGCGAATGGCCGGAGCCACGGCAAAACATATGCTGAAAGAGGCCGCAGCACAAGCTTGGGGTGTTTCTGCAGATGAAATTACCACAAAGGATGGCGTACTGACGCACGAAGGAAGTGGAAACTCGGCAGGCTATGGAGAAATGGCTTCTGCGGCATCCAGTATTGAAGTACCAGAAGAAGTGCAGTTGAAGGACAATGGGGACTTTTCGATTATTGGTACCGATAAGAAAAATGTGGACGGTAAAAAAATCGTTACAGGTAAACCTCTATTTGGGTTGGATGTGTACAGAGAGGGTATGCTCACGGCCATGATCGTACATCCGCCCGCTTTTGGCATGAAATTCAAGAGCATGAATGCGGAATCGGTAAAATCTATGCCGGGAATCAAAGATGTTTTCCATTTTGAGGCCTATCCTGACGATGTTGAAAAACAATGGTCGGATGGTGGCGGTATCCCAGAGTTGGTTGCCATTGTAGGCAATAGTACATGGGAATGCATGCAAGCCAAAAAAGCCTTGGAAGTGGAATGGGAAGAAGCCTCCAAGTTGGAAAGCACATCCTACCATAATGAGGCATTGGCGGCACTTTTGGAGAAACCCCAAGAGGTACCGGCAAGAAAGGATGGAGATGTGGAGGCAGCCTTTAAAAAGGCAGCAAAAATTGTTGAAAGCACCTATTCGGCGCCTTATTTGGCCCATAACACCATGGAGCCCATGAACTTTTTTGCCCATGTCACTCCGGAAAAAGCGGAGTTGCTCGGTCCCGTACAGACTCCGGAATTTCTTGAGAAAACTTTGGTTTCCAGATTGGGCATGCCAGCTGAAAAAATAGACATTATGATGACCCGTATGGGAGGTGGTTTTGGCCGTCGCTTGTATGGAACCTTCGCTGTGGAGGCAGCAGTAATTTCCCAAAAAATGAATGCTCCGGTCAAATTGGTGTATTCCAGGGAAGATGATATGACACAAGGAACCTATCGACCATCGTATAAAGTAAAATACAAAGCAGGTCTTGATAAAGATGGGAACCTGATTGCTTGGCATGTCCGCGGTGCGGGCACAAACGATGATTTGATCTTTGAAAACCGTTTCCCGGCAGGAGCTGTGGACAACTATTTGGCGGAAAAGCACAGCCTGCAAACCAATGTTACCACAGGGGCATGGAGAGCACCTCGTTCTAACTTTATTGCAGGTGCAGAACAGGCATTTATGGACGAAGTTGCAGAGGCCGCAGGTAAAGACCCATTGGAATTCCGTTTGGAACTTTTTGATAGGGCCATCAACAATCCTGTAGGTGATCCGGAAAAGAACGATTACGATCCCAAACGCTACGCAGGAGTTTTAAAATTGGTAAAAGAAAAGGCCAATTGGGGTGCCGAAACAGGTAAGGCCCGTGGTGTTGCAGCATACTACTGTCACAATTCCTATGTAGCCCAAGTATTGGAACTGGAAGAAGGAAGTGACATGCCAAGGGTGGACAAAATCACCTGCGCTGTAGATTGTGGTATCGTGATCAATCCATTGGCCGCCAGAAACCAGATAGAGGGAGGAATGATCGATGGTATCGGACACGCAACCTATAGTGCCATGACCTTTGAGGATGGTAGGCCGGAGCAATCCAATTTTGATCGCTATCGACTTATGCGCCATTCCGAGGCGCCAAAGAATATTGAGGTGCACTTTGTGGATAATGGAATCGACCCGACAGGCTTGGGAGAGCCTTCCTTGCCGCCGGCCATAGGCGCTTTGGCCAATGCGCTGTACAAGGCCACAGGAAGACGATACTATAAACAACCTTTCATAAATGATAAGGCACCATTGGTGGGCTAAATCATATTCATTTAAAATATATAAATAATAGCTGGTCAGTAGATGTTTTTTACTGGCCAGTTTTTGTTTGTGAAGATGTATTATTTTATTCATCGAGTATAACTATCTAATAAACAACATCTTGTGTGGTTTATTTTTTTTTACCAAAAAAGTTGTGGTATTGGATTTTTAATTATGTTTGTTCCATAAATGAGTCCAATAATTCGTGACGCATTGCCTATAAGCTTTGAAGAATTTTTTCATGTTCGGGCTTTTGGGGATAAGAAAGTCTACCCAAAAAGCCGTCTTAAGATTAAGACACCGAATACACGGGCTGACTTTCGAAGAACTACACTATTTTAACCGTGATTTTTCACGGACTCCCTATTTTGTACCCTATACCGTTTTTGAATTTCGTATTTGAGAAACACCAAATTTCTCAGACCCATTTTATCCATTTTAGTATTACATCATTACGAAATTTAAATGAAAACGAAATACATCGATTTGATCGAACAGACTTATGATTTTCCCCAAGAGGAATTTCAATTGAGGGACAATACACTGCAATTCCATGGAATAGACCTTTATGGTTTGGCTCAACGTTATGGCACCCCCTTAAAGTTTACCTATTTGCCCAAAATATCGGATAACATCCAGAGAGCAAAGGGATGGTTCAAATCAGCTATTGAAAAATACGGGTATGCAGGTAAATACCATTATTGCTATTGCACCAAGAGCTCCCATTTTGAACATGTGCTCAACGAAGCACTTAAAAACAACATCCATATCGAAACCTCTTCGGCTTTTGATATCGATATTGTGGAGCATTTGAAGAGAAATGGCAAAATTTCCAAGGATACCTATGTAATCTGTAACGGCTTTAAAAGAGACCAATACATCCAAAACATTGCCAGGTTGATCAATGAAGGGCACCGCAACTGCATTCCGATAATCGATAACTACGAGGAGATAAATCTATTGGGAGAGGAAATTGAGGGAAAGTTCCAGATTGGTATCCGGATCGCCTCCGAAGAAGAACCCAAGTTTGAATTTTATACATCCAGATTGGGCATAGGGTACAAGAACATCGTTCCGTTCTTCAATCAATCCATAAAAATGAACGATCAAGTGGAATTGAAGATGCTTCATTTCTTTATCAATACAGGCATCAGGGATACAGCCTATTATTGGAACGAGCTGTTAAAATGTCTGAAGGTGTACATCAATCTAAAAAAAGTATGTCCAACCTTGGACAGTCTCAATATTGGAGGAGGTTTTCCGATAAAGAACTCTTTGGCCTTTGAATATGATTATGCATATATGGTAGATGAGATTATCCATCAAATAGGCCAGGCTTGTGATGAGGCTGGAGTAGAAGTGCCCAATATTTTTACTGAGTTTGGAAGCTTTACTGTTGGGGAAAGTAGTGGTAACATATATGAGGTCCTTTACCAAAAACAACAGAACGATCGCGAAAAATGGAACATGATCAATTCATCTTTCATTACCACAATACCCGATTCATGGGCGATTAGCAAGAAGTTTATTTTGCTTTCGATTAATCGTTGGAATGAGGAATATGAGCGTGTTTTGTTGGGGGGATTGACTTGCGACAGTGATGATTACTACAATTCGGAGCAGCACATGAACGCCATTTACTTGCCCAAATATAAAAAGGACAAACCCCTGTACATTGGATTTTTCAATACGGGAGCTTACCAAGAAACCATAGGTGGGTTCGGTGGATTACAGCATTGCCTGATTCCCAGCCCCAAACACATTCTCATAAACAAAGATGAGGAAGGAAATATAAGGACATCGGTGTTTGCAGAACAGCAGACTGCCGGGGAATTCCTATCCATACTGGGCTATGGAAACAAGAAATCAGCCGAAGAGCTCGTTGAAGCCGATGTCTTGACGGTACCTATCAATAATTGAAAAAGGATCATCTAAATAAAAAATGAAAACAGAAAGAACATACGCCGGTATTCCAAAGGAATATAGTTCGGCCGAAAAGTCAAAAATTGTGTTGTTGCCCGTTCCCTATGACGGTACCAGTACTTGGGGAAAGGGTGCTGACAAAGGCCCAGAAGCCTTTTTGGAAGCTTCCGAGAATATGGAGGTTTATGATATAGAAACGGATAGTGAAGTATATAAACAAGGGATTTACTTGGCAGATGCCGTGGAGGATTTTGAAACTCCCGATACCATGGTTGAAGCGGTGCACAAAACCGTTAAGGAATACATCAACCGTAATAAACTGGTCACCATGATAGGAGGGGAGCATTCCATTTCCATCGGGGCGATAAGGGCTTTCAATGAATGTTTTGAGAATCTCACCGTGCTACAGATTGATGCACATGCCGATCTGCGCAAGGAGTATCAAGGTTCAAAGTACAATCATGCTTGTGCCCTGTACGAGGCCAATGAAACCACCAATTTGGTACAGATAGGTATTCGGAGCATGGACCATACCGAAACCTTGGTCATGGATAAGGACAAGGTATTTTTTGCCCATGAGATGGTTACCGATGATTTTTGGATGGATGCCGCCCTGGATTTAATGACGGACAATGTTTACATCACCTTTGATTTAGATGCTTTTGATCCTTCGATTCTGCCCTCGACGGGTACTCCTGAACCGGGAGGGCTGTTGTGGTACGAAACCCTCGATTTTTTGCGGAGGGTCTTTAAAGTAAAGAATGTTGTCGGTTTTGATATTGTGGAACTGTGTCCCAATGATATCGATAGATCATCGGATTTTTTGGCGGCAAAGCTCTACTATAAAATGTTGAGCTATAAATTTTCTGATAACAACGATTTCACGGAGTAAAGTTTTGGAGACACCAAGTATTTAAAAAAAATAAAACACTTTAGAAGATTACGATGGGTAATAAAGGAGAAATATCACAATTCATACAAAAATATTTTTTGCACTTTAATTCGGCAGCTCTTGTGGATGCAGCAAAGGGTTATGAGGAGCAATTGAACAAAGGTTCCAAAATGTTGGTTTCCATGGCAGGGGCCATGAGCACCGCAGAGCTGGGCAAAATTTTTGCTGAGATCATCCGAGCTGACAAAGTTCACATTGTATCTTGTACGGGCGCCAATCTTGAGGAAGATATAATGAACCTGGTGGCACATTCCCACTACAAAAGGGTGCCCAACTACAGGGACCTTACCCCACAGGAAGAGTGGGACCTTTTGGCGAATGGACTGAACCGGGTTACGGATACCTGCATTCCAGAAGAAGAAGCTTTTAGAAGGTTGCAAAAGCATATCTACGATATTTGGAAAGAGGCCGATGAAAAAGGTGAGCGCTATTTTCCGCACGAGTTTATGTATAAATTATTGCTTTCAGGTGTTTTGGAGCAATACTACGAAATAGACATCAAGGATTCTTGGATGTACGCAGCAGCCCAAAAAAACTTGCCCATTGTGGTCCCGGGTTGGGAAGACAGTACCATGGGGAATATTTTCGCTAGCTACGTGATCAAAGGAGAACTAAAGGCCAGTACGGTAAAATCCGGTATAGAGTACATGACCTTTTTGGGCGATTGGTACCAGAAGAACTCCGGGAACGGTATAGGGTTTTTCCAGATTGGAGGAGGGATAGCCGGGGATTTCCCGATTTGCGTAGTACCGATGCTCTATCAAGATTTGGAACAGGAAGACACGCCGTTTTGGAGCTATTTCTGCCAAATAAGCGATTCTACCACAAGTTACGGATCATATTCCGGAGCCGTGCCCAATGAAAAAATCACCTGGGGAAAACTGGATATCAATACACCTAAATTCATTGTGGAATCCGATGCGACCATCGTAGCTCCATTGATTTTTGCTTATCTATTAAATATGTAGCCATGGGAAAAGGACAAACAACAGCATTAAAACGAGTAATTGTTGATTATAAAAAATTGGACCATAAAATGCTCAATCTTCTTGTGGAAAAATTCCCTGACGGATATGACGATGATGACATTGTCACCTACAGGAATGCCAGCAATGAAGTAGTGGAGTGTGTCGAGGTCAGAACAGAGGATACGGCATATCTTGTCAAAGTAAGCAAGCGTTTGGTGATGGCGATGGAGGATTATGAAGAATCTGAAAACCAAGATGACGCCCCGGATTTGGATACTGAAGGGCTCGAAGGGACCGAAGATGAATAATTAATGGTTACATAATAATTTACCAAAATGGCATCAAAAGCAATGGCCCTGCACCTAGCGGTGAGTATTGATATCCCTGCTTGTAGGAATACTTTGGACATGGAACTTGTGTATGGGGACAGGGACGAGCTTTTTTATTCCGATGCATCACGTTACCTTTATATCTTTAGGTATGGGGTTGTTTCCTTTTTTGGATACACCGAAGGGGAAATATCCCGACTTCTGATGGAAATCAAACCATTTTGTGAACAATGGAGACAATCCGATATCACCGAGACCATGGATATCGAATTGGTATCCGATAGTGAAAAAGCGGTATTGGACCATGATAAGGTGTTTTTGCCGCAATCCAATGTAGAAGGTGTTCGGTTGGCATTGTTGCATTTGTCGCAATCAGTGGCTTTGGATTATTTTGCCGGATTATCGGAACAGGCTATGAAAGAAACGAGACGGCATACCACATATCTGGAGCAAAATGGAAAGTTGGACATAGGGGGGAAGAAGTTGAAAAGGCATATTGCCAAAGTATTGAACATTAACAACCAAATCTCTGAAAACCTCTATATTTTCGATTCCCACGAAGTGGCCTGGGAAGATTTTGAACTTGACCGATTGGACAAAGGTTTAAAGCAGATTTTTGATCTTAAGGAACGTTACCGGAATATAAAGGAACAGGGCAATGTGATCAAGGAGAATCTCAGCCTGTTCATGAATATTATGGACCATAGGGAAAGTAGTAGGCTAGAGTGGATCATTATTATTTTGATTTTGGTCGAGGTGGTGGATTTGTTCATAATGCGATTAATCAGTTAAATACATTTTTGTTTTGAACGATTTTAAAATATTGGGCAGCGAAGAATGGTGCCAGTTTGATGATTTAAGGATTCCTGCCATAAAGGCCAGAGTGGATTCTGGAGCAAAAACATCATCTATCCAAGCCAGTAAGATCAAAATTTTCAGCAAAGGATTGGAAGAGTGGGTACGGTTTGAGGTTAGCCCTGTTCAAGACAATAGAAGTATATCCATCTTGTGCCAGGCCAAATTGGTGGACATGCGTAGTGTGAAAAGTTCCCAAGGTATTGCCGAGGAACGTCCTGTAATAAAAACCCCGGTGAACATCGCAGGTAATGTATATGAAATTGAACTCACCTTGGCCAATAGGGATACCATGGAGTACCGTATGCTCCTCGGTCGCGAAGCCATTAACGGCAGGTATCTGGTGGATCCATCCCAAAGTTTCGTACAGGGTGATATCTCCGATGAGGAACTGGAACGGAAATACCAACCTTTTACAACTGAGAAAACCGGACTCCGATTGGGGCTCTTGGCCAGCAATCCAAACTTGTACAGTAACAAAAGAATTATCGAGGCCGGTGAAATGCGGGGTCACAAGGTGGTGTTTTTAAATGTGGAGCATGTTTACATGAAATTGGATGCTTCAACACCGGAAATCAGGTATCGGGGCGGTAATATTTTGGATAAGTTCGATGCTGTGATCCCTAGGATCAAACCAGCGGTCACTTTTTATGGTTGTGCTCTTTTACGGCAGTTCGATACGTTGGGGGTATATTGTCTCAACTCAGCGGATTCCATAAGTAAATCCAGAGATAAGCTTTTCGCGTCCCAACTGTTCTCCAAAAACGATATTCACATACCCACAACGGGATTTGCCAAATCTCCCATGGATACCAAGGACCTTATCCGTATGGTGAGTGGAGCCCCGTTGATCATTAAATTGTTGGAGAGTACCCAAGGTAAGGGCGTGGTGTTGGCCGAAACAAATAAGGCAGCGGAAAGTGTTATCAATGCTTTTAAAAGTGTACAGACCAACATTTTGGTGCAAGAGTTCATCAAAGAAGCCAATGGGCATGACATCCGTTGTTTTGTGGTGAACGGAAAAGTGGTGGCCTCGATGCAGCGAACCGCACAAAAAGGAGAGTTTAGGGCAAACATTCACCAGGGTGGGGCAGCATCAAAAGTTAAGATAACCCCAGAGGAGCGAAAACTGGCCATCAAATCTGCGAAAGTATTCAATTTGGATGTGGCCGGGGTAGACCTTATCCGTTCCAATAAGGGGCCATTGTTACTGGAAGTGAATTCCTCACCAGGTCTTCAAGGTATAGAAAATACTACAGGAAAAGACATTGCCAATGTAATGATCGAGACCATCGAAAAAAAATTGAAATACCAACAATAGATTCTTTTTCTAATTAATTGTTTGGTAATCAGCAGGTTGAAATTTTCACATATATTTTCCTACGTAAAGGTCCAAAAACCTAAATATAAATTGAAAACGGGCATCCGTTAACGGAAATGCCCCATTGATTAATTGTACCCTAAAAATCTCGTCGAGCAGTAGTATGTTTGTTCCAGTTAACAAAAAGCTTTTGGCTTAAGTTAAAAACCTTTAATAGGATGGGGTGATTATAGGGTACTTAGTGTTCTTTACCTAATGTCTTATTATTAATAAGGTTTACGTTGCTCCAAGGAGTTTTAGAGGTTGAGCTCCTTGGTTGTAACGGTTTTCTAAGATCAAATATATGTTCCCATAAATTTGACCTACTTTTTCGGGAAAGGAGCCGTTTTTACGGCTCCTTTTTATTTGCTACATATTTAATGACCCCGAATATTTCAGTCATCCACAATTGTTGACAAGTTTTACTCAAACGTAATATTACGATTAAGTAAGGTTTTCAACAAAAAACCTACTTTTGTAATGTAACAATAGAGGAAGTTTTTTATGTCAGAACAAGTGGAAAGAATCAAAACATTGATTATTGGATCAGGGCCTGCAGGATACACTGCGGCAATCTATGCCTCTAGGGCAGATTTAAAACCAGTATTATATACAGGTATGGAGCCTGGTGGACAATTGACCACAACTACGGAAGTGGATAATTTTCCAGGGTACCCAGAGGGAATTGATGGGCCAGCTATGATGATGCAATTGCAACAACAAGCTGAAAGATTCGGTACGGAGGTTCGAATTGGTATGGTAACAGGTGTGGAATTTAGTGATGAAGTAGGAGGGATACATAAGATTACGGTCGATGATTCTATAGAATTGGAAGCAGAAACCGTGATTATCGCAACTGGAGCATCCGCCAAATATTTGAACTTGCCAAGCGAACAGCGTTTGAGGGGCGGAGGAGTATCGGCTTGTGCTGTATGTGATGGATTTTTCTACAAAGGTCAAGATGTTGCCATTGTTGGAGCAGGAGATACTGCTGCGGAAGAAGCATCTTACTTGGCAAATATCTGCTCTAAGGTGACCATGTTGGTGCGCAAGGACCATATGCGAGCCTCAAAAGCTATGCAACATCGCGTAAACAGTATTGATAATATTGAAATCCGATACAATACCGAAGTAGATGAAGTATTGGGAGACCAAGTTGTGGAGGGTGTTAGGGTCGTCAACAACCAAACGGGGGAAAAAGAAGAAATCCCGGTAACTGGATTGTTTATTGCCATTGGACACAAACCCAATACCGATGTCTTTAAAGGACAACTGGATATGGACGAAACAGGCTACATAATAACCCAGCCAAAGTCGACCAAAACCAATAAGCCAGGTGTTTTTGCAAGTGGTGATGCCCAAGATAAAATTTACAGACAGGCGGTGACAGCTGCAGGAACTGGATGTATGGCCGCACTGGATGCCGAACGGTATTTGGCCTCGGTGGAGAGTAAAGAAATGTTGGCATCATAAAAAGATGATAGGTTATATAAAACAAAAAAAGGCACCGAAATTTCGGTGCCTTTTTGTTGATAGCTCAATTTAATAGCTCAATCAATCCTTTTGTAATTCTCCGAAAAAGTCCGATTGCCATCTGAGTCGACCGTAATTTGACTGAAAGAGTCATCGTTGTGAATAAGCTCAAATGTAAAGTTGCGCATGGTGTCCAGCGCCTTCATCATATTATCGTCCCCATATTCTATGATTTCGATCAAAGAGTCACCTACTACTTGGTACGAACCATAACCAAACCTTCCATTTGGGTCGTCCGGTACATATCGGGTCCACATAATTTTTTCCTTGGAGTACATTTTAACCTGTCTGTATCCATCTGATTTTTTAATGGTGTCTATAACATTTTCACCGTCATAGTTATAAAAGCTTTCCAGCTCCCAAGTTCCTTCAATGCTCCAAGCGTTTGGATTGTGTTCCGTAAAGCTTCCCGTTAAGAAGAAAACGAAGATGAGTGTAAAAAGTAAAACTGATTTTTTCATAATGCCCTACTTTATAAGTTACTGATTTTGAATATCTAAAAGATAAGGATATTTTATCAATTTTATACTATAAAGCCTTAAAAAATGATTATATTACATTTATAAAGTCGTCATACTACAAATATGACAATTTTATTTTCTTGGATATGTAGTTCCTCCAAAATTTGGGACAGTAGGTTTAATCATTAAATTTACTGAATATGACATGAAGAAAGTTTACCTCGAAGTTCAAGACCAAAGTGGTCCTTGAAGCCTTGAATGAACGGCACGGTCTTGCCGATATTGCCCAGGAAAATAATACTTAAGGGTCATTCCATACTTAGTATATAGGTACAATGCAAAGCTTTGCCCGTCCATCGTTCGGCCTTTATATTTATATTTCCTTGTTGTTCTTTATATTATATTAAAGAACGTTCTGCTCTGTCAAGTACAAAAGCCCATCATCCTTTTTGTTGAAAATACGTTTAGTCCGTAAATAGCGATTGTAATTGGGTTCATCAAAGTTTTGAGCATCCGGGTCCATACTGCTGATACGAACCTTGCCAGAAGAGTGTATGAATTCATTGTTGCCTATCCACATTCCCACATGTACGACCCGTTCTGGGGTAGAGTCCGTGGCCTTACTTCCAAAGAACAATAGGTCACCAGGTATTAATTTGTCAAATTCTTTGGAGTCATCCACCAAAGTACCTTCATGAACTTGTTGTGATGCATCCCGTGGAATGATCATTCCGTTCATAAAGTAGACAGTTTTTGTAAATCCACTACAATCCACACCTTTTGTGGAAGTCCCTCCCCATAAATAGGGAACTCCGAGCATTGTTTTGGAAGTTTTGACCAAGTCGTCCGTTGAAAAAGTCAAATTTGATTTCCATTCTTCAAATGGTTCTGCCTCCGTTTTTGATATGAACGCTTTCCTCCCATCCGGGTATTTAACTTTATAAAATGTGTCCGATGCCTCGATTAAACCGAAAATATTTCCGGCTACCACATCAGAAACCACTTGTGAAGTAACATCGGAACCTTCATAGGACTTGCCATAAGTATTGGTGTAGATTAATTTTTCAGCTGCTTTCCATGCATCAAAATCATTTTTGTTCATCAACTCAATGCCTCCACTATCTACCCACCCTAGATATTTATCAGGTGTTTGTATAAGATACCAGTTCCTTTCTTTCTGATAGATATTCAACGGCAGCCCCAAGGTCGCTTGCGTAACCAATTCTGCCGAATGGGATGGTTTGTACCTTATATTGGCCACAGAATTGGAGATAACCCCATAAATTTTACCCTCCAGATTATTTGTCGGCAACAACATGATGCTATCCGTAAAATTAATTTTTTGGGTTTCCAGTTCTTTTTGCAGGGCGTTCAAAGCCTCTGGCAGGTTGGTTCTGCCGGTTAAAACATATCCAGAGGACTTCTTCTCGGATTGAACATCAAAAAGGGCTACCCGTTTATCCGGTGCATATGTCTCTTTTATAGAGCCGATGATTTCATCCACCTGATCGGTCTCCTTACTTTCTTCCGTTTTGCAGGCAGTAAAAATTAACAAGAACAATAAAAGAGAATGGAATCCATATTTGTGTAGAGATGCAAGTTTCATAAGCGGTTTTATGGGTTTGAATTAATTGATATATGCAAAATAACCAATAAAATAGAAAAACCCATTAACTCGTATGGGCATTAATACTCCCGGTCAATAGTTGAATATCTCTTTTGCTATGATAAGCACTTAGCACTATTCGGCTGATCAAGGGGCCGTTATCATCCGGATAATTGAAATTGGTAAAAACGAAGCCTTCGTTTTTCAATAGGACAGCTACTTTTTTATCTTGGAACTCAAAAGTAGGGTGGCCTTCCATATGCATAAAAAAAGATGGGTTTTTCAATAACGATTTAAAATAGGAATAGTTCTCCTTGAGTTTTTCCAATCGTTCAGTATAGATTTCCCGGGCCTCCAATAAGGTTCCCATAAACGCAGGTGATGCAGGGCTGGCACCACCATAAAATGGTGTGGATTTTAGAGTTTGGATGTCTTCTTCATCCCCAAAAACAGCACCTGCCTGTATACCCAATGCCTTGCCCAAGGAACAACAGACCATCAGTTTGGCAGGATTAAGTTTTTTGAGCATATGATAGCATCCATTGCCATTTTGACCAACTAACCCCATGCCGTGTGAATCATCACCAATTAAAATAACCTTTTCCAACGGAAGTTCCTTAAGAGAGTTGAAGTTTGGATATTGTTGACCAGAAAAGTCAATAGTGTCAAAAAGAACGACAGGTAACAGTGAATCTTGGGCAATATATTTGGAGACTATTTGCTTCAATTTTTTCCAACTTGTAGTTTCAATTACCCCATGGATACAAAGTGCAGGATGGGTATTGGGTGCAGCAATTATTGTATGTCCTTTTTTTATAAAGGTCTGGACCACCAATTGGGCTGCCAAATAGCCAGAAGACATGGTAAGACCGCTTTCACTGCCCACCCAATTGGCCAAGTGATTTTCAGTTTTAGCGTAAATGTCCAAAGCGACATTGGATTTTCGGGATGCACCGTAGTGCATACCATACTTTGCTATGTTTTGAACATACAGATCCTTGAATGGGCGGTAGTTTTGTAGGCCCAGATATGCAGTGCCCCCAAAATATAAGTACGGTTTGCCATCAATGGTAATTTGTCTATCCGGTATATGATGTAGTGAATGGGCCATTACAATAATTGTATGCCACTACCGGGCACCTCAGGGAAAATCACTTTACCGTCTTCCAAGATCCTCACCCCCGTTGCAATGTCCCCTTTCAAAAGCATGGCGCCATCCATGTCCACATAATCAAGCTGGGGCAAAAGTTGGGCAATGGCCGATATTCCCACAGTGGATTCGGTCATACAGCCCACCATGAGTTGGAGTCCCAGTTCCCTGCCTTTTTTGATCATGCGCCGGGCCGGTGTCAGACCACCGCATTTGGTAAGTTTAATATTGATGCCATCAAAATAGGGACCACATTGTTCCACATCGCTTTCCACAATACAGCTTTCGTCCGCAATTACGGGTAGCACGGATTTTTCTTTGACCAATTTCATTCCCTCCCAATCATCAGCTTTCAAGGGCTGTTCCAGAAATTCTACCCCTAGTTCTTTTAATAAGGGTGCATTTTTGATGGTTTCCTCTGCTGTCCAAGCCGTATTGGCATCAATTCTGAAAACACTGTCCGTATGTTTCCTGAGCTCGCGCACGATGGCAACATCATCGGAGGTGCCCAATTTGATTTTGTACAGGGGCCAGGGCTTTTCTTGGAGTTTGGCAACCATTTTTTCTATGGAATCAATACCAATGGTATAATTGGTTATAGGATATTGGTCTGTGTTGGTACCCCAGATTTCGTAAAGTGGTTTTCCTTTTAGTTTACCATAAAGGTCATTTGCGGCAAGATCCAATGCGCACAGCGTGAACTTATGCAGGTTTAGGGACTCCAAATGCTCATATAAGTTTTCGGGAGTATCAAAATCATATGCTTCAATTTGGTCTCTAACGGCTTCAATTTCAGCCATCATCCCCTCAACGGTGACGTTGTAATAAGGATTGGAAGTGGCTTCGCCATAACCTGTTTGGCCCTCATGTGATAGGCAAACGATCAAGGTGTCCTGTTCGTCCCTAGATTCCCTTGAAATAGTAAAGGTATGGGCTAATTGAAGGATGTATTTCTTTAATGTTATCTGCATGGGTACATTTATGTTTCAGTAACGCTAAGATAGGATTTCGTGTACACATAATAAAAACAAAAGCCCGCTGAAAAATCAGTGGGCCTTTGCATATTTAAAAGGGAATTGGATCAATATTGGATGTCCGTAATGGGTCATAATATCACTAACGTCACCCTGAACTTGATTCAGGGTCACATAAAGATGCTAATATTCAGCAAGGATGAGATGTTGAAACAAGTTCAACATGACGCCAAAAACACCCATTATGACATTAAACGGATAATCAAGATTAATATTTACGGACGCTTCCGGAAACGGATTTTTTGGTCTGCACACTGGCTTCACCGGTGTATTTGATATCCGCTCCGCTGCTGGCATCTGCCACAAGGGACTCCGAAACATTCACGGAGATATCGGCACCACTGCTGGCATCTGCATTGCATCTTTTCACGATCAAGTCCTGGGCCTTGATATCCGAACCGCTACTGGCATCGGCGAACAATACGTTTGCCTCACCTGAAACTTTAATGTCGGCACCACTACTGGCATCAGCGGATACTTCATCCGCGACCACCTCTACATGAAGGTCGGAACCACTGCTGGCATCCAGTTCAATGTTTTCGGACTTCACCACATTTTGGGCAATTAGGTCAGCCCCGCTGGAGCTTTCCAATCCAGTGATCTCGGGCAGGGTCACATAGACGTTTTTGGTGGCCCTTCCAATGTTCTCTATGGCATGGATCTTTAGCCTACCATCTCTGATATCGGTTCCGATAAGGTCAATGATATTTTCGTCGGCCTCCACTGAAATTTTGAATTCAGAGCCTTGTGTAACAAATACATCGATACCTTCCGAAGCGGAAACGATGTCAAAATCTTCTGTAACGTCGCGGATTTCTTCCACTACTTCTCCATTACCTGTTTTTCCGTTGCCAAAATTCATATCCATCATGCATGAGGATGCAAATAAGGATAAGAGGGCGGCGATTGCTAATCTTGCTAGTGTTGTCATGATTGTTTGTTTTACTATTGATTGATTTTGATAAATGATTTGTCAATACTGAAAATAAATTCAGGGTAAATGTCCGTTTTACTATATTTTTTATGAACTATGAGTTACCCAATTGACGATTTTGGTGTCTCAATTGTTACTTTTTTCCCTTGCTTTAACTTTTATGCCATCTTCGTTGATCTTCATTTCGAAGGAATCTTGATTGTCCTTGATATCGATATCGATACCATCTTCATTGATGATGATCTTACCGTTTCCATTGTTATCATCTTCGTCATCTTCATCGGAATCAGGGCAGTCCAAACAATTCAGTTCCCCGTCCTTGTCCATTAACCAGAAATGATCTACCAAACCACTTCGGTAATAACCTTGGTCATTTTTAATGCCCCGTCCTATGTATCGGTTTGTAGAATGATCAAAATATATTGTTGTGGATTCTGGAACATAAATGGTAATGGTCACCTCTTGGTTTCTGGCTTTATTGGATGTTTCGGTGGTCAGGTATTTGTCCAAAACAATTTGATTCCCATCGATGCTATATCCATATTCAATATTTCTGGCACGATCACGGGCCGCCAAAGTTGAGTTCCCATCAGCATCTTTTCTCACAGCAACACTCATGGTATCGTCATCCGACTTTCTGATTTTGATATCGACCTCGTCGGACATCAATACACGATTGTCGTTTTCGTCATAGCCAAAGGTCATTCTACCAAAATGAATATCATCCATGTTGTAATCCAAATCCAAATCCTTCATTTTAATGATTAAGGTATCGGATGGAGTTTCCAATGCTAATTCCATCTTATCGTTTACGCTTCCCGTATAAGAGAATTCCGCTGCTTGACGTATTCCAAAAACAATCAACAGCCCTACGGAAATCAACCAAAGTCCCAAAAGGGCAAACTTGGCAATGTTACCGATGGATTTAAGGTTGTTCACCAATATCTTCAGTCCTAAATAAAGAAGAAAGAAAAACGGAATGCCCACGGCAAAGAACAGTAACAAGGATATGACCCAAACGGGTGCCCCGGAGGTGTTGACGATTTCATAAAAATCGACACCAGGTAACTTTATTGCATCGAACATGCCTACGGTGAAAAGACCAAAGAACAAGCCTACCAAAGTGGATGCCCCGATGATGATCAATAAAATCCCTATGAATTTTCCGAATACTTTGAAAAGGAACAGAATAATGTCCCCAATGGTATCAAAAAAGGTCTTGGAGCTGCTTTTGACCTTGTCTCCCACTTTATCGTAGTCGACACTTTTTACTTTTTCGGCAACATCATCAAACCCCTCTTTAACTTTGCGTTCTATATTGCTGATGTTGATGGGCTCCCCCCGCATATCCAATTTTTGGGAGGTTGTGATAGCTTCCGGCACCAAAATCCAAAGTAGGATATAGGCTATTAGGCCAAAACCACTGGTAAAAACGGCCAAAAGGATAAATATGAGCCTTATCCATAGTGCATCAATGCCCAAATAATGTTCCAGACCGGCGCAGACACCACCAATATATTTGTGGTCTATGTCCCTGTACAGTTTTTTTGCCCTACGGGTATTTTCTGTGTGTGTCCTTTTGGGCTCGTCCTCAAAAATATCCTCGTCCACCATGTAATCTTCTGGCTGTCCCATTACATCGATTACCTGATCCACCTCTTTATGGGTGATAACCTGTCGCTCGTTCTCCATTTTTTCCAAAAAGAGCTCGGCAATCCTGGCCTCGATATCGGCTATGATCTCGTCGCTTCCCTTGGTACCTGAAAAAGACCGCTTTATGGACTCCAGATACCGTCTCAGCTTGTTATACGCGTCGTCATCTATATGGAAGAGCGTATTTGCTAGATTTATGTTTACTGTCTTGTTCATTTTTTGATTCTATTTTGTGTTGGTTACCAGATTGACTGCATTTCTAAGTTCGTCCCAAGTGTTGTTGAGCTCTTTCAGGAACAATTGGCCTGTTTCCGTTAGGCCGTAATATTTCCGGGGAGGTCCCGATGTGGATTCTTCCCAACGGTAGTTGAGCAATCCGGCATTCTTTAGCCTTGTGAGCAAAGGGTATATGGTACCTTCCACTACTAACATCTTTGCGTCCTTTAAGGCTCCCAGAATTTCTGAGGCATACTTGTCCTCATCCTTTAGGATGGACAGGATGCAATACTCTAGAACCCCTTTGCGCATTTGTGCTTTTGTGTTTTCTATGTTCATAATTTCATGGTTCTATTAAATTAACTGTTCGCTTTTGTTCCACCAAACTTTGTTTGGTATCGTTCCCACTCCATTCCCCTGAATTGGGCAGGGGAGTGGAAACGGTTTTTTGATTGATGATTGATGTCTTTTCGTTTTTTGATTGACCCTTCGACTACGCTCAGGGCAAGTGATTAAACTCCTTTTGCTTTGATTGATGATTAATGATTGATGATTATGGTGGAGTTGATTAAGCTCCTTATATATATTACTTGATGAACTTGATGGTGAACGGATATTTGAAATATTCTCCCTCATTGGTCCTGATGGTGGCCAATATGGTGAAAACGATGTTCACAATACCCAGGACAACCTGCATAAACCCCGATATTCCCACAGGCCAGAAAAGTCGTCCAAACCTAAAATCGTCACTATCTATATGGATATTCAAGTTGTTCAGGTCACTCAATCCATGGAAACCAAAAATGTTCCAATCGAACAGGTCCGGCCAAAATCCAACAAAAAAGGGAATGGAGATTAAACCTGCCACAATGGAATAGAGTAGCATACTGATTTGAAAATTAAGTGCTTGCTTACCATTATAATCCACAAACTCGTGCTGCTTTTTATTAGCGGTCCATAAAATCAAGGGAAGGATGAAATTCCCAAAAGGAATAAAATACTTCGAGAACATGGACGCATGGATGATTGCGGATAAATTTCGTTCGTGTTTGGTGATCGTAGTTGCCATTTTTGATTGATGTTTTTTGATTGTAAAAGGGTTAACCTATTAGCTTACAATGCAAATATATGTTCAAAAGATAGTACTATGCAAAACAAAGTACTGAAAATTAACATAAAATTAACAATAGTGAATACCTTCTTTTTGCCTATTTTTAAGCCAAACAAATCCAAGTTATGGCATTGACACCCAGTAAAATCAATATGTTTACATTCATGAAACTCCCTTCTGCCTGGTGGTGTGGAGTGCGGCTAAAGTATATTGACGATAAAAAGGCAACCACTACGGTAAAACATACATGGATGAACCAAAATCCATTTAAATCCATGTTTTGGGCCGTTCAGGGGATGGCCGCCGAGCTCAGTACTGGAGCTTTAGTGATGAACGAAATCCAGAAAAGTGGCAAAAGGGTGTCCATGCTGGTGGCAAACAACAAAGCAACCTTTACCAAGAAAGCTACTGGACGGATTACCTTTACGTGTGAGGATGGCGAGCTGATTGCGGACGCTATCAAAAAAACTGTGGAAACAGGCGAAGGCGAAACCTGCTGGATGAAATCTGTCGGGGTAAACCAAGATGGGGTAGAAGTCTCCACCTTTCATTTTGAATGGACCCTGAAGGTCAAAAGATGATTTTAGCTTGAAGTTTAACTTAGTGAGTATACTAGAAATAGAAGGTGCCATTTTAGGTGTGCACCAAATAAAATATTTTTTTAGTGATTGGTGGGTTTCAGAAGGAGAGCGAGAATAGGTTGAATATAAAACGTTTTTCTATAAAGACTAAATAAATCAAAACCATACTGACCACTTCTACAAAAAACCATATTAAACTTGACATGGTTGTTTTTTTATTGACTAACCGGTAGTTTTCAGCTTCTATTTTGTAATTCTCCGATTTCTGTACATTGGAAAATTTATATTTCCTGTGAAGTGTATCAAATTCTTTGGCGAAACTTGTCAAATCTTTTGAATTAAGCAGGATTTTTGTCAACTTATATCCCCAAATGAAAATGAGCAGCAAAATAAAAAAACTAAACATAGAATTCAGATAAAGATGAATTGGAAAGATAATAAATGATTATGGCTGAACCTGATAAAATAATAAAAATTAAGCCACTGTATAAATTGCTGCTTTTAGGAATAGGGCAATTATATGGTGCTTTTGTCATCTACAGGTTAGGGGTGTTAACTATAAAAGAGGCATGGATTAATCAAGTATGCCTGATTGCTGTTTTAGCTCTTGTTGGCTGGTCTGTATACCTGATTTATTCGTTTTTCCAGTTTTATCGGTTGAAAGATGATAAAATTATTTTGAGAGAGAACAACCTTTCACTTTTTGGGGTTGAAATCAATTATAGAGATATAAAAGAGTTTGGTATCGATACATCCGATTCTGTGTTGTCAGTCAATATACACTTGAATTACTTGGAAGAACCAATTCCAGTTGTGTCTAAATTCATGAAATTGAAGGATTTTCATTTTCTTATGAAAACCTTGATTGAGAAAACCAATCAAAATCAAATGTAAGATTGGTAAAATCACCTTTATCACTAACATTTTAATTTATGCTGAATGGGTAATTTCAGCCCAGTCTTAAATGGGCAAATACCTCAATATTGCGATTTAATGTAACAAAATCTTTTATTTATCAACATATAAACAGAAATCAAAAAACTTAAAAACAATCAAAAAATGAACGCACACGAAATCGACTACCATATTTACGGTGAAGAAATGCAATATGTGGAAATAGAACTGGACCCACAGGAAGCTGTTGTTGCCGAAGCCGGCACTTTTATGATGATGGACCAAGATATCAAGATGGACACCATCTTTGGTGACGGTTCCAATCAAGATACCGGCGTACTGGGCAAGATATTCTCCGCAGGTAAACGTTTGCTCACTGGCGAGAGTCTTTTTATGACCGCGTTTCTCAATATTGGCCAAGGCAAAAGACAGGTAAGCTTTGCTTCTCCCTATCCAGGTAAAATAGTTCCCATAGATCTTTCTGAAAAAGGAGGGAAGTTCATTTGCCAAAAAGATGCATTCCTATGTGCCGCTAAAGGGGTTTCTGTGGGCATTGAGTTCTCCAAAAAACTAGGACGTGGATTTTTTGGTGGTGAGGGTTTCATCATGCAAAAGTTGGAAGGGGACGGTATGGCTTTTGTACATGCAGGTGGGACCATGGCCAAGAAAACATTGGCAGCTGGTGAAACGCTTAGAGTGGATACAGGTTGCATTGTTGGTTTTTCCCAAACCGTGGATTATGATATCGAATTCATAGGGGGCATCCGTAACAAAGTATTTGGCGGGGAAGGACTTTTCTTTGCCACGCTTCGTGGCCCCGGAACCGTGTATGTTCAATCCTTGCCGTTCAGCAGGTTGGCCAGCCGGGTTTGGGCTGCTGCTCCACGAGGTGGAGGAAAAGACAAAGGTGAAGGTAGCATCTTGGGCGGTCTTGGCGATTTGTTGGATGGGGACAATAGATTCTAGATTTTTAGAAGTCAGAAGTCAGAAGTCAGAAGTCAGAAAACTGATAACTGAAGGCTGATGTCCTAGTATCTGAAAAAAATTAGTTCTTTTGTGGGTATGAACTTCAATGACCTGTTCCATTTTCTGGAAGAACTTCAAAAAAACAACAATAAGGAATGGATGGATGCAAACCGTAAATGGTATAAATCCCTCCGTAATGATTTTATCGCTTGGCTGGATGATTTGGATATGACCATGGCCCAAATCCACGACGATTATTATCCAACTCCGGGCAAAAAGGGCATCAACAGAATTAACAATAATTTGATGTTCCACCCGAACAAGCCCATTTACAAAGACCATTTTGGTGCGGGATTGGACAAAGAACCCAATTCTGCCGATTTTTATATCGAAATCGGCTTAAAACATTGTTTATTGGCAGGTGGTCGCTGGAGGCCCGATTCCAAAACGCTGCGAAGTATCCGCGATGCCATTGATTATAATGGAGAAGAATTACAGAGGATTCTCGATAAACCATCATTCAAAAAAATGTTTGGAGGTCTGTACGAGGACGAGAAACTTGTTTCATCACCCAAAGGATTTTCCAACGACCATCCACATATTGAACTCTTGCGCAACAAAACTTTTGCCGTAGAACTCGAGTTGTCCAAAGAAGAAGTGCTTCGGGATGATTTCAAAGAAAAAATTGTGGAAGTTTACAAAGAGATGCTGCCTTTTAGGCAATACCTTAATGAAGCAGTAACCGTTTAAACCCAACTATGAAATACGGAAATGTAAGAAACATCAAAAAAGAACTGTTGTCCGATAATTGGTACACTTTGAACAAAATAACCTTTGAGTATCAACGGGAAGATGGGGAATGGGAAACCCAGATCAGGGAAGCGTATGATCGAGGTAACGGCGCGGCCATACTTCTTTACAACACCAAAAAAGGAAAGGTGGTATTGACCAAGCAATTTCGAATGCCCACTTATTTAAATGGCAATAAGGACGGAATGATGGTTGAAGTATGTGCAGGACTTTTGGAAAAAGGCAATGCCGAAGAGACCATTAAAATGGAAGTGGAGGAGGAAACCGGTTATAAAATCGATAAGGTGGAAAAGGTGTTTGAAGCCTACATGTCGCCCGGCTCGGTCACTGAGATACTTTACTTTTTTATTGGTGAATATGATGATACCATGAAAGTAAGCGAAGGGGGTGGTGCCGATGATGAAACGGAGAACATTGAGGTATTGGAGCTTGATTTTACAGAGGCCCTTGATATGATTAAATCTGGTGAGATAAAAGACGCTAAGACCATCATGCTGTTACAGTATGCCCAAATAAACCATATTTTCAATCAGTAATGTTCGTAAAGATTTTTTAGGGTGGTGTACATGGTTTCACGTATTTCGGCAGATGGGACACGGAAATGATTGTTCATAAAACTAAAGATGAGCACTTTCCCCGATTTGGTCTTTACGTAGCCGCTTAAATTATAATTGTTACCCACAGAACCCGATTTGGCAAATAAAAAAGGTGCTGTAGTCGGGTCATCCCATTTTTTTACCGTACTGCTGGGGCCCCACATGGGAAATATGCCAAAAAGACGCTCCTCGGGTACCTCATTATATAGTTTCTGAAGGATTTGCACAAAGGATTTTGGGGTGAACAAATTATATCGGGACAGTCCTGAACCATCCACCCAACGGGGCATTTGCTCCAAATCCCCTAAATCATTTTCCAACATATATTGGATGGCCCGCTTGGTGCCCAAAGTGTCCGATATGGTGGAAGAAGCCATCATCAACAATTGTTCGGCCAAAAAATTGTCACTCTTAAAAAGCATCTGCTTTAAAATGGTATCAGTGGGCATACCGTAAAGCGTGTTTTTTTGAACCTGCGGAAAATGATCGGTAATCACAATCTTGTTGCCCAAAGTTTGCTCCAAGAAGTACTTGGTAAGGCTATCGCTGGTCATAAATGGAATTTCCAAGGTATCCTTCTCAATTGGAGAAATATAGAAGTGGTTGGAATATTCGTCCCTCTTAAAGGAGTGCTCGCTTATTTCAACATTATCCTTAAAAAATGGTGGAGATACCTGTAACGAATCTACGTTGGACAGGGTTACCACGTTCCCATAAAGTGAAATCGACGTCCTTTCGGGTGAAAAATAGGTGTCATAATCCTCCCATGCCCAACCGGGTCCATAGCGTAGTTCATCCGTATTTTTGGTATAAAGGGCAATTGTATTTTGGTTTTTAAGCCATTTTATCGCGGTGCTATCCTTTAAATGCGGATGTAGCCATGACGGATCTCCGGTACCTTCCACAAACAACGTGTCGTTCACAACCGCATATTTAAGCGTGGGAACGTTCTTTGGGAGCATTTTTAAAGCGGTGTAAAACGTTACGATTTTAGTATTGCTTGCAGGAGTGAAATATTTATCGCTATTCTGGCTATAAATTTCTTTTTTGGACTCTGCATCGATGACCAAAAGACCATGAAAAGAATTTTCAAGATCTTTTTTTCCTAATTGGGAGTTCAGTGTTTTTTGAAGAGAGGAGCACCCTGAAATCAACAAAAAGCTAATAAATACACTGGTTTTCAGTACTTTAAAATTCATGTGCGGATAGGTTAATTTATGTAGTTCATCGAATTTAACACGAATTTATTCAATTTTTAACTGGATTTTTAGTTTGTTAAAAAGGTTTTTAATTAATTTAGAAGCACAACCAATTATCCAATTTAATCATATTTCTATGCCTAGAGCTATGTTAGATTACACCAAAACCATCCTTCAAAAGGTGAGTTTTGATGTGAGACTCTTCACTAAGGAATTGAAGAAAGCTATTTCAAGGCTTATGCCAAATGAAATTGAGGAACTTAAAATCTGGTTGCAATATTTTATTGTGGATAAACCAGAGTTGCAACCTACATTATTATTGTTAAAAGCTTAAAATTGGAGCCGCTGAAAAGCGGCTCTTCTAATTTTTGGCCAAAGGGCTGATTATTTTTACGTCCTGAAAAGCAATGGCACCACGGACAATACTGGAGATTACCTCTCGTAGTGCATCGGTGATTTGTATTTTCAGCTCGCTTTTATGATAAATTAAACTTATTTCCCTGGCTGGGCTGGGCTTTTTAAAAGACTTTAGGTTTGTCTTTTTGTCTTCCTCCAAGTGCAAAGTGTTCAGGTAGGGCAACAAGGTCATGCCCATTCCCTCATCGGCTAGGCTTACCAAGGTTTCAAAACTTCCACTTTCTATTTTAAAATGTTCACCGCGAAGGTTTTGGGTGGCCTGGCAAAGATTGATGACACCTTCCCGGAAGCAATGTCCGTCCTGTAGCAAAAGAATATCATTGACATCGAGATGATCGGTGCTCAATAATTCTTCGGAGGCCAATCGATGGTTTTTTGGAACATAGCCTACAAATGGCTCATAATACAATGGACGTTCTTTGATAAACTCTATCTCCAACGGGGTTGCGGCAATTCCTGCATCTAAATGACCGTCCAAGATGTTTTTGATCATTGTTTGCGTAGATTGTTCTTTTATGATCAGGTTTACCTTGGGGTATTTTTTTATAAAAGCGTTTAGGAACATCGGAAGCAGTGTGGGCATTACCGTAGGTATAATGCCCAAGGTATAGTCCCCTCCGATATATCCTTTGTCCTGATCCACAATATCTTTGATGCGCTCTGCCTCTGCAACAATATTTTTGGCCTGTGCCACGATTTTTTTCCCCACCTCAGTTATGGTAATGGGCTTTTTGCTACGGTCAAAAATGAGGACATCAAGTTCATCTTCCAACTTTTGCACTTGCATACTTAAGGTAGGCTGGGTTACAAAACATTTTTCCGCAGCGAGCGTAAAGTTCTTGTGCTCCGCTACGGCCAATACATATTGCAGTTGGGTAATAGTCATTCAATAATAAGTTTAGGGTATAAAAGTATAAAAAACCATTAGGTTGATCTGCAGAAAAAAAAGAATCTCGATAGTATGGGCTACAAAACAAAAAAGCCCGCAATATTGCGGACTCTTTAATGATTGATGATATTTTATTGGTCAGAACCTAATGGTAAATTCCAGATCCTCATTATTTACGGTAAATTGGGCATCGTCAAAACTTGGAGGCCCCATGGTCATATCGTTCCCGGACATTCCATAACTTTCACTGGGCATTCCGTTGGCTTGATAATCCATTCGGTGGTTTTCGTTGGCATCGTGCATGGCCATTATGGCATAATTTCCCGGTGCTACGTTGGTGAAATGTAGAGTGACTTTTCCATCTTCAATGGAACTTTGTAAATTTTGGACACCCGGGCCTTTCATGAACGTTTCGGCAGTGTGAAGCCCGAGAAGAACTTTTCCCTCGTTGCTGGTTATATTATCAATGGTCACGGTGATGTCCACACCGGTTTTCTCTTGTGCCATGGCAACAATACTTACAAATAGGAAGCTTAAAGCTAGTGTAACAGTTTTCATAATGTTTGTTTTTGATGTTTTGTCTGCTCCAAAATTCAGAAAGAAGCCCCTTCTAAAAAATTTCAACTTACCGAAATGTTGATTCTTGGGAGTGAATTGGAAAGCCAAATAAAGATTTCAATTCATCTTCAAAAAAATACAATTGGGTATTTCCTTTTGGCGTAGCCGTGATTGATAGGGCAATTTTGTGCCATCAATCAAAAAATGAAACCCATGAAGATCATCATCAATTTTATCGTTTTGGTATTAAGTACAGGATACCTATTTGCACAGCATACCATTACCGGAAAAGTAACCGATGCAAAAAACAACCCCATAAAAGGCGCCAACATATATTTGGAGGGCACCTACGATGGGGCATCTTCGGATGACAACGGTCGTTTCAGTTTTGAAACGACCGAGGAAGGACTACAGACCTTGGTCATTTCCATGTTGTCCTACGAGACCCAATACGAAGCAGGTGATGTTTCTTATTTTAAGGATTTACATATTAAGCTAATGGAATCCATCAACTCCTTATCCGGCGTTACGTTAACTGCGGGCACTTTTGAAGCTGGGGACAATTCCAAGGTATCGGTTTTAAAGCCTTTGGATATTGTGACCACAGCAGGTGCTGCGGGCGATTTTGTGGCAGCGTTGCAAACGTTGCCGGGAACCACTACCGTAAATGAGGATGGCCGTTTGTTCGTGAGAGGTGGTACTGCCGGCGAAACACAGGTGTTTGTTGATGGGCTCCGGGTTTTCCAACCGTACAATGCCACAGCCAACAACACACCTACACGGGGCAGGTTCTCCCCATTTCTGTTCAAGGGGATCTCTTTTAGTACCGGAGGTTATTCAGCCGAATATGGCCAAGCATTGTCCAGTGTACTTTTGTTGAACACTACCGATGTCCCGCTACAAGAGAAAACGGATATTTCCATCATGTCAGTGGGTGGTGGAGTGGGGCATACCGAAATTTGGGGCGACCGATCGTTGAGCATCAATACTTCCTATGTGAATCTTGCCCCATACGAAGCCTTGGTTCCATCCACCCAAGGTGTTCGCTGGAACAGTCCCTACGAATCCATTTCGGGTGAAGCAGTCTTTAGGAGCAAGGGCGAAAAGAGTATGTTCAAACTCTACACGGGGTTTAACCATTCCAATTTGGATATTGAGCAAGAGGATATCAATTTTGACGAGTACGTAAGGTTTCAACTCAAGAACAACAATCTTTACTTTAACACTTCCTATAAATACTATTTTGAAAATGATTGGAGCCTTACCTCGGGTGCATCCATTGCTTGGGACACCAATGATATTGGCATTCAAGAGGATAGGGTGGATGGTAAAGAAACCTCGTACCATCTTAAGGTAAAAGCACGAAAAAACTTTAGTAATCGATTTGATTTGCGATTTGGAGCCGAATATTTCAATACCAATTATGACGAAAACTATATAGATTTGAACAATGATCAATTTTACAGCGGATATGATGATGGTCTGTGGGCAGCTTTTGCCGAGTCCGATATTTTCTTGAGCAACAAGTTTGCCATGAAGATTGGGTTAAGGGCTACACAGAGTAGTTTGTTGGATGAGTTTGAAGTGGCTCCCAGGGTATCGTTGGCCTACAAACCGGGAGAGGATGGACAGTTTTCGTTGGCCTATGGGGATTTTTTCCAAAGACCGTTGACTGAGGTGGTCAAATTTGACCAAAACCTACAAATGGAGAAAGCATCGCACTATATTCTTAACTATCAATACATCAAGAATGGGAAAACCTTTAGGACGGAGTTGTATTACAAGGATTATGACCGCTTGGTAAAATATGATACGGATATGCCCCAGTTCAATTCCAATTATACCAATTTGGGAGATGGATATGCCAAGGGCATTGATATATTTTGGAGAGATAGCAAAAGTATTGGGAACCTTGATTACTGGGCATCTTATTCCTATTTGGATACCGAACGGAACTACAAGAATTTTTCCGGGAGGGCAACCCCGAATTTTGCACCCAAACATAATGTTTCCCTGGTCACCAAATATTGGGTGGACAAGCTGAGGTCGCAGGTTGGACTTTCGTATTCCTACGGTTCTGGAAGACCTTATAATAACCCAAATAACCCGGGTTTTATGCAGGAAAAGACCAAATCGTATAATAACCTTAGCTTTAACTGGGCCTATCTTATCGACCAACAAAAGATTTTATACTTCTCGGTAAGCAATCTTTTGAGTTTTAATAATGTGAGCAATTATCAATATGCCGACAACCCTGATAGTGGTGGAAGCTTTGACAGAAGAGCCATTACCCCGCCAGCAGACAGTTTTTTCTTTATCGGTTTTTTCTGGACAATAAGTTCCGATAGAAAAAGTAACCAGTTGGATAATTTGTAGAAGTATTGCTGATAAAATGGTCCACAAAATGTTTGCCTGAGCCATATTGGACAAAGAGAAGCCACCTAAGTGTAACTATATTATGGGCAAAATTAGGTTGTTGGTGTTCATGGTCCCTCAGAAATTGGTGATAATGGTACCAAAAGGATAGGAAGCTTTGCAGCAGTTGCTCCATCGGGGAAGAAACATAACTATTATTAAAATTTCTCCGACAAAATTTAAGGGAACAGTATAATGGAGAATCAAAGGGTTTGGTTCTAAGCTGTTCATTTAAATTATTTATTGTGTTTGCACAATATTTTCTAGGAATATGTTTTGGGTATAGGTCCAAGCATACAGCGCTGAATAGGTATGCAATGTAAAATTGGATTGATTGAGGAATGGGTTTGGTCAATTGAAATGGCCCATACGTGAATTTACATTGTTCAATAAAATATAATCTCTCTATATTTTCATCAAATAAATATGGTTTTGCAGGACTTACTGTATAAAATATATGGAAGATGAAAAATATATTAAGGGGTATTACCTTCTTTATTTTGCTGGCTGGCTGCTTTGGTTTTCTTTTATTGGGCAACTGTTCCAGCGATCGGAAATTTGTAAATATCGCCTTGAAAGAAAATCATAAGATCTATTTGGTCCCTTTTTTTGCAAGTAGGGCTACATTAAGGCATCAATTATCTAAAAATGAAATTCCTGCCGTATATCATATGAGAATCATTGAAGACAATAGAGAACTGTTTGTCGAACCTAAAGATTTTGAGAAGATTTTAAATTTAATAGGTGACAACTATGTCCTCTTTAAAAAAAGAGAAAGCACGCATGATGGATATGTAGGTTTCAAGGACTTGGATATTTATGATTACTCCATAAAGAATGTAAATACGGATAAGATAGGACAGCAAATTCATAAAGCTACTATTGTTATTACCAATGCATCCACAAATAAATCAATGGAAATTGTATGGAAAATTTCTCCAGTACCAAAAGCGGAGAAAAACTGTACCAATAAAAAAATATGGGTAGTTGAAAATCCCCATCCTGGTGAAACCATAGGATATTATCAAAAAGCGGTAGTTATCAATTTGAATGAAATTGTTGACTTTTTTGACAATGGTACTCGATTGGAGTATGATAAATCTGAAGAAATTCTGTATGTTATAAAGCAATAGCATAATACCGTCTATACTTTATTATATTAAAACCTCTGTAAATACCTGACGTAGATTTGTACAAAAGCTGTCCTACTCATTGGGGAATGAACATTCATTCTTAGTTCTTTAAAGTATTAGTGTTAAAAACGTATTGAAATCAATGTTTATCCATTGACTGAAATGCGAATTCCATGGATCGAAACCACTTATCCGTCAATCCAATGTGCAGTTCAACGAAAAAATTGCCATTTGGACGATAAAATCAATAAATTTACTTTATAATTAGTCATAAAATTCTTACAAGCTCCCAAATCTTGCTAATGAGACTATTAAAAACATATGAACCTGACCCAATCAGGAAAATTAACCTACAAAATCCAATCGGCTATGGAGATAAAACTACCCCCGTTTCCCCAATTTATATTTCCGCCCTGTATTGAGCGTTGCATTTATGCGGTATTGATTATTGTTTTTCTTGGTAACTGCCCAATGTTTGCCCAAGAAGAAAATCCCTATGTCAGTTATGATGTCCCATTTCAAAACTTGTTGAAGTTCAATAGGTTTTTGATCAACCCGACTTTTTCATCAATACGGGAAGATAAGTCCTATATCAACTTTTTCCATCGAAGCCAAAGCGCTGATTTCGATAACAATCGTCAAAACTACTTTTTGAGCTATAGTGGCAAGCTCAATGATAGGATAGGACTTGGTTTTAGTCTATATAACCAACAGGAAGGCGTAATTTCCAATTTAGGCGTAATGGCCAATTATTCCCACGGTATCCAGTTGGGGAGTGAAAGCAGCCTGACATTTGGTGTGAACATTCCATATTATGTAAGTAGCTTTGACCCTAGTAGGGCTATTGCAGTGGAAGAAGATCCTGTATTGAGCGAGGCCAGTGAAAGTTCCATACTTTCCTTTCAGCCAGGTTTGAACCTTAGTATTGGTAAATTTGACTTTGGTGTCTTCGCCCAAAATTTGGTGGATTATAATTTAAAAACCGGAAAGTCTTTGACCAATCTAAACCAAAAGATATTTTCGGGTCATATCCAGTATGCACATGAGTTTGAAAATGGCAGAGGTATTTTTGAAGATGGCAGGTTGATGCCCTTGGCACGTGTTCGTTTTGAGGGAACCGAAGACGTTGTTTTTGGGGGAGGTATTATTTTGGACCTTCCTAAATTGGGATGGATTCAAGGAGGATATGATCAATTTTATGGAGCATCCGCAGGTACCGGGTTTAACTTGAACCAAAGACTGTCCTTTGGATATAATTTTGAGAAAAGTTTGAGCAATAGTATTGCCAATCTTGGTGTCACCCACGAAATATCCATTGCCTATTCTTTTGTCCCGAATCTTTCCAAAAACATTTTCGTCTCCAATGAAGATGAAGAGAAAGCAAAGATTGAAGCAACAGCAGTGACCGACGCAAGTAATGAAACGGAGAAAACGAAGGAAAATAGCAAGTTGGATGTGGAAACTACACTACGGCCATACAACAAAGAAGACCGGGCCTATTGGGAAGAACGGATAGCTCAGTTGCAGCAACAACAGGAAGACAGTTACGCGGTAATTGATGAGCTACTTTATAAAATGGATTCCATGAAGCAGAGTAGGGACCAAGAAATGGAAAAACGCTTCGAGATGGTCATGAGGATCGTTAAAAGGCACAATGGGACCAACATTCCCGACATTGAAAAGAATGCCCAAAAATTGTATCTGGCCGACACCAAGGATCTAGACTCTGTCTACAATGCAATTGAGGCTTCGACCACAGCAGCATTGGCGGAAAACACCAAATCGGTATCCAAACAAGTTGGAGAAAAGAGCGGGGGAACTTTTAAAGGTGGCGATTTTAAACCCATGGAGAAGTTCATTGACCTTGAAGGTGTTGGACAAGGTCATTATATAGTGGCCAATGTGTTCAAAAATGAAACATACCTCAAAAACTTTATGGAAGAGCTAAGAAGTAAAGGCTTGGAAGCCCAATACTTCAAGAATCCAGAAAATGGCCTAAACTATGTTTATTTGGCCAAATATGAGGAAAATGAAAAGGCTTACGCAGCATACAGGTCAAAGATGAAAGGCAAGTACAAAGATGAAATCTGGATCATGCATGTGGAAAACCCCAGGTATTCCAATTGGGCAGATACTATTTTTCAGGATATTGAATAGGGTTCTATTTTTTATCTTTCATGTGTCCAGCGATACGCTTGCTTCCTGAATCTGGTCGTTCCTCCAATTCCGAAATTATTTTATGATGGTCGTCCAATCGGGTCTGTGAAAGCTTGTATGTGGCCTGAATATCCGATATCAGGATTTTGAAACCTACCACGCCCTTTACTTGGTGCAACGTTTTTGGTGATAGATTTTTAAGGGAAATGGGGTGTTTGGAGTCCCTCTCGTACTTGTACACCAACCTGTGCATGGATTCCATGGTTTCTTCCTCGGTCAAAATCGTCAGGCTTCCATATACGTGCACCGCAATATAGTTCCATGTTGGCACCTCTTCCTCTTTGTACCACGAAGAGGAAACATAGGCATGCGGACCGTTAAAAATACACAAGACCTCGGATTGGTCCGAAAAATTTTGCCATTGTGGGTTGGCCTTGGCAATATGTCCCACCAAAATGTCCTTTCCCTGCCCGTCGGTTTCCAGTTCCAAAGGAATATGGGTGCCCCAAGGTTTGTTGTCTACAATATTGATTAAAATACCAAAGCTGTTGCTTCTCAGGAAATCCTTGATTTCTTCAATGTTATGATTGTTGTAGTGGGGTGGAATGTACATGGTTTGCTTTAATTTTTGGAACCGTTTGCTAAAGTATAAATATTTTAAGTCCCAACGTTGTTACGGTCCATCCCCAAAAAAGAACAGTTCGGTAATCCTTCCTTTAAAAAACACAGTTCTTGACCCACCTTTGGGGTATCAATAATCATCCAGCATTATGTGCGGGAGCTAAAAACAACAGTCATGAAAAAACTTATTTTATCAATGTTGCTATTGGGAGCCACTATTGGTAACGCCCAGGATCGTTATTCGCAAGGAATGGAAAAGGCATTTCAATTATGGAAGGACCAAAAAGTGGTGGAAGCGTCCAATATGTTCGAGCGCATTGCAACGGCAGAACCGGATAAATGGCTGCCCTACTACTATGTTTCCCAAATTAACACCATAATTTCTTTTGGGGAAAAAGACGAAGAGAAACTGGGCAAACAATTGGAAAAAGCAAAAGAGTTTTTGGATGTGGCCAAAGCTATTTCTCCGGACAATCCTGAGTTACTTATCCAAGAGGCACTCATCAACACGGCTTGGATTGCTTTTGATGGGGCTACCTACGGAATGACCCTGTCCCAAAAAAATGAACAACTTTATCAAAAAGCGATGGAATTGGCCCCAAACAACCCAAGGGTAATCCTTTCAAAGGCAGAATGGGACATGGGATCCGCGAGATATTTTGGAAAGGATATAACACCATATTGCAAGGATGTGGAAAGGGCCTTGGAACTTTTTGCTACCTTTAAATCCGAAACACCGTTTTATCCATCATGGGGAAAAGAAAGAGCTGAAGAGGTTTTGGCAAACTGTGGGAAATAGAAAAAGATGAAACTCTTACTAAGAGAAATAATAAAGGCATTTTTAGTGGGGATAGCTATTTTTATAGTTGTCCTCATTACTTTTTTTGTCAGGGGATGGGACTTTACCTATCAGGAGCTTTGGGTCGAGTTTTGGGAGAGTATGACCTACTCCATGATCATCTATCTTTTTAATGCCACCTCCTTTATCTTTTTAATGAGGAAATATGATAAGGCACTTTTTTCCAAAAAGTATATAGCCTATGGTGTGATCGGCAATATTATAGCCTCCATTATTGGAATATTTGTGGCAAGGCTGGTATTGACCGTGCTGATCTACAAAAAACCGATCAACGAGTTCTTGTTGGGTGAGCGACCGGATTACTACCTAAGTTCTTTTTTGATTGCCATGGTAGTGGCCATATTGTTCTATGCGGCCTACTACTACAAGTTTTATAAGGAGAAACAGGTAAAGGAACAAAAAATAATCGCGGGATCGGCATCCGCCAGGTTCGATGCCCTTAAAAATCAGCTCGACCCCCACTTCTTGTTCAACAGTCTTAACGTGCTTACAAGTTTGATAGAGGAGGACCCGCGTCAAGCACAAAACTTTACAACTTCCCTTTCCAAAGTATATCGATATGTACTGGAGCAGAAAAATAAAGACTTGGTCACGGTGGATGAAGAACTGAAGTTCGCCAGAACCTACGTAAGACTTTTAAAAATGCGTTTTGAGGATAGTATCATTTTTGATATTCCGGACCATTGCTCCCAACCTGAAGCTAAAATTGTACCGCTGTCCTTGCAACTTTTGTTGGAAAACGCGGTAAAACACAACGTGGTCACTTCATCCAGGCCATTGCACATCAAGGTTTTTGAAAAACAGGGAATGTTGGTCGTCAGCAATAATCTCCAAGAAAAACAGGTGGTGAAAAAAAGTAGCGGGGTTGGGCTGCAAAATATAAAACAACGGTATCGCATTTTGACGGACCGTGAAATGGTCATTAAAAAAACAGAGAAGGATTTTAGTGTGTTTCTCCCCATGCTCACCCAAAAATATACCGTAATGGAAACCCAAGAGCATTATATTGAGGAAAAGCGGTATGCAAAGGCAAAAGAAAGGGTGAAGGCCATAAAGGACTTTTACGGAAACCTTATGGCCTATTGCATTATAATTCCTTTTTTGTGGTGGCTCAATTTCCGTACCACGGATTTTCTTTGGGCATTCTTTCCGACAATCGGTTGGGGATTTGGTGTGCTTGCCCATGGAATGGAAGCTTTTGGATATAACCCACTGTGGGGCAAACGCTGGGAGGAGCGAAAAATAAGGGAGCTTATGGAGAAGGATGATTTTTAGTTCCTGGATGCCGAAGGTTCGTTCGAATTCAAATGAGAGTTCATTGATCGAATCTAAAGTTATCTTTAATGTTCACTTTAATTTCCTGCTTCTTCCTTGGCCTTTCACTCTTCGCCCCAACGAACCACGATTCATCCCATTAAAATTACAATTCAGAAACTCGTTTTTCTTTTTGTGTACAGGTATGCCGAAGTTTGACATGTAATCAACAAATAAAAAAGAACAGTCATGGAAAACTTAAAGGAACATCGATATGCCAGGGCCAAGGAAAGAGTGGAGAGCCTAAAATCTTTTTATCACAGTTTAATTGCTTATTGCATTGTAATCCCAATTTTGGTATACATCAATTATAGGACAACGGATATCCCTTGGGCCATTTTCCCGGCCATTGGGTGGGGGATAGGGCTGGTAAGTCTTTGGATGACCGCCTATGGACATAATCCTATCTTTGGAAAGGAATGGGAAGAGCGTAAGATTCAGCAATTTATGAACGACAAAGAATTTTAATAATGAGTATTTTTAACTACCACATCACATCAAATACGAATATCATGGAAAATACAGATAAAGAAAGCAAGTACATAAGGGCCAGGGAACGTGTGGACGAACTTAAAAAGTTCTACGGCAACCTGACTTCTTATGTACTGGTAATTTCAGGATTGGCATTGATCAATTACCTGACCACTGGTTTTGGCTATATGTGGTTTTTATGGGCGGCCTTTGGATGGGGAATTGGGATTGTTTTTCATGCCCTGAAAACATTTGACCTAAACCCATTTTTTGGAAAACAATGGGAGAAGCGCAAGATTGAAGAATTTATGAAGGAGGATGAGCAAAACAATAAATGGAAATAACCATGGAAAACATTGACAAAGACAAGTACACTAGAGCTAAAAAAAGAGTGGAGGAACTAAAGGGGTTTTATTTCCACTTGGCCATTTATGTGGTCATCAACACCTTTATTTTGGTCAATATTTACCTAAGGACAGATAGTTTTTGGCAGTGGGAGCATTTTATCACTTTGGTTGCCTGGGGCATTGGAGTACTCTTCCATGCGTTCAAAACCTTTGGGTTCAACCCTTTTTTGGGGAAAGACTGGGAGGAACGTCAGATCCAAAAGTACATGGAGGAGGACAAAAAGGAAATGAACAAGTACAAATAGGCCATGACAGATAAAAATATTGCCATAGAAGCTGCAAAAAAGCGAGTTAAGGAACTAAAGGGGTACTATCGACACATATTGATATTTGTTGTTGTCAACGGGTTTCTTTACCTCCTTAAAATTGGAGCTATGAACTCCTTGTTGCCCGATGCATTTCCCAAAGAGTCCTATTTCTACGATTGGATAAATGCCAATATTGTTATTTGGGGACTGATATTGGTGGCGCACACCCTAATCATTTTTCGGGATAAATTTACTTTTGTCAAAAAGTGGGAAGAGCGTCAAATCCAAAAATATATGGATGAGGACGGTGAGCAAACAAACAAATATAAGTAGAAACATCATCGGGGAGATTGTCCTAATGGTAAAGCGAGGGTATGCTAAAACAATGAACCAAAACATCAAATAAAAACACATGAATGTCCTAATCATTGAAGACGAAAAACCGGCGGCAAGAAGACTGTCCAGATTGCTCTCGGAATTGGAAATTGATGTTTCCACCATGTTACATTCCGTTGAAGATTCCATTGCTTGGTTTCAAGATAATCCACACCCTGATCTGATATTCCTCGACATCCAATTATCAGACGGACTTTCCTTTGAAATTTTTGATGTGGTCGAGGTTAAAAGTGCCATTATTTTCACCACTGCCTATGACGAATATGCACTCCAGGCCTTTAAGCTGAACAGCATAGATTATTTACTGAAACCAATAGACGAAGAAGAGCTTGAAAGTGCCGTGAAAAAGTATCGAAATTTTAAACCGGAAAACCAAAAAATACCAATTGATTTCAATGATATAAAAAACCTTTTGGTGAACCCTTTGGAACGTGAATACAAAAAACGGTTTACTGCCAAGGTGGGGCAGCATATAAAAATTATAAATGCCGATGATGTAGAATGTTTTTATAGTGAAAACAAAGGAACGTATGCAGCGACTTCGGATGGAAGAAATTATTTATTGGACACCACTTTGGAGCAGTTGGAAGAAGAGTTGGAGCCACAAACTTTTTTTAGGGTAAGCCGAAAGTTCTATGTGAACATCAACCATATAGGGGACATCATTTCATATACAAATTCAAGGCTTCAAATCAAGTTGAAGCACTTCAATGAGCATGAGGTAATAGTGAGCAGAGAGCGGGTCAGGGACTTTAAGTTGTGGTTGGAATAATTGCAACTAAAATTCTGATTGCCAATTATTAATAATTATTAAAAAACCTAGTATAGGTTTTTCTTATAGTGGGTATTCCGGTATAAAAAAGCTATTTTTTCTCAACTCTGTTATCGTCAAAGGCAGAGGGAAGCAATTTAGGAATCAATTTGATAAAGATAGGTAAAAGAATGGCTCCTCCGGGCAACATAAAAATGGCCAAAGAGGGAATGCTCTTAAAAATGTCCAATAACTGGTTCTGTACTTTTTTTTTCTCTTCGGGGTTTAAATCCTTTACGGTCGATTTGGATAAAAGCGCTACCAATTCCCTACTTTCCGCAAGTTCTTTTTTTAGCCTTTTACTGTTTCTGAGAATGAGTCTGCTTACATTTTTGGACATGCCATCATAGAATTGCACGGCCAAATTTTTATTGTTTAGGTAGGCAATTTTTTCCTTGTTTTTCTCAAAAAAATCCTTGACAAATTCCAACTCGGATTTGATCTCTTTTTTGGACTTTCCGAGATTCTTTCCCAACCCAAAAATATAGTCCGTTTCAGTGTAGTCCAAAGTCTTATCCTCCCATATGGTCAGGCATGCCATATCCAAAAAATAATCCTTTTCATTTTTGGTGAAATTTTGGGTCAACAGGTCGGAATAATTACCGTCATATTTTGCTTCGTCAAGATCAATATAGGTTAAGGACGAGCCCAACAGTTGAATCAATTTTGCATCGGATTCATGTGTTTTTTTGGAGTTGAGTGCATGGTACACTATGTTGATGGTAACATATTCCAAAAGTTGGGCATGTTCCATCATATTTTTTTCGCCCCTGAGGTAAACCATGAAGATGAGTATGTCCACATAAAGGAGGGAATTGGTCAAGCTATTTCCGAGTGCCCTACTAAAGGTATTGTCGCTCAAATAGATTCTTGAGTCGATCAATTGCTCCAGTTGTGATTCAGTTTTTGACCCGGTCAATATTTTGTTCAGGAATGAAATCCGGCTTACATCCAATGACTGGTAATATTCAAAAACTTTATTGACAAAGGATTCAAAATTTGTCTTCCCCACTTCGAAAGTGTAGGTGAAATACAAAGCGGTAAGCAGGTTTATTTTGGCAATTTCGTCTTCACTTAATGCGTGTTCCACCTCAATAAAATCCGGTATGCTTAAATGCACACCATAAACAAACCCATTTTTCTTGAGTTCACGGTACAAGCTGTCATAGTCCTTAAACGGTGAGGACCCTTGATTCACAAGGTGACCAAATTTGTTGATCCATCCAGATGCAGAGGGGTTCATTTAATCAAATTAAAAGTCCAAATTAAAACAAATTATATGACAAACCGAGACTGATGAACACACTGATTTGGAATCAAGTGGTAAGGGCATCTTTAAAAAAAGCTTTAAGCTTCGGGTTCTTTGTCCTGCTTTTGTTCCTTTTGTTCTTCCTGGTCTTTTTGCTCCGTTCTAATTTCATCTTTCAAAATTTCTATACCTTTTTGGATAACCAAGTTAGTGGGTATTGTTATCCGTTTGCCATCATCGGTACGCATAAAAAGGTAAAATCCACTGATATCCTCCACTTTTCCGGTCCAATCAAAATCTTTGTCCATAACACGAATCCTGTCCCCCAAACGTAAAGGATGGCTAAAAAACAATATGACACTGGCCGTTAGGTTGGAAAGTATCGACCATTGTGCCACGAAGCCTATGCCCAGAATGGCCAGCACCGAGGATAGAAAAACAGAAAAATCTTCCAAATTCACTCCCCAAATCAAAGAAATCCCAACAATGGCCAATATGGAGAACAGTAAATTGTTGAGATAGAAAATAACTTTACGACTGTTCATATCAATGGAACTTGATCGTCCGAATCGCCTAATGGCACTTTTGTTCAAATAATGAAGGGAAAAAATAATGACGAGGAGGATTATGGTATATAAAATCTCAGATTTGAAAGACATAGGATCAATCATAGCGGTTGTTGGTAAATTTGGATTAACTTAGGTTCTAAACTACAAATAAACCCTTTCACTTTCTAAACCATGGAAACAGATTTTGAAGAAAATTCATGGGTGATAAATTACTCACCGGATAATTACTCTAACCAAAAATTCTCTTTGGATGGAGATTTGTTACTGTCAAAAGGGGATAGGTCGGTTACCTGGGTAAACACTTATGGTTTGGATTATATGGATGAATTTCGCCAATTGGTAAACAGGAACGATCTGGATGATTTCCTACTCAGGCTATTGCTCAACCAAAAAAAAGGGAACAAGGTGATAGAGTTGGAAAACCAATTATTCGTGGCAGCCCAAATCGTAAAAACAGAATACCAAAATATGGAATCCGAACAAATGTACTTTGTGGTATCCAAGGATTTTGTTTGGTGTATCCAAGAAAAGCGGGGCGATCATTTTGATTGGATCCGACAGCGGATATTTGAAAATAAGGGCGTTATCAGAAAAAAGCACGCGGATTACCTTCTCTTTTTTATTCTGGAGACCCTGATAACGAACTACAAGGAAAAATATGAAGAAACCGTGTTGATGGAAAATGCTCTGGATGCCATTGTAAAACGAGAGCCAACACCCGAGTTCATGTTTGAAGTGGAGCAGAAAAAGGCCACGATCCACGATTTTAAAAAGGCATCCCATGGACTTAGGGACATAATCGTGAAGTTGGAAAGGGTGGAGGTTAAAGGGTTTCAGACCAAATATTTCAGTGAACTTAGGGAACAGGTCAACGGCTTGATTGCGGATATCGATTCTGATATACAGGAACTGGAAAGTCAGATAAACCTATTTTTTAGTGTACAGGGCCATCGATTGAACGAAGTAATGAAAACCTTGACCATTTTCTCCGTTATATTTATCCCACTTACATTTTTGGCGGGTATTTATGGTATGAACTTCAAATATATGCCCGAGCTTCAATGGCCGTATGGGTATTTTATCCTATTGGCCGTGATGCTTGTGATAACCATTATCTCTATTCTTATTTTTAAGCGTAAAAAGTGGTTTTGAGCAGCTGGTCACCCTGTCTTATTTATTTTTCGGATCGTTATTTATTTGCTGTTTTTATCCAATGACAAACATCATATTCTTGGAAATTATCACTCGGTAGTTTTGTCTCATCATTTAAAAATAACACACGATGAGAAAAAAAGCACTAGTAGTGGCAATGGCTTTGATCGGGTTGAGCAATTTGATGGTTGCACAAGATGCCCCGGCAGACAATGGAAGTAAATGGCAATTTAGGTTAAGGGGAATCGTGGTTTCTCCAGATGAAAGTGCCGATATCGAGGCCATTGGGGGAGATGTGGACATTTCCACCTCCGTAGTTCCCGAGTTTGATATCACCTACTTTTTTGATGATAACTGGTCCTTGGAGTTGATTTTGGGAACAACAAAACATGATGTGGAAGCCATAGGCACGGACGTTGGTGATATTGATTTGGGCAGTGTGTGGTTGTTGCCACCAACACTTACCGCGCAGTACCACTTTACCGGAGGTGATTTTGTTCCTTATTTGGGGGCTGGCCCCAATTTGACCCTGTTTTACGGAGTTGATGAAGGTCCCGTGGCCGATGATGTGGATTATGATACCGCAGTTGGTTTTGCCCTTCAGGGCGGGTTCGATTTTATGTTGAACGATAAATGGTTCTTGAACCTTGATGTTAAAAAACTGTTCTTGAACACTACTGCCACCGTTAATGCAACTACCGCCTTGGGCGCTACCGTTGATGCCGATGTGGACATCAATCCATGGATTTTTGGATTTGGAATTGGTCTTAAACTCTAATATTCGATTGTTTTTTTAGGTAATCTAAGTTTTGAAGGTGGTTTGGTATTTCCAGGCCGCCTTCTTTTTTTGGTACATAAAAAAAGAGCTGCAATTGCAGCTCTTTCCATAAATTTTCGTTGATCGGAAACTATTTATTTCTGTTCCAACTGAACGGATGCCTTTATGGCAACGTCTTCCCATGTTTTGCTTACTCCATCAGATCCTGTGTGAAGATCATAGCAGGCCTTGTTCAATGAAGCAAGGGCATCCAATGCGTTCCATTTGTTCAAGTCCATGGTCCCTGACAGGTTTATATGGTTGTCATCGGTAATCTCATATTCCATGGGTAATTCTGTGGATACACCGTTCATGGTAAGTTCTACCGAACATTTTTTATTCTCATCAATGGAAAATGTTCCCTTGATCGTTTGGGTTTCCTTCATTACATCAAAAAAGAAATGAATGATTTTGGGATCCCTTGTATTTGTAGTGTCATTGGTAAAAAGACTGCTTACGGGAATCGTAAATTGCAGACCGTCCAAAGTTTCCTCCGGCGATTCTCCCGCCTCATAAGTTAGGTTAACTTCTTTAAAGGTCCCACCAACAGGAACTTTGTCCGTGGTTTTGTAAGCGGTAAACCGAACATCCGTAGAATCCTCTACAATGCTATAGGTGGTCACCGTTTCTTCCACTGTCTTTTTTTCCTCTTTCTTTTCTTTACAACTAAATGCTGCCATTAAAACCAGCCCCAGTGCAACTACTTTTATATTTTTCATTAAAAACATCTTTTTAGATTTACCACTAAGTTAGGTATTATACAAACGGTGGTCAATAATTTTGGAATAGTATTTTCAAGGTTTCGATTTTTTGAAAAGTCCCCTTAGGTCCGGATTATAGGAAACCCCAATTTGCAGACGGTCATAAACGGCATTGGAAAACTGATTTCTTAAATAACCTACTTGAATACTGCTGTTTTCGGTAACATTCACGCCAACAGCACCGTACAAACGGTTTTGACCGAACAAATCATCTTGGAGATTGATAAAGAGCTCATCATAAAAGTTCAGGAAAAAGGTATCGGTCAAGGGTAATGTCATTTGTATGCGATAGCGTGCCCTGTGCTGCGTTTCCGTGACCTTTCCAAAATCCAAGAAACGTTGTTCCAAACGGTAACGGTGCTCAAACAGGAATTCCCAAACCTTGTTCTTTAGAACAAACTGTTCAAAAATCCGATGTTCCTTGGAATTGGATTCGCCTTCAAACTCATAAAAGGTATTATCGGTATCAATATAACCATACCCAGCGGTGGCAATGGCATTTGGGTCGATGTGATAATTGAGCCCGGTTCTCAAAAGCAATTGGTTAAAGTTGCTAGTGGTCTCATAGAACCTGAACTGGGCTTCGGTATGAATGCTAAAACGTTCGGAAACTTTGTTTGTGCCAAAATACATGAACCAAGTTCCCATTTCATCCTCTCCGGGTTGTTGGGCACTTACGGCCAATAATCCAAATAGGCTAAATAATCCAGCTATTTTTTTGATCATTTATTCTCTTCTTTAATGGGTGTACTTTCATCTTTTTTTAGGTACTCGTCCAAAAACTCTAAAATTTTACTGTATGCCGTGATTTGGTTTTCCTTTTTTACGAATCCATGTCCTTCATCTTCAAAAAGGACGTATTCCACGGGAACTCCATTTTTACGGACTCCGGCAACTATTTCATCTGATTCTGCTTGCAGCACCCGGGGATCTTGCGAACCTTGTAGCACAATCAAGGGTTTGGTCACTTTGTCGGTATGGAAAAGCGGTGAAATCTTCTTCAAACGGACAGAGTCGGCACTATAAGGATCGCCCAATTCTTTATACAGCGCATCTTTAAAGGATTCCCACCATGGTGGTATACTTTTTAGTGTTCTTATCCAGTTGGTGACCCCGAACAAGTTCACGCCCACATCAAATTCCTCTGGGGCATAGGTCAATGCGGCCATGGTCATATAACCGCCATAAGAACCGCCGATGATTCCAATTTTTTCACCATCTATCACTGGCTGTTGGGCCAACCAGTTTTTGCCGGCTATGCAATCTTTTAGGTCTTTGTCACCGTGGTTCAGATCGTCCATTTGGTAAAAGGTTTTTCCATATCCACTACTTCCCCGGTTGTTCACCGCCAAGACAGCATATCCATGGTTTACCAGATATTGGATGAACGAACTAAAGTTTTGACGTGACTGTCCTCCAGGACCTCCATGAACCCAAACCAATGCTGGCACCGGATTTTCCGTACTTGCTTGGTGGGGAGTATAATAAATGGCAGGGATTTCCAAGCCATCAAAAGATGTATAGCGCACTACTTCGGCTTTGACCAAATCTTGGGCCTGGATCTCTGGATTTAGCACATCTGTGAGTTTCTTTTGTTCTTTGGTCTTCAAATTGTAGACATAAAGGTTGGATGGTGTATGGGAACCCCCGGCATAAAAGCGCATCATGGTTTCATCGTCAGAAAAGCTAACACTTGTAATTTCCATGTTTTCAACAGTGGGCAAGTCTATATTCTCTCCTGTGGCCACTTCCATGACTTCAATGGTGTTTTTGGCATCCTCGTTTATGTAGGTTACCTGATAGGTGCCATTTTGCGTAAAATAGCTACCGGTAATGTCCCAATCCCGCTCCAATGCCTTTTCGTAAGATTCATCCGCAATGGTATATTTCATTACATAGGAAAACTCACTGCCGTCGTCGGTGGTGTAATAAAAGGCCGAACCATCGGGTGAAAAATCTTGACCATAATTACCGCTTTGGTTCTTATTGATTTTCTTCAATTCATTGGATTCCAGGTTGTACAGAAATAAATCACTATCGTTGGTGTTGATGGATTTGCTCAATGCCACATATTTCTCATCGGGTGAAACAACATTGATATCATAACCCTCATTGTTTTGATATAGCATCTGGGGACTCAGCGTTTCCAGATCCATCTTATAAAGATCCATATACCTTTTGTCCCTTTTATTGGAACCATAGAAGAACGCACTCTTATCTTTGGACCATTGGTAAAAGACAGACCGGGCACCTTTCTCGGGGGTCAGGTCCTTATGGCTTCCATCGGTGTCCCGGACGAAAATGTGATAGATTTCGTCCCCGTTGTTGTCCATTCTGAACAACATCCGTTCGTCTTTTGGAAAATAGGAGATGGCAAACACCGAGGAGCTGTCCGATTGTGTTATGGGAATCATATCACCGCCCGAGGTTGGGATGGTGTACATATTATAGATGCCCGAACGATTGCTGGAGACCAACAATTTGGAGTTGTCTGGCGAAAAACTTCCCCCTGCAATAGATTCGTTGTCCATCATCTGGGAGATGGTATAGGTCTTCATCGTATCGGCGATGGAGGGTTCTTTTTTTTCTTCCTTGCATGCCCAGATACTCACAATCAAGGCAACGGCCATTATTTTTTTCATGGTTCTTTAATTTAGGTTAAAGCTTTTGGTCTCCTTGAAAGGAGAGAGATCCAATGATTCAATGGACGTTCGGTAGGAATTCCATTCATCATTAAAGAAGGCATTGGTCTTTTCCAATGCATCTTTTAGTTCTTCTTCTGCAAACCGAATCATTCTTTTTTCGGTTTCCGTGATGCCCGTTTTTCTAGAGTTCACATACCTAGAGGCTGTTTGTATTCGGGACATTACTGTTGGTTCTGGGTTTCTGACAATTCCTTGGCGTTTGTCGTCCTTGCCCAAATAAAGTGCTACCACCGAATCGATTTGTTTTACAATTTCTTGAGAAGCTTTTATTTGATCTTTGAACTTATCCTTACCCAATTCCTTGAGTTCCTTTTTAAATTTATTGGCCAAATTTTTACTCTCTACCAATTGTTTGACGGCATCTGCTGCGGTTTGTGAATAGCCTTCCAGCTTTTTACCCGTTTCATAAACTTCGTTGATGGAGGCCATGGAAACATTTAATCTTGGGTCTGTTTTTACCGTTACGGTGGTAGAATCTGTTTTGTCTCCGTACACCACTTTAACTTTGTATGTCCCGGGTTTCACATTGACCCCTCCACGTTCTCGTTTGCGTTTTTGTATGGTTCTTGATGGCCTGTCCGGTCCTTTTTCATCCAAATTCCAGTAAATTCGGTGAAAACCTGCTTTTTCTGGGGTTTTGTATTTCAGGGTTCTGATGAGTCTGTCCCCGTCATAAAATTCAAAGAAAATGGAGTCCTTTGTTTTTTCGGGTTTATCCTCAGCTTTAGCCTCTTCCTTATCAGTACCTTTTGTTCCTTCACTGGTCTTTTTGCTACCTTCTTTTAGGTAGTAGGTGATCATCGCACCTGGTTTTCGATTTTCCGCATTGTATAATGCATCGGCACCAAAACGACTACCACTTGGTTGCTGATAAGCAGCCAAATAAGCATCGGGACTGTCAAATAGACTTATTTCTTTTTCTAGGATCTTTGGGTTTCCTGCCAATGCCCTTAGAGGGCGGATATCGTCCAAAACCCATGCGGCCCTCCCAAAAGTTCCAATTACCAAATCCTGTTCCCTTGGATGAATCGCAAGATCTTTCGTGGAAACTGTTGGGAACCCTTTGTTCCATTTTTTCCAATTGTTGCCAGCATCCAAGGAAATATAAAGACCATCATCCGTTCCCAAGAACATTAGGTTAGGGTTTTCGGGATCTTCAATTATCGATAGCGTGTAACTTTCCACATCATTTTCATCAACTATTCGAGTCCAGGTTTTACCATAATCTTTGGTCCTGTAAGCATAAGGGGTATAGTTAAACCTTCTATAATCGTTGGCTACCAAAAGGGCTTCCCCTTTGTTGTTGTGGGAAGCTTTGATCTGTGGAATCCAGCTTCCTTTTGGCAGGCCTTTTATGTTTTTGGTCACATCTACCCATGTTTCGCCACCGTTTTGGGTATAGTGTACCCGGCCGTCGTCCGTACCTACCCAAAGCATGTTTTTTTCAACGGGGGATGGTTCAATAACTATAATGGTACAGTGGTTTTCTGCGCCTGTAGCGTCCAACGTCAGGCCTCCACTTTCACTTTGTTTTTGCTTTTCTTTGTCATTGGTGGTCAAGTCAGGGGAAATTATCTCCCAAGTCAATCCCTTATCTGTGGATTTGTGCACAAACTGACTTCCAAAATATACGGTACTGTTATCAAAAGGATCCTGTCCAATGGCCGCATTCCAATTGAATCGAAGCATGGTGTCAGCATCTGGTGGAGTAGGACGTACAATGTAATTGTCCCCAGTTTTCCAGTCATACCGCCTCACGTTGCCCTGTTGGCTCATGGCGTAACCGTATTGACTGTTATCTCTATCGGGAACCACATCAAATCCATCACCAAAGGCAATTTCCTGCCAATAACTGTTTCTAATGCCTTGGGTTTTCCAGACATAGGCGGGTCCTCTCCAAGATCCATTGTCCTGCATCCCTCCGTACACATTATATGGATATTCATTGTCTGTACTGATATGATAGAATTGCGCCACGGGCAGATTGCCGATAAAACGCCAAGTTTTCCCACCATTTTTGGTAATGTTTAGCCCCCCATCATTACCATCCAACATAAATTGTCCATTTTCGGGATGAATCCACCAAGCGTGATGATCGGGGTGAATTCCATTGTCCGCTCCATAGGATGGCATGAGTTGGGTAAAACTCTTTCCTCCATCTTCCGAAACATTGACGTAGGTAAATATGGAGTAAACCCGGTTTTCATTTTGTGGGTCTACGTAGATTTCAGAATAGTAAAAAGGGCGATTTCCTATATCACTTTTATCGTTGATTTTTTTCCATTTAAATCCTCCATCGGTGGATTTGTACAATGCGTTTTTCTTGGCTTCTACCAAGGCATAGATAATATTGGGCTTGTTTCGGGCGATGGCCACACCTATTCTTCCAAGATCTCCTTTGGGCAGACCGTCATCGGCCGTGATCTTTTTCCAAGTTTTTCCTCCATCATGTGTTATATGGAGACCACTTCCTTTACCTCCTGAAGTAAAGAACCATGGTTCTCTCTTGTGCTCCCACATGGCCGCAATCAATTTATTGGGGTTGGTGGGATCCATTACCAAATCTGCGACGCCTGTTTTGTTGTTTACGAACAAAACTTTTTCCCATGTTTCCCCGCCATCCGTAGTTTTGAACACCCCGCGCTCTGGGTGTTCGCCCCAAGGTGAGCCAATGGCACCCACATAAACCACATCGGGGTCAGTTGGATCAATGATGACTCTGTGGATGTGTCTTGTTTTCTCCAGTCCCATGGACTTCCAGGTTTTACCACCATCCAAGGATTTGTAGATGCCATATCCCCCGTTCAAACTGTTTCTGGGGTTGCCTTCTCCGGTACCGACCCAGATTACAGATGGGTTTGATTGTTGAATGGCTACGGCACCGATGGATGCGGTAACCTGATTGTCAAAAACAGGCTCCCATTTAATACCTCCTGAGGTGGATTTCCATAAACCACCGGAAGCAGTGCCCACGAACATGATATCAGGGTTGGAATGGACAACATCAATGGCCGTAACACGTCCACTCATCCCAGCGGGACCAATATTTCTTGGTTTCATGTCTTGGACCAAGTCCATGTTAAATTCTTGTGCAGTAATGCTTGTTGCAAGTAATAATACAAAGAAGAAAATCGTCTTTTTCATTTGGTTGTTTCTGTTGTTTTGAGTTTAGTTGAAACCTATCTCAGCAAGAATTGGTTTTTTAGTTGCCTAAATATACCAAAAAGCCCTGCCCGATTTCTTAAAGAGATGTTAATGAAAATTTTGTTTGCCTACAAGAGGGTAATCTTCGTTTGAATTGATTTTTGGGTTTCTCCCCATTTTTGATGATTTTAGCAAAAACCAAGTTTTTGGAAGAATCAAAGCCGAGTTGGCTCTATTTATTGCTACTGATTTTCTCGGGGGAGGCTATTTTTATTCTTCCTTTTGTTTTGCCCCGTGTTTTTAGGCCAACAGTTTTGGATGTTTTGGGGTTGGACAATGTTCAACTAGGGCTTTGTTTTTCGGTGTATGGTCTAGTGGCCATGATTTCTTATGTTTTTGGAGGTCCTCTTGCCGATAAATATTCTCCAAGAAAGTTAATTGCCATTGCCTTATGGATGACCGCCTTGGGAGGTTTTTTGTTTGCCCAATACCCCACTTTATGGGTGCTTCAAATGTTGTATGGTTGGTGGGGCTTTACTACCATTTTTCTTTTTTGGGCGCCTATGATCAAAGCCACGCGTATCTGGGGAGGGAGAAATTCCCAAGGAAAAGCATTTGGATTTCTTGATGGTGGCCGCGGATTGACCGGTGCACTGTTCAGTTTGCTCGGGGTAGTGGTCTTTTCAATTTTTTTGTCGGAATCACCGGACATGGCAGATATCACAGATAGAAAAGACGCATTTACGTATGTCATCTATTCCGCTTCCATCATCATTATTTTGGTCGGGGTTCTGGTTTGGTTTTTTATGAAAACTGGTGATAGCGGTGAAAAAGTGATTCTTGAGCGTATTTCTTGGAAGGATATCAAACAAGTTTTGAAGTTGCCCTCGGTGTGGCTGTTGATGGTGATTATTCTATGTGGGTATGTAGGGTACAAAATCACGGATATTATTTCGCAATATGCAGAGGAGGTTATGTTGTACAATCAGGTGGATGCCGCTAAAGTGGGGACATTGCTGCAATTTCTACGACCAGCTACCGGGATTCTTTTTGGTTTGATCGCAGATAGATTAAAAATTACATCGCTATTGGTGGTCAGTTTTATACTGACGTTGATGGGTGGATTGTTATTTGCCACTGGGGTGATAGCTCCTACCACGACACTTTTGTTCTTTATGTCCGTGGTTGTGATTGCTGCCGGGGTTTATGCCACTAGAGCACTGTACTTTGGGGTAATGCACGTGGGTAAAATACCGTTGGCCTTGACGGGGACGGCGGTCGGACTGATTTCACTTATTGGATATACGCCCGATGTTTTTGCAGGTCCGGCCTACGGAATGCTTTTGGACGCACATCCCGGTGAAGAATTGGGACACCAAAATGTGTTCTGGATGTTGAGTGCTTTTGCGTTTGTTGGAGGGATAGCGGCACTTATCTACCATAGAAAATATGGTAAGCAGTGACCTTATAGGTTCCTGTATTTTATGTTTTTTTCTGAAAGGTCCACGATTTCCTTGATTCTTTTTTTTCGTGTCTCTTCCCTTTTGGACTGTTTGAGCCAATAGAGATAGCTTTTTCTTTGGCTGTGAGTAAAATTTTTGAAGTTTTCATGGGCGGTTCGGTGATTCTCCAAAGCTGTTTGCAAATCTTCCGGAACAACACCGTTTTCCACATCGTCCAATTCGGTCCAAGACCCATTTTCCTTGGCCACTTCAATGGTTTTAAGACCACTTTTGTGTATCAACCCTTTGGTCTTTAATTCTTTTATATAATTTTTATTGATCCTACTCCAGGTGCTTCTTGGTTTTCTGGGACAGAAATATTGTTTGCGTTTTCCATCACCAAGACTTTTTACGGTACTGTCTATCCATCCATAACATAGGGCCACTTTTACGGCCTCCTCCCATCGCATACTTTCTTTATGGTGTTCCACCTTGTAAAAAATCAGATGGACACCGGTGTGTGTTTTATGGTTTTCATGAAGCCACTCACGCCACTCTTCGTCATTTTTAAAATAAAGTTCAGGATGCTTCAAATCATATTTTTTGGATTTCTATGTAGAAGTTTTTGTCAAAGTCAAGCTGGGTTCCGTCCAGTTGCTCCGTTTTCCATTCAGCGGTGGGAAAAAGCCATTTTTCCGAACCATCCACAAACACTCGGATAGGCATATCAAAATCTTCTATTATATCAACATATCGATAAGTGATGGAACCTCCTTTAATTTCATATTCCAATTTGGGTATTAGGGTGGTACGCAGATATTGGTCAAAAAAGGCAGTCAGGTCTTTACCCGATTTTTCACTTAAATAGTTTTCGATTTGCGCGGAGGTGACCGTTTGATGGTAAAAATCTTTATTAAGTCCTCTCAACATTTGGCGCCATTTTTCATCATCTTCCACCAATTGGCGAAGGGTGTGCAATATGTTGGCCCCTTTGTAGTACATATCGCCAGAACCTTCTTTGTTTACACCGTAAGGACCAATAATTGGTCGGTCGTTTTGAATGTTTGCACGGGTTCCGATGACATATTCCGAGGATGCCTTCTTTCCAAAATGATAATCGAGGTACAGGTTTTCGGAATAGGCGGTAAACCCTTCATGTACCCACATATCGGCAATATCTTTATAGGTGATGTTGTTGGCGAACCACTCATGTCCGGCTTCGTGGATAATAATGAAATCAAATTGTAGTCCCCAACCTGTACCTGATAGGTCACGCCCCAAATAGCCATTCCCATATTTGTTTCCGTAGGTGACGGAGCTTTGGTGTTCCATACCCAAATAGGGTACCTCCACCAATTTAAAACCATCTTCATAAAAAGGGTAGGGGCCGAACCAATGCTCAAAAGCTTGTAGCATCATCGGGACTTGCACGAACTGTTTTTTTGCCTTTTCCAAATTTTCGGGCAAAACATAATAATCCAGCCTCAAAGGGCCTTTCTCGCCTTCGTACGTTTCCCCAAAATGTACATAGTTTCCAATGTTTACGTTTACACCGTAATTGTTTATCGGGTTTTTAACCACCCAAGTATAGGTTTTAAAATCACCTAGGTCTTCAACACTTTCCAATTGTCCGTTGGAAACATCCATGAGATTTTTTGGAACGGTGGCACTGATACGCATGCTATCCACTTCATCGTACATATGGTCTTTGTTGGGCCACCAGACACTGGCACCCAGACCTTGGCAGGAAGTTGCGACAAAAGGATTGCCGTTTCCATCTTTTTTCCATGAAAAACCACCATCCCAAGGTGCTCTCACAGCTTCCCGTGGATACCCGGAGTATGTTATTTTAAGTTGATTGTATTCTCCAGGCACCTGTTTTTTCTTCAATTTGATAAAATGTGCATTTCCTTCGGAGGTAAACTTTAATTTTTTGCCATCTTGGACCACGGCTTCAATCCTCATGGGTTCTTGGAGGTCAATTTGAAGTGTTTTGGCCTCTTTTAATACCTTGTAACGAACAATATTATGTCCTGAAATGAATTTTTTGGAGGGATCTATCTTCACATCAAGGTGATAATAGTTCAAATCCCACCATTCCCTTTCCGGGGTTATGCTTCCCCGTAAAGTATCTTGTCGAGTAAAATTTTGTGCATTAAGAATGGATACACTCGATAAAAGTGTGATTATGATTATGGTAAAGAATTGTTTCATAAAGCTATGGTGTGATTATCTAAAAACCTTATTTGGGAAAACCACGGGACTTTCATGCCCATCTTTCCCAACTGCGGCCACTCCAAAGAAGTAATTGTCGATTACGATGCCTTCCAAGGTGTATTCGTTTACATTACCAACATATTTGTAGTTGTCCCAAGTAGGTGATGTGGTATCCCTCCAATAAATTTTGTACCCCACTGCGCCATCTGATTTACTCCATTTGAGTTTGGCACTGGGTTCAACAATACCTCCAATCTCTACGGTTTTGGGGGCGGGGGGCGCCCAAGCAATGGAGGCCAGGTTTATCGCATTTACAGCGGTAAGTTTTTTGGCGTACTCAAAATCAACATGTTCCAATACATCACCATAGGCAATGCCGTCTTCCACCCGGATATCTTGATGTTGTTGTGTATAATTTTCATGGGCTTCCATGATCCGGATACCAGCATAGCCTGCATCATTAAAAGGTCTGTGATGCCCACCCCGGCCAAAGCGATCCAAACGGTAGATCATCATCGGGTTCATTTCCGGCATATAGGTCTTGGTGGTTTTGTACACATATCTAGCCAGCTGACGGGAAATTCCGTCCACTTCACCACCATAAAAACGTCTTGCCCTTCTCTCTTGTTCGGTTTCCGTGGGTGGAACGGGCTCTGAGAATATTCTAAAATCCCTATTGCTCACCACACCATCAACACCGGAGATATTTCCGATCATATCATTGTTCAGGATGCCCACAATATCCCATCCATTTTCTTTGGCGTAGGCGGCCAACCCTTTTCCCCCATAAAGTCCTTGTTCTTCTCCAGAAAGACCGACGTAGATGATACTGCTGTCAAACTTGTATTTTGAAAGTACCCGTGACGCTTCAATGGTACCGGCCATTCCACTGGCATTGTCGTTGGCACCGGGCGAATCCGAAGTATAGTTGTTCGGGTCGCTCACGCGAGAATCAATGTCTCCGCTCATTATAATAAAACGGTTCGGAAATTTTGTCCCTCTTTGGATGGCCACGACGTTCACAATTTCAACATCTTTTACGATTCTGGCATTGTCCCCTTTTTTTATCAGGTTTTTTTGATAAAACACTTCCAGACAGTCTCCGCAGTTTGATGAGATTTTCTCGAACTCTGACTTTATCCATCTTCTAGCGGCCCCAATTCCCCGGGTTTGGGAAACGGTATCGCTCAAGGTATGTCTTGTGCCAAAGTTAACGAGTGTGGTCACATCACTTTCTATACGGTCTGCCGAAACGGAATTGATGATATCGTAGATTCGGGTATCGGTTTGTGAAAAACCAACTGATGTTATGGCTAAAAATAATAATGCCAGATTTTTTTTCATGTTGTATGAGGCTGTTTTTGGTTTGAATTAGTGTATGAAACTTATCGAATGAATGTAACTTTTGCAATTTTACCGTTTTCTACTTCATAAATGGCGATCGTTCTAAAAACCTTTCCATTCATGGTGACTGATTCTTCGTCAATGACCTTGTTTCCCAGAACAATCCTGTTTTTGATATCACAATGTAGGTCAGGGGTATTTTCAAAAAGCGTCCCATATTCCTGCTCAAGGTTCTGTTTACCGTGTAAGGTAAGTATTTTTGGAAATTTAAAAAGCTCAACATCATCGGCATAAGTTGCTGCAAAGGCATCAATATCCCTATTGTTATATGCTTTCAGCTGCTCTTTTACAATACTTTCTGCATCGGTCAGTGGGCCATCTGCGAAAATAAAGGTCATGGATGTTATGAGTCCGTTTTCAACTTGATAAATAGCGACTTGGTGTCCGTTTCGGCCATCGACTTTGGTGATTTCCTCATCCACTATGATGTTTCCAAGAACTATTCGGTTAACCACTTCCACACGGGAAGTTTTTACATTTTCGAAGAAACGTTCGTAGTTCTCAACCATTTTGGAATAGCCCTTATACATGGTTTTGTCGGGGAATCGTTGTACTAGGACATCGTCAGAAAAACAAGAGGTAAATGATTCTATATCTCTATTGTTGAATGAACTGACTTGTTTTTCAATGATTTTGGCTGCGGATTCCTCGGCCACAAATGCCAATCTTTTTCTGTTCGGACTAATGGCAATACGACTAATGTTATTGATTTCTTCTTGGGGGAATTCAATGATGGTTTCCCAATTGGTGTTTGAACCAATGTCCAAGCTCAATAGCTTTTTACCTGCTCCCGTAATGATCGTGTTTTTGTCCAACCAGCAAAAATCCTCTTCTTGGCCATACACGTTTGTTATTTTTTGGGTCATGCCTGTCAATGGATCTAATGACATAATTTCCCAAACTTTCCCTTTTTTACTGATAAAACTGACCAATTCGGTACCGGGGATGAGGTGTAATGATCGTCCCACATTCTTGTAAACAGTTTTTTTGGTGTCTTTTTCAAGATTGATGACCATCAGGTCCATACGGTTGTCCACCAATACCGTGGCGACCAAAATATGGTTATTGAACCAAACATGGTACCCTATCTTTAAATCTGTAATTGGTGTCGACCCACTTGTTTCCAAATCATATTCGTACAAACGTTGCAATCCATCAATATCGAGCCGAATAGCGGAAATAGCATTTTTATTGGGGATACGCAAAGGAGAATATTCGCTACCTGTCGTGGTGTAGGTCAACCAGGTGGAAGTACTCCCTTCCTTTACATTGAATTTAAGGATATCTGTCTGATTTTTTCTTGTAGAGGCAAATAGGACACGATCATCGTCCCAAAAAGAAGGTTGGTTGTCGTAACCAGAGTTGTTGGAAATGTTCTTGGGATTGGTCAAAACAGGTTTTCCTTTGTTCAGTTCCAGATCAAAGAGATATACCTCGGTTTCGGTCTGTGCCCATACTCGGGCACAGAGCAATAGAAAAAAAGTGATAAAAAAACCTCGTGTCATGGTTTTGTGAAACGTTTTAGAAGCTGTCTTACCCTCGCAGTATTTTCCACATGGTACTTGGCCTGCGTTTTTTTCAGCCCCACTTTAACCGTAATGGCCGAATCGGGGAGTTCTTGGAACATAAATTCATCTGTCCAGTCATCTCCAATGGCAAATACAAAGTCATAATCATCCTCGCTCAACATACGGGTTGCGGCCCTGCCCTTGTTTACGTTACTGTTTTTGATTTCCATGACCTTGTTTCCATTAAGTATACTGATATCGTCATTACCAATCAAACTTCGGAGTACGGTATTCAGTTCGGTTGCTCTTTTGTTTCCAAAATCGGGATCGGTATTTCTATAATGCCAAGCTAAGGAATAATTCTTTTCTTCTATGAAAGATCCCGGAGTCCTGTCCACAAAAGATTCCAAAACAGGTCTGATTTTGTCCATCCATTCCCCTTTTACTTGTTCCAACATCTTAAATTCCTCCCCATTTTTGGAAATCCACACCCCATGTTCCACGATCATGTTGTATTTTTTTGGCAAAAACCATCGACCGAAGGTTTGTTTGTCCCTCCCACTGATTAAAAACAGGGTGGTGTTTTCCTGTGCATGCAAAGCATCCAGAAGGGCATAGAGTTCCTCATCCGGAGAGGCTTTTTGAGGGTCTTTGTGGAAACCGACCAAGGTTCCGTCATAATCTAGGAACAACAGACGTTTCTTCGATTTTGCATATTTTTTTTCAATGGACAAAAGTATCGCGGAGGACATTTTTTCAGAAATAAAGGCTTTGCCCAAATCCCTTTTTTCTTTCATGGCATTCATGAACTCATTGGCCCATACTTCCACATTGTACCGTTCCAGTCTTTTTTGCAAAAAGGTGTTTCGGGATATTTGTTCCTCCAAGGGCATGTTGAAGGCTCTTTTCAACGTGTCCGCTTGTTGCTCAAAATTGTTTGGGTTGATCAATAAAGCTTCGTTCATTTCGTTGGCAGAACCTGCCATTTCACTTAAAATAAGCACCCCTGATTTATCTGTTCGGGTAGCGATATATTCCTTGGCCACCAAATTCATTCCGTCCCGCAGTGGTGTGAGCCACGCAATGTCACTTGATGTATAAAGGTCTATCAAACTGTCGAAGGGTAGGGAGCGATAGAAATACCAGATAGGGGTCCAATTGACAGTGGACAATTCCCCGTTGATCCTACCTACCAATTCGTCAACTTCCTTTTTCAGTAATTGATATTGGGGCACATTGGACCGGGATGGCACGGCCAGTATGATCAATCTAACCTTTTCCTTGTATTCCGGATACTTTTGGAGAAAATACTCGAACGCGTTGATACGTTTGGCAATTCCCTTGCTGTAGTCCAATCGGTCTATGGAAAGAATAAGTTTGGTATCCGGTGCCGAGGCTTTGTGGCTGTCCAAACGGACCTGTAGGTCACTACGTTCACTCAGGCTTTTGGAATTGTGCAATATTGCTGCATTCCTAAACTTTTTATAATCGATTCCCATAGGGAAGGAATCTACTTTTATGACCCGATTGTCCAAATAAATTTCATTGAAACTCACATCCAGTCCGATAAGTCTCCGTACTGAACTTAAAAAATGCCTTTCGTAATCGTAGGTATGGAAACCGATCAGGTCCGAGCCCAATAACCCTTCCAAGATTTCTTCACGCCAAGGTAGGGTCCGAAAAATTTCATAGGAAGGAAAAGGAATGTGTAAAAAGAACCCGATTGTGGTATCTGGGCGTTTTTCACGAACCATTTGTGGAACCAACATCAATTGGTAATCGTGCACCCAAATCATGTCATCTTCATCGGCATGTTCGATGATGGCATCTGCAAATTTTTGGTTGACGGATTTATACGTTTCCCAAAAATTCAGTTCGAACTCGGAATATTCCAAAAAATAATGGAACAGTGGCCATATCGTCCTATTGCTAAAACCAAAGTAAAATCCCTCAATTTCGGCGGCATTAAGTTTTACTTTGGTGCAGCCATGTCTCTTGAGTGCATTGTCGATATCGTCTTCAAGTGCTTCGGGCGTGTCTTCGTCCGTTAGGCCTGACCAGCCAATCCACAAACTTTCACCCCCACTATGTACAGACTTCATCCCAGTGGCCAAACCTCCAACACTTGGCATTGCATGGAGGGTTCCATTGCTAATTTGTAATTGAACGGGTAGCCGATTTGAGATTATGATAGTTTTGCCCATAAAAGGATGATTTTTGAGGTGTTTTAATTTTTTGTTTCTTTAAAAATCGGGAAATTCGATCGCAAAAACAATTCATTCTAACCCTTTTGAGAATTTTTGACCTATGGACAACTTGAATTACGGAATTATAGGAAATTGCAGAAGTGCGGCATTGATTTCCAAAGAAGGTTCCATAGACTGGTGCTGTTTGCCACAATTTGATTCTACTTCGGTATTTGCCAAACTACTGGATGAGCAAAAAGGTGGTAGTTTTGAGATTCTTCCCATAGGGAATTACGAAATTCATCAGGAATATTATAACCGAACGGCCATTTTGGTGACTCGATATTCGGAAGGGGAAAATGTTTTTGAGGTACACGATTTTATGCCACGGCATCATAAAATGAACGGGAAGTACATGGCCCCTCCGGAAATAATCCGATACATCAAATATGTGTCAGGGAGCCCGAAGGTGCATTTTAAGTACGATCCAAAGTTGGAGTATGCCGTTGGAGAGACCTTACATTACATTAAGGAAGATTTTATTGCCAGTCTTACCCATGAGAATAAATATGACACCCTGTTCCTGTATACTTCTTTTGATAAGAACCATATTTTGGAGCATAAGGAAATCACGCTGTGGGAAGATGGGTACTTCTTGATCTGTTACAATGAAAAAATATTGGAGCCTACTACCCAAAAAATCGCTTTGGAGCTGGAACGAACCAAAGTGTACTGGATGGATTGGGTGGATAAAACGCCAACCTATAAGAAATTCAACGAGGAGATAATTCGAAGCGCCATTACCCTAAAAATGTTGACTTACGACAAAACGGGCGCAGTGTTGGCCGCTGCCACTACTTCTCTTCCCGAAACAATAGGAGAGGTACGTAATTGGGATTATCGTTTCTGTTGGATTCGTGATGCATCCATGGTAATCAAAGTGGTATCGGAACTGGGACACAAGAATTCCGCTAAAAGATTCCTTCAGTTTATAATTGATCTAATGCCGGACAAGGATGAGAAACTTCAAATCATGTACGGCATCAACAAGGAAAAAAAGTTGACGGAAATAACCTTGGACCATCTGGAGGGTTACAAAGGATCCAAACCGGTAAGGGTCGGTAATGCGGCATACATGCAAAAACAAAACGACATCTATGGAATTTTAATGGATGTGATCTATGAGCAATTAAGTTCGTTCAGCAATGATGAGGAAAATGGAGAGGAGTTATGGAACATTACCAAAGGCATTGTCTGGATCGTTGGCAAACATTGGCAGGAACCGGACAAAGGTATTTGGGAGTTCCGTGGGGAAGATAAACACTTTACTTTTTCCAAAGTACTGTGTTGGGTAGCCATAGATAGAGCCATAAAAGTGGCGAAAATGTTTGGTAAAACCCGTAAACTGGAACGTTGGACGGCCCTAGAACAAGAAATTAAGGATGATATCCATAAAAATGCATGGAACAATGATATCAATGCATTTGTACAGTGTTATGGATCTCGACATTTGGATGCCTCGGTACTATTAATGGAGCCTTATGGTTTTATTCATGCCAGGGATCCCAAATATGTCAGTACCGTAAAAGCCATTGAAGAAGGGTTGAGCAATGATGGTCTTTTGTATCGTTATAAGAACGAGGATGATTTTGGATTGCCTTCGTCATCTTTTACCATTTGTACATTTTGGTTCATCAATGCCTTGTTCAAGATAGGGGAAGAGGAGAAGGCGCTGGAACATTTTGAGCGCTTATTGGGCTATAGCAACCATCTTGGGCTGTTCAGTGAGGATATTGATTTTAAGACCAAAAGATTGTTGGGCAACTTCCCGCAAGCTTATTCCCACTTGGCACTTATTGAATGTGCCATCAATTTTTCCAACAAACAAAAAGACGAGAAGATCTTGGAAACCATAGGGTGATAAAGAAAAAAAACGCCCCGACCGGGGCGTTTTCAAATCCATGTAGGTTTTTCTCCCAGTAGATATTTGAATTAGTCAAAGGTGTACCCATTGTTTGCTGCAACTATGTCGGCAATCTGCGTTCTAAGTTGCACAACATTGGGTTGGTTTACATATTTGGTAAAGCGCTTAAGCCCCATTAGCATCATACGTTGTTCGTCACCTTCAGCAAAGGAGACTATAGCTTCCTTCCCTTTTTGTTGAATGATGTCGACCGCCCTGTACAAATACAATTTGGACATGGCAATTTGTGCTGCTTGGGCTTCTTCTCCAAAGCGTTTGGCATTCTTCTCTGTCCTTAAAATAGCCGATTCTGCCATGTAAATTTGAATAAGTATATCAGAGGCGGCCATCAACAACATTTGATGTTTTTCCAAATCGGGGCCATATTTTTGAACGGCACTCCCTGCAATCATCAAGAATACTTTTTTCAATCGGGCAACCAGGTCCTTCTCCTCTGATAGTAGTTCAGAGAAGTCCGGGGTATCAAATGAAGGGATGCCCATTAGCTCTTCACCAACAGCAGTAGCGGGACCTAAAAGGTCTACATGGCCTTTCATGGCCTTTTTTACCAACATCCCTACGGAGAGCATTCGATTGATTTCGTTGGTACCTTCATATATTCTGGCAATACGGGCATCTCTCCATGCGGATTCCATTGGGGTGTCCGCACTAAAGCCCATTCCTCCGAATATTTGGATGCCTTCATCCGTGGTGTGCTGAACGTGCTCAGAAACAGCTACCTTCAAAATGGAACATTCAATGGCATATTCTTCAACACCTTTGAGTTCAGCTTCTTGATGTGAATTTCCATCTGCTTCACGGATTGCAATTCTGTCCTCAATGTTTTTTGCGGCACGGTAACAGGCGGATTCATCCACATAAACGTTGGTGGCCATGTCCGCAATTTTGGCCTTGATGGCACCAAAGTTTATAATAGGTGTTTTAAATTGGATACGCTCGTTGGCATATTTTGTGGCTTCATTGATCACACGTCGTTGAGCTTCCAAACATGCAGCTGCCAATTTTATCCGGCCTACATTTAGGGCATTCATGGCAATCTTGAATCCATTGCCTCTTTCGGACAGCATATTTTCAACAGGAACCTTGGTTTCATTGAAAAACACCTGACGGGTAGAGGAGGAGTGGATGCCCAATTTCTTTTCTTCATCACCTAGACTGATACCATTTTCAGGGTCGTTCTCAACAATGAATCCGGTAATATTTTTGTCATCCTCGATTCTTGCGAAAACGATGAACATGTTGCAGAACCCAGCATTGGAAATCCACATTTTTTGTCCGCTAATGCTGTAATACTTGCCATCATCGGAAAGTACGGCCTTGGTTTTTCCTGAGTTGGCATCGGAGCCTGCTCCAGGTTCTGTTAAGCAATAGGCCCCAAACCACTCGCCCGTGGCCAATTTTGGAACGTATTTTTGTTTTTGCTCTTCGGTTCCGTACAAGGTGATGGGCATTGTCCCGATTCCAGTATGCGCACCAAAGGCGGTACTAAAGGACCCTGTGGCCCCGGAAATGTAGTCGCAGACCAGCATGGTGGAAACAAATCCCATTCCCATACCACCGTAGGCTTCGGGTACGGCAACACTGAGCAAGCCAAGTTCCCCGGCTTTTTTCATGCACTCTTCGGTATAGGCATAATCCTTTTTCTCGAAACGCTCCCAATGTGCCCACAATTCCCTGTCAACAAATTCCTTAGTGCTTTCGCGCATCATTTTTTGTTCCTCGTTGAGGTCCTCAAGGGTGAACACGTCCTCACATTTGGTCTCCTTGACCAAAAAATGACCTCCTCTCAGTATGTCTTTTTCTTTTTTTTCCATTTTTGATGTTGATTTAAAGAAGAAAGAAAATAGATGAAAGACTTATTTCAGTCCATTTTGAAAACCCATGGTCATCTTTTGCCATTCTTCTATTTTATCTTCAAGTTTGTTTAAATTTTCAATGTTGATATAATTTCTATGTTTAGCTATTAAAAGTTGTGTGCCGAGTTCAAAAGAAGACCCCAAAGCAACATCAATAAAGTATTTGAAGGATTTATCAGTTCTCGAAGACCCCTCAGCAATATTGCTCGGCATTGAAACTGAGCATCTGCTAATTTGGGAACTTAAATTGTATCGCTCATGATTGGGAAAGTTGAGAAGCAAATCTGAAATATCATTTGCTATTTCCAACCCGAGCAGCCAAATCTTCAAATTTTTATAATTGTGCCTTTTCACTGGATAACCTCTTTTTTCTATACTCTCTTTTTGAACATTAAGAAAGGAATTCGAATATACCTGCAGCACCTTGCCCGGTACCTACGCACATGGTCACCATACCATATTTACCTTTCATGTCCCGCTTTCTCATTTCATCAAAAAGCTGCACGGATAGCTTGGCACCTGTACATCCAAGTGGGTGACCGAGGGCAATGGCTCCTCCATTTACATTCACAATGTCTTGGTTGAGTCCCAACTCTCGGATTACGGCCAAGGATTGTGAAGCAAAGGCCTCGTTCAACTCAATAAGGTCTATTTGGTCTAGTTTCATCCCAGCCTGCTTTAGTGCTTTGGGAATGGCTTTTACGGGACCAATCCCCATAATTCGTGGTTCAACGCCAGCTGCCGCATAATTCACCAATCTAGCAATGGGTTCCAAATTGAGCTCTTTGACCATGTCCTCGCTCATTACCATTACAAAAGCGGCCCCATCACTCATTTGTGACGAATTTCCTGCGGTAACACTGCCACCTGCAGCAAAAACAGGTCTTAATTTATTCAAAGTGGGGATATTGGTACCCTTTCTTGGCCCTTCATCTTTGTTTACCGTGTATGTTTTGGTCTCCTTTTTTCCTGCTTCGTTCACAAAGGTATGTTCCACCTCAATGGGCACAATTTGGTCTTGAAAACGATCCTCCGCTTGCGCCTTCAATGCTTTCATGTGGGAATTGTATGCAAATTCATCTTGGTCCTCTCTGGATACCTTGAATTGTTGGGCAACGGCTTCTGCTGTAAGTCCCATTCCCCAATAATAGTCTTCGTGGCCTTCTTTCGCCACGTCATAATCCGGTGTGGGCTTATAGCCTCCCATTGGAATATAGCTCATGCTTTCTGCTCCTCCGGCGATGATGCAATCTGCCATTCCTGATTGGATTTTGGCCGTAGCGATACCGATGGTTTCCAGTCCGGATGCACAATATCGGTTCACGGTCACCCCTGGGACATCCTCAATATTGAGTCCCATTAATGAGATGAGTCTTCCCATGTTCAAACCCTGTTCGGCTTCGGGCATGGCATTCCCCACAATAACGTCGTCGATACGTTTTTTGTCCAATTGGGGAAGCTCCTTCATCATGTATTCTATGGTCTCGGCAGCCAGTTCGTCCGGACGCTTAAACCTGAACAGTCCTTTTGGGGCTTTGCCCACGGCTGTTCTATATCCTTTTACTATATATGCTGTTTTCATTTAATAGATGTTAGATTTTAGATGGAAGATTTAAGAACCCTCACTTTGTGAATTTTTTAATTAATGTGTAATTGATCTTTTGTATTTCTTCCAATTTGATTAAAATAGGTTCTAATTCATTTTTAGTTATAAAACCTAATTTATGTGATAATATTAACTGTGAGAACAACTCGTTTGAAGAGCCACTTGCAATTCCAAGAAAATTCTTGAATTCACCTTCTGTATTTCTGCCAGCACCTTCTGCTACATTGGAAGGAATTGATACAGCACATCTTCTAATTTGACTCGTTAATCCATATTTTTCATCATCAGGAAACTTAACGGTTAACCGATAGATGTCTTCAACAAGGTTGATTGCTTTCTTCCAGATGACTAAATTTCGAAAATTATGCATATCTGATATCTTGAATCTTAATTCTCACATCTAATCGCAACTAGTTGCGAAGTGGTTTTCCTGTTTTCAACATGTGTTGGATACGTTCCAGCGTTTTTCTTTCCGTACAAAGGGACAAGAATGCTTCTCGTTCCAAATCCAAAAGATACTGCTCGGTAACCAAGGTAGCCTCGGACAAATCGCCCCCGGCCATTACGTAAGCCAGTTTATCGGCAATCTTTTTGTCGTGCTCGGAAATGTAATGTCCAGCTTCCATGGAGTCTGTTCCTACCAAGAACATACCAAGTGCTTGTTTTCCAAGTACTTTTACGTCTTTTCGTTTTACAGGTTTGGTGTAGCCTGCATCTGCCATTATTTTGGCGTATGCCTTTGCAGTTGCAATTTGGCGGTCTTTGTTGACTACTACGACATCCTTTCCTTTTTGCAATATGCCCAAATCAAAGGCTTCGTAGGCCGATGTTGAGACTTTTGCCATACCGATGGTCAAGAAATATTCCTGAAGTACGTTCAGTTCCACATCATTTTTTCTAAAGGTATCCGAAGCCCGTAGTGCCATTTCTTTGGAACCACCACCGCCAGGGATCACACCTACGCCGAATTCGACCAAACCAATGTAGGTTTCGGCGGCGGCCACAACTTTATCGGCATGCATTGAAAGTTCACAACCACCTCCCAAAGCCATACCGTGCGGTGCGGCCACGGTTGGAATGGATGAGTACCGCATGCGCATCATGGTGTCCTGGAACATTTTGATGGCCATGTTCAGCTCATCATATTCCTGTTCCACTGCCATCATAAAAATCATTCCGATATTGGCCCCTACGGAGAAATTTGCTGCTTGGTTACCGATGACCAACCCGGCAAAATTCTTTTCGGCCAGATCAACAGCTTTGTTCAAACCAGCGAGTACATCGCCACCAATGGTGTTCATTTTGGATTGGAACTCACAGTTCAGGATACCATCGCCCAAATCTTCGATGACAACCCCACTGTTTTTGTAGACTTCCTTGGTTTTTCGGATGTTGTCCAAAATGATGAATGCATCCTGGCCCGGTATTTTTTCCATGGCCTTTTTCGGAATGTCGTAGAAATAGGTGCTTCCTTCTTTTACAGTATAGAAAGAATTGATGCCCGCCTCTTTCATTTCGGCAACCCAAGGTGCTGCTTCCAAGCCTTCGGCTTTAATGAGTTCAAGACCTTTGTCCAACCCAATGGCATCCCAAATTTGAAATGGTCCATGTTCCCAGCCGAAACCGGCTTTCATGGCATCATCTATTTTATAGAGTTCGTCCGTGATTTCAGGGATTCGATGGGTTACGTATGCGAACAAAGCGCCAAAACTTTTTCTGTAAAATTCTCCGGCTTTATCTTTTCCGCCTACCAATACAGGGAAACGGTCAATGACTTTATCGATGGTTTTGGTAAGTTCCAACGTGGCAAACTTGGCGCTTTTCTTGGAACGATAATCCATAGTGTCCAAATCCAAAGTGAGAATCTCACTTTTGCCTTTATTGCCTTTTACTTTTTTATAGAATCCTTGGCCGGATTTACTTCCCAACCATTTATTGTCCATCATGGTTTTGATGAAATCGGGCAGCTGGAACAATTCGTGACGCTCATCGTCCTTACAATTCTCACTGATTCCGTTGGCCACGTGCACCAAAGTGTCCAAACCAACTACATCTACGGTACGGAAAGTCGCTGATTTAGGCCTTCCGATAACAGGTCCGGTCAATTTATCGACTTCTTCAACCGTCATACCCAGATCTTTCACGGCGTGGAAAAGACTTTGGATGCTGAAAATCCCTATCCTGTTTCCAATAAAGGCAGGTGTATCTTTGGCGACCACTGAGGTTTTGCCCAAGAACTGTTCACCATATCCGTTCAAGAAATCCAAAACATCTTGTGAAGTTTTGGGGCCTGGAATGATTTCGAAAAGTTTGAGATACCGAGCAGGGTTGAAAAAGTGGGTTCCGCAGAAATGTTTCTGGAAATCCTCGCTTCTTCCTTCGCTCATAAATTTAATGGGGATACCGGAAGTGTTTGAGGTAATCAAGGTTCCCGGTGTGCGGTGTTTGTCCAGATTCTCGAACACCTGTTTTTTGATGTCCAATCGTTCCACGACCACTTCAATGATCCAATCCACATCGGCCACTTTGGAAATATCGTCTTCCAAGTTTCCTGTGGTAATGCGGTCGGCGAATTTTTGATGATAAATCGGGGAGGGCTTTGATTTAAGAGCGGTGGTCAACGAATCGTTCACCAAACGATTGCGTACCACCTTGTCTTCCAAGGTAAGTCCCTTGGCCTTTTCCTTGTCGGTAAGTTCTCTTGGAACAATATCCAACAATAAAACCTCGACCCCAATGTTCGCAAAGTGGCATGCAATGCCACTGCCCATAATTCCGGAACCGATTACGGCAACTTTGTTTATATGCCTTTTCATGTGCGAGTTTGTAAATTAATTATTAGTTGTTTTTATATAGATTTTCTTATCTGAAATAAGCTTGTTAATAATACCCATGGTCTTGAAAAAACCATCGAGATCCTGTTCAGATACATGCTCTTTTACCACATCATTGAATCTCAATACTACTTCTTTGGATTCTTCCCGCTTTTCCAGACCCAATGGGGTAAGGAATATCAGGACACCGCGCCCATCCTTTGGGTTCCGTTTTCGTATTATATATTCTCTTTGTTCAAGAGTTTTTAATATTCTTGACAAACTAGTTGCTTCCATTCCCATTTTGGGCCCCAAGGTGGTACTTGGTGTACCCCCTTTTGGGTCAATGCTGAGCAAGGTAAAACCGATGGCCATTGTAAGCCCGTAGTTTTTAGCCTCTTCATTGTACATTTTGCTAACCGCCTGCCATGTGGCCCTCAGGGCATGATCAATGGTCAAATCTTTCATAGAACTGGTTTGGTTATCAAATATATGAAAATTTATTATGCATGCATAATAAATTTAGGTTAAGTATATGTGCTTGTGAAGAAAAGGGTGATTGCTTCATTCATCAACTCAGAAAGGGCATTGGTCAGATCAGGTGTGTAATACCAAACAGAATATAGGATATTGCAAATATCTATTCACATAAACATTAACTATGAATATCAAAAAATTATGTAGTGCGATTATTTCGTTGGGATTGCTATGGTCCTGTAGTAAGGATGATGGTCCGGAACCAGTAAAAAACAATGCTCCCGTTATTAAAGCTCAGACTTTTAGTGTCGATGAAGATATTACGGACGATGCAACCATCGGGATTGTTAAGGCAACCGATGCAGATCAAGATGAGTTGACGTTTAATATTGAAGACAATGATTTGTTCGAAATTGATCCCGATGGAAAGCTTAGTTTAAAAAGCGGACAGACTTTGGACTATGAAGCAAAAGTAGAGCACATTATTAAAGTTACTGTATCTGATGGGGTTGATAAAAAAGAAGCGAACATCACCATTACTGTAACCAACGTGATTGAAAGTTTAGCGGAGGACCCGGATTCATTTGTTACTTTATGGAATATCCCTGAAGATAATTTTGAAATTATTATTGGCACAAAACCTGATTATGAATATAATTATACCATAGATTGGGGAGACGGTACTGAAGAAGAACTTTCAATCCAAAACCCTAGTCATACATATTCATCCGCAGGGGAATATAAAGTATCTATTCAAGGGAATTTTCCTGCTATAAAAATGGCACATAACGACCTTATTAATATTGAAGGTCTCGAAGTTCTAAAAAGTTTGATTGGTTTGGAGCAATGGGGAGCAATTAATTGGGAAAGTCTAGATAAGGCATTTTTGATTTGCGTAAACATGGAATACCATGCATCCGATGTTCCAAACTTGCAAAATGTTGAGGATATGTCAGAGATGTTTGCAAATTATGATTTACCTGAATGGAATTTTGACTACCCTTCTGTTTTTAATGGAGATTTAAGTAATTGGGACGTAAGCAATGTGACCAATATGGGGGGGATGTTTGCCAGGGCAAAATCGTTTAATTCAGATTTGAGCAGTTGGGACGTTAGTAATGTTACTGATATGAGTGGAATGTTTAGTGGTGCGGAGTCTTTTAATTCGGATTTGAGTAACTGGAATGTGAGTAGTGTTACAGACATATCGGGAATATTTTATGGAGCATATTCCTTTAATTCGGATTTAAGCAGTTGGGATGTAAGTAATATAACAGATATGGGAAGTATGTTTGCGTCAGCAACATCGTTCAATTCAGATATTAGTGGTTGGGATGTAAGCAATGTTAAAGATATGTCATTTATGTTTTACCATGCAGGTGCTTTTGAGGCAGATATTAGCACTTGGGATGTAAGCAGTGTAACAAATATGTCAGGAATGTTTAGTTATCACCCCACCTTCAATGGAGATTTGAGCGGATGGGATGTAAGCAATGTTACAGATATGAATACAATGTTTGCGGGTGCAGAATCATTCAATTCAGATATTAGTGGTTGGGATGTAAGCAATGTCACCAATATGGCAACGATGTTTCCAGATGCACTTGTATTTAATGTTGATATAAGTGGCTGGGATGTAAGTAATGTGACACAAATGGATGCAATGTTTGCTGGTGCCAGTTCATTTAATGTGGATATTGGCAACTGGGATGTAAGCAATGTTACGGATACATTTGCAATGTTTGCCGAGGCCAGCAAGTTTGACCAAGATTTAGGTAGTTGGAATATAGAAAATGTTACGCTAATGAATAACATGTTCGATAATAGTGGCATGTCTTCGGATAATTATGGTGCAACCATATCGGGGTGGTCTAATTTGGAAAATACTCCTGAAGACATTTCCTTAGGTGCAAAAAATATACAGTACTGCACAAATAGCGAAGCAGCAACAGCACGTGAAACTTTAATCAACGATTTTGGATGGACTTTCAATGGTGATGTTGGCGTTGAATGCAATTGATTATAATATTTACGTAAACAAGAAAAAAACCAACGGATTTCCGTTGGTTTTTTTATGGCTTGCTATCTATTCTTAAAGAGATTCTTCATCCCAATAGTTATCGGGATGTTCCGAATGACAAATACATAAATATTGGTCAACTCGAATCGGTTCCTTACTAGAATTTGTAATAATTAGTGGAATCCGTGTCAAACGGTTAAATCATCAAATCCTCACCTTTAATGAGACCCTGAAACAAGTTCAGGGTGACGGTTCTCCGATATACTCAGAATGCCAGACCGATTATTGATCATTGCTAATTGAACATTGTAATTTGATTAATGCCCATAAATGTCATTGTACAAATCCAGATATTTCTCCTTGATGATTTTTCTTTTCAATTTTAGTGTCGGGGTGATAAGGCCTTCTTCCACGGTCCAGACATCGGGGGTGAGTCTAAACTGTTTTACTTTCTCCCATTTGGCAAATTCTTGGTTGGCCCAATCCACTTCTTCCTGTATCCGATCTATTACTTTTTCATTTTTGACAATCTCAGCATTTGAATCCAGTTGTAGGTCATGGCGCTTGCCCCATTCCTTTATAAATTCAAAGTTGGGTTGAATCAAAGCTGCGGGCATTTTCTCGCCTTCGCCCACCACCATGATCTGCTCAATAAAACGGGATTGTTTAAAACGGTTCTCCAATAGCTGTGGAGCCACATATTTTCCACCAGAGGTTTTGAACATTTCCTTTTTGCGGTCTGTGATCTTTAGGAATCCTTCCGCATCTATTTCACCGATGTCCCCGGTATGGAAATAGTCGCCAGTCATCACTTTGGCTGTTCTTTCGGGGTCTTTGTAGTATCCCATCATTACATTGGGGCCTTTGCAAAGGATTTCCCCGTCTTCTGCAATCTTCACTTCGACCCTATCAATAATTTTTCCGACCGTACCTATTTTCCAGCCCCGGTTGCGTTGATCGTTGACCGCGATTACAGGAGAGGTTTCCGTAAGTCCATATCCTTCCATTACGGGCATTTCCGCAGCTCCGAATACACGGGCCAACCTAGGTTGAAGCGCAGCACTACCGGAGACCATAACGGATAGGTTTCCGCCAAGGCCTTCTTTCCATTTGCTGAAGATCAGTTTACGGGCAAGTCCCAATTTTTTTTCATACCACCAACCATTGGCGCCATAAGGTTCAAACTTGAGACCGACTTCCACGGCCCAGAAGAACAATTTCTTTTTGATTCCGGTAAGTTCAGTTCCTTTGGCAATAATGGAATCATAAACTTTTTCCAACAAGCGTGGCACTACGGTCATTACGTTGGGTTTGACCTCTTTTACGTTATCACTGATCTTATCCAATCCTTCCGCAAAATGAATTTCAATCCCACAATATTGGTATAGGTAGAGAATCATTCTTTCAAAAATGTGGCAAACCGGTAAAAAACTGAGTGCAACACCGCCAGTCTCAAAAGGTACCCTAACCTCGCTGGAAATAACATTGGAGACAATATTGTCGTGGGAAAGCATTACGCCCTTGGGTCTGCCAGTGGTTCCCGAGGTATAAATAAGGGTGGCCAAATCCCCGGGCTTAACTGTATCCTTTAATTTGTCAACTTCTTCTTGATTGGAAGTGTCAGCTCCCAATTCGAGCACTTCCTTCCAATTTTTACAATTATCGAGTTCGTTGAAGGAATATACCTCTTCGACTTTTTTGATTTTTGAACTTATTGCGAGTACTTTTTCCAATACATCCGCACATGACACGAAACAATACTTGGCTTCTGAGTGGTTTAGGATATACTCGTAATCGTCCTCGGAAATGGTAGGATAAATAGGGACTGTCTGTGCCCCGATCTGAAGTACCCCAATATCCATTACGTTCCATTCTGTACGGTTTGTCGTAGAGATAATGGCAATTTTATCATTGGGCTTAACACCCATTCGTAACAACCCCCTACTTATGGCATTGGCCTTGTTGATATATTCTTGGGTGGATGTCGCTATCCATTTACCGTCACTTTTGGTGACCAAGGATTTTTCTAAAGGGTATTTTTCAAGTTGATAGTATGGGAAATCAAATAATCGGGTAACAGTTTGCATAGTAAGTTTTATGTAAAGCGATTGCAAAATAGCAAATCAGACCATAACAATGAAACAGATTTAACAATTACCTCACATGAATTTTAGAAAATCCCCAATTTAATACTCCTAAAACAGGAAAATCATATTAATCTTCATGATTTTCCAACCATTCTCTTGCATTTACAAACGCTTGTAGCCAAGGTGATACCTCGTCATTGGCCCTGTCCTTTGGATAGTGGGCCCAGTTCCAAGGGAATGTGGAGCGTTCAATGTGGGGCATGGTCACTAAATGCCGTCCTGTCTTATCACAAAGCATTGCCGTGTTGTAATCGCTTCCGTTGGGATTGGCTGGATACCCTTCGTAACCATATTTGGCCACAATGTTATATTGATCCTCATTGTACGGAAGACTAAATTTGCCTTCTCCATGGCTTATCCAAACTCCAAGGGTGGTTCCGGCCAGGTTGGAAAGCATAACAGCGTTGTTCTCCTGTATTTTTACAGAAGTGAAATTGCTTTCGTGCTTATGGGAATCATTGTAGGTCATTCTACCATGTATTTCATGTTCTGGGTTGATTAAATCCAGTTCCATGAACAATTGACATCCATTACAGATTCCAATCGATAATGTGTCCGGTCTGGCAAAGAAATCTTTTAGGGCTTTGTTTGCTTTCTCGTTGTATTTGAAGGCTCCTGCCCATCCTTTGGCACTGCCCAGTACATCTGAATTGGAAAAACCGCCCACTGCACCGATAAATTGAATATCCTCCAAGGTTTCCCTACCGGTGATTAGGTCCGTCATATGGACATCTTTTACATCAAATCCGGCCAAATACAAGGCATTGGCCATTTCTCGCTCGGAATTGCTCCCTTTTTCACGAAGAATGGCAGCTTTGGGTCTTGATTGTGGACGAGGCGCCAATGTTCCATCAAATTTTTCGGGAAAAATAAAGTTTAAGGGTTGATTTTTATAATTATCATAGCGGTCTTTGGCCAAACCATTCGAAGTCTGTTTGTTGTCCAATAGATACGAAGTTTTGAACCAAGTATCGCGCAAGGAGGCAATATTCAGACCAATTTCTATTCCATTATTTTTGATTTCCAACGTACTTTCTGATGTTGGAACTCCAATTTTTGCAAAATCCACACCAGAATCCGACAAAACTTTCTCGACCGAATCATCTTTGGCCTGAAAAACAACACCAATATTTTCAGAGAACAATAGTTTGATGATATCCTGCTCCCCAAGTGCCGATAGATCGAATTTGGCCCCCAAATCCTTATCTGCAAAGCATAGTTCCAATAAGGTTGTGATCAAACCACCGGAGGCTACATCGTGTCCGGCCAAGATTTGGCCATCCTTGATGAGATCTTGCAATGTATTGAATACTATTTTCACATATTCGGCGTCCAGCACGGAAGGAGCTTCGTCCCCAATCCTGTTCAATATTTGGGCAAAGGATGAACCACCCAGTTTATAACCATCCTTGGATATATTGACGTAGTAAATATCACCACCGTCTTTTTGCAGAACAGGTTCCACTACCTTATTGATGTCGTTGCAGTTTGCTGCTGCCGAAATAATTACGGTGCCAGGTGACAACACTTCACCATCCTTATATTTTTGTTTCATGGAAAGTGAATCCTTTCCGGTCGGAACATTGATGCCCAAGTCTATGACAAATTCCGACAGTGATTTGACCGCTTGGTACAAACGGGCATCTTCACCTTCATTTCTACAGGGCCACATCCAGTTTGCGGATAGTGACACCGATTTTAATCCATCTTTCAAGGGAGCCCAAACAATATTGGTCAGGGATTCGGCAACGCTATTTCTGCTGCCCGCCACAGGATCTATCAATGCGGAGACAGGGGAGTGGCCAATACTGGTCGCAATTCCTTCCTTTCCTTTGAAATCCAATGCCATTACACCGCAGTTGTTCAAGGGTAACTGCAGTGGGCCGGCACATTGTTGCTTTGCCACACGTCCGCCCACACAACGGTCTACTTTGTTGGTCAGCCAATCCTTGCAGGCCACAGCCTCCAATTGGAGTACTTGTTCCAAATAATCGTGGAAATACTCCATGGAATAGGAGAGGGAGGGGTATTTCTTTTGTATGGATTTATCCTCCATTATCGTTTTTGGAGAACTTCCGAACATATCGGAAAGATCTAAATTCATCGGAGTTTCGCCGGTTGTGGATGAGGTGAACTTAAACGTATGGTCTCCTGTTACGGCACCCACATTGTACATGGGAGAGCGTTCACGTGCAGAAACACGGTCCAAAAGATCCAAATCCTTTTCACCGATGACCAATCCCATACGCTCTTGGGACTCGTTTCCTATCAATTCTTTTTTGGAGAGTGTGGGGTCACCTACGGGAAGTTTGTCCGTATCAATGGTTCCGCCAGTTTCTTCCACCAATTCAGAAAGACAGTTCAAGTGTCCACCGGCTCCATGGTCGTGAATGGAAACAATAGGATTTTCATGACTTTCAAACAATCCCCGAATTGCATTTGAGGCTCTTTTTTGCATTTCGGGATTGGAACGCTGCACGGCATTCAGTTCAATGGCAGAGCTGAATTCACCAGTATCCGCACTGGAAACGGCAGCTCCTCCCATTCCAATCCGGTAGTTGTCACCACCTAGAATGACTATTCTGTCTCCCTTGCTTGGGGTATCTTTCAAAGCTTGGTCCACTTTACCATAACCAATGCCTCCGGCCATCATAATCACTTTGTCAAAACCTAATTTTCTGGCTTCTTCCTCATGTTCAAAAGTGAGTACGGAACCTGCAATCAATGGCTGACCAAATTTATTTCCGAAGTCGGATGCTCCATTGGATGCTTTTATCAAAATATCCATTGGGGTCTGGTACAGCCAATCCCTTTCCTTCATTCCATTTTCCCATGGACGGTTTTCTTCCAAACGGGAGTAAGAAGTCATATAAACGGCAGTCCCGGCCAAGGGCAATGATCCTTTTCCTCCGGCCAAACGGTCTCTGATCTCGCCTCCCGAACCAGTGGCTGCTCCATTGAACGGTTCTACCGTGGTAGGGAAGTTGTGCGTTTCCGCTTTTAATGATAAAACGGAATCAAATTCTTTTTCTTCGTAAAAGTCGGGCTTATCTGCACTTTTTGGTGCAAATTGAACGGCTTTTGGTCCTTTTATGAATGCCACGTTATCCTTGTAGGCGGAGACGATGTCGTTTGGGTTGGCCTCAGATGTTTTTTTAATCCATTTGAATAGGGAAGAGGGCATTTCCTTGCCATCGATCACAAAAGTTCCATTGAATATTTTGTGCCTGCAGTGTTCGGAATTCACCTGACTGAATCCAAACACTTCGGAATCCGTCAATTTACGGCCCAATTTTTTTGAAAGTCCTTCCAAATACGAAACTTCCTCATCACTAAGGGCAAGACCCTCTTTTTCGTTGTAGGAAGCGATATCGTCAATCTCCAGTATGGGCTCCGGAACAATGTCTATGGTGAAAATATCTTGTCCCAATCCTTTGTATTTTTGGGAAAGCATGGGGTCAAAATCCATAAAATCTGCCTCAACGGCATGGAATTCCTCAATACGGACAATTCCTGTAATGCCCATATTTTGAGTGATTTCGGTAGCATTGGTACTCCAAGGTGTTACCATGGCAGCACGTGGGCCAACAAAAAAGGCGTCGAGTGACGCCGCTTCAATCTTAGGCTGGTTGCCAAACAACCAAGTCAATTTGTCAATGTCTTCCTGAGTGATTTCCTGAGCGGTTTGGACGGCATAAACCTTGGTCGCCTTGTCCCCAAAAAAATGGATCATACAATCTTTGCGTTGAACGGTTTGAGAAAATGCAAATTTACGATTTTGAAGCATAATTCATTCAACTGAAAACTTGTTTTGTTAACGAAGTGTTGTTGATAGTGAATCCGTCAATTAAAAACCCCTCTACATGAATTCAGGAGATGTTGGTTGGTTTGGCCTGTATATGTTTGTTGTATGTATAAGAATCTGTAAAGATGGAGGAAGACAAAAGAACACCTTGGATTAAAAAGTTGCTTGCAATAGGTATCGTTTTTGTTGTGGCCATTATAGTAGCCATGATTTTTGGAGATGATAGGGAAACTCTCAATTTCTTGAGACATATTTTCAGGAACATATTAAGAAATCTCTTCTGATTTACCACCCGATAAATTATCAAAGTCCATTGTCCATTTTGTTGGCCCTTCCAGCATTTAACCAAACTATGCCCAAAGATTTTATCAATAAAAAAAAGCCCAAGGTAATCCTAAGACTTTTATAAGGTAAATGAAGTAGTTTTTCTATCTTAGAAGAAATATAGCTAACTCAAAATCAACCTTATGAAAACACACAAAATCCTATTGTGCGGGATAATGCTTTTCGCTGGTGTTGCTGTAGCAACTGCTCAAAAAAAATATTCAAAAAGTCAAATTAAAAAATTTAAAGCCGAAGTTGAAGCCATCGTGGAAGCCAATAAAAAGCAGACACAGGTAATGGTGGACAAAATTTTCAGTTTTGCCGAACTTGGGTTCCAAGAAGAAGAAAGTTCCAAATATCTTACGGGTATCTTGGAAGAAAACGGTTTTACCATTGAACGTTCCATTTCCAATATTCCCACCGCATGGTTTGCTACTTGGAGCAATGGGGAAGGTCCAGTAATCGCCTTGGGAAGCGATGTGGACTGTATTCCAAAAGCATCACAATATCCGGGGGTCGCATACCACAAGCCCATGGTGGAAGGGGCTCCGGGACATGGCGAAGGGCATAATGCGGGCATTCCTTTGAACATTACATCCGCATTGGCCGTAAAACAGGTGATGGAGAGAGAAGGTATTGGAGGAACATTGGTTCTATGGCCAGGAATTGCAGAGGAATTGGTGGCGGCCAAGGCTTGGTATGTACGGGATGGTCTTTTTGATGACATTGATATGTGCATTTTCACACATGTCAGTAGTAATCTGAGTGTTTCCTGGGGACCAACTCGCGGAACCGGGCTTATTTCTGTAGAATACATGTTTGAAGGAGAGGCGGCACATTCTGCAGGTGCTCCATGGAGAGGGCGCAGTGCCTTGGATGCGGCGGAGTTGATGAACGTTGGCTGGAATTACAAAAGGGAACACTTACACCCCTTAAAACGTTCACATTCCATTTTTACGGATTCTGGGGACCAACCCAACGTAGTGCCTTCGAAAGCTGCCATCTGGTTTTATTTTAGAGATGTGACCTATGAGGGAATCATGGAGATGTATGCAGAAGCCAACGATATTGCCAAAGGTGCCGCCTTGATGACCGGAACCAAAGTGACCTCACGTGTGCTGGGTACTGCCTGGCCAAGACATTTTAACAAGGTGATTGCTGAAACCATGTACGAAAACATCAAGGAAGTCGGTCTTCCTGAATGGTCGGAAGCTGATCAAAAATTGGCCAAAGCGGTACAAAAGGAAATAAAATCCAAAAAGATTGAAGGGCTTCCCACGGAACTGTCCAAGTTGGGGCTTCCTGTTTTGGAACCTGTTAGTGGAGGTTCCGATGATATTGGCGACGTTTCATGGAAAGTACCTACGGTTACCATGCGTTTCCCAGCCAATATTCCTGGTTTGCCGGGACACCATTGGGCCAATGCCATAGCCATGGCCACTCCAATTGCTCACAAAGGGGTCACCGCGGGGGCAAAGGCCGAGGCAATGACCATTATGGATTTCTTGTTAAAACCGGAACTATTGACCCAAGCTTGGGATTATTTTAATAATGAACAGACCAAAGAGACGAAATACAGGCCTATGATTTCTGCGGATGATATGCCACCAACGTTCTTAAATAAGGACAAGCAGGATATGTTTAGACCTGCTTTGGAGAAATTCTACTATGACGAAACTAAATATGACACCTATTTAGAGCAATTGGGTGTTGAATATCCCACAGTCAAACAATAAGTTGTTGCTTCAAAATACATTGGAATCCTGAGGATCAGTTAGATTTTCAGGATTTCTTTTTTAACAAGGCCATATAAAACCCATCATAACCGGTTTCGGAGGCATATACATTTTTTTCCCTTACAAATTCAAAATCTTTTCCGTTCTCGGAATCTAGAAACTTTTTGACCTGTTCCGAATTTTCTTGGGGAAGAATGGAACAAGTGGCGTAAACCATCTGCCCCCCTTTTTTCACCATTTTACTATAGTTCTGGAGAATATCTTGCTGCACTCCCATAATTCGCTCCACAAACTCGGGTTCCAGTTTCCATTTTGAATCAGGATTTCTTTTGATCACTCCCAATCCCGAACATGGGGCATCCAGTAATAAGCGATCGGCACTGTTATGTAGTTTCTTGATTACTTTGGTGGAGTCGATCACTCGGGTTTCCACGTTATGAACACTATTGCGGCGGGTTCTTTTCTTAAGCTTTTTTAACTTACTTTCATAGATGTCCAATGCTATCAATTGCCCCTTGTTCTGCATTTGTGAGGCTAAATGAAGCGTTTTGCCACCAGCTCCGGCACAGGCATCCACCACTCTTTGACCGGGTTCAACTTCTAAGAAAGGGGCGACCAACTGTGAAGACGCATCTTGTACTTCGAACAGTCCATCTTTAAAAGCTTGGGTTACAAAGACATTTTTACGCTCCACTAGTTTTAATGCATCGGGATATCCTTCAATAAATTCCGTAGCAATATCTTCCTTGGCCAAAAAAGCCTTTAGTTGTGGTTTTGCAACCTTTAGGGTATTGGTTCTGAGAATTACTTCAGCCTGTTGGTTTTGAGCCGCAATTTCCTTGGTCCATAGTTCGTTTCCGAGCGATTTTTCACCAAGTTCGTCCATCCAATCCGGAATGGATTCTCTAAATTTTCGAATCTTGGAAAGTTCATCAAACCTACCTTTGATTCTTCTTTCTGGGGTTCCTTCCAATTGTTTCCAATCAGGAAGTCGTATTCCACGTAGCACACACCAAACCCCGAACAATCTAAATAAATGGGGTTTTGTGTAGGGTTCGTGTACCTCGGCAATTTCCGAGTACAGACGTTTCCATCGAACGATATCGTATGTGGTCTCGGCAATAAAACCGCGGTCCCGAGCACCCCAGCGTTTGTCGTACCGCAATACCTTCTCAATTACCTTATCGGCATATTCCCCCTCATTAAAAATCATTTGGAGGGCATCAATTACGGCAAATACTAGGTTTCTGTGTAAACGCATCAATATAAAATAAGGTTGCAAAGGTATGATTTCTCCTTACTTTTGAGGAAAATAAATACAATGAGGTCAATTCTTTCCATTTTTGCCGTTTTACTTTTGTTTTCTTGTGTAGAAGCGCCTAAAAAACAACCTTTCCAATCTGTTGATATCACTCCTGTTTTTGAAGATTCCGTAAGCATCAGGGCCATTACTTTTTTGGACAACAGAACATTGGCTTTTGCGGGAAGCAACGGGGTTTATGGCACTGTGGATGTAAACTCACTTCAAGTAAGGTCGAATATCCAAACATATGATTCCATTACGCCAAGTTTTAGGGCTGTTGGAGGGACCACCCAAGATTTCTTCATGCTATCTGTGGAAAGTCCTGCCTTATTGTTTAAAACAGGTGACCAAGGACGCATGGAGTTGGTATACACCGAGGAAGGAGAAGGTGTTTTTTATGACAGCCTAGCATTTTGGAACGATACCGAAGGCATTGCCGTGGGAGATACCGTTGATGGATGTCTCTCGATTATAATCACAAGGGATGGTGGAAATTCTTGGACGAAAATACCTTGTTCCGATTTACCTACAGGAATTGAAGGTGAGGGGGCTTTTGCTGCCAGCAACAGTAATATTGCCGTGCAAGGGGGTAAGGTTTGGATTGGAACCACAGAGGGCAGGATTTATTTTTCTGATGATAAGGCGGCGACTTGGCAGATACAGAAAACCCCGATAATTTCGGAATTGCCTACCCAAGGCATTTATTCCATGGACTTTTATGATGAAAACCTGGGTTTTGCCATTGGGGGGGATTATACCCAACCAGAATCCAACAAGGCAAACAAAATAAAGACCATGGATGGCGGGAAAACTTGGCAATTGATTGCGGATGGCCAAGAACCGGGCTATAAAAGTTGTGTCCAGTTTGTTCCCAATTCGGATGGTGATGAATTAGTGGCTGTCGGATTTACAGGAATTTCGTATTCCCATAATGGTGGTACGAGCTGGAAACATATAAGCGATGCATCTTTTTACACACTTCGTTTTTTAAATGATTCGATAGCCTTTGCAGCAGGCAAGGATCGGATTGCAAAATTGGTCTTTGAGTAAGAATGTCGATCAGTGCATACAGATTAACGTTTTTACATGAACCGCTGATGGTTTGTGCTTAAATTTAAGGTGTAATTCGAAGCATATTTTAGATATCCCACTGAACAGTCATCTAATTCGACCTATCTGATATGGTGCATGAATCAGGTTTTATTTTTGATATCATTTTAAGGCGTACACTACCTCCGCTTTATACCAATCCCATATGTAATAAGCTTACCGGAAAATCATATAGTTCACTTTCCACAAAACAACCTCCCATAGAAAGAAGCAATCTGTTGATGGAGAGAGATGTACCAGATTATTTGGTGGCTGGCACTGCTGATTTTCTAGCGGGTTTTAAATTGAAGAGAATAAGACAATATCAGGGTTTTGCTTGTAATCTGGAAGGATGTGGGCAGGTTGCCGATTACCTAAGTCAAAATTTAGGGAAATCGACGATTAAAAATATCAAAGCCAGAAAAAGACAACTAGAAACCAGATTTGAGGTGGAACACAAGTTTTATTTTGGAGAAATTGACAAGGATCATTATGATTTTCTTTTTGATAGGTTTTATCAAATGCAAAAAAGTAGGTTCGACGAGAAAAGAACCTACAATAGATACCTATTGGATTGGAAATATTATCATGGGTTGATATATCCCATGATATTGAAAAAGGAAGCTTCACTTTTTGTTATCTATGCGAATAATGAACCAATATCCATTTCGTTGGAATTTTATTTGGACGATGTATGTTTTGGATACATCCATGGGTATGATTCTACGTATCACAGGTATCAGTTAGGGGATATACGAATGGTTAAGCTTTTGGAATGGTTGATTGCCCATAACGTTAGGATATTTGACTCTTTGATGGGGGAAACCATGTTCAAGGCCAAATGGTCCAACCATACTTATGATTATTATTACGATGTATTTTATAAGGAAAACTCAATTTCCGCTAGGGTAAAGCTGGGTCTTATTGAGGCCAAGCTGCGTTTAAAGCAAGTGTTGCGGGACAAAGGGGTATTGGGCAAGTGGTTTAGTATGGACAGGTTTTTATATAAGAGAATGGCAAAAAAGCTAAGCAATTTTGATTGGAAAAAACAAGAAGTCCGTTAAATGCCCGCTACAGGATTACAACCCCAAGTGTTCTATAATGCTCTCGGCAACCAATGTTCTTCCATTATTGTTCCAATGCATATCGTAGATTAGGGTAACAGGTTTTTTTGATTCCTCGAATTTGCTACCAAAATCTATAACATCGATTCCATTTTTTTTGCAGTGCTCCAAAAATTTCACCGAAGTTTTTCTTTTGTCCAATAGAAGACTTGTTTTTGATTTGTTTATAGGGTATGTCTCTAGCAGTTTGTCAAAATTACCGATATAAAGACTGTCCATCGCATTCCCTTGATTATTGTTGGAATCACTTTGTTGGGTATCTTGTTTTCCTGTCAGCAGGTTTTTTATGGGATCTAAAAAACCTATTTGGGACGCATAGTACAAAAGCTTAATGTTGTCCCTTATCTTAAACGGGGTGGAGTTCAAAAGTTTGATTCGTTCCGTATTGGGTTCATATATTGCTCTTCCAAGGTCCATTGGGTATTTCATGTAGATCACAATATGGTCGATTTTATCAAAATCGTCGGAGTAGGCATGTAATAAATGCAGTTGGTCGGCCAAATCCCATCCTGCGTAGCCATATTCATATACCTCTAGATCTTTGGTCCGGTCTTCAATTTTTTTACCGATGGAGTTGTAGTAATTTTGGTGGAACCCCTGAATATACGAATCCCCAATTATTGCCAACTCCTTTTTGGAATAACTAGGGGTAAACTCTCTGTAGGAATTGAAACCTTGGTTATTGATATGATATTCTGAAAAATTTTGACGTCTGTTACCTGTTACACTGTAGCCACGGTAATTTGGTATTCGTTTTTCCACTCCCATTTCATCTATGAACCTAGGTGAATCATCGGGATATAGGTGAAAGGCCCTGACCAATAATTCTAAAGACAAGAAAATCAGGATAAGATATAGCGTTACTTTTAAAAATAATTTAATCATATCAAAATTGAAAATAAATGAACGAACGATCTACTCCGTCATCATAAAACAATAATATACAGAATATTACCAAGGTGTAGGCTATAAACCTAACAACTGGGGACTTGAACTTGAACGGATTTCTTTCGTCCCTTCTCATCCTAAATTCGTAAAGGACAAATACCGCCAATAACACAAAATAATCCACCATTCTGTATCCCATCGGATGGTGGTAAGGCTCCCAATTAAATTCCGTAAAAAGCCTTTTGATGAAAACAAAGGAATCGGTAAGTGATTCCGATCTAAAGAAGATACGGGAAAACGTAACAATAACGAATGTTGCAAAAAGTTGCCAAATTTCTTTCAAACTTGGAAAAAGTGTATTCTCGGCGACCACGTTGTTTTTATAAATGGTATTTCTTCCCATTAAAAAAACGGGTATATAGGCAAGTGCATGGAACCCGCCCCAAAAAATAAAGGTCCAATTGGCTCCGTGCCAAAATCCACTTACCAAGAAAATGATACAGATATTTCGAATGGATTTTAACCTGCTCACCCTGGAACCTCCCAGTGGTATGTATAGATAATGACGGAACCAAGTTGAAAGTGAAATGTGCCATCGTTGCCAATATTCTGCCACATTTCGTGAAAAATTGGGAAACTTAAAGTTGGACATCAATTCGATGCCAAAAAGTTTGGCGGTTCCAATGGCAATATCCGAATAGCCTGAAAAATCCCCATAAACTTGAAAACTAAAAAAAGATATGCCAAGCAGTAGACTGGAGGCGGGCATGGAATCGTAGTTTGCAAAAATATCGTCCACTATTGGGGCAATACCATCCGCAATGACCATTTTTTTGAACAACCCCCATAAGATGAGCTTAAGTCCTTCGACGGCTTGTTCATATTTAAAAGTACGTTTATTGGTTATTTGTCCCAGTAGATTGGAGGCTCGCTCGATGGGACCAGCAACCAGTTGGGGAAAAAACGCAACAAATGTTGCAAAATCAAGGAAGCTATGGGTTGGCTTTATTCGTTTAAAATAAATGTCTAGCGAATAGGACATTGTCTGGAAGGTATAAAAGGAAATTCCGACCGGCAAGATTATATTCAATGTCCAAGTACTCTTTATCGGATACCCAAAAAGCAAGATCAAATCTACAAAGGCATCCACGAAAAAGTTGTAATATTTGAAAAATCCCAGGAGGGAAACGTTGAACAAAATACTTAGCCAGAGGAACAGTTTCCCCTTATCACCTTGGGATTGTCTTTTATGAATGGCTATGCCCACATAATAATCAACAATAGTACTGGCCAGTATCAAAAAAAGGAAACGCCAATCCCAAAGGCCATAAAAAATGTAACTGGCAATTAAGACCAAACCGTTCTGTATCTTCAAGTTGTTGAATTTGGCAACTATCCAGTACAGTATAAAGACTAGGGGCAGAAAAATCAGATATTCAACGGAGTTAAAAAGCATATTTGATATCTTATGGTAATACCTTTAAGATTTAAGTTAGAATAGCGGTTTTACAATATTTTCTTCCTTTAAAAACGTATTTTTCCCCATTTTCTTGGGCTTGAAAAACATTCACATCTTTGGAGGTTTCACCAAAAAGGTACAGGAATTCAAAAAACACCTTTTTTATTTTTGGCCCGTAGCCATCGATTTTATCAAATCCTTTATCAACCTCCAATGTATAGTCTTCAAACGTTAAGTTGCCACTTGCCATGTTCGATTGTGTTTTAACATCATTTTTTCTTTTTAAAACAAAACGGATTTTGTTGAGTATCTTGTTGATTCCTTGGTCACGTAAGTACTGTTTGGTTTTGAAGAAATAGGTCAAATAAAACGCCTTTATCCGGGAAGTCAGTGATTTAGGGTTGTACAATACGTGGTACTCAAAATCATACTTTTTGGTAGACCACCGTATTTTGTAATCAAAATACCCTTTTGAAAAATCCAAAACCTTATAGCCATTTTTGATACCCCATTCAATCAGGAACATTATGTTGACAGATCCTAAATGAAATTTTCCATAATCAATATCAAAAACAGTAATGGCATCAAAAATATTGTGCTCAGAGAAATAATTGAGCGTAATGGCAATTGGAGTTCCATGGTCTTCAATGACAAAAAGGCCAGCTTTTTTTTCCTGAATCATGCCCAGGCCAACTTTCTCATAAAAACCCCATTCTTTTTTGTCCAAATTGTTATTGTGTTCTCCCTTGTCTTCAAATCTTTTTTCCAGCAATAGTCTAAACCGTTCAAAAATTCTGTGATATTCTTTTTCATCCATTTTCCCCGTGTACATTTTGTACTGTATGTCAAAACATTGGGTCAGCCTTTTTTTATACTTGTTGAGTTTGTACCTACTGGATTTTTTGAACTTTTGGCGCATATAGTCATCCAAACTATCAAATCGGTCCAGTTCAATTAAAAAACCTGGATATTGCTTAATTGTTTTAAGTTTCGTAGAGTTGTTAGGTACACTTGTCGGGCATCCAAAATAAGTGGGTACATCATTGATCAATAAGGTCTTGTTCTCGATTTGGATTTCGTCGGTCAAGGAATAGAAGATACCTTTTGTATGGGTCTTTCCGGAATTAACATAAATTCCGGCCCCGTTTTTAAAAAACTCTATTCCTTCTATACCCTTTATTTTGGCCCTTGAGCCGATTTTACCGAAATGTTCGAACCATGTATCAATGAAAACCTTTGATGCATAAGGGTTATTCATCATTTGCCAGACAATTTATTTTGGAAATTTCAAGATTATCAGAATCCATATGTTGTCGATATAGTGGAAAAAAGCAAGAACTTTTGTCCATAGGTTTTTCCAGCCCTTCTTTTTCTTTTAGCAATTGGTTGTATTTGGGCTCGTCGACTATATATTGCCATGAGTTGAACTCTCGGTGTTCTTTTGAAAATCCAGATTTGAAATAGAAAAGCGAATCTTTTTCCTGTCCGCCCAATCCTCCTCCGAGGTTAAGGTTGGTGTAACCTTCCTCAGTCCCCTTGATCCTGGCATGGTCAATTAAAAGTTTAATCGGATTTAGGTGGAAAAATTTGGATTTAACCCCAGATAGGTGATACTGGATTGTATTTCCTTTCTTTGTGAATATGGCGCCCCCGGCAAATTCCCCAGAATCTTTATGTATTGCAACCGAGAGTTCAGCATTGATCTGACGGCTGGCCAAAAGTTCGTAAAAATAATTTTTACCAAAGAAATAACTTGGCTTTGCCTTGACCCTTTTCATGTTCTCACAATAGGTCTCAATAAATGGATCAAGGTAAGTATCACACATGCCATCAATAATTTCGTATTCCTTACTTTCTTTATTGATATATGTCCTTAATCTTCGTTTATATTCTTGTTTTTGTTCATCAAGACTCTTTGTCAAGTTAATATTTACAACTTTGCCGTGGGAAACAATGTCACCAATGTTTTTTAAGATTTCCTTTTGGTTTGAAATATATGGATGTAACCTGGAAAAGACGGATATGATTTGATTTTCCTTTAAAAAATTGTCCAATTGTTTTTTAAAACCACTATTGTTGAAATCCGGGCCAATATTCTTTCCCAATGGCCCCACATACCCGTAAACGGATGTTGCATCCTTAAGCTTTGTCCCCTCTATGTCCCTAATGAGCAAGGGCAGCAAAATATGGGAGGTGCCTTGCGAATACCGGAGCAAAACAGGTTTCTCCCCTTCTTTTTTGGAAATCTGGTGATAATCAAAAGTATGGTAGAAATCGGCTTGGTGGCATTGATCAATAATCTCACACCATTCTTTTCTGTCTTCAATGACATGCATAAGCTTTCATGGATTTATCATAAAATTAGTGAAGAGGGCATACATGGTTTTATGATAAACATCATGTTTTTTCAACAGAAAGATGTAATGTTGAAAAAAATCGATGAACTTCATCATAAGTTTATATCTCAAGGAAAAAAAGCGGCGATTAAATCGCCGCCCATCAATCAATCTAACAAAAACTAACCATCATTAGACGTTCACTACAATATAGTTGCGTCCTCTTTTTTTGTACCAAACCCCTCGGTATCGATAAAATCTTCTTCCGTTTCTGTACACGACTTTGCTACCACGAGGTAAGGTGCTCACTTTGATCCCTCTTGGCGCGGCCGTTACCACGTATTTTTTTCCTCGAGCTTTGTACCATACGCCATCGGCATAATAGTAATTCGTTTTTTTGTGAACAACTACTCTTGGGTTTGCTATGGTTTTGACTACGGTTCCGTGTTTTGGATAGACCCTGACCACCGTTGTTGTTTGTGCGTTGGTGGCCAGTATTGTTCCCAATAAAGCCATCGTAACCAAAATTGTCTGAATACTTTTCATATTATGGATTTTTATGGTTTCTATATGTATGACTTTGATATTGTAAAAAGGTTTAATCATAAAAAAAGGAGCCTTTCGGGCTCCTTGGGTTTTATGTTTGATAAATGGGTTTAACCATTTCCGCGACGCTTGCGGTATTGTTGTAGGAGTTGTTTTTTGAAATCCTCTTCTGCCTTGAGGAGCAATAGTATTTTTTTGTCCGGAATTACGGTTCTTAATTTTGACAGGTAATCCCGTTCTGCCTTTTGTTTGTCGGACTGAAGTTCGAGAATGTTATCCAACAACTTTTGGGACTCGCTATCCGAAAGGTCTTGTGCCCGTGAGATATTGGCATGCAGTTCGGCCCTTTCTTTTTTGCGAATGCTTTCCATTGTTTCCTCATGTTCATTGTATATGGGCCAAAACTGTTGGGCTTCTTTACTGGTCAAATTGATGCGTTCAGTGATAAAGGCCACTTTCAAGGTCTTGATACGGTTTCTTACAGGCCCCTGGGCATGTATGAAAAAAGTACCGAACAATAAGGTACATAGGGTGCAAAGTATAAGTGCTCGCTTACTCATAATCACTGTAATCTAAATTTAAATCTTCAATATCTTCAACATTTTCATCTAAATATTCCAAAATGCTGCTTTCCTCCAAAACATCATTCAGAACATCATCCAAGGATACATCTTCAATAGGGATAATGGTTGCAATTTCATAGGACGTCATTCCAAGCGTGTTGTTGTCAAAGTAAGCTTCGATTTCGGCACTGGCCAAATCATCAAAACTTATTGATTCGGAACTTGATTTCCTGGTTAAGCTAAAAATCAAAATAAAAATAGCAGCTACGGCAGCTGCCCCGTAATAAAAACTCCAATTGGATTTTAAAGGAACGACCTTGGTTTCTTTTTCTAAGGTTTTGGAAAGAACGGCAGGTGTCACTTTGTTAAAATAACCATCTGGAACGGTAAATCCATCGTTTTTTGGAATCAAGGATTCCGCTTTTCCCGTTTCTTCTTCTTTGATTCTGTCCATAAGACGATCATTGAAGTTCTCAAAGTAACCTTCAGGAATATTAAAACTATTTCTTTTGTTCTTTTTCATTCTATTGTTTTGACTTCCAAATTCGCCAATGGTTTAATTTTCTTTAAGATACGTCTCAATTTTTTTAACCGCCAAATGATAGGAAGCTTTTAATCCCCCTACAGAAGTGCCCAATGCCTCCGAAATGTCCTCGTATTTCATTTCCTGGAAATACTTCATGGTGAACACTAATTTTTGTTTGTCAGGAAGGGAAGCCAAGGCTTTTTGTAATTTGAGCTGAATCTCGTCACCTTCAAAATAGACATCGGCTTCAAGGTTTTCCACAAGCCTATCCTTGAGTTCTTGGTCGCTGATCCCCATTTTCTTTGATTTCTGTTTAAGGAACGTCAACGATTCGTTGGTAGCAATACGGTACATCCAGGAGTACAACTTACTTTCACCCTTAAAGTTATCAATGTTTTTATAAATTTTGATGAAGGTGTTCTGTAGTACATCATCTGTATCATCGTGATTCAGCACAATTCTACGGATGTGCCAATAAAGACGTTCTTTGTATGTGTTGACCAACACTTCAAAGGCCTTTGCTCGACTTTCTTCCTGTTTAAGTTCCTGTACTAAGGTTTCCTCAGCAATCAATTGTTCTTGTTGTTTGATACTTTGACTAAGGTACGGGGAAAAGGTTTAATTCAAAATAGGGAATGGGCAATTTGGCCAAATCCAATCATCCGTCCAATGTCCAGCAACCAAATTCCTTACGAAGTAAAGGACTGCATGTCCACCAGTTTCTTATAGCTCTTGGCCGACCTCATCAGCTCTTCGTGGGTGCCTTGTTCCACGATTTTGCCTTTGCTCATTACAACAATGGTATCTGCGTTTTGGATGGTGGACAATCGGTGTGCAATGACAATCGAAGTACGGTTCTGCATCATTTTTTCCAAGGCATCTTGCACCAAACGTTCACTTTCGGTATCCAAGGCAGAGGTGGCCTCGTCCAAGATCATGATGGGGGGATTTTTCAGCACGGCCCTTGCAATGGACAATCGTTGTTTTTGTCCGCCGCTTAACTTATTGCCACTATCCCCGATATTGGTATCGTAACCGTGGGGGAGTTCCATGATAAAATCGTGTGCATTGGCCACTTTGGCTGCCTCTATGATTTCATCCATTGTGGCATTTTCCTTGCCCAATGCGATATTGTTCTTCACGGAGTCGTTGAACAATATGGAATCTTGGGTTACAAGTCCCATGAGCCCACGAAGCGATTTTTTGGTGATTTTCTTAATGTTGGTGCCATCAATCAATATTTCACCTTTGGTCACATCGTAAAAGCGGGTCACCAAGTTGGCCACGGTACTTTTACCGCTTCCGGATTGTCCCACCAGCGCCACGGTTTTGCCCTTGTCCACTTTTAGGTTAAAACCGGTAAGGACGTAATCATCCTCATATTTAAAGCCTACATCTTTCAGTTCAATACCTGCATTGAAATCTGTTTTTTCCTTAGCTTCTTCAATATCGGTGATCGGATTTTCCGACTCTAGTATCTCCAGCACGCGTTCGGCTGCGGAATTTCCTTTTTTAACGCCATAAGATGCTTTGCTTATCGCTTTGGCAGGGGTAAGGATGTTATAGGCCAAGCCCATATAGGCGATAAATGATGATGCATCCAATGTTTTGTCCACCAACACCATTTTTCCACCGAACCAAAGCAATACGCCAATAACCAAAATTCCTAAGAATTCACCTGTAGGTGAGGCCAAGTTTTGCCGGTTCAACAAGGAATTGGAGAAATGGAAGAAACGCGTTGTTGAATGCTTAAAGGTTTGATAGAACCTGGATTCCGAATTAAAAGCTTTGATGACACGAAGTCCGCCCAAAGTTTCTTCTACAATGGAAAGAAACTCTCCCTGTTCTTTTTGTACCCTGTCCGATTTCTTTTTCAAAGATTTACCAATTCGAGAAATAATCATTCCAGCTACTGGAATAAAAACAAAAACGAAAATGGTGAGTTTTGTGCTGATTCCGAACATGACCAAAATAGTGAACATTATGGTCAAAGGTTCCCGAACTATCAATTCCAAAATCGACAGAAAGGAATGCTGTATTTCCAAAACATCCGAGGTAATTCTGGCAATAACGTCTCCTTTTCTTTTTTCAGAAAAATAGGAGATGGGCAAATCCACAATTTTTTGGTACATCTTGTTCCTGATATCTTTGAGTACTCCATTACGTAAAAAAGTAATAAAGTACATGGCCAGATAATTAAAGGCATTTTTCAATAAGAAAAGAATAAGCACCAGACCTATGACCAAAACCAATCCTTTCATTTCATCATCACCGGAATAGGCTGTGACTCGATAGTTAATATAGTCCTGCAGGTAATCCTTTAAGGATGAAAAACCTTCATAAGTAGGTTCTGTAAGCACTTTTTGTTCAGGCTTAAAGAGTACATCCAACATGGGGATCAAAGCCGCAAAGGACAACGCACTGAACAATGCATATAAAATATTGAAAAAAATATTCAGAATACCGTATTTGCGGTAAGGCACCGCAAACCGGAGTATCTTTTTAAAGTAGTTCATTCACTTATAAATTCAGCTCGGAAAGGATACCTTCCAATTTGGTTTCCAGCTGCGAATTTACGGATTTATAATCCTCTGCCTTCTCCAATTTTGCATTTGTACTGATATAGAACTTTACTTTGGGTTCCGTTCCACTGGGTCGGGCAGCAATTCGGGTGCCGTCCTCGGTCTCGTAGATCAATACATTGGATTTTGGTAAATGCAGCGTGAACTCTTCACCGGTCTGTACATTTTTAACGATGGACGTATTGTAATCCTCAATATATAGCAACTTTGAGCCTTGGACCGTATCCACGGGGTTTTCCTTGAAATCCTTCAGCATCTGTTTGATTTCCTCGGCGCCGCTTATTCCTTTTTTGGTGATGGAGATCAATTTTTCCTTGTAGAACCCAAATTGTACATAGGCATCAATCAAATTTTTGTAGAACGAACTACCGTTGGCCTTGGCATTTGCAGCAATTTCACAAGCGAGTAGGGTAGAGGTGACTGCATCTTTGTCCCTTACAAAATCCCCGACCATATAACCAAAACTTTCTTCGCCCCCTCCTATAAATTCGGAGTTGGGAAAGTCCTTGATCATTTTACCAATCCATTTAAAGCCCGTCAACGATGTTTTGAACTCCACACCGTAGGCTTTTGCCATTTGCCCCATCATAGGGGTGGAAACAATGGTCGATGCAATGAATTCGTTGCCCTTGAATCCTTTTTTCTTGTGTTGGTCCAATAGGAATTTGGTCATCAAAACCATGGTCTGGTTTCCATTCAACAGCTCCATTTTACCATCCAAGTTTCTCACAGCGATGCCCAAACGGTCACTGTCGGGATCGGTGCCCACTACCATATCAGCCCCAATTTCCTCCGCTTTGGCAATGGCCATGGACAATGCTTCGGGTTCTTCCGGGTTTGGGGATTTTACCGTAGGAAAATCACCATCCGGTTTTGCCTGTTCCTCTATGATCGTAACATTGTTGTATCCGGCGCGCTTCAATACCTCTGGAATGGCAGTGATTGAAGTCCCGTGCAAGGAAGTGAACACGATTTTAAAATCATCCTTCCCTTTTGCGCCAAAGCTTCCATTCTTTACCGATGCTTCAAAAAAAGCTTCGTCCACTTCCTTGTCGATATAGTGAATCAGGCTCTCATCTTTATCAAACTTGATGTCTTCAAAGGAAAGCGCATTGATTTCCGCAATGATTTCACCGTCCTGGGGAGGGACAATCTGCCCGCCATCGGCCCAATATACTTTGTATCCGTTATATTCAGGTGGGTTGTGCGAAGCGGTCAAAACAATACCGGCATGGCAGCCAATATGTTTTACGGCAAAGGAAAGCTCAGGGGTTGTTCTTAGATCTGAGAATAGATGAACCCTTATGCCATTGGCGGAGAACACCTCTGCAACGGTTTGGGCCAAGGATTTGGAATTATGCCTGCAATCGTAGGCAATTACCACTTGGAGATCGTTGTCCGTGTACGTTTTTTTAAGATAGTTACTTAGTCCCTGGGTATTTTTCCCCAAGGTATATTTGTTTATTCTATTGGTGCCAACACCCATAACGCCACGCATTCCCCCAGTACCAAACTCCAAATTCTTATAAAAACGCTCCTTGAGTTCTTCAGGGTCGTTTTCCATCAAATGTTTGATTTCTTTCTTTGTGTCTTCGTCAAAAAAATCGGTCAACCACGTTTTTGCCGTTTCGGTAATGGAATCCATAGTGTTTAATCGTTGTTTAGAAGGTTAAAAATACAAAGTTTAACGGGTTCGGGAATGGCCTAAAGGTTAATTTTATCAGAGATGTTGTATCGGGTGTCATTTTTTCGTGACCTCACCATGATCTCTCCGATAAACCCGGCCAAAAATAATTGTGTACCTATGATCATTGCTGTCAGTGCAATAAAAAATTGGGGACGTTCGGTGATAAGGCGTCCTGTTGGATTTAAGAAGAGTTTATCGATTCCCAAATAGAGGGAAAAACCAAATCCAACAATGAACATGAGTACGCCCCAAGCCCCAAATAGATGCATCGGTCTCCGGCCAAATTTGGATACGAACCATATGGTGATCAAATCCAAAAAGCCGTTAATGAAACGTTCTGCACCAAATTTGGTGGACCCATATTTTCTGGCCTGGTGTTGCACTACTTTCTCCGTGATATCGGAGAAACCGGCATTTTTGGCCAAAACAGGGATATATCGGTGCATTTCCCCGGATACTTCGATGGTTTTCACCACTTGATGATTGAAAGCCTTTAGTCCACAATTGAAATCGTGGAGTTTTACCCCGGATGTTTTCCGGGCAGCCCAATTGAACAATTTGGACGGAATGTTTTTGGTGATAACGGAATCGTACCGTTTCTTTTTCCATCCCGATACCACATGGTGTCCTTCCTGTTTGATCATCTGGTACATTTCCGGGATTTCTTCGGGATTGTCCTGTAGGTCGGCATCCATGGTGATAACGACATCCCCTTTGGCCGCTTTGAAGCCGGCATGTAAGGCCTGTGATTTTCCAAAGTTTTTCAGGAATCGGATTCCCTTTATGTTTTCGTTGACCTTGGAAAGCTCCGAGATGGTTTTCCAAGAGTCGTCGGTACTACCATCATCTATAAAGATGATTTCATAAGAAAAATGATTGGATTGCATCACTTGTACAATCCAATCATGTAGTTCTTTTAGCGATTCTTGCTCGTTAAGTAAAGGAATTACAATGGAAATCTGCATTGCTTGTTTCTGGAATTCCCTTCAAAAGTAGTATTTTTTGGATTAGTATTCAGGTTTTGACTTCTTCAAAATCAATCCGGTAATGAGACCCAATATCAACCCTATCACACTGTTCATGATCAATCCAACGGGATATTGGATCCAAGCAAAACTTTTTTGCATTTCCACCCCTTGTTCCCATTGTTCCTCGGTCAGGCTGGGGTTTTGGGCCATAGCCTTGGGTTTTGCAATCTCCATTGCTTTGTCCATAAAATCGGGTTCAATAAAGTTGGTAAGTACATATTGATAGGCCAAAGATAGGATGGTGGCCACCAAAGCAACACCTACCGCAACTTTCAAAGCTTCGGAAATGGTCAAATAACCCCCGTTCGCCTTTTTAAAGGCATTGACCGCAACAAATATCGCAGCGGCCATTAGAACAATTGAGATTACTATTATGGCCGTGCTTGTCTCGTAATGCATTTTTTGTGTGTAGAGCATAACGCCGAACACTATAAATACGGCACCTAACAATAGGCCGTAGTTAAGTGCAAATTTTCCGGTTTTTGGTTGTTGTTCTTCCATCTTTTTTGAAATTAGTGTTGATTACAGTTGGTTAGTGCAATATTGCTTAAATTTGTTACATATAAATTTACTTTTTATTTTTTAGTGATTTTAAGTTGGCGGTATCAAAGAAATCATTAAATTTGCACCCTGAAAATTCTGAGATTAAGCATTTAAGACGATGAGAAAAGGTATACACCCAGAAAACTATAGATTGGTTGCTTTTAAAGACATGTCCAACGACGATGTTTTTATTACAAAATCCACTGCTGAAGCGAAAGAGACCATCACTGTTGATGGTGTTGAATACCCTTTGGTCAAATTGGAAATTTCAAGAACTTCCCACCCTTACTACACTGGTAAGACCAAATTGGTCGATACCGCAGGTAGAATTGATAAGTTCAAGAACAAGTACAAGAAATTCAAGAAAGAAGAGAAGAAGGCCGAGTAGGTTGCACTTTTCAACGAAATATATGGGCGCCCTCGATACTATTCGGGGGCGTTTTTTATTTTTACGGTATTCAAAGCTGAGCTATGAACTATATCCTTTCTGACGGTAACCACCGCGAAGACCTTTTTCCGTTTACTTTTACACGTCCAGTATCGGAGATTCGGGTCGGTATTTTGACGATTAGTGAAAAATGGGGGAAATGGTTGAAAGCGCCCGTTAGCTTTCAGACCGAAACATACCTTTCCGAAAAATTCCCGTTGAAGGTCGCTAATGAAAATACGGTCATCAATGGGAGCTATCTGCCCAACCAAACTTTGGTTGATGCCGTCCAAAACTTGGGGATGGGTGAAGCTTTGATGGGCAATGAAGAATATATTGCTTATGTGACCGACGGGCCGGACACCAAATTTGAGGCATCAGCATACAAAACCATTGCTTTTGAAGGGGATGCATTGACCATCAAGAACACCTGGGATATTTTTTCCAAAAATGCGGAGGCCCTACAAGCTGATTTTGATCTGTTGACCAAAGGAAGGACGAGTCAGCCCATATCCAATACCAATCAAGTAAAGAACCCAGAAAATATTTTTATTGAGGAAGGGGCCACGGTAGAGTTTTGTATTTTGAATGCATCCACTGGGCCCATCTACGTTGGTAAAAATGCCTTGATGATGGAAGGCTGCATGGTTCGCGGTGGATTGGCCCTTTGTGAAAACGCCATTGTGAAAATGGGCGCTAAAATATATGGTGCCGTAACCGCTGGGCCTGGCTGTAAAATAGGTGGAGAGGTCAATAATGCTGTGCTGTTCGCCAATTCCAACAAAGGCCACGATGGTTTTCTGGGAAATTCCGTGTTAGGGGAGTGGTGCAACATTGGGGCGGATACCAACACCTCGAACCTGAAAAACAATTATGCACCCGTTCGCCTTTGGAACTACAAAACCGAAGGTTTTGCCAAAACTGGCCTTCAATTTTGTGGGCTGATGATGGGTGACCATAGCAAATGTGGCATCAATGTGATGTTCAACACGGGGACCGTTGTCGGGGTGAGCGCCAATATTTTTGGCAGCGGTTTCCCCCGAAACTTTATCCCAAGTTTTAGCTGGGGCGGGGCTTCAGGATTTACTGCATTTCGGACGGACAAGGCTTTTGAAGTGGCCACTGCCATGATGAAACGTCGAAACAAGGAGTTTAACGATACAGAAGCCAAAATTTTGGAGCATGTTTTCGAGTTGACCCAAAAATGGCGGAACTACTAGTCTCATTCAACCTTCCCGATTGTTCTGTTTCTGATTTCCATTGATTGTGTGCCTTTAAAAAACACCAATTTTAGTTGATTATATTATTTGGAGATTCCAGTAATGGAAAAATAACCACACAACCGAGTCCAGAAATAAAAAAAAGAGGCTGTCTAAAATGTCAGCTTTCGTCAACCTGAACTTGTTTCAGGTTCTCATAATGATTTGTTTATCAGTAGGATGTAATTGTTTCAGGTTAGGCGTGGTTTTTCACATCTTCTTTTTCAAACGAAAAAAAGAATAAGGAAATTGAACTGAAAAGTAATGTAAAAAAGGTAGTAGCGACCAAAATGAAGATAATTTTGGTACCCTTATCCATTTCTGTCCAAGTCCAAGGAAGACTTCCACCGATGAAGCCAAGCATTACAGTTAGGGAACCGAGCGTTCTATTTTTGGATGTATGCCTATATTTTGTTTTACAAGTGGTACATATAATAGGTTTATAATTCCACCAGAACGATTTAAAAACCTGCCCAAACGTAAATTTCTGATTGCAGTTTTGACAACTTTGCATAGTTATAATCAATTATACTGACCTATACTAGGCCAGGTTGATGATTAATCCTAAGATACAAAAAAACAAAAAGAGGAGATACTGATAACTCCCCTTTTTTTTTTAACAGTAAGTGTAGTTATTCACAAAGTAAGACTCAAAAAACCATCTTTTTGCAGGTTGAAACCATACAAAATACCGTTGTCCACTACGCCCATTTCCTTGGGGAGTTTGGTGGCATCCACCCCGAATTTTTTAAGGGAGAAACCGCAGGCCAATAGTTTTATCTTTTCACTTTGTGCCAAATCCAGAAAGGGCTGCATGGTTTCCAAATGGGTCAGTTCCTTCACGGTTTCCCCACAGATGACCACATGGAATTCCCCAAACTTATCCCCATCATCGGCAGCCAGTTCATCGGCGGCCAGCAAAATGGCCTTTAATTGGGGAATTTTTCGGGTGAGCACAAAATAGTTGTTCTGTTCTTTGTTGTAGGTGGTTTGGGCACCAACTTCGGTCAGTCCTCCAAACAGGGTGATGGCCAATACGGCCAGGGTCAATATATGTTTCATTTTATTGATTTTTAAGTTTTGGATTCATTGCAAAAAATAGGAGTCCGCCCAAAATGGCAATGTTCTTGAACAGCGGCCCCACGGTCGCCATTTGTCCCACCTGAATGGTCAAGGTGATGGGAATCAGCATGGCAATCAGTACAATGGCGGCCCATTTGGTCCTAAAACCCACGGCCAAGGCGATACCGCCAAGCAGCATCACTACTCCGGAGATGATCACTGAGATTTCTGGAGGGCCCAATAGATGGCCCAAAGCCCCGAACTTGGCATTTTCGATGCGTGCAACGGCCTTATCGGTGTTGATCAAGTGGTTTAAACTGGCCACGATGAATATCAAACTTACCAGTACCCGTAGCACTATCACCGAACTAGGGCTGACTTCAATATTTTTGTTTTGCATGGTTCTGTTTTTTTAGTGGAATTGATAATCGGTTCCCGGTAATTGGGACAATACATTGGGACCCAAATCCAAGGCCTTCGCCCGTCCGTCCATGGTAGGGGCTATGGTGCCCTTTTCTTTGAGGTATTCCTCGACCACATCGTGGATGGTATAGTCCATCACCTCGGTTTCCACGGTGTTGGGCATTCGGCACAGGGTAGGTAAGGGCTCGCCCTCCCTACGGCAGGCCGACATGGTGTACAATTTGTCATCCTGAATGGGCTCTCCGCCAATTTTAATGGACGCTACACGCTCACCTTTGGGCTTGTTGGCGTAGAACGTGAGTTCCATACCCGAAAAGCGTACCAACCAACCACCAAAACGCTCCATGGGGTCTTGGGCAAACACATTGTGCAGTTCTTGTTCCAGCCAATCTTTGATTTGTTTTCCGCTGGCCTTTCCGATTTTTACTTTTTCGTTTACGGGAAGCATGCTCCATAAGTCGGCCTTGGTGATGGGCGCTTTGCCACTTTCCCCGACCGATATGGGCGGACTGAACCTAAACCCGTTGGAAATGGAGACATCCACGCCTGTTTTCCATCGGGCAGCATCGGTGATAAAATTGTCCATCGGGTTTTCCACCACAAAATACCGATAGAGCGGAACGCTGGTGTACCCTAAAACCTCACTGGCTTCCTCTTGGTACGGAGCGGTGGCGTTATCAATGATCGAAGCGACCTTTTGGTCGGCCGGGTATGTTGACGGGTCCACCTCCAAAAGTTCGTAGGTGTCGTCCACGATTTTGCCGTCTTTTACCGTAATGGTGAGCTTGCCCACAAAGGAGGCAAAGGCCCCCGGTTCGGTCACTTTGGTGTACTTGGCCTGCAAAGGTTTGCGGATACGCTCATGGGTATCGTTCCCGAGCAGGTAGTCCACGCGCTCCAAGGCCGGATTATTGGCCAAATCGTATTGTTTGCTGATGCCGATATGGGTGACCAAAAACAGCACATCCACTCCTTGGTTGTCCTTGAGTTCGTTGATCAGGGCTTCCAAGTTGGCATCGATGGGGTCAAAGCGGATGCCTTTGCTGAAAGATGGGTTCTGGCGCACCGGAATTTCGGGGTCGTTGTAGGAAATGAACCCGAGTTTCACGCCTTTCAGTTCTTTGATGAAATATTGGGGAAACAGGGGTTCTCCGGTGGCTTCGTGGTACATATTGGCGGAAATCACCGGGGTGTTGTACTGGGTGAGCACGTCCATCATGGTTTGTTTGCCATACACAACCTCCCAGTTGCCGGGAATCAGGAAATCGTAGCCCATTTCTTGGATGATGGGGGCAAAGGCCTTCCCTTCCGACAGTGCGGCAACGGCACTCCCTTGGATGAGGTCACCGCCATCCAAGATCAGGGTGCCTTCGGGGTTTTTGTTGCGTTCGTCCTCAAAAAGGGTTTTTACATGGGCCAATCCTCCCAGTTTTCTAAAGGTGATCTGTTCGTTTTCCCAAAACAGTTCGTCGTGGGGAAACAGTTGCCCGTGAATGTCGGCGGTCTGTAATATGGTGATGGTCTGTTCGGTGTCTTGCGAAGGGGTTTTGGCCTCCTTGCAAGCGGATAGGGTTCCGATGAGCAGGGCGATGAGCCCCCAATATTTTATGGTTTGCATATTGTTGTTTTATGATTCGACTGTAGATGATACGTTGGCTATACCTGATGGGGTAGGGGACGAATCACGAATAAACCTGGAACTGTCGATATAAAATATAGAGGGGAACCACCGAAGCAAAGGGTTGCTTTTCGACGGCGGAAAACGTGTTTTCGCTGTTGGAAGTGGCAAAAAGGACAGTTGACGGCATGGCAGGCAGCTGTAAAGCGCCTATGTCCAATACGTTGGTTGTATGGTCCTGAGAGATTTGCACGGACTCATAGGAAGTGCAGGACGTGACGGAAACAGTGGTTTTTATTTTATTGGAGACCTCGGATTTTTCCAAGCCCAGGGAATGTTCCAAGGAATTACGGACTTTGCAGGGGGCCACCAAAAGCAGTCCCGCCAACAAAGCGGTAAACAGGATGCGCATATCAAATGTGGATTTGTGGATTCCCTGCATATTCCAAAGAACGTATTAATTGGGCAAAAAAGATGTAACTAAAGTTACATAGGTGTTGGGGGTGGGGTATTGGTCATTTATATTTGGACCTGTTATTATAAAAGTTAATCAAAATGTCCAGTTGTTGGCCTTACATAAGTTGGTTAAAAAAACTATTGGCATTTAGCCTTGAAATTATGATAACAATTCTTTTATTGAGCTATAGCTAATTAGGTTTTTATCAATATAACTATACGTTTGAGGTGGTGTAAACCCAGGAATCATATTTTTTAGGTTGGCTAGTTTTATTGAATGCTTAAATAGGTTTTTAACTTCTAGTAGTTGAATACCAAACGCACTTGTATTTTCTTTATAATAATTGTTAAACTCCTGCTTTGAAATTCCGGTTTTTTCCCCGAAGTTTTCCCAGAAAGTGTCTGGTTTTTCTTTAATTATTTTTTCAATTTTATAAATTCCCCAAAGCTCTTTGACAGGGGCAGTAACATAAATTAAAATATAATCATCTTTACCTACCTTTTTTGGAGCGCATTTACGTAACTCAATGGTTTTTTCTCCTCTGAGAATTTTTTCCGCATATTTTGGCTTTACAGAAATAATTAATAAATCTTTATTGTAAATCATAAATCCATTCCTAATTTATAAAATGAAAGATACGTTTCACTTTTGATTTTTCGAGGTGTTACTGGCATAAATCTTTTACCCTCTAAAATTTCAAATTGATCATAAATATTTTTTAAAGAAATTGACCGTTTAAACAATTCTGTGTCTGAAAAAACGAATGCCATTATCGTTTCATTTTTACCTGCCGTTTCAGCAATATGTTTCCATTTATAAACACCTAATTTTTGAAACTGCTTATATAGCTTTTTTGGATTGTCTATGAATATTTCATCAATATATGAAGTGGCAATAATACTACCTTTTTCATTTGAGGATTTATTTTTACTAACATACCATAAAATTCTAGCTGGAGCTTGTAATATACGTGAAGTTGATGATCGGTAATAAACGTTTTCACGATTTAGTAGAAGTTCATATTCAGGTTCAAATAGAGCCAACTTTTGTTCTGATTTATCATTGAATAGTGCTTCCGCCCAATGTGGTTTGATGGGAATAATAAAGTTTGGTATTTCAAGATCAATAAGTTTTAATGGGGATAGGTATCTTTCATAATGATATTTTTTGAAAAAACTTTGGTTATTGTTGTTATCCTGAATAAAGCTTTCATCAATTTTTTCAATTACACTTTTTGTAGATAATTTACCATCTATTTGCTTGTTAATATCCTTTGAATGGAGTACGGCATTTATATTTATTTTATGCCAAGAGTCTCCAGTTTCCACAAACCGTGCTTCTTTAATATTTGATATTATATCATCATCTAAATACTTTTCAGTTATTTCAATGACCCTTCTGTTCTCTTTGATTGAAGTTAGTATAGATTTAAATAATAGGTGTTTGGACAAGGTGGTTTTTAAATTATTTTTTAAAAATCTAAATACAGGAATCTTTAATTCATCATCCTGGGTTCTATCGAAGATTAAAAAAGCCAATAAAGTATCATTTTTTGAAATAGTCAATAGCTCAAACCTATCTGGAAAAGCTAGCGAGTTTCGAATGATCTTTTGAAAGTGACTCTTTCTTTCCGAGGGTTTTAAAAAAGTAGTTGTGAACGTATCAATATTATCGGACTTCACTCTTATGGAGCTTAGATTTGTTCCGATCAATGACTGTGGTCTGTATTTAGAAACTTGAATATTCTCGTCTAAATGTGTGATAAATTCACTTGGTCTATAAATAGTTAAATTATATTTTTGGAAGAATTTTTTATTATCCAAAATAACACTATCTCGTGTTATAAAGAATTCAGCCCCCCCAGTAATTGAATAGGCAAGATGTTTTAAATCAGATTTGTCATTTTCATTTTTTTGTGGAAACTTATCTTTTAACTCTTCAAGTATCTGTGAAAAATCATCTTCATCTTTAAAGGGTAATTCCTTAAAATTTTTCAATAAATTCCTGCTTGATTGTTTTAACTCAGGAGTAGTTGCTTTATTGATTTCATTGTGTATTTCTCTTGTGTAATAGAGAACCACTTCAGATAACAACCAATCACTTTTTAATGCTAAACTCTCTTGTTGTCTTTCATCTTTTAAGTCGAGAAAAACATTCATGTCAATAACGGCGACTATTTTATTGTTCAGTTCATATTCACTTATCTGAGTGAGTAAATTTTGCTGATAATGGGGAAACCACCAAATTGTTAAAGGCAAGCCCTTTTTACTCCTACCTATTTTTTCTCGTACGGGAACGAAATTAAATTTTTCCCAAACCTTATCAATTCCATAATCGTTTCTACAGCTTAATTTTATACCATCATATTGTTTAGTGTTCTTTTTTAAATGGTCTACGAGTCTTTTGGCAGTGTTCTTTTTTCTATTTGTTTCATTTATACATAAATGAACAATAGTAACTCTGTTGTAAGAAACTCGATAAAGAAGATATCCAAGTAGTTCGTTATTACTCTTTTCGAATGCTCCAAGCAGCTGGTTCTGTTTGGCATATTTTTCAAACGCAACTAATGGGAGGAACCCAAGAGTTTTAGAATTTCTATCACCGAGTTCAACAGCTTTTTTAAACTCATTTGACGAGGTGTTATTTATTCGCTTTATAATCAATTTGAAATTTTGTAGGATTGATTTTTACAGGAAAGATGATTTAAAAGTTGTTCTATATTTTAGTAAAAATACTTTAATTATAAAGGTTTATGTTTGATATGTGGCAAATCTTGTATAAGATATAAATATCTAAGTTAACAGAAAAAAACCTACAATCGCTTACGCTTTTCTGTAAGTATTCAACATTTTTATCAACAGTAATGCATTGATATAGTTGGTAATAGGTGTAAATCCAACCGCTTTATGCATCCGGTTCGTTGGGTTCAAAGGCTACATCCAACCGCTGTACTTTTGGGTATTTTTCGGGTGTTAGGGTAAAAAAGATGTTCACTTTTCCGTTTTCTGCCTGTAGGGTGTAGCGTCCCCGCAACTGGTTTATGGGGTGCAGGTCACCAACGGCTTCAATGGCCCCGGCTTTTTCCAAAACTTCCTGTATCGCTGCCCTTCTTTTTTCCCGCGATCGGTCCAAATAAAAATTCTCCGCCAGGATTTGCTCCTCCAAAGTGGGTTCCCAATTCTGGATCAGTTGGGTAAGCTGTTCCTGTCGTTCCAGCAGCACATCGGAGGCCGGCAATTTCCGTGGTTGAAGATCGGCGGTCTCGAACAATAGTTTACTAAGCTCATTCAACGACCAAGGTGAGGTATAGGTGAGGTTGCAAAAGGCCATAATACCCACGCCATACTCGGGGTAAAAGGTATAGTTGCTGCCAAAGCCTGGCAACGCGCCACCGTGCGAGACCCTTTTAAGGCCATTGCAGTATTCCGTAATGCCCAATCCAAAGCCGTAGCCGGACAAAATAGCACAATCGTCACCGTTATGGTCTTTTGCATTGGCATATAGCCGTGGGAACTGTGGTGTCTGCATTTCGCGCAACGAACTCCGTTTTATGGGGCCGTTGTCATCGTCGTTTCGTGGCGGCCATGCCGAAAGGTGAAAGCTCACGTATTTACTAAAATCTTCTATGGAAGTGATCAGCCCTCCCATGGCACCAAAAGCGCCGTCGTGCAACATGGGTTCCAGTTTCCACTGTTCATCTTCCCAGCGATACCCGATGGCCAATTGTTCTTCCGGAATGTCCTCATATTCCCAATAGGTGTGGTCCATGCCCAAGGGCTTAAAAATATTTTGGGTGATATAGTCCTGATAGGGCATCCCGGAAACCTGGGAAACAATATGCCCTAAAAGGGCATACCCCGTATTGCTGTATTCGTACCCATAGGAAGGAACGTTGGAAAAGGAGATTCCATCATCCACAAGATCGATCAACATCTGATCGGGTTCGTCCAACTGGCGGTCGCCCCAAGGATTGTCCTCGGGAAACCCGGCCGTCATGGTCAACAGGTTTTCAATGTCTATGGTCGGTGCATCCTTGGTCAGGTAGGTGAGTTTCGACATTTCGGGAATGTACTTGCTGACAGGGTCGTTCAACGACAGTTTTCCTTCATCCCTGAGTTTTATAATGGCCATTGCGGTAAAACTTTTGGTCATGGAGGCTATCCGGAAAGCGGCTGAGGGGGAAGCGGGAATCTTCTTCTCAAGGTTCAGGTATCCGGTGGCCGTCGTAAACACCAACTCGTTATCCACCACAATACCGAAGGCAACACCCGGTAGATGGTTGGCCTTGGCGTGCTCCTCGATGGATCGCTGTAGCTCGGGTGCAATTTGTTTGATCTTTTCTATCCGATCATCCGGGTCAAAAATCGGGGCTTTGTACGATTCGGAATAGGAGCGGGCGGGAGTTTCGGCAATTGTTTCCGGGGTTTGTTTTGTGCTGCAGGACAAAAGGCTTGTTACTAAACAGATGGCGGTGAGTTGATAAAGTAAGTGTTTCATTCTTGTTGTGTTAGATGATGCATGTTAAAGATAAGGTTCATTTTGAAAATGAATTTGATATTTTGATATGGTCCCCGATTACCCATTGGATGTTGTGCCGGGTTCATTGCCGATGCTGTAAATGCTTATTCTTATGAAAGTTACTGTACCTAAAAATACCGAATATCCATCAAATAGAAATGGAGAACGGTTCCATTTATAAAAAAAGCCAGTGGCATTTGCCACTGGCCTTGAACTGTTATCCGTTATTTGGTTTAAAATGGGTTTTAATTGGTTTTATCGCGGTAAATTTTTCCATTTTTCATGATAAATACCACGTTTTCTATGGTAGCGATAAAATCATCCGTAATATTTCCTTTAACAGCAATAATGTCTGCTTTTGCCTTTGGTTGTATGTAGCCAATTTCATTTTCTTTTCCTAAACCAACAGCTGAAATATAGGTACTCGACTGCAGTATGTCCAGCGGTTTCATTCCTGCCTCGTAATAATATCTGAACATATCCGCGGATGATTTTCCACGGGATGTTTTTATATCCGTGTAATTATCAGAACCTGCAATGATCGTAACCCCTTTATCAATCGCCCTTTTTAGCCTATCGTTCAATCTGGAAATAATAGGAATCGACCCAATCTATCTCGTCATCTGCGTAGCCGGCAAGTTTTGTATAGGTGGCCATATAGGATTTGCTGTTTTCTGTGGGTACCAGAAAGACTTGCTGCTCTGCCATTTTGGCCAACGTACTATCCGCTATATTAAATCCATGTTCAATTCCATCTACACCCGCTTCAATCGCATTCCAAGCGGACCGGTTGGTAACACTGTGCGCGGTGACTTTTAAATTATAGGTGTGCGCCGTTTCCACAATGGCTTTTATTTCATCTACGGTCAAATAGGTTCTATTGGGAATATTATCAGCGCAAATTTTAATTAGATCTACATTTTGGTTGACATGTTCACGCACTGCATTTTTTCCATCTTCCGGACTTGTTATGATCCGATATTCCAAATCTATGATATTTTGGTGTCCGGGTAGTACCCCATAAATTTGTCCGCCATTAGCAGCCAAAATAGGGCCAGAGGCGAAAATGCGTGGCCCTTCAATCGTTCCTTCGTTAATGGCGTCCCTTAGGGCGACATCAAGGTATAAACCAGAGTTTCCAAGATCTTTGATACTTGTTATTCCTTGTTCTAGATAACTTTTAGCCCTTTTGGCACCACGAAGCGTTCTCAGGGCATCACTTTCCATGGTGAGTGATTGAATACTGTGTGCTGCAAAATCCTCGTTGGCCTCTTGGGAAAAGAGCACATGTGTATGGGCATCAATTAGTCCCGGAAGAACGGTGTATTCGGTTAAATCGACTACTTGTTTATTTTTGGGTAAGGATTCAAATTCACCAACGGATATAATTTTTGATCCTTGAATCTGTATGAGCTTGTTTTTTAGGAGGGTATTGTTTTTACTGTCATATAACAAACCGGCTTTGATATACATTTCCTTTTGTTGGCCCATTAATTTCGTTTGTGAGGAGAAAACAACTAGGAATAAAAATATAAGGGTTTTGAGCATGCCTCTCTTTTTTGGGTTAATGTATGTCAATGTCAATGGATTTGAATCGTATTTTATGAATGGTATCCGCTGATTCTGAATCGAGCCCGTCACGGGCAACCAAGTTAACGGAAAAACTCCTATAACCATTTACTTTTTCCGTCGGTCTTCAACACTTTTATCAACATAACCATTTGTTTTCGTGTGGGTAAACAAAAAAGCCAGTGGCATTTGCCACTGGCTGATGATGGGTATCTACAAATTGTTGGATGCTTCCATGAAATACTTCCTTCGGAAGCCAAGGCTAACAAACAGTGTTTGCACAAACACTATTTGGCAATTATGGGCAGCGTAATCTGTGATGGATATTCCTTGGAATGGTGCACCTTATTGTGTGCGACCACACCAATCTTTTCATCATAATTATTGCCGCCCGTGTTCAAGTTTCTAGCAAAACGGGGAAAGTTACTACTGGAAACCTCTATTCGTATGCGATGTCCCTTTTTAAAATAATTACTGGTGGCCATGGGGGTCAGGTCCACTTTGTAGACTTTTCCCTTTTCCATGAAAACTTCTTTGTCATAACCTTCGCGATACCTTACCCGTTGGATGGTTTCGTCCAAGTTATAGGCCCTTCCATCAGGATAAACATCGATAAGTTTAATGGTGAAGTCGGTATCCTTCACGTCAGACGACACATATAAGGTGGATTCAATGAAACCTGAAACCTCAACACCTTCTTCCAAAACATCGGAGGTATAGACCAAAATATCATTTCTGGTCTCCATTTGTTGTTGGTCGTAGGCCCCACCTTTGACCGCATTACCGGTACAACATACATTGCCGCCATAAGAAGGTACGGGTACCATGGGGTCGTACGTGAAGCTATCCCGATTGTCGGAACCCGGTTTTTTTGTGGATAAGACCCCGTCGCCATAAAGACTGTTCGCATTGCCCCCACTATTGAGATAAAAAGTTGTTGGTTTTACATTTTCTGGAGGCCAAGTTTCCGCAGCCTGCCATTTGTTGCTTCCCATGGTGTAGTACTGCACCCTTGGTGTTTTTTCCTTAAAATCGTTTTTCTCACCTTTCAACCACATATCGAACCAGGCGTAGATCTGCTCATCGTAATTGAGTCTGGCATCACCAACGTTACGTTCACCCACAATGGTGTTTTCTGTTGCACGTTTGTAGGCGCAGTGTAAGGTAGGTGCAATCACCAAATACTGATTGTCCCTGACATCTTTGTCTTTTGCGTTGTTTCTAACGTGATTGAAAAGGGTGATATTGGGGGTGATGGATACATCGTACCATGAGGCAAACCAAAAACTGGGAACGCCGAAATCCATGTTGTCATGGTAAAGTCCGCCTTTGTACCAATCTTCATCATTGGGCTTGCGACGGATCATTTTGTCAAAAATTTCATGCTTGCCATTGATGTTTTTTAGAATATCTTGGATGGGCAGGTGTTTTAGTGCCTCGGACATGTCCACTGGAGGGTTTTCCGGGGCCAAATCGTAAAACCTGGAAATTCGTATTAGATCTTCTTGCGTTGCCCCAGCTGGAATACGTGGTTTGAACTTGTCCTGCTCCACACCGTACAACCAGGCAAAGAATAACATTTGCTCCGCACCTCCTCGGTACCAGTTTCCTTGTTCGTATATGTCGCCGACCCTTCCTACTCCTGCACCAAAACCTTGGGGTACCATGGCAGCATGTGATGGGTGGTCCAATGCGGCTACGGCCATTTGCCATTCTGCCGTGGAAGAACATCCCAAAGTGCCAATTTTTCCATTGGACCAAGGTTGGTTCTTCATCCATGTAAAAGCATCGTAACCGTCGGTCAACGGAACGCCCAAGATATCCCATTCCCCTTCGGAGAAAAACCTTCCGCGTTCATTTTGAACTACATAGGCATAACCTCTTTTGACAGCTTCGAGAGCCCTACTGGCTGTTCGGGTTCTTTGTTTTCCGTCCCCCCAAGAATTAAAATTATAGGGTGTCCTGGAAAAAATAATGGGTACTTTCTCATCTGTTTTTGGACGGTAAATGTCCGTGGCCAAACGGATGCCGTCTCGCATGGGCATCATAACCTTTTGCTCGATTATTGCAATTTCTTCGAGTTCTTCCAGTACACTTTTTTGAGCGATTAGGCTTAAATTACATGTTAGGAAGCAAATTGTAAGTAGTAAAACGCGTATCATTTTTGTGATGGTTTGAGGTTGGTTTTTAGGTGTTTATTTGTATTGATCAAATGTTTTTTTTCGTGATAAAACCCGGTTTGGTTGACAATTTTGGATAAATACTGGTTAAGCACTGGCTCCATGACCAAGTTAATCGAAAAACACCTATAATTTCTTGCATTTTTGGGTAAGGAATAAACATTTTATCAACATGATTTTCTGAGCTGGTGTGCGTATAACCAAAAAAAGCCAGCGGCATTTGCCGCTGGCCTTTCCGTATATGCTTTTATAAAGTACTATTCCTTAACCTCTGGTTTTTCAGTAAAAGGGGTTATCCCAAAGGCCGGGTATACTTCCGAAGGATAGTAGAACGTTCCACCCCGCGATACCATGGCTATAGTTTTGATGGCTTTGATATCCTCCACCGGATTGCCGGGCACCAAGAAGAAATCGGCCAATTTGCCGGGTTCTATGCTACCCAGACTTTCGTGTCCCATATATTGCGCCATATCATAACTGGCCAATTTCAGTACTTCGGCAGGAGTGTAGCCCAATTGCTCGGTATAGAGCTCCAGTTCACGGTGCAGGTTGAAGGCACCGCCCAAATCGGTCCCTGCCACGATTAAAATGCCTCTGTCCTTCATCATTTTGAGGGTTTCCACAATCTTGTCGTAGGCTTCACGGTAAGCTTTATCTTCTTCGGCATCGGCAATCTGCGCTAAGGCCACTTTTAGGCTACGTTGCTCGTTGGGCGGCATGTGATCCACATAGTCCAAGGCACCGGGTGTGACCTCTCCGTTGCGGGAGAGCATCAAACGCTCGTGAATGGCCAGGGTTGGGTCCATCGCCGTTTTGTTGGCCACGAACAAATCCATGGTCTCCTGTACTTTATCACTGTTCAAATCCAATTCTGGGAAGCGTTTCATGGCCGTTAGTCGCAAAAGCGTACGGGTATCTTCGTCCGGTTCCAGTACCCAGCCCAACATGGTCTGGTTAATGTGCGTCATCTCGTCATAACCCGCGCGTAGCATAGCGTTGGCATTGGAAAATGCAGGCACATGACCGGCCACGAACATCCCTTTTTCATGGGCTTTTTTTACGATCTCCGGAGCCCAGTCACCGTTCATACTGTTGTAGAGCTTGATCCCGTAAAAGCCAAGGCTGTCGTAGGTATCCACCGCGGCCAGGGCCTCTTCCAGACTTTCCACCAAAATGCCGTTGTTGCTACTGTATGGACTTTTCCCTTCAATAAAGCCCAATCGGGTAACACGGGGTCCCGCCAATACGCCGGAATTTATTTTTTCGATCAAGTTGCTCAGCACTTCGGTGTTGTTTCCCATATCTCGGAAAGAGGTAACGCCCGCCAAAACGTTCAATAAGGCGCCATTGTCGCCTGTGTGGGCGTGCATTTCGTATAAGCCGGGAACCAAAGTTCCGCCATTGCCCTCGATGACCACTTCATTTTCGCCAGCGGCATCGGCAGCTTCGATAGCAACGATTTTTTCACCTTCCACTACCACGGAGACCGGTTCCGTCAAAGATTGTGTATTGGGATCAAATACTTTTACGTTTTGTACGCGTACTTTTTTATCGTAGTTGTGCGCATATTCTTTTTGGAGTGTTTCGTAGCGCTCGGCAGAATAGTTTTCGGCCAATTCACGTAAGCCTTTTTCCTCAGCTTCATATCCATCTCGAATTACGATATATCTCGGGGAGATTGCCGCAAAGAATTTTTCGTTTTCATCCATGACAAAATAAGAAGGATTCATCTCGGCACCGGAAAGCGCATAGGTGGTCAAGGCCAGTTCACCCTCGCCGGAAGCGTTCGCTACAGTCAAATCCTCCATTTTGGTAAGGGTCAGGTTCCCGGCCGGAAGAACGGGCAAGGTGTTTTCGGGGGCATCCAAAAGCAAGCGGGCCGCCAGAACAGCGGAGTAGGGGCTTCCAAATTGGTTGACGTAGAGTTGCGGTGCATCCACGGTGGCACTTCCAGAGCCAGTGGCATCGGTCCAAGCGGCTTCTCCGTTTTCTAAAGAGAATTGCTCGTTCACGGCGTTGCCAAAAGTGGTGTTTCCGGTGATTTCCCAGCTTACGGGGTAGCCTTCAGCGTTCAGCACAATGGTTTCTTTCATGGTCGGACCACGACCGTTATTTTTATAATCGTAATCAATGCTGATGGTGTCACCAGAAGTATTGGCTTTGAGATGGCCCACCTTGGTCTCACTGATGATTACCGAATAGTTTTCTTCACCTTGGTGATTTGATAAAGATGAGGTTGGTTCTGTTTTGCAAGAATGGCCGGACAGTAAAACAAGGCCGACAACAAATAATCGAAGTTTCATTGAGTTAGTTTAAAAAGTTGGCATAAGTTAACCATTTTAATGTAACACACTGATCGCATGCACCTTCTTTTTGGGCGAAAAACAATGAAAGGCAAAGGGTATCCAATCTGTGTGCAATGTAATTTTCAGGACATTGGTTTTGTGTATGCCATGATAAAAAAAGACTATGGGATATGTAACCTAAGGCACCTAGCCAGCACTAATTTAGCGGTACTTTTATATCATAATAAATGAACAAACAATTATGGAAACACTAGAGATAAAAGTTGGATTGGAACAAGATTACAGAGCTGAAATCAGTAACACCCTGAATGTGCTATTGGCCGACTTCCAGATTTATTACCTGAACCTCAAAGGTATGCACTGGAATGTAAAAGGAAAGAACTTTTTTATGTTGCACGAGAAGTTCGAAGAACTATATAAAGAAACCAACGATGTGGTGGATGAAATTGCAGAGCGGATATTGGCGTTGGGTTTTGAACCACTGCACACCATGGAAGAATATTTGGAGCAAAAAACCATCAAAACCATTAAAGGTGTTTCTGATGGAATCACTGGAGTACGGTTGATACAGGACAATATTCAGGATTTACTTATGAGGGAACGCGAAATTTTAGAGCGCGCTTCGGAGCATAATGATGAAGGTACTGCTTCCTTGATGAGTGATTTGATCTCCGATCAGGAAAAATTGAACTGGATGTTGGCAGCCTATGTAGGTTGAGATTAAGATTTGTTTTTAAAAGCACCATTTTCCCACGGGAAGATGGTGCTTTTTTTTTGAGGTAATTTTAAGGGGTGCTCCAAGTTTGGAAAGGACTATGCACGGACCGACCTCTATTCTTTGATTGTCATAACTTACAACAAATCACTATCTTTGCGCCCCTTAAAACGCACAATAGGCATATGAGCAAAAAGGTTGCATTTTATACATTGGGCTGCAAACTTAATTTCTCCGAAACCTCCACGATTGCCCGAGGTTTTGAAAAGGAGGATTTTCAGCGTGTGGACTTTTCGGAAAAAGCCGATGTGTATGTGATCAATACTTGTTCGGTGACTGAGAATGCCGATAAGCGTTTTAAAACCATTGTAAAACAAGCCCAAAAAGCCAATCCGGAAGCTTTCGTGGCGGCCGTGGGCTGCTACGCCCAACTAAAGCCAGAGGAACTGGCCGCAGTGGATGGTGTGGATTTGGTGCTGGGTGCCACGGAAAAATTCAAGATCACCGATTATTTGAACGATCTTACCAAAAACGATAGGGGAGAAGTACATTCCTGTGAGATCGAAGATGCCGATTTTTATGTGGGCAGTTACGCCATTGGTGACCGTACCCGTGCTTTTTTAAAAGTACAGGATGGTTGCGACTATAAATGCACCTATTGTACCATTCCCTTGGCACGTGGCATTTCCCGTAGCGACACCTTGGACAATGTGCTGAACAATGCCAGGGAAATTGCGTCCAAGGATATTAAAGAAATTGTTTTGACCGGTGTCAATATTGGTGATTACGGCAAAGGTGAGTTTGGCAACAAAAAACACGAACATACTTTTCTGGATCTAGTAAAGGCCTTGGATACCATTGATGGCATTCACCGTCTTCGCATTTCTTCCATTGAGCCTAATTTACTCAAGAACGAGACCATAGATTTTGTTGCCCAGAGCAACTCTTTTGTGCCGCATTTCCATGTTCCGCTGCAAAGTGGGAGTGATGCTATTTTGAAAAAGATGCGTCGTCGGTATTTGTCCAATTTATATGTGGATAGGGTAAGAAGGATAAAGGAAGCCATGCCTCATGCCTGTATTGGGGTGGATGTGATCGTTGGTTTCCCGGGAGAAACGGATGAGCATTTCTTGGAAACCTATCATTTTTTGAACGAATTGGATATTTCTTATTTGCATGTGTTCACTTATTCCGAAAGGGACAATACCCTTGCCGCAGGAATGGACGAAGTGGTCCCAAAGGAGGTGCGAAGTAAACGAAGCAAGATGCTCCGTGGGCTGTCCGCCAAAAAACGAAGGGCTTTTTATGAGAGCCAATTGGGAAGCACACGTACCGTTTTGTTTGAGGGTGAGAACAAAAAAGGGTACATCCACGGGTTTACCGAGAACTACGTTAAGGTAAAAGCACCTTGGAATCCTGATCTGGTAAATACCTTGCACCAAGTGGAGCTTACCGATATAGATGAGGATGGACTGGTCCGATTTGAATTTGTACCCAGCGAGGTGATGGCATAAAAAAACCTCCTTGGTCAAAGGAGGCTTGCATGTTTTTTTATTGATTGGTCAGATCAAATGCGGATACCAACAGGTAACATTTCTTTGTATTGCCTATTTTTTCTTAAAAAACCTGCAATCTGTGGGCTTGTTGGTACAACCCTAAGGTTGTTCTCTTGAATTTCGTTCAATACTGCTTTAATGAAATCTTCTTTAAAGCCTTCTCTGGTAATTTCTTCAGGAATAACCAGTTTGGTCAAAAATACTTTGCGCTCCTGTGAAGAGTACTCAATTTTGGCTAAATGCCCATTGACCCTAGTTTCAAATTGACGTAAGAAACTATTGTCAGTGATTTCCAATGTTGTCATATAGTACTTGTTTTTTTAATGACTCGTAGAGATACCATAAAAATGATATTTCCGTCTCCCCTTGTTAAAAACTTGTATTCGTTAGGCGGGGTTTGCTGCAAAAGGGATACAAAATTAGGTAAAATATTGTTAATTTCCTAGCGCTTTTCGATATTTGAGGCGATATGTCCGATAACAAAATCCATGTTTACCTGATGCCGGGAATGGCAGCGAACTCAACTATTTTTGAAAACATCAAACTTCCCGAGGATCGATTCAAAATCCACACGTTGGATTGGTTTGTTCCAGACAAGGGGATGAGCCTTGTGGATTATGCCAAAAAAATGTGTGAAAAAATCCATGAGCCCAACCCCGTTTTGTTGGGAGTGTCCTTTGGGGGTATGTTGGTACAGGAGATGGCCAAGATTATCCCGACCCAAAAGGTCATTGTGGTATCATCGGTCAAAAGTAAATATGAACTTCCCAAAAGAATGATCTTTGCCAAATACACCAAGGTACACAAATTGTTGCCCACGGGCTTGGTGAACAATGTGGAACTGTTGGCCAAATATGCTTTTGGTGAAACCGTGACCAAACGTTTGCATTTATACGAGAAATACCTTTCCATTCGGGATAAATATTATATTGATTGGTCCATAGACCAGATTGTAAATTGGGACCAAGAGGTTCCACCCAAAAACACGGTTCATATTCATGGGGAGCGTGATGCCGTTTTTCCCATAGCCAATATCAAGGACTGTATTCCGGTTAAAAATGGCACCCACACGATGATTATTCACCGTGCCCGATGGTTCAATGAGCACCTTCCCACAATTATTTTGGAATAATTTCGTCTATATAATACTATCTTTACTGAAGATTTTAATTGGGAAGACATGAAATACATCAAAAACATTTTGGCTTTTATTGGATTGATAGCCGTTGTGAGCACGCTTATTTTTGCCGTGCAGTCGAATGAAGGAGAAGAGAAACCTATTGATATAGAGGAGGAAACCACGGACAAGAATGTGGCGGACACCTATCAGATAAGTGCCATAGAAATTCCGGAAGACCTCAATTTTGCAGGGGAACCAGTGCCGCAGGATGACCCTGAGATCATGGAGCGTGTGGATAGGGAGTTTTTGGTGAACACCTATTGGCAATCCAATGCCCTGTTGTTGATGAAGAGGGCCAATAAATATTTTCCAATTATTGAGCCCATTCTTAAAAAGAATGGTATCCCCGATGATTTCAAATACTTGGCCGTGGCCGAAAGTGGTCTGCAAAATGTAGTTTCCCCTGCGGGAGCTACCGGTTTTTGGCAAATCATGAAGGCGACAGGAAGGGAGTATGGCCTTGAAATAAACAATAATGTGGATGAACGTTACCATGTGGAAAAAGCCACTCAGGTTGCTTGCGAGTACCTTAATAAATGGAAAGACCGTTTTGGAAGCTGGACCCTGACGGCGGCGGCATACAACGCGGGCCCTGCTGGTATTCAAAAATATATGGACATTCAGCAGGTGGATGATTATTACGATTTGCTTTTGGGACAGGAGACCGGACGTTACGTATTCCGTATTTTGGCCATAAAGGAGATTATCTCCAATCGCGATAAGTATGGATTTCAGTTGGATGAAGATGATATGTATGAAAAAGTACCCACCTTTACTGTTGAGGTAGATTCTGCGGTGTCCAGTTGGGCCGATTTTGCTGAACTCTACGAAATCAACTACAAAATATTGAAAAGGCATAATCCTTGGTTGCGGGAACCACACTTGAACAACGCTTCCCGTAAAAAATACACCATTGAAATCCCGAACAAAGGGTATTACCGAGTTGGGAATGTAGGGAAGTAGGCTTCGGGTATATGATTTCCGGTGCTATTCTTCTTAGTATTTAAACAAA
>NZ_PABT01000035.1 GCF_002699205.1 Allomuricauda sp.
AAAACTAAGTTTAACCCACGGATAGATCAAATCTGGGCAGTCCATTTGCCATGGTCAGTTTCATCCGGCGAAGGTGGGTCACTTTACTCGGCTTATCCATTCATATACGTCCAAGTCTAATTGAGCAGCGTGTACAACTGTTGAGCAATCAACAACAGCTCCTGCAGCATCTGTTGGGCCATCTGTTCCATCTGTCCCACCTGAAAGCATAGTAACATTAGAATTGTCTTTTAACAAAACGGACATGATTAAGGCAAGGTGTTGATTTCTGCCTCCCAAGCCATTTCCCTTTACTTGAACCGTGGGCTCACCACCAAACAACAAACAAGTCTTTCGGGTATTCTTCCTATTATACTGATTTAGCTTTCTTATTAAAAAATCGGCAACTTCCACCACGTTCATTGTAAGGTCCGATTTTACTATAATTGTATTGTATCCGATAGCCTCTGCTTTTTTCTTAGCACTTTCCAAGGCCATCAGGTTATTGCCAATAACTAAATTTGTGGTCTGAAAAAATATGGGGTTTGACGCTTTCAGGGTTTCTTCACTTTTTCCCTGCATTCCTCTTATAAGAGATTTATATAACGACAAAGGAATCTCAGTATCAATTTTATACTTTTTTAAAATTGACATCGAGTCGTTGTATGTAGTGGAATCATAAGTTGTAGGTCCAGAAGCAATAATTCCAGTTGAATCTCCAATAACATCCGATAAAATAAGGCAGACCATTTTGGCCGGATAGGCCTCCTTTGACAAACCACCACCTTTTATCTGGGACAAATGTTTACGTACACAGTTTACTTCTTCTATACTTGCGCCAGATTTTAAAAGTAAGGTATTTAGTTTAATCAAGTCATGAATTGTAGCACCTTCAGGAAGATCTGTGAGCAGTGCCGACCCACCCCCTGAAATCAAACAAATTACCAAATCACCTTTTGTTGCTTCTTTAACAATCGATACAATTTCTTTGGTGCCCAATAGACCATTTTTATCTGGCATGGGGTGTCCTGCTTCTGTCACTTCAAGATACTTCAAGGGAAAACCATGGCCATATTTGGTGATTATATGTCCCTTTTTTATATGTTCCCCTAAAATATCTTCCAAAGCTTGTGCCATGTTAACACTTGCCTTTCCAAAACCAATCACATAAATATTTCTAATATCAGTTAGATTTATTTGAACTTCCGCTCCAAACCGAAGCATACCATCTTCCAGCTCTACTTGTTTATGAATCAAACGCTTCGGGTTAACCCCTTCCAACCCTGCCAGAAATATTTCTATAATTTCCTTTCTCTTACTCATTTTCCAGAGCACATTTGAACAGTATATTTATTGATATAAAAAATATCATCCCTGCCGTTTATATACAGCAGGGATGACATACACTTGAAAACTAAACTAATTCAATTTAACATCCCACCATATTCTTGTATCCAAATTATCGGGACCCTGTTGTTCTATGGCTTCATTCATATTTTGTAGATTTACAGTCGTCTCACTATCTGGGTACGTAAGTCTTCGAATAAAATCTTCAGTTGTCAAATCACTACCTCCAAAAGGGTTTGGTTCAATTAAAGGATAACCGCTCCTTCTAAAGTTTGCCCAACTCTCGGAACCATTAAGAAATGTAGAAACCCAGTACTGTGTATTAATTTGCTCCAATTCCTTCCCTGGAATCAATTCATTTGCGGCTAGATAAGTTTCGATTTCCTCCTCAGGTATAGTAGTATTTCCTGGCCATTCCGAAAACTGTTCCATGTTTGCCCTTATAGCTTCGAGATACAAAGCGTTAGCATCTCCTGGAACCCAATTCCGTACAACTGCTTCTGCATACAACAGTAAAGTTTGGGAATATGTCAAAATAAATGTTGGAGCGTCAGGACTAGCCAATCTGGTCCTATCCAATTGACTATATGCATAATAACTAGCTACTCCATCTGCTTCGGCAATAGGTGCAATAGTCGTATTATTGTAACCTTGTGGAATCCCAATTTGATTTACCGGATTTCGGTCAGCGTTATCCTCTATTTGATCATTACCTGACAATGCCCCAACATACCTAACAGCTATTGCTGCCAATCTAGGGTCATCATTGTCTTTTAGATAATTTACAAATTCCTTGTCCAGATAATAAAATGCGGATTGACCACCATTCAAAGGTGTTCCCAAAGGATTTCTAAAACTGGAATCATGTCTAATAACCGCATTATCAAGGTTTGAAGTAAAGACACCGCCGGAAATTGCTTTTTCCACATATTCTTGTGCCTTTGTTGGGTTAACTTTCGTTAACCGCATTGCTGCCCTCAACAACAATGAATACCCAAATTTTTTCCATGCCAAAATATTATCCTGACTTCCTGAATATAGAACCTCCTGACTGACAGCATCCTTGGAGGGGTCAAGAGCGGCAGAGGCACTTTCCAATTCTTTAAGGATATCATCATAAATCAATTCTTGGGGAGTATACTTGGGAAATGAATTATCTTCCAAATATCCTTTAGAAGCATCAAAGTAAGGGATAGAACCATATGTGTCAGTTAAAATCATAAATTGATGAGCCCGATAAATCCTTAGCATCGAAAGTAGGTTAGTTTTTTCGGGGTCATCTTCAATTGCATAAATTCCGTCGGTAAGATTTTTGATGATATCCCCATACCCCAAATTCCATAGAGCAGAAACGGTAGCTGGGTTATCCAAATTAAAATTTGCTCCGGCACCAACACCAGGAACAGGTGTGGCCATTTGTCTAACAATGGTTACCTGATAGGTGAGGTTATCCCCATAACCTGGTGCACTGGAAACAATGGCGTGATTGAGTTGAAAGGTCGGATCGATCTCTGTTAAGCGAACTTTATCCGTGTTCAATTCATCAAAACCTTTGTCACATGAAACAAACAGTACGATTAAAAGAACTGTGAGCAGGGTATATTTTTTAGAATTCTCCATGGCTTTTATATTAAAATTTCATATTAATGTTAAATCCAATTTCCCTTGTAACAGGTAATCCTGTTGCTTCAAGACCGGCAAAATTATCCCCAATACTACCATTTTGGTCCGGGTGAATATGGGGAACCCATTTTTTGAGTACAGCGACGTTGTTGGCCGTTAAGAATAGTTTAAGTCCTTTGATAAATTTGATCCTCTCCATATATGAGGTCAAATCATATCCAAGTGCCACCTGCCTTAATTGCCAAGAACCCGCATTGAAAACTGATTGTTCAGATGCCCTATAACTTCTTATTACCTCATAATAAGGCTGTATTTCAGCCGGAGTGGTATTAACACTGCCATCAGGATTAACACCCTCTCCAATAACAAACCCTTGTTCACGTCCAACAAGTGTTGCTTTATCCAGCCCATGTCGATAAGCATTAATGTGTGTTCCTGAAATCATTTTATGCCCCAATTTGAAATCAATAAGAAAAGACAGTGAAAGATTCTTATACTTAAAATAATTAGTGAAGCCACCAAACCAAGTAGGTATTGCACTGCCAAATTCGAGTTGATCTTCGGACCTAAGGCGCAATCCGGTATCGGGATCGATCACAATGTTTCCTTCCTCATCCCTAAGCCAGCCATAGCCATATAATTGAGACATGGGTTTGCCAACAACTTGTCTTAATTCACCATGAAATTGAGCAGTTCCAACTGTTATATAGTCATCATCAACGCTATCACCTAAGCTTAAAACCTTTGAAGTGTTATGTGATGCATTCACAGAGCTGTTCCATACAAAATCTTCCGACCTCACGATATCCATTGATGCCAACATCTCAACTCCTTGATTTTTACTTTCCCCAACATTAATTAACCTTGTTGAATAACCCGAAGCAATCGATGTCTGTGCACTTAGGATTTGGTCCGAGGAAAGCTTATGATAATACGAAGCTTCCAATACTAGGTTATTAAACAGCTTTAGCTCCACACCAATCTCTTTCTCCGTAACCGACATGGGTTTTAAACTTGAATTGGGAACAGTGGTTGCATTAATACTCCCCAACGGTTTATTGGCTAATTGTAAGGGATTGACCTGATAAAAAAGATTGTTTGAATAAGGGGCTACATCTGTATCACTACCCACTTGGGCATAAGCTGCCCTGACTTTAGCAAAAGTGACCCATTCCGGCAAATTCTTAAAAGCCTGACTCAATACAAGGCTACCAGTAATCGATGGATAGAGAATACTTCGGTTTTCAGGAGACAACGTTGAGAACCAATCATTTCTAAGTGTACCGTTCAAATAGACAAAACCTCCATAGGAAAGTTCAGCTGACCCATACAATGAATTAACTTTTCTTTCCAACAATCTGTAATTAGGAGATACTGTACTGGCATTGCCTATGGTATAAAGGTCTCTAGTATAAAAGTTTTGACCCAAAATAGTATTGATGTCCGATCTGTTGTACATATGGTTACCACCTAAATTGATTACCGTTCCAATCTCCCCAAAGTTTTTATTTACATTCACCAAAAAGTCTGCATTTAATTCTCTAAAACGACGTTGGTCCTGAACATATTCACCGTTGAAAAATCCCGGTGGGGGATCAGCTTGGCGTTGTGAGCCAGTCGGCAAATTATACTCTACATCCCTCATATAATAATCCTGTCCAATCCTTCCCTGTACAAAAAGCCAATCAGTTAAATCAAACTTTACCGTTATATTTCCATATACCCTATCACGTTTATTGTTCTCAAATCGTTTTAGAGCGAAATATGGATTGGTTCTATTGGTAAACCTTGACCATGATATCTCATCGCCATTTTCATCACTACTATACTCTTTTAACAGATCAAGTGGCATTGTAGTTGCTATCGTATATATCGTAACGGGACTATAATCCTGTTCTGCTACATTGGGTGGATTTGTCCGAATCTCATTGGAATAGTTTACATTACCCGAAATGGTTAGTTTTTTTAGCTTCTGAGTGAACCCTATATTAACGGTTCTTCTTGTATATTCGGATCCTGGCAAAATTGCTAATGCATCCATATTCGAGGCTGAAAAGTTAACACCTCCATTTTTTCCTCCCGATGCCACCGAAATTGTATTGGTCAAGGAGGAACTATTCCTATAGTAATCCCTGATTTTATTTTTTTGTGGTTCATAAGGCACTACCAACCCATCGAACAATATCTGCGTACCCCCTACTTTTTCACCAAAACTCCATACCCCTGAAGTAGGAAATGAGGAATTAGGACGTTCGCCCCCTTCTCCTTGACCATATTCATATTGATAATCCGTAAAATCAAGAGGGGTCCCGTTAGTATAGATGGAATTCCAAGTTACCTCTACCCCTCCGTCCATATTTTCACCATTTTTTGTTGTAATCATTATCACCCCATCCTTAGCTCTTGACCCATATAAAGCTGAAGCAGCAGCTCCCTTTAAAATTGTCATACTTTCGATATCGTCAGGGTTAATACTACTTAACCCATCACCTCCATCCGAATTCCTATTGCTCCCTACTTCATCATTTTCGGAATCCACCCCATATGAAATATTACTTATTGGAATACCGTTAACAACAATCAATGGGGAATTAGAATTTCCAAAGGAAGAAACACCACGTATACGAATCTTTGAACTACCTTGTGGACCAGTACCTAAGCTTGAAATATTGACTCCTGCAACCTTGCCTCCCAAAGAATTCATAAAATTGGGAGTTCTATTTACTGTAAAATCTTCGGAATCTACTTCGCTTGTTGCATAACCAAGTGATTTTTTTTCACGTTCAATACCCAGAGCGGTTACAACAACTTCCCCCAAGGCTTGCGCACTTTCTTCTAAAACAACATCTATAGTGGATTGTCCATTGACCGTTAATTCTTTAGTTACAAACCCAATATAACTAAATACCAATACTGCGTCCTCTCTATCTATATTGATAGAATAGTTGCCGTCGAAATCAGTGGTGACCCCAATGGTCGTATTTTTTATCATTATACTTGCCCCTGGCAAAGGAGTGCCATCAACATCACTTACCTTTCCTGAAACAGACAATTGGTATTTCGGCGACTTACTTTTTTTATCCTCTTTTTTTGAACTCGGCACCGAATATTGCTTAGGACTCAACAGTATTTGTTCTTTGATTATTTTAAAATCAATGTGCTTGTCGGATAATAACTTTTCCAATGCTTGCTGAACAGTTAACCCATCTGCACTAAAATCCACCTTGCTTGTCAAATTAAGTTCTTCCTTACTATAGAAGAACTTAAATTTCGTTTTCGCCTCTATCTCATGGATTATGTCAATCAAAGAAGTACTTCTAAAATTCAAGTACAATTTTGTGTTTAAGGAATCAGTAGCCTCCGCTGCCTGTAAATGACTATATGCCATAAAAAGAAACAGACATATAATTTTCACACTTAAATTGAAGCTAGGAAAGACCTTTTTTCTTTCAACTTCTGAATCTAGAGAGTTTGTTTCCATTTTCTTAAGTTTAATAGTTGATTATTATTTAAAGCCGTGAAAAAATCAAAAAACTATTCATGGGATTGATTTTCCTTTTCGGCTACGATTATTCTATTTTCTTCGTTTATTTTGAATTCAAATGGGGTATGCTCTTGAATAATGCTCAGTATTTCTTCAAGGGATTCATTGGTAAAAGTTCCTGTGAATCGTTTATCTCTCAATTTGTCTAAATTGTTTTCAATTTTAACATTGAAATGCCGCTCGAGTTTTCTTAATATTTCTTCAAACCTATTATCTGAAAAAATTAACTTTCCATGCCTCCAACCAATGAAATCATTCACATCCACATTATCTATTACAATTAATTCTTTTTCTATAGATGCCCGTTGCCCGGGTACAATCTTGATTGGGTTCTGATTATTATGATTATTTGCTTTATAGACGCTTACACTTCCTTCTATCAATACAGTTGTTGTGGTGGAATCCTCTGGATAGCTGGACACGTTGAATTGTGTTCCATACACTCTAGTGTTCATGTTATCTGTAACTACGGTAAACGGGCTTTTTTCATCCTTTTCAATAGAAAAAAAGGCCTCCCCTTCCAAATAAACAGTCCTAGGGCTATTTGATTCAAAGACCACAGGGTACCTTAGCTTAGACCCAGAGTTTAGGGTGACCACTGATCCATCTGAAAGTATTATTTCAAAGGTTTTTCCATAAGGAATGATAAGTTCGTTGTATTTATCACCAGCGTGATTATCTGTTTTTGATTGATTGTATATTAGCCTGTTTTTCTCTTGGCTAAGCATTCGCCCCCCCTCTTTGTTTGGTAAAACATTGGATGTGGTATCATCAATAACTTTTACGGTACCATCTTCTAATTTTAAAATAATATCATCTTTGGTGGCAATCGTTTCCATTGGTTTTGATTTCAATTGAAAAATATCCAATTGAAAGGCCAATAAAGTGCTTACAACCAGCCCAATAAAACTAGCCGCTATTCCTATAACTTGTTTTTTACTGAAATAAAATCGGTTATTCAAAAAATGCCTTTTATTCGTAAATGCCCGCCTTTTAATAATGTCGTGCCAAATGGCATCTAATTCGGTATCGTGAAGTACATCATCACTCTTATAATTCATAATACGAAGCAGATTGGCGGCACTTTTTACCTCATCAAGCTTTTCGGGGTGTTTGGATATCCATGATTCCCAGAAATTTTGCGTAATTGAATCCGGATTTAAAATCCATTTCTGGAAATATTCATCCAAAACAAAATCTATCTCGGTGTAAGAATTATAATTCATATTAATAAAAGAAGTAATGATTGATTTATGTTTTTATCAATAAAGAGGTGTTTTTTTTATTTTTACCCCATTATTTATTTAAAAAAAATACATTATTCACACATTGAAGATTTGATTACACAATCCTATATCATAAGATTCTTCAAAAATCATTTACATTAAACCGTATTCTTTTAATGAAACTCTTGTGGAAAAATTTGTAGAAAACCTGTCCCACTAATTGGGGAATGAACATGTTTAGTTTGCGGGCAGAAATCCTTCGGATTTCACACCGTAACTAATCATAGCCTAAACGTTCGGCACAAGCTAAAGAAACTGAATGACTAAACAATTTACAAAAGGAGATATAATCCAAGGTTCTAAAAGAGGAAAAGATGAATCATATCATCCGATAGTATATTTTAAAGAAATTGATGATTTGTTTTTCCTTGGAGGTATGATAACACATTCAAACTCTTTTGACAATGTGGAATTAAATGACTCTCACTTTGAACACAAAATAGACTACAACCCTAAACCCAGTTTTTTCGTAAAAAATTATTTGATTAAAAAACAAGAATGGGGCCCTTATAAAATAATTGGAAAATTATCCAAAAAAGGAATTCAATCCATTGAGTCTAACTTAAAGAATACCGAACCCGAAATTTGGGAAAACTATCTAACCAAATAATATGGAATTACTCAATGGCTGAAAACAATTAACTAAAATAAAATTTGGTGGAGACGGAAATATCAAAGTTGATACACTGACTGAGTTTCTGAACAATTACCTACAACTAATTAACTTAATAAATAATGAGTTAGGTTACAATCCTAACGATATGATTATTGTGGTTTCACCACCTGAAAATGGAAGTTTCAAAATAAAGCTAAACAACCGTTGCACAAGCCCATGATGATCCCAAAAAGGACCTCCATAACCGCTTTAAAGGCGGTCTTGTTTTCATGCACCCGAGCAGGCCATTGTTTTTTCAGGGCTTAAAAACCATCTTTGGAGTTTATGTAGTCCGGTTTTTATAAAAAACGACAGGGTAGCATTGCCCACCCCGCTTTTTGAACGTTTTTCCGTGAATTTCAGGTACCTCTTCAGGTTGTAGGCGATTCCCGAGAGGTGCATTTGTAAGCATCAATGAAAAGAAAAAGACAAAAGAATCAGCGATAGACTCTGCTTTTTTGAAAGGTGAAACCATATAGCAGGAAATCATACTTGAAAAAATATCGGAGTTAAAGTAATCATAGCTTAGAATTGAACTGCTGAACATTGCAATTAGGAATATTGGAATTACAATCTCATGTAACTCTATGAATACCAATCCCATTGTACCATATATTTTGATTAATTATATATAATTGATTTAGACAGCTAACATTTAAATAACTTATTAGGTGAGCATAAATTCCTGTTAGGTGAGCATAAATTCCTGACTGTCAGTCCCCGTTTAAGGGTTCTCTAGCCCAGAAAGTATAAGATCTTCAACGGTCAATCCACTTATAGGTACTTATATTTCATATAAACTATAAAAAAATCATCATTTTTCACGCAAAGTAACTGTTTTTCACGGTATATTTGTCATTGAATTTCACGTCATTATATGAAAAATAATTATTTTTCACACAAAAAAACTGTTTTTCATGGCCGCACCCTACCGGAAGAAGGCTTCTTGGTCGGTTACTCCCTTTTGATCTCTATAATGGAAAATCAATTTGATGTAGCTGTTCCCCTGCCTGACATATTGGCCATGGCAACGGAGAAGCACCAACGCTACCATACGGATCAATGGCAAGTGTTCACTATAAGGCACAAACCCAAGGACGACCTGAAAAGCCATTTGGTCTTTGCCCTTAAATACGAACCGTTGGACCTATATATCCTGAAAACAATTTTCAAGTTGACCGGGGATACCATCATACGCCAAATGTTGGAAGAAGAGCCAACGGGGCAATACACAAGAAGGGCGTGGTTTCTATATGAATGGCTGACGGGAACAACCCTTGATGTGCCCAACCTGAACAAAGGCACATATGTAGAGGTGGTGGACCCTAGCCTGCAATATACCGTCGAGCCCAAGAATTCCACGCGGCATCGTGTCAAGAACAACCTGCCCGGGGTCCCTGGGTACTGTCCCATGATCCGACGGACGACAAAACTGGATGGGTATATTGATAAGGACCTATCCAAAACCATCGAAATGGGATTGGGAAAACGGGACAAGGATCTTATCCGAAGGACCGCTGCTTTTTTATTGTTGAAGGACTCGAAGGCATCCTTTGCCATCGAAGGGGAACACCCCCCTAGCATGCGGGCAAGGAATTGGGGAAAAGCCATAGGCCTATCGGGCAAATCACCTTTGAGCATACAGGAAATCGAACGGTTACAGCATATTGTCATCGGCAACAAAAAACTAAGGCATATGGGCATCAGGACCAGGGAAGGCTTTATTGGGGAGCATGATAGAGATACCCTCTCCCCTTTGCCCGACCATATCTCTGCCAAGGCCAAGGACCTTCCCCTTTTGATGCAAGGGTTGTTCGGCACGAACGAACTGCTGCAGAAGTCCCGATACAATCCTGTGTTGGTCGCGGCCACCATAGCCTTTGGGTTTGTTTTCATCCATCCCCTATCCGATGGCAACGGTAGGATACATCGCTATATCATCCACCATTTGCTCACTCGGATGGGTTATACCAAAAGAGGGATGATATTTCCCATATCCTCTGCCATTCTGGAACGGATTGATGATTATCAGGATATTCTGGAGCATTTTTCCTCGCCAAGGGTCGATTTGATCGAATGGGAGGAAACACAGGATCACAACATCGAAATCCTTAACGAAACCATTGACCTATACAGATATTTTGATTTGACCAGGCAAGCAGAATTCCTGTATACATGTGTGGAAGAGACCATTGAAAGGATCATACCGGAAGAATTGGACTATTTGGAAAAATACGATCGGATGACCAACCTTATCAATGCCCGTGTAACCTTACCGGATACCAAAGTCGATCTTTTGATCAAGCTTCTGAATCAGAATGAAGGTAAATTGTCCAAAAAAAGAAGGGAAAAGGAATTTGCGGAATTGACTGATGCTGAAATTCTGGAAATCGAAGATTCCTTTCAAATCATTTTCCATGGTTGATGGGTAAGCCGACCCTGTTCCTATTCAAATCCCTATCTATGTATCGGACCTGACGTTGATCGAACTTCTTTGAATGGATAAAGTAGAAACAACCTAGAAAGCATTATTTATACCCTTTAAGGTATCATTTGAATTATGTCACCCATAATGCACCCGATAAGGTATAATAAAGCTTGGAATAGAAATAATCCCATAGCACAATTTATCCGGAAAAGACGTAAAGACCTTAACCTGACCCAAGTGGAACTTTTAAACACCACTGGGGTTGGCCTTGAACGGTAAAAAAAGAAGAATCTCAAAAGAAGATTTCGATATGGCAATGGCCAAAGCCCACATTCCCCAAAAGGCCATCGAAAATCTTTGGGGCAGAATGGTAGCAAGAGCAAAAAAATGGCCTTCTTTTAATTGATGAAAGCTTTTTAATGGAAGAACAAAAAAAGAAATTCAATACTCTAATTGAAGAAAGGGCAAATCGAATCAAATAGGTTTAAAATAAAGTACATCTCCAGGTAAACAGTCCATTCATTTGTAAAAATTCACCTATTCGGCTAGTATGAATCACTGAAAAGCCGAAAAGCCATATTCAATACAGGTTCCGATACTCCCGCTCCACGATCAAACAACAAGGCCGCACCAATTGGTGCGGCCTTGTTGTTTCAATATAGAAAATGAGCTTATCCTAACTAACGTAAAAATTACTGGTAAGCAACAACAACATCCTCTACATAATATGTACCTTCTCTTTTTTCTACTGAACTTCCACTTGGTATTTCTACAATCAGTCTTGATTGCTTTGCAGGAATTTCAATGGTACTTTCCGATGTAACATCTCTAGCGATTACCTGATGGCTCAAAGCATCGTACAGGTCTACTTTCTCTGTACCCTGACATGTGTACTGTACTGCTCTTGATGCTTCGTACGGATTATAGAACAAATAAGTTGGATAGGCATCCCCTCGGTAAAAATCGGTAGCCAAGCAATCCAGTTTTAATATACCGGGTACATCCGTTGTGTCTATTATAGCTCCAGCAAATCCTACATGCCCACTACCATAAACACTAAACTGTGATACATCTGGGTTATCCGGTGTCCAATGTGGCCCGTCTCCGATTGCAATGGGTGCCTTTAAATGGGCGTACCCTTCCAAATGGGGATTTTTGATCAACCCCTCGTAAGCGATCACCCCTTTGGTGACCTCTTTTTTGTGAGGCAGGGTTTGATGTTCATCCGCCATTTCGTAGGGATAAAAGAATTTAGATGCATTGGCAGCGTTCAACATCCATTTTCCTATGGTATTGGCATATCTGGCGTCGTAACGTACCAATGGCACCAAAGGCCACATGGTATCATAGGTATTCATCAAAAAGGCAAAACCACCATGATCAACAGTGCTCCCAACCAATCCCGATACGTCATATCCGTTCCAATTATCCACCAACACGCCCCATCCTTCACGACATACCGAATCACCATTAAAAGTCCAATCCAATAGGTTCTGATAATCGTAAGATGTGCCTTCCTCTGCGTTCATACGCGCCGCTACATAGGCCCCAAAAGGCATCAAAATCTCATAAAAACGGTTTTCTTCTTGAGAAAGGAGTGCTTCCAATGAAGATTTGGCCGATGTCAAGTATTTTTCATCACCAAATTTTTGGTATGCGGCATACAGCACATACGCATGACCCGCTGCAGCATCCTCTTGATGACAAATCCAGTTGTCTTTCGGTTCCATGGCCGCATAGTCAAAAAAGGTATGGTGGTAATTTCCGGCCAATACGGAATCGGCCTTTTGAAAACGATCGGCTATGGATCGTTGTATATATTCAAAATCTTCATGTTCGGGGTAGAAATTGGCTACACCGTAAAAAAGAAGGTTAGGATATACATCGTACCACCAATCTCTTCCATATCCACCACCGAGCAAAGCAACATCCGGACCTGTATTGTTCATCATAATGTTCCAGCCCGTATCGGAGTTGAAATAGTTTTTCAGCATGCCCACATAATCTTCTCCATGTTGATTGGACTTATCTATTCCCATCAAAGAAGCTCCGAGGACAGAACTAATGGTGTTCAAGGATTCATGAAACATGCCCTTATGATTCTCGGGGCCCTGTCTGGTATCACCGATTGCCGTATAAATACCATAGGTTTCTTGATCAAAGTTTTTTCTTGAGCCATCCTTCCAAATCAACGGCCAGTATTCCCCGGTTTGTGTACTATCATAAACGATACTGTCATATAACCGTGCCGTTTTTTTAAAGTCCATGATTTTGAAGGGTTGGGGCATAAAGGGCATACTATCTACCCGAGCAATACTCTTTTGTGCTACGGGCAACGTCTGCTTCCCTTCTTTTTTTTGACAACCAATCACCAAAAACATGGTTCCCAATACGCCAAGAAGTATTTGTTTATTCCATTTCAATTTCATTTTCCAGCTTTTTTTGTCCGTTCAGCAGTTGTTTCGCAATTAAGATAGACAGCAACTGTACTGTCCCTATAATTAAAAGGGCATATCTGAGTGCTATCTCCACACTCCCCAAATACGCCAATCCTAAAAATGTCATGGCTCCTACAAACCGTCCTACATACAATCCAAATTCGTGGTTCAAGATATACGCAAACTCGTTTCTTTCCTCAAACTTGGACAATACATCAATCAATTTTAATTGTATGGGAAAATACGCGATGTCCAACACCGGGCGTGCAATCAACAGGAACAACATAAAAATAATGACTCCCGTGGCACTATACAAGACCCCATTGAACAAAGCCCCTAGAAAAAAGCAGACCAATCCCACGCTAAAGATGGCCAAACGGTGTTTTGGCTTCGAAAACTTACCCAACAGAAGCATAATAAATGCGGCAATAAGGGCTCCAATGGACTGGGCCGTACCCAATGCGCCTTCAGAATCAAAAAAGGTCATCATCAGCATGGCAGGTGCAGTAACGATAAAGCCTTGTGCCAAACCCTTAAGAAAGGCCATCTGCATCATTTTTCGCCATACACGATGAAATTTAAAATACAGGAATTTTTCACTTTGCGGCTTTTTGTATTTTCCCATATGGAATATTATCGAAGCGATTATGGTAATAATGAACACCACAAAGGTTACCGTTTGGTACCGTAGATTAATTCCTTCCATGTTAGCATCTTGCCCATTCACCAAATACCACCCGACCATAATGGGAACGAGCACCCCCGTCACCGTATAAAAAAAAGTGTCCAAGCCATAATAAAAATTACGGGTGCGATCGGCCGTGGTGACCAGTACCAAATAATCCCTATTAGACCAATAAAGGCCAAAAGACATCCCCATGATAAGGCCAGCAACGGTCAAACCGGTATAACTGATCTCGTTTAAGGACATCATCACGACCATGGATACTCCACTCAACAGCATTCCCAATGAAAAGAGTCTTTTGATGTTTACCAAATTCAAAAGATATCCATTGATCAAAAAAGTTAAGGGAATACCTGTGTAGATAGCCAGTTGATACAGCATTACCTTGGTAGGATCACTGGAGTTCCTCATAATATAAGAGGCTACAAAAATATCAACTACCGGTAATACAAAGGCGTAAACGAGATTGGTAATGATCAAAATCTTGGCATCTTTGGAAAAATCCCGCCATCCCACTCCAATTGATTTTTTCATGCGTTTATGTCTAAAGTTTTTAAGATTTCCGAAATGGACAAGGTGGCCAGTGCCACATGCTCGTCCGATGCACCGTAGTACATATAAATGTCATCGCCTTTTACCACATGGCCGTTGGTAAAGATGACCTCTCCAAAAAAGCCCACTTTTTCGTAGGTTTCCTCCGGCTCCATTATAGGGGTCTCTGAACGGGCAATTACCTTGGAAGGGTCCTCCAGATCCAGTAAAAGCGCTCCCAAGCAATATCTGTGCTGGTGGTTTGCCCCATGATAAATGGCCAACCAGCCTTTTTCGGTTTTAATGGGCGCTGCGCCAGCACCCAATCGGGCACTATCAAATTTTCCGCTGCGCGTTCTGGCTATGCATTTATGGTTTCCCCAATGTATCCCGTCCGGAGATTGGGCAATCCACATATAATTTCCTCCCAATTCTGGACTACTAGGTCTGTGGAATGCATAATAACGTCCATCTATGGTTTCTTCAAACAGGGCGCAATCCTTGTTATGAGGGCTAAAAACCATCCCATGGGACTCAAAATCCTTCCAGTTGGTGGTGGTCTTTAAGCCAACCCCTACCCCATTGGAAGACACCATGGTATAGGTAAGAAAATAGGTATCACCAATCTGTGATACCCTACAATCCTCAATGCCATAGGTTTCATAGGTTCCTTCCCCAAAAATTGGGGGAAATTCCGAGGATTCCTTAAAATTGATCCCATCATCACTGAACAAAATTCTAAGATGGGATATGGTGGTTAGATACTGCTCCCCGTCATAGGTAATGACCCTGGCATCGGAATAATCAAGTTTGGGGTCATCTTTTGAGAAATCCAATATCTCCAATTCTCCCGCATCATTATATATTGGCACAGAAACCATTCCCTCCTTCTGTTCGGTTCGTTCTGCGACCCGAAGAACGATTCCTGTTTTACCCTGAAAAGTAAAAACGCCAGGGTTGAGCAAACATTCAATGATCATCCCTGGTTGGCTGGGCTGAAGGTCTTTTGGTGATAAAAGCGGATTATGCCCATCGCGAGCTACAATATTTTTCATAAAAAATTCTTTATGTTATGGCATTAACCCGGCCCAAATGGAAAGCGACAAAGATTGTCGCTTTCCAAATTGAATCGGGATCTTTAAATTTTAATATCCAGGATTTTGTGTTATGGAACCTCCGGATTTATCGATATCAGTCTGTGGAATGGGATACAAGTTATTGTGGGATTGATAGTTTTTGCCAAGACCTTGTAAAACGGTCTCCGCTATGCCCCAACGTTTTAAGTCATTGAATCGCTGGGATTCAAAACCAAGTTCCACCCTGCGTTCTGACTGAATCCAGGCACGTACTTCCTCTTGGTCATTGGAAACAGGTCTTGATGGCAAGGTACCATCAGGCACTACTGAACCATCAGCAGTGGGCGTATTTCTGGCCCTATCCCTAATTTGATTGATAATAGCTACCGCTTGGGCTGGGCTTCCTGTTTCATTAAGTGCCTCTGCTTTCCAAAGTAGTACATCGGCATAGCGAATGTACACCTTGTTCCCAGGAGAATCATCATTGCCTTTATAATCAGTGACGGAGCCCATAATTTTTGGTGAATGTTGCTCTTCAACATTTATCGTATAGGCCAATCGGGGATCGTTGGGTTCAAAGGCAGCCAAAAAATCATCTGTTGGTGCAAAGAATCCCCAACCGGCCACCGCGGCCAAACCATTACCATTGGCCGGGTTTTCACCAGAGCGGTGGTCATAGGCAAAAATCACCTCTTGCTCAGCAAATTCTTTATCGGCATCAAAGGCATCGAAATAATTATCATTGAGTCCATAGAATCCCAAAGCATCAAGTTCTGCGATGACATTTAGTACCTCTGTCCAATTTTCATTGTACAGGGCCAACTTAGCTTGTAAGGCCAATATGGCACCAATGGATGCCCGCCATGGATCTGTGGCATCTTGCTTGACCTGTGGGGCGAGTTCCTTGGCCGTTTGCAAATCCAGCCCGATCTGCTCCATCACATCGGCTTTTGGTGCCCTTACGGAAACCGAAAAAGCTTCCTCGAAGGAATCGGGAGATTTTAAGATTAGGGGAACATCACCAAAATTATTGACCAAATCAAAGTAGTAGTAAGCCCTTAGAAAATATGCCTCGGACAGAAGCTGTTCCTTTCTTGATTGGCTTATTCCAGTTTTGGCCACGACATCATCATCGGTCAAAAATCCAATGGCCAGATTACTTCTGCTCACCCCTTCATAATCATAGGTCCAAATACCGTTAAAAGCTTGGTTCTCTGGAGTGAACACAAAATTTCCAATTTCATCCATCCATGCTTGATCTCCATCGGGGTTCCATTTTTTATTCATATCATTGGCGGCCATATCCTGTAGGATGATATCATTTCTGAATACAGTCCCCAAATCCCAACGCCAATCCGAGATAATGCTGTTTAGCGTATTTCCCAAAGGTTTGTATGCAGACTCTACGGCAGATTCAACCGTTTCCTCTGTGGGATCGGTATCCACTTGGTCCAAGGTGAGCAACCCGATGGGGTCGTTGTCCAACTCATTGGTACAGGAAACCATTACTGCAAACGGAAGCAGCAACACAAGGTTTTTATATATCTTGTTCATTTTGATCACTTTTTTAGATTAGAATTTTGCATTTAAGCCAAACAATACAGAAGCCGAGGTCGGATAGGTTCCTTTATCGATCAAATCTGTAGTCTCGGGATCATATCCGGTATAGTCCGTCAAAGTCCAAAGGTTCTGACCTGATAAATACAATCTAAGGCTACTGATTCCCTTAATTTCCCTCAAGGTATAACCCAATTCGATGTTTTTGAGCCTGATGTAGGAGGCATCTTCCACAAAAATGCTGGAAATTTTGCTGCTTCCATTATCCTCAAAGGTCACTCTAGGAATGGTATTGGAACTGTTCTCACCATCCCAAGCATTCAAAATAGCAGTGGTATAATTGAAGGGACGTGTATCATAATCCAGAATTTGCTTACTATCGTTATAACGATCTACACCCTCCACACCTTGGAAAAGAAACGAAAAGTCCCAATTTTTATACGAAGAATTGAATGCAAGGCCAAAAGTGAGGTCGGGAATGGGTGAACCAAGAAAGGTACGGTCATTGTCCGCGCTGATGATCCCATCCCCATTCAAGTCCTTAAACTTGATGTCGCCAGGTTTAGCTGTTGGGTTGGTAGTACCACTTAAGTGCTCGTCGATTTCGGCCTGGTTTTGGTAGATGCCCTCCACTTGGTAACCATAGTAGGCGTTTAGGGGCTGACCAACCGCAGTACGGGTTACATCTCCAGTAATGTATGGCAAGTTGGGATGGAGCTGTTCCACCTCATTATCCAATGTGGCCATGTTGGCATTAATACCATATTTGAATTCCTTTTCGGAATTTCGATACCCCACTGAAAACTCAAATCCCTTGTTCCTGACCTCTCCGGCATTCAGGATGGTAGGTTCCACATTTCCAACTATAGAGGGCAAACTGATGGGCAATAGAATATCGCTGGTGTACTTGTTGAAATATTCAGCCGTCATAATGAGTTTGTTCTCGAACAAGCCCACATCAACACCGAAGTTGGTCTGTTCCGAACTTTCCCATTTAAGGTCGGGATTACCAAAACGCTCCGTCTGTACAATACCACTTTCTTGGCTTATAAGTGTCAGGTAAGTGTAATTATCTATTTCTTGGTTTCCCAGAATACCCCAACTGGCCCTAAGTTTCAGGTTTGACAACCAATCCACATCCTTTAGAAAGGTCTCATCAGAGATTTTCCATCCCGCAGAAACAGAAGGGAAATACCCCCATTGATTGTTCTCGGCAAACCTGGAAGAAGCATCGGCCCTTAAATTTGCCGTAACCATATATCTGTTGTCATAGGAATAAGAAGCCGACCCAAAATAAGAGAAAAGTGCCCATTCAGATGCTGATCCACTGTTCCAAAGGTCTAGCTCGGTACCCCCATAGTCGAGATAACGGAATTCATCATCGGTATAGGGAAAACGAGCTCTACTTGCCCCAATGGATGAATCATAATTGGAGATATACTCCATCCCTATCAATCCACTAATGCTGTGCTTATCGTTCAACAAGGTCTCATAATTCAAGGTATTGTTGACCGTAATGGTAAAAGATTCCCCTCTGGACTCCGACAGGCTGTTGGGACGGTTTTGCCTTCCCAAACCGGCATCGATAGCATTACCGCCACCATCATCATCCCCAAAATTCTCATAGAACGCTTTGTTGTGGAAAAAGGAAAGGTCGATACCCACATTGGTCCTGAAGGTCAAGCTCTTATCCTTTAAGAACTTATACTCCGCGAACACATTGCCAAAAGTCCGATATGTTTTTTCCGTATTATCAGAAAAATATGCCATAGCTACGGGGTTTCCAACCATTTCGTACATACTTCTTTGGAGATCCGCATCATACCCTGTTTCGGTATAAAACGGCATATCGGTAAATGGATCCCTTTCTGAATAGGTGGGATCGTCAACATCTTTATACACTGGGATAACCGGTGCCCGCAGAAGGGCAAACCTCATAAGACTTTCCCCTGAAGAAGCCACCAGATTCTGTTTGTCGTAGGAGAGTTGCAAGTTGGTTCCAATGGAAAGACGATCAGTCAAATCCGCATTGATATTTGTTCGGTAGTTGATTCTTTGGTACTTGTCGTTGTCATAAACCACGATACCATCCTGTCCATAATATCCCAAGGACATTAAATATTGCAATTTTTCGTTACCACCACTTGCTGTCAGCTGAAGGTTTTGTGAGCGACCGGTCTCAAATAGCTCATCGAGCCAATCGGTATCGGCAAAATCGGAACGCCCGCGATCGGCCGTATAGGGGTTCTCACCTGTATAAGTGTTGTTCCATGCCTTTTCCAATGTAGTGATATACTGTTCGGCATTCAATAGTTTAGGAAGATTGACCGCTTTATTGAAGCCATTGAAATAATCTACGGAAAATGACATTTTTCCCATTGCCCCTTGTTTAGTAGTAATGAGGACAACACCTCCCGAAGCTCGGGATCCATAGATCGCGGCCGCAGCTGCATCTTTCAATACACTGATCGACTTTATATCTGCCTGGTTCAAAAAGGAAATATCCCTGGAAGGTATACCATCTACCACATATAGTGGATCGTTACTACCGATGGTTCCTTCCCCACGAATCCTGATCTCAACAGCATCACCAGGTGCTCCGGTACTAGCTGTTACCTGTACTCCTGCCACCTGTCCTTGCAGGGCCTGGGATACATTGGCCACTCTGGTTTTTCCCATTTTTTCCACATCTACAACAGCTACTGCCCCTGTTATATCCTCCTTTTTTTGTGTGGTATATCCCACAAGGACCACTTCACCAAGTTGTTGGGTGTCCTCCATTAGCACCACTTCCAAATGGGTTTGGTCCCCTACGGTAAATTCCTGGGAAACAAAACCGATACTGCTGATTACCAGGACATCATTCGGGCTAACACCCGTTAAATAAAAATTTCCATCAAAATCCGTGGCGGTTCCCCTTGAGGTTCCCTTTATGACCACATTGGCTCCGGGTATGGGAACCTTTCCATCCGACACATAGCCGGTTACATCATTTTGAGCTTGTGCCTCTACCATTCCCATTAGAAGTAAGGCCATGATGAAAACATGAAAAAATGAGTTAGATTTCATATTTCTCAATTTTAGTTTGTTTGAATTTGTTAATGTGCATTTTATCCGTAATTATTTTAATAAATTACCAACGTTATCAAATATATACACACTGGTAAACAAGGATGTGTACAATATTTTCAAAAGTGTATACTATATCGTAAATTACTGTTATTAAGTTATTTACCATTAAAATCTTTGAGAAATTGGGGGGTTGGGTGATTCATATCAAAGGATAGCCACAGAACCATCATGGGTTCAAATGATTCTCTATCGGCTTTTTATGGGACAATTGGTAATCCTTGGGTGTCATTTGATACATTTTTTTGAACTCCCTATGAAAGTAAGACCTATTGTTGAACCCCGAACGAAAGCACACTTCTGATACAGTCAAATCCGTTTTTTCCAACAATTGGGCCGCATGTCTCAACCGCAATGTCCTGATAAGGTCCCCAGGCGAAAATCCCAACAATTCTTTGGTTTTTCTGTAGAGTTGGGTCACACTAACGCCCATTTCCTGAGCCAATACATTGCTCTGTAACTTTTCACTGTCCAAATTTTCCGTAACAAAGCCTATGAGCCCTTCCATAAAAACCCTATCCTTTTCGGTGGTGGCCAATCCCAATAGATCCTCGAAAGCAGACCCTTGGGAAAAATGTTGTTTAATATGTTCCCTTTCTTCCAGCAGTTTTTGAATCCTTAATAAAAGGTAATCTGGGCGAAATGGCTTTGATATATAATCGTTTGCACCACTTTCGATACCTTCGAGCTTATTTTTTATAGAATCTTTGGCGGTTAACAATATAATCGGGATATGACAGGTATCAAGATTTTCCTTCACCTGTTTACAAAGTTCCACCCCATCCATGACGGGCATCATCACATCACTTATAATCAGGTCAGGTTCCTTGGTGCGGATTTTCTCCATGGCCTCGCCCCCATGTTCGGCAATGCCCATATCATACTGTTCTCCCAACAGTTCTTTCAATAGATCTTGCACCTCAGGATCGTCCTCCACCAATAGCAAATATTTTTTTTCCTCACCATTAAACTGGTCCAGGGTATCGAGTTTATGGTTCAAGGACCCAACTTCTTCGCTTTCCTTGCCTTGATCTGCAATTTCACGAAGCTCTGGTGAGATCACAATTGATTTGGCGACCATATTTGATGGGTCCGTTCCGGATGGGCCACAAGGAAATTCAACATGGAAGGTTGTTGCCGTATCAGGGCTACTCTCCACAGAAATTCTACCGTCCAATAGCTCTACCAGCTTCTTGGTATATGCTAGTCCCAATCCTGTCCTTGACATATTGGTGCCCACTTCCCTATCCCGTTCCAAGAAATAGAATTTTTCAAAAATCAGGTGCAACTTATCTTTCGGAATTCCATCACCAGAATTGGAAATACTCAATTCAAGTTCCTTGAAATCCTTTCTATCCCGAACTCCCACGACCATATCGATCTTTCCATGGACAGGGGTATATTTGAATGCATTGGAAAGTAGGTTAAAAACTATCTTCTCCAATATATCCTTGTCATACCACCCCAAAAGGCTCTGGGACCATTTGACGTTGTAATCGATGTTTTTTCTCAAGGCCAATTCATCGAACAGTTCGGCGATTTGATCCAACAAGGTCACAAGGTCGAAATATTCCTTTTCTATCCTTAAATGGCCATCTTCCGCTTTTCGAAACTCCAAGATCTGATGAGTAAGGTAAAGCAATCTTTCCGTGTTTTTTTTCACCATATCAAAATACTTTCTTGATCTGGCATCGAACTGGACAGTTTCCCCCAGTCGTTGGATCGGGGCCACCATCAGGGTTAAAGGGGTTTGGAGTTCATGGGCCACATTGGTAAAAAAATCCAGTTTGTTCTCATGGATTCTTTCCTCCTGTTTCCTGATAAGGATACTGCGCTGTAAGGACTGTTTTTTTTGGTAATAGCCAAGGATAAAAAGGATGAAAAGGGTGAACAAGAGGATATAGAGTGACCACGCAAGGCCAGAACGCCAAAATATGGGGACAATCTCCAACCGCGCTGCCTCCACTGGGGCGCTCCATACACCATCGCCATTGGTCCATTTGAGCCAAAGGGAATATTCTCCGGACGGTATATTGGTAAAAGAAAGGTTTGTACGTGTCCCTATATTCTGCCATTCCGGGTCAAACCGCTTCAGTTGATAGGCGTATCTGCACTTATTGTTATTGATAAAGGTAAGGGCGGAAAAATCAATATTGAGAAAGTTTTGGTCATGCTTCAATTTTAATGTAGGGGCGGAGGCAGATGTCGGCGTTATCACCAAATTTCGATAATAAGGTTCGCTACCATCTTGTCCTATAATCTGGTTTATAAACAAGTTTGGTACCCATTCTGAAACATTGATGTCTTCGGGTACAAAATAATTGAACCCTTTGCGCCCCCCCATAAAAATATGGTCCGTGCCGGAATAGGCCGCGCCGTCACCAAATTCATTATCCTGAAGCCCCTCTTCCTTGGTGTAGTTATAAAAAACCTGTTGTTCCACATCCCATTTGGACAATCCATAATTTGTACTTACCCATAAATTGCCCATCGAATCCGAGGTAATTCCATGAATGGTGTTACTGGGCAACCCGTCCTTTACCGTATAATGGATAAATTCCCCATTCCCTTTATACAGATTAAGCCCAAAGCTTGTGCCTATCCATAGCTCCCCCTTGTCGGTCTTGTGCATGGATAGGATATCATCATTGGAAAGACTATTTGGGTTGCCTTCCCCATGCCTGAACACTTGGAAAGTACCCTTTTGCTTATCAAAAAGGTTCAATCCGCCCAAGCGTGTCCCCACCCATAGGAAATGATCATCCTTGGGCACAATTGAGAAGATAATGTTACTACTGATTTCTCCACTATGGCCGGTATTTCCAACGTATTGGTCAAAGTTTACCAAACGAACACCATTGTCCGTTCTATCTATGTCAAGCCTAATAAGACCATATCCACTGGTGCCCACCCATATAGATCCATCCTTATCTTGATAAAGGGCATATACTGATTTAAAATGTATGGTTTCCGTCACTCCTTTGACATCCTCCCAGGCAATCAATCGGTCCTTCTTCAAATCGAAGAATGAAATACCTGGACCATCCGTGCCCATGAGCAATAAACTGTCCTTGGCCAGAAAAAGGGAATATACTGCATTGTTCAAAGAACTATTGTCCTGGTTCAGATTCTGATAATCGAAGTTGGGCCTTGCCGAATCAAGTAAATCGGGTGAAAAACGAAATACCCCTTTGCCCTTGGTGCCCACCCATAGGGAATGCCCTGGCACCTGAAGAAATGAACGGACTATGGTTCCTTCAAAATCAGGCACCTGCCGACTTGATATTCCATGGAAGGATTTGCTTTTCGGGTACACTTTAAAAACACCCTCCCCATCAGTAGTTGCCCAATAAATATCCTCTGCTCCGCGGAACACTGAAGTCAATTGGTGCCCCTTGAGCATTTTCAACCATTTTGGTACCGATAGCTCCTTGTCCGAAGTAACCAAGTAATGGTCTTCTCCTGTAGATACCACTACCCCCTCCCCTACATTACCAATGATTGATGTGGATCTTTCAATAGGGAGTTCATGAAGGTCTCCACTATCCATTGCATATAGAAATGAATTTCCTTCAAAATCCACGAAAACGATATTTCCGTTGGGAAGTATCCCAAAATCATCTATGTGTTCCAAGTGTATGCTGTGGTCTTCAACCCGAAACGACCCTGATACTTCTTGCAATCGGAGCATGGTCAGTTGACCGGACACACCCAAGACCAATAATTTATCCTTGTCCAAAAACTTCATTTGTAAAATGGGCGAATCCAACAAATCATCTTCCCAAATTTTTTGAAAATCTTCCCCTTCAAATACACCGATTCCCCACTCCTTGGCATAGGCAAAGAGTCTTTTGTCCGGAGATAGAGCCATATTGAACTCAATGTCCGTCATTGTTCCCCGATTTTTGTGCGAAAAATGGTAACGATCAAAGTGGCCGGTTTGGGAATCATAACGGTTTATTCCCTGAAGTGTCAACACCCAAATATTTCCATCTCCGTCCTCAGTCACCTTCAATATGACCTGGTTGCTCAACGAAAGTTCGTTGTTTAGCTCAGGCCTGAACACTTTGAACGAACGGCCATCATAACGATTGAGACCATCCCATGTCCCCAACCAAAGCAAGTTGTTGGAATCTTGGAAAACGGTATTTATGGAACTGTGTGAGATGCCTGAGGAATTGTCCAACTGTTCCATGGAAAAATCCTGTTTTGAAATGACTTCTTCAGTCGGCACCCAGGGTTGTTGATAAACTACCTCACCATACAGGTCTGGACCATAAAACAGGATGCAAACCAATAGGATGCCAATCGCAATACGTAGATTTCCCCTCATGCAATAAAAATAATACCTAAATACATTTTTAGCGCCTATTGATCTTGGTAATTTATGGCCAGCATAAAATCCGAATTGTTCGGTCCTTCAAAGATCATTGTCCACAAGATCCCATGACCCCACATATTATTGACATCTTTGTTGGCAACTAGGGGTTATAGAAAATGGAAACCTCCTCCTATACCGATCAAAAAAATGGGTGAAATAAACGAATTGCCAAAACATCTCCACCTAACGTTCTTTTTAAAGTCTTACCAAGATGATTCATATCAACCATTTTTAGAGGTTTTTGTCATCAGAACCATCTAAGTTGAAAATATTTGGGAACAGGCAGAAAATCATCGTTTTCCCCTCATTAATTTTGGTCCATACCAAAGCCAAAATCCGGTAATTGAGAAAAGAACCAACGCAATTCCCAAAATAGAGGAATAAATTAGTTTGAACAATTCCCCAGGAATCCCGAAAAGTCGGTCTACAATCGTGCCATCATGTAAATGCTCCATCAAATCCGAAGTTCTATATTCATGTGACAGCACTTCACCGGATGTAGCATCCAATTGCAGGCTATAATAATGTTCTTTATAAATAAACTTCATAATACCTTTATCTGGGCGCACATCGATTTTATCGATTTCAGTCGAATATTCCGGTCCCTTCCATGCCTGAATTTCAGTGGTCGCAATGGTTATCAGTGAATCCATGGGCAACCATTCATTTGCATTTTCTGAAATTCCTTTTTGTGTGGGATATTGCAACACATCGACATATTTTTTCCAGCCTAGAAAAACTCCGGTTACTCCAACTATTATAAAAAAGAAAAAAAGTAAAATTCCTGTCTTTCTATGTATACTTCTTGTGCTCCTTAAAATAGAAGCTTGTTTTTTTCTGTTCATATCCATCATATAGACTTATCACAAGACCTTAAGAAGATCATGTAATGAGCCAAAAAATTGAAATTTTATTTATTTGCCAATCAAATACCATCACAGTTTGGGAAAAGGATACAATTATCCACCCAGACTACAAACACAAAAATGTGTTCCCTTGGCTTATTTGAATGGGTTGTACATAAAGTGTGTCCGCAATATGAATACTACGGACTTTAATCGGTGAAAGGACAATCAACAGATTCGGGGAGGAGGAGATGGGGGAGTAAAGAATATACTATCGAAACATTCCTTCAACTGAGCGCAAAGTACTTTGTGGTGTATTTCTTGTTGCTGCCGGTATGATGCGTGGCGTTGGTAAAATAGTTTTTTGAAAAAATCGTGCAGCCTGGTGTGCTTATCCTCTCGGAGCGGGTCAGCACCCAATGCCTTGGCGAGCAATTCGTCCATTTCTTTGTTTAGTGCGGTTTCCGCCTTATCCCACCAACACTTGAATACCACACTGGTGCCTTTGTTTTCTTTCTCGATAATATCATACATCTGTCCCTTGTATTCAAATTCCATGGCATGTTCCCAACGGAGTTCTGTCTTGATTTGCTCCATAGTGAATTCCATCACAACAAATTCGCCTTCCTCAACGTCTTGATTCATTTTTTTTCCAATTTCTTTACGGAGTTGTTGCTTTTGGAAATGGAGCAATAGGAAACTGCCCCCAATAGGAGCTATGAGGGAAAATAATAAAAGGATAGCAGTGTATGTTCTCTTCACGCCTACTGCTTTGTTAGTTTTAGCTGATCGATAAACAACAGATCATAGTTTGTCTTTTCAATAAAGTTTTAAAAATACAATAAAGCTAATTCAATTTTAACCTTTTATTCTCTGACCTTTCTTATCGTTTAAGATCAAGCTGTTGAGTTGGTCTATCAATTTACTGAGTTCCTGACTCAGCTCCTCATAGACTTGGTATGCTCCATCAGTTGGTCTTGCTTCTGCACTATCAACAATCAAACTCAAACTGGCAAGTTTGTTATTGAGTTTTATCGGATAGTTCAAAGGATCCTGTCTACTCTCATTTTTAACCTGATATAGTTCGCTTTCAATGGTATTCAGTTTTTTCAGAATAGATTTCCTGATCTTATCACCCTTTTCTTGCTTATACTCCCTAATACTGATCACGGCCTCATTGGCTTCACTGAATTTATCCCTTAAATTTAATAAAAGTCCAAATGGCGTTTGACCATTACATATACCTCGCCACCCAAAATGACTATAACCCACATATTCTAGGTTTCACAAAACACCCATAAACAGCGTCAATCTATAACCAAATAATGTACTAGGAACATTCTGAACAATCCTGGGGGTCCTATACTATAAATCATTTCACTTTGATATAAATGAACATAGCAGCAACAAAAAAGCACTGTCAACTTATTAATCGACAGTGCTTCACACCAATTGACCTATAGTAGGACAAAATACAATAAACGGAAGCTTTTCATTAGGTACTAACTAAGGTCCCAAACCATGGGAAGTACAAAATATACTATAATGGTCAACAGAATAATAGAAATAATGTTCATCCAGATTCCCTTGGTGACCATATCGTTCATTTTTAGATAACCTGAACCAAAAACCACCGCATTCGGGGGCGTGGCCACTGGCAACATAAAGGCACATGATGCCGCTACCGTTGCACTTATCATTAAATAATATGGGTGAACTCCCAACACTGGGGCCAATGACACCAATACGGGCAGAAGCATCGCAGTGGTGGCTATATTGGATGTAATCTCTGTCAGAAAATTAACTGTTGCTATTAAAATCAGCAATAGGATTATAAACGGTACTGTCTTTAAGGCAATCAATTTATTTCCGATCCACAGAGCAAGTCCACTACTTTCAAAACCTGCGGCCAATGCCAAACCGCCTCCAAACAACAATACTATGCCCCAAGGAAGTTTTACCGCATCTTCCCATGTCATCAAATGCTTTCCTTTGGTACTCGTCGGAAATACAAATAATAGAACGGCGGACGCAATACTGATTACCGTATCATCTATTCCAGGTATTAATTCTTGCAGCAAAAATGAGCGAGAAATCCATGCCAATGCCGTTGTAATAAAAACGGCCAAGACAATTTTTTCTTCAAAGGACATTTTACCCAACTCCTTTAATTGTGTCTCAATTTCTTCGCGTCCCCCTGGAAAAGACTTTTGGGTAAATTTAAAAGCAAACTTGGTCAAATATTTCCAACAAATAAAAAGCAGGATAAATGCGATGGGGAAACCGAACAAGAACCACTGTGAAAATGTTATTTCCTCACCAAAAGTTGTTTGCACCACCCCAGCTAGCACTAAATTGGTAGGAGTACCAATCAAAGTGGCCACGCCACCTATTGACGCACTATATGCTATACCCAACATTAAAACTTTTCCGAAATTTAGATTTTCGTTTTCGATCGTCTTGGGATTATCCCGTAGTTGGGTCACGATGGCCATTGCCATGGGCAATATCATCACAGTGGCGGCTGTATTGGAAATCCACATGGACAGCAAGGCAGTTGCCAACATGAAACCCAGCACAATACTGGTAATATTGGTCCCGACAATTTTTATAATGGACAAAGCGATTCTTCTGTGCAGATTCCATTTTTCTATGGCAAGCGCCAAAATGAAACCGCCCATGTATAAAAAAATATACTTATGCCCATAGGAGGCAGTGGTCTCACCAAGTTCCAATCCACCGGAAACTGGAAAAAGTACGATGGGCAGTAAAGCGGTCGCTGAAATGGAAATAGCTTCCGTAATCCACCATATGGCTACCCAGGCCACCGATGCCAAAACTGCATTGCCCTCATCGTTCAACCCTTCTGGATGAAAGAAAAATAGAATATAAAAAAAAGCCAATGGCCCTAGGACAAGACCTATCTTTTGTTTGGTTATTTGCATAATCATCTTTTTAAAATATAATCGACCCCAGCTTTCGCATGAATTTCGGTGGTATTAAAAACAGGGATATCCACATCTTCCTGAAAAATCATCAACGGAAACTCCGTACACCCAAGAATCACTCCCTCGGCCCCTTGTTTCCTCGCATTTTCAATGACCTCCATCACATAATCCTTTGAAGATGGCACTATTTCCCCATAGGTGAGCTCGTCGATAATGATCCTATGAAGCTCATCGATCACCTCCTGTTCTTCCGGAACCAGTACCTCAATACCATTGGCCTCGATTCTTTTTGTGATAAAGGTTTCCTCCATACTATACTTGGTACCGATAAAAAGTACTTTTTTCAAACCTTTTTCCTTGACGGCATTCGCGGTGGCATCGGCGATATGTATGATCGGGAAATCCAGCTTTTCCTGAACGGCATCATACACTTTATGGGGGGTGTTGGCGCAGAAAAGAACGGTATTGGCCCCTGCTTTGTTAAGGGCCTGTCCGGCCACTGCCAACATGTGGGCGATGGAGTCCCATTTATTCTCTATTTGATATCGATGTACCCTAGCTTGGTTAAGGGTATAGACCAATAAGGGCGGATTGGTATTGTTCCCATAATGATCGTTCACAGATTGATTGATCATACTATAATATTCTACGGTGGAATGCCATGATGTTCCTCCTATCAACCCCAATACGTTCATTTCGGGATCTTCTTGTTTTTGATCATTGTTATCTTTCATTTTTTCCTCTACGGCTTCATTGCACGATGCAAGGGCCACTAGTAACAAGCAATACAAATATTTCTTCATAAACACGTTTATTCAATAGCATTAATTTCCTTTACCGAGCAACTCGATCCATTGAGCTCTGTACCCCGTATTCCGAACCCCGTTGGAGTGCGCCCTTTTTCCTTCTGGAACCTCTAGATCAAACGCATAAATATGGTCTTCGGGAATGTTCATCGCCTTGTAGGTCTCAATAATAGTTGCCGCGGTAGGCTCCTCTACATGGTAGGTGCCGTACCAACGATCCAAGGGCGTTTTGCTATCTTTAAAATACCATTTGGCTATTTTGCCCTTAGCGGAATAATCCCATCCCCCAGAAAAATCAATTACCCTGGCCACAACATGGTCTTTTGCTATAAAGGCCGACATCCCTCCTCCTTGCGACTGTCCGGCAAGTGCTATTTCACTCCATTTTGGTTCGCCATTTTCCAAGTAACGGCCCCAATCCAGGTTTTTATCGTTCTCCGACAGGTACTCCAAAAGTTTGGTAAGACGGTTAACAATGGCATCATAGGGTTTGTCATCTATCAACGTGAACGTAGTATCGCCATACACCCTCCTATTTCTAAATTCCTCGGCACAATCAGAGTTCGCCACCAGCGCATCCCCCTTACATATCCGGGCAATCGCCGGAGTGTTTATATATGAAAGGTTGATGACCGCATACCCCTGCTGAACCGCCGTATAAAAGAGATCTTTCGGCCCCCTTAGGGCTATACCGTTCGTGCCCGGGATAAAAAGCAACAACTTTCCCTGTTCGTTGCTTGGGTCATAGGCCACAAAATGGGGCGTATCGGCGTTTTCTATTCTTGGGTCGGTCAGGGACGGCTTAATTTCCAACACCACGTTGGGAGCCGGGAACAAGCCGGGTTCCTGTGCAAAGGAGCAAACACATTGGGATAGAAATAAAATCGCCAACAACAACTGTTTTTTCATAACACTATATCTGTATTCGGTTCTACAGGCCATTGTCACACACATTAAACCGTGATCAATTCATTCCATTTATCAATAAAATCGGCACAGGCCCTTACCACGTTTTTTGTGTTCTTTTCCCCTCTTTCCACGGTAGCCTCCTTGGGGTCCAATTCTCCCCATACGCCCGTTTCGGTCATTTCTATGGTAGATGTCCTTTTACCCGTTTCCGCGGCCTTTAAACCTTCGGAGAGAAACAACAGCTTTTCGGTAGGTTCTTCGTTGATTACCCCAGGCACCATATTCGCCAAATGTTTGGGCAGGGTCAGTTTTGTCGGCTTGGCTTTGTCCAATTGTACCAGACTTGGCATCAGGTACAACGAATTGGATGTTTCGCCCGTACCTGCATGGCGGTCAAGGGCCCTGGTCTCTTTTTCCCCCTCACTTTGCAGATAAGGCTTCACGGCAACACTGAAGTCTACGGCAACGGCCGAGGTCTTCTGGTTTATCTGATCCACCAAAAAGGTGGTGATCGCGGTGTTGCCCCCATGTGAGTTCATCAACATAAACCGCTTGAACCCATGTTTTATAAGGCTCTCCACGGTCTCCATATGTACACGTAGTATAGTTTCCGCACTTAGGGTAATCGTTCCCGCAAAGGCCATATGATAGGGAGACTGGCCCGCCATTAACACCGGTGCCACCAAAATATCACGCTCTTGGGCTATGAGCTTACATAGTTCTATGCCATTTATAAAATCTGTTCCTATGGGCAAATGGCTGGAATGTTGCTCCAATGCCCCGATTGGAATAATGGCCAAATCCGATTTCTTTAAAAAATCCTGCACTTCTGGAACTGTCATGTGCGGCAAGTAGTTTTTGACCTTGTTTTCTTTCCAAAGTGGATTGGTGGGGGTTTCTTTCGTCATATATCTAGATAATTATAACTATAGTAATTTGTATTTTAATGATGTCCGTGAATGGATATCGTTTATTTAAATGGACCGGTGTAATCGCCTAAGCATTGGGAAGGATACAATCAGTCTTCCACTTCAACTACACATTCCACTTCAACGGCCTGTGCCCTTGGCAATGTTGCTACACCAATAGCTGCCCTGGCATGTAGCCCCCTTTCTCCAAAAACGGCTACCATTAGATCGGAAAAACCATCTATTACCTTGGGCTGCTCTATAAAATCCGGTGTAGAGTTCACCAGGGCCAACACCTTTACAATACGTTTTACTTTTTTTAGGTCGCCCAACATTTCCTTAAGAACGGCGATCTGGTTAATGGCCGTTAAACGTGCTCCTTCATAGCCTTTTTCTATAGAAATATCATCTCCCAGTTTTCCCGTTATCTCCACTCCATTTGCATACCTAGGTCCTTTTCCTGCCAAAAAAATAAGGTTTCCCGTACGTACCCCGTTCACATAATTGGCCACGGGGTTAGGGGCCTTAGGCAGCTCTATGCCCAACTCTTTTAACCTGGCCTCGGGATCGTAGACTTTGTGTTCCATTCTTAATTCTGATTATCTCTATTGGGTATAAAATCCGCCGCTGTCCACAAGCCCTCGCTTTCATAATAATTTCCATTGGTCATTACCGCGGACACCGTCCTAATATTGTCTATTTTTTCCAATGGGTTTTTATCCAAGATGGCGATATCGGCCTCTTTGCCAACTTCTATACTTCCCGTTACATCATCCATGCCCATGGCCTTGGCGGGCACTATCGTCGCCGTTCTGATGGCTTCCAAGGGAGTTAGTCCCCCTAATTTGTTATAGGACTCTATTTCCAAAAAGAGCCCGAATCCAGGAGCAAAGTTGTCGGTACCGGCAACAACGGGAATCCCCGCTTTATAGAACTTACCGATGACCTCGGCAGCTTTAATAATGTTTTGCTTTAATTTTTTAGCACGGGCTTCGGACGCTCCGGCCCTAAACCTTTTACTCTCAAAAAGTTCATAGGCCATTCTATAAGCATCCGGTTCTATGGTTTCCATGGGCTCACCTTCTGGTAATGTACGCATTACACCCAACCCAAGGGTTACATCCAAAACGGTACCGTGCTTTAGGTAAAAGGCGATGGCATCATTCACCATTTCGTCTGTAACTTCATTGTCCACCATGAAATAAGGGCCTAGATCCGATATTTTCTTATCTGTAAACAAAGCCCCTAAAATTCTATTGTAATGGCTTAGCATATCCATACCATCCTCTACTGCCAATCGCGCATCGTTCACTAGGGCAGGTACATGGCCGGTGACCGTCATGCCCACTTTATGCGCCTCTTCGGCCAATACTTTCAATATCTCAGGTTCTATAGAGGTATATATCTTGATCTGCTTGTAACCGTTCCTATGGTACAGTGCCACTGTTTCCTTTGCCTCCTCTACCGATCTTGCCCGTATAACACCATTGCCCTTTATTCCAGGGCCATCGGTCATACCTGCCAAAAGAATATCGGGGCCCAATGCGCCGTCTTTGGCTATGGCGTCCCTAAAAGCGGTCGCGAACTCCAGTTCGTTTCCATTGTCCCTGATCGTGGTAACCCCACCGGCCAAATAAGCGGGTGCCCATTGTACCTGGTTGGAGTGGGCGTGCATATCCCATAGTCCCGGGATCAGGGTCTTTCCTTTTACATCGATCACCTTGGCCCCTTTTGACACCTTTACGGACTCCCTTTTTCCAATCTCCACAATCTTGCCATCCTCAACAATGATCGTCATATCCTCTTTGATACCATCTCCGGCCACATCAACAACATCTCCCCCTACCAAGGCTACCACCGGGTATTCCGGGCCTTTCAGGTTTTGGGTGTACTCGGCAAGTTGGGCCATTTGTTCTTCTACATTACCCTGGATAAAGGTTGGTAGCGCCTCTTCATATTCTTCTTTGATCATTTCCCTGATCTGGGTGTTCGCCTTCACCAAGGCGACCAAATTTTGCGACTCGTCCAACCAAATAGTTCTACCGCCCCAGTTTATACCGGTGGCAACATACCTATCCAATATTCTTTGCTCTCCACCTATCGTCACGGTATCCTTGGCCCTATGGGTCACCGTTACCTCTCCCCTTGGAAAGGTAGCCAAGCTATCCTGACCATATTTAAAATAACAATGGTACAGCATCATTTCTATGCCTGCGGGAATATTACTGTGCAAGGGAAAGAAATGGGCGGGCACCTTTTTGGTCACCTTATCAAAATGTTTTTCCCGTACCGTAATTTCATCGGGACCAATTTTCTCTACTTCCAGTATATTGGTGGTATCCTTGGATATTCTTTTGCTGCTGTAATAAACAGGTTCCAAATCTTTTGTAAGCCGCAATTCCGAAACCACCCCCGTGATGCGTCCCCGCTCGTTTTCGCCCTGCATCGATTTTACGATGATGGTATCGTTACTGGTGTGCACCTCATAGGTTTCCTCACCGATCGGTGATTGTCTCCTGTGTACTATGAATTTCCCCTCATCGGTGAAATTGTCCCACTTTGATGATTCCGATGTACATGAAACCAAGGATATGGACATGAATACACCTGCACATACAAATTTTGTGTATCTGGCAATACTTTTCATTGATCTTATATTTTTTTATTTTTTTGGTCCTATTCCCACCTTATATCAAGGGAACTTGGGTACGTATTTGTTAAAATAATAGAGGTTGAGCTCATCGGAGTTGCTCTCTATAATATCTGGTTTTCCATCTCCGTTCAGATCACTGACCATAATATCATAGGTGTTGAATTTTTTATCGCTCAATACTATTTTTTTCCAACTTTTACCATCTTCCTGATTTAGAAAAACAGTATTGGGAGCGGCCACATTACCTATGACAATATCCATAGTGCCATCCATATCCATATCGGCAACCGACAGGGAATATGATTTATCGGAACTGGCATCGAATACCATTTTTCTATTAAAATCCCCTTTTTTACTTCCAAAATAAATCACGTTAGGCTCTCCTATATTAGCTGTTACGATATCTAAATATCCATCTTTGTCCATATCGGCAATAGCAACAGATCTGGTATTATCCGTACCCGTACCATAGGGTATTCTTTTAGAGAAATTAAGCTTGCCATCATTTAGATACACAAAATTGGGCTGCTCGTCCCTATTGGCCAAAATAAGGTCGTTATGGCCATCAGCGTTCATATCCGCCACTTCAACATCTATCGTAGAATCTTTTTTAGAACCAAAACCTATAGATTTGGTAAAGTTTCCCTTTCCATCATTAAGGCATATCTCATTTTCCTTTCCACGGTTGGTTATTAGAATATCCATATCACCATCACCATCGATGTCCGCAACTACGATATTTCTAGTGGGCGCATACGCTTCACCGAACCTAGAACCTTTTGTGAATTTCCCATTTCCATCATTAATAAAAATGTAATTGGGCGCCATATCGTTACCAACGGCTATATCCAAATCGCCATCATTGTCAAAATCGGCAAGCTCGGTGGAATAACTGGTTTCTTGCTCGTCACCCAAAATCTGTGAAACGGTAAATACGCCCCTGCCATTATTAAAGAAAACCCTATTTTGACCTGGCCAATGGCGACCGTTGGCCACGAGTATATCCACATCGCCATCCTTGTCTATATCTCCCAAGCCCATGGATGCCGTACGCTCTTTATAGGTACCTAAAATTAACCTGCCACTGGTAAAGAACTCAGAAGACTGGCTATAACCTGTAGCTACAAAAAGTGAAAAAAGAAATATATATATCTGTTTCATTATTATTTTTTTTAAATGTATGATTGGTGAGTTTGCCCGTTATTACGGATCTATTTAAAATGATCGATGCCCACGCTATTGTACAGTTCCTTCGCATAGTAAAGATTACCGCCCTTCATGGTCCATTCCACCCTACGGATGTCGCTGATATCTTCCAAAGGGTTTCCGTCTATGAAAATCAAATCCGCTTTCTTTCCAGGCTCAATGGAACCATAAGAGTCGGAGACTCCCGTTATTTCCGCAGATTTTATGGTAGCCAGTTTCAATACCTCATTGATCGGAATACCTGCCTTTACATAAAGTTCCAGCTCGCGATGGTACAAAAACCCGGGCAGACCATCGGTACCGGGAACGATATCCACCCCTTTATGAAACAAATCCGAAATCACTTCGAGCATTTTGTCATAGCTGGCCTTATACCTTGCTATCTTTTCCCCTTCTTGCGGCAGGCCACCGGAATAAAAACTACGCTGGTAAATGACCGGGAACCTATCTTCGACCATGCTGTAGGTCGGGCTTACCTCTCCCAATTGGGCCAAAAACTTATTCTCGAAAATGGCCGCCGTGGGATCCACAAGGATATCCTTTTCAAGGAGAAGGTCGATAAAATCGGTATATTCCATTGATTCAAGATCTAGATCGGCCCCATATTGTGCGGGCATCGTAAAGCGCAGCGGGGTTCTGGTATCTATGGTGTCCGATAAGAAGTTAAGGAACAACATATTGATATGTTGGATTTCATTATACCCCTGTTCAATGGCCTGTGTTGCGTTCATGAACGCAGGAATATGTCCGCTCACCCGCATACCCAGGGCATGGGCCTTTTCCGTCAAAGGGGCCACCCATTCGGGTTTTATAGAGCTATATAGTTTGATCTGCTGATAGCCCAATCTTTTATAATCCTCTATCTCCGCCAATCCCTCTTCCAGTGTTTCCACCACGTTCCTTTGATTCGCGAACGGACCGGGACCATCGATTATACCACAAAAGGTTACGATGTGCGGGCCAATGATCTCGTTATCCTCAAACTGGTCCCTTAATTGGTATAGCTGTTTGTTATTGGCCATGTCCCTTACCGAGGTCACCCCTCCGGCCAGATACAATAGCCCCCTGAACTTCGAATTATGCGTATGCATATCGAACATACCGGGCATTAGCGTCTTGTCCGTGCCATCTACGACCTCTATATCCCCGGAAATAGTTTTTTGGCCCGTTGGCACGATCGCCTCAATGGTTTCGCCGTCCACGAAAACATCTTGGTTCAACAGCAACGACCCTTCTTTGGTGAATACGTTTACATTTTTAACGACCATCTTATCCATGGCATGGGTAAGGTCTTTAGCGACTTCCATAAGACCTTGGTCCTCTATGGAATCCTGAATCTTCTTCATCTCCAACCGAAAATCACTAAAGTCCTTTCTGACAATGTGGAGGTTTCCGGCTATTTTACACACCATCCGGTCCCCTTGCATCCAGATATAGGTCGGATTAAGGTCCAACCCCTTCATGATAAGTAGGTCAAGCGCAGCCCCATTGGATAGTTTTAACGGTGTTTTTTTTGTCAACTCCGCCTCGCCCTTCGGATACAATGCCACTTTCCCTGTTTTTGAGTTCAGCGCAAGCTGGGCAAGAATTTCATATACCGCGGGGGAACCATCAAAACGAAAATAAAGTTGGTCTCCCTTAAAATCATCCTTGGAGGTACCGAACATATTATTGATGGTTGCCGTCCCATCGGCCACCAAAAAACTTTCATCTATGGCCACCTTGGAATAATTGTTGCCTTTTACGGTCTGGGCGGTAATGAAATTTTCGTCGCTAAGCGATATTTCCTCGTTATATTCCGGTCCGCGGCCTCTATCGGTATAGGTGTAGTAATATTTATAACTATTGTCCGATGTTTGCCATTTCTGATATGTGCCCGCCAAACTTTCCCGGAACACCACATCGTAAACAATTTTGTCCTGCTCTTTTGTTTCTTTACACGAGAACAGCAGGCTTACCGCCAAAACAATTATTCCAACAGGATATTTCATAGATAGATATTAAAAAATATGGTACGTTAAAAATGTATTCGATAAAGCCCGAAGAACCATCAAGGCTTTAAGGTCTCTTTGTAGAACCGAAGCCAGTTCAGGCCTAATATTTTTTCGATATCCCCGGTACTATATCCTCTTTTGTCCAATACCTTGGCCACCTGTAAATATCGATCCGGTTTATCGAGCTCGGGGATCCATGGCGGCCACTGTACCTTATAGGATGGCTTAAAACGTGTCAACCTGGGTACGTACCAATTTTCGCGCGTGGCCCCACTAGCCTCCAGACCCTGGATGGCAAAATCCGATGCAAGCCCTACATGATCGATACCTCCGATCTTGACCGCATGGTCGATATGGTCCACATAGGTTTCCAAGGTCGTATCCGTTCCAAGGTTCGGACCGATCATATAGCCCAGACAAATAATACCGATAATACCACCCTTATCGGCCATGGCCTTGATCTGCTCGTCCGTTTTGGCCCGGGGATGGTTTTTGTGCAATGCCTCGCACATGGAGTGGTTTATGGAGACCGGTGCTTTACTGTACGCTATGCCATCATTGGTGGTCTCTTTTCCACAGTGCGATAGGTCAACGATAATGCCCAGCTCGTTCATACGTTCAACGACCTCTATACCAAAATCGGACAGGCCACAATTTGTACGTTCCGTACTTCCGTCCCCCAAATAGTTTCGCTCATTGTAGGTCAACTGCATCCAGCGCATTCCTGCATCGTACAGCGTATCCAAATTTTTGATGGATCTACCCACCATCGTAGAGTTTTGAAAACCGAGCATCACGGCTACTTTCCCTTCCTTTTTGGCCCGGTTATAGTCATCGGCACTTGTGGCCAAGATCAATCGGTCAGGGTTTTCCTTTATGATGGTTTGCCATTCGTTCAAGTTCCTCAGTCCTTTCTCCAAATTTCCAGAGTCAACGGATGCATTGAATCCCGTATAGCCCGATTCGGCAAGGGCCTTAAAAGAATCCTCATTCCAGTTTCGGGAAATGATCAATCCGTCAACGACAATTGCCTTTTTATATAGTTCTTCGATGTTTCTTAGTGGGTTGACACTCCCAATGTCTTGTGGCTTCCCTACATTTTTAGGTATGGACTCCATAATGGATGAAAAAGAGTATGCCATCTGGCTTGGAAATACGGCTCCAAGAGATAACATTTTAGCAATGTTTCTTCTGTTTTTGTTCAAAATAATCAGCGTTTATATTGAATGACAATTTATTATCAATAAAATTAACATAAATTAAAATACATTGGAGAGGGGGAACCCATCAATCTGATGCTTCTCCAATGTATATAATTTTACAAACACCCTCCTTTATCCGGAGGTTACAGGTATCGCAACAACTATTAATAACCTGGGTTCTGTTCTATGTTTGGATTAACATCCGTTTCGTTCTGTGGTATCGGCAATATATTGGTATCATCACCATAGGGTATATAGCAAATACTAGCGGTACATTGGTTTCTTACTATATCCTTCTTGTACCTCATCAAATCCCAAAGCCTTTGCCCCTCAAAACATAGTTCCAACCTTCTTTCAAGTAATATTTCCTCTATCAGTGCCTCACCAGTGGCAGTAACATCGGGTGCAGAGGGAAGTGCCCTTTGGCGAACCTTGTTCAAGTCTTCTTGGGCCCCGGTAATATTGGTGCCTATTTGAGCTCTTGCTTCTGCCCTGATCAGGTAAATTTCGGCAAGACGCATCACTTTTATGTTATCGTACCCAAGTACATCGGGATATTTGTTCATCCTATATGGTGCATAGTCACCGGCCAACAGCTCATCTTCAATGAAGATCTGCAATCTGGCATCATTCGGGTCATAAAGTGATATGACGTCATTGGAAGGCAGATAATCTCCATATCCATCCACCACATACATGGCACCCAAGTTGTTCCCTCCTTGGTTATCCGGCTCGGTCTGTGATATTTCAAATATCGATTCGGATGTATTGTCCTGAGACCACAAGGTCAAATAATCAGCATTTTCAATCAAACTAAACCCACCTGTTTCAATAACTTCCGTCGCCATGGCTTCGGCATTTTCCCAATCTTCCATATATAGGTACACCCTGGCCAACAATGCTTTAACAGCTATAGCGGAAAGGGTACTGGAGTCGCCAGACCTTGAAGTATCACCAATCAGGGTCAAGGCCGTGGTCATATCCGAAATAATCTGATCATACACCTCTGCCACCGTATTCCTAGTGGGTTCTATGGTATAATCAAAATCGAGTATAATCGGAACGCCCAAATGACTCGCATCGGAAGTGTACGTATAATGATTGGCAAAAAGGCGTACCAAATCAAAATAAATCATTCCCCTAAGGGCATAGGCCTCTCCCATAATATGGTCTTTTTCATCTTGGGATGCGGCAGTCACCTCAATATCCGAATTGATAATATTGTTAAGGGCATTATTGGAATAGTACAAACCTGTCCATAAAGCACTGGCCTGGGCATCGGAAACACTTTGTACATGCTGCGCATAATCCACCACCCTGTTGGCCTGTTCGTTCTGTTTGACATCATCCGCCATTACATCTGGGATCAAGAACATATATCTTCCATAGTAATAGGCACTTTGAAATTCATCGTATACCCCAGTAATCGAAGTCTCCAGATCTTCCAAGCTCGTCAAAGCATCTTCATTTGAAACGGAACTCTGTGGGCTAACCTCTAAAAATGATTCTGAACATGACAAGAAGAGTCCCATCACAATCAATAATGTGATTTTATTATAAGTTTTCATTAGTCTTTTTTTTAAGTTATAGTTTGATATCTAAGCCTAAAGAAATTGTTTTCATTGCTGGAGTTGTTCCAACATAGCTCCCATTTATAGCTTGTTCAGGATCTATATACAAATCTTTGTGTTTGGTGAAGGTCAGGATATTGGTTCCCCTTGCGTACAACCTCAAAGCGTTGAGATGGAACAATGAAGTCACCGACTCTGGAAAATTGTAGGCTACCGTCAAATCCTTCAATCGGATATAACTTCCATCGTACAGCCATCTTGACTGGTTTGCTTCGTTACTACCTGATTGTCCTCCCCAAACGAATTTAGGGAACAGGGCATCGGTCTTTCCAGGAACCCATCGGTTCTCGAACAAATAAGTTGCGGTACTTCTGGGTGTCAACCTTCCATCGCCTAATGATCCCCTTGCCCTACTATCAAACAAGTAGTTGCCATAAGAGTACATGAAGTTGGCGCTCAAACTAAGTCCTTTATAGGATACAAGGGTGTTGAACCCTCCATAAAAATCCGGTGTTGCGGATTTGCCCACCAGAAAACGCTCTGCCTCACCAATATCGTTGGTAATGGTGGTCCTGGTCTCGTCGGTGTACCATTGTGGGTCACCGTTGGTCTGGTCCACACCGGCCCAGTCATACAGGTAAAAAGATTGAAAATCCTCTCCTACCTGTCTTCTGTATGCCCCATCGGTATAGTCTTCATCCAATTGGGTAATTCTATTTTTCAGGAAGGTGGTGTTAAAACCTAGACTCCATCTAAAATCTTTTTTGTTGATGATGTCCCCATTCAAGGAAATTTCCAATCCCGAGTTGGTCATCTCACCATAATTTTGGGTCAATTCGGTAAATCCGGTCGTACGGGAAATCGGAACATCCAAAATCAAATCAGATGAAACTCTTTTGAAGTATTCCACCGTACCATTGATTCGATTAAAGAAACCGAAATCCAACCCCACATTGAAATTATCTTGGGTTTCCCATGTCAAATCCGAGTTTTCCAACTGTAAAGGGCTTCCCCCTGGTGAACCATTGTAATCCTCACCGTAGGTATACAATCCCAAGGAAGCAAAGTTCCCGATTGCCGCATTACCGGTCACACCATACGAACTTCTTAACTTAAGGATATCTATAAATGTTAGATCATCAAACAGGGCCTCTTTGTTTATGTTCCAGCTAACCCCTACCGAATAGAACGTACCAAATCTATTGTTCTCACCAAATCTTGAAGAACCATCTCGCCTAATACTACCAGAAAGATAATACTTGCTGGCATAATTATAGTTGGCTCTAAGGAACATGGAATTAAAGGTATATTCCGACTTGGTTCCGCCCACAGTAAATTCGGAAGAAGCACTGCTCAAGGTCTTTACTATGTCGTTCGGGAAGTTTGTTCCCGATGCCCAACTACTTTCCTTAATGGTCTGTTGTGCCTCATAACCACCAAGAAAACTAAAATAGTGGTCATCGTTCAAGGTAAAGTTATAGTTGACCGTTTGGGTACCTACCCATGTTTTACTGGACACTGTTCCTTCATAGGCATAACCGTTGTAATCATATCCAGATCCATATCGGCGGTTATCATATTGGCTCTCATCAATGTCTATCAAATCAAAGTTCCATTGAGATCTAAAAACCAAGTTTTTGATAGGGGTCACAGAAACCGCAAAGTTGTCTATAATCCGGTTGGTTTTGGTCTCCCAAGTATCATCCCCGCTCAAACTACCAACGGGATTACTTCCGATAGGGAAATAATTTATGTGTTCTGCATTGTACTCCCCCTCCTCATCATAAATTGGAATAAGTGGGGACAGTTCCAAGGTATTCTTAAACGGGTTGTTCCAGGAACCCCCATCGGGTGCCGTACTGGATTTAATATCCGAAATGGTTATGTTATTGGAAATGGTCAGGTAATCACTTGCCTTATATTCCAAATTGGCACGGGTACTGAACCTTTTGAATCCATAACCAATGATATACCCTTCTTGGTCCATATAGCCAGCGGACATAAAATACTTGACCCTGTCCGTGGCACCACTTACACTAAGGTCATAGCTCTGCGTAACCCCGGTACGTGTGATGGCATCCAGCCAGTTGGTATCCGTTGGTTCTCCTGTCGATGGATCTATCTGCTGGGTGAACCTGGAATTCAATCGTGCCAATGCCTCTTCATAGGTATCTCCTTGGTTCACATATCCTTCAATGAACAGTTCTTTGTACTGTGCGGCATTCAATGGTTTCAATATGTCTTTGGATGCTTGGGAATTGAACCCTGTGAGTGTTTTTAATTCGATTGTAGCTTTACCTGATTTACCTTTTTTGGTTGTTATCAGGATTACCCCGTTTGCCCCTCTAGATCCATATATCGCAGTGGAGGCTGCATCTTTCAATACACTGATGCTTTCTATATCGTTTGGGTTAATGGTCGACATAACATTGGAGCTGGCCCCGTCGTTATCGTTCAGTGCAAGACTTCCGGATTGCAGTGGAATACCATCAATAACGTACAAAGGTTCACTGGATGCATTGATGGACCCAATCCCCCTAATTCTTATTTGCGTGTTCGATCCTGGGGCACCATCCGATGCGGAAGCCTGTAAACCCGCTACATTTCCTCGTAACGATTGCTCAAAGGTAGAAGTTGGAACTTGTTCAAGCTCTGCGCTTTTAACAACACCGACAGAACCGGTGACGGATTCTTTTGTTTGGGTACCATAAGCCACAACGACCACTTCATCCAAGGAAGCAACATCTTCCTTCATCACCACATTGATCTGACTTTTGTCCCCCACGGGGATACGTTGGGTGACCATACCTATATAGGAGAACACCAGAACGTCCCCCTCTTCAACATTAACGACATAGTTACCATCAAAATCGGTCTGTGTTCCCTGGGATGTTCCATCCACAATTACATTGACGCCGGGCAAAGGCGCTCCAGCATCGTCGGTAACTGTTCCTGACACTGATTTTTGAAAGGGGACCGTGATGTCCGTGGTTTCGTCATCTTTCCCTTTGGATTCCTCTGATACTTTTACGATAATTTGTTTCCCTATAATAGAATAGGTAAGTGAAGTTCCAGCAAATGCCTTTTCCAAAATGGCTGGCAATTTTGCTTTGGCATACTTTAACGATATTTTCTTTTTGCTTTGTAGCACATCGTCTTTGTAAAAAAAGACGTAATCACTTTTGCTTTGAATTTCATCAAAAAATTCTTCTACGGAGACGTTCTTTACATTTATCTGTATTTCGTTCTGCGCCCGTGCATAATTACCATACACCGACGATAGTCCGATACCAATAAACAATAAAAAAATTCTCATAATTGTCAGTACAGCTGAGCTAAAGGTATTTTTCATACTTTTGTTTTGGTTATTTAATGTTGCTGTTCTACAGCGATGTTGTTTTAATTGCCAGAAGATGTTGCAGCATCTTCTGGCTTTTCACTAACTCAAAAAATTTACTTCATAAAAGGGCTAAGGGTTTAATTGATTATTATTTCATTTTCACTTATTTGATAATTTACATTGGTACTTTCCTTAATACTTTGCATCACTTTGTCCAAACCATCGTTCAGGTTTAAATATCCAGAGTATGTTTCGGTTTCGGAAATATCTTCCGGCAGCACCATTTTAACGTTGTAATACCTCGCTATTCTGTTCATGATCTGGCGCAGTCCATCATTTTTAAAGAACATATATCCTTCTCTCCAAGCAAAATAGGAACTCACATCCACTTTTTCCGACATGATGCTCTTTGTCTGTTTATCATAGCTGGCCTTTGTTCCCGGGGTTATCCTAAATTTCTCCATCGGATGTTTTGAATTGGCGCCATCGCTATATCTAATTTCAACGCTACCACTTTCCAGCACCGTACTGATCTCTCCTTCATCTACATAATTCGTAATGCCGAAGACTGTACCCAATACTTTGATCTGTTGGTTTTCGGACAGTACATAAAATGGTTTGTCCTTGTTGTGGGCAACATCGAAAATAGCTTCCCCTTCAATATAAACCTCCCTTTTGTTTCCTTTAAAAACTGCGGGGTAGATCAGTTTGGAACCAGAGTTCAACCATACCAAAGTACCATCGGAAAGTTGAGTCTTTATCTTTTTACCATAAGGGACCAGCAACGTATTGTATATGGGCCGGTCCTCGATTATTGCACTTTGATTAATGGTTTTTACCGAGCCCACATTAATATTTTGCCCTGATTTCGAATAGCTTACCACATCGGTTTCCTCATCTATCTTTATCTCGTTCTCCTTACCCAAAATCAGGGTGACCTTGTCCGACATGGCCTCTTCATGCTCCACATTGGTGTTTACATAATCCAAAATGGATTCCTGCTCACTTGGCGTTTGGTATATAAAAATTCCCAAGCCGCACATAAAAACAATGGATGCCGCAATCGAACCAATTAAACGAATCCTCCTTCTTAGTTTGTACGCCTTTATGGAAGAAAAAATCCTGTCTTCCAACTCTCTTTTTTCTGATGAGGTGATTGGCAGATGTTTAATTTTTTTATGTGACTTTTTATCTTTCATTCCTTTTGTTGACCAATTTTTAATTTGGGATTCTTTTGTCTTAGTTTATGTTATGTAAAGCGCACCTTTATGGTTTTATAGACACATAATGGGCTTTTTTTCTCAAGAGCGCAGTACCTTAAGCGCCCTGTATATCAAAGTTCTAGCAGTAGGTATGGAGATCCCCATGATTTCGGATATCTCCTCATAACTTTTTTCTTGGTTGAATCGAAGAAAAATACCGGTCTTTTGTTTTTTGGTGAGTTTTTCCAAAACAACAGAAAGTTTCTCTTGTTTTTCAGATCTTCGCTCTGCCCTTATAATCGCGTCTTCGTGAGATTTTATATGGTGCATTAAACTTCCGGTCACCATAAATTCACTGTCCTTGGTCAAATTAACCTCACGACTTTTATATTTCCTATTGAGTTTTCTTTTTAAGCACTTGAACAGATAATACTTTCCATCATCATGAACCGCCACGTTTTTCCTGTACTTATAAAGGTCCAGAAATAAATCATGAATACAGTCCATGACGTAGTTCCTGTCTTGCGTATGGGAGATCCCATATTCAAAAAGACTATCTATATGCAAGTTGTAAAGATCGCCCAGAGCGCTTTGATCTCCTTTTTTTAGATTGTCCCAAAGCTTGTTTTCAGTGTTTCTGATCACAAACACTTCACGCCTCTCGCTTTTATCTTCAGGCACACCCAATATCCTACTTTCATTAGCTTTCAAAATTGGCTCTGGCCCTCCATTTTTTTGCATACGTTTGGGTCTTTTGTGTAGTTATCCTAAGCTTGTATCCTGTATAAGTAGCATTTTTGTGTTTTATAGACAAAAAAAGAATATTTTATTGTAAAATAATATCGGGATATGGTTTGTTTTTATGTTTTTCACAAGGAAACAATCAATATACTGCTTACTTTCTATCACCATTTTACGAGATAAAAAAGAAAATAAAATAGTAGGTTTCATCAAAAAAAAGACTCGTCCACTACCTTGGTTGGAATGAATTTGAACAATCATAAAAAATAAGACCAGCCAGATTTTCAATAAAAATGACCATTCAGCACCATCTAAAACCTAAAACGATGAACATGGAAAAACTAGCAAGCCCATGGACTTGACCCATTTATACAAGGTAGTGTAAATTTATCTTTTGTGGTTCTTGTTGTCCCCTGTATCCAAATTCCCTACAAAAACAGTTGTATAGCTTCGCTCCTTTTTTAGTATTCGATAATATGGTTACAACTCCCTAATCTTTATGTTACGGAACCATGTCTCAAAATACCAGTATTGTAATGCTATTTTGCCTTCAATGGTCTTTCCGAATTCGGGATATTTGGAAAAATGGGTCTCCGCTATCTTTTTTTTCCATTCGGGCGAACCCAAATCTTCCTCTGCGGTGAGAACACCATTTAGGTAAAACTCTATTTTACCATCCACTTGTTTTATCCGTGTTTTGTTCCACTCACCCTGTTTTATCTCAACCTTATTTAGTTGGGGCGAGAAAATATAGAGGCATCCAGGGCGTTTTTCAGGAACATCATAATCCATATGGTCCGCACCCAAAATCTGATATTCCGGGCCACTTTGCCATGCAGTTGGCACATCGGGCAATTCCTGTACATTGATAAAAATCCCACTGTTCCCATTTCCAACTATCCTCCATTCCAACGAAAGCTCATAATTGGAATACGACTTATCGGTAACGAGGTCACCAGCCGTCAAAGATTCATCGTTGGTATTGCTGTGTAGTTCACCATTGACCACCTCCCAAACCGAATCGGCATCGGGATTATTGTACAAATGCCATCCATCCAGGGTCTTTCCGTCAAACAGCAACTCCCACCCCTGCTCTTTCTCAACGTCCAATAGTTCATTATGGGTAGCATTTTCCAATGCTGCTTTTTTTGTGCGCCAAAGTTCGTTCTCATTGGGTTTCTTCTCGTTCTTACAAGAGACCAATACCAATAGCGCAATCATCAATCCTGATATTTTTGTATACATGTGCGATGTAGTTTGTCCAGTTGTGAAGTGATTAAAGATAAAAAAAGAATTGTTCCGAAGCTATTTTGGATATTGTACAAAGGTGCCCGGTCCTAAGGTGACATAAGTCACTTTAAAAAAAAGCGGGGTTTTATAAATTGCAGCATCTAATCTTTAGAAACAATGAAAGGAAATTTTGCAGCTTTGATCAACAGTGACCAATTGACACTGATCGATTTTTCCGCAGAGTGGTGTGGCCCCTGTAAAATGTTGGCGCCTATTTTAAAACAGGTAAAAGATGAAATGGGCGATTCTTTAAAAATTGTAAAAATAGATGTTGACAAGAACCCGAACCTAGCCAACACTTATCAAGTTAGAGGTGTGCCCACATTGATATTCTTTAAAAATGGTGAGCAACTCTGGAGAAAATCCGGTGTACTCCAAAAAGCAGAAATAGTGCAACTGGCAAAGTCGTTCTTATGAACCTTTGCTTCTTTTTATTCAAATAAGTGAATGACCAAAAAAGGCACCGTAGTATTAAAGGTCACTTTTTTGATAACGGGTTCGCGTGTCAATCTTTCAAAGAAAGAATGGTCTTGATCGATCATTACTACCATGTCGATGGTTCTGTCCATGTCAACGATTTTTTGGATAGTTTGGTTGATCGAGGTTTCTTTTTCCACTTCGACAAACTCATAATCAACGGATTTCAATCGTTTTTCCAAGGCAAGTTTAGCGGCTTTTTGCTCAGGGGTAAGATCATCCAAACTGCCCACATGGGTGACCCACAACTTGGCATCGAAGTGTTCGGTAAAGTTCAAAATCGGTTTTAGTTCGTAATTTTCAAACAGATGCTCATATCCTGTTGCCAATAATATGGAATCAATTTTTCCATCTGGCCGGTAATCATCGGGAACGGCTATAACAGGGCAAAAATCAATTTCCTTGATTACTTTATAGGTATTGCTTCCCATGAAAACTTCTTTTAAACCAGAAGATCCCTTGGTGCCCATTATAATATAATCTATTTCCTCTTTATATACTGTTTTTCCAATGGCATTGACAAGTGTACCCGAAACAGAGCGCGTGATAAATTTATGCTCGGGATTCTTGTCCATGTCCTGTATTTTTTTCAATTCCCGATTCAGTTCGCGTTCGGATTGCTCTTTGATCAAATTATACAAACGGGTATCATTGGCCCCCGCCATTTTGGTCGATAGGCCGGAGGCACCAACCTGATAAGAATTCAGAAGAAAGAAATCACAGGGCACGTCTTTGAAAACCATCAAGGCATAGGCAATGGCATTCCATGAATTATTGGAAAAATCCGTGGGCAATACTATTCGTTTCTTTTTCATCGTTTACCGTTTTATGTTCTGCATCACCATAAATGGTATTTTAATCTTCAGGCCAAGTAGATCCACTGTTGACCTATAGAGCAGATCTTCAAAAAAGGAGTGTCTCGAATTCATCATTACCAGCATTCCCGCTTCTTTCTCCTCTATATGTTCCATAATGACCTCCGCTTTGTTCCTAACAGGGGTTGTCTCAAAGTATAGATAGGACTTGGACAGGGTTTCTTTCAAAAAAAGTTTATTGTCCTCTTGTCTTGGACTCAGTTCGTCAAAGTCGGTGATGTACAAACAATATATCTTGGATTTGAATTTGCCGGCTAAGTCTCCCAAAAGCCTTAGTTCTCTTCGTTTATAGGGAAGCAAATAATCCGTGGGGAAAAGGATGGCCTTGGGTTGTCTGTACTCAAAACCTTCAGGTATGGCGAGTACCGGACATTTTACATATTTGAAAATTTCTATGGTATAACTGCCAAATGTGGTTTTGTGGTTACTGGTCTCCCCTTTGGTCCCCATGATCACCACATCAATGTTCATTTCATCAACAAAGTCATTTACTCCATCCACAAGGTTATCAAAACATGCTACAGTCTCAAAATTATGCAACGGATTTGGTGGTTCCCCGATTACACTGTCCACCAATTTATCCAGTTTTTTCTCCGTTTCTTCCTTTTTTGCCTGCTTCCGTTTTTCTATTTCTTCCTTTTCCACAGTTTTATATTGTCCATAGACTTCATCTGCATAGGCATGCAATACAAAAAAACAAGCCCGTTCACACTTAAATAGTTGTTGTGCATATTGTAGGGCATGTAGGGCATTTGTAGAAAAATCCGTAGGAATCAATATGGTTTTCATATCCGTCTCGCTTTTCTCAAAGATATGTTCAAGTAAGTTGGCAAAAAATGATATTGGTCAACCTTGCAATTCGCTAAAATTTAACAAAATAACCCCACTAATTCAACTTTCACACCTATTAAAGTGTTGTTAACCCCTACCATATGTACGTTTGAGGGATTGTTATGTTAAAAATAGGGCTTCCGTTTTCATTGAATATTAGACTAGCTTTATATTTGAATAGTGTCTGCTTATATATAAAAGCAGACCCTTCAACCACCAAACCAAAATGAAAACAAAGCATATTGTTTACACCCTATTGATTGTAGGCATAGGGGCACTGATTATCTATAGAATCAAATCCAATTCCGAAATCCGCAAGTCGGTAAATTCTGCCCCCAGAATTATCCCGGTCTCAGGTATCGTTTTAAAACCCCAAATTTTCAAGGACAATATTTCCATTTCCGGCTCATTGGAACCTGATGAACAGATAGAGATCCGAAGTGAAATTCCCGGCGTAGTGGAAAGCATTAATTTCAAAGAGGGCAGTAAGGTCTCCGAAGGTCAAGTATTGGTCAGGGTAAATGATATTGAGCTGCGCGCACAACTATCCAAAGCGCTTACCGCCAAAAAATTGGCGTCCGAAAATGAAAGAAGAGCCAAACTGTTGCTCGAAAAACAAGCTATAAGCCAAGAAGAGTACGATATTGCCAGTGCGGATTTTCAATCGGCCAACGCCGAAGCGGAATTGATTGCGGCCCAATTGTCCAAAACCGTGTTAAAAGCTCCTTTTTCCGGCACTATCGGACTACGGTCGATTTCCAAGGGAACATACGTAACACCATCCACAGTGATTGCCAAACTCGTAAATACAGAGGATTTAAAAATCACGTTCTCCGTTCCTGAAAAATATGCCCCACAAGTCCATGTAGGGACCGTGTTGAACTTTACCACATCTGACTCGGATGAACTGTACGAGGCTACCATATATGCGATTGACCCAGAAATTGAGGTATCGACCCGAACGCTCAGGGTTCGTGCCATTATGGACAATAGGGAAAAAAACCTATACCCCGGTGGTTTTGCCAATGTGATACTGCCACTGGAAACCATAAACGATGCCCTTTTGGTCCCTTCAGAATCTTTGATTCCGGTACAAAATGGCAAAAGGGTGTTTATTTCACAAAATGGAAAGGCCAAAGAGGTCGATGTGCAAACAGGATCTAGAACAGGAAGCTCCGTAAGGGTCATTTCTGGTTTAAAAGCAGGTGACACCGTTATAACCTATGGTGTAATGGCCATACAGGACGGCAGCCCTATTGATGTTAAACTCGAAGAAGCCAGAACCCTCACCACAGAATAATGAATTTATCCACGTTAAGCATTAAAAGACCGGTACTTGCAATTGTAATGAACATTGCAATCGTACTTTTTGGAGCAATTGGCTATACCTTTTTGGGAATACGTGAATATCCCTCCATTGACCCTGCCCAAGTATCCGTTCGCACCAACTATTCAGGTGCAAATGCCGATATCATCGAGTCACAGATCACAGAACCATTGGAAAAGGCCATTAACTCCATAGATGGAATCCGTAATATAAGCTCTTCCAGTGTACAAGGATCCAGTTCCATCAGCATTGAATTTAATCTGGATAAAGACTTGGAAGAGGCTGCCAACGATGTAAGGGACAAGGTTTCACAAGCTGTTAGAAGTCTTCCGGAAGACCTTGATGCTGCCCCGGTGGTTTCAAAATCAGATTCCAATGCAGAAAGGATCCTATCGATGACCATTGAGAGTGACAACAAAAACATTCTGGAATTGTCCGATTATGCAGAAAATGTAATCGCCCAACGATTGGAAACAATACCCGGGGTGAGCAGCATCCAAATTTGGGGGCAGCGAAGATATGCCATGAGACTTTGGATAGACCCGGTCCGACTTGCTTCTTATGGACTAACGGTTTCCGATGTCCGAAATGCACTTCTAGCGCAGAATATAGAGCTGCCATCGGGCAAATTAACGGGGGACAATACAGAACTCACTGTAAAAACAATAGGCAACCTTAATACAGAAGAAGAATTCAACAATATCGTCATAATGGCCGATGGAGAAAAATTGGTGCATTTAAGGGATATTGGAAACGCCTCTCTGGAAGCCGAAAATATGGAAACCAAGATGACCAATCTTGGTCAACCCATGGTCGCAACAGCTATTATTCCCCAACCAGGAACCAACTATTTGGAAATTGCCGATGCTTTCTATGAGGAGTATGAGCAACTTAAAAAGGATTTGCCCGAAGGTTTTAAATTGAACATTGTTGTAGATGACACCATTTTTGTCAGGAAAGCCATCAAAGAGGTGGCCGAAACCTTATTGATATCCATAATATTGGTCATACTGGTCATCTACCTGTTCTTTAGAAACTGGTCCATGGCGCTACGTCCCTTGATCGATATTCCCGTTTCCCTGATTGCCACATTCTTTATTATGTGGATGTTCGGGTTTTCCATAAATGTGCTTACCCTTTTGGCCATTGTGTTGGCTACAGGACTAGTGGTGGATGATGGTATCGTGGTAACAGAAAATATTTATAAAAAGGTGGAAGAAGGCATGAGCCCCATCGAAGCTGCCATCAAAGGATCCAAAGAAATCTTCTTTGCCGTAATATCCATTTCCGTGACACTGGCGGCGGTTTTCCTCCCCATTATCTTCTTGGAAGGATTTGTGGGCAGACTTTTTAGGGAATTCGGGGTTGTTCTCAGTTCAGCTGTATTGGTATCGGCATTTGTATCGCTATCCCTAACACCGATGCTGAATGCATATCTTATAAAACCTGGAAAACAAAAACAATCCAAATTTTATCATGCCACCGAAAAGTTCTTTTCAAGAATGAACGAAGCCTATGAACAAAATCTTAAACGTTTCATAGCCAAAAAGTGGCTCAGCATCCCCATTTTGTTTGGTTGTATTGGTGCCATAATACTGTTCTATACCCTACTTCAAAAAGAAACTGCCCCCTATGATGACCGAAGCTATGTTAGACTAGTGGTAAATGCTCCAGAAGGTTCTTCCTACGAATATATGGAAAGGTACATGGAACAAATAACCGACCTTGTTCTGGATTCCATTCCAGAAACAAAAGTTGGGCTGATAATCACCTCTCCCGGATTTGGCAGTTCATCCGTAAATAGCGGAAGGGCCAGTATCATATTGAACGACCCCAGTGAAAGGGAGCGCACACAGGCCGAAATCGCCCAAGATTTTGGGACATGGGCAAAAAGCTATGTGGGTGGAAAGGCAAGTGTCTTCCAAAGACCCACAATATCCGTAAACAAAAGGGGCGGGGCTCCCCTGCAATTCATAATTCAAGCCAAGAATTTTGAAAAACTTGAAGAAAAAATACCCGAATTCATGGCACTTGCCGAAAAAGACCCAACTTTTTCATTTGTGGACGTGAACCTTAAATTCAACAAACCCGAAATTTATGTTTCCATCGACCGTGAAAAAGCAGAAAGTCTTGGGGTTTCGGTAAGGGATGTGGCCCAGACATTACAATTGTCCCTAAGTGGGCAACGTTTCGGCTATTTTTTAATGAACGGCAAGCAGTATCAAGTAATCGGCCAATTCGACAAGAAAGATAGGGATGAACCGATGGACCTTACCTCCATATTTGTGAAAAACAACAAAGGACAACTTATACAATTGGACAATTTGGTCACCACTGAAGAACACAGTAGCCCACCACAATTGTTTCACAACAATCGATATATGTCCGCCACAGTATCCGCAAGCTTGGCACCCGGACAAAGTATGGGAGATGGTATAGAGGCAATGAATGCCATAAAGGAAAAAGTATTGGACGAGAGTTTCACCACTGACCTGGGCGGGGAATCCAGGGACTTTGTGGAAAGCAGTTCCAATACAGCTTTTGCATTCGGACTTGCCTTTGTGCTCATATTTTTGATATTGGCCGCCCAATTTGAAAGTTTTATCGACCCGTTCATAATAATCCTGACCGTTCCATTGGCCGTCGCGGGAGCCATGTTTTCCTTATGGCTTTTTGGTGAAACCTGGAATATATTCAGTCAGATCGGTACCATTATGCTCATAGGCCTTGTAACCAAAAACGGGATTTTGATCGTAGAATTTGCAAATCAATTGCAGGAAGAAAATGAGAACATCACTAAAATGGAGGCCATCATGCAAGCTTCCGTTTCCAGACTGCGCCCCATTTTAATGACCAGTCTTACCGTGGCATTGGGTGCCCTGCCCATAGCCCTATCGCTTGGCGCGGCATCTGCAAGTAGAACAGGTATGGGAGTTGTGATCATTGGTGGGACCATGTTCTCTTTGGTTTTGACACTATTTGTGATACCCGCACTTTATTTAATGTGGTCAAAAAAGAAAGTCCAACGACCAGAATTCAAAACACTCGAATTATCATAGTATGGACATGAAAAATCAAATAAGCCTGTTGCTCTTAATTTTAGGGAGTTTTGTTTGCGGAAACGCCCAAGAAATTTTAACTGTTGAGGAAGCGGTAAAGATTGCCCTGGAAAACAACTACCAAATAAAAACCGCCCGAAATGAACTAAGAATTGACGAAACAGGGGTTAGTGCAGGCCAAGCTGGAATGTTGCCCCAAATCGATCTTACCCTTCAGGATGACAACAGTGTCCAAAACCTCTCCCAAGTTCGGTCGGATGGAACAGAAGTTGAACAAGATAACGCCAAAAACAATAGTTTGGACTATGGTGTTGCCCTGGAATGGACAATTTTTGATGGCCTAAAGATGTTCGCCAAACACGAACAACTTAAAGAGATAAAAAAACTAGGGGAAGCTGAACTAAAACAGACAATATTGAGCAAGGTTGGCGAGGTAATGACAACGTACTACAACCTAGTTCAGCAACAACAACAATTGGCGGCACTCGATAGTACACTACTTATCAGTGAACAGCGGGTCGAATTGGCCCAAAACAGGTTTATTATTGGAAAAGCCTCCAAATTGGAAGTGTTGAATGCCCAAGTTGACCTTAATACGGACAAAACAGAAATGCAGCGCCAACAAGAACTGTTCAAAAACACCAAAATACTTTTGAACGAGCAACTGGCAAGAGACCTGAAAATTGACTTTAAAGTTATACCTGAAATTTTTGTCGACCAAAACCTCAACCTTGAAGAGCTCGAGAACAAGGTCATTGAGGAAAATCCACAATTACAGGCAGAAAAAATCAATAAAAGAATCAGTGAACTGGCACTTAAACAAATCAAGGCGGACCGCTACCCATCCATTTATGTTACCACCGGCTACGATGTGGGCCGTTCCGAATCCAGCTTGGGCTTTACCACAAGCTCCAATTCCAATGGGTTTAGCTATGGTTTTGGGGCATCATTGAATCTTTTTGATGGGTTTAACCAGAACAGAAATGAAAAAATGAGCAAGATTGCCCTGGAAAATGCTGATATCGCCATTGAGGAACAAAAGCAAGCTTTGACTTCTTTGGTGAACACCACCTATCAGACATATTTGACCAACATTAGCCTAATGGAGCTGGAAGAAAAAAATGAATTGATAGCAAAAGAAAACCTCGATATTACGGTTGAAAAATACCGGATCGGGATAATACCCACCATAGAGTTCCGTACAGCGCAGTTAAATTATATCAATGCCAGGGTTCGCAACAGTAATGCCAAATATCAAGCTAAGGTCTCCGAAATAATTTTAAAGCAATTGGCCGGAAATCTTCAGATCTAAAATTTATTACCGACACTATCACGTTTCCAGATTAACATTATTGGTATGCTTTATATCACCTGGAACCCGTGCGCATATGGGTCATCATCATCTATAATGATATTGTTGTATCCCGTTACCTGTGCCCACCCTTGAATACTGGGAACAATGGCCAGTTTTCCGTCCAAAACCGTTTCCTCCTCCACCTTGCCCACAAACGTGCTGCCAATAAAACTTTCATGAACAAAGGATTCGCCCAACTTCAACTTTCCTTTGGCATACAATTGCGCCATTCTTGCCGATGTCCCGGTTCCGCAAGGAGAACGATCTATGGCCTTTTCTCCATAAAACACCGCATTTCTACCGGAAGATGATGGATCTAATGGTTCACCCGTCCACATCATATGGCTTACATCCCTAATTGTCGGGTTTTCTGGATGAACAAAGAGGTCGGGGTATTTATCATTGATGGCCCTTCGAACCACTTGTGAAAATTGAATTATCTGGCTGGCCGTAAAATCTTGCACCCCTGAAAAATTTGGTTGCGGATCTACAATGGCATAAAAATTCCCCCCGTAGGCGACATCAAAGGTCAACTCACCGAGTTCGGGGCATTCAATCGTCAAATTTTCGGCAGCTAAATACGATTTTACGTTCACCAACTTTACCCAATCCACCTTTTTCCCTGTTTGACCGTATGCTATTTCCACCAATCCTGCGGGGGCCTCCATACGGACTTTTCCAGGTACCCGGGGTTCAATCAGACCCTCTTCAATGGCGACCGTAATGGTTCCAATTGTTCCGTGGCCACACATGGGCAAACAACCCGATGTCTCGATAAAGAGTATCGCAAAATCATTTTCTGGATCATGGGGGGGCAGTAAAATACTACCACTCATCATATCATGGCCTCTTGGTTCAAACATCAACCCTCTTCTGATCCAATCGTATTCCCTCAAAAAATGCTGACGTTTTTCACTCATGTCCCTGCCCACCAAATTGGGTCCTCCTCCAGCAACTACTCTCACCGGGTTTCCACAGGTATGGGCATCTACGCAAAAAAATGTTTTTCTGGCCACTCGCTATTTTCTTAAATGTCCCGGTAACAATTCCGTTGGAAAAGATTGATAGGCTATTGGCCTGACCCAACGCTTGATGGAATGGGTTCCCACCGCGGTAAATCTAGAATCCGTGGATGCTGGATAAGGTCCTCCGTGCTGCATGGACGGACATACTTCCACGCCTGTTGGCACTCCATTATAAATGATTCTTCCCACTCTATTTTGAAGGGAATCAACAATCTCAGCAAGATTTAAATCATCGTCCTCTTCAGCAATCAACGTTCCCGTCAATTGACCTTCCAATCCATCTATAATCTGGATCAATTCCTCTTCATCCTTACATTGTACCACTATGGAGAATGGCCCAAAAACCTCTTGGTGCATCTTCGGGTTCTTCAAAAATGCCTCTCCTGAAACAGTGGCAATGACCGAAGCCACTTCATTTGCGTCCAAATTACCTTTATATTTTCCAACAACTTCAACTCCATCTTGAGAGGTAACATCCCCCCCTTTGGTCTCGTAACCTTTTTTAATGTTAGGGTGCAGCATGGTCTGTGGGGCTATGGCAACGGTTTCCTTGGCCAACTCTTGTACAAAAGCCGCCGTACTTTCACCTTTCACCGTTAACAAAAGTCCCGGGTTGGTACAAAACTGACCTGTGCCCAATGTGATGGAACCTGCATAGGTCTTTGCCAATTCACTTCCACGTTTGGAAATTGCTTTTGGTGACATGACCACTGGATTGATACTTCCCATTTCGGCAAAAACTGGTATTGGTTCTTCCCGTTTGGCAGCAAGGTCAAAAAGTGCTCTCCCTCCCCCAATACTACCTGTAAAACCAACTGCTTTTACCTTTGGGTGGTTCACTAAATCAATACCGGCTTGCACATTTCCGTTAATACTGGAAAACACACCTTTGGGCATTCCCGTTTTCTCAGCTGCTTTTACAATGGCCGAGGCCACCAACTCATTGGTACCCGCATGCATGGGATGTGCCTTTACGATCACTGGACAACCTGCGGCCAAGGCACTTGCCGTATCTCCTCCCGCCGTGGAGTAGGCCAACGGAAAATTACTGGCACCGAAAACAGCTACGGGACCCAAGGGGATCATGGTTTTTCTCAAATCAACCTTAGGTATCGGTTTTCTATCCGGTTGAGCTGCATCAAAGGTGTTTTCCCGCCAATCATCGTTGGATACCAGTTCCGCAAACGAGCGCAATTGGAATACGGTTCTTCCCCTTTCTCCGATTGCCCTTCCCTCGGGCAATCCGGATTCCAACATATACATATCCAAAAGCTCCTGGTCCAAGGCCAAGATCTCATCCGCAATGGTATTCAGAAATTCCGCCCTATGTTTCCCCGGTATTCTTCTGTATGTTTTAAATGCCTTCCAGGCAAGTTCACCAGCACTGATTATTTCTTCTTTTGTAGCTTCAATAAACACCGTTGGGTTGTGTACGTTCTCCTTTGGGTTTATCGTTTGGAACTGAACCGATCCATCGGCCTTAAATTCTCCTCCAATACAGTTTTTACCAGTAATCATACCTATCTATTTATGTTTTTATAATCCGGAAGGTCCGGTCTATTTTTCATGGCTTCTTCAATAACTTTGGTCACCCGCTTTCGCTCCGCTCCTTGCAAAGGTAATCTTGGGGGGCGTACATGTTCCGTTCCAATTCCTGTGGCAACCTCTGCCAATTTTATGTTCTGCACCAATTGTGGACTAATGTCCAGCTCCAAAAGCGGCATGAACCATTTGTATATCTTCAACGCCTCTTGGATTCTGCCGGCCTTTACCAATTCGTATATGGCAACGGTTTCGGCTGGGAAGGCACAAACCAAACCGGCAACCCAACCCACTGCCCCAATGACCAGGCTCTCCAACCCAAGGGTATCCACGCCTGTGAACACTTTTACTCTATCCCCAAATTTATTCTGAATTCGGATAACATTGGTAATATCCCGTGTAGATTCTTTTATGGCTTCAATGTTTTCACATTCAATAAGCTCTTCCAGCATATCCAATGTTACCTCAATCTTGTAATCAACAGGGTTGTTATATAGCATGATGGGCAACGAAGTACTTTTTGCCACTGCCTTAAAATAGGCCACTGTTTCATAATCGGTGGCTTTGTACCTCATTGGCGGTAGCAACATCAATCCATGCGCTCCAACTTTCTCCGCTTTTTGGGCAGCTTCAATAGCACCTTTGGTACTTTGTTCCGCCACATTCATTATTACAGGAATTTTTCCTTCTGCCAGTTCCAAGGATTTCTTGATCAACGTTTCTTTTTCATCTTGCTCCAAGGTACTGGCCTCACCCAATGTTCCTCCCAAGATAATACCATGTACCCCGGCATCAATCTGTGCTTTGATATTTTTTTCGAACATAACAAGATCCAAGGTATCGTCACTCTTAAACTTTGTTGTTACAGCCGGCATTACGCCTTCCCATTTCACCATAATACTTCTAATTATTTAAGCATAAAAGTACAAAGAGTCCTTAGTAATCTTTTGTACAATTATTAACCCATTATGATACTATATTACCTTATTTTAGCATAAATATTACTTTTTGAAATAATTTTAGCATACATGAAGGTCCTTCCCTTTAAAATCCCCAAACCAAAGAACGAAGCGCTCGTCTATCAAATTGACAGGGAACAGGTGTTTTATGATCAATTGCACCAGCACAAGGAAATTCAAATAAGCTATGTGGAAAAAGGCTCGGGCTCCCTCATTGTGGGAGATCGTATAAATGAGTACCGGGCCGGGGATATTTTGGTGATCGGTAGTTTTGTTCCCCATGTGTTCCGGAGTGATACCCAGATCAAAGAAACATCCTTGATGCATACCTTATTCTTTGACCAAAATTCCTTCGGAAAGGAATTTTTCCAACTTACGGATTTATCATCCATCCAAAGTTTCTTTAAAAAATCCGAATTTGGGATGCTTGTCCTTTCAAGAAAAAATAAGATTATTCCATTGTTCCTTGCCTTGTCCAATCAGAACAAAGTGGAACAAATAGCATCGCTGTTGATGATCATCAATCAAATCAATGCATCGAAAACCAGTCCCCTATCTTCCTTTGTTTACCGCAAATCCTTTACGGATGATGAAGGGAAGCGGATGGGCAAAGTTTACGATTATGCCATGGAACACTATCAAGAGTCCATTACTTTGGATGAAATAGCGGAAAAAGCCAACATGAGCAAAAATGCATTTTGCCGATATTTTAAAAAGCGTACCAACAAGACCTTTTTTCAATTTTTGATTGAAATACGTATAGAAAATGCGTGCAAGCTCCTATTAAAAAATCCCGAACTCTCCATTGCCACGATCGCCGAGCAATGCGGGTTCAACAATATTGCCAATTTCAACCGCAAGTTCAAAGCGTTCAAGCATTGTACCCCGACACAATACCGGAATCAATTTTAATGCAAATGCACTTAGTTTTGGATGCTGGAAACTTTATCCATAATTTCAATCACTATTCAGAATTCACAGTTTGTACACCATAGTTGACATAGAAACCACAGGAAACGGAATCAAGGGCAATAAGATTACGGAGATTTCCATTTTTAAATACGATGGCAAACAGATTGTCGACGAATTCACATCATTGGTCAATCCACAAAGTCCCATCCCCTATTTTATTACCGGGCTAACAGGGATTGACGACCAAATGGTGAGAAATGCACCAACCTTCCAAGAAATAGCGGATACCGTTCAGAACATTACGGAAGGATGCATTTTTGTGGCCCACTCCGTTAATTTTGATTATGGCGTCATCAAAGAAGAGTTTAGGCAGATCGGCATCGACTTTAACCGAAAAAAACTATGTACGGTACGCTTGTCCCGCATATTGATACCTGGTCTCCGGTCCTATAGTTTGGGAAAACTGTGTTCTGCAGTGGAGATCCCCTTGGTAGATCGCCACCGCGCCCGAGGTGATGCCCACGCCACCGTGCTTTTATTTGAAAAGTTGATTCGAGACCCAAATGCCGAGTCAATTTTAAAAAAATTCCTGAACGCCCGTAGCCAAGAGGCCACGTTACCACCCCATTTGCCAAAATCGGTCTTTGATGCTATTCCCAGTAAACCGGGTATCTACTATTTCAAGAATCAAAAAGGAGAAATAATATATGTGGGAAAAGCCATTGACCTAAAAAAAAGGGTGCTCGGACATTTTTACGATAAAAGCCGGAAAGAAATCCAAATGTGCAGTGAGACCGCAGACATTGATTTTAAGCTAGCTGGAAGTGAACTGGTTGCCCTGCTTATGGAATCCGCTGAGATCAAACGACTTTTTCCACCATACAACCGAGCCCAAAAAAGAACGGTGAAACAATATGCCATTTTTTCCTATGAGGATAGAAACGGTATTATGCACCTTGCCTACAATACCATTAAGGGCGCACCAAGCCCTTTGAAAATTTTCCATAACCAAACTGCGTGCAGGGCTTATCTGGAAGATATTTGCAAAAGCTTTTCCCTATGCCCCAAATACTGTCATTTGCAGCAGACGAATGCTGCTTGTTCCCATCACCAAATAAACACATGCGAAGGAATCTGTAGGGGTGAAGAATCCATATCCACTTATAACAAAAAGGTGGATGTAGCCATTGCCCACATGAAAATGCTGGCTTCGGAAGTCAGGGTCATCAAGGAAAAAGGCAGGGACGATACCGAAACTGCGGTTATTTTAATTGTGGACGGCATCTACAAAGGGTTTGGTTTTATTGATAATGACATCGAAATATCCAATCTAGAGGATGTGGAGGCATTTATTACACCGCAGAAACATACAATGGAAACCGATAGTATTCTAACCCAATATCTTTTGAAGCACACGGAATCCATGGTATTGCATATACCTGCATAAAATAAAAATACCCCCTATCGGGGGCATTTTCCATGAACAAATAACTACAGGTTGATATAAAACGTTATTTGAACTGAGCTGTTTCCGTACTGTCTTTCATGGCCATGGTACTGGCTTTTCCGGCAGTGACCACGTTCTGCACCATATCAAAATAGGATGTTCCCACAAATCCTTGGTGCTTTACGGCTTTGAATCCATCCTTTTGCAAAGCAAACTCACGCTCCTGTAATTCGGAATACCCTGCCATTCCTCTTTCCTTATACGATTTGGAAAGCTCGAACATACTGGTGTTCAATGCATGGAATCCCGCAAGGGTGATAAATTGGAATTTGTAACCCATGGCTGCCAGTTCTTCCCTGAAATTCTCCATCTCCTTCACCGTCAATTTGGCGGCCCAATTAAATGATGGTGAACAGTTATAGGCCAACATTTTATTTGGGTATTTACTATGTATCCCATCAGCAAACTTACGTGCCTGTTCCAAATCCGGATTGGAGGTCTCCAACCAAATAAGGTCTGCAAAGGGAGCATAGCTCAATCCGCGGTCTATACCTTGTTCCAAACCATTTTTTACATAAAAGAAACCTTCGGGAGAGCGTTCCCCGGTCAAAAACTTATGATCACGTTCATCAATATCGCTGGTCAAAAGACTTGCCGCATCGGCATCGGTACGTGCAATAATAACGGTTGGCACCCCCATTACATCGGCCGCTAGCCTGGCAGCTATCAGTTTATTGATGGCTTCTTGGGTGGGCACCAACACTTTTCCTCCCAAGTGACCACATTTTTTTGCGGAACTCAACTGATCTTCAAAATGGACTCCGGAGGCTCCATTCTCTATCATGGATTTCATCAATTCATAGGCATTGAGATTACCCCCAAAACCCGCTTCCGCGTCGGCGACTATGGGTACCAAATAGTCCTTTTTTTCTTTGATGCCGTTCACAGTTTGAATCTGATCGGCACGTAAAAGGGCATTGTTGATTCGTTTTACCACCATGGGTACACTATTGGCAGGGTATAGCGATTGATCGGGATACATCTCCCCGGATAGGTTGGCATCTGCCGCAACTTGCCATCCACTGAGGTAAATGGCATCCAGACCAGCCTCCACCTCTTGTATGGCCTGGTTACCCGTCAAAGCTCCCAAACCGGCCACAAAATCTTGGGTGTTCAATTTTTTCCAGAGCTTTTCAGCTCCTATTCTTGCGATGGAATGATCGATCTCATAAGAGCCTCGAAGTTTGATAACTTCTTCTGCGGTATAAGGGCGTTCCACACCCTTCCATCTGGTGTTAACGGTCCAATCTGTTACCAATGCTTGAATTTTCTCCTTTTTTTCCATAATTTTATAATTCGAAATTTGACTTGAATCCCATGTAATGTTCGCGCATTCTTGGGATTTTTTTTATTGATATTGCTTTTTGATTAGATCTCTTGATAAGCTTTTATGGTCAAGAACTCTTCAAATTTGTTCGACCTCACCAGCTTGTCGAACAAAGTAATGGCTTCCTCAAATTTGGTGTTGTGCATATTGCCCTCTCCCACCAAGTGTCTTATTTTACTGATTTCGTCATCAAAAATGGATTGATAAAGTTCTTCGGTCAGTTTTCTGCCATCATCCAACCTAACATTGAACTTTAGCCATTGCCAAAGCTGTGTTCTTGAAATTTCAGCGGTAGCCGCATCTTCCATTAAGTTGTTTATGGCCACACAGCCATTGCCTCGCAGCCAAGACTCCAGATACATGATTCCCACTGAAATGTTTTTTCGGACACCTTTTTCGGTTATGGTGCCTTCAGGGACAGCTATTAGATCGGCCGCTGTTATTTTATCATCCTCCCGGAGTTTATCCAGCTGATTGGCCTGTGGCATGTACTTGTCAAAAACATCCTTTGCAATTTTTACCAATCCCGGGTGTGCCACCCATGTACCGTCATGACCATTTTTCACTTCTCGCTCTTTATCCAAACGTACTTTTTCCAATGCCCTTTCGTTCGCAATCGGGTTGTTGTTTATCGGAATTTGTGCCGCCATGCCCCCAATGGCATGAATACCTCTTTTGTGGCAACGCTGGATAACCAATTTTGAATAGGCGTCCATAAATGGTACCGTCATGGTCACCTGGTCCCTATCGGGCAGAATGTATTCCGGATGGTTCTTGAATTTTTTGATATAGGAAAATATGTAATCCCACCTTCCACAATTAAGACCTACGATGTGATTCTTCAATTCATAGATAATTTCATCCAATTGAAAGCTTGCCGTAATGGTTTCAATCAATACGGTCGCCTTGAACGTTCCAACAGGCACCCGTAAATATTCTTCTGCAAAGATCATTACATCGTTCCACCATCTGGCCTCCAAATAGTGCTCCAATTTGGGCAGGTAAAAATAGGGGGCTGATTTTCTGTTGCGCAAGGTTTCGGTATTGTGGAAAACGTACAGCCCAAAATCCACCAAACTACCCGAGGCTTCTTCCCCATCGATCAATAAATGCCTTTCGTTCAAATGAAGCCCCCTTGGTCTCACCAGCAAAACTGCCACCTCATCATTCAATTTGTAATCCTTGCCCTTTTTGGAATCATAATAGGTAATATCCCTTTTATTGGCATCGATAAGGTTTTGTTGTCCTTGCATACAATTGTACCAGGTCGGGGCATTACTATCCTCAAAATCGGCCATAAAGGTGTTGGCTCCGGAATTCAATGCGTTGATTACCATTTTGCGATCTACGGGCCCTGTTATCTCGACCCTTCTGTCCTGCAAGTCATCTGGAATGTTCTTCACCTTCCAATCGGCGGTCCTTGTCTGCTCAGTTTCTTTGGGGAAATCTGGAAAAACACCCATATCAAACTGTACTTGCCTTTTAGTTCGTTCTTCCAGCAACTGCAACCTAGATTTGTTGAACTCTTGATGCAAGGCAATCAAAAATTTCAAAGCCCCATCTGTTAACAGTTCTGGATAATAGTTCTTGACCTCTTTTGCAAACTGCAATTTGGTATTGGTCATTACTGCTTCTTCCATAATACATTTCAATTTGTTCAACAAGATTAACGCAAACGTTTGAAAAATGCAAGCGAACGTTCGCTAAATTTAGCATTTTCGCTATTTTTAACAAATTCGCAAAAAAGACTATCTTTGATCGAGAAAAATGGAAGAAGAGTATATCAAATTAATATTTGGGCTCAAGCTCAAGCAAATAAGGACCAAAAGAAAGCTTTCATTATTTGGGCTATCAAAGTTGTCCGGACTTTCAAAATCATACTTGAATGAAATTGAAAAAGGAAAAAAATACCCTAAAACGGACAAAATTGCCCTACTTGCCGATAAGTTGGAGGTTCCTTATGACAGCATGGTTTCCCTAAAGTTGGACAAAAATCTTGCTCCTGTCGGTGAACTTCTAAAATCCAAAGTCCTTAAAGAGCTGCCCTTGGAATTATTCGGTATCAAAGAAAGTGACCTTATCGATATTGTTGCGAACGCCCCTACCAAGGTAAATGCCTTTATCAGTACCATTATCGAGATTGCCAAACACTATAATTTCGGCAAAGAGAATTTCTATTTGGCATCATTGCGCTCCTACCAAGAGGCCAGCAACAATTATTTTCCTGAATTGGAAGAAGCTGTTGAAAATTTCAGCAAGGCCTATCAGGTAGATCTAAAAAAGTCGCCCAGCTCTTCCGAGCTTGAAGAAATTTTGATCGAGGAATATGGTTATACAATAAACAATACTGAACTTACCAGGTATAAAGAACTTGACAACCTTCGTTCCATATTCGTCCCAAAGACTAAAACACTATTAGTGGCGGACCATATCGATGAAGCACAACGAACGTTCATCTATGCCAAGGAGATAGGCTATAATTATTTGAACATTGAAGAGCGATTGTACACCTTTACCTGGATCAAATTCAACAATTTTGACCAAGTTCTAAACAACTTTTACGCTTCTTATTTTGCCGGTGCTTTGGTGATTCCACGGAAATTGATCAAAAGAAATATAGATTCTTTTTTAGCGAAACCCAAATTGGACAAGGCATTCCTGGCCGGTATCAAAAACAGCTACAATGCCTCACCCGAATCTTTATACCAGCGTTTGACCAACATTCTTCCCAACGATTACCAGCTGGAAAATCTATTTTTCCTAAGGTTGGGCCACAAAGGAGGTAGCAACCGCTTCGAGATTACCAAAGAACTGCACCTAACCCATCAGCATTCGCCCCACGGCAACGAAACCAATGAAAAATACTGTCGCCGCTGGGTATCCATTCGAGTGTTACAGGATATTGCCAAAAGTTCCGAGGAGCACCTTATGGATGTACAAATTTCCCACTACCCTGCTGATGGAATGTCATATCTTATTTTTTCGAGTGCAACAGTAGATCCCTTTAAGAAAGATGAATATCGAAGTGTAAGCTTGGGACTATTGATCAATACCGAACTGAAAAAGAAGGTGAAGTTTTTGGATGACCCCCGCCTAAAAACCCAAGATGTCGGAGTAACCTGCGAACGATGCGCCATCAGCGATTGTAAAGTAAGACAATCTCCCCCCACCGTCTTGAAAAGGAAACAACAATACTTGAAAACCGAAGCCGTTGTGGACGAGCTGCAAAAAAAATTCAGTTGACCTATACTTGGGGCCTAAGAATCACTTTGAAGACAGCTTCCCCATCCAATCGTTTAAATCCTTGATGCAATTGAGATTGTTCAACGGCATAGGGATAAAACGAAATAGGCTCGATACAGACCATGTTCCTCACCTCTGTCCAGCACATAAAATTTCCAAAACCTTCGGTTTCAACGGTAATTTCCTTCACGTCCTTTAGCGTAACGGAAGTACAATTTGCTATTTGAAGGGCCCTACTCCCAACGGCCAAAACCTCGTCCAAAGAAATTTGTTTGCCATTGGCCTCAATGGTCGGAGATGCTGAATGCAATTTAAATGCCGGATGATATCCCAACATAAACGGCATTCCTTTTTCGCCCGTAATCTTAAAATTGACTTCCAATGAATCGTTTTTCAACACAAATGTTTTCTCAAATCGGAAATCATAAGGCCATGTAAGTGCCTCTTCAGTGGATTTTTCTGGAAATTTTGAATTGAAAACCTCGGTTCCTGCTTCGTATTGCTTTATAAAAATTGCCGAAGCATCTGATTGTTCTTCCAATTGATATTCCATTTGGCGTAGATGTCCGTGCTGATCTTGGACAGCACTTCCTTTTGGAGTCTGTACCCTAAACCCAGCTTCATTTACAGGACCAATGATAGGGAACATTTCTGTATCTGCGCTTCCCCATCCGGGACTTCCTTTTTGGTGGATGAACTCATGACCATTGACCACATAGCTCACCAATTCACCTGCATCAATTCCTACTTGGGAATTTTTATTTTTTAACGTGACCATTATTTTGTGTTTATCAATCTATAAATTAAAATAGCCATACGCCTGGTCAGTGCCTCAATGGTATTTAAATTGACTTTCCTCTGGAGTATGGGCATTGGAATCTGTGGCGGGTTATTTTGTGCCCCAAGTTATCAATTTAGTTTGATAATCCATATCAGGAAGAACATCTTCTACTCAAACTGAATAGCCTTTACAGGAGTAATTTTAGTGATGATGTACGATGGGATCAAAAGCATTAGCAAACAAAGTAACATTACCCCGACATTTAAAAGCAATATAGTGGGCAAATCCATGTGCACAGGGATGTACTCAATATAATATTCCTCTGGATTTGGAAACTTGAGCATGCGGTATTTGTTCTGAAGAAATATGACTCCAAGACCGATGAGATTGCCCCAAAAAAGACCAATGGCAATCAAATAAGCTGCATTGTACAAAAAGATTTTACGGATACTCCAATTCGCAGAACCCAAGGCTTTGAGAATTCCAATCATTTGGGTCCGCTCCAAAATCAGAACCAGTAGGGCGGTGATCATATTGATACCTCCCACAATAATCATAATACCGATGATCAGGGCAATATTAAAATCAAAAAGCCCGATCCATTCAAAAATACGGTAGTACTTGGTCTTAATATTCTGGGTATCCAAAATGGATACTGTTTTTCCATAAATTTCATTGCTTTTTTCCTCGAGCTGGTCAAAGTCCTCAAGAAAAACTTCAAAGTTACCGACTTGATCCTCCTCCCATTTGTTCATCCGTTGAATATGGCGGATATCCACAAACACATAAGTTTCGTCAAACTCTTCGAAACCGCTATCATAAATGCCCACAATTTTGAACCTTCGGTTGTTTGGCATCTGGGAGGGATCGCCATCCTTGAGAAAAAAAGAAAAGAAGGTGTCCCCAACTTTTAATTGCAATCTGTTTGCCATCAAACTCGATACCAATACCTCATCGTTGAGTTTTCCACTGTAATCCGGCAACCTTCCCTCCACCAGATACTCCTTAAAAGTGCTCCAATCGTAATCGGTGCCCACACCTTTGGCCAGCATACCTTCAAAAGTATCGGCAGTACGGATAATTCCTCCTTTGGTGGCCACTGCCTGTACATGGCGTACCCCTTCCACATTTTTAAATTCGGGATAAAAATCCTGATCAATGGAAACTGGGGAAAGGGAAACCTCAGAATTGTTATTGTCGAAATTGGAAATTTGGATATGGCCATTAAAGGCTGCGACCTTTTCCCGAATCTTGTTCTTTAGCCCAACACCGGTGGCTATGGCAATAAGCATCATAACAACGCCGATTGCGATCGCGGCGATGGCAATTTTTATTATCGGGGCGGAAATACTAATTTTATGTTCCTTCCCTGTGACCAGGCGTTTGGCAATAAATAATTCTAAATTCAACGGATGCCCTTTTTATCTATTTTCAAAAGTACAGTTTTATTGTTGTTTTTGGTGTTTTCCTCATGTAAGGGACAGCAAAAAGAAACCGACCCAGTTTCAGCCATTCAATCCGGTCCCCCGGCACCCATAAAAGTGGCGGCCAACCGTACTGAAGCCTACCTACCCCTTTTAAAAGGAAAAAAGGTTGGTGTCGTGGCCAATCCAACGAGTGTCATTTTTAAAGAGTATGGCCACACACATTTAGTGGACTCCCTTCTCTCTTCCGGTATTGACGTAAAAAAGGTTTTTGCCCCGGAACATGGTTTCAGGGGTACGGCAGATGCCGGTGAACATGTAAAGGACGGTGTGGATACGCAAACAGGATTGCCCATTATTTCGCTCTACGGAAAAAACCGAAAACCTTCCAAAGAACAACTTAGCGAACTCGATGTCATTGTTTTTGACATTCAGGATGTGGGGGTGCGTTTTTATACTTTTATCTCCACTTTACAATTGGTGATGGAAGCCTGCGCTGAAAACAGCGTGCCCATCATGGTTTTGGACCGGCCCAATCCCAACGGACATTACGTGGATGGCCCCACAATGATGAAGGAGCACACTAGTTATTTGGGGATGAACACCATACCCCTGGTCTACGGGATGACAATGGGTGAATACGCGCAACTATTGAATGGTGAAGGATGGCTGGAAAATGGTGGTAAAGCTGATCTAACGGTGATTGAATTGGAAAACTACACACACGATTCAGCATATCACTTGCCCATTAGACCTTCACCCAACCTGCCCAACGATACATCGATCACGCTTTACCCGAGTTTAGGATTGTTTGAAGGAACCAATGTGAATGCAGGACGGGGAACAGAATTTCAGTTTCAACGCTACGGTGCATCGTTTATGGACAGTACGGCGTACAATTTCAGTTATGTGCCGGAACCTAATTTTGGGGCAAAACACCCTAAAGAAGAAGGTAAAACCTGTTATGGCCGTGACCTATCCCAAACTCCAAGAATGAACGAAGTGACCATGGAATGGATCATCGATGCCTACAACAATACCCAGGACAAATCCAAATTCTTTTTGACGAGCGGGTTCACCAAACATGCCGGCACCCCTCTGCTACAAAAACAAATTGAACAGGGCATGACCAATGAAGAAATCAAAGCTACTTGGCAGGATGACTTGGAAAACTTCAAAAAAATACGGGAGAAGTATTTGATCTATGATTGATTGGAAAATGTCAAATCGAGTAAAATCAGGATTTCACAATCGATGCAGAAATAACCCGCTCACCCCTCGGTAGTAGGCCTACGATATTTATGAAAGGGCTGTTTTAGCAGTCCTTTAATGCTACTATTTTCTTTTTCATCGGGAAAAGTATCCACACCGTACACAATATCTTTTACGTCCAAATACTTATAAGTACCAAAGAGTCTGTCCCAAATGGAAAAAATATTTCCATAGTTGGAATCGGTGTATGGCAACTGATAATGATGGTGCACTTTGTGCATATCCGGACTCACGATGAACCAACTGATGGCCCTGTCCACTTTTTTGGGCAGCCCAATATTAGCATGGTTAAACTGGGAAAACACCACTGATAAGCTCTGGTACAACATGATGACTCCAATGGGAGCGCCAACAATCAAAACACCCGCCAACGTAAAGGCATATCGAATCAAACTTTCCAACGGGTGGTGCCTATTGGCGGTTGTGGTATCCACATAATGGTCTGAGTGGTGCACCAAATGAACCATCCATAAGGGTTTTACCTTATGTTCCACCCAGTGGGCCGCATAGGCCCCGATCAAATCCAACAGCATTACACCCAATAGCACATAAAGCCACAAGGGCATTTCGGGCAGCCAATTAATTATCCCAAACTGATTCTCTATTGCCCAATCCGAGGATTTCAGCAACAAAAAGGCCAAAGGAAAATTAACAATAATGGTTGTTAGGGTCAAAAAGAAATTGGGAATGGAGTGCTTCCATTTTTTGTACCGCACATTGAACAGGGGGACCATTCCCTCCAAAATCCAAAAAAAAGTGATTCCTCCCACCAAAATCAAACTTCGGTGCAACGAAGGAATGGTCTCAAAATATAAAATGATTTGCTCCATACCTTCAAATATAACAAATCATCAAAATTTTATGGCTTTTTTCATTTTTTCCACAATATTAAAAGCTGCTGGACATATAGCTACATTTTTCAAGGTAAGATCGGTTATCTGTTGGAACTTCTTTCTATCCGTATGTGGAAATTCACGACAGGCCTTGGGCCTGACATCATATATGGAGCAATAATTGTCAGCTCCCAAAAATGTACAGGGAACGCTTTGCAGCACATAGTCGTTTTCTTCATCCACCCTTAAATATCCATCAATAAATTGCGAGGGTTTCACCCTAAAATGCTTGGCTATCCGCTCAATATCCGCATTGGTGAAGAGAGGTCCCGTAGTTTTACAGCAATTGGCACAGGTGAGGCAGTCGATATGTTCAAACTCTGCCTCGTGCAATTCTTGCATGGTGTAATCCAGATTTTTTGGAGGGCGTTTTTTTAGTTTGGCAAAAAACTTTTTGCTCTCGGAATGCTTTTCCCTTGCTCGTTGCGGCAACTCCCCTAGTATTTCATCCATAGCCCACAAACTTATCCATTTTAAACCTTTCTATGCAATTAAAGTCCCACCTTTGCAGAAACAAAACACCCAATATGGCAGATGTTTTTGGAATGGCCCTAATGGATTATCAAAAAGGGCGGTACACAGAGGACATTAAAACCTACTCTTCTTTGGATGAAGAAGATGTTATACCTGTTCCTTATTTGTTCCGAACGTTCGATGAAATGCCGAAAATTGAACAAAAGGCACTTCAATTGGCACGCGGAAAAGTGTTGGACATCGGTGCCGGTGCCGGAAGCCATGCGCTGTATCTTCAAAAAAAAGGTCTCGATGCCACTGCTTTGGACAATTCCGAAGGATGCATCAAGGTTTGCAGGGAAAGAGGTATTGAATCTTCCATTCTAAGCGATATTTTAGCGTATTCAGGAGAAAAATATGACACGCTGTTATTGTTGATGAACGGCATTGGATTGGCGGGGAAGCTGAACAATTTAAGTCAGTTTTTACAGCATTTGGCCTCGTTGTTACGACCAAATGGTCAAATTTTGATGGATTCCAGTGACATTGTGTACATGTTCGATCAGGATGAAGACGGAGGATATTGGATCCCCAATGATGGGACCTATTATGGCGAAGTAACCTTTGAAATGGAATACAAGGGCCATAAAAGCGCCCCATTTGATTGGGTTTATGTAGATTTCAATACTTTGCAAAATGCCTGTGAATCCAACGGCCTTGATTGTGAACTTGTAACCTCCGGGGAGCATTACGACTATTTGGCCAAGCTTACGTTAAAAGAATAATAGTTTCCGGTTTGGGACGTTTTAGTTAATATTGTCTTGTTATGAAAAAAAATGCGCTGTACGCTTTAATCTGTTTTGGAATATTCCTAAGCTGTTCCAAGGATTCGGATATCACATCAGCAAATTCCAATGCAAACCTTAAAGCGGGAAACCTCTTATCCACCGGTGCATCAGCCAGGGATCTATTGTCCAACGACAATTATGACAAGTTATTGATCGAGATTGATTATGTCACGGGGTTTGCCCCCACCGATGAATCGATGGCAAATTTTGAGCAATTTTTAAGAGAAAGAACATATAAGGAGGACATTGAATTCAAATACACTTCCCTTTCTTCCCCTAACGAAGAGAGCTTGAGCCTGGACGAAGTTGTAGACCTTGAAGAAGAAAACAGGAACGAATACAATGATGGGAATACCTTGGCCGTTTACATTTATTTTGCCGATGCACCTGCTGAGAGTGACGATGAAGACGAGGGCCTTGTTACCTTGGGAGCTGTATATCGAAATACATCCATGGTCATCTACAAATCCACTATTGCAGATATAGCCAATAGGAGTTTGTCCGTATCCACTACCGATGTTGAAACCGCTACTTTACTACATGAGTTTGGTCATTTGTTCGGACTGGTCAACTTATCGACACAATCCGTACACGATCATGAAGAAACCATCATAAATGATGATGGCGAGGAAGAAGGCAACAACCATTGCAATGCAGATGGCTGTTTAATGCGTTCTGAGTTGGAATTTGGAACTTCATTATTAAAACAAATGGAGAAAAATGCCTCCAAAGGTTTGGCTTCCATACCTAGTTTAGATGAAGAGTGTCTATTGGACCTACAAAAATACGGGGGACGGTAACCTTTCTATTAAGGAATATTCAAATACTTATGGGTCTGTAAGGAAATCTTCCATTTCGGATGTTTCATCACATAATCCACTATCAAGGGCACCATTTTGTCGCGCACACTCCATTCCGGCTGTAAATAAAGAATACAATCCTCTCCCACTTGGGCAGCTTGCTCTTCCGCAAAAATAAAATCGTGTTTGTTGTAAACAATCACCTTTAGTTCATGTGCCCTTCTATGGATGTCACCCACAGGAAGCTTGTTTTTCTTTGGGGAAAGGCAAATCCAGTCCCAAATCCCGGTCAAAGGGTAGGCACCAGAAGTTTCAATATGAACGTTCATGTTTTTTGCCTTGAGGCCCTGGGTAAGAGGTCCCATATCCCATGTCAGTGGTTCGCCACCTGTAATCACAATGGTATCCGAGTATTTTTCGGCATTGGCAATTATACGGTCCACAGCGGTAGGTGGGTGCGTTTCTGCATTCCAGCTTTCTTTTACATCGCACCAATGGCACCCCACATCACATCCACCGACCCTGATAAAATAGGCTGCCGTACCTTTATGGTAGCCTTCTCCCTGAATGGTGTAAAACTCTTCCATTAAGGGCAACATCAAGCCCTTTTCTACCAAGTCCATCACATTTTCCTTTACCATGATGCAAAGATAGTCCACTTCTATGGTTCCACCTATTTTACGGCTATAACATCAATCTCTATAGCGCCATTGGCGGCAATTGCTTTGGCGGCAAAAGTGGTTCGAGCAGGTTTTTTCGTGAAATATTGGGTGTAAATTTCATTGAAAGCGGCAAAATCTTCAATATTGGCCAAAATCACCGTGCACTTTACGACATTGTCCAAAGTCATATCGTGTTGTTCAAGAACGGCCTCAATGTTTTTGATGGCCTGCTCTGTCTCAGCCTGTATTCCTCCTTTTACCAAGGTTCTTGTGGTATGGTCCATCCCAACCTGCCCAGCCAAAAAGTACATGTTGCCGGCCTGTACCGCATCGCTGTATGGGGCGTTTTGTTTTTTCGGCTCGTGCGATTTATGGAAAATGAGTTCGGTGGATTCTTGTGCGCAAGCGGTTGGCGCAAAGCCCGCCAAACAAAGTAACAGGATTGCATATTGGAAAGGTTTCATAATCTCCTCTTTAGTTTTGCTTAAAATTACCCTATTTTTATCGCAAATTGAACAATGATGGGCAACAAAGAAAAATTCTTTGAGCATATAGAGCAAGGGTACGCCATGAAAGGCGATTATATTACCATGGGTGCTGGAATGTTGGATGGTGAAACCATTACCGATGCATATATTAAGATTCCCCTAAAAACCATGAATCGCCACGGACTCATCGCAGGGGCCACGGGTACCGGTAAAACCAAGACCCTACAGGTATTGGCGGAAAATCTATCCGACAAGGGCATTCCTGTTTTGCTCATGGACTTGAAAGGGGATCTCAGTGGTATTGCCCAGCCCAGCCCGGGACATCCTAAAATTGATGAACGCCACGAGAAAATCGGCCTCCCTTTTGAATCCAGGGGATTTCCCGTTGAAATCATGTCCCTTTCCGAACAAGAAGGGGTGCGTTTGCGTGCCACTGTTTCAGAATTTGGCCCTGTTTTACTTTCCAGAATCTTAGACCTCAGCGTTACACAGGAAGGAATTGTGGCCGTAGTCTTCAAGTATTGTGATGACAATAAGCTTCCATTGCTTGACCTTAACGATTTTAAAAAGGTGTTGCAATACGCCACTGGTGAGGGAAAAGAAGAGTTCCGAAAAGAATACGGTCGCATATCCACAAGTTCGACCGGAACCATTCTAAGGAAGATCATTGAGCTGGAACAACAAGGTGCAGACCTTTTCTTTGGGGAGAAATCCTTTGATGTGGATGATTTGGTAAGGATTGATGAAAATGGGCGTGGCTATGTGAACATCATCCGTTTGACCGATATTCAGGATCGTCCTAAACTGTTCTCAACATTTATGTTGAGCCTTTTGGCAGAAATTTATTCCACCTTTCCCGAACAAGGCGATAGTGACAGACCAGAATTGGTATTGTTCATAGATGAGGCCCACCTCATCTTTGACAATGCCAGCAAAGCACTTTTGGACCAAATTGAAAGTATTGTAAAGCTGATCCGTTCCAAAGGAATAGGTCTTTATTTTGTGACCCAAAACCCGACCGATGTTCCTGACGATGTCCTGGCACAATTGGGATTGAAAGTACAGCATGCCCTAAGAGCATTTACCGCCAAGGACAGGAAGGCCATAAAGCTTACTGCGCAGAACTATCCCATTTCGGAGTTTTATGATACGGCAGAAATATTGACCTCATTGGGAACCGGGGAAGCTCTCATCTCTGCCCTGGATGAAAAAGGACGTCCAACACCCTTGGCCGCCACCATGATGCGTGCCCCCATGAGCAGAATGGATGTTCTAAGCGATTCCGAAATAAAAGAGGTATTGGACAAGTCCAAATTGATAAAAAAATACAATGAGGAAATAGACCGTGAAAGCGCGTATGAAATCCTCAATGAAAAAATTGAGAAAGCTGAAAAAGAGGCCGAAAAAGAAAAAGAAGTAAAATCAACATCCCGAAAATCAACAAGTAGAGGGAGCACACGTATGAATCCTGTGGTCAAAGTTTTGACCAGTGCTACATTTATACGAGGAGTTTTAGGGGTATTAAAAAAAGTGATCCGATAATTTATATGAAAAATACAATCAAAATAGTTGCCTTAATTCTTGGAGTTGTATTGATCCATTCCTGTAAAAAGGATACTAGGTTTTTAATTACAGAAACCAGTGTTGGGCCATTGACCCAAACAACTACGGTAAAAGAAATGGAATCGGTCTTTGTTCAGGATTCCGTTGTTGGGGACACGGCCCAAATCAGTTTGGGTGTTTCCCCAAAAACTATTGAAATCTATGAAACAGGAGGCAAGCACCTTTTAACACTAAAAGCAAACTCCGACAGCATTCCTACCATCGAAAATGTAAGGATCATGGATCCGCGTTATGTATCAGAAAAAGGTATTGGGCTGCAAAGTACATTTAAGGACATTCGGAACAATTACGAAATCAAAAAAATTGTGACCACCCTGAACAGTATTGTGGTCTTCCCAAAAGGAAGCAACCTTTATTTCACCATTGACAAGGAAGAACTTCCTGAGGCGTTAAGGTTCTCATCCTCCAATATTGAAGCCGTACAAATACCGGACGAGGCTAAAATAAAATACTTGATGTTGGGCTGGAACTAGCCTGTTAATTAAATGCCAAATATCTGGTAATCTGATATTTATTTGGATAAATTAAGCTAAAACCTATCCAAATGAAAAAATCACTGTATTTGTTTGTCATTTTTCCGGTATTTACATTCTCCCAATTCAATTTTGAACCTTCATTGGAACACCCGTATGGCCTACCCAATCCAGATGCACCTTCCGAACTCATGGATTTCGCCCCATTAATAGGGGAATGCCAGTGTAAATCCGTATCTCGCAAAGCAGACGGGACTTGGGCCGAGCCTGTGGACATGATCTGGCGTTTCAAATATATCATGAACGGAATGGCCATTCAGGATGAAACGCTAAAAGAAGATCACACCTATTCAGGTAGCATCCGTCAATTTATCCCAGATAGCACACGTTGGTATGTACATTATTATTCTGCTCCAAGTACAGTCACCAAATTACCTACTTGGGAAGGTAAAAAAACGGAGGATGGAAAAATAGTACTGTACAGGGAACAAAAAGCTCCAAATGGTACGGAAGGATTTTACAAAATTTCGTTCTATAATATTAACGAGGATGGTTTTAAATGGATCGGGGAATGGGTAGACAAAACAGAATCTGTGATTTATCCTACTTGGAAAATAGATTGTTCGAATGGCAAAACCTCTAAACATCAACCCGATGATGAAGCAAAAATCATAGCGGCCACCAAAGTCTTTTCAAAAGCCTATATGGAAGGTGACTTTGAAACCATTGCCAATAGCTATACAGAAGATGCCAAAATTTTTCCAAATAATACCGACATTATAGCTGGAAGGGAAGCCATTAAAAAAAGGTGGATGTTAGGATCAGGGACCAAAATCCTACACCATGAAATCAACCCTAAAGAAATTACTTTTCTTGGTGACTTTGCACATGATTATGGCTATTTCCAAGGAAAATCTGAAAACAATGACGGTTCTGTATCTGATTGGAGAGGTAAATATGTGGTAGTTTGGAAGAAAGAGGATGGGGATTGGAAAATGTACTTGGACATTTGGAACCGTATTAGGAACTAGAACAACCCATACTTTTCACGATTGGCCATAACCTTTGGACTGTTGTCGTGCATCCATTCGGTAAGTTCCAATAATTTTTCCACATAGGACTGTCCAAATTCGGTAAGGCTGTATTCCACCCTAATCGGTACTTCGGGGTAGGCTTTACGCTCAATGTAACCATCTGCTTCCAAAACCTTTAAGCGTTGGCTCAGCACTTTATTGGATATTCCATAAACATATTTTTTGAGTTTATTGAACCGAAGTACTGGGAAGTATCCCAACCAAAGTAGAATCAAAACACTCCATTGATCAGAAGCAACAGACATTACATCTCGAACTGGGCACAGCTCGGGCGGGTTCTTGTAATCGATGTGCCCAAACATTTTTTCTATTTTTTTTACCGTCCTAACCTTTTGATTTTCAGCAATAGTTTCCATTGATATACTTAGTTTTCAATCCGTGACTTCTTTTCTTTTCTAAAATGAATATGTACTTTTAGTTTCTAATTAAGAGTAAGTTACAAAAAGTAACCTCATGAAAAAACTACTTGGTAAAGTAATTCCATTGGGCATTGGGCAATACTACAATGCCTATTCAATTATAAATCCAAAAAAAACTGCGGAAAAAGCCTTCCATACGTTTAGCACCGTAAGAAAAGGAAAGGTCCGACCAGAACAGGCCCAATTTTTGGATGGTTCCAAACTAGCTATAGAAGAAGTTGCAGGCCACAAAATACAATCATATCACTGGCCTGGGAACAAAGAAACCGTTTTGTTGGTACATGGATGGGAAAGCAATACGTATAGATGGCGGAACCTTATTAAAAAACTAAGGGAGGCTGATTTTAACATCATTGCCTTTGATGCTCCCTCACATGGGTACTCTTCCGGGAAACATTTATACGTACCGCTCTATGAAGAAGTGGTCAACTATATGGTCAAAAAATATAATCCCAAACATCTTATTGGGCACTCAATGGGTGGTATGACCATTATCTACAACCAATATAAAAACCCAAATGATACCGTAGAAAAAATGGTGACCATTGGGGCTCCATCCAAAATCCAAGATTTTTTAGACCAGTATCGGGACCTATTAAAATTGAACAATAAAGTGATGAAGTATTTGGACAACTACATTCTGGAGCGCTTTGGTTTTAAAATAGATGAGTTTTCAACAGCAGAATTCGCACGATCCATCAGTAAAAAAGGCTTGCTTTTCCATGACAAACTTGATAAGATAGCACCCTACAATGCATCGGTTATGGTGCATAAAAATTGGAACGACAGTAGATTGATAAGCACTGAAGGTTTAGGACACTCGATGCACCAAGACAATGTGAACGACCAAATCATATCTTTTTTGGAAGGATGAAAAAGTTGTCCTAATTTTCAATAAAAATAGACCATGCAAAATCTAACTCCCTTTCACGTTGCCGTACCGGTACATAATTTAGATGAATGTAGAACCTTTTACCGTGATGTACTCGGATGTGAAGAAGGTAGAAGTGCAGAGCAATGGGTGGATTTCAACTTTTTTGGCCACCAATTCGTAATCCATTATAAGCCAAAATCCAAAGAAGAAACACACACAAACCCTGTTGATGGCAAAAATGTACCTGTACCGCATTATGGCGTGGTTTTACCTTGGGATACATTCCAAACCTTTTCCCAAGAACTTATTGCAAAGGGAATCGATTTTGTAATTGAACCCTATATCCGGTTCAAAGGGGAACCTGGAGAGCAAGCAACCATGTTCTTTTTAGATCCAGCAGGCAATGCTTTGGAGTTTAAAGCTTTTAAAGACATGGGACAGTTGTTTGCCAAATAATTTAGGCCAGGTTCAATCCTTTTTTCCTTACCCACAAATGGGCAAAAATCATATTGGGCACCCAACAGAGCCAAGCCACTATTTTATAGGCCAGTACAAACTCTCCCAATATGATGGTCAAGAGCGGCAACCAAATGCGTAGCGTTACGGCTGCAAAACATGCAGCATAACTATAAATCATCATTCCTTGATGGAGGGAAAGGTCTTTGTTTTTTATCGCGGTATACGCCCTAAGGGTAGTAAACAACCATATGAGTCCAAGACTTATAAAACCTATAGATGAAACAATTCCTCCCGTGGCAAAAAAACCGAGGTATATACCACATAACCCACTGACCAAAGCAGATATCACATATATTTTACCAAGGTTTCTATGCAGGTTCAATCGCTTGGCACGAAGTTTCCTTATAAATTGCGACCAACCTACCAATAGTGCCAAACCCCCAAAACTTATATGACCATAAAAGGCTATTTTCCAAACGGTATTGGATAATAAGTCATTGGATTTGTTCATCAAAATCCCAAAATCTTCAGTAGCGAATATGTAAATCAATGGGTAAAGACCAATTCCAATAGCAAGAAGAACAAAAACCACCCAAGCTACTTTATTTCTCACCTTTTGCGCCATATTGCCGGATTAAGCTAGAAGTAAGTTATCGATTATTTGGCGATAAAAACAAGAATTTTGACGGTAATTCGTTATGAATGCATTGATTAGGCATTCGAGCCACATCCAAATCTTATAACTATGAAGACGATTTTACTCTTGATTACCCTTGTTTTTTCTGGCATGGCAGTATCCAGCTGCACCAATGATGAGGATGAAACGGATTTTGAAATCCTCACTCCTGAAGAGGAGCAACAATCTATTTTAAAAATGGAACAGGAAAACCCGAAATAATCCTTTAGGCATTGTGCCGCTCTCGTGCCAACAAGGTGTTTTTGAGCAACATGGCAATGGTCATTGGCCCTACACCACCTGGTACTGGAGTAATATAGGCTGCTTTTTTACTGACATTTTCAAAATCGACATCACCGGTAATGTAGTAGCCTTTTGAAGATGTCTCATCAGGAACACGGGTAATGCCCACATCGATTACGGTAACACCATCTTTTACCATATCGGCCTTCAGAAACTTTGGGACCCCCAATGCGGATATTACAATATCGGCCTGAAGCGTCAACTCCTTAAGATTTTTGGTCCTACTGTGTGCAAGGGTTACCGTTGAGTTTCCCGGGTTGCCCTTTTGGCTCATTAAAATACTTATGGGCCTGCCCACAATATGGCTCCTGCCGATCACGACCGTATGTTTCCCTTCGGTCTCCACGTTGTACCTTTTCAAAAGTTCCATAATACCAAATGGCGTTGCTGAGATAAAGGTTTCCATATCCAAGGCCATTTTTCCAAAATTGGTGGGATGAAAACCATCCACATCCTTATCGGGATCCACGGCCATCAGCACTTTTTCCTCATCAATATGTTTGGGCAGGGGCAATTGAACAATATAACCATCAATATTTGGATCATTGTTCAATTCGTGCACTTGCTTCAGTAAATCTTCTTCGGTGGTTTCCTCCGGAAGGTGTATCAATGTAGATTCGAAGCCGATTTTTTTACAGGAACGTACTTTACTACCCACATAGGTTAGACTGGCACCATCGTTACCTACCAAAACTGCGGCCAAATGGGGAACTTTTTCACCCCTTGCTTTCATTTGTGCCACCTCAACGGTGATTTCTTCCTTTATCTGGTTCGATACTTTTTTTCCGTCAAGGATTTCCATGGGTTGTGTTGGTTTTTACTTCTGAATAAGGTTAAGGTTATCTCATATTTTGCATCATCTGCATCATCTTTTTGCCTCCGCCCCCTTGCATCATCTTCATCATCTTGCTCATTTGATTGAACTGCTTCAACAATTGGTTCACTTCTTGGATAGAGGTTCCACTACCTGAAGCAATCCGCTTTTTACGGCTGGCATTCAGCATGGATGGTGTAGATCTTTCTTCTGGGGTCATGGAATGGATAATGGCTTCAATATGTTTAAAAGCATCGTCATCGATATCCAATCCTTTCAATGCCTTCCCTGCACCTGGGATCATTCCCATCAGGTCTTTCATGCTCCCCATTTTCTTGATCTGTTGGATCTGGCTCAAGAAATCATCAAATCCAAATTTGTTCTTGGCGATTTTCTTTTGGATTTTACGTGCCTGTTCTTCATCAAACTGCTCCTGGGCACGTTCCACCAAGGATACCACGTCTCCCATTCCAAGGATACGATCGGCCATTCGGGATGGGTGGAACACATCAATGGCTTCCATTTTTTCGCCCGTACCGATAAACTTGATGGGTTTATCCACCACAGATTTAATGGAAATAGCGGCACCTCCGCGGGTATCACCATCGAGCTTGGTAAGGATAACTCCGTCAAAGTTCAAAACATCATTAAAAGCCTTGGCCGTATTTACCGCATCTTGTCCGGTCATGGAATCCACAACAAACAAGGTTTCTTGGGGCTCTACGGCTTTATGGATGTTGGAGATTTCTGTCATCATCTGTTCATCCACGGCCAATCGGCCTGCGGTATCGATGATCACTACATTGCATCCGTTACTTTTTGCGTGGGCTATACCTGCCTTGGCAATGGCCACGGGATCGTTGTTATCACGGTCGGAATATACCTCCACCCCTATTTGGTCCCCTACCACGTGCAACTGGTCTATTGCGGCAGGACGATACACATCACAGGCTACCAAAAGTGGCTTCTTTCCTTTTTTATTTTTGAGATAATTGGCGAGTTTACCGGAAAAAGTGGTTTTACCGGAACCCTGCAAACCGGACATCAGGATAACAGAGGGATTACCTGAGAGGTCTATGCCTTCTGCATCGCCACCCATAAGTTGGGTAAGCTCATCTTTCACCAATTTGACCATGAGTTGACCTGGCTGAAGCGTGGTCAACACGTTTTGGCCCAATGCCTTTTCTTTTACCGTATTGGTAAATTCCTTGGCAATTTTAAAGTTGACATCGGCATCCAACAAAGCTCTTCGAACTTCTTTGAGGGTCTCTGCTACGTTGATTTCCGTAATTTGACCATGCCCTTTGAGGACGTGAAGTGCCTTGTCTAATTTTTCACTTAAATTATCGAACATATGTTCTTCGTTTTAAAGGAGGGACAAATTTAAGAATAATATAAAAGAAAAAGGACGGCTTTGGGGAGAGCCGTCCTTCTTTTGGAAAAAGATTGGGGAAAATTTTATGGTTTCTCGAATACCAAGGTATTCACAACTCCATCATCTGTTTCATCTGTAAGTTTGATTTGAGTGGTTGTAACGGAAACTATCTTCCAATCCTCGGTCAATTCCGCAAGCTCGTCATCTGTGTCAAAATTGATATAGAACTTCAAATTTTCATCAGAATCCCGAAGCACTCTCCAAAGACCATTTGTTATTGGGTCGGCATTGATGGATACTTCTACTTGATGATCGGTAGAGAAATTAAAATCCATTCCCTCATAGGAAGATGTCATATCCACTTCTCCTTCCTGATAGAGAGCAATATTCCATGTTCCGCCCAAAGCGATATTCCTTATTTCAGGAATGTCATTATCATCGATGCTATCTTCACATACTCGAAGCAGTTTCATTTCATCACCTGTTTCATCGATCTTAAACTCTAATCGTTTTTCGAACATTTCCTTAATGGGCCATTCAAAACTGACCCCTGGTTCTTCACCTATGGAAATCATAAGGGAAAGTCGGTATTGACTGTTCAGACCCATTTCCCAGGTTCCTTCCATGGTATTTACTCCATTTCCCAGGGTAACAACTCCATCTGCCATAAATTGAAATTCATAGCCCAATAGTCTTTTAAGTTCCTCTCCTTGGCTGGTAACATCTTTGATTATCCATTCGCATTCTTTGAGCAGGGCAACAAACGTCTCTCCGTCGATATCATCCGAAGGATCTATGTCACATCTCTTTTTAAGGACGACCCTATTACCTTCATCTTTATATAATTTGATAACCCCTTCTTCAAGTTCATAAACATACCAATCTCCTGAGAAGTCCGAAAAGTTTTCAAAATTAAGTTCCAAGACCACACCTTGATCGGTCATACTGGTACTCCAAGTGCCCATAATCTGATCTAAGGTAAAGGTTGACATATATACAGTCCCATCTTCAGAGAAGGTCAATAGATACTCTACATATTGTTCTGTATTGTCAATTTCGTCACGGATGACTTGTCTTATCTGGAAAGGACAGGCCACCAATAACGCATCGAGTTCCTCTTCTGTGAAATCATCATCGTTATAATCATTATCATCGTCCTCATCACAATCATTCTTGGCCGTTTCCAAGGCTGCGGCCAATTCGGCATTTGTTTCGACCACAATTTCAGTACCATCATACTTTTTAAGGGTAATCGGAAACTCAATACTTATCAATTGATTATCATCCAAATCAGCAAAGAACCTTCGCATGCCCTTATCACTTTCGACTTGAAATTCACCGGTCAATTGATTTTGGATATCGAATGTGAACAAAGTTATAGGGTAAACAAAGTCGATACATTCAATATCGTCATCATCCCCACCTTCGAGACACTCCCGGGCCAAGGCTTCCAGTTCTTCTTGGTTTTCTATATTGACCTCGCTATAATCGGACAGCGTGATGACAATTGGAAAAACAATATCAAGGATATCATCGTCATCGTCAAGTTCATCAAATATTTCTTCAATTACTTCCAAGTCACTTTTAGAATTAATGGTTACCCCTACTCCATTGACATTTACCGTGTAAGGAAATTGAATAGAAAAACAACTTGCACGATCTACAATATTATCATAGGAACCATCATTGGAAGACGTCTTTTCAATCAAAACAGCGGTTGATGAATTAGCCGTTATGGCTTGATCCTCCGAACCCCCTCCAACTTCTTCATATTCTTCTTGGCAAGAGGACAAACCTAAAACAAGTACAACCAGTACTGCACGCAACATGTTGTGAATCAACTTTTTCATATTATATGAATTTTGGGGTTATAATTCGATTTAAAAACAACCCTCTAAAAAAAAACCCTACTTTTCCTTAAATATTTTCAGATATATTTGAACCGACAAACAAACTCCCATCCATGAGCAACGTATGCGAAGACCATATTTTCAGTAAAGTTTTCAAAACCCATTCCAAAACGGTCTTCAACTTTATCTTCTATAAATTCGGGAATGAGGAAAAGGCCCACGATGCTGTGCAAGAAGCTTTTGTAAAGTTGTGGCAGAACTGCGCCAAAGTCAGTCCGGAGAAAGCGAAGTCCTATGTATACACGGTGGCCAACAATCTATATTTAAATGTGATAAAAGCCGAAAAGGTCCGACTGAAACATGCTAATAGTCTTAGCAATGACCGCACCAATGAGTCCCCGGAATTTTTAATGGAGGAAAAAGAATACAAAGAAAAATTGGACAATGCCTTGAACGCGCTGCCCGATAACCAAAGAACCACCTTTTTGCTCAACAGGATTGATGGTAAAAAGTATGCTGAAATCGCGGAAATGGAAGGGGTGAGCATAAAAGCTATCGAAAAAAGAATGCATTTGGCATTGAAGAGTTTGAGGGAACATATTGATGGAATCTAAAAATTATGGTTTATAATATAAATTATAAGGTAGGGTATTTTAATAGGTAATTGTTAGTATAACGTAAAGCAGAACCCATGCAAGAGAATTATTTGGCAAAATGGCTTAGCGGAGAGCTTTCCGAAGAGGAGCTCAGGGAGTTTGAGAATTCCCCTGAGTACGCCTCATACAAAAGGCTCAAGGACGCCACAAGCGGTTTACAGGCTCCCGAATTTGATCCGGACTTGGCCTTACAGCGCTTGAAAGAAAAGCACATTTACAATACGCCGAAGGTAATTTCCCTGAATCCATTCAAGAAATTCCTTAGGGTAGCCGCTGTTGTTGCCATCCTATTGGTAGGTTCTTATTTTTATGTAAGCACTTTGAACGAAAAGGTCAGCACAGCATATGCCGAACGTTCCGAAGTTGTACTACCCGATAATTCCGAAATCTTCTTGAATGCCGATTCCCAAGTATCCTTCAGTAAAAAGAATTGGGACAACAAAAGAAATGTAGATTTAAAAGGAGAGGCTTTCTTTAAGGTGGCCAAAGGAAAGAAATTTACCGTGTCCACCGAACATGGGACCGTTGCCGTACTGGGCACACAATTCAATGTAGAAAACCGCAAAGACTTCTTTGAAGTAACCTGTTACGAAGGTCTGGTAAGGGTCACCCATAACAATCAAGAAACCAAGTTGCCAGCAGGAACCTCTTTCTTGGTAATCAATGGTAAGATTGTCGACGATGGGATGCCAAGCGGCTCACTTCCTTCTTGGATGAACAACGAAAGTAGTTTTGAGAGCATACCCCTAAAATACGTTTTTGCAGAACTCGAAAGACAATTCGACATAAAGGTATCTTCAAAAAATATCGACACAAACCTTTTATTTACGGGCTCTTTCAACAACACCGACCTTGATATGGCGTTAAAAAGTATAAGTACCCCCTCCAAAACAAATTACAGAGTAAAAGGAGATAATGTACTTTTTTATGCTGGGAACACACCATAATAAACAGTTAGGCCCTGTCCTTGTTCTTTTGTTTTTCATGCTCTGCAACATCAATGCGCAGAAAAAACAACAATCTTCCATTGGTCTTATTTCCTACCTAAAATCCTTGGAGACCCAATTTGATGTCAAATTCTCCTATCTCGATGATGATCTGGAAGGACTCACCATTACAATTCCTGAAAACCTCAACTCATTGGGGGGAATTCTTCAATATATTGAAGATACGTTCCAAATTGAAACAGAAAAACTCAACGACAGATACTACACACTCACCAAAGATGACCGTGTAGATCTCTGCGGTACGGTATTGGATAATTTTGCCGAAAACACGGTAACAGGCGCCACTGTGGAAGTACTTGGGACCGATATTGCCAAAATCACCGACAGCGATGGTTCCTTTGCATTCAAAAACATTCCCCGCAATACATCTCTTCAAATCCGATATTTGGGCTATGTCACCAAGTACATAAAAGTAGAAACATTGCTGCAACAAAGTGGATGTCCTAAAATATTACTGGTACCATACTATGAACAATTGGACGAAGTGTTTGTGTACAAATACCTCACCTCCGGAATCATCAAGGAAAAAGATGCCAGCATCACCTTGAACACTGCCGAATTTGGGATTCTGCCAGGACTAATAGAACCGGATGTACTTCAAACCGTACAGGCACTTCCCGGCATTAAGAGCATTGATGAAACCGTATCGGATATTAATGTCCGAGGGGGAACCAACGACCAGAACCTTATACTTTGGAACGGAATCAAAATGTACCAATCCGGTCATTTTTTTGGATTGATATCCGCTTTCAACCCCTACCAAACAGATAAAGTAACCATCTACAAAAATGGAACCCCAGCAAATTTTGGGGATGGCGTGAGCAGTGTCATTCAAATGGAAACAGGAAATACCATCACAGATACATGGAAAGGAGGCGGAGGATTTAATTTGATTAGTGGAGATGTATATGCAGAGGTCCCGATAACCAACACATTGGGCATCCAATTTTCTGCAAGGCGCTCGGCAACCGATTTTTTGAGCACACCCACCTACAAACAGTTCATCAACAGGGCTTTTCAAGATAGCGAGATAACCCTTCAAAACAATAGTACCGTTGATGATGAATTCAAAAGGGATGAGGATTTTTTCTTTTATGATTTCTCAGGAAAAATCCTGTACGACCTCAACGAGGACCATAAAATTAGATTAAGTGCCATTCACATTAAAAACAATTTAAAATTTGAAGAGACCAATCTTTCCGCCAACGAGACCAATATCAGTTTATTAAAGCAGGACAACCTATCCGTGGGAGGGCAATTGCAAAGCAAATGGAACGATAGGTTCTCTTCGCTCCTCAACATTTATTATTCCAGATACAATCTGGATGCGCAAAATGTTTTTGCAAACCAAGTACAGCAATTGTTCCAAAACAACCAGGTGATTGAAAACGCTGTGAAACTGAACACCAATTATATCTTCAACGATGAACTCAGCTGGAACAATGGCTATCAATATATTGAAACGGGCATCATCAATGCCACAGTGATCAACCAACCTGATTTTAATAGTGAAATAAAAGGGGTGATTCGTACACATGCACCGTTCACACAGCTCAACTACAATTCGCCGAACAACAAATTCATTGGAAAAATTGGGGCGCGCTTCAACTTTATTGAAAACCTGAACACATTCAACAAAATTCTTATTGAGCCGAGGGTCAACCTAAATTTCAAACTGGCCAATTACCTAAGAGCGGAAGTTTTGGGTGAGTCCAAAAGCCAGACCACCAATCAGGTCATTGATTTGGAACAAAACTTTTTAGGCATTGAAAAACGGCGGTGGACCCTATCAAATGACAACACGCTCCCCGTTACCAAGAGCAAACAAGCATCAGTCGGCATCAATTACGAGAGGAACAATTTTTATGTGGGCATTGAAGGATTCTACAAAAATGTGGACGGTATCAGTACAAGCACCCAAGGATTTCAAAATCCATATCAATTCTCAGGTGAAATTGGCAGTTATGATGTAAAGGGGATTGAATTCCTCATCAATAAAAAAGGAGACAATTACAGTACTTGGTTCAGCTATGCCTACAACAAAAATGATTATACGTTTGACTCCATTGTACCACAGTCCTTTCCCAACAACCTGGATATTAGGCACACCATTACAATTGCAAGCACCTACACGTACAAAAACCTGAAATTAAGTATCGGGCTCAATTACAGAACCGGTAAACCATATACAGAACCCGTTGAAGGGGAGGACGGTCTGGACCAGGATTATTACCCCCCCAGAATCAATTATCAATCTCCGAACAATAGTCGGCTACCGGAATATTTCAGGGCAGATGCCTCAGCGATTTATAATTTTCAATTGAGCAGGACCATTCATGCCAATGCCGGACTCTCCATTCTCAACTTTACCGATAGAAAAAACAAGCTCAACAAATATTATCGTGTCAACGAAGATGATGAAATTGAGACCGTGGAAAACTTTTCTTTGGGCATTACCCCGAATGTGAGTTTTAGGGTGAATTTTTAAATTTTGTAATTTTATTGAATCAATCTCCCCGATTCAGCCAGTCTGAATCACCCCTCTTTGCACTAAGAGGGGAGCTTTTAAAGTAGAGATTGATGAAAAAAAGAATCCACAACCTCAAGGAACTAGAACAGTTTCGAAAAAAATTACGGAAAAACTTAACTCCAGCCGAAGCTTTTCTGTGGCGACATCTAAAAGCCAAAAAATTACAGGGAAGACGTTTCAACCGTCAGCATAGCATCAAAAACTATATCCTAGATTTTTATTGCGCTTCTGAGAAACTTGTAATAGAGTTGGACGGAGCTGTTCACAACTCACCCCAAGCCCAAGAATAAGATGCCAAACGTACCAAGGTTTTAAATGAATTGGGATATACCGTTATACGATTTGATAATAAAATGGTATTTGAAAACTTGGAATCCGTACTGTCAGAAATCTCAGAACATTTCGCACACCTTAAAAAAAGGAGATAACAGAGGGATTACATCCTTTCAGGAACATCAATACCCAACAAACGGAATGCAGATTGGATTACCTCACCCACTTTTTTGGACAATTGCACCCTGAAATTCTTCTTTTGATCGTCCGTTTCCCCTAAAATCGATACTTGTTGGTAAAAGGAATTGAACTCCTTGACCAAATCGTAGGTGTAATTGGCAATCAATGCAGGACTGTAATTTTCTGCCGCCAACTGAACCGTTTCAGGAAACAATTGAATCTGTTTCAAGAGTTCCTTTTCCTTCTCATGCAGTTCCAATGAAGTCTCCACGGCACTGGACCCAACATTGTCCGCCTTTCGCAAAATAGATTGGATCCGTGCGTAGGTATATTGGATAAACGGACCTGTATTCCCTTGGAAATCTACTGATTCCTCTGGGTTGAACAAGATTCGTTTTTTGGGGTCTACCTTAAGAATATAATATTTGAGGGCGCCCAAACCTATGGTCCGGTACAATTGCTTTTTCTCTTCTTCGGAGTACCCTTCCAACTTGCCCAATTCTTGCGAAATGGATTCAGCTGTGTCTTCCATATTTTTGATAAGGTCGTCCGCATCCACTACGGTTCCCTCCCTACTCTTCATTTTACCGCTGGGCAAGTCCACCATTCCATAACTCAAATGATACAATTGCTCTGCCCACGAGTATCCCAATTTTTTTAGGATAAGGAACAAAACTTTAAAATGATAATCCTGCTCGTTCCCAACCGTGTACACCATTCCATTGATGTCGGGAAAATCGGTTACCCGTTGGATAGCGGTACCAATATCCTGTGTCATATAAACAGCGGTGCCATCGGAACGAAGTACAATTTTTTCATCGAGTCCCTCCTCGGTAAGGTCAATCCAAACACTCCCGTCCTCTTTTTTAAAGAAAATACCACGTTCCAAACCATCTTTTACCACATCACGTCCCAACAAATAAGTATCGCTCTCGTAGTACAAGGTGTCAAAATCAACACCAAGGTTTTTGTAGGTGATGTCAAAACCATCGTAAACCCAGCCGTTCATTTTTTTCCAAAGCGCCACTACTTCTTCATCGCCAGCTTCCCATTTACGAAGCATTTCCTGGGCCTCCAATAAAATTGGCGCCTCTTTTTCCGCTTTTTCTTTTGGGGTTCCAGACTCGACCAATTCGGCAATCTGCTCTTTGTATGCCTTGTCAAAAGCCACATAGTATTTTCCAACCAAATGATCCCCTTTCAACCCGGAAGATTCAGGGGTTTCCCCTTTACCAAACTTTTGCCAGGCCAACATACTCTTGCAAATATGGATGCCACGGTCGTTAATGATCTGCGTTTTGTACACTTTTTTGCCCGAAGCCTTCAAAATTTCAGCAACAGAATACCCCAAAAGATTGTTTCTGATGTGTCCCAAGTGCAAGGGCTTATTGGTGTTGGGCGAGGAGTATTCCACCATCACCGCATCATTGGACTGGGATTTTACATAACCAAAATCGGTTTCATCAGCGACGCTGTTGAAGAAATCAAGGTAGTAACTATCCTCAATGACAATATTTAAAAAGCCTTGTACCACATTGCATTTGGATACCTCATCCACATGCTCCACAAGATATTCCCCGATTTGGGTGCCTATTTGAACAGGATTCCCCTTTACATGGCGCAACATGGGAAACACCACAACAGTTATATCTCCTTCAAAATCCTTTCGGGTAGGTTGAAATTCCACTGTAGGCAAGTCAACTTGGTACAGTTGTTTTACCGCCTCTATCACTTTTTGGGTCAAATCGTTCTGCAAACTCATCTTTAAGGCTTTTCAGGGCGCAAAACTACGTATTTTTTAGGCTTTTCCCATACCCATAACCAAATGGTCCGCCGTAATTTGATTAAATTTAAACATGCTATTGAACCTCTCCTACTCTGACCAAAACATCACTGAAAAAATAGATGCCGCTGTTGGCAAACCCATGCCCATGAAAAAGCGGTTGATCATGGGAGGTATTGGCTCGCCCAAACTGCACATTACGGCAGCAAGCGTGGACATCTACAATTTACTCGTATTGGACAACACCCTGAAAACCTGTAATGTTGAAATCCGACCCAATGGCATTATTGTCCGGTTCCGTTCCCGTTTGGAAACCTTTGGCCTTATCATCCCTTACTATAAACTCAATATCAACAAGGGACACATAGGCATATACTCCATTTATATGGACCATTATTTCATCAAAGTACGTTCAGACACCAAGGCCATACAAAAATTCTTTCGAAAATTACTGGACCACCGTGCCGATAATCTTCCCACACATATTGATGATTTATGAAAATATTGCTAACGGGAGCCAATGGCTACATAGGGATGCGGTTATTGCCCAAGCTTTTGGATATGGGCCACGAAGTGGTATGTGCTGTTCGAGACGAAAAAAGATTGTCCGTTGATGCCAATACCCGCTCTAAAATCCAAATTGTCGAGATTGACTTTTTGGATGACCCTAAAAATCAACAAGTACCCGAAGACCTTGATGCCGCCTACTATTTGATACATTCCATGACCTCTTCGATCACGGATTTTGATAAGAAGGAGGCGCAAGCAGCCCAAAATTTCAATGTTATCATGGAAAATAGCCAATGTAAGCAGGTTATTTACCTCAGCGGTATTGTGAACGATAAAGAACTGTCAAAACATCTCAGTTCCAGAAAAAATGTGGAAGAAATCCTCTACAAAGGCCCTTTTGACCTTACCGTGCTCCGTGCTGGAATAATTGTAGGGTCTGGCAGTTCATCATTTGAGATCATCCGTGATCTCTGCGAAAAACTCCCCATTATGATCACCCCAAAATGGGTGCTTACCAAAACACAGCCCATTGCTATTCGGGACGTGATTCAATTTTTGACCCAAGTACTGGGAAATACCAAGACATACAATCAATCTTTTGATATTGGAGGCCCGGACGTGCTTACTTACAAGGATATGTTGCACCGTTATGCGAAGGTCCGTGGCTTTAGAAATTGGATTTTCACCGTTCCCGTAATGACGCCCAAACTATCTTCCTATTGGCTCTACTTTGTAACCTCTACTTCTTATAAATTGGCAATGAACTTGGTGGACAGCATGAAGATGGAGGTGGTTGCTGAGGACAATCGCTTACAGACAATGTTGGGAATTGAAACGCACACCTATGAAGAGGCCATTGATTTGGCATTCAAAAAAATTGAACAAAACTTGGTAATTAGTAGTTGGAAAGACAGTATTGCCAGCGGACAAATCAAAGAAGACCTTGAGAATTATATACAGGTGCCTAAATATGGAGTGCTCCAGGACAAAAAATCCATTCGTATTGAAGATGAAGAGGAGGTTTTAGAGAACATTTGGCGCATTGGAGGGGAAACAGGTTGGTACTATGGCAATTGGTTGTGGAAAATCCGTGGATTTTTGGATAAGTTGGTCGGGGGACCTGGATTGCGTCGCGGACGCACCCACCCAGATAAAATATTCCCTGGTGATGCACTCGATTTTTGGCGAGTACTCTTAGCGGACAAAAAGGGCAAACGCCTGCTCCTCTATGCTGAGATGCGAACTCCCGGGGAAGCTTGGTTGGAGTTCAAAATTGAGGATGGGGCACTGTACCAAACCGCTACATTTCGGCCAAAAGGGTTACTGGGTCGATTGTATTGGTATTCCGTGCTCCCCTTTCATCTTTTTATTTTTGGGAATATGATCAAAAACATTGCAAAAACGTAAACCATTGGTTGACTTTTGTCACTCAATTGCATTCCAGCACACAACCTACCTGTTAAAATAATATTAAGCCTTACTGCCAATTATATTTTTCTTTGCACATTGTTACAAATTCCCCTAGCGTTCGTCTAAATCATAGACAACCTTTACCCTAAAAAAAGCGTCTTACTATTACAACCATAAATTCAACTATGTCCATTAAAAAGACTCTTCTCCTTAGCATCTTAACTATTTTGATGGGATTTCCACTTATTGCCCAGACCATTACGTCTCGTTTGGTGGATGCCAAGACCCTGAAAGGAATTCCCTATGCCACCATTCAATACGGGGAACACCAAGGGGTGATCACCAATGAGGAGGGCCGATTTAGTTTTGTTTTGGAAGAAGGCACCATCCTTCCCGATTCCATCTATGTAACTTCCATGGGTTATGAGAAAAAGGGCTTCTCCTTGGAACAAATGCAAGATAGTTTGTTACCCTTGGAGGCCAAAGCCATTGAACTTAGCGGAGTTTATGTGTTCGATAAGGAACTGGAGGTAGACGACATCATCGAGAAAATGATCGAGAACATTCCCAAAAATGTGAACAAAAACCCTGTGAAGCAACGCTTTTTCCTTCGAAAGTCGGAACTGGCAAATACACAAAAAGTGGATTTTGGTTTTGAAAAATCATCAATCAAAGAGCTGAACAGGGAACTCATGGACAGCATTGCCAAATCGATTCCAAAAAATGCATCCCACTACACCGAAAGTTTTGGCGACCTCTATAAAAACAACACAGCTTATAAACTGAACATTATCAAGGCGGCCGACCTTTATGACAAAAGAGATGTAAGTTCCTTTGAGGACTTGGCGGAGTACATGGAAGAAATCTTTAAACAGAACGTAAAACCTGGCTCCTACCTCAAGATCAAATCCGGCATCTTTAGTGAAAAAATTCAAGTGGATTCCATCTTGGACACTATGGACGATGAGCGAATGGAACAGGTTAAAAAAGTGAAGGCCCAGGTAAAAAAAGACAGTGTTTCAGGGTTGGTGGACAGCCAACGTTGGCAGTTTAAGGACATGCTGAGCCAGTTGTACTATAAAGAGGATGCCAAACTCGACTTTGTGGAAAAACCCAACCGCTACGAGTTTAAACTGGCAGGCTATGCGGATATTAATGAAACAGGTGTTTATGTAGTGGATTTTTGGCCCAAGCGGAGCAGTGCGGATTTTGAAGGGCGCCTCTATATTAATATAGAGGACTTTGCCGTAATGAGACTGGATTTCAAGAACACCCAACGCCTCCGGAATTTTAGGTTATTGGGCATTACCTACCGCGAAACAGTGTACAAGGGCACCATGCGCTTTGCCAAATTGCCCAATGGCAAGTACGACCTTCAGTTTATGGACTTATCCGATGGTAAATATTTTGCAGTGGACCGTCCACTAAAAGTGGTGGAAAAGAACAAACACGTAAAAGGCCGCCGTAAGCAAAACGAATTAAAGTTGAACATTGATTTTCGTATGAACATGACCCATAAATATGAACTCGTAGTGTTCGACCAAGACGAAATTGCCGAAGAAGCGTTTAAAACCTTTACTGAAGACAAGACCGTCCGGGCCACCTATATGCCCCGCTACGATCCGGAATTTTGGAAAGGTTATACCATTATGGAGCCTAACCAGGCCATCCGTGGGTTTACGGTTGAGGAGGAATAGATTTGAGATGTTAGCTGTCAGAATTTAGATTGCAGAGGTCAGATAAAGGGACTTCAAAGGCTTGGTGTAACTTGTCATCTATGGCATTAAACCATTTTCCAAATTATTGTTATTTGCTTACCTAAAGGTAAGAATGGAAAAAGAAGAAGTTATATTCCAATGGATTGAAGACGGGTACGGCTCTCCTGAAGAATTGGCCAAGGTTTTGGATTTGGCTCTGGAAATGTTATTTTATTTGGAGGAAGATACATTTGACCGCAAAGAAGTACAACAAGTAGTGGTAGCACTTAGAGGGATTGTGGTTGGTCTGAGAAATATGAAATAAAAGTTCTATTTCTTGCCACTAGTTTTTTCCAAAAGATTTTCTATAATTGCATTGTACCAGCAAGTCTGCAAACCTAGATTTTCCTTTATTGGTACTGTTTTAAATCCAGATATTTTAATTTCCCCATTTTCCACCTTATAAATAGGTTCTTCTTTTTCTCCAATCTTCTTGGAAATTGATGCACTATGAATTCCCAAAAAGTAGGAAACTGGTTCACTTGAAAAAGCAATCCCTCCTTTTACATTATGCGTCGATGATGGTCTAAGGATAATTGGCGAACCACTCATCCCCGGCATGAGATTACCATCCATAATAAAAAAGGGTTTGTTTTCGAAAGGCGTATTCAAAGGAGTTGAAATAATACAGGTTTTGGCAATAGGAGTCATATTTATATTATCTGTAAATCCTCTAGGATACCCTAGGGCAATCAATTCAGAACCTATTTCCAGTTGTATATCTTTAGGAGGAAAATTCTTTTTAGAAAAGTAATTAACAATAGCTCCCTGAGTTAAATTTTCAGGGATAGGTATGGCAGCTACATCTGCATCTGAGAATGAGAACCATGTTAGTTGAGAATTTTCTAATAAAGGAACTTCTACAGTTTTTAGCTTAGACAAATTATTCTTATCTGTATGAAGTTTTAAATAAATTTTGGGGTCTTTACTATTGAATGAATATTCTAAAACGTGTCTATTTGTAATCAAATATGTTTTGTTTTCAAATTCATAAAAAAAACCTGTTGCAGTCCCAATAACTTGGTTATTGCTTACTTGAAAAATCATTACTACTGCGAAGATTAATTTTTCCATTTCTTAGATTTCGGATAAAATACTAGGTTAAAAATCATATTTCATGCAAACAAGTGTGGTTTAATGAATATTGATTTTAAAAATTAAGTCGAGGAAACTTCTAAATATACATTTTTTTGTTAGAAATTACTTACGCTTTTCTGTAACGAGCACAAATACCCATTGTCCTTCCATGCTCAATTGCTGAGCACGGTCCAAGTACAACACAGAATCTAAATGTTTTGAATGGGATGCTGAAACAAGTTTAGCATGACGGGGCGTCATTTCGAAATGATAAAAAACTACTTTGAGACAATTCGTGAAATTCGTATCAGACCAAGAACCCTTCACAAAATAGAGATTCCTCCCATCGTTCAGAATGAAAGTTGCTGGGCTATGCCTTTGGCAAAAACACCTCTGCCATCATACAACGGGCACTCCCTCCTCCACAGGTCTCAATAGTATCGAGAGGACTGTGAATGATTGGGCAATGTTTTTCTATGGCCTTGATCTGGGCATCTGTCAGACTATTGTAAGCCTGCAAGCTCATCACCATATAACGTTGATCATTTGCCCCAATTACCTGAAGCATATTACCCGCAAAATGGTACATCTGTTCCTCGGTAATCCGGATAATTTCCCTACCATCCATTTTAATATGCTCGACCACATTCTTTCTTTCCTTTTTATCATCAATGGTATCCAAACAAATCACAACAAAGGTCTCCGCCATGGCCATCATAACATTGGTATGATAAATGGGCAGTCGTTTTCCATCTACGGTCTGGTTGGCATGAAAAATTACCGGAAAGCAATCAAAATCTTCACAAAATTCAATAAAAAGATCCTCGTGTGCACGTTCGGAAAGGGCACAGTATGCTTTCTGGTTCACTCTATCTTTTAATATACTACCGGTCCCTTCCAAAAAAACTCCTTCATCTTCAGCCGAGGTATAGTCCATTATATTATTGATGACAAAACCGTTTTCTTCCAACAGTTCAAAAACATCCTCCCTGCGTTCTTTTCGTCTATTTTCAGCAAACATGGGATACACACAAACGGTTCCACTTGCATGAAAAGAGACCCAGTTGTTCGGAAATATGGAATCTGGGGTATCTTGCTCCATATTATCACTAATGGTAATCACGTTCACGCCGTGCTCCCGAAGTACCTTTACAAATTGATCGAACTCTTCTTGGGCTTTTTTATTGATCTCCGCATTTTTAATATGTGGATCTTCCTGAAAATAGTTGTTTACCGCAGTTTGTTCGTTCATCCTAAAATTTACGGGACGTACCATAAGAATGGTATTGGTAATCTGTTTTCTCACAACGTTGACTATTTTAATGTACCCTGTGGCAGCAGGAAGTTGGTTAAAAAATTATGCTCTGATCAAAGGCATGGTACTACAACGTAACAGGCCTTCTTGTTTGGCGATTTCAGCGTATGGGATCTCTTCCACGGTAAATCCCTGATCGCGCAACCAATTGTTCAATCGGGTAAAACTCTTTTCGGACACCACCACTTCGGGTGATATGGAAAAAACGTTGCTGAACATTTGATACATCTCTTCTTTATTGATTTCAAAAATATTTTCTGGACCAAAGAAATCCACCAAATATTGATATTCCTCCTCGACCAAGAATCCATTTTTATGTAAAATCGCCTTATCCTTTCCCACAGGTTGAAAACAACAATCCAAGTGCAAGGCATTTTCCCTGGGATTGGTGTTGGATTTTCTCAACTCGAAGGATTTTACGGTTTTGTGGGGAAACATTTCCCGAATAAATTCCACCGCCGCACTATTGGTCCGTGCCGTGATGTAGCTTGGATAATCTTCCCCTGAATAGGTCCCGATAAAAATATGGTCGTTCCAGGGCATTACATCCCCTCCCTCTATATGGACCTCCTCGGGTGGCCGTATGATTTTTTCCTTATCGATCTTTTCCAAAACATGCTCTATGGCCATAAACTCACGCTCACGATCTGGTAAAATGTTGGCATGAAACAGTTTGTCCTCTATGACAAAGGCAATATCCCTTGCAAAAATCTGGTTACAATCCTCAAGCACCTTGGGGCGATAGACCTCTACCCCATATTTTTCAAAAACGTTTGCAAAGGCCTCCATCTCCCTGATCATATCTTCTTCTTTCGGATAGGTTCCGGCCTTTATATGCTCAATGGATTTGGGATCATAGGCCTCTTCAACCGTTGGCACCGGCCCACTACTTTGGGCGATTCCCAAAATGACCGCTTTTAACCTGCTGGTCTCATCAACAATGTTCAATTCAATCATACAACGCTTATTAGATATAAAAAATATAGGCCATTGGCTTCAACCAGGAAAATCCATGATAATTATGTGGCAAATCTAGCGTTTTACTCCAATTTTCAGACGTATCCAAATGATAAAATCCTATTTTTTTATGCTTATTTAAATTAAAAATGAAGTAAAACAATTTTAAACCAACACAGTGTTCATCAAATAGTTAAAATACCCCATTAAACCTCAAAAATTAAGTAATATCAGTTTGACTTCGGATTTTAATCATTACATTTGTAATAAGATTTTTCCTACTTATGAAAAAACTACCACTTACATTAATTTTATTGGCAACCATATTTATCGTAATGGGAAGCATGAAAGCTTTTCAAAGAATGGAAGAAATCAATTTTACTTCCAAGTCTAATTCGACATTCAAAGGAGGACCTACTCCCAAAGCCAAATATCACGATTGCATTTCTGAAGAAGATATTCCTGAGGATTACTACTTGTACACCAAAAAAACTGCCAACCAAGAGTTGGATTGGGATATTATCAAGGTGAACAAAAGCCTAAAAAAACATAGGGATTCAATGGAAGTCACCTTAAAGAACTTAAGTAGTATAGACGCTCACAATTTTCTCCATCATACATTTCAAAAGTCTAAAGCGGCCCTTGCCAATAAAAATATTTCTGATATCCAGAAACATTACCATTTTGAAATTATGCGATTTTGCTACGAAAGTGATAAATCTTTAAACCAAAATTCAGCAGGAAGACTTTAGTCTAAAGAAAAGAATCATTAAAAAAAGGGGCCGATTGGCCCCTTTTTTTACTTTTCGTCCTACAACTTATCTTTTTTCCAAAGGAACAAAGCTTCTAAGTGTTTCTCCAATATATACTTGTCTTGGTCTTCCTATCGGTTCTTTTCTCAACCTCATTTCTCTCCACTGAGCAATCCATCCCGGTAATCTGCCCAATGCAAACATTACAGTGAACATTTCGGTGGGTATGCCCAATGCCCGGTATATGATCCCCGAATAGAAATCCACGTTTGGATAAAGTTTTCTATCCACAAAATACTTGTCTTCCAAGGCTTCTTTTTCCAATCCTTTGGCAATGTCCAAAATGGGATCATCAATACCCAGGCTACCCAATACTTCATCCGCAGATTTTTTAATGATCTTTGCTCTAGGGTCAAAGTTCTTATACACTCTGTGCCCAAAGCCCATTAATCTAAAAGGATCGTTCTTGTCCTTTGCCTTGGCCATATACTTTTTGGTATCGCCACCATCTGCTTCGATTGCCTCAAGCATTTCCAAAACAGCTTGGTTGGCACCTCCATGAAGTGGTCCCCAAAGTGCAGAAATTCCAGCAGAGAGGGAAGCAAACAATCCCGCATGTGAAGATCCTACGATACGCACAGTAGATGTTGAACAGTTTTGTTCGTGATCTGCATGCAATATCAACAGTTTATCCAAAGCATCAATGGCAATGGAATCCCTCTTATATTCTTGGTTTGGTCTTTTGAACATCATTTTATGGATGTTTTCCACATACCCAAGGCTATCGTCCCCATAATCCAACGGCAGACCTTTTTTCTTACGCATGGTCCAAGCAACCAAAACTGGGAACTTGGCCAAAATACGCACTATGGAATTGTACATCGCCAATTCGGATGATACATCAACACAGGATGGATTAAATGCAACCAAAGCACTGGTCAAAGAGGATAATACACCCATAGGGTGTGCAGATTTTGGAAAGCCATCCAAGATTTTTTTCATCTCCTCATCAACTTGGGACTCTTCTTTTATGTCATTATGGAATTTCTCCAGCTGTTCTTTATTCGGCAATTCACCAAAAATCAAAAGATAAGCTACTTCCAAAAAGTCGGCTTTCTCTGCTAAGTCCTCAATTGAATACCCTCGATATCTTAAAACACCTTTTTCGCCATCAAGGAAGGTAATTTCACTTTCACAAGACCCCGTATTCTTATAACCTGGATCTAAAGTTACCATTCCCGTTGCGGCCCTCAAGGTTTTGATATCTATGGCCAATTCATCCTCAGTACCTTTGATAACGGGGAATTCGTATCTTCCCCCCCCATATTCAAGTATAGCTTTATCCGACATTTTATATTTTAATAGATTAGTAAAAATTGATTGCGGAAATTACGAAAAAGCACAGCCATTAACAATTCCCAACCACTATTTCTGTCATTATTAACAATAAAATATCAATGGTGAACTACCCCTTAGTCGAGTTTGTAAAGTAACTTATAATATTGATCCACGGACTTCTTCCAAGTGAAGCGCTTTTTCCTTGCCGCAGTTTGTATTTTTTTCCAAGTTGGCTTGTCGTTTTCAAAAATATCAAGGGCTATATCCAAGGTATGGAGCATATTGGTGATTTTCTCATCGTAACTATCCCCATCAAACGCAAAACCTGTCTTCATGTGTTCCACCGTGTCCTTTAATCCACCGGTATGGTGGACCAAGCAGGGGTTCCCGTTTCTCATGGCCAACATTTGACTAATGCCACAAGGCTCAAAAAGGCTTGGCATAAAATATAGGTCGGACTCCAAGTACATGGAATCTATCAATTTTTCTGACTGGCCATTGGTAAAGATAAAGTTCTTGTGCTCGTAGCTCAATTTTCTGAAAAGCTCTTCGTATTCCGGGGCACCGGTCCCGAGCAACATAAAAATGCCATCTATCTTTTCAAGTCTTTTCAATATCTCCACAAACGCTTCCGGGGAACGCATAAAAAAGTAAAACTTTTGTTCGGTCAGGCGCGCCACACTCGAAGCAATAAATTTGGGCTTTTCATCCACATAGTCCATTATTTTTTCCCCGGTATGGGCCAAAAAATCGGCCTTGTACTTTTTGGATTCCTCCTGCAGCCACTTAAAAATTCCCTTTACGGTATTTCGATATATGTTGCCCTTTTTCTCCTTGTTGATGTTTTTATAGTTGCACCCGTTCAATATTCCGAACAACCGACCTTCTTCATCCGCTTTCTGCAAATCTTTTTCCAGACTTTCTCCCCCAATGAACTCTGGTGGTGAACTTGGCTTCAGCACATCTTCTTTGTACGATGGTGAAACGGTATGTACGGCATCGGCAAAACGAATGCCCACGGCCATTAGGTTGATACAATCTTGGTACCTATAATCCATCAACTTTTGATAGTCCATTGGTACATTTGGGAACCAATTCTTTACTGAAGAATAGTTCCCATCAAATGGCCGTATACCTTGAATGGCCAAATTATGGATACTGTAAACCGTTCGGATATCTTTAAGGTTGGTATATTCTGGGTGATATTCTCTCAAAAACAACAACAAACTGGAATGCCAGTCGTGCAAATGGACAATATCCAAATCACCGAATGCACCTTGCTTTACGGCTTCCGCCACGGCTGTACAAAATATGAAATATTTAATGGCGTCCGTGTAGAATGGTTCCTCGGGATCGTTATGATAGATATGTGCAATATCTCCCGCCTCGATCTCTGGATGATGCAGTACGTAATGAAATATATTCGGGAATTCCTTTTTTGGTTTTACTTCGTACAATTCGGCGGTGTAACCAATGCCTCTAAGCGAAAAATTTAATGTGGCCCTGGGCAACGCTCCTTGATGCAACCTAGAATACGCAGGCACTACAACATGAACTTTGTCCCCCCTTTCGGAAATCTGTCTGGGCACATCCCGAACAACATCACCCATGCCACCGGCCTTGCAGTTTTCCAAAGCATCATTTTCAGCAGCCACAAAGAGAAAGTTGTTCATAAGGGGAAGTTTACATGGAGGTTCGGTTAAACCCTTAATTTAGTCAAATTTATTTCTGAAACAAAAAAAGGCCTTTCCCATTTGGAAAAGGCCTTTTGCTATGCTAAGAAAACTTTATGTTTTACTTTACCTTGAAGGCTTTTTCCTGAGGATAGTATGCAATATCGCCCAACTCTTCCTCAATTCTCAACAATTGATTGTACTTGGCCATACGGTCACTCCTAGATGCGGAACCTGTTTTAATCTGGCCAGTGTTCAATGCAACGGCCAGATCAGCGATGGTATTATCCTCCGTTTCACCGGACCTGTGGGACATTACGGAAGTATACCCAGCATTTTTAGCCATATTTACCGCAGCTATGGTCTCCGTTAATGTTCCGATTTGGTTTACCTTGATCAAAATGGAATTGGCAATTCCGTTTTCGATACCACGGGACAAACGCTCAACATTGGTTACGAACAAGTCATCGCCCACCAATTGCACCTTGTCTCCAATTTTATCGGTAAGCATCTTCCATCCATCCCAATCGTTCTCGTCCATACCGTCCTCAATTGAAATAATCGGGTATTTCTCACAAAGTTCAGCCAAGTATTGGGCTTGCTCCTCTGAAGTCCTGATCATTCCCTTGTCACCTTCAAACTTGGTATAGTCATATTTGCCATCCACATAAAACTCTGCAGAAGCACAATCCAATGCGATCATTACATCGTCACCTAATTTATAACCAGCTTTTTCAACAGCTTTTCCTATGGTATCCAGAGCATCTTCGGTACCTCCTTCCAAGGTTGGTGCAAACCCACCTTCATCACCTACGGCAGTACTCAATCCACGATCGTGCAATACTTTTTTAAGATTGTGGAAGATTTCGGTCCCCATTTGCATGGCATGGCTAAAGTCTTTTGCCTTAACCGGCATTATCATAAATTCTTGGAATGCAATCGGTGCATCGGAGTGTGAACCACCGTTTATTATGTTCATCATAGGTACTGGAAGCGTGTTGGCACTGACGCCACCTACATAGCGGTACAAAGGCATACCCAATTCATTGGCGGCGGCTTTGGCCACGGCCAAGGATACCCCCAATATGGCGTTGGCGCCCAATTTTGATTTATTTGGGGTCCCGTCCAACTCTATCATGGTTTGGTCGATATAGTTCTGTTCAAAGACAGAGGTTCCAATCAACTCTTCAGCTATGATTGTATTTACGTTGTTCACCGCATTACCAACGCCCTTACCCATAAAGGAATCGCCACCATCGCGCAATTCAACGGCTTCATGCTCCCCAGTAGAGGCTCCAGAAGGCACAGCTGCCCTTCCCATTATACCATTTTCGGTCACTACATCTACTTCTACCGTAGGGTTACCTCTTGAATCCAATATCTGTCTTGCATGAATGTTGATAATGATGCTCATTTTAAATCAATTTTTAATAGTTGTGATTATTGGGCTAAGATACAAAAGGTGATGTTTTTAACTCCATGATATTACTCACAAAACACACTTAATTACTTAAAAACAAAACTATAACGTTTTAGTTTTTACTGGTCTTGATCAAATCGAAGAACTGGTCGAACAAATAATCCGCATCGTGTGGTCCCGGGCTTGCTTCCGGATGATACTGTACCGAGAAAACATCTTTGTCCTTCATTTTTATACCGGCAACGGTTTGATCGTTCAAATGTGTATGGGTAATCTCCAGTTCTGGATTTGCTTCAGTTTCTTCCCTGTTCACAGCGAAACCGTGGTTTTGGGAGGTTATTTCTCCCTTTCCTGTCATTAAATTTAGAATAGGATGGTTGATCCCTCTGTGTCCATTGTGCATTTTATAGGTAGAGACACCATTGGCCAATGCCAATACTTGGTGCCCCAAACAGATTCCGAACAGGGGTTTGCCCGAATCTATCATTTTTTTGGTCGCTGCAACAGCATCGGTCAATGGTTCAGGGTCTCCGGGACCATTGGATATAAAATAGCCGTCCGGGTTCCATTCTTTCATTTCATCAAAAGATGCATTGTATGGGAACACCTTTATATAGGCCCCTCTTTTCGCCAAGTTTCTTAAAATATTCTTCTTGATCCCTATATCCAAAGCGGATATTTTTATCTCAGCGTTTTCATCTCCATAATAATATGGTTCTTTAGTGGAGACCTTGGATGAAAGCTCCAAACCTTCCATGCTCGGCACTTGTTTCAATTCTTCTTTCAAGGCGTCAATATCGTCAACCTTTGTAGAAATCAGAGCGTTCATGGCCCCATTGTCCCTAATATAGCTGACCAAGGCACGGGTATCCACATCAGAAATGGCCAACAGGTTGTTTTGATCCAAGAATTCCAGAAGGCTCATATCCGCAATGGGTCTGGAATAGTCATAACTGAAATTTTTACAGATAAGACCTGCAATTTTTATGGAATCGGATTCCACTTCATCCACTTGGGTCCCATAATTCCCAATGTGTGCATTGGTGGTCACCATTAACTGTCCGTAGTAAGATGGGTCGGTAAAAATTTCCTGGTAACCTGTCATCCCTGTATTGAAACAAACTTCCCCTACTGCGGTACCTTCCCTTCCACCAACGGCCTTACCATAAAATATGGTTCCGTCCGCCAACAAAATCAACGCTTTTTTCTTTGTGTGATACTTCATTACGTGCTCTAGTTTCAGTTAAGACAAAAAAACATAAAAAAAGGATAAGTTTCCACTTATCCTTTTTTTTTAAAATATAATAATTAATAACATTCTTCCTATTCTTCAGAATCGTCAGTTTTGGTTTCAGCCGCCGGAGCTGGAGTCTCAGCTTTTTTGGCACCTCCACCTCTTCTACTTCTTCTAGTTGATTTCTTCTTGGGCTTACCTGCGTTGTATAGCTCATTGAAATCCACCAACTCGATCATCGCCATATCGGCATTATCTCCCAATCGATTCCCCAATTTGATGATTCTGGTATAACCTCCTGGTCTGTCACCTACTTTTTCAGCAACTGTGGTGAACAATTCTGTTACGGCCTCTTTACTTCTGAGGTTACTAAAAACAACCCTTCTGTTATGAGTACCTTTCTCGGTAGTCTGGTTGTTCTCAATTTTTGCCTTAGTAATCAAGGGCTCGATGAATCTTTTCAACGCCTTGGCCTTTGCAACCGTGGTGTTGATTCTTTTATGTTCTATTAGGGAACTGCCCATATTCGCCAACATGGCCTTTCTGTGGGCTGCTGTTCTACCTAAGTGATTAAACTTTTTTCCGTGTCTCATTGTTCTAGGTTATCATCTTGCTACCAAATCCCAATTTAGTGGGAGAGCAAAATATGATTATTAATCTTTATCTAATTTGTATTTGGAAAGGTCCATACCAAATTGCAGGCCTTTGTTGATGACCAATTCTTCCAATTCGGTCAATGACTTTTTACCAAAGTTTCTGAACTTCATCAAATCGTTTTTGTTGAAGGAAACCAAATCTCCCAAAGTATCCACTTCAGCAGCTTTAAGACAGTTCAAAGCCCTTACGGACAAGTCCATGTCCACCAACTTGGTCTTCAACAACTGGCGCATGTGCAATGATTCTTCATCATATGTCTCTGTTTGTGCGATTTCGTCAGCTTCCAACGTAATACGCTCATCGGAGAACAACATAAAGTGGTGAATCAAAACCTTGGCAGCCTCTGTCAAAGCATCTTTAGGGTGAATGGAACCATCTGTGATGATTTCGAAAACCAATTTTTCATAATCGGTCTTTTGCTCTACCCTAAAGTTTTCGATGCTGTATTTTACGTTCTTTATAGGAGTGTAAACAGAGTCAACCGCAATGCTACCCAAAGGTGCATTGGATTTTTTGTTTTCCTCGGCAGGAACGTAACCACGACCTTTTTCGATAACAATCTCTAGATTGATATTTACTTTAGGGTCCATGTTACAGATAACCAAATCCGGATTCAGCACTTGGTAACCTGAAATAAATTTTTGAAAGTCTCCAGCAGTCATCTGTTCCTTTCCGCTTACGGAAATGGATACAGTTTCGCTCTCAACATCATCAATCTGTCTTTTGAACCTCACTTGTTTAAGGTTCAGGATTATTTCCGTAACGTCTTCAACAACGCCAGGTATAACAGAAAATTCATGTTCAACTCCATCTATGCGCACAGAAGTGATGGCAAAACCTTCCAAAGAGGAAAGTAGAACCCTTCTCAGCGCATTCCCAACTGTTAATCCATAGCCAGGTTCCAAAGGGCGAAATTCAAATTTCCCTTCGAAATCTGTTGAATCTATCATTATAACTTTATCGGGCTTCTGAAAATTAAGTAATGCCATAATTGGATTAATGTTGAATTCTTATTTAGAGTATAATTCGACGATCAGCTGCTCCTTGATATTCTCAGGAATCTGAAGTCTTTCTGGAACGGCAACAAAAGTACCTTCTTTCTTTTCAGAGTTCCATGTGATCCATTCGTAAACACTGCTATTGTTAGCCAAAGAGTCTTGGATGGATTGCACGGATTTTGATTTTTCCCTAACACCGACCACATCGCCTGCTTTTAGCGAATAGGATGGGATGTTGACCACTTTTCCGTTCACTGTTATGTGACGGTGCGATACCAATTGGCGTGCTCCTCTACGTGTAGGGGCAATTCCCATTCTGTAGACAACATTGTCCAAGCGGGATTCACACAATTGAAGTAAAATTTCACCGGTAACACCTTCCTTTCTTTTCGCCTCGGCAAAAAGGTTACGGAATTGTTTTTCCAAAATACCATAGGTGTATTTTGCCTTTTGCTTCTCCATCAACTGGATTGCATACTCAGACTTTTTACCACGTCGTCTGTTGTTACCGTGTTGTCCTGGAGGGTAATTTTTCTTTTCGAAAGCTTTGTCGTCTCCGAAAATCGCTTCTCCAAACTTTCTAGCGATTTTTGATTTTGGTCCTGTGTATCTTGCCATCTTCTTTTAATTTGAAAGTGCGATTATGAATTAAGGCTTATCCTTCGATAATCTAACTGCACTCCCGGGTGAAGACCCTTTTGGGGCCATTTATATATTAATGATTATTAAACTCTTCTTCTTTTAGGTGGTCTACAACCGTTGTGTGGAAGTGGGGTAACATCAATGATTTCGGTTACCTCGATTCCTGAGTTGTGAATGGAACGGATAGCAGATTCCCTACCGTTACCTGGTCCTTTCACATAAACTTTCACCTTTCTCAATCCTGCTTCATGAGCAACTTTGGCACAATCCTCTGCTGCAACCTGTGCCGCGTAAGGAGTATTCTTTTTTGAGCCTCGGAATCCCATTTTTCCAGCGGAAGACCATGAAATGACATCACCTTTCTTATTGGTAAGGGAAATAATGATGTTGTTGAAAGATGCAACAATATGCGCCTCTCCGGTAGATTCTACGACTACTTTGCGCTTTTTAGCTGTTTTGGTACTTGCCTTTGCCATATTTTTTAGTTTCTAGTTGTTAGCTCTTAGTTATTGGAATCCTAGACTTTTACATTTCAAACAGATTCTTCTAACGTCTAAATACTAACCAATGACTACTATCTCTTATTTAGTTGCTTTTTTCTTGTTGGCAACTGTTTTTCTTTTTCCTTTTCTGGTCCTAGAGTTGTTTTTGGTACGCTGGCCTCTTAAAGGCAATCCAGATCTGTGGCGGATTCCACGGTAACAACCAATGTCCATCAATCGCTTGATGTTCATTTGGGTTTCTGAGCGAAGCTCACCTTCTATTTTGTATGCTCCTACGGCCTCCCTGATTTTCCCAATCTCTTCATCGGTCCAATCGGATACCTTGGTGTCTTCACTTACTTGGGCCGCTGCCAAAATTTCTTGTGCCCTACTCTTACCTATACCGAAAATGTAGGTGAGTGCAATAACGCCACGCTTTTGTTTAGGTATATCTACCCCTGCAATTCTTGCCATAATTACCCTTGTCTTTGTTTAAATCTAGGATTCTTTTTGTTGATTACGTATAATCTGCCCTTTCTGCGAACAATTTTGCAGTCGGCACTCCTCTTCTTTATTGATGCTCTTACCTTCATGTAATTAGTATCTATAAGTAATTCTTGCTTTTGTTAAATCGTATGGACTCATCTCCAACTTCACTTTATCCCCAGGAAGCAACTTTATATAATGCATACGCATTTTCCCGGAAATATGTGCCGTTACCACGTGCCCATTTTCCAATTCTACCCTGAACATTGCATTGGACAATGCTTCAATAATGGTTCCGTCTTGTTCTATTGCCGGCTGCTTTGCCATATATAGTTTTAAGTTTTACGTTGTCAGTTAAAGCTTAACCAAAGTTTTAAGTCCAACTTCTAACCTCTATCTTCTAACTTCTATTATTATGCTACTTTTCTGTTCTTACCGGTTTTCATCAAGCCGTCATAATGTCTGTTCAACAAATAAGAATTTACTTGCTGTACAGTATCGATTGCCACACCTACCATGATCAATAGTGATGTTCCTCCATAAAACAATGCCCATCCTGCTTGTACATCCATCAATTTAACAACTAGCGCAGGCAATACTGCCAATAGTGCCAAAAATACAGACCCAGGTAATGTTATCAAGGACATTATCTTGTCCAAATAGCTTCCTGTTTCCTTTCCAGGGCGTATACCCGGAATGAAACCACCACTTCTTTTTAGATCATCGGCCATTTTGTTCGTAGGCACGGTGATCGCGGTATAGAAGTATGTAAATATTATGATCAATACTGCAAATAGAATGTTGTAGGCCAGACCAAATATATCCGCGAACTGGACTTCCATCCATTGTCCTGCTGCTGTATCGTTAAATGTTCTACCAATCAAACTTGGAGCGAACATAATTGCTTGCGCAAAGATAATAGGCATTACACCTGATGCATTCAATTTTAAGGGGATGTACTGACGTGCTCCCATTACGTTCTTTTCGTATCCACCTGAAGCAGTTCTCCTTGCGTACTGTACTGGAATTTGTCTTACGGCCATTGTCAGGTAAACACTGGCCAAGATAACCAAGAACCAAACTATCACCTCTATCAACATGAACATGATACCACCTGTGTTATTGGTGGTCCTTGAAACAAATTCTTGTGCAAAAGCCTGTGGCAATGTTGCAATGATACCAACCATGATCAACAAAGAAATACCGTTTCCGATTCCCTTATCGGTGATTTTCTCACCTAACCACATGGCAAACACACATCCTGTTACCAATATAATAACGGCAGGAACAATAAAATCCAAACCTTTGCCCAATACAAATGCACTGTCCGGCACACCAAGGGCACCAAGACCATACAAATAAGCAGGTGCTTGAACAATACAGATACCTATTGTCAACCAACGTGTTATCTGGTTGATGGTCTTTCTACCACTTTCCCCCTCTTTTTGTAGTTTCTGAAGATATGGAATGGCAATTCCCATCAACTGTACCACAATAGATGCGGAGATATAGGGCATAATACCCAAAGCGAACACCGAGGCATTCGCAAAAGCACCACCCGTAAAAGCATTAAGAATACCCAAGATACCATTTTCAGTGTTCGAGGATAATTGGGCCAATTGGGCGGTATCAATACCGGGAAGAACTACTTGGGCTCCAAATCGGTAAACCAATAGTAGTCCCAATGTAAGGATGATACGTTGTCTCAGTTCATCAATCTTCCAGATATTTGATATGGTCTCAATAAATTTCTTCATGCTATAATTTCTTATAAACTTATTGCTTCACCTCCGGCCGATTCTATGGCAGCTTTTGCGGAAGCAGTAAATTTATGTACAGATACTTTAAGTGGTGCTTTCAATTCACCATCCCCCAATATCTTTACCAAATCGTTTTTGTGGGCCAATCCGTTCTCGATGAGCGTGTCCAAGGTAACTTCTTTTTTGATCACTCCTTTATCCACCAATTCTTGAAGCTTACCCAAATTGATACCTGTGTACTCTTTCCTGTTTATGTTGGTGAAACCGAACTTGGGTACACGTCTCTGCAATGGCATCTGACCACCTTCAAAACCAATCTTTTTGGAATATCCAGATCTAGACTTGGCTCCTTTGTGTCCACGGGTGGCAGTTCCCCCTTTACCGGAACCTTCACCTCTTCCTACACGTTTTCCCTCTTTGTGCACAGCGCCATCCGCTGGTTTTAGATTATTCAAATCCATGTGCCTTTATATTTTAAGCTTCCTCTGTGGAAACCAAGTGTTTTACCTTATTTACCATTCCAAGGATACTAGGTGTTGCCTCATGTTCAACCACCTGTCCGATCTTATGCAATCCAAGAGCCTCCAAAGTTCTTTTTTGGTTCTGTGGCTTTTTGATGCCGCTCTTTATTTGTTTAACCTTAATCTTTGACATAATATCCTCTATTTATCCTTTAAAGACTTTTTCCAAAGAAACTCCTCTTTGTTTTGCTACGGTGTCCGCACTTCTTAATTGCAACAACGCATCAAAAGTAGCTTTTACCACATTGTGGGGATTGGAAGACCCTTGTGATTTAGACAATACATCTTGTACACCTACTGCTTCCAATACGGCCCTTACGGCTCCACCGGCGATTACTCCGGTACCGTGTGATGCAGGCTTGATATAAACCCTTGCTCCACCGAATTTCCCCTTTTGTTCATGGGGAAGTGTTCCTTTGTTCAATGGGATACGAACCAAGTTTTTCTTGGCATCCTCTATAGCTTTTGCAATAGCTGTGGCAACTTCTTTGGATTTTCCCAAACCATGTCCAACAACTCCGTTTTCATCACCAACTACAACTATGGCTGAAAAACCAAAGGCTCTACCCCCTTTTGTTACCTTGGTAACCCGTTGCACTCCAACCAATCGGTCTTTCAACTCCAGTCCACCCGGCTTTACTGTTTCTACGTTTTTGTATTTCTGGTACATAGTTTATTAGAATTTAAGTCCTGCTTCCCTAGCTCCCTCAGCCAATGATTTTATTCTCCCGTGATATAGGTTTCCTCCCCTATCAAAAGCCACGGCTTCCACACCAAGCTTAAGCGCTTTCTCCGCTATGGCCTTACCCACGTTGTTTGCAACTTCGGACTTTGTCCCTTTGGAGTCGACATCTTTATCTCTCGATGAAGCTGCCGCCAAAGTTACACCTTTATCGTCGTCAATCAACTGTGCGTATATTTCTTTATTGCTTCTGAACACAGACAACCTTGGTCTGGCTTCAGTTCCGAAGGATACTTTTCGAATTCTTCTTCGGATGCGTAATTTTCTTTCAGTCTTAGATAATCCCATAGTCTTAATTATTAAGCTGATTTACCTGCTTTTCTTCTTAATTCCTCACCAACGAACTTGACACCTTTACCTTTGTAAGGCTCTGGCTTACGGAAACCTCTAATTTTAGCGGCTACCTGACCCACCAACTGTTTGTCGTGAGATGTTAGTTTTACGATAGGGTTTTTCCCTTTTTCGGAGATGGTCTCAATCTTTACCTCTGGAGCAATGTCCAGAACAATATTATGAGAAAATCCTAGGGCCAAATCCAATTTTTGTCCTTGGTTGCTTGCTCTATAACCAACCCCAACAAGTTCCAATTCCTTGGTCCATCCTTTGGACACACCTTCCACCATGTTATGGATAAGCGAGCGGTATAACCCGTGCTTTGCTTTGTGTTCTTTGGAATCTGAAGGTCTTTCCAAAACAACGTTTCCGTCTTCAACCTTTATGTCAATTCCCGAAAACTCTTGTGTAAGTTCCCCCAATTTACCTTTTACAGTAACAACGGAGTCCTTTACATCTATAGTGACCCCATCAGGAATTTTGACTGGACTGTTACCTATTCTTGACATTTTTCTTCTCTTTTCTCAATTAATATACGTAGCACAATACCTCACCACCTACGTTCTCTTGCTGGGCCTGCTTACTTGTCATTACTCCATGAGAAGTGGACACGATAGCGATTCCCAGGCCATTCAACACTCTAGGCAAATCATCAGAGCTAGAATACTTACGCAGACCGGGCTTACTTACCCTCTGCAATTTTTTAATGACAGGTTCCTTGGTAAATTTATCGTACTTAAGGGCGATCTTTATATTGCCCTGTACTTTATCATCCTCGAATTTATAGCTCAAAATATATCCTTGATCGAACAATATTTTGGTAATCTGTTTCTTTAGATTGGAAGCGGGGATATCTACAACCCTATGACCTGCCTTACTGGCATTTCTCAATCTGGTCAAATAATCTGAAATTGGATCTGTAAGCATTTCTTTTCTTTATCTAAATTACCAACTTGCCTTTTTAACTCCTGGAATCAAACCCTTATTGGCCATTTCCCTGAACATAACCCTGGATACACCAAAAGTTCTCATGTAACCACGAGGTCTTCCTGTTAGTTTACAACGGTTTCTCATGCGAACAGGAGAAGCGTTCTTTGGCAACTTCTGCAAAGCCTCATAATCTCCCGCCTCTTTAAGAGCTTTTCTTTTCTCGGCGTATTTTTCTACCATTTTAGCCCTTTTTCTTTCACGGGCTTTCATTGATTCCTTGGCCATACTAGTTCTTTTTAAAGGGTACCCCCAGTTGGGTTAACAATGATTTTGCTTCTTTATCAGTTTCAGCAGAGGTAACGAACGTAATGTCCATTCCGTTGATCCTGTTGATTCTGTCTATATTGATTTCTGGAAAGATGATTTGCTCGGTAATTCCCAAATTGTAGTTACCTCTACCGTCAAAACCTGTGGCTTTGACACCGGAGAAGTCACGTACCCTAGGAAGAGCACTCGTAATCAATCGATCCAAAAACTCGTACATGCGTTCTCCCCTAAGGGTCACTTTTGCACCAATCGGCATTCCTTTTCTCAATTTGAACGTTGCAACGTCCTTTTTGGATAGGGTAGCGACCGCTTTTTGACCAGTAATGTTGGTCAATTCATCTACAGCATGATCAATTAGCTTTTTGTCAGACACAGCAGCACCGACTCCACGGCTCACTACTATTTTCTGCAATTTAGGAACTTGCATTACATTTTTGTAACCAAACTCGTCCATTAGCGCCTTGATCACGCGCTCCTTATATTCTTGCTTTAATCTTGGAATGTAACTCATGACTAAATTACTTCATTGGATTTTTTGGAAATCCTTACTTTCTTTCCATCCCTTACTTCGTATCCTATTCGAGTAGTTTCACCCGATTTTGGATCGATTAAGGAAAGATTGGAAATATGTATTGGAGCTTCCTTTTTCGTTATGCCTCCTTGAGGGTTGTTTGCACTGGGCTTCTCGTGTTTGGACACCTGGTTGACGCCCTCTACGATAGCTTTGTTCTTTTCACGGTCCACGCGAAGTACTTTTCCTTCGCTGCCTTTGTGGTCTCCCGCAATGACTCTAACCGTATCCCCTGTTTTTATTTTCAACTTCATCTCTCTGATATTTCTTTTAAAGCACTTCAGGCGCCAATGAAACAATCTTCATGAATTGTCTGTCCCTCAACTCTCTGGCAACAGGACCAAACACACGTGTCCCCCTCATCTCCCCGGTTGGGTTCAACAACACACATGCGTTGTCATCGAAACGAATATAAGAACCGTCCGGTCTTCTTACTTCTTTCTTGGTCCTAACAACAACCGCTGTAGAAACAGAACCTTTTTTTACAGTACCATTTGGAGTAGCCTCTTTTACGGTAACAACAATTTTGTCACCCAACGAAGCATATCTTCTCTTTGTTCCTCCCAGTACGCGGATGGTCAAAACCTCTTTTGCACCAGTATTATCCGCAACCCTTAATCTTGATTCTTGCTGTACCATAATTATTTAGCTCTTTCTAGGATTTCTACCAACCTCCAGCATTTTGTTTTGCTCAATGGTCGTGTTTCCATTATTTTGACGGTATCACCTTCGTTGCAATCGTTCTTCTCGTCGTGGGCAACATATTTTTTGGTCTTCAGAACGAACTTCCCGTACATAGGGTGCTTCACTCTTTTCACCTCAGAAACCACTATCGATTTCTCCATTTTGTTGCTGGTAACAACGCCTATTCTTTCTTTTCTTAAATTTCTGTTTTCCATAAGGCAGAACCGATTATTGTAATTCCCTTTTAGTTAATTCAGTTGCAAGTCTTGCTACCGTCCTTCTTGTCTTTCTGATCTGTAAAGGATTTTCCAAAGGAGTAACAGCGTGCGCCATTTTAAGATCAGCATGTTGTTTTTTGAACTCGGCCAATCTCTCCTTTAGCTCTTCAATTGAAAGTTCTTTTATTTCTGATTGTCTCATCTTTCTTCTCAATTAAAAATTAGGCGGAATAATCCCTAGCTACAACAAATTTGGTTTTAACCGGTAGTTTTTGCGCTGCCAGCCTTAAGGCTTCCTTAGCAACATCCATTGGTACACCACCGACCTCGAACATGATTCTACCAGGTTTTACCACGGCTACCCAATATTCTGGAGCACCTTTACCTTTACCCATACGAACCTCAAGAGGTTTTTTGGTGATAGGTTTGTCCGGGAATATTTTGATCCACAATTGACCTTGTCTCTTCATGTATCTTGTCGCAGCGATACGCGCAGCCTCTATCTGACGGGAAGTAATGAAGTGCGAATCCATGGACTTGATACCGAACATTCCATTGGAAAGCTGGTGTCCTCTTTGGGAGTTCCCCTTCATACGCCCTTTCTGGGCCTTACGAAATTTTGTTCTTTTTGGCTGTAACATTTTACCTTACTTTATCTTATTACTTTCTGCGGCGGGATTTTTTGTTATCCTTACCACCTTTTCCTTGACTCTTACTCAATCCTACCAATGGGGAAAGCTCTCTTTTTCCATAAACCTCTCCTTTCATGATCCACACCTTGATTCCCAACCTACCATAAGTGGTATGGGCTTCGTGCAAGGCATAGTCCACATCCGCGCGAAAAGTGGATAATGGAATCCTTCCTTCTTTGTAAGATTCAGAACGTGCCATTTCAGCACCGTTCAAACGTCCGGAAATCTGAATCTTGATACCTTCGGCATTCATACGCATTGCTGCCGCAATCGCCATTTTAATGGCTCTTCTGTATGAAATTCTACTTTCAATCTGTCTTGCAACACTTGCAGCTACCAAGTTTGCATCAAGCTCAGGTCTCTTAATTTCGTGGATATTGATCTGAACCTCTTTGTTGGTGATCTTCTTAAGCTCTTCCTTAAGTTTATCAACCTCCTGTCCACCTTTACCGATTATGATACCAGGTCTAGCCGTGGTAATGGTAATGGTGATCAATTTTAAGGTTCTTTCTATAATGACCCTGGACACACTAGCTTTGGCCAAACGTGCATAAAGGTATTTTCTGATCTTATCGTCTTCAGCCAGTTTATCGCCATAATCATTTCCTCCGTACCAGTTGGATTCCCATCCTCTGATAATTCCTAAGCGATTTCCTATTGGATTGGTCTTCTGTCCCATATTATTCTTCTAGCTTTGAACGTTGTTATTGGCCTCCAAGATCATGGTAACATGATTGGAACGCTTTCTTATTCTATGTGCCCTACCCTGTGGAGCTGGCCTTAACCTCTTCAACATAGTTCCCCCGTCCACACGGATTTCCTTTATGTAAAGATCGGCCGCTTCGATATCAGCTCCCTCATTTTTAGCTTCCCAGTTAGCAATTGCAGATAGCAACAACTTTTCAAGTTTTCTGGATGCTTCTTTAGGGTTGAACCTTAGGGTAGCCAATGCCATTTCAATTTGCTTACCCCTGATCAAGTCAGCGACCAAGCGCATCTTTCTTGGAGAGGTTGGGCAATTGTTAAGCTTTGCAATAGCAAGTTGCTTTCTCTCTTCTTTTAACCTTTCGGCCATTTGTCTTTTACGAACTCCCATAGCTTACTTACTTTTTACCTTTGTTTTTAGCTCCTGCATGACCTCTAAAAGATCTTGTAGGTGAAAATTCCCCAAGTTTGTGACCCACCATATTCTCAGTTATAAATACGGGGACAAATTGTCTACCGTTATGCACTGCGATGGTTTGCCCAACAAAGTCCGGCGTTATCATGGAGGCTCTAGACCACGTTTTGATAACTGATTTTTTACCTGATTCTATATTGGCCTGGACTTTTTTCTCCAGACTAAAATGAACGTATGGTCCTTTTTTTAACGAACGTGCCATTTACTTTTCTTTTATTTCTTTCTACGTTCTATGATATATCTGTTGGTGTCCTTAGTCTTCGAACGAGTTCTAAATCCTTTGGCAGGAATTCCGTTCTTAGATCTAGGATGACCTCCTGAAGCTCTACCTTCACCACCTCCCATTGGGTGATCAACAGGGTTCATAGCTACAGGTCTAGTTCTTGGTCTTCTACCCAACCATCTGCTTCGACCCGCTTTACCGGATACCAACAATTGGTGGTCAGAGTTGGAAACAGCTCCAATGGTAGCCAAACATGAGGCCAAAACCATTCTGGTTTCCCCTGAAGGCAATTTCATAGTCACGAACTTACCGTCTTTTGCCATCAACTGTGCAAAAGTCCCAGCACTTCGAGCCATGATCGCACCTTGACCAGGTCTCAATTCAATACAAGACACAATAGTACCCAATGGAATTTCACTCAACGGAAGCGCATTTCCAATTTCAGGTGCAGCACCAGATCCAGACATGATTGTCTGACCAACCTGCAATCCGTTTTGGGCAACCACATATCTTTTTTCACCATCCTTGTATTCTACCAAGGCGATAAATGCAGTTCTGTTGGGGTCATATTGGATAGAAACCACAGTGGCCTCCACTCCTTGTTTATCCCTTTTGAAATCGATGATTCGATATCTCCTTTTATGACCACCACCCCTGTGACGCATGGTCATTTTTCCTTGACTGTTCCTACCACCTGACTTTTTTAACGGAGCAAGCAAGCTTTTCTCCGGCTTATCAGTAGTAATCGCGTCAAATCCGTTTACTACTCTAAAACGCTGCCCAGGGGTTATCGGTTTTAATTTTCTAACTGACATCTCTCGTCTTTATAGATTACTGTAAAAATCAATAATATCACCTTCAGCCACATCAACAATTGCCTTTTTGGTAACATTTGTCTTACCGTGCTGAATTCCGGTTTTTGTATAACGACTCTTACGCGTTGGACCATATTTCATGGTTCTCACCTTTTCAACAGAAACACCATAAGTTGCTTCTACCGCTTCCTTGATTTCCAATTTGTTGGCTTTTGGGTCAACATAGAAACCATAGCGATTGAAAAGCTCGCTGTCAGCGGTCATTTTTTCCGTAATTATCGGTTTTATCAACACACTCATGATACTTTTATTTCTTTAGGTTCGATTCAATTCCTTCCAAAGCGCTTTCGGTCAATACTAAACTTGTTGCGTTAACAATTTTGTAAGTATTTAATTCTGAGCTAGTTACAACTTCGGAACGTTCCAAATTACGCGACGACAAATATACGTTATTATTTGAATCGCCCAACACAATAAGGGACTTTTTATTTTCTATACCCAAGGAAGACAAGAAATTAACAAAGTCCTTGGTCTTTGGGGCGTCAAAACTAAAATCTTCAACAACCACTAAAGACTTTTCTTTGGACTTTAAGCTCAAAGCAGATTTTCTAGCCAATCGCTTCATATTCTTGTTCAACTTTTGGGTGTAGTCTTTTGGTCTAGGACCAAAGATTCTACCACCACCTCTGAACACAGGTGATTTGATACTACCAGCTCTAGCAGTACCGGTACCCTTTTGTTTTTTGATCTTTCTGGTACTACCAGCGATCTCCGCTCTTTCTTTGGCTTTGTGCGTTCCTTGTCTTTGATGGGCCAAGTATTGCTTAACATCCAAATAAATAGCGTGCTCATTGGGCTCTATCGCGAAAACATCCTCAGAAAGGTCTACCTTTCTACCTGTTTCTTTTCCTTTGATATCTAAAACTGCAACCTTCATTACTTCTCAATTGTTACGTAAGCATTCTTATGACCTGGAACACATCCTTTAACTACCAAAAGATTTTTCTCAGGAACCACTTTCAATACTCTTAAGTTTTGAACTGTCACTCTTTCACCACCCATTCTACCGGCCATGCGCATACCCTTCACTACTTTGGAAGGATATGATGCTGCACCAATGGAACCTGGAGCTCTCAACCTGTTGTGCTGACCGTGGGTCGCTTGACCTACTCCGCCGAAACCATGACGTTTTACAACACCCTGGAATCCTTTTCCTTTGGATGTACCAACGACATCAACAAATTCACCTTCTGTAAAAAGATCAACACCAATAGTGTCTCCCAATTTAAATTCACCTTCAAACCCTTGGAACTCGACAACTTTTTTCTTTGGAGAAGCACCTGCTTTTTTATAGTGACCTTTTTCGGCCTTGTTAGCACGTTTTTCTGCCTTGTCATCGAAACCTAGTTGAAGGGCACTGTACCCGTCCACCTCTTCGGTTCTGACTTGGGTAACCACGCATGGCCCAGCTTCCAATACGGTACATGGAATATTTTTTCCATTCTCGTCGAAAATGCTGGTCATACCGATTTTCTTACCTATTAACCCAGACATATTTAATTAATTAACTATTAGTTACTTTTTAAAACTTTAGCCAATTTCTTGGCAAAAAAATTGGGTCAAGAAAATATTCTGTTCTGACCCAGATTTTTTTCTTTCTCCCGTTTTTCCCGAACCGTCGTTCAGGACATGTCGCTTCTGCCAAAGGCAGAAACATCATCAGACTTTGATCTCAACCTCAACGCCACTTGGAAGCTCAAGCTTCATAAGCGCATCGATGGTTTTTGATGAAGAGCTGTAAATATCCAACAACCTCTTATACGAGCTCAATTGGAACTGCTCTCTTGATTTTTTGTTCACGTGGGGTGAACGCAAAACCGTAAATATCTTTTTGCGTGTTGGCAATGGAATCGGTCCAGTTACCACAGCACCTGTTGTTTTTACTGTCTTCACGATCTTCTCAGCAGATTTGTCCACCAAATTGTGATCGTAAGATTTCAATTTTATTCTAATTTTTTGACTCATCTTGCTGAAAATTAAGCGGTTACTCCTTTTGCTGCTTTAATCACTTCTTCCGCTATATTGGAAGGAGTTTCTGCATAGTGTGAAAATTCCATTGTGGATGTCGCCCGACCTGAAGACAAAGTCCTCAAGGAAGTAACATATCCGAACATTTCTGATAGCGGCACCTCAGCCTTAACGACTTTTGAACCAGCCCTATCGGACATGTCGTTCACCTGACCTCTTCTACGGTTCAAGTCCCCAACAATATCCCCCATGTTTTCTTCCGGGGTAAGCACCTCCAATTTCATGATCGGCTCCATAATTATAGCTTTGGCTTTCTTAGCAGCTGCCTTGTATCCAAGTTTTGCAGCAAGTTCAAAAGAAAGCTGATCGGAATCTACTGGGTGGAATGAACCATCTTTCAAGGTAATCTTCATGGAATCCATTTCGAACCCGGCCAAAGGTCCATTTTTCATGGCCTCTTTGAACCCTTTCTCAACAGATGGGATAAATTCCTTAGGAATGTTACCACCTTTTATCTCATTAACGAATTCAAGTCCGGATTTACCTTCTTCCGCTGGCTCCATGGTAAACACGATATCCGCAAATTTACCACGACCACCTGTTTGCTTCTTATAGGTTTCTCTATGATCGGCCCTTCCTGTAATAGCTTCCTTATATTCTACCTGAGGTTGACCTTGGTTAACATCCACCTTAAACTCACGCTTAAGACGATCACAAATAATATCCAAGTGAAGCTCACCCATACCTGAAATGATAGTTTGACCGGATGCTTCGTCAGTTTTTACTTGGAAGGTAGGATCTTCTTCTGCCAATTTGGACAAAGCCATACCCAATTTATCAACGTCGGCTTTAGTTTTTGGTTCTACAGCGATACCGATAACGGGATCAGGGAAGTCCATACTCTCCAATACGATCGGAGCCTTTTCATCAGACATGGTATCCCCTGTCTTAATATCCTTAAATCCTACCGCAGCACCAATATCACCAGCCTCGATATAATCGATTGCATTTTGTTTATTGGAATGCATCTGGTAAATACGTGAAATACGCTCTTTTTTACCTGAACGATTATTCAAAATATATGAACCTGCATCCAAACGACCGGAATAGACTCTAAAGAATGCCAAACGACCTACGAAAGGATCCGTTGCAATTTTAAATGCCAAAGCGGCAAATGGTTCTTTTGGATCTGGTTTTCTTGTAACAGGCTCCCCTGTATTAGGGTCCGTACCCACAATATCATCTTTATCCAAAGGTGATGGCAAGTAACGACAAACCGCATCCAATAAAAACTGAACCCCTTTATTTTTAAAGGAAGAACCACAAATCATAGGTATAATGGCCCTATCCATAACCGCAGCACGTAACGCGGCATGCACTTCATCCTCAGTAATGGAGTCTTCATCTTCGAAGAATTTCTCCATCAAATCTTCATCATATTCCGCAACAGCTTCAATCAAGGCAGCTCTGTACTCCTTAACCTCATCCTTCATATCATCTGGAATATCAACGACATCAAATGTCGAACCGAAGTTCTCTTCGTGCCATACAATAGCTCTGTTCTTCGCTAAATCAACAATGCCCTTAAAATCAGCTTCATCACCGATTGGCAATACAATTGGCACAGCATTGGAACCCAACATTTCACGAACCTGTTTGCACACGTTCAAGAAATTGGCACCTTGACGGTCCATTTTATTAACGAATCCAATTCTAGGCACCTTATAATTATCGGCCAATCTCCAGTTGGTTTCGGATTGCGGCTCAACACCGTCAACGGCACTGAACAAGAACACCAATCCATCCAACACACGAAGGGAACGGTTTACTTCAACCGTAAAATCTACGTGTCCGGGAGTATCGATAATATTAAAATGGTAATCTTTTGTATCTGGCAATGTTTGCGCATTCTCCATTGGGAACTTCCATGTACATGTAGTAGCCGCAGAGGTAATGGTAATACCACGCTCTTGCTCTTGCTCCATCCAGTCCATGGTAGCGGCACCATCGTGCACCTCTCCAATCTTGTGACTCACACCTGTATAGAAAAGAATACGTTCTGTAGTAGTTGTCTTTCCAGCATCAATGTGAGCTGCAATACCTATATTCCTTGTATATTTTAAATCTCTTCCCATTGTTTTGATTAGAATCTAAAGTGTGAGAATGCTTTATTGGCCTCAGCCATTTTATGTGTATCTACTCTTTTCTTAACTGCCGCACCCTCTTCTTTGGCCGCCGCCAAAATCTCTGCAGCCAATTTCTGGGCCATGGATTTCTCATTACGCTTTCTTGCAAAGCTGATCAACCACTTCATGGCAGTGGAAATTTTTCTATCTGGACGAATCTGCATAGGAATCTGAAATGTAGCACCACCCACTCTTCTACTTCGAACCTCTACGTGTGGCATCACATTGGAAAGTGCATCTTTCCACAACTCCAATCCTGTTTTTTCTTCGTCGGTATTTTTTTCGTCAACAATATCAATTGCATCATAAAAAATCTTGAACGCAACTGATTTCTTACCATCCCACATCATCATGTTCACAAAACGTGTAACAAGCTGATCATTAAATTTTGGATCCGGTAACAACGGCCTCTTTTTTGCCTGCTTTTTTCTCATCGCTTCTTCTTAAAAATGATTATTTTTTAGGACGCTTTGCACCATACTTAGATCGTCGTTGCGTTCTACCCGCAACACCTGCGGTATCCAATGCACCACGAACGATATGATATCGCACACCAGGCAAATCCTTTACTCTTCCGCCCCTAACCAATACTATCGAGTGCTCCTGGAGGTTATGTCCTTCACCGGGGATGTAAGCGTTCACCTCTTTGCCATTGGTCAACCTTACCCTTGCAACTTTACGCATTGCAGAGTTTGGTTTTTTTGGTGTAGTGGTATAAACACGTGTACAAACCCCTCTTCTTTGAGGACACGAATCCAAAGCAGCCGATTTACTCTTCTTGGTAATTGTGGCCCTTCCTTTTCGTACTAATTGTGAAATTGTTGGCATTAAATTTCTTTTAAAACTAAATAACCCTCTTTTTGAGGGCTGCAAATGTAGTGATATTTCCCAATAATTCAAATCCTAAGTAATTAAATTTAGGGCAGAAACAAAAAAAGTTTCAACCCCTTCCAAAAAGCCGGCCATTCAACACACAAAAGTCCTTTTACATTCAACCACACCCCTTCACAAAATATAACTCCAAGAAAACACTATATATATTAAGGTATAAACTTTAACGTCATAACAACTACACTCCTTTAACATTTCCATAACATTTTGTAAAAAAGTAAAAACAAAGGCAGACAAACAAGAAACAGAGAGAAAAAATAATAGCAAAAACATTGATACCCCCATTATCGCAAGGGGATATCAGGTTATTTTTTTTGCATTAAGAACAATTCCTCCCCCTTGAAATTATATACTTCATAATGAATTTTCGTGATTTTGCGGTTATTTCATTTAAGAGACCTTTCTTAAAGATTTTATAAAATTAGTTTGGATTATTAACATGAAATTATGATTTTAGCGATCAGCTAATTCAAATAATTTAACAATGAGAACAAAACTTAATGGATTGTTAACGCTATTATTGGCGTTTGTTGTGCACATATCCTATGCACAAGACAAGACGATTACAGGTACTGTTACGGATTCCGATGGGCTACCGTTACCTGGGGTCAACATTGTCGTTGAAGGGACCACAACAGGTACCCAAACAGATTTCGATGGTAAATACGCCATCAGTGCTAGTGAAGGGCAAACCTTGCTATTCACTTATATCGGACAAAAACCTACTACAAAAGTTGTTGGTGCCGGGAGCGTAATCAACGTTCAAATGGTAGAGGACGCGCAAGCCCTTGATGAAGTGGTCGTAACAGGTGTTGCCGGAGCGACGAACGTCAAGAAACTTTCTGTTACCGTAGCTAAGGTCACCGCCGATGATCTTCAGAACGTTCCAGCAGCCTCAGCTGCTAACGCACTTCAGGGCAAAGTATCAGGGGTGACCGTAACTAACCTCGGTCGTCCAGGTCAAGGTGCCAACATCATTTTAAGAGGTGCCAAGAACCTCTTCGGCTCCCAAAGCCCCTTAGTGATTGTTGATGGTGTTTTTGTTGAAGGAGGCCTTGCCGATATCAATGTGGACGACATCGAATCATTTGAGGTTGTAAAAGGAGCTTCCGCATCTTCCTTGTATGGTTCAAGGGCCGGAAACGGTGTGATAGTAGTTACCACTAAAAAAGGAAAACAAGGAAAGACTCAGGTGACTATACGGTCTGAAGTTGGATTTTCTGAACTTGGGAGCAAAATGGACATCAATAAATCCCATCATTATGTTCTTGCCGATGATTACCAAAATTACGCTGGTCAATTCACTAAATACGAAGGAGTTACTTACCCTAGCAACTATCAAGGAGTAAGAGACCCTGCAGTTTCTGGTGCGAGAATTGAGGAAGATGATTTGTATTCCGACAACCCATATGGAGTCTACTATGATTTCCAAGATGAATTCTTTAGAAAAGGTATCAACCAGACACTATACACTTCGGTTTCTTCGGGAAGTGAAAACAGCAATACTTTCTTCTCATATGAACATACCGAAAATGAAGGTATTATGGTAGAGACTGACGGGTACACACGTAACAGTTTCAGGCTTAACACAGATTATAAAATTAACGAATGGCTCAAGTTATCCGCGTCGAATCTTTTCGTCAAAACAAAGGATTATGTCCCAACAGGGGATAGCGGTCTTTACAGGGCTGCCACACGTGTGAGCCCAGATGCAAATGTCTTTGCGGACAACCCTGACGGACAACCATATTACTATTACCCTGACCAATGGTCCTCAGAGGTAACCAACCCATTGTATTATCTGAGTACATACAATCGTTTGGCAAGACAACAACGTTTTTTGGGTGGATATAATTTAAACATCAAACTTGCAGATTGGATAAACTTGGATACAGAATATTCCTTCGAAAAGAGAGACTACCGCTATACCACGTATAGACCATATGAAACCTATACCTCTTCTGGAGATGAGATTGGTTTTGGATATTCAAAAGGGTCTCTTTACAAATTTTCATCTTACGGATTATCACAAAAGGCCCAATTTACTGCCAATATAGCTCAAACATGGGGTGAATTGAACCTAAAATCCAAATTGAGCTTTTTAATGGAGGACAGGTACTATGAAAACTATGATGCGTATGGCTATGACTTTCTTTATAAAGATTTGCCAACGATGGACAACTTCGACACCTCTACCATTTCTTCATCTTCAGATAGTCAAACCGAGCGTGCGAAAAACTTTTTTGCCATTGTCGGATTGGACTATAAAGACAGATATATTATTGATGGTATGTTCCGATATGACGGCTCCTCACTATTTGGGGAAAACGAAAAGTGGGCCCCTTATTACAGGGTGTCCGGGGCTTATCGAATCAGTGAAGATTTCCCGATTAACGGTATAAATGAACTTAAAATACATGCATCCTATGGTACTTCCGGCCAACGTCCAGGATTTAATTGGCAGTATGAACAAACAGGAATTACTGATGGTAGCCTTTCCACTGATAGATTGAAAGGAAACCCAGATTTGAAACCATCAAGGACATCTGAACTTGAGGTTGGTTTGAATGTTGACTTTTTGGACAACAGGTTCCGATTGGAAGGAAACTATTCAAAATCGGAAACAACAGATCAGTTTATGAAAGTTGATTTGTTTTCACCAGCCAATGCAGGTAAAAACAAACAATGGCAAAATGTTGGTACGGTAGCGTTCGACACTTATGAAGCTTCATTACAAGTAGACGCAATAAGAAGCGAGAACATTAATTGGAACCTAGGGTTTAATTTTGCCACTACTAAAAATGAAATTAAAGAGCTATCTGTAGCTTCAATGAAAGTTGGACCTGACGACCTTTTCTATATTACTGAAAATGAAGAATTTGGTAGTATGTACGGAAGGAAATTCGTCACTTCTTTGGAACAAATGGAAAACCAACTCGGTGACGGTGAGAGCATATCAGACTATGTTGTAAATTCCGATGGCATTGTGGTGTTGGCCTCATCAGTAGGAACCGGAGACGAAAAAGCAGTGGTCAAGTTAAATGAAGATGGATCTGTTGCATACGAAAAAATCGGAAACCAAAATGCTGATTTTCAATTGGGCATTACCTCTAATTTCACCTACAAGAACTTCGGTTTCTATATGCTTTGGGACTGGAAACAGGGAGGAGACGTTTACAACCGTAATTATCAATGGAATACCATTGATTTGAGAAGTGCCCTTGTAGATCAAGCTGGCAAACCTGCTGACGAAAAGAAAACAACTACATACTACGCTTCTCTTTATGATGTTAACCAGAACAATGCTTTTTGGGTAGAGGACGGATCCTTTGTCAAGCTTCGGGAAGCATCAATTTCGTACACGTTGGACAAAAACGCATTGAACAGTGTGGCAGGAGGCTTTTTTGACTCGATTAAGTTTAGTTTGATAGGTAGAAATCTATTGACCTTTTCAGACTATAACGGATGGGATCCAGAGGTGGCCCAATATGACAGTGAAACATTACAGTACTACTCTGTAGATTATGGTGTTTATCCTGTTCAAAGAGCATATTCTTTATCACTACAATTTAAATTTTAAACTAATGAAAACTAACAAAATATTTGTCTTATTCTCACTCATAACCTTTCTAATAGGTTGTGATGATTTTGACACCAATTTGGATGTTGGAAACCCGGAGAACCCCAATGATGAAATATTGGCAACCGACCCCGTTGCCCTTGAATCAACTACGGGTACACTAATAAACAACTGGTTCCAGACCACGCACAGCTATGAAAGCCCTGTATTTGCAATGGCAACCATGTCAGACATTTTAACCTGTTCATGGGGGAATTTTGGTATGCGTGATACTTCCAGTGAACCCAGGGTTGCATTCAACAATGAAGGCAGTTATGGATATGCGTATATCAATGAAACCTTTTTCAACTCGATGTATTCTATCCTAAGCGATGCCAATACAGTTATGTATGCCGTAAACTCCGGGGTTGAATTCGATAATCCGGAAGCTGTGGAAGCTGTTGCCAAATTTGCACAGGCCATAGTTATTGGATATTTGGCAATGACTTATGACCAAGTATGGCTTTCTGATGAAAATGGTGTAATCAATGAAGGTGAGTCCGTGGATTACAAGGAAGCGATGGATTTTGCAATAAGTAAATTGGATGAAGCCATAGACTTCACCAACCAATCCTCTTTCACTCTTCCTGAAACGTGGGTTCCCGGTATGACCATTGATAACAATTATTTAGCTGCATTAATGAATTCTTTTGGGGCTCGTATGTTAACAATGAATGCAAGAAACTCTGCGGAAAGGGACGCTACTGATTGGGAAAAAGTACTGGAATATGCAAACAACGGTATAACAACTGACTTTGCCCCCGTAGCAGATGACATAGTTTGGTATGATTTATATAAAACCTATGCCGTATATCCTGGATGGGCAAGGGTAGATTTATATGTCATTAACAAAATGGACCCATCAACCCCAGCGTATTGGCCAGAAGACACCCAAACCCTGCCTGAATCCACTAGTGATGATGCCAGGTTGGCCACCGATTTTGAATATCTGTCTTCTCAAGACTTTAACGCTGCAAGGGGAACATATCACTATAGCAGTTACAGGTATAGTAGATATGATGATTATATAACAGAATGGACAACTCCCATGCCGGAATTTGTTGTTGCAGAAAACGACATGTACAAGGCTGAAGCACTATTGCGACTTAACAGATATTCTGAAGCTGCAGCAGTTATAAACTCAGGAACCAGGACCACTAGGGGTCAACTACCTAATATTGGTACAACTCCTGAAGAAATTGCCGAGGCAATACATTACGAAAGAGTGGTTGAGTTCCCATTTACCAGCTATGGACTTAATTTCTTCGAAATGCGTAAAGAAAATCTATTACAAGCAGGAACAATGCTCCATTTTCCTGTTCCAGGAACAGCATTGGCCGCAATACCTGCAGAGTATTACACTTTTGGAGGTACATCTGGTGAAGCTGGTGTAGACTATTCAACAGGAGGTTGGAGGTAGAATCCCTCTTTCCCCAGTGAATCAAAATAAAGAGAGCTATACCTTGATGGTATAGCTCTCTCTTTTTTATCAATCATCATTTGAAGTTTTTTAGTCAATTAAAATTAATTTTATCAAACTCTACGAAATAGCCGAATCTTCGATTCACCCACCATTTTTTTGTGAAAAAAGAAAATTGTAAGTCCTATAGATTATTTCTATTTACTTTTGCCCCATGAAACACGACCAGCTCATCTACGGCATACGTGCAGTTATAGAAGCGATAAACGCCAACCAGCCCATCAATAAAATATTTGCCCAAAAAGGGCTGAAAGGGGAACTCTTCAAAGAATTGGAATCCTCTGCCAGAAAAAATGGGATCAGCCTATCCTATGTTCCCGTTGAAAAACTAAATCGCCTCACACGAAACAACCACCAAGGCGTGGTTGCACAGATATCACCCGTGCAATTCCACGATTTTGGAGCATTGGTGGAACAAGTGCTCAACAAAGAAGAAACCCCACTCTTCTTGATGCTTGATGGCGTGTCAGATGTCCGTAATTTCGGGGCAATTATCCGAACAGCCGAATGCTCCGGGGTTCATGGTATCATTATCCCAAAAAGCGGTGCTGCGCCTATAACCGAAGATACCGTAAAAACCTCTGCGGGGGCTGTATTCAATGTCCCCATCGCCAAAGTGGACCATTTAAAGGATGCTGTTTTTTATCTACAATCCTCCGGCATCGTGGTCACTGGGGCCACGGAAAAAGCTGATGAAGATATTTATGGAGTAGATTTTAGCCAACCAACGGCCATAGTAATGGGCTCCGAGGATAAAGGCATCTCCCCTTCCACCCTAAACATACTCGATCATAGAGCAAAGTTGCCGCTTATGGGCAAAATTGGTTCGTTGAATGTTTCGGTGGCCTGTGGCGTTTTCCTTTATGAAGTGGTTCGGCAACGAAAAAAATAAGTGTCAATCCTTTTTGGATTCCTTGTAGTGATATTTAATTTCGATTTTATCCTCAGTTTTTTCCTCCTCGGAAATTTCAATGAAGTTACCGTTTTCGTCAAAATGTTTTAAGAAAGGGTCATCATCCTCATTAAAATCTTCCCGTTCCCAATCATACTTGCGAACCTCCGGCACACGGACTCTGGTAACAAACGCCAAAACAAGACCGGTTGTGAATCCAGCTAGATGGCCTTCCCAAGAAATACCGTCCTTTACCGGGAAGATGTACCAAATCATACTCCCATAAATAAAGACAACCACCAAAGAAAGTGCCACCAACCTATAATTTTTAGCCAAAATCCCTTTGAAGAAAATAAAACTGGCCAGTAAATAGATCACCCCGCTCGCACCAATATGGTATGATGGCCGTGCAATTGCCCAAGTGAGCAAACCAGAAGCAAGCGTTCCTAACAATAGCACCCGAAGTGCGGCGCTCCGATAAAAATAAAACAGGAATGCGGTCAATACAGCCAAAGGAATGGTATTGTTGTACAAATGTGCTATGGATCCATGGATAAATGGACTGAACAGAACTCCTTTCAACCCGGATAACCGTCTAGGGTAAACGCCATATTCGTTCAAGTTGATGCCAAACTGCACCTCCACCCAAAATACAATCCAAATGGATAACACGGCCAACAATGGCGCCAATAGTACCGCATTTGAAAATTTAAATGTATCCGAACCCATATATTCACAAAATCAAACATCCCGCCACAATCCTAAATATAACCAAATTGTCAGGTGATGAACAAAATCCTTATCAAAGTAAGAACCCCAGACCATCAAATTTATTTTATTTTTACCCCATGAACGAACCTTTGGCAGAACGGATACGTCCAAAAACTTTAGCGGATTACATCAGTCAACAACATTTGGTTGGAAAACAGGGTGCGTTGACCAACCAGATTAAAAATGGGATCATTCCATCCTTAATCTTTTGGGGGCCACCGGGAACGGGAAAAACAACCTTGGCCAACATCATTGCAACGGAAAGCCAAAGGCCCTTTTACACGTTGAGTGCCATTAGCAGCGGAGTAAAAGATATTCGAGAAGTAATTGATAAGGCCAAACAAAGCGGAGGACTGTTCACATCCAAAAATCCTATCCTATTTATCGACGAGATTCATCGGTTCAGCAAATCACAACAGGATTCACTGCTCGGAGCCGTGGAAAAAGGCTGGGTGACCCTTATTGGCGCAACCACCGAAAATCCAAGTTTTGAAGTAATCCCTGCACTATTGTCCAGATGCCAGGTGTACACCCTGAACCCATTTGGAAAGGATGATCTCATTGCACTTTTGGAGCGCGCCATAAAAACAGATGTACACCTTTCCAAAAAACAAATCGAGTTAAAGGAGACCGAAGCACTATTGCGTTTATCTGGAGGGGATGGCCGCAAATTGCTCAATATTTTTGAACTGATCATCAATTCAGAAGAAGGTGACAAAATTGTCATTACAAATGACCTGGTGCTCAATAAGGTTCAAAAGAATACAGTTTTGTATGACAAAACAGGCGAACAGCATTACGATATCATCTCGGCCTTCATCAAAAGTATTCGAGGTAGCGACCCCAATGCTGCGGTATACTGGTTGGCCAGAATGATCGAAGGTGGTGAGGATGTTAAATTTATTGCACGTAGAATGATTATTTTGGCATCGGAGGATATTGGCAATGCAAATCCCACGGCACTTGTAATGGCCAATACCACTTTTCAGGCCGTTACCACTATTGGTTATCCCGAAGCTAGGATAATTTTGAGCCAATGTGCCACATATCTGGCAAGTTCCCCAAAGAGCAATGCCAGCTATATGGCCATTAACGAAGCTCAGCAAAAGGTGCGTCAGACAGGGGACCTTTCAGTTCCTTTGGCCCTTAGAAATGCCCCCACCAAATTGATGAAGGACTTAGGATACGGCCAAAATTATGACTATGCCCACAACCATGAAAATAATTTTGTGGACTTCGAGTTCCTTCCTGATGAAATTAAAGGAACTACATTCTATAGACCAGGGAACAACCCAAGGGAAAATGCCATGAAGGACTTTTTAAAGAAACGATGGAAGGACAAGTACGATTTTTAGAACTTGATGTTCAATTCTTTCTGTACTTTTTTACCGTTATCGGAATACTCCAGGACCCATTTTCCATCTTGCTGAAAAACCACGGCGTTATTACCCTGAAAATCGGTCATAAAAATATTCTCCATCGAAGTTTCTTCCAGTTTTAGGACTACTTTTGGAGTGCTGTCCACAAGTTGGTACCCATTTTGTATGGGCTGGGCATATAGAACACCTGTAGTGATCGGGGCATCCATTTTGCCTTCACCTACCGCTTTCACAATATTGGTACGTTTTGGCTCCACCGCCTTATACACCTGTTCGTCCACAGTGGCCTTTTGTTCTATAACGTGTTCTTTTGGTTCCTTTTCAACGGATTTTACATCATCTTTAAAACTTATGGTAACCGGAGCTGTTTCCTCAGTCACATCTTCTTTTCTTGGCTCATATTTATAATTCATACCCGTAAAGGAAACAAATGCGTTTTGGATAGCCTCTTTGTATGATTCATTATAATCTTTAATCTTGCTCCTACCTTCTACGGACCTAAAAATTTCAACATTATTACAATCTATTAACACGATACTCACTTTTGTTGTAAAAATGGTAGAATCATCAATAATATCCGTTACAAGTCCTAAACATCTATCACCGGCCAAATCAACGGGAAGGGCATCATCATAAACAACATTGAAACCGTTTTCGGCAAAATAATATTTTACCAACGTACTGGTCTGGTACTGGTTTTCTGATTTGAACGCATCAAATTTCTTCGGAACAATAATGTATTTATAATTGTTCAACTGTGCATTGACCGCACCGCTCAATCCCATTGCAAAAAGCAATATGTATATAACTTTAGATTTCATATAGTATAGCATACTCAATTATTGTTCCAAGATATGATATTAAATCCAAACTGTAAAGAAGCGTAGTGACTGTCCGCAACATTCGAATAACTTAAAAGGTTATCGGCCAACACATAAAAATTAACGGGTCCCATTTGAAAATTTGCCCCTAACCCAATATTTGTCATAGAATATTTATCGATCGTATACGTGGTCTTTAAGGAAACGGTCCTTCCAAACCTCCTTTGATAGAACGCTGTCAACGCAGCCTGAACCCCTTTCGGTCTTTTCATCATAAACAATTGCCCACCAATACTGTTTCTATAATAATCACGGTTGTTTCCCCTTACCGTATTAACTGCGCAACCACAATTTTCCAACAACGGGCGTCCTCCTTCCCCAAAATCGTAACGGATGGAACCATAAACTTTTACCGGTCTCCATGAGATATAGCTTGATTGATTTTCACCATGGGGCAACGCTTCATCGATTTCATCGATCAGTTCCTGCCATAGATTGTTGTCCACATCATCTATATCATCCGGAAGAAATACGGAAATCCCATCGGTTGTAGTACTTCCACTGAAGGTGTAGTTCCAAACATCTTTGGAATTGTAGATAAACCCAAGATCCAAAACACTCCCGGTAATGGTAGTTTGCGGATTGAGTTCGTAGCTAAACCCAAAGTCCAGACCAAGGCCAAGGTTCCCTCCAAGCAACACGCGTTCCGTGAACAAGTCCGTTACATCTTTTCGGGTGGTGTCCGTGTCTTCCTCAACAATGTCGTAAAATCCTTTAACTCCCGAGGTCTGCAATTCCATATCCGCATTAATGGAGCTTTCGTAGATATTATTTGAGCCTTGGGTGGTAACAAATGACCCCGAATTATTTATGGATTGAAACTGAAAAATACTGGAATAGATCTTGGCCCTAGCACCCAAAGTAAGGTCCGGGCCCACCTTCCTGTTGATACCAAAGTGAAACACGTTGACCATTTCGCCACGGATGTTTAAATCGCCAAGGTCAAAGCTTCGTCCAATATTACTGCCCCCATTACCTTCGAACGCCAAGATGGCCAGATCCTTTGGCCAATAAGAGATAACGTCCATTTCCCCGTACATTCCAAAGGAATAATAATCATCTGGTCTGTTCCTGCCCCTAAAACCCACGGTAAACCCTTCTATCTGGCTTGTGGAACTAAAATCGTCCTTATCCTTCATCACATCGAGAAGTCGTTCCTGGACCTTTGTGGTAAAATCGATGCCGTCATTGGCAAAAAGGTCATTCACCGTAACCCCGCTGGTAGCTCCCTGAACCGAAATCCCGGATATCACTGGAATTCCAGCATGCCAATTTTGTGCTGTCTTCACTCCAGGGTTTATCATCAAGGACTGTGGGATTTCGTAAAAATCGTACAACAGCTCCTTGTTTTGGGCAAAACCATTTACACTGGAAAGTAGCACGACGAGTATAAGCTTTTGAACTATTCTCATTGTAGTTCAAATAGAAATTCCCCACCTGACCTGAATATAATTTTAGGATCATCGGTTGACGACACACTGGTACCGTCGCCCAAATTGCCGGCTGACATTCTTAGTCCCGTAGTATTTGCAAGTATGTCCAAGTTTTTACCCCCTAGGCCATAAAAAACCTCCCTGGTCAAAATCCCGGAAGGGTCAGCTTCAATAGTAAAGGTCTCGGCGTCCAACACACGGCCGTCAACGTTTAAAAACTCAATGGTGATCCGTAGCGGTTTGCTGGTGGTATTCTCTATTTCGTAGATAATGGTGCCCTCCAATAAATGTTCTGCCACATAGTCCTCACTGAAAACTTCAAAAGTCACTTCATCATAATAAAAGGAGGTGTTGGGCCCGGCAGAATTGATGGTCTCCTCATCGGATTCAAAATAAAAAAGTCCAGAAGAGATTGTCGGGGTGATGTTCAAATCATCAATTTGGCCAAAATCCTGCTCCTCGGTACATGATGTGACAGTAAACAAGAACCCGATTGCCAAAAGGGCGGAATAGAATAATCTTTTCATAACCAAATCATTTTCTAGTGTCAAAAAATGAGATATACCACTCTTTAAGATAACTCTACAAAATGTTTTTTATTTCAATAAGATCGTTAATCATTGTGCATATCCCGTGATCGGGGTCATTATGGAAATTATAATGCAATACTTGCATTCCTATCGCTTTTGCCCCCAAGATATCCGCTTCTAGATTATCCCCTATCATCAACGACCTTTGTGGGGGTACCTGTGCCATGTCCAAAGCAAGTTCAAAAATATATGGATCGGGTTTCTTTACCCCTGCCATTTCTGAATCTATAACCTTTTGAAAATAATGGTCTATACTGCTCCCCTTGAGTTTTTTCGTCTGTACTTCTTGAAAACCGTTGGTGATGATATGTAATTTGTATTTTGGAAAGAGGTACTCCAACGTTGGGACTGTATTGGGCAACAAATGGGTAAAAGAAGACAAATGTGCGATATAATCATGTGCCAACCTATTGATGACCTCATCCGAAACATGGACACGAAGGGCATCAAAAGTTTGTTTTAGGCGTTGATAGCGGAGTTCTGATTTACTAATTTGATTTTCGCGGTATAGTGCCCACATTTGTAGGTTTATAGGGGAATATACTTCCAAAAAAACATTCAAATCCACCTGTACCTTGTGGTGTGCCAATATTTTGGCGAACGTTAGGGCTGAGTTCTTTTCAAAGTCCCAAAGGGTATGGTCCAAATCAAAAAAGATATCGGTAACCTGGTAATCAGACATAATAACGTTTTAGCATGGATTGATACAGTTCCATCCAGTCCAACTGTTGCTTGCTTCCCAACAGCTCGTTGGAAAAAACCAAGATAAAATCACCTTTAACCTGCTTTACCAAACGATATACCTTGTCCATTTTATCAAAAACCTCCTCTTTGGTCTTGTATTTTAACAAGGCATAGTCGTGCATCGCAAAGGGATGTATTTTTAGGGGTTGTCGTACTTCGGTATTGATGTCATAAAAATAAAATGGGGTGCATGTTCCGGCCCTAAAACCGATTTCGTGTGTGTATCCCATGGAAAAATCATCCGTAAACTCTGTTTCCACCAAGTTTCTATAGGTAGCGGGAACGTTTACTTTGTTGTACCTGAGCCTAGCATAGTTAATGGGCCTATTGATAAGGTTCCCCAACTGTTTTTTCTCCTCACGAAGTACATTTATATCCAACGATGATATAAAAGATGTACTTAGGGAGACAATACTATAATCAGCCACGGATTTTATCAAATACCTAAACTTGTTGTTATTGGGCGACACATTTTTATCGTGTGCCGAATGTTTGGCAAATTGAAAAAAGAACATGGTTTGGATAGGAAATTTTTTATGAATGTCCACCAATTCGGAAAAATTATCATACGGATCTTTTTTTAGTCTCATCAAAACAGATAAACGCTCCCAAATATTTCGAAATTTGAAGTTTGTCAAATCCAGTAAAAATCCGCCAATTGTCCTTGCAAACCCTCGCATCGCATAAGCGTGGGAGGTGGTAACATTGATAATTGGAGTGAAACGATAACTTTTCTCCGTGTTTTCCAAATCCGGGAAACGCTCCTTTAATGCCTCCAATAATTTGTAGGCCCAAAGGTCCACTACGGGAAGTTCCAAAAAATTGTTTTGATAGGCAATACTTTCCTTTACAGGAAATCGGCCAACACTGTCCTTAACGTGTGGCAAATACTCCTCGTACCTGCTCAAAAGAAAAAAACTTGCCGAGAAAACATCAAAAGGAACGGCACTCTTGTCTCCAGACGAAAAAAAACAGGGAACACCGTCCCAATCCGAAACCTTAATTTCCAGATCGTTGATCCCCTGCTCAAACAAAAGGTCGTTGCTCCTAATAAAAAACTCATTTTGCAGGGGCTGTTTGGAATAGGTCATTTTTGGGCCGCTATGTTTAATGAAATCCTCCACCTTTGTGGTAAAACCAATCTCCACTCCCAAGATTTTTTCAAAAATCTGTTTGGCAGTATAGCTCAATCGGTTGGTTACCTTATGGGTAAATATCAATAACATGGGCTACAGTATTCCTTTATCTGCAAAACTAATATATTGGTGCCGGGCCAAAATCAAATGATCCAGAATTTTTATATCCAAAGCTTCAGACGCTATTTTCAATTTATTGGTTATCTGTCTGTCTGCCATGCTTGGTTTCAATGTTCCCGATGGATGGTTGTGGGCAAGGACAATTCCCACGGCACCCAATTCCAAGGCTTGCTTCAGGACTAATCTGACATCGACCAAAGTTCCTGTAATCCCCCCTTTACTTAATTGCGCCTTGTGGACAACCTTGTTGGAATTGTTCAGGTAAACAATCCAGAACTCTTCATGTTGCAGCTCACCTATCAATGGATAAAGTAGTTCAAAAACATCATGGCTACTTTTTATTTTGGTGATTTTTGAGGTATCCTCCACCCTTCTTCGCCTACCCATTTCCAAAGCGGCTGCAATGGTCACCGCTTTTGCCTCTCCAATGCCCTTAAAGCGCATTAACTGATTTACCGATAGGTTACCAAGTTCGTTTATATTGTGGTTGACCGAGGCCAATATGCGCTTGGAAAGTTCCACCGCACTCTCTTCACGGCTCCCAGACCCGATCAAAATAGCGATCAACTCGGCATCGGACAGTACATAACTGCCTTTTTGTACCAATTTTTCTCTTGGCCTATCATCATCCGCCCAATTTTTTATGGAAAAGGAAGCTGGTTTTTCTTGCATGGCCTAAAGATAGGAGAATAATTTTATGTAATTTTCATGATAAATCATTCAAAATGAAATCCCTTTTCAACATTGAAGCTCACCAAGAAATCTTATCCCGGATAAACAAACTTACGGAGGCTTCCGAAGGACAGTGGGGCAAAATGAAAGTTGCACAAATGCTTTGCCATTGCCAATATCCTTTAAAAATAGGATTAGGGAAGTACAATCAAAAAAACAAGCCCAATCCCATTTTTAAGTTAATGGGCAAGTTCTTTAGAAAAAGCCTATACAATGATAAACCTTGGCGGAAAAACCTTCCCACTGCAAAAAAAATCAAAGTGGTTGAAGACAAGGATTTTGAAACGGAAAAAGAAAAATTGGTGAATCTGGTCAATGATTTTCACCAAGAAAAAGAACGGAAAAATTGGGACCCACACCCTGTGTTTGGTTCATTTACTCCAGAACAGTGGGGGCAAATGCAATATAAGCACCTAGACCACCATCTACGGCAATTTGGGGTTTAGATTATTATTTATAAGTAACCATAGCTTCGTAGAACTCCACCTCGTCAACGCCCATTTGCTGACATATCCATTTGGCTCCTGCCATATTTCTTAAATCGGTGGTGTTTGAAATTTCCAATGGCATTTCCCCATCGGGTGTATCCAAAAAAACTTCACCATCGATTTTTTGATATTCCGGAGTGGTGTAAGGAAATTTTCTTATCGGATTTTCTGATGCTTCAACACGTTTTTTGACTTCTTCATCTTCATCATTATAAGTAATGCTCCCTCCTTTTACAATGCTATCCACGAATGTGCTGTATTGTTCCGCGTAGCTTTCAAAATCGGAAAAAATCCCATTGTCCTCGAATCGAATATCGCTTAGCAAAGCTATATTGGGGCGGTACAATTGAAGTTGTGGAGTTCCATCTATTCCAGATAATGATCCATCTCCTTCTATAACCACAAAGTCATTTTCCTCGGTCAAATGAATACCATTCGGGGAAGATAATACATAATCCACGTCAACATCATTATAATCCAACACATGTAAAATCATAGAGACAATGGATGTTTTACCGTGACTGCCAGTAATCACCACCCGAGTTTTGTATTTGGATAGTTCGTAAAGAAATTCAGGATAGGAAAAAATACGTAGCCCCAATTCTTGGGCTTTGACCAGCTCAGGATTTTCCTTTTTCACCTTCGCTCCTATCACAACAGCATCCAATTGCGCATGTATCTTCTCTGGAAACCACCCTGCTTCATTGAACAACAATTTTTGTTCTTGCTTCAAGGTCTTAAGTGATTCATCAAGCACCTCATCACTGCCCGTTATGGTTTCTCCCTTCTTTTGTAGTGCAACTGCCAGGTTACTCAAACCAGCTTCACCCAAACCTATAAAATGTACCTGCATTGATTCAATTTATCCGTCAAAAATAGCCAATGTCTACACCATTACAAATTCAAGAAGCTTGTTATTAATTTCTATCTTAGTCTAAATTTGAGAACTATGAACCTATCAGAAATCCAACCAAAGGAAATAATGCCGGGCTACCATGGCAAACTGGTACATGGCGAACGTATGAGCTGGGTGTTTTGGGATGTAGACCAAGATGCCGAAGTACCGGAACACCAACATGAACACGAACAGATCATGCATGTGGTAGAAGGCACGTTTGAATTTAGTCTGGATGGCAAAAAAGGCATTTACAAACCAGGAGATGTTGTGGTTATCCCGTCCAACGTTCCACATAGTGGAAAAGCCCTGACCCCATGTAAATTGATGGATATTTTCAGTCCTGTAAGAGAAGAATACAAATAGTTATGAATATATCATTGAAAGGCAAAAATGCCCTTGTGGGCGGGAGCAGTAAAGGAATTGGAAAAGCCATTGCCGAGCAATTGGCCGAAAGTGGAGCCAATGTTACCCTAATGGCCAGAAGTGTAGAACGCATGCAAGAATTAATGCATGACATGGATAACTCCCAAGGACAAAAACACCAATATTTAGTTGTTGATTTTTCTAGTTTTGAAAAGTATAAAACGGTGATTTCATCATACTTTGAGAACAATACCGTAGATATTTTGGTGAACAACACCCAGGGTCCCGAAGGTGGTGGAGCATTGGAAAAAAATGTGGAGGATTATCAAGAAGCTTTTGACCTGCTCTTTAAATCGGTTGTTTTTACCACCGAGCTTGCACTAAGACATATGCAAAAAAACAAATGGGGAAGAATAATCAACATCGCCTCGATTTCGGTCAAAGAACCACTGAATTATTTAGCGCTCTCCAACACCATTAGGGCCGCTGTGGTTACATGGGCCAAAAGTTTGGCCTATGATGTGGCCAAGGACGGAATTACTGTCAACAACACATTGACCGGTTATTTTGATACGGACCGAATTGCCCAGCTGAACTCCAAAAAAGCGGAAAAACTGGGAATCTCGCCAGATGAAGTGCGCGCCAATATGGAAGAACAAGTCCCCATGAAGCGAATAGGCGACCCAAAGGAATATGGATATTTGGTGGCCTTTTTGGCCTCGGACAAAGCTGCATTTATTACGGGCACCAACATTCCGATTGATGGAGGGTTGTTGAAATCTCTCTGATATTATATGTTAAATGGATTTTTTTAACAGACACCTGAAAAACACATTGAGTTTTGACTGGAAGTTAGGACTTGCCCTCATTTTTATTTTTGGTGTTCCGCGATTTTTTGCAGTGCTCAATGCAAGCAAAACTGGGGATTACAGGTTTACTTCTATCATCTTTGTGGTTATGTGGATTGCGCCATTTCTTTTGCTGACCAAACAGGGAAGGACAGAAATAGGAATCAAAAAACCTGATAAGTACAGTGCTATCTTCCTTGGATTTATTTTGGGTGGACTCGTTTGTCTACTAGTTTGGTGGTTGGGCACATGGCTCTATAAAGACACTGTTCAAAACTGGATGGTATATATCTCAAAGTCCTATCAAGTACCCATGGATCAAAATTTTGACACAGTCAGGTTAAAATATTTCATCATTTTTGGGATTACGAGCATGATCTTTAGTCCCATTGGGGAAGAACTTTTGTACCGCGGACTCATCCACAGGTGTTTTTCCGAAAAATTTGGGGAAAATAAAGCATCAATTATAGACAGCCTTGCCTTTGGGTTGACCCATTTGGCTCACTTCGGAATTCTTTTTATTGATGGAAGATGGGTTTTTTATTGGCTGCCTGCCATCTTGTGGGTGATGCTGATGTTTTTTGCATCCCGTGTGTTCTTTTTGGTCAAACAAAAATCCAACTCCATATGGGGAGCCACCTTATGTCATGCAGGTTTTAATTTGATGATGACATACCTTATCTTCTACCATATATTTTAAACATTCAATCGTAAAGGAGATCATGCCCTTATAAGCTCATCCTATCTTTAAAGATGTAGGATTGCCTTCTTGAAACCTCGACTTCCTCACCATTTTTCATGGTAAGCTTTAATTTACCATTGAACCACGGCACAACATTTTCTATATAATTGGTATTGACTATCTGCTGGCGATTAGCTCTGAAAAAAGATTCCACCGGCAATTTTTCCTCAACTTGGTTGAGCGATTTATACAGCATTGGCTTTTTGTCCTTAAAATACACACGGGTATAATTGCCCACAATCTCAAACAGGGAGATATCCCTAATTTTCACCAACCAGCAGGATTCTCCATCCTTTATAAAGATTTGACTATCCTCTGTAAGTTTTTTGGTCGTTGATTTAGCCTCTGAATTTGAAGAAATTTTATCCCTCACCTTGTCCATGGCCATATGGAACCGTTTATCACTAACGGGTTTCAAAAGATAATCCAAGGCATTATACTCAAATGATTTTATGGCGTATTCGTCGTATGCGGTAGTAAAAACCGTGATTGGAACCTCATCCAACATTTCCAAAAGTTCAAATCCATCTTTTTCGGGCATATTGATGTCCAAAAAAAGCAGGTCGGGGGATTCAGATTCAATCAGTTCCACCCCTTCATCAACATTACTGGCTTCACCCACAATCTCCAAATCATCGTGCAGTTTGATCAATTCCTTCAACTCGTTACGAGCCAAACGGGAATCTTCAACTATGACGGCCCTGATTTTCATGTCAATGGAATTTTGATTTGTGCTACCACTTCATCGGATATTTCCTCTAATTTAAACGATGCACGGTCAGCGTACAATAATTTCAACCGTTGTTCAATATTTTTCAATCCCAGTTGCGTGGAATCTTTGGAAATCTTCAATTTACCCGTATTCTTTACCTCAATATAGAGGTCGTTGTCCTTTTTAAAAATGGCCAAAAGAATCCGTCCCCCATCCTTAAGATTGGAAATACCATGTTTTACCGCGTTTTCTATCAGCAATTGAATGATCATAGGAGGAATTCGAACATCCAGTGTATCCTCGTCCACTTTTTTTACAAATTCCAAACGATCTTCAAATTGGATTTTTGATAGATCGATATAATTTTCAACCACTTCCAACTCTTCCCAAACAGGAATATCGTTGATGTTATTTTTGGTGAGGGAATATCGGATAATCTCGGAAAGTTTGGTGATCATTTCCCTTGATTTATCCACATCCTCCAGCATCAAACCGCGAATATTGTTCAAACTATTGAACATAAAATGTGGGTTTATCTGCCCTTTCAATGTATTCAACTGGGCCTGTTTCAAGGTCGTGTTCAGTTCTAGTCGTTCTATGCGATTTTGATTGAGTTTCAATAGAAGTTTGATGACAAAATAGGTAATCACCCACGCCCCGACCAAAAACAAAGAGTTCAGGACCTGCAACATAATCTTGTCATACCCCTCCATCATGCGCATTTCGGTTTCGGTGAGTTCAGGGCCAAATTTCACATAGAGATATCCAAAAAACACATTGAGCAGTCCAAACAACAAGGCCGTCAACAATGTGGATACCACAATTTTGATGACTTCCTTAACGCCAAAGGCATCAAAATGGACATTTCTTTTGAGGTACCACCGCAATATCGAGGTTGAGAAGATCCCAATAAAAATCCCAACGATGACCGAAAATATGGTCATCTCCAAACTGATTTTTTGCGGAATCAAAATGGCAATGGAATTGATAAAGCCCCAACCAAGAAATTGAAGGACCCAAAATGCAATATTCCTTTTACGTGTACTTAACTCCATTATGTTGAGCGTGAATTACCCAAATTTACATTAGACTTTAACGGTATAAACTGTCCTAAGACTTTTGGGCTTTTTTTCTCCTAAACAGATTGGAACATGACTTTTTTTGAGGTAAAAAGACAATCCACATCATGGTTGAACCTGCATAGAAAAACGAAAAGTACTCCATATATTCCCAAGCATTGAATCTACCGTAGATTCCTATTAGAACGCCGAGAACACCCGCGGCAAAAACTACTTTTTGACTTGTTTTAAGTTTTTTCATTTTGATTGATGTTTTCTCCGTTGTTACGGTTTATAAAATAATGCTAACTAAAAGTGAAATGATCAATTTTGCGAGTGCTATCATGATTGTTCGGTTTTAGATTTTGTTTATGGAGCTAAAGTAGTGGACTCATCTTGTCCAATGAAGGGATTTATGACAAGTGGTAATTTTGCCATAACGAACGGTAAACCCGGGATATTTTATGGGTAAAATCAACCGAAGACCACGCAACAACCTGATCAATAACCTATTGTACTTTTGGCGGGAATTTGGAAAACACCTTTTTTACCAAGGCTTTCAACTTGTCCTCCCTTACACTTGGAGAGGCATTATCTTTATATCCGCTCTCCGTCATAGCTTGCCAAACCAGCGCATCCCTTTGGGCATCCACCACATCGAACTGAATGCTACGCTGTATTCCCGAACTGCCCAGCGGCAACCCTACGGATATACCCCCGCCCACATTTCTTCCTCTACCTCCAATGCCAACGCCAACATTGTTACTTGGGGCCTTTCTGAATTCATTGCTCATAATATTGATGAAGAGTTCCGGTTCCTCGGCCAATCGATAGCCCCTGGCTTTCAAGGTTGAATCCAAGGCTCTGAGCAATCTCTTTTCATCCAACTGGCTCAATCCAGATTCCATGTCCGAATAGTAATTGTAAGTAGAATAATTTGAGAAATCGACCGCCTTGTCGTAGTCATAGTTCACCTTTATGGCACTACAAGATATCAGCATTGACACCATTGCTATGGAAAGAAAATAACGCATCATAGGACATTTGGGTTCCTCTAAAATTAATCAATAAAATGATTATATCCGTAGAAAAAAACCTCTTATTCGTTCAATAACACCCAGAGCCTGTCCTTAAGTTCTTGAATTCCGAGACCACTCACCGATGATATAAAAAGATACGGGACATCCTTGAAATCCTCTTTCATATCCTCCCTCATTTCTTCAATGAGCTCATCATCCAACATATCACATTTGGAGATGGCCACCAATCGGTTCTTGTCCAACAATTCAGGATTATATCTTCTAAGCTCATCCAAAAGAATTGCATATTCTTGGCTAATATCCTTACTGTCCGCCGGAATTAAAAACAATAACGAGGCGTTACGTTCAATATGGCGCAAAAAGTAGTGTCCCAGCCCCTTGCCTTCAGCGGCACCTTCTATGATCCCGGGAATATCGGCCATTACAAAACTCCTGAAATCGCGATATTTCACAATGCCCAAGTTGGGTTTTAGCGTAGTAAATTCGTAATTGGCGATTTTGGGTTTCGCCGAGGTCATCACGGAAAGCAATGTGGATTTCCCAGCATTCGGAAACCCTACCAGACCTACATCGGCCAAGACCTTCAGTTCCAAAGTAAGCTGCTTTTCCTGTCCGTCAATACCGGGCTGGGCATATCTCGGGGTTTGGTTGGTGGCACTTTTAAAATGCCAATTGCCCCGACCACCCATTCCACCTTCCAGTACCATTTTTTCTTCTCCGTCCTCGGTAATCTCAAAAAGTATTTCGTTGGTTTCGGAGTCCCTAACCACGGTGCCCAAAGGCACTTCCAAATAAACATCCTCCCCATCGGCCCCAGTGCTTCGGCTTTTACCACCATGTTCTCCGTGACCGGCTTTAAAATGTTTTTTGAACCTATAGTGCACCAAGGTCCAAAGGTTTTTGTTTCCTTTGATTATAACATGACCTCCTCGACCACCATCACCTCCATCGGGACCACCCTTCGCCACGTATTTTTCGCGTCGTAAATGTGCAGACCCCTTACCTCCTTTACCGGAAGAAACATGCACTTTTACGTAATCCACAAAGTTGCCCTCGGTCATATATCAATATTAAATCTTAGTAGAAAATCCTATTAAAGTGAGTCTATCACCTTGCTCAAACGCTCGGTAATCTCCTCAATTTCCCCTATTCCGTTCACAGCGTGGAATTTACCCTGTTTTTCGTAATACGCTTTTAGCGGAGCCGTTTTTTGGTTGTATTCATCAAAGCGGTTGCGGATCTTACTTTCATCCTGATCATCAGATCGACCACTGCTTTTGCCACGCTCCAACAAACGGGCCACCAAAATATCATCCTCAGCTTCAAGGGCAATGGTCGCATTGACTTTCATGTCCTTGGATTCCAAAAAATTGTCCAATGCCTCTGCTTGGGCAGCAGTACGAGGAAACCCATCAAAAATAAAGCCTGCCGCATCCGGATTTTTCTCCACCTCGGCCTTCAACATGTCGATGGTCACCTCATCCGGCACAAGATCACCTTTGTCAATGTATGACTTGGCCAAGTTTCCAAGCTCGGTCCCGTTTTTTATGTTGTAACGGAAAACATCCCCTGTGGAAATGTGCTTCAAATTATACTTTTCCTTTAGGAACCCTGCTTGGGTACCCTTTCCAGCTCCTGGCTTTCCAAAAAGCACTAGGTTGATCATATCTGTTTGATTTAATTGGTAAACTTCTCTTAGATTTCGACCCAACTCATTATAGTCCAGTCCGTACCCCACAATAAAATGATCGGGGATTTCCAAACCCACATAATCTATGGCATATTCACCATTGTATACATCGGACTTATAAAAGAGCGTAGCGATCTTAAATTCTTTTACATTGGTATTGGAAAATAGGTGTACCAACTGCTTCAAAGTGCGACCTGTATCCACAACATCTTCCAAGATAATCACACTTTTGCCCTCAATTTCCTCAGGAACATCCAAAAGGGTCTCCACAATCCCCGTTGAAGTAAGCCCCTGATACGAACTCAGCCGTACAAAAGAAACCTCACAAGGATGTTGGTAAGCCTTGAGAAAATCGGACACAAACATAAAGGCCCCATTGAGCACACCGACAAACAATGGCGTTTCATCTTTATAGTCCTTAGCAATCTCCTTGGCCATTTTATCTATGGCGGCAAGAATCTGTTCTTCCTTTAAATACGGCTTAAAATGTTTGTCGTGAAGCTTAATCAATGTTCTCAAGTTATGGTCAGGTTGGCAAAGATAATATTTTTAAAGGTCCTAAGCCCCTACATCTTTTATAGCCTCGTGTATTTCATGTATTTTTGCTTTCATTCAATTCACAAATCAATGCAATTTTTCTCTTCCAACTTTAAACTGGGAATTTTAGGTGGCGGCCAATTGGGCAAAATGATGCTCCAGGAAACCCGTAAATGGGACATCCAGACCAAGGTAATGGATGCTTCCGACCAAGCTCCCTGTAAAATTGCCTGTAACGAGTTTGTCCAAGGTAGCTTAATGGATTTTGATACCGTTTACGCTTTTGGAAAAGATGTGGATGTGCTCACCATCGAAATTGAAAATGTAAATGTGGATGCCCTTGAAAAGTTGGAACACGAAGGGGTCCAGGTATATCCTCCAACAAAAACCTTGAAAATCATTCAGAACAAAGCTGTACAAAAGCTGTTCTATACGGACCATGACATTCCAACAGCTCCTTTTACCCGATTTGCCTATACTTCCGAAATCAAGGACAGTATCAATAACGGGGGCCTTTCACTTCCGTTTGTTTGGAAAAGCGCCCAATTTGGATACGACGGACAGGGTGTAAAGGTGGTTCGAAAAATAGAAGACCTCGAAGGGCTTCCCAATGTGGATTGTATCGCTGAAAAAATGGTGGATTTCAAAAATGAATTGGCGGTCATTGTGGCACGGAACACCAAGGGTGAGGTAGCAACATATCCCGTGGTTGAAATGGAGTTCCATCCCGAGGCAAATCAAGTGGAATATGTAATCTGCCCTGCCAGGATAGATGATGCCGTAGCCAAAAAAGCCCAAGAAGTGGCTTTAAAGGTTTCCGAACATATAAAACACGTAGGGCTGTTGGCCGTGGAAATGTTCCAAACCAAGGACGACCAAATTTTGGTCAATGAATCTGCCCCAAGGCCACACAACAGTGGACATTATAGTATTGAGGCAGCCTACACCAATCAGTTTGAACAACATATCCGTGCCATTCTAGGCCTTCCCCTCGGAAAAACAGATAGCAAAGTGGCCGGAATTATGGTTAACTTGGTGGGAGCCGAAGGACATACCGGTGATGTGGTTTATGAAAACATGGAAAAAATATTAGGGATGGATGGAGTTACCCCACACATATATGGAAAAAAACAAACAAGGCCCTTCCGTAAAATGGGCCATGTAACCATTGTGGACGAAAATATGGCCAGGGCCAGAGAAGTGGCACAGCAGGTAAAAGAAACCATTAAAGTGATAAGCAAGTAAGATATGAGCAAAGTAGCCGTGATCATGGGAAGCACAAGCGATCTTCCCGTAATGCAAGACGCCATTGATATATTAAAGGAATTGGGAGTTACTGTAGATGTAGATATTGTTTCCGCGCACAGAACCCCAGAAAAATTGTTCAGTTTCAGTAAAAGCGCCCACACCAATGGCTATGCTGTAATTATTGCAGGTGCCGGGGGTGCCGCCCACCTTCCCGGTATGGTAGCATCGTTATCTCCCCTTCCGGTCATCGGGGTTCCCGTAAAAAGCAGCAACTCTATTGATGGTTGGGACTCGGTCCTGTCCATTCTTCAGATGCCAGGTGGGGTTCCCGTGGCAACCGTAGCTTTGAACGGTGCCAAAAATGCCGGCATACTCGCCGCGCAGATTATCGGAAGCTCCAACAGTAAGATTATGGACAACATTATTTCTTACAAAGAAGGACTTAAAGACAAGGTTATCAAAGGTGCAGAAGAAGTAAAGAAATCATGCTAAAGTTAACTTTGGTTGACTATGAACTATAATCAAATTGGGATATTATTGGCCATCTGCGCCATTGCTTTTCTTGGAATCACATGGAGAAAAGTGAGCAATCCCTACGTAAAAGGTCTTTGGAAAAGTGGTCTGTTGGTTTTTACCCTATACGCTGCTCTCTTGATCTATATTGAAATCCGTTGGCAGTTTATTTCGGATTACGCCAATAAATTTGATTTGAACGGAAACGGTTTTGTGGATCTCAACGAATATTCCGATGAGGCCATCAAGGCCATGAACAGAAGAACCTATGGTTCAACCGTTCGCGGATATGCCCCATTGACCATGGCGGCGTTTTCCTCTATAATTGGTTTTGCTTATTTAGTGAGCGATTGGTTTGTGACACGTTTAAAAAACAAAAAATAGAATTGACAAGTATGAACAACCCACTATTGGAACCTTTTGACGAGGCCCCATTTTCAAAAATAAAGAACGAACATTTCAAGCCTGCATTTCTACAGGCTATCGCGGATGCCAAAAAGGAAATCGATGAAATCGTGAACAACCCTGCTCCCCCAACTTTTCAGAATACGTTGGAGGCCTTGGAATTTTCCGGTCAGCAATTGGACCGAATATCCAGTATCTTTTTCAACCTGAATTCTGCCGAGACCAATGAAGAAATTCAGAAAATCGCCCAAGAAGTATCCCCCCTACTGTCAGAGTTCAGCAATGACATTACTTTAAATGAGGCGCTTTTTGAGCGCATCAAAACCGTTTATGAGCAACGGGACTCTTTGGATCTCACCAAAGAGCAGCGGACACTTCTGGAAAAGAAATACAAAAACTTTAGCAGAAACGGGGCCAATCTTAACGACGAGGGCAAAAAACGTCTTCGTGAAATAGATGCGGAACTCTCCAAATTGAAGTTGACATTTGGCGAAAACGTTCTGGCCGAGACCAACAAATATGAAATGTGGCTGACGGACGAAAAAGATTTGGAAGGTCTTCCTGAAGGTGCCAAAGAAGCCGCTGCCCAACTCGCCGAATCCAAAGGTAAAAAAGGCTGGTTGATCACCTTGGATTACCCGAGCTACATCCCTTTTATGAAATATGCCAAGAACAGGGAGCTACGCAAAGAACTTTCCTTGGCATTTGGAAGCAAAGGTTTTCACAACGATGAACTGGACAACCAGGAAATCGTAAAGCAAATTGTGAACCTTCGACACGAACGTGCCAATCTTTTGGGGTATAAAACCCATGCACATTTTGTACTCGAGGAGCGCATGGCCGAGACTCCAGAAAAGGTAATGGATTTCTTGAACGAACTTTTGGAAAAAGCAAAACCCGCTGCCGAAAGGGAATTTGCCGAACTGGAGGCTTTCGCTAAAAAATTGGATAACATTGATCGGTTGGAAAAATGGGACAGTGCTTACTATTCCGAAAAATTGAAACAAAAGCTTTTCAATTTGGACGATGAAAAACTGAAGCCCTACTTTAAACTCGAAAATGTAATCAACGGTGTGTTTAAAGTAGCGGAAAAATTGTTCGGACTTACTTTTAAAGAGGTCGACCATGTGGACAAATATCATGAAGAGGTAAAAACCTTCGAAGTTTACGAAAACGACAACTTCATCTCGTTGTTTTATGCGGATTTCCATCCCAGGCCCGGAAAACGTGGCGGCGCATGGATGACCTCCTACAAACCACAATACATTTTGGGCGGCAAAAACAATAGGCCCCATATTTCCAATGTGTGCAATTTTACCAAACCCACTGGCTCAAAACCTTCCTTGCTCACTTTTAACGAAGTGACCACCCTTTTCCATGAATTTGGACATGCCTTGCACGGAATGCTGGCCAACACCACATATCCGAGCTTATCCGGCACCTCCGTATATTGGGATTTTGTGGAACTGCCCAGTCAGGTGATGGAGAACTGGTGCTATGAAAAAGAAGCATTGGAGCTTTTTGCCCATCACTATGAAACGGGTGAATTGATCCCTATGGAATTGGTGGAAAAAATCAAGGAGTCTGCCACTTTTCAAGAGGGTATGGCCACGGTACGCCAATTGAGTTTTGGATTGTTGGATATGGCCTGGCACGGAAAAGACCCATCAAAAATAAAAGACGTCAAAGCTTACGAGACCCAAGCCTTTGAAAGCACCAATTTGTTCCCGGAAACACCGGAAACATGTATGAGCACCTCTTTTTCCCATATTTTCCAAGGTGGGTATTCTTCTGGTTACTACAGCTATAAATGGGCGGAAGTTTTGGATGCAGATGCCTTTGCCTATTTTAAGGAAAATGGGGTTTTCAATAAAATGGTGGCCAATAAATTCAAAGAGCATATACTTTCCAAAGGGGGCACGGAGAACCCTATGGAGCTCTACAAACGATTTAGAGGTGCGGAACCTAGTATTGACGCACTATTGGAAAGGGCAGGACTATTAAAAGACCAACCCCATTCTTAAAAGAATTTGACAATTATCATAAAAAAGGCAGTACATATTTTCTAACTTGCTGATATAAACCAATGTGCATTTGCGAATGATTTTAACAATATCTGTGGTTGACCTGCAAACTTTCCTATATTGTAAAAAATCCTTGTTAGTATGAAAAATTTGGGTCAAAGTACTGGAACTAGGGAATTGTTTGAAAAAACCGCCAAAATTGGACGAATAGGTGTTTATGAACTTAATACCATTTCCAGTGAAATCTATTGGAGCGATATAACCAGGGAGATTACCGAGGTTCCGAATGAATTTGTACCCAAACTTGACAATATCGAATTTTTTTTCAAGGAAGGTAGTTGCAGGGACAAGGCCAAGCAAGCAGTGCAAGATGCATTGACCAAAGGCAAACCTTTTGATTTGGACATGGAAGTGGTCACCGCAAATGGAAATCAACGCTTTGTCCGGAATATTGGCTATCCCAAATTTGAAAACGGCAGTTGTGTTACAATATTTGGCATCCTTCAAGACATCACTGACCGAAAAAGAACGCGATTTGAACTCGCCAGAAAAAACCAATTACTAAGTTTTGCCGAAAGTATATCAAAAATTGGCCATTGGAAATGGAATGCCGTTAACGGTGAAGTAATTTGGTCCGATAGTCTTTATGAGATCTATGGGCACCCTAAAGAAGAAAACTTATCCTACGAAGTCTATTTGAGCTATATACACAAGGATGACAGGCCTTGTGTGGAAAACAAAATAAACGAGGCCATTGATAATGGAATATACGAAGACCTTACCTATCGCATCCAACTAAGGGATGGCTCCATCAAAACCATAAAATCCACTGGTGTGGTAAAAACAACCGATGGAGCAACATTGGAAATGCTCGGTACCTGTCAGGATATTTCCGAACAGATCACAAGAGAGCAAGAGCTGGTGAAAAAAAACCAACAGTTGACATTCGCAGAGGAATTGGCGAAAATAGGCTACTGGGAATGGGATGTGGTGAATGACCACCTTTCGTGGTCCGATAACATGTACCGAATCTTTGACATGGAAGTGGGAACTCCGCTTGGCATCGAAAATGTGGTGGCTGCCATTCACCCCGATGACAGGGATATGTTCCGCGCCCATGCGGAGGAGTTTATTGCAGAAAAAAAATTCAGAAAGTTCATGCATCGTGTCATTTATAATGATGGCACAACACGAACACTTGAGCTTTTCGGGGAAGTTATCATGGACAATGTCGGCAACGTCATCAAAATGGTGGGAATCACCCAGGACATAACAGAACAGCGTATGTCCGAAATCAAGTTTAGGGGGCTTCTGGATTCTGCTCCGGACACCATGGTGATCGTTGACCAAAAGGGAACAATCCAATTGATCAACAAACAAGCGGAGAAAATGTTCGGTTATAAATCAACCGAGCTTGTAAACCAACATGTATCCATACTTGTTCCCAACAGACTATGGGATACCATGGAATACCATGCCAAGATTTTTTTCAAAGATCCCAAACACACTAGTCTTCCTACAGATCTAGACTTTTTTGTCCATAACAAATCAGGATTCCAAATACCTGTACAAATTGTAATAAGCCCTCTTGAAACTTCCGAAGGACTCCTCGTTTCAATCGCGATCAGGGATATTACCGAACAAAAACAGTCTGCCCATCGCATATTGGAAACCAATAAAAGCCTCATAGCATCCGCTAAACGGCTCAAGGCACAAAATCGACAACTGGAGGAATTCAATCATATCACCTCACACAACCTTAGATCTCCCGTGAGTAACCTGAGTGCCTTGCTCACTATATATAAAACGGAAAAAGACCCCAACATCAAAGAGGCGCTGATCGAGAAAATGGAGTCGGTCACCAACCATCTAACATGGACTTTGGACACCTTGGTGGAATCTCTAGTGATCAAAAACAAGACAGAGCAATCTTTGGAGAAAACCTTTTTTGAGAACACATTGCAAAGGACAAAAGAAATGCTTGCTGCAGAAATATTGAATACCAAAGCGATCATCAAGCATGATTTTTCCGAAGTGCCCAGTATAATGTACAATAAAATCTATTTGGAGAGCATTTTCCTTAATCTGATAAGCAATTCCCTAAAATACAAAGCCGAGGATAGAATACCGGAAATATTGGTGAAATCGAAAATCACCGACGGGAAAACCCAACTTGAATTCAAGGACAATGGCCTTGGAATCGATTTAAACAAGAACGGGCACAAACTTTTTGGGTTCAGTAAAGTGTTCCATAGAAATAAGGATGCCAAAGGAGTCGGACTGTTTTTGACAAAGGCTCAGATAGATGCCATGGGTGGAAAAATTTGGGCCGAAAGCGAACCCGGAGTAGGCACTTCCTTTTTTATAAACTTTTAAATCATTGATGACCATGAAACCAATCAATGTCTTTGTTGTCGACGATGACGATATTTATCAATTTACAATGGGAGTTGCCCTTAAAAATTTTCCCGAAGTAAAGTTGGCAAGTACATTTAGTGATGGTGCCGAAGCACTTGATTATATCACAACCAATCAAAATGAACCGGATTCACTTCCGGATATCATCTTCCTGGACATCAATATGCCCGTGATGGATGGTTTTCAATTTATGGAAGAATTTGTTGACCTACTTCCAAAACTGGAGAAAACGATAAAGGTATATCTGGTTTCTTCCTCCATAGATCCGAAAGACCTTAAAAAAGCCAAAAGAATCGACGCAATAACGGATTACCTGATAAAACCCTTAAAATCGGAAGATATTAGAGAGGTATTGTCCCATTTTGATTAGCCAACCATCTTCACCCTGATCCTTCCATCCGATCAGAAATCAGAAAAAGGGAACTAAAAGCGCTTTGTACAATAGCTCAATTCTAAAATCCGTGTTAAACTCCAATTCCTTTGTCAGAACTGAACAATGAAAACGTCCAAGTAGTCTGCAACTATGGAATTATATGTTCAAAAACCATTACATTTGGTAATTCGAAAAGAATATGGCCGAACACAAACTTCAACCTAACAATTGGGTAGACCAATATGCGGATTACCTGTTCAACTATGCAGTTTCCCGTGTAAGCGATGCCGAAATTGCAAAGGACTTGGTACAGGAAACATTTTTTGCGGGTCTCAATTCAGCCAAGAACTATAAAGGTGATGCTGCCGAACGCACTTGGTTGGTATCCATCTTAAAAAGAAAGGTAATTGATCATTACAGAAAAATAAACTCAAAAAAAGGGAAAGCTGAAGTTCGAATCAACTACAAGTCCGACGCCGATTCCGAAGGAGATTGGTTGGAAGAGCAAGTGGCCGACCCATTCAGTGCGGATGGAGACCATATTCTTGAGAATGAAGAGTTAGGATTGGCCATTCAGGAATGCATCACCAAACTACCACAAAAACAGGCTTTGGTTTTCAAATTGAAAACAATTCAGGGCATGAGCACCGAAGATGTTTGTAATGAACTGGACATAAATCCGTCCAACTTATGGGTAATGATCCATAGGGCCAGAACGGCACTTATGGGCTGTTTGAACAAAATTTGGTTTTAGGTATGAAGATTTCATGTAAAGAAGCTTCGAGCATTTGTGACAAATCCCAGTATAAAGAAGCAAGTTTTTGGGATATTGTAAAACTCCGTTTTCACCTCATTCATTGCAAGGTTTGCAGAGGGTATTCCAAAAAGAACAGCGAACTAACTTCCTTGTGCGACCGGGCAGGACTTACCATGCTTTCCGAGGATGACAAGAAAAAAATGAAAAGGGACCTTAAAGAAAGGAATCCTTAAAAATAATCTTCGGCCCACCAAAACATACAAAACCAGAAAATAGGTATTGCCTCTACCCAAAACATCACAAAATACTTTGATTGCATCCGCTTGCCCAAGATAAGCACCAGAATAAGTACAATCGCCAAAATCAACCGAAGTACGACTTCAAATTGATGCAATTGATCTTTCAAAAAAGTCAATAAAAAGAAAACAAGGGTCAACCCTACCCCCAATCGCCTTGTGTTTTTAACGCCCAGTATTTGTGGCAAGGTCCTCAAAGTCTTATCGTCCCATTGCATATCCCTTATTTCAAAAGGTAAAATCAGTATGAGCACCAACAACATTCTTTGAACAAAGGTTATTGCAAAATCCCAATCCAATGCCATTTTTGCATCCAAAACTGGAAGTAGCACCGTAAAACCCGCCCACACAAACGCAACTATATAAATTTTGAGACCCGCCAGGTTCCTTAAATTTTTGGCCCTCGGTAAAAAAGGGATGGCATACATCGCGGACAGCACCCCGAGAACAATGGTGGCCACCCAAATTTCCCTGCCCAAATGAACCAAAAAGTAAATGGCAAAGACAAAGGATATGAAACTGAATATTTGTATGATCTTATGGTATGAGTTGGATACAATCAGATATTTATAGGCCTCCACCCCATATTTGATGAAATTGTAGCAAACGACCACACTAAAAAATATAAACCCCAAAAGATTGATATCCGATGAACTTCCCAAAAGATGAAAAGTGACTCCTGCCATGGAAATCACAGCAATAGCCACATGGATACTGGCATCCAGATAAAAATCGAAAATAGTTTTTAAGGTCCGCATCAAAGTAAATTCTTGTCCCGGTTATCAAAGGTTAACTTGTGGTTAACAACTTTGCTCCAGAGACCATCAAAATTGACCATTTTCATCGAATTTATCCCTAATTTTGTGGACTTTATTGGATTGAACATGAATACAGAGGTTTTTGCTGCCAGACATATAGGCATCACAGAAAGAGACTTGCCCCACATGCTCGAAACCATTGGGGTCGAAAGTTTGGAACAACTCATCAATGAGACAATTCCCGATGACATCAAATTAAAAAAACCATTGGATCTTCCTGAGGGGATCAGTGAACACGAGTTCCTGAACCACTTGCATGAGTTGGCCAAAAAAAACAAGGTTTTTAAAAGCTATATCGGTTTAGGGTACCACGAGTCCCTAACACCATCGGTGATCAAACGAAATATCCTTGAAAACCCTGGATGGTACACTGCCTATACACCTTATCAAGCAGAGATTGCCCAAGGAAGATTGGAAGCTCTTTTAAATTTCCAGACCATGGTAAGTGATCTCACCGGAATGGAAATAGCCAATGCCTCTCTTTTGGATGAAAGCACTGCGGCTGCAGAGGCCATGAGCATGCTGTTCGATGTTCGTAGCCGCCAGCAAAAAAAGGACGGTGCCGTAAAATTCTTCGTTTCCGAAGAAATACTCCCACAGACCATGAGCTTGCTGGAAACACGGGCTATACCTTTAGGTATAGAATTAGTCGTGGGCGACCATGAAACCTTCGATTTTTCCAGTGAATTCTATGGTGCATTGTTGCAATACCCAGGAAAACATGGCCAAGTAAACGACTATGCCTCTTTCGTAGAAAAGGCGAAAACGAACGATATTAAGGTGGCGGTCGCTGCGGATATTTTGAGCCTGGTCATGCTTACCCCTCCAGGAGAATGGGGCGTGGATGCCGTGGTAGGCACCACGCAACGATTTGGGATTCCATTAGGTTATGGCGGACCACATGCTGCTTTTTTTGCCACCAAAGAAGCTTATAAAAGAAATATCCCGGGAAGAATCATCGGGATTACCAAAGATACCGATGGAAACCCTGCCCTGCGCATGGCCCTCCAGACCAGGGAACAGCACATTAAAAGGGACAAAGCGACCTCCAATATATGTACAGCACAGGTGCTTTTGGCGGTAATGGCCGGAATGTATGCCGTTTATCACGGACCTGAAGGATTGAAATATATTGCTGGAAAAGTTCATGACAACACCAAAAAGCTGGCCACCACTTTGGAAGCTTATGGATTTGAACAATTGAACAGTACTTATTTTGATACCATTCAAATAAAAGTAAAAAACACGGAGCGACTTAAGGACGTAACAGAAAGTAAAGGGATCAACCTTAATTATATCGATGATTCAACGGTTTCCATCTCCTTGAACGAAGCAGTTTCCGATACCGATTTAGAAGCTTTGATCTCATGTTTCTTGGAGTCACAAGACGTAGCAGAAAAATCTTTGGGCGAAATCCAATTAGGTGAAGTCATTCCAGCCCATCTACAAAGACAAACTCCATTTATGGAGCATGAGGTATTCAATTCTTATCATTCTGAAACAGAATTGATGCGTTATATCAAAAAATTGGAACGTAAGGATTTGGCACTGAACCATTCCATGATTTCTTTGGGCAGCTGTACCATGAAATTGAACGCTGCTTCTGAAATGTTGCCTTTAAGCTGGCCGGAATGGGGCAACATACACCCGTTTGTACCTGTGGACCAAGCGGAAGGCTACCAAGAAATGTTGAAATCCTTGGAAGAACAGTTAAATGTAATTACCGGCTTTTCAGCAACATCCCTGCAACCCAACTCAGGTGCGCAAGGAGAATATGCCGGGCTCATGGTAATTCGTGCTTATCACAAATCTCGGGGAGAAAGCCACCGAAATATATGCCTGATCCCAGCTTCGGCACACGGGACCAATCCAGCTTCGGCAGTAATGGCGGGCATGAAAGTAGTGGTCACCAAAACCGATGATAAAGGAAACATCGACATGGACGACTTGGCGGAAAAGGCAGAACAGCATGCGGAAAATTTGGCCGCATTGATGGTCACCTACCCTTCTACCCATGGCGTTTTTGAGTCATCCATAAAACAAATCACAAAACTGATCCACGATAATGGTGGACAGGTCTATATGGATGGTGCCAATATGAACGCTCAAGTGGGGTTGACCAATCCAGCGACCATCGGGGCGGACGTTTGTCACCTCAACCTACACAAAACTTTTGCAATCCCCCATGGAGGCGGAGGCCCGGGAGTAGGACCAATTTGTGTTGCAGAACAATTAAAACCTTTCCTACCCTCAAACCCTGTGATCAAAACAGGTGGAGATAAAGCCATAACTGCAATTTCCGGGGCACCTTGGGGGAGTTCTTTGGTCTGTCTGATTTCTTATGGCTATATCAAAATGTTAGGTGCGGAAGGACTTACCAAAGCTACGAAAGCCGCAATTCTAAATGCCAATTACATCAAAGACCGTTTAAAAGGTAAATTTGATGTACTTTATACAGGTGAACGTGGACGTGCAGCCCACGAAATGATTATTGATTGCAGGCCCTTTAAGGCGAATGGAGTTGAGGTAACCGACATTGCCAAGCGTCTTATGGACTACGGGTTCCATGCGCCGACCGTTTCATTCCCGGTCGCGGGAACGCTGATGATTGAACCCACAGAAAGTGAAAGTTTGGCCGAACTGGATCGGTTCTGTGATGCATTGTTATCCATAAGAGAAGAAATAGACGAAGTATCGTCCGATGAGATGGACAATGTACTTAAAAACGCCCCCCATACCTTGGAAATGCTTACCAGTGACACCTGGAGCCATCCATACAGTAGGGAAAAAGCTGCATTTCCGTTGCCATACGTTGCCGAGAACAAATTTTGGCCCAGTATTCGCAGAACGGATGAAGCATTTGGGGATCGTAATTTAGTGTGTACCTGCACACCTATTGAAGAATACATAGAAGCTTAAAAAGCTTGATAAACACTAATAAAAGCCTTGATTTCCAATTTACATCAAGGCTTTTTTTATGCTGGATCATTAATTAGTTATATTTTGAACATTGTATGTCATATTATGCGTGCATAGGATTGTTTGTTTTATATCTTAACTTGTTGTAATAAAAAACCTTTTTATAAAATGAAGATTGGCATTACAGGCACAGGAAGCCATATTCCTTCCATAATCACCAAAAACGAAGATTTTTTGAATCATGAGTTCATGGAAACCGATGGAACGGTGTTCAAACAAAAAAACGACGTGATCATTGAAAAATTCGAAGCCATAACGGGAATAGCAAACCGTAGGTACGCCAACCCAGATTTAAAAACATCGGATATGGGTTTTTTAGCTGCTGAAGAAGCTATTGCAAATGCTGGCATCGATAAAGAAGAACTGGATTACATCATATTTGCCCATAATTTCGGGGATCTTACTCCAGGAAAAATCCAAGGAGACACATTGCCCAGCCTTGCTACCCGCGTCAAGCATTTATTGCGTATAAAAAATCCAAAATGTGTGGCCTATGACCTTATTTTTGGGTGTCCAGGTTGGATTGAGGGGGTAATCCAAGCAATGGCATTCATCAAAAGTGGAATGGCCAAGAAATGTTTGGTCATCGGAGGAGAAACACTCTCAAGGGTAGTAGATCAACACGATCGCGATAGTATGATTTTTTCCGATGGTGCCGGGGCCACCATACTAGAAGCGGATTCTTCCAACGGGGAGATATTGTCCCATGCAGCGGCCACTTACGCCAACGAAGAAGCTTACTATCTATATTTTGATAAATCCAATAGTCCAAAAGCTAGTAATGACACCCGTTACATTAAAATGCAGGGACGAAAAATCTATGAATTTGCTTGTATCAATGTACCAAAAGCAATGGCATCATGCTTGGATGACAGCGGGCTTGATATTGATGATGTAAAGAAAATATTTATTCATCAGGCCAACGAAAAAATGGATGAGGCCATTATAAAACGATTCTATAAAATATATGGAAAGTCTGTTCCGGAAAATGTGATGCCCATGAGCATTCATGATTTGGGCAACAGCTCCGTGGCAACGATCCCAACTTTGTACGACATGGTCCTAAAAGGCAAACTTCCAGAACACGAAGTAAAAAAGGGAGACGTCATTATGTTTGCAAGTGTTGGTGCCGGAATGAACATCAATGCCATTGTTTACAGATGTTGAAATATCCTTTGCTTCCAAACATTAAAGTTATTTGGGAATTGTGATTTGTTTTTTGGAATTTTAGCCCATGTACGAAAACAACTTTCCCAATAAACGTTATAGGCACACTTTGGCCTTCCTTCAGGAACATATTGATTCTTCGGAAACCATTTTGGATCTTGGGGTTGAAAATCCATTTTCCAAAATAATGAAATCCAATGGATATGATGTAAAAAATACCAAGGGTGAAGATTTGGATGTAGATTTTCAAATTGCTGCCCAATCGGATGCCGACGTTGTGACCGCTTTTGAAATATTTGAACATTTAGTGGCGCCCTTTAATGTATTGAAAGCGATAAAAGCCAAAAAATTGGTGGCTAGTATTCCCATGCGTTTATGGTTTTCACCTGCATACCGAAGCGAGACCGATCCTTGGGACCGTCATTACCATGAATTTGAAGATTGGCAATTTGACTGGCTTTTGGAAAAAGCAGGCTGGACCATTATCGACTCGGCCAAATGGACAAATCCTACCAAAAAAATTGGGGTACGCCCAATTCTAAGGTATTTCACGAACAGATATTACATTGTCTATGCCGAAAGAGTCTAAAAGTAATTTGGGAGAAGTGCCCGGTTTTTTAGACTTTTAGCATATGCGAATCAATATTATTATCCCGGCCCACAATGAAGCATCCTTTTTAAAAGATTGCTTGGACTCCTTTGTGGCACAAACGTATTTGCCCAATGAATTAATTATAGTGGATGATAATTCCTCTGATGATACTTTTAAAATCGCCCAAAGCTATGCCCAAAAGTATGATTGGATAAAAGTATTGCAACGCAATTCGGTTGATGAGCATATCCCCGGAAAAAAAGTGGTGGATACTTTTAATTTCGGCATGGAGCATACTTCCGAATACGACCTTGTCGGTAAGTTCGATGCCGATATAGTCCTGCCACCAAATTATTTTGAACTTATCGTAAATCAATTTCAGGCCAATTGGAAACTCGGTATGTGCTCTGGACTCCTTTTTATAAAAAAAGAAAATGGTTGGGTATATGAAAACATTGCGGACAAATCCCATATTCGCGGCCCCATCAAATTATACCATAAAGCCTGTTTCAATAAAATTGGTGGTTTGCGTCCAGGAGTAGGCTGGGATACCGTGGACACCCTTTTGGCCAAATACCACGATTTTGAAACCCTAACGCTTCCCGAGCTTCATGTAAGGCATCTCCGTCCTACCGGACATGGATATAGTTCAAAGAATTATCAATCCAAAGGAGAGGCCCTGTACAAAATGCGCTATGGCATTGTTCTCACCAAAATAGCGGCCTTAAAAATGGCTTGGCAAGCGAAAAGTTTGAGTTTATACTTTCAAGTAATATTGGGTTACCTCAAAGCTGCCATTAAGAAGATTCCTCGATATGTTTCCTCGCAAGAAGGGAAATTTATACGGAGTTATCGCTGGAAAGGGATTTGGTCGAAAATCAAAAAATCCTAATCAAAAGGTTGAAAATCAAAATTTTAACACATTCTTATTTCATAAAAAAAAGGAATGCCCTTACAGTTGACATGCAGTAAAACTACAACCCCATGATCAAGTGGTTTTTCATCAATTCAAATAGGGCATCCATCAATTTCACAGTTATTCCATAGCCAGCAATCAATAACTTTATTTGGAAACTCAGTATTGGCATGCCCCAATATTTTTGATAACCAATCCCTCGATGTAAAACCCAACATCAAAAAGGATTCATAACACACCCAAGAACATGAAACCTTATGTGATTTTACGTTTTACTCCATTTTATGTCCTCATTGCTCTTTTCTGGGCAAATACCTTAGTGGCTCAAATACCAGGACAAAGTTATTTTGACGACACTGAATATATTGAATATATCGCCGGAAACTATCCGTTGATTATTTCGATACCGCATGGTGGATATGAAGTGCCAAACGAAATTGCAGATAGAAACTGTGATGGCTGTGTATATTCTCGAGATTCCTATACACAAGAAATTGGAAGAAGTATCGCACAGTACTTTCATGACCAAACTGGATACTACCCCCACCTAATCATCAATCTTTTGGATAGAAGTAAATTGGATACCAACCGTTCTTTAGAAGACGGGGGAGCCGATGGTGACCCTATAGGAGAAGAAGCTTGGACAAACTACCAGAATTTTATAGAAGATGCAAAAACAAAAATTACTCAAGATTTTGGAAGAGGGCTCCTTATAGACCTCCATGGGCACGGGCACACCATAAAGCGCATTGAATTAGGGTATATCCTGACCCACAGTGATCTTAATACCACAGATGAAGAGTTGAACGAACAAGTACACATCAATAGAAATAGCACCAAAAACTTGGTCAACGACAACGTTATGAATCTTACACATTCCGAGTTGGTCAGAGGTCCCTTAAGTTTTGGTGGACTCATACATGATAAGGGATACCCTGCAGTACCCAGTCCAGCCATCCCCTATCCGGATTTTGCAGACCCCTATTTTAACGGCGGATATAATGTTTATGAACACGGGGCACATTTTAACAATGCGATTGATGCCTTCCAAATTGAATGTGACCAGAATATTAGGATATATGGTGGAGAGTCAGCTAGAGATGAATTTGCAGAGTTGTGTGCGGTCGCTATTAACGAATATCTGAGTCTTCATTACGGGATTGGAACCATTGATTTTGATGGTGACGGAGCAATGTCAGATATAGATTGTGATGATTCCGACTCCAATATCAACCCCAGTGCACAGGAGGTTCCCTATAACGGCATAGACGATGATTGCGACCCCAACACGCTAGATGATGACCTTGACCAGGACGGGTTCGACAATGCAAATGACTGTGACGACTCCGACCCAAACATCAACCCCGATGCGGAGGAGATTCCCTATAACGGCATAGACGACGACTGCGACCCGGCAACTCTGGACGAAGACCTTGACCAAGATGGGTTCGACAATGCAAATGACTGTGAGGATTCCGACCCAAACATCAACCCCGATGCGGAGGAGATTCCCTACAATGGCATAGACGACGACTGCGACCCGGCAACTCTGGACGATGACCTTGACCAAGATGGGTTCGACAATGCCAATGATTGTGATGACTCCGACCCCAATATCAATCCAAATACAGACGAAATTCCATACAACGGCATAGACGACGACTGCGACCCCGCAACACTGGACGATGACCTAGACCAGGACGGGTTCAACAATGCAACTGACTGTGACGACTCCGACCCCAATATCAATCCAAATGCAGACGAGATTCCCTATAACGGTATCGACGACGACTGCGACCCCAACACGCTGGACGAAGACCTTGACCAAGATGGGTTCGACCAAGCTGATGACTGTGACGACTCCGACCCCAATATCAACCCCGGTGCGGAGGAGGTTCCCTACAACGACATCGATGATGACTGCGACCCCGACACGCTGGACGACGACCTAGACCAAGACGGGTTCAACAATGCAACTGACTGTGACGACTCCGACCCCAATATCAACCCCGATGCGGAGGAGGTTCCCTATAACGGCATCGATGATGATTGCGACCCCAACACACTGGACGACGACCTTGACCAGGACGGGTTCAATCAAGCAAATGACTGTGACGACTCGGACCCAAACATCAACCCTGATGTGGAGGAGTTTCCCTATAATGGTATCGACGACGACTGCGACCCGGACACGCTGGACGATGACCTAGACCAGGACGGGTTCAACAATGCCAATGATTGTGATGATTCCGACCCAAACATCAACCCCGGTGCGGAGGAGGTTCCCTATAACGGCATCGATGATGACTGCGACCCGGCAACTCTGGACGATGACCTTGACCAAGACGGGTTCAACAATGCAAATGACTGTGATGATTCCGATGCCAACATCAACCCCGGTGCGGAGGAGATTCCCTATAACGGTATCGATGATGATTGCGATCCTACAACTCTGGATGATGACCTTGACCAGGACGGGTTCGACAATGCAAATGACTGTGACGACTCCGACCCAAACATCAACCCCGGTGTGGAGGAGATTCCCTATAACGGCATAGACGACGACTGCGACCCGGCAACTCTGGACGATGACCTTGACCAGGACGGGTTCAATCAAGCGGATGATTGTGATGACTCCGACCCGGATATCAACCCAAATGCGGTGGAAATCTTAGGTAATCAAATAGATGAAAATTGTGATGGAACAATAGAAACTACTACGACCTCCGAACCTGAGCCTGAGCCTGAGCCTGAGCCTGAGCTAAAAAACAAAAATGATTTTATCATTTATCCTAATCCTGCCAATCAAAACTTGTACATTGAAAAGACGGACAACAACGACTTCAAAATTGAAATCTTTGATGTAAACCATCGTTTGGTTTTAATCATTAAAAACCAATCTTCGTTCAGTATCCAGAACCTATCCAACGGTATGTACTATCTGGTCTACCGTGACTTGCTGACGGGAAAAAGAATAAATAAAAAGTTAATTATCCAAAAATAACAGCTAGCTATATTCCAATAACTTACAAGAAAAAGGAATTATTTAAACTCCAAAACCTCCACAATAGGACGTCCAGTGGTTCCGTTCGGAAATGCAATGCCCAACAAAGAAGCAATGGTAGGAGCAATATCAGGTATCTCCGTGCGGTTTACCGTACTACCATGCTTAATGCCTTTTCCGAAAAGCAATAATGGTGCATGTGTGTCATAAATCTGTGGCGAACCATGTGTAGAACCCGTTCTGCTATAAGAAATATAACCTGTATTCGGCACTATAAGCACATCACCGGAGCGCTTTTGATTGTAACCGTTCTGTAAAATATAAGGGATTCCTTCGGTGTAGTCGTTTTCCCACATTTGATAGGCTGTATAAACCTGGGAGATGCCATCGTAAGACAATAGTTCCATGGCGATGTCTTTTTGGGCCTCTTCAACATTGATATCCAAATTGGCCAAAATTTTATGGTCCAAAAAGACTTGGAAATTGGAAATGTCCCTTACTACATCAGTGGTACCATATTTATACTGTAAAAATTCGGAAAGCTTTTCTTTCATTCCTTTCATGTCCAAATACCCGGCTGGAATCTTTGAATCCATCAAGTATGACGGTACATGGATTGCAGCGTGATCTGCCGTTAAGAAAACTGTGTATTCACCTTTACCGACTTTTTCATCCAAAGCGGTGAAAATTCGTGCTAAATCTTGATCTAAACGAATATAGGTGTCTTCTGCCTCTTTTGAGTTTACCCCAAAAAAGTGGCCTACATAATCTGTGCTGGAAAAACTGATGGCCAAAAAATCGGTGATATCGTCAGTTCCCAAATCTTCTCCTTCCAAAGCTGCCAAAGCAAAGTCAGCAGTAATACTGTTTCCATATGGTGTTGATTTCAGAATGTCAAACTGGCCGTTTTGATCCCATATTGCAGAAAGATCATGTGGAAAAGTATTGCTTTCTTCCCCTTTGAAAAGTCCTTCATAATTATTGGCATCCAAACCACTTTCCACATAAGTTTCAATGGGCTTGAGGGTGTTCCAAGGTTTTTTGTATGCTTCAACCGCATTGGACGCATTGAAATCCACTACCCATTGTGGCAATTTGTCCATATAATAGGAGCTGGTAATCCAATTTCCATTTTCACCTCCTTCAAACCAGTAGGCTGCATTGGCAGCATGGCCCGCTGGTAAAATGGCACCCCTATCCTTTAAGGCCACACCAACAACCTTGCCTCGTTTTTGGGTATGCAAACGCAATTGATCTGTTATTGTAGTGGTCAACATTCTATGGGGCGACATTTGTCCAGCATCGGAGGTGGTCCCTACCGACTTATAACTATCATCACCAGCGCAGTACACATCTTCGCCAGATTCCTTATCAAACCAATCGTTGCCTATAATACCATGCATGGCCGGGGTAGTACCTGTATAAACGGAGGCATGACCTGGTCCTGTACTGGTCGGAGCGTAGTTAAAATGGTTGTTCTTACAATTGAAACCTTCATTTACCATACGTTTGAAACCTCCATCTCCAAACTGATCCCAAAAACGCGTAATATAATCATACCTCATTTGGTCCACTATGATACCCACTACCAACTTCGGCTTTTGGGCAATGGTCTCTGTTTGTATCTGTACGGGATTCTTTTTTTTACGTTGCCCGAAAGTAAAATTGATCGAGCTCAACACCAAAAACAATAAAATAAGGTTGGTTCTTTTCATGGTTTAGATTTAATCAGTGAAACAAAATTATTGATTTATCCTGTATAATAAATTTAAATGAAGGTTAAATGCTCTACAATATTCTTATTTTTATCAGCTCAAGTCCAAAAAACGCATGAAATACCTAGAAGCGATTGGAAAATACTTCATCATGATTTGGGAAGTATTTAAAAAACCTACCAAATGGCGCATCATGAAGACCTTGATTCTCAAGGAAATTGATGAGCTTATCTATGGGGCCATGGGCATTATTATTTTTATCTCCTTTTTTATTGGAGGCGTGGTTACCATACAAACCGCCCTGAACCTAACCAACCCCCTATTGCCCAAAAGTCTTATCGGTTTTGCCGCAAGGCAATCCGTTATATTGGAATTTGCCCCAACTTTCACCTCGATAATCATGGCAGGTAAGGTTGGGTCCTATATTACTTCAAGTATTGGCACCATGAGGGTTACCGAACAGATTGATGCCCTTGAAGTAATGGGCGTCAACTCATTGAACTACTTGGTATTTCCCAAAATCATTGCTACCATGTTGTATCCCTTTGCAGTTGCGATTTCCATGTTTGTTGGTATTCTTGGAGGATGGGTAGCGGCCGTGTTCGGTGGTTTTGCCCCCAGTGGTGATTTTATCCAGGGACTACAAATGGATTTTGACCCCTATCATGTAACCTATGCATTTATTAAATCTGTGGTGTTTGCCTTTGTTATCGCAACCGTACCATCCTACCATGGATTTTATATGACAGGTGGCGCATTGGAGGTAGGAAAGGCCAGCACAACATCCTTTGTATGGACCAGTGTGGTGATCATTATTTTGAATTATGTATTAACTCAATTGTTGTTGGGCTGATGATAGAAATAGAAAACATCCATAAATCGTTTGGGGACAATCATGTTCTAAAGGGTATTTCAACCGTGTTCGAAACGGGAAAGACCAACTTGATCATTGGGCAAAGTGGTTCCGGAAAAACTGTTTTTATGAAATGCCTGCTGGGCCTATTTGAACCGGACGAAGGACAAATTTGCTACAACGGGCAATACTATTCCAAGCTTTCCACAAAAGAACGGAGAAATCTAAGGCAAGAAATGGGCATGGTGTTCCAAGGAAGCGCCCTTTTTGATTCGATGACGGTAGAAGGCAATGTAATGTTCCCATTGGATATGTTCACCAACCAGTCACAATCGGAAAAACAAGACCGTGTGGACTTTGTTTTGAAGCGTGTCAACCTTGTGGACGCGCATAAGAGGTATCCCGCAGAAATTTCCGGGGGTATGCAGAAACGGGTTGCCATTGCAAGAGCTATTGTAATGAACCCTAAATATTTGTTTTGTGACGAGCCCAACTCAGGCCTTGATCCCAAAACCGCTATTTTGATAGACAACCTTATACAGGAAATAACTCAAGAATACGACATCACTACGGTAATCAATACCCATGACATGAACTCCGTGATGGAAATTGGTGAAAAGATTATCTTTCTTAAAAACGGTATCAAAGAGTGGGAAGGAACCAACAATGAAATATTCAAAACCGACAATAAAGCGGTAACCGATTTTGTCTACTCCTCAGAACTGTTTAAAAAGGTACGGCAAATGTATATGGAGGAGCGGAATTGATTCAGACATCAGCTACAAAAAATCAATCCACTTCCTTAATGACCAAAGTTGAATCTTGTATCCTCAACTTTAACCAAGCCAACATCTTTTTGGAGTCTTCCGCTTTTTGAGCAGGGTTAACACCGTTTTTCCAATTTATTTCAAAAACAGGAACCGTATCCAATTTCTTAAAATCGGTTCGCAGCTGATACGAAAAACCAAGAGCTTCAATATTTTCATAATTGGCCTTGGCCTCTGCACTAATCTCCCGAAAGGGAATCTGCTTGCCCGCATTTTTGGTCAGAGTGGCCAATTCTTCTTCCAGCAAACGAATTTGTTCGTCTTTGTTCAATAATTCTGCTTTGTTCTTCTCGTACAGTTCACTGACATAATTGAACTTTTCCTCGGAATCGTCCTTTCCTCCCTGAATAATGTGCAATTCTGCATTTTTTAATCTTGAATACTGATTTTTCTGGGCTCTCCATGTATTGATCACATTTTCAGGAATCAATTCATCACCCATAAATACCACCTCGACCAAAGATTCACCATCATCCACATATTCCAATTTGGTCAAATTATCCACATACCTTCCCGAACCTTCAAATTGGTATATTTCCACGGTATCCTGTAAAAATTCTTGTGCTTGTTTTTTAAAAAGGGATTCTTGAAACACCTGATAAAAAGTAAAACCGGCAGGAATCATCACCAAAATACCGGTAATGGAAGCCAGACGGGCAATAAGTCTTCTTCGTTGGGAATTGGCATAGCGCACCATGGGAAAACGCAGGTACTTTATGACCAAGAACGTGGCAAGTCCTATAAAAATGGTATTGATGATGAACAAATACATGGCACCGGCCGCATACCATGGTTTCCCAATGGCCAAGCCAAATCCCACTGTACAGAGTGGCGGCATAAGTGCCGTGGCTATCGCAACACCAAAAATCACACTGGCAATGGTCCCCTTTTTGGCCCGGGCTATCACTAGGGCAAGCCCACCAAAAAATGCAATGAGCACATCACGGATATCCGGCTTGGTTCGTGCCAATAATTCCGAGGATTCATCACGAAGAGGGAAAAGATAGAAAAACAAAAAGGCGGTTATCACACTCAACACCACCATTACGGTAAAGTTTTTCAAGGAACGTCTAAGCGTATCAATATCGTTGATGGCCAAGGACATCCCCATTCCCAAAATTGGACCCATTAGGGGAGAAATCAACATCGCTCCAATTACAACAGCTGTGGAATTGGCGTTCAGACCTATGGAAGCTATAAAAATGGAACACACCAAAATCCATGAGGTATGACCTTTAAAAGGAATATCCGCATTAATGGATTCCTTGGTAGCTGCGGCATCGGTATTGGAACGGATTTCCAACAATTCGGAAAGAAACTTGCGCACACTCCCCAAAAGCCCCTTAAAATCTTTTTTTACCTCATCCCCACTATCATGTCCGGGCGATGTATCAATATTTTTTTGATCTACATTCATTTATTACGCAAACTGTTCACCAAATTTGTCCTTTACTTGGTTCAATACTTTTTTAATATCCTGTTGTTTGTCCTTTGGGTAAATTAGTAATACTTCTTCTTTGTCCACAATAATGTAATCTTCCAATCCATCTACCACGACCACTTTCCCCTTTGGGGAACGAATCATGTTGCCCTTGGCATTTTCGAGCAGCACATTGGCGTTCACCACTGCATTCTCTTTTTCGTCCTTATCCAGTTTATCATATAATGCCCCCCATGTTCCAAGGTCGTTCCAATCAAAAGTTGCTGGCAATGTATAAATGGATTTGGATTGCTCCAAGATAGCATAATCAATGGATATGTTTTCTGCCTTGGCATAATTTTCTTGGATAAAATCTTTTTCATCTTCTGTATTATAACAAGAAATCCCTTTCTCAAATAATCCATATTGACTTGGCTGATATGTTTTAAAGGCTCCCACAATGGTTTCTACGCTCCACATAAAAATACCTGCGTTCCATAGAAAATTTCCTTGCGCCAAAAATTCCTTTGCGGTTTCATAATCAGGTTTTTCCCTGAATTGAGACACTTTTTTCAGCTTTTCGTCACTTCCCTTTTCAAATTCGATGTAACCAAAACCAGTGTTTGGGAATGTGGGCTGTATTCCCAATGTGCACAAGACATTTTCTTTTTCACATTTATCAAAACAAGTCGTTACATCCTTTTCAAAGGCGGTTTCATCTTCTATCCAGTGATCGCTGGGAGCAACGATCATCACCGCATTTGGGTTCATTTTTTGAATTTTTAACGAGGCATACAAAATACAGGGTGCCGTGTTGCGCATGGCAGGTTCCAAAACTACCTGATCTTGCCTTACCTTAGGTAGTTGTTCCAAGACGAGATCGTTATATCTCTCATTTGTTAAAATCAAAATATTTTCGGTGGGGATAAACTTATTTAACCGGTCAAAGGTTTTTTGAATCAAGGTTTTACCCGTTCCCAACATATCATGAAACTGTTTGGGATTGGAGGACGTGCTCACGGGCCAAAATCGGGAACCGACGCCCCCTGCCATTAAAACTGCGTAATAATTCTTGTTCATCTTGCTTTTTTCTAATTAAAAAGGTGGTTCAATAGGTTTATCCCTAACAAGTTCAACCTCCGCATTGGGTTGAAACAAATATAATCTACCGGTTGACAACTCCACACATTCGTACCTTTTTACTTTTTTGTTTCCTTTTTTGAACAGTCTGCCATTGTACAACTTAAAAATACTTCCAGTGGGCAATTCAAACACATAACTGTTCCTTCTTTCTTCCTCGTCAAAGGCCTTTAGGGCAATGGACAATCTGGCATCCGTACTACTACTGGCCTTTGGGTTTTTAAAATGGTTCGCAATAATGGGCAACAACTGAGATGGAAACACCTCTGGCCTGATAAATGGAACCATTAAGTGCTGAAAGGTACGTTTCCATTCCAAACCATGTGGTTTTATTCGGCGACCGTATGTTTCAAAGGCTACCAGATGCGCAATTTCATGGACGAGCGTAATTAAAAATCGGTACTTGTTGAGTGATGCATTGACCGTTATCTGATGTAGTCCATTGGGCAACCTGCGATAATCCCCATGGCGTGTGACGCGATGGCTTACAATCTTTAAATGCACTCCATGTGTTTTGATCAATTCAAAACAGGGAGCTACGGCAAGCTCTGGGAGATATTTTTGGAGGGTGTTCTTCACTGGGATAAAGTTACAAGTTTATCCATAGAATATTCCACAAATAATCTAAGGCGTACTATTACTTACCTGCAACAACTTTCCATTATAGAGTTTTTGTCCGGTCAGGGCAAAATCTTTGATATAGGTAGCCATTTCCAATGCGGTCACGGGAGCTTGATAACCGGGAAAGGCCTCTTGTAGCATTTCTGTTTGCACCGCTCCCAAAGCCAATACGTTAAAACTTGGCCCTATTTCCTTATATTCTTCGGCCAAAAGCTCGGTCAACGTAATTACAGCACCTTTGCTAGAGCTATATGCGGAAAGACCGGGGAATTTCACACTACCTTGCACCCCTCCCATGGAACTTATGGTCACTACATGCCCTTCCTTGCCCATCAGCGGAAGTACGGTCTTGGTCATTTCGGCCACGCCGAACACGTTTACTTTGTAAACAGCTTCAAACTCTTCCGTGGTTGTTTCCGCAAAAGGTTTGTTCAATAATCGGCCAGCATTGTTGATCAGTACGTCAACCACATGCCATTTTTCTAGAAAATGGGTCACTTTTTCAAAATCGGCCGGGTTGCCCAGATCAAATGGAAAACAATGTACATTGGACAATCCCAAACTTTCAATAGGTTCGGCATTTCGTGAGAGCGCTAGTACCTGATGGCCTTCTTTGGCAAAAAGCTTGACCAGTTCAAAACCTATTCCCCTACTTGTTCCTGTTATTATGATGTTTGCCATATTTGCAGCTATCTGTTATTTCCCCCTTTTGGTGGAAATCTATAAATTTTTGAGATTTCTATTCATTTAACTTAATTTCTTGTAACGGGGCATTGGCTATTCCTTCAATTACCGGAATCGTTTTGTTGACCAATGTTGCCATATGTTCAAAATCCATAAGGTCAGCTTCATCCCCTACTTTGTGGTAATGATTAAAATTGGTGAAATCAAAAGTGCAAAATGTGTGGGATGGCACGCCAAATTCCTCATGAAAAGGGTAATTATCCGATCGTTGGTACAGATTAAACTCTTTCGCAGTAGGCAAGAAACCCACCAAAGTCTCCCCTGCATACCTATTGCTAACTTCCGCCAAATTGGACATATCATATCCAGTGATATACACATAATAATCTTTGCCTTGCAAGGGGACACCTGTCATTTCAAAATTGAGCATGGTGTACAGGTTCAACCCCTGTTCTTTTAATTTTTTGGCCAAATGTTTGGATCCCAACAGCCCTTTTTCCTCGGCGCTGAAAAGGGCGAATATCAGACTCCGTTTGTTGGTTTTCTGGGTTCCAAAATATCGTGCCATTTCCAAAACCGATGTGGTTCCGGAAGCATTATCATTGGCACCATTGGCAATATAATCACCATTTTCAGGCTTTATGATTCCAATATGATCATAATGCGCCCCGATCAAAATAAACTCATCCTTTAACTCGGGATCATTGCCCTCTACAATCCCTACTATGTTATAGGCAGGTTTGTTGAAATTTGACAATGTATCTCGATAACTTTCAAAATAAGGGCTAAGCCCGTAAGATTTAAAATAGTTTTCAATGTAATTTGCCGCCATGGCTATGCCTTCACTACCGGTATCCCTACCTTTAAGATCGTTGGAGGCCAGATAGTTCATCATCTCCCCCATTCTTTCCGCATTGGTAAAGGATTCTTCAGATGAAGGCAGTACAGGAGATTCCTTTTTTGCGGATTCTGAAACTTGCGTAGATCCACAGTTTACCGCCAAAAGTGTGGCCAAAGCGAAGCATATTGTTTTCATTTTTTCGTTTTTTGAATTTTTTAAAGATAAAAAAAGCATCCTTATAAGGATGCTTTAATATTTGAGTTATTGAATGTTACTTTCGATTTTGCTCAAGGCAGAGACATAATAAAACTACGCCAACATGGTCACAGGGTTTTCCAAATAGGCCCTCAATGTTTGAAGGAACTGTGCCCCTGTGGCCCCGTCAACCGTTCTGTGGTCACAGGCCAAGGTAATCTTCATGGTACTGCCAGGTACGATTTCTCCATTTTTGACCACTGGTTTCTCTACAATGGCCCCTACGGATAAAATTGCTGAATTCGGCTGGTTGATGATGGAAGTGAACTCCAAAATACCGAACATCCCCAAATTGGATACCGTAAATGTGCTTCCTTCCATTTCATCCGGCTTGATCTTCTTGTTCCTTGCCCTACCTGCCAAATCTTTAACCGCTGCACCGAGCTGCGTCAAACTCAATTGGTCCGCAAACTTGATGACAGGAACCACAAGACCTTCATCTACTGCCACTGCAACACCCATATGTACATGGTGCTTGTAAATTGTGGTATCACCGTTCCATGATGTATTTACCTGCGGATGTTTTTTAAGTGCCATGGCACAGGCTTTCAATACCATATCATTAAATGATACTTTGGTATCGGGCAGACTATTGATCTGTGCACGGGAAGCCTTCGCGTTGTCCATATCCACCTCAATAGTAAGATAATAATGGGGCGCAGAGAACTTGGATTCACCCAAACGCTTGGCAATTACCTTACGCATGGTAGAGTTCTTGACTTCTTCCACACTTTCTTCTCCAACAGGCAAGTTGACCGGTGCTATAGCTGCTGTTTCCGTTGGTTTTTCAACGGTTGGGGTCGCTTGTGAAGGTTTAAAGTTTTCTATATCCTTTTTTACGATCCTACCATTGTCCCCAGTTCCTTTTACATCGGCCAAATTGATACCTTTCTCCTTCGCGATCTTCTTTGCCAATGGTGAAGCAAAGACACGCTTTCCATCATTGGCAACTGTGGAAGTTGATTCTTTTTGCGAGCTTTCTACAGCCTTTGGCGCTTCTTCTTTGGGAGCATCGGTTTTTGGGGCGGCGGCAGTAGAACCTCCTGAGGCTTGTACTTTCAAAATTGCATCAACATCGGTTCCTGCTGGACCAATAATGGCCAAAAGTGAGTCGACCGGTGCTCCTTCACCTTCTTGAATACCGATATACAACAAGGTTCCAGAATAGAAAGATTCAAATTCCATAGTGGCCTTATCGGTTTCGATTTCAGCCAATATATCTCCTTCTTCCACTTGGTCGCCAACATTCTTTAACCAACTGGCCACGGTCCCTTCCTCCATGGTATCACTCAATCGAGGCATGGTTACAATCTCCACGCCTTCAGGAATATCGGCAGACACGCTTGCCGCTGCTGAACTCTCCTCGGCTTTGGGTTCGGATGGTTCGGACTCTTGACTTGGCGCAGCCGTTTCTCCAGCACCACCTAAAAGACCTGAAATATCCTCTCCTTCCTCGCCGATAATGGCCAAAAGCGAATCAACTGGTGCTCCTTCACCTTCCTGTATTCCGATATAGAGCAATGTTCCTTCATGAAAAGATTCAAATTCCATGGTGGCCTTATCGGTTTCGATTTCAGCCAATATATCACCTTCTTCGACTTTGTCCCCTACATTTTTGAGCCATTTGGCCACGGTTCCTTCTTCCATGGTATCGCTCAATCTAGGCATGTTGATTACTTCCGCCATCTAATTATAATTTATGTTGTAAAAATGGATAGTCTTCTTGCTCATAAACGGTGTCGTACAATTGTTCTTTTGGAGGAAAATCTGATTCTTCTGCAAATTTCTCGCACTCTTTTACCAAGTCCTTCACCTTTTTATCAATTTCCTTTAAATCTTCCTCGGACGCATATCCTTTTTCGAGGATAACATCTTTCACCTGAGTAATGGGATCTATCTTTTTATACTCTTCAACTTCTTCCTTTGTTCGGTAGTGCTGTGCATCGGACATGGAGTGCCCACGATACCTGTATGTTTTCATCTCCAAGAAAGTCGGTCCGCCACCAGTCCTGGCACGCTCAATTGCTTTATCCATTTCTTTGGCAACTACTGCGGGGTCCATTCCATCAACCGGGCCACATGGCATTTCATAACCAAGACCAAGTTTCCAGATGTCCGTGGTGTGCGAAGTACGCGCAACCGATGTCCCCATTGCATAACCGTTGTTCTCACAAATAAAAACGACCGGCAACTGCCATAACATGGCCAAGTTAAAAGCCTCGTGCAATGATCCTTGTCTTACTGCACCATCTCCCATATAACAAAGGGTTACGGAATCTCTTTTGAAATACTTGTCGGCAAACGCCAATCCAGCACCTAAAGGAATTTGACCTCCTACAATTCCATGTCCCCCATAAAAACGGTGTTCTTTGGAGAAAATATGCATGGAACCTCCCATACCTTTGGATGTTCCTGTTACTTTACCGTAAAGTTCGGCCATCACCCTTTTAGGATCCACACCCATACCAATCGGTTGCACATGATTTCGGTATGCGGTGATCATACGGTCTTTCTCAAGGTCCATAGCGTGTAATGCACCTGCTAATACCGCTTCCTGACCATTATAAAGGTGCAGAAAACCCCTAACCTTTTGTTGAATATATACGGCAGCGAGTTTATCCTCGAACTTTCTCCAGAATAACATGTCCTCGTACCATTTAAGGTAAACTTCTTTGGTGATTTTTTTCATCTACAGTGGTATTAAATGAATTTCCCCTGCGGTGGGGAAGAGCAAAAATACATATATATCTGTTTTGGAAAAAGATTTGAATTAAGAATCCTTCAAAAATGAGCTATTGAATGCCAAGGGCAAAATATCGGCCACGGAAACACACTTATAAATTGGCCCTTTTTCTGAACCAAGAATTATGGATATTGGCGACTTCTGCTTTTGTTCATACTCAATGATGGATTGCCTGCAGTTGCCACAGGGGGCTGCCGGCACAGCTTCCTCATGTTGGGACGGGGAAGCACTTATGGCTATGGATGTAATGGCCACGCCGGGATATTTGGCACCTGCCTGAAAAACGGCGACACGTTCCGCACATAGTCCCGAGGGGTACGACGCATTTTCTTGGTTATTTCCTATGACAACTTGCCCGTTTTCCAACAATACCGCAGCTCCCACCTTGAATTTTGAATATGGGGCATAGGCATTTTCCCTGGCATCCATGGCGTTTCGTAACAATTTTCGTTCGTTTTGTGACAACTCTGTTTCATCTTCGAAAATGAGCAGTTCAAAACCGATTTTCTTTTTTTCCATGTAATTATTGGCTGTATCCCAAAAATAAGAAAACCTGCCCAAGGGACAGGTTTTTCAAGCTATATTTTATACGTTCCTAATCATTGTAAAATTCTTCTCCAAAATCAAAGGAGAGCGAAAATCGCAATGTGTTCTCCAAAGGGTTTCTGACCTGTGAAGTTGAAAATAGATAGGAAAGGTCTATTTGCGCTGATTTGAATTTGAACCCTGCTCCCAGTGTAAAGTATTTTCTGGAGCCTTTTTCCTCACTTTCGTTAAAATAACCACTTCGCAACATAAAGGCTTCCATAAACCGATATTCGGCTCCCAATGCCCAGGTCACTTCCTTTAGTTCTTCACTGAACCCATCGGGGGCATCTCCAAAAGACTCGAAAATTCCATTGAAGAAACTAATGTTCTGGTATTCATCATTGTCGATGGAATCAATATCTCCATCCCCATCAAAATCCCTTGGTGTAGGGACCAATAGTTTATTGAACTCGGTATTAATGGCCAAAACATTGTCTTGATCAAAAATAAAATCAAAACCTCCCCCAAATTTAAGGTTTGTGGGCAAAAAGTTTTCCTGCCCTCCTTCATCATACTGAAGGGAACCTCCTATGTTTGAGATGTTGAAACCGAATCTCCAACGACCATCATAATTACTGTAAGCGATTTCCGGAGATCTATAAAACCCTGCAATATCAACGGCAAAGGCATTTGCAGCTTGCGAATCCTGACTACCATCCTGGAACCTTAGGTTGGAACTGATAAACCTACCTCCAACGGCCATGGAAAAGCTTTGGCTCAGTTTTAGTGAATAGGAACCATCCAAAGCAAACTCATTTGGTTTTACCAAGGTAGCATCTTGGTCTATGGTCTGTCTCAATTCAATTTCTCCCAACCCAAAGTAGCGAAGTCCGAATGCAAAAGCGCTTCGATCGTTCAATTTATTATAGTAATTGGCATTCAAAAGGGAAACATCGTTCACAATTGTTTCCAAATACGGGGTATAGCTCACCCCGACGCCTGATTTTTGTGTTGCAAAAGCATATTTAGCGGGGTTCCATTGTTGGGAATATGCATCAAAAGATGTTGCAACCCCCATATCACCCATACCAGATGCCCTAGCATCTGCAGCTATGGTCAGAAATGGGACAGCTGTAGTGATTGCCCTTTCTTGTTGTGCACTCACCCATGGGGCTACAGCGAGCAACACTACCAATACGAGTAACTTTTTCATTCTAAGTTTTTAGCTTTAAGTAAAGTTCAAGGTCCAAAACAAACTTATTGGATTATTACATGTAAACGTTCATTTCCATAAATTCTTGTAATTGTACCTGTATTTTTTAAAAGAATGGAATCAAAATGAAACTTAACAACAAAAATATGGTACGCTCAATTCGATAAAAACATAAGGCATCCATACTAATCCAGCACCTTTTCCGTTACTGAAGTGTAGCATGTGCCAAATGTTACATCGTCATAATTATTTGATGAGCACAAAATATAATGGCAAAAACATCGTTTTAATGCCATTGAAGGATTTTAAAAATCAAAACAAGTTGAAGTTACTGAGGGCATATAGCCCTGAGTTTTAAAGTACTCAAGCCCAAATTATGAAAAAACACTTAATTAAAGTTGTACTTTCTTGCGCCGTAGTGATGGGAAGTTTTTCCAGTTGCAAAAACTCGTCCTCATCCAAAAACGTCTCTAGAGCCACTGGTTGGAAAATTAATGCCAAAGAAGGGGGATTTCAATACAATTCGGACTTTAAGGAGCAAGAAACTCCTCCAGGAACAGTATTTATAGAGGGTGGAACATTTACCAAAGGTAAGGTTCAGGATGATGTAATGTATGATTGGAACAATACCCCTACACAACAACATGTCCAGTCTTTTTACATGGATGAAACGGAAGTAACCAACGTAATGTACTTGGAGTACTTGGATTACCTTAAGGAAGTTTATCCTCCGGAAAATCCAAATTACGCCAACATATATATAGGTGCCCTACCGGACACCTTGGTTTGGAGAAACCGTTTGGGCTTTAATGAAACCATGACCAACAATTACCTTAGACACCCCGCCTACGCAGAATATCCGGTTGTAGGGGTAAATTGGGTGCAAGCCACACAATATGCAGAATGGAGAACCGACAGGGTAAACGAGGTAATGCTTGAAAGAGAAGGATATTTGGCCGAAGATGCCAAATACAAAGTGTTGAATGGGGAAATCCAAGGTACTTTTAGCACTGAAGCATATCTTAACAATCCGGAATCCGTATATGGAGGACAAATCGATTCCTTACAAGGAAAACAAAAGCGTGACTCCACCAATACTTTTGCCAAGAGAAGCAGTGGTATAATTATGCCGGCTTACAGACTACCGACCGAAACCGAATGGGAATATGCGGCCCAAGCACTTGTTGGCACAAGGGAATACAATAACTACAGAGGTAGAAAAAAATACCCTTGGGATGGTGATTACACTCGAAATGGACAACGCGTGGGACGAGGAGACCAATTGGCCAACTTTAAACAAGGTAAAGGTGATTACGGCGGTATCGCCGGATGGTCCGATGATGGTGCCGATATTACCGCTCAGGTCAAGTCTTACAAGCCCAACGATTTTGGACTTTATGACATGGCCGGAAACGTAAACGAATGGGTAGCCGATGTATACCGCCCCATTGTTGATGATGAAATAAGTGATTTCAACTACTATCGTGGAAATGTTTTCATGAAAAAAGCCATTGGCGAAGATGGAAAAGTTGAAATCTTAAAAGATGAAATTGTTTATGATACTTTACCAAATGGTAAAATAGTGGCCATAAACCTTCCCGGAGAAATCAAAGAAGTTCCGGTTGGCGAAGAAGAAACCTACCTAAGAACCAATTTTGATAAAAGTGACAACAGAGGGTACAGGGACGGTGACCCAGGTTCTTCAAGATTCTTTAGCCGTTTCAGCGATGAGGAGGATGAACTAAAAATGTATGATTCCCCTGAATTCAAAGCAGAACGTGACTCTACTGGTAAATTAATACGCAGATACGATACCTCCAACCACAGAACTTCCTTGATAAACGATGAAGTAAGGGTCTACAAAGGCGGTTCATGGAGAGACAGGGCATTTTGGTTAGATCCTGCACAACGTAGATATTTACCACAATATATGGCAACGGACGATATAGGCTTTAGATGTGCCATGTCCAGAGTTGGATCCAAATCCAAATCGAACAATAAAACGGTACGTCACAAAAAAGCGAGATAAAATAAAACTTCTTGAGTATTAAAAAAGCTCTGGCCAAAAGGTCGGAGCTTTTTTTTATCTTCGATTTATGACAATAGAAGAATTACACGCCCTTTTTTTAGAGCATCCCACAATATCCACAGACACAAGGAAAATCACCGAGAACTGTCTGTTTTTCGCCCTTAAAGGCCCTAATTTCAACGGAAATGTTTTTGCTTCAGAAGCTTTGAAAAATGGAGCAGCTTATGCAATAATAGATGAGGAGCCCTCCCAGGCCTCCGATAAAATGATTTTGTTCCAGGATGTTTTAAAAACCTTGCAGGAATTGGCTACCTACCATAGAAACCATTGCAAAGCAAAAGTGGTATCCCTGACCGGAAGCAATGGCAAAACAACCACAAAGGAATTGATCAATGCAGTACTCTCCAAAAAATACAAAACCATAGCGACCCAAGGTAACCTGAACAACCATATCGGGGTCCCCTTAACACTTTTATCCATTCAAAAAGATACTGAAATAGCCATTGTTGAAATGGGCGCCAACCACAAAAAGGAAATAAAATCCCTGACCCATATTGCCCGGCCCGATTTTGGCTACATTACCAACTTTGGCAAAGCACATCTGGAAGGTTTTGGAGGGATTGATGGAGTAATCCAAGCGAAAAGCGAATTATACGATTATCTAACTTCCCATAACAAGTATGTTTTTTTTAATGCAGATGATGCTATCCAAAAAGAAAAATTGGCGGGTTACACTAAAAAAATCGGCTTTAGCACCAGTGACCACCAATACTACAATATCAAATTTCTCGGAGTCGCCCCTTATGTTTCCATAGAGGTCGAGGGAGTCCAAATCAATACACAACTTGTGGGCAAGTACAATTTTCCCAATTGTTGCGCAGCTATTCTCATGGGCAAATATTTTAACGTCCCTTTGGAAGACATTAAAACTGCTATTGAAACCTATCAACCAAAGAACAATCGATCACAAATATTAGCAAAGAACGGTTTCAATATTATCCTTGATGCTTACAATGCCAACCCTACCAGCATGAAAGCTGCCTTGGAAAACTTCCATCTGATGGATGGCAGGCCAAAAACAATAATCATTGGCGATATGTTCGAACTTGGCAATACAGCGGCCAAAGAACACCAATACATTGCCAATCTAATAGAGGAACTCAACTTCGACACTGTTTATCTAGTGGGGAAAAATTTCTTTGGAACCAAAACACCGTTCAGGAAGTTTGAATCCTTCGAGGATCTCAAAACCCATTTGGAACAACACCCTCTGGAAAAAGGAACACTGCTCATTAAAGGTTCCAGGGGAATGGCACTGGAACGAGTATTGGATATTTTATAAAGAAAAGAAAGTGGGATATACTGGATTCGAACCAGTGACCTCTGCCCTGTCAAGGCAGCGCTCTAAACCAACTGAGCTAATATCCCTTTTAAAAACGGTTGCAAATATCGGAAATTAATCCCAATCTCCATACTCCGCCGAGTTCTTTGATGTTTCGTGCAGGGTTATATGCAACAATTGCCCTTTTTTCAACTTGGGTTTTAATATATCATAAATCACTTTTACGAAATATTCGGTCGTAGGCAATAAATTCTCAAACTCGGGGCAGTCTTCGTTCAAATTCTTATGGTCAAAACGCTCCTCCACCTCGTCCTTGATCAGTTTGCCCAAATCGGCAAGGTCCATCACAAAACCTGTATCGGGGTCAATCTCACCTTTGATCCTTACCTCCAGGTCAAAATTATGGCCGTGGAAACTGGGACTGTTGCATTTGCCAAAAACTTCGATATTTTTCTCCTTGCTCCATTTAGGATTATGGAGTCTATGTGCGGCATTAAAATGTGCTTTTCTACAAATCGTACCAATCATGCTGCAAAGTTAAACGCTTTTTCTACAATCCATATTTCTGGATTCAAAAAATCCGTGCACAAGGCAGTATCCATTTCAATTTCAAATTGAAATTTCCAAGGGTTCTTGTTAACTTTATCCAGTAAGTCAAAAATATTTCAGAAATAAAAATTACATAATATTATGAAGATTACTTTTTTGGGCCATGCCACTATGCTGGTTGAGATGAAAGGGAAGAAAATTTTGTTCGATCCGTTTATTTCTGGAAATGAAATGGCATCCAACATTGACATAAATGATTTGAAGGTTGATTACATTTTTTTGACCCATGGCCATCAAGACCATGTATTGGATGTCGAGACAATTGCAAAAAACAATCCGGAAGCATTGCTGGTTTCCAATTTTGAAATAGTTACTTGGTTCGGAGAAAAAGGCATCAAGGGACACCCCATGAACCATGGAGGAAAATATATATTCGATTTTGGTACGGCCAAATATGTAAACGCCATCCACTCAAGCACATTGCCAGATGGCAGTAATGGTGGCAACCCTGGAGGATTTGTTCTTTACAACGAATCAAATTCAATCTATATCGCTGGGGACACAGCCTTGACCAAGGACATGGAACTTATTCCCAAAACCTGCCCAAAATTGGATATTGCGGTTCTGCCCATTGGAGATAATTTTACCATGGGATATGAGGATGCTGCAATTGCCAGTGATTTTATTAAATGTGACAAAATAATCGGGTGCCACTATGATACTTTCCCACCAATCAAAATGGACAAAACGAAGGCAATCAACTATTTTGAGGAAAAAGGAAAAAAATTGATGCTACCTGATATCGGAGAGTCCATTACAATATAGAAAACAAAAAAAAGCTGTCTAAAATATCGGTTTTCGTTAACCTGAACTTGTTTCAGAATGACGTATTTCAATACATTTTGGACAGCTTTTTTGTTATAGGCACCAAGGGAATCTGAACCCCATCCGACAATTCCTTTCTATTCAAACAAAAAGCGTAAAATGCGTTGGGATGACCGAACCAACAAAACTTCGGCATACAACCATATATATTGATAGGCATCGTCATCCAACATTATAAAAATAGTGTTTGGGGAACCTTTCAGAATTTTCTTTAGAATTATCCCAATGTTGGCACGAAACCATATCGGGTACCTTTACTTTGTTAATTTCAAATTTATTTGAGCATAAAGGTTTTTGACAGCTGTGCATCGGAATTAGGTCCCACAAATACTTTGAACTCCCCGGGTTCTGAAACGAATTCCAATTGTCCATTATAAAATTTAAGATCATCCGGGGATAAGGTAATGGTCACCTCTTTGCTTTCCCCTTTCTTCAACATAACTTTGGCAAAGCCTTTCAATTGACGTCCGGGGGGCGTAATACTTCTTACCATATCGCTTAAATACAGTTGAACCACCTCCTCACCATCAAACTTTCCAATGTTTGACACGGTGACCGTGGCCGATATGGAGTCGTTTGGACCAATTGTCTCCTTGTCCAATCTTAGGTTGGAATATTTGAATTCGGTATAGCTCAAACCATACCCAAAAGGTATTAAGGGTGTATTGGGTACATCCAAATAATTGGATTTGAACTTTTCAAACGTACCGTCCAAAGGCCCGGGCCTACCCGTAGTTTTAATACTGTGATAGATAGGTATTTGCCCAACATTTCGGGGCCATGTAGCAGTCAATTTTCCCGAAGGGTTATAATCTCCAAAAATCACATCTGCAATGGCATTTCCCGCTTCCACACCAGGGTGCCAAACTTGTAGAATAGCAACCGGCATATCAAATTCCTCAGGAATCGTCAGCGGTCTGCCACTCATCAAGACCAAAGCAACCGGTTTTCCAGAAGCTACCAGTGCCCTTATAAGTTTCTTTTGACTTTCAGGAATAGAGATGTCGCTCCTACTGGAAGATTCCCCGCTCATTTCGGTGGCTTCTCCAACCACTGCTATGACCACATCCGAGGTTTTGGCCAAATCAACAGCCTCTTCCAACATAGATTCTGGAGATCGCGAATCAATATCTATCCTTGTGCCAAAAACGTTTACTCGTTTCGCAAACTCCTCATCGTCCGTTATATTGGCTCCTTTTGCATACTCAATCCTAGCATTCGGCGCAACATTTTTCAGCCCTTCCAAAACGGTCACCGCCAAACTCAGGTCTCCTGTGGGCGCCCATGTTCCCAACATATTTTCCCTACTATCGGCCAAAGGACCTATCAACGCGATTTTCTTGTTTTTTTGAATGGGCAAAATCCCATTTTCATTTTTGAGCAACACAAAAGATCGGGTTGCAAGTTTTCTCGCAAGATTACGATGTTCCTTGGTCAGAATATCCCTCGCAGGTCGTTTAGTGTCCAAATATCTGTAAGGGTCATCAAAAAGGCCTGAGATATATTTAGCTTCCAAGACCCTTCGGCAAGCGTTTGTAATCTCTTCCTCCGTAACTTTTCCTTCCTCCAGTGATTTTTTCAAAGTGGTCAAAAAACCCTCACCCACCATATCCATATCCAATCCAGCTTTTAAAGCCAATGCCGAAACAGCTTGAAGGTCACCTAACCCATGGGATATCATCTCATTAAGTGAGGTATAATCGGAAACCACAAAACCACCGAACCCCCATTGATTGCGCAAAAGCTCTGTCAACAACCATTTGTTTCCCGTTGCGGGAACGCCGTCCACATCATTAAAAGAGGTCATGACCGTAGCTGCCCCTGCATCAATGGCTGCTTTATAGGGTGGTAGATATTGGTTGTACATTTTTACTTTACTCATATCCACCGAATTATAGTCTCTACCAGCCTCAACTGCTCCATAAAGGGCAAAGTGTTTTACACAGGCCAACATGGTATGTTCGGCCGCCAAGTCGCCACCTTGATAACCTCGCACCATGGCTTCGGCGATTTTGGAACCTAAATAGGGATCTTCTCCAGCGCCCTCGGCAATACGCCCCCAACGTGGATCCCTGGCAATATCCACCATAGGAGAAAAATTCCAATTTATTCCATCGGCGGTGGCTTCTTTGGCTGCCATCTGAGCCGCCTTTTCTATCAATTCCAAGTCCCAGCTCGATGCCAGGCCAAGGGGAATAGGGTATGTTGTCTTATATCCGTGGATAACATCCGAGCCAATAAGTAACGGAATCCCCAAACGACTCTGTTTCACTGCTATTTCTTGGGCAACCCTGACTTTATCCGGACCAGCGACCCCAAATAGCCCACCAACTTTTCCTGCCTTGATCTTGGCCTCCACATTTTCACTTACCACAGATCCGGTGGCCACTCCCCCTCCAGGAGTCAGCAGGTTCAATTGACCTATTTTTTCCTCAATGGTCATTTTTTGTAAGAGTTCCTCAATTTCAACAATTCGCTGCTGCGCACTCAAACCCGAAAAAAACAGGGTCAAAATGATAAAAACTAATTCTTTATGGTTCACGGTAAGTTTGTTTTTGGATTTAAAATTTTATAAGGATGTTAGTTTGTGGTTCCTTTCTTATGTGAAAACAACCAAGGCAACAAATCAGGTTCAGCGAAAGCTGGATCCCAACTATTGTGATTGGCAAAATCGTATATGGTAAATTTCGGGTACGCTCCAGCCTTTAGCAACGCTGTGACCATTTCTATGGATTGATCAGGATTGACAACATTGTCCTTAGCACCATGAAAAATCCACAATGGGGTGCTTTTTGCATAGGCGGTCACCGTATTTGGATCTCCTCCTCCACAGATCGGTATTGCCGCGGCGAACATCTCCGGTTTTCTACTTAGTAATTCAAAAGTTCCCATGCCCCCCATGGACAGTCCCATCAAATAAACCTGATCGTCGTTGGTGTACGGTTCCCCTATTGTGTTTTCCAATAAATCCATTACCATTTGCAAGGGTTTGGTGGGCCCTTCCCCATACTTAAAATCAAGTGTCAATGGATATGTGTTCCTATCAACGTCTACCTTGGACCAATAGCTATCTTTTGGACATTGCGGAAAAATAACGATGGCAGGAAATTTCTCCTGCAGATAATCCGTGGCAAATAATTTGCCCCCATGTATCAGTTGACTTGCATTATCATCACCTCTTTCGCCAGCTCCATGTAAAAACAGGACCACTGGAAAATTTCCTTCTTCATTAAAATTCTTCGGGTACATTATTCGATACCTTAAGGTATCGTTACCATCTATCAGGGTTTCCGATTTATATTTTGACTGCCATTGTGCCGAGACAAATACGGATACAAAAAGGAAGCCCAACGAAAAAAAGTATTTCATCTTCATAGGTATGTTTGTTTAGTTTTTCGATAACAGTTTTAAAATTGACAAAGCTTCAAGATCAACAACAATATGTTTTCTTTTTTTTTGAATCAAACCATCGTGCCGACCCTGTCAAAATCCCAGTTTGGCCAAACCGGCTTGAACATCCTCGTTTGCCATAAAAAGATGCCAAAGAAGACCGGTTCTATAATTTTCAATCATTATTACTTGTGGCCCTTGGTCTATCGCCAAATATGCTTCTGCCACCCAATCATATTCGGGGCTAAAGGCATCAAAAAAACCTGCAGGACCCAATAGATCATCCTTGTTTTTGTAGAAATAATGCAATGCTTCCAATGATTGTTCCGGTGTATAGGGCATTGAACTGATTGCCGCAGTTAGTGCTATTACTCCCTTATCATTACTTGGGCTATGCGCATCGTACCCTATACTACCGTCATTGTTTCGGGAATAGCTGGCCGTTAATCCCCAACAATTTTGTCCGTAATCTTGGAAATTCCCTGGATTGGCCACACAATATTCATAATTGATCATGGTATGGTTTACATTGACATCCCAGTAGTCCACGTACTCATCGGACAAATTCCTTGGATCTAGTCCCAAATAGGAATAATGCGCCCAAAACAAGGGGCCTCCAAATTGCTCTGCCCCGTTGTGCCTCACCAAAAGTGGATATCCATACTGGGTATTTCCTGATAGGATGCCCCCACCCGAGGCCCATCCGTTGGTATATACCTCTTTCTCAATTCCATGATCGGGTGATGCAGCGGCCATTACATAGGCGATCAGCACCTCGTTGTATCCTTTTAACTGCAAATTGATGTCAAAGCCATGATTGGGGCTCCAGTGCCAATATAGTACGTTTTGATTTTGGGCATACCACTCCCATTCCACACCTTTCCATAACACATCGGCTTTTTGGGCCAAAGCTTGCTCTGCATCGGAACCATTTTTAAAATACTCTTTGACACAGATAAGCCCTTGTGCTAAAAAAGCAGTTTCCACCAAATCTCCACCATCATCCAAATCACTAAATGGAATCACTGCACCCGTGGACCCATCGATCCAATGGGGCCAAGCTCCATGAAAACGATCTGCGTTTTCCAGAAAATCAAGTATTAAGCTCAATCTTTCCACGGCTTCAGACCTGGACACAAAACCTCTTTCGATAGCGACCAAAATGGCCATAAGTCCAAAACCTGTTCCTCCGGTAGTAACAACATTGGCATCGCGCCCAGGGTCATTTGGATGATATCTCTCTTTGGCACCACCTGAATGTTCTTCGGCAAAGTCCCAAAAATACTTAAAGGTTTCCTCTTGGACCAAATCCAACAATTCTTCGTCAGAAATGGTAGGTTCCCCATCATCATTATCAGAACCAGAACCGTTACCTGGGAGTTCTGGCTCTATCGGAATATAGGTATAGTCATCTCCTTCCCCACAGGATAAAACCATAGTAATCAAAAGGAAAAAATATATCGTGTTCTTAATCATCCGTAGTATCTATATATGGGCTTTCAAAACCCAATTTCATCAAACCTTTCTGTACTTCCTTGTTGGCCATAAACAATTTCCAGCATAATCCGCTTCGGTAATTTTCGATCATAACAGGAATTGGCCCTTGATCTATTGCCAAATACCTCGGAAGGTACCAATCCTCTTCTAAACTGAAAGCATCGTAAGGCCCGTATTTACCAATTAGGCTGTCCTGTTCCATATACAAAAACCTCAAGAATTGTTTACTTTCTTTTGGCGTGTACGGCATTGATGAAAGGGCCGCTGTAGGCGATATCACGCCCAGATCGGCATCTGGTCTGTGTCCAGCATAACCATTGATCGAATAACTGGATGTGAGCCCCCAGCAATTTTCACCATATCCTTCAAAACCCTTGGGATTGTCCACACAATATCTATAATGGATCATAGCGTGGTTTTGATTTAATTTCCAGTAATCGCCAAATTGATCTTTTAATCCTTTTGGGTTGAGACCCAAATACGAATAATGCGCCCAAAAAAGCGGACCGACCGGGGAATTGTCATGTTCGTAATGGTTCAGTTCGGTTTCCAGACCATAGTATATGGTATCTTTTGTAATGTTGCCATCTACTCCCCATCCTTTTTCATAAACAGATTTTTCTATTGGGTGGGTTGGTGATGCCGCTGCCAAAACGTACATGATAAGGGCTTCGTTATAACCTCCGACCGGAAAGTTCATTTCCCATTGATATTCCGGACTCCAGTGCCAATACAGCACATCTTCACCATTTTTTGTATACCAGTCCCATTCAACACCTTCCCAAAGTTTCTGTATTTTGTCAGCCAATTGCCTTTCCTCTTCATTTCCGTTTTTAAAATACTCCTTGACCGTTAAAAGACCTTGGACCAAAAATGCAGTTTCCACCAAATCGCCACCATTATCTTTGGAGCTGAAAGGGGTTACCTTACCTGATGGCAATAGCCAATGGGGCCATGCCCCATGGAAGCGATCTGCCTTCTCCAAAAAGTTTACGATCCGTTCATAGCGTTCAAGTGCCTGTTCTCGGGATATGTACCCTCTTTCCACTCCTACCAAAATGGCCATGAGGCCAAATCCCGATCCTCCGGTCGTGATTATATCCTTATCGTGATTGGGATAGACCCCATCCATGTGTATACGTTCCCTTGCCAATCCCGATACAGGTTCCGCTCCTTCCCAAAAGTAATTGAAGGTCTGGAACTGGATGGAATCCATCAATTCTTCATCGGTGACAGTTAAACTTTCTACAGATTTTTGGGCTGCTTTTGCTCTTTTTTTAGAATTATGGCCATTGCAGCCCAAAAGTAGGATTGCAACGGCCATTGAAATTAAAATTAACCTCATATAAACTAACTAACTCAAATAAATGCACATAGAACTACGCACACATTAATTATTCATGATCTCTTGTATCTCCTCTTGCGTCAATGTCCTATCAAAAAGGTATAGGTCATCAATATAGCTCAGGTCCGATAGATGGTTCCACCCAATAAAGTTTGGTGCGCCCGAACCTATTGAAAGAATAGAGCAATTTTCCCAGCTAATGGTTTTTCCGTCCATATCCCCAGTATTTGCAACGGGTTCTCCGTTCAAATAAATAAGGGTCTGGGTATCGGTAACGGTAAAGGCAACATGCACCCACTCATCTGCGGTGGCATCAATCACATCCCCATCGTTCCAAACATCTCCAGCATCTGTGCCCAAGTGCAATTTTATGCGCTGCTCATCAGCGCTTCCTTCCCTGATCAACCTAAAACCTGCGGAAAGATCGTTATCGGATCCATTCATTGGTGGACTTACGGTCAAAATTCCTGCTCTATCAGGGTCTGAATTTACCTTATACCAAAAGGCGCCGCTAAATTGATCATTGAACAATCCGTCAATCGGGAAGGTAAGATAGGAATCGGCAGCACCTGCGTAGGCATCGCTACCTACGGCGCTTTCCCCTGCAAAACCGGGAGAACCCACGACTGTAGCCTCTTCATTGGAGTTGTCGTCAATATTGGATCCATCAAAAGGCATATAAAGTGTTGACCCGAAATTCTTTGGTGTTACGGAACCACCGGCAATGGCTGCCACTTCTTCGGGGGAAAGCGCTTTACTAAAGAACCTTAGATCATCGATGATACTATTATCTGAAGTATGTCCCCAATAATCGAACGTGGGTCCACCTGCTCCTATGGTGAAGGTTTCACAGCCAGTCCAATCGATTGGAGCGGACATCGCTGATGACAACACCTCGGTTCCATTGAAATAAATGACATTTTCGCTGTTCGATATAGTGAAGGCAATATGTACCCATTCCCCTGCGGTTACATCAATTACATCTCCATCGTTCCAGCTTTCCCCACTTCCGGTACCGACGTTCAATTTAATCCGCTGTTCGTCAGCGCTCCCTTCACGGAAGAGTCGAAATCCTTGGAACCTGTCAGTGGCATCATCACCAATGGTTATGATACCCGCCCTGTCCGGATTGGCATCCACTTTATACCAAAAGGATCCACTGAACTCGGTAGTCATCAATCCTTCGGCAGGATAGTTGATATAAGAATCTGTGGCGCCAAGGTAAGCTTGTTCACCTACTTGACTTTCATCGGTAAAGCTTGGTGAACCGACCTTTGTCGCTGCTTTGCTCCCAATCAAATCAATATAATCCCCATCGAATGGCATGTAAAATGATTCCCCGTCGTATTGAGGGATATATGGGTTGGCAGCATTCATCATGATTTGGACATCGCTCTGGGACAATGCCTTATCAAAAATTCGTAACTCGTCCATTTGGCTGGCATCATAACCATGGCCCCAATAATCAAAGGTGGGACCTCCAGAACCAATGACGAGCTCTTGGCAACCTGTCCAATCAATTGGCGCTGGCAAATCGGCAGATAACATTTCAACCCCGTTGAAATATATAGTACTCTGGGTTTGGGAAATGGAAAGAGCTATATGCACCCATTCTCCTGCGGCCACATCGATAACACCACCATCGTTCCAACTTTCTGCCGCTCCAGTACCCACGTTTACCTTAATTCGTTGTTCATTGGCATCCCCTTCACGGAACAACCGGAATCCTTGGTTCCTATCATCGGCATTGTCTCCCACTACCAATATTCCAGCTCTGTCCGGGGTTGGGTTCACCTTGTACCAGAAAGCGGCACTGAACTCCGTGCTCTTCAAGTCGTCCATTGGGAACGTTAAATAGGAATCTTCGGCGCCTTGAAATGCATCCGCACCCAAAAATGCATCTCCCGCAAAACCGGGCGACCCTACTTCAGTAGCTTCTTGGAAACTAATGAAGTCCATATAATCTGCATTGAAGGGCATGTAGAGTACCTCTCCATCAAATTGTGCGCTATATGGTGCCAGTTTGGCAAAGTTTACTTCTTGTGTCGTTGTTTTTCCTTCGATATCGGTAGCGGATACGGTGACGGTATGTTCCCCATTCCCCAATCCTTCGTAGGTCACTTCCTCCGAAACTATTCGGTAATCCTTGAAAGAACTGAATGCTGCTATTTTTGCCCCATCCATTGACACGGTAATATTGGCCACTTCAATATCATCCGTTACCTTAAATTCAATATTTATTGAGGTTTCTTCCTCAAAGGGCATTAACTCGACCCCTTCTGTAGGATAGGTTATGGTAACTTGTGGTGCTGTTTCATCCACTCCGGCATCTACGGCCGTAATGGGATCGATTCCTTCGTTACAAGAAACCACGAGAAGCCCCATGAGCATTATTATGGATTTAACTATATATTTCATCTTGTACTGTTAATTTAGTTAGTGTTAATTATCGTCGTTACCTCCACCCAAAGTAGGTAGTGCATCCAATTGGGCCTGTGGATAGGGCAATAGTTCTTTATCCGCCGTAAAAGTTCTACCATCGTAGCTTAGTTCGGAATAGTTGTCCAAACGTATCATATCGTAATACCGAATTCCCCATTCCATAGCGAGTTCAGCAAATTTCTCATCCATCACATCACTGGAGGACACACTGGACAGTGCTGGCATTCCAGCTCTGGTCCTGACAAGATTCACCGCTTGGTCGGCTGTCATCCCAGAACCACTGGCTCCACGTGTGAGGGCTTCGGCATACATCAACAATATCTCGGCGTAACGGATTACGATCATGTTCTTCCCTCCACCATAATCATTTCTTTGGTCTGTCAATTGTACAGAGGGCAAGTAATGTTTACCACTGGCAAACAAGGCTCTGGTATAATCATTAATTACATCTCCATCCCTTGTGGTATTGTTTACAAAAGAAGGAAGTACAGCATAATTTGGATCTGTTTGCAATTCGGTAATACCACGGTCTGTCCAGAGTACACTTGTCTCCAATCGGACATTTTCGCCCCTATCGAGCATAAATTTGATAAACTTCATACTGGGTTCGAAAAAACCCCATCCATCCGATGCATTTTCTCTTGACGGGGTCCAGCCTTGTGGACCAAATGGAGCATATAAATGATAAAATGTATCACCCGTACTTGAGCCATAATCAGAAAACTGTAGTTCCAAGATACTCTCATCGCTCAACTCTCCCGGTTTTTTGAACAGGTTATAGAAATCTGGATACAATGAAAATTTATTGGAGTTGATTATTGCGGCACAGGCATCTGCCATACCTTGATAGTCTTCCAATTCCATATATGCCATAGCCTTGAGCGCATATGCCGTATATCTTGTTATCCCTCCTGGAATATCCGTTCTTTCGTTTGGTCTCATATCGGGCAACAAGGGAATGGCCTCGTCCATTTGGTCTGCGATAAATTGCATTATCTCTTGCTTGCTCGCTGGTCCATTGGCTATTTCGGAGTCCGGTTGGGTGGATTCAATAATAAAAACATCGCTCCACACCCTTGCCAAGTTAAAGTGCAGCCATGCTCTCATTACCTTTATCTCAGCAATGTACTGATCTGCCTTGGCCTTTTCACTTTCATCGGCAAAATCCTTGAAGTTTTCGATTAGGTCTATCTCTGTGTTCAGTTGAACGATGTCACCATAATGGATGTTCCACAAAGAATTATACATCCAATAGCCCTGGTCATACACAAAATTATCCGTATCAGCGAACGGTTGCTGATCTCCAAGACCTCCTGCATTCACATCATCCCCCCGGACTGATAGCAACAGGGGTTCTTCCCATCCTCTTGTGGCAAGGATATAATAGGATCCAATCAATGCCTGAACCATATCTTCGGTCGCTGAATAATCCAGGTCATCTGCGTTGAGCTGCCCTTCTATGTCTTCAAATTTGTCGGAACAGGATTGGAAAACGAGTATTGCGCCCAAAACAAATATGATGCTATATAATAGGTTATTATTTTTCATCTTAATTTTCTTTTTATAGTTTAACATTAACTCCTATGGTATAGATTGCCGGAACAGGATATGTTTGACGATCTACTCCATCGGAAACCTCTGGGTTGAATCCATTGTAACTAAAAATGGTCAAAGGTCTTTCCGCGGTCAATGTGAATTTAATATCGGGCATATTGCCTTTAAGTTTTTCACCTCTTAGGGTGTAAGCCAGCTGTATGTTCTGGATCCTAAAGAAATCTCCATCTTCTACCCAAAAATTGCTCAGTTTTTGGTTCCAGCTATCTCGAAGTCCTGCTGATGAGGGGTAACTGTTGCTTGTTCCCTCACCGTGCCAGCGGTTCTTGGCCAGATCGGCATCCATATTGGTATCATTGGTAAAGATGATCTCTCCTCGTTTTCTGTTCAAAATTTTATTTCCGGTCTGTCCATAAAAGTTCATGGAGAAACCAAAATCCTTGTAATTGAGCCCAATATTGCCGCCATAGGTGATTTTTGGAAGAAACGATCCCAGTACTGTTCTGTCCTCGTCGGTAATGGCATCATCACCATTCCTATCGTTAAATATCAAATAACCTGGCTGAATGTCCTGTCCGTCCGCAATTGCATTTTGTGCAACGGGATCGGCATCGATTTGTGCCTGATTCTGATATACACCTGTGGTCTCATACCCATAGAAAGCATACAGTGGTTCCCCGACCATGGTTCTTTGCCTAAACTCTGCTGAACCGGAATCGATATACCCACTTTCGTCCTCAATTTCAATGGCCTCATTTTTCACAGTGGTAAAGTTGGCTCCGATCGTATAGGTGAAATCAGGTGAGATCTCATCACTCCAGTTCAATGCCACTTCTACCCCTGAGTTTCGGATAACGCCCGAGTTTCTTGACACGGTCTGGTTGGCAATAGGAATATAGACCGGCATAATGGCATCTTCGGTATCCCTGATATAATAATCGGCCTCCAAGGACAATCGGTTGTTCAAGATGTTCATGTTGAAACCAAAATCCAATTCTTCCACCACCTCCCAGGTCAAATCGGTATAGGTACTTGTTGCAATAATTCCAGTATTTGGGCTATCACCAAGATCTACAGTTTCGTTTGAGATGGTATTGGCCCCTGCACTTGCCGGAACGTTATCGTTACCTAAACGCCCCCATGCGGCCCTTAGCTTTAAAAAATCAAAGAAGCCCACGTTCTCCATAAATGGTTCTTGGGAAATTACCCAACCTGCACCCACAGAGGGGAAATATCCCCATTGTTCCTTGGTAAATTTCGAGGACCTATCGGCTCTAAAAGTACCATATAGCAAGTAGCGGCTCTTATAATTATAGGACACCCGGCTAAAATAGGATTGACCATATATTCTACTATTCTCTTCTCCTACATTATTATTGAAGGACAATGGATCTGCAAAATCCAAATACCATGATGTTTCATAATCAATACCGGCAATATCGCTACCTGTTGCCTCAAATTTATTGGCGGCCTCGTCCCTAAAGGAGGCACCGGCCATTATGGTTACATTGTGATCTTCGGCATAGGTATCATTATAGGTTAAAATATTATCCCATATTTGGTTATAATAGTTGTTCTGCTGCCTGTTTATAGAAGATATGCGCTCATCTCCATAACCCATATTATAAGGAAGATTGACATAGCGCTCTTCCAATGCGGAAAAATCTACATTATAGGTGGTTTTGAAGGTCAGTTTATCCTTGATCAAGTCGGTTTCCAGATAAATATTTGCCAAAAGCTTACGTATTTTAAGTCGATTGTCGTTGTAATCCATGTCGGGAAATGGATTTTGGGTCCCACGATACCCCAAGGCTTGGGCATTGGCATAACGCGTAGGTGTTGCCTCTGTGTTCAACTCATCGTACACGGGCAAAATGGGTACTGCGAAATAGGCTTTGAACCATGCGGAATTTTCTGGAGAATATTGTGTTGCATTACTAAAAACGGTATTTACGCCCATTCGTAGATTATCTGTTACATCTACATCTAGTTTTGAACGGATATTGAAGCGTTCGTATTCATTCTTCATATCCAACAACCCTTCTTGGGAAAAGTAGTTGGTGCCCAGCGAGTAAGAAACATTATCCGTACCCCCGGTAACGCTTAAACTGTGATTTTGTATGAGCCCATCCCGGATAATTTCATCGTACCAGTCCGTATTCACATCTGGTACATTAGGATTGATACGACTCCTTCCATACCGCTGCATTGCATTCAGGATAAACTGTACATCGGCATCTGACCCGGATTCCACCGCCATAGTGACAAACTGCTCAGCATTGGCCATTTTAAGCACATTCTGTGCCCTTTGGACACCTGTATAGCCATTATACTCTATGGTAGGCTTTCTGTTTTTCCCACCAGACTTGGTTTCAATAATAATAACCCCGTTGGCGGCCCTCACCCCATAAATCGCCGAAGAAGAAGCATCTTTGAGGACGTTCATTGATTTAATGTCGTTAGGGTTCAAAAAATCAATGTTACTATAGAACATTCCGTCAACAACATATAATAGGTTTGTTGCATCCGAATATGTCCCAAGTCCACGTATTCTAACAGTAGGTGACGCACCTGGGGAACCTGGGGACACTATCTGTACCCCTGCAACTTTACCTTGTAATGATTGGACTGGGTTGGCAGATGGCGTTTTTTCTATTTGTTCCGCATCTAAAGAGACTATAGAACCTGTCAGGTCAGCCTTTTTTTGGGTACCATACCCCACTATGACCACCTCATCCAGACTTTGAGTGTCCTCTTGCAAGGTTAAATCAATGACAGTTCGGTTATTAATGGGCACTGTTTGCGTGGCAAATCCAATGTAACTGAACACCAAGGTCCCATCACTCGGAATGTTCTCCAAACGATAATTACCATCAAAGTCCGTTTGAATTCCTGTAGTAGTGCCCTGCAGCACCACGTTGGCCCCGGGCAACGGTTGGCCTCGATCATCCATTACCGTTCCCGAAATCGTTATATTGTTCTGAGCCAATAGAACGCCCTGAAACAACAAAAACGATATTAGCAATAGTTTGCTTATAATTTTCATAATTGTGCAAAAATAGAGTTAGATTTTTACTAAATTAATAAAGATGTGTAAGCTGAGAGGATATGCGGCATACATAAAAAATACATCATCTTAAAAAGTTCCAAAAACCCTTATTTCATCCCATTTGCAGTAGTATCCATCTAGTTCAATGCAAAAAATATTAACATTGTGATGTAGTAATGATGTAGTCCACAAACCTACTTGTGAAAACAGATACAATCAGGGATCCCCACTTAAAAGGTAATAAGAAAATTAGAAAGGTTTTCGGAACTTGCCATATCAAGTTTCTTCCTAAGCCGATATCGATGTATTTCAACACCTCTAATCGTTATCCCCATTAGTGGTGCAATTTCCTTAGTAGTAAGATTCATCTTTAGATAGGCACATAGTTTTAGGTCTTTTGGGGTCAAAGAAGGATAGGATTTTAATAAACGTTCAAAGAAATCCTGGTGAAGTTCCTTGAAATTGACCTCAAACCGTTTCCAGTCCTCGGTATCCTCTATGGAACTGTCAAGTTTTTTGATAAATGAGCGATATCTTTGGGAGTTTGAGAACTTATCCTTGTTCATGACCAACATGTTCTTCAACTCCAATATCATCTCATTTTTTCGGGCAATGTTCAGGGTCGTACTCGCCAACTCGTTCTGTTTCAACTTAATCTCTTTGGCCAATTCCTCTTTTTCGAGTTTTGCCATCCGCTCCTGTTGCTCGTGCCACATCCGTTCTTCCAGTTCCCTACGTTTTCTGTCCAATTTTCTCCTATTGAATCGTCTAACCAAATAAATCGCAAGAATTGCCATTAAAGCATAGACAAAAAGACTTGCCCACGAGAAATACCACGGTGGCAAAATTGTAAAGCTCAGCGTATTAAAATCAGAAATGCGATTATCAATACCTGCAGTGGACACTTTAAGGGTATACTCTCCGAACGGGAGGTTCTGAAAATGGATGAAACCACTTTCTACATATTCAGAGTACATTTTTGGTCCATCCAATTGGTAAAAATAATGAGGGGATATATACTCTGGTGAAGCCACCCCAACAATTATGGATTGAGAGTTCCGGAATGGTATCTCCACCACATCCCCCAGTACAGAATGTTTGCCCTCTTGATCCTTTAGCACCACAAAATCAGGTACAGGGAGCTCTTGCAACCTTGATAGATCCTTCATTCCAGAAACGTTTATCTTGGCAAAACCATCCGTTAAAGTGACAAAGGATATACTATCATTGAACTTGATCATGTTCTGGGAATCGGGCGCCAATCGTTCTCGTAAAGGCAGATCGGTTACCACAAGACTATCTCCTTTTAAATCCGTATGGATAATGGCTTTTTGCTCTTCATCATCAACAAACCAGAAATACCGATTGTCATAAAAAAGCAATTCCCTACCCTGGTAGTATTTAAACTCTTCAAACTTTTCGATTCGGTCCCCAATGGGGTTATAGTTAAACCATGCCCCCTCACTGTTGAGCACTATATGATTTTTAATGTTATACAGTTTTACATTGTATTTGCTAGGGGCTCCTTGGTGCTCAAATTCTTGAACAATTCCCAAATCGTCATAGGTTTCATCCGAAAAATGAACCCTATAGAACCCCTTATATGGATGGGCCACCCATAAAATATCAGGAGTTTCAAAACACAATTGTTTCACCGGCGCATCAAAACCTTTGATCTTCTTAACGTTCCACTTGCCATTATCCAATTTTTGGAATTTTACCAGCCCATTGTACGTTCCTTGGACATAGGTGGAATTTTGATCGGGCACCTTAATTATTTGATAGCCCCCAGCAATCTCACTAAGGAGCTGGAAACTGTTTTCCGTTACTGTATAAGTCCCCGTATTATGACCACAGAGCAATTCACCTTCTACTACTTCCAAGTCCCAGACATGCCCTTGGGAGCCTTTTACAAACCGGAGTTTGTCCCCTTCAAAATAATAGACACCTGTATTGCTCCCTAAAAATAGTTTCCCGTTGTACCATGCGATATCGTACACCATACCCAAGGCACCAGTGTAATCGGTATAATAGGATATGGGATTGTTTAACTGTACACGGGCAATACCGTTGTCCAGGCCCAACCATAGCCGATTTTTGAACAACAATGAGGAAAGTACCGTATTGTTTTGAAGACCGGACTCCCTGTTTAATACCCTATACCTTTTTAAAACCGAATCATATAGGTACATCCCATTCTTGATGGTGCCGAATCCCAAAAATCCATCACCCAGAAGGGTAATCTTGTTTAGTTGGTGCTGTTTTAGTTCCTCATTGATGGGGGCCGACCATGGGGACAATGTTTTTCCATCGTACAAAAAGCAACCATGTAACTTGGTACCTATCAAAAGTTTATCCTGGAAAACGACCATATCATTAATCGTTTTACCTGACAATAGGCCTTGGTTGGGCAAGGGTACCATCTCATCCCCTTTAACCTCAAACAGTCCAACCGATTCCCCTGCAACAATGAATTTATCATTAAACTCAATAAAATCCGAAATCACGAAAGTGGGATCTACAACAGTTATTTTGTCATTGTCATAAGCATAAATAGCAGAAAAGGAACGGAACATTATTTTTTCATCCTTTGATGGAAAAATCTCCCAAAACTCCTCACTGGTAAAAGTGTGATCGCGAATCAGGTGGGTTAAAGAGGTATATTCAAGTTCTTGAAATTCATTCTTCTTCCAATACCCAAATTCCTCATAAGACCCGGTATAGACCCTGTTTCCAACGCTCTCCACAGAGCGTATTATAGTATTGTTGGGCAATTTGTTCAAAATCCACTCCTCACCATTGTAATACAGCAAGCCTTTGTTATTGGCCACAAATAACTCCCCATTGTCATTTACGGAGATGTCCCAGTTTTTACTGCCTGCCTTATAATCCAATAATTGAAAGTTTTGAATAGGGGGCAACAATTGTTGTCCGGAAACCGAAAAACATATAATAAAAAAAAGAAGGGTCAAGATCCTATTCAACATGCCGTACTGATTGTTCGATAAAGGTCTTCTGAAACTTTGAATATACAAAACCACCATAAATTATTTTCAAACAGAGTTTATGGATTTTCCCAAGATAAGTTGGCAACAGCAAAAACTGCCATAGCCCACCGCTTGTTCCCAAATAAAGTTCGAGCGGGGAAATCCCAAACACACAACCGGTTCATATCAACTACGTAAACCTTTAAGATGGTTCAAACGAGCTGTTTTTTTTAGTAGCTCTTGTCAACCAATCCATGCACATGGATATTAAAACATTACACCTCCAGACGTTAAAAAGTCATGGGATGTCAACAAAATTTAACATTAAAAGTATGGTACATTAAACAAAATATTTCTCTTAGTTTTACATCAAAAACGGATTCAATGGGTACTTAGGTGTACCGTTTCTACGCAATTAACGTCTAAACTCATGTCCAAAGAACAGATTGATTTTGAAAGTATTTTAAACTACATCCATAATGAGGTGACAAAAGAGGTTCAGCGTGGACAAGTAGCTTCTTATATTCCCGAGTTGGCCAAGGTAGATCCGGAACACTTCGGAATTCATTTAAGACCGATCGATCACTCCCCCATAGGCATAGGTGATTTCAGCACACCTTTTTCCATTCAAAGTATTTGCAAGGTGCTCAGTTTGGCCCATGCATTGAAATTATTGGACACCGACATTTGGAAAAGGGTCGGTGTTGAACCTACCCATGAACCTTTTAATCATTTATCCTTGACGGAAAAAGGAAATGGAATACCTAACAATCCCTTTATCAATGCCGGTGCCATAGTTGTCTGTGACATGTTATATTCCCAACTGGAAAACCCTGAAAAAGATTTTTTGGATTTTGTCAGGAACCTGAGCGATGACAGTTCCATCAATTACGACAAAAAAGTATATGCATCCGAGAAAGCAAATGGCTATAGGAACCATGCAACCGCAAGCTTGTTGAAATCGCTCAACAATCTACATAACGATGTAGAACAGGTTTTGAACTTCTACTACCTTCAATGCTCACTATGTATGAGTTGTGAACAATTATCCAAAACATTTTACTGTTTCATGAACGGCGGAAAGAACATTGTTGGCCAAGAGTTTTTGACTCCTTCCCAAACCAAACGGATAAACGCCATTATGCTGACCTGTGGTTTTTACAATGATGTGGGCGGCTTTGCTTTCAATGTAGGGCTACCAGCAAAAAGTGGTGTGGGAGGAGGTATTGTGGCAGTTTACCCTGGAAAATACTGTATTTCTACTTGGTCTCCTGGTTTAAACCAAAAGGGCAACTCTCTTTTGGGTATAAAAGCACTGGAAATGTTCACCACCGAAACAAAGCTTTCCATTTTTTAAGACCTATCCAAAGCAACATTTCCAAATTTCACAATGGTAATTTTACATTTTGTTCAAAAACAGTACCGCTTATTATGCTTATTCTTTAAAAACCGTTAAGTTCGTTGTGCTAAATCAAGAAACACCTTTCCGGATGTTTGTGAAGAAAAGACGGCATGGCAAAATCAACCCCCAGAGAATCACGCCCTCCTAAAAACTTCGAAGAAGAAACCTTATGGGAACGCTTTCTGGATGGGGACATGAATGCTTTTCGTTCACTATACAGCACCCATTATAAAATGCTTTATAATTTTGGAAAGAAATACCTTTCCCCTACCGAAGTGGAGGATTGTATCCATGATACGTTCTTAAACATACTCCACTATAAAAATAGTATTGGGCAAGTCACAAAAGTTAAAACCTATCTGTTTAAAAGTTTCAGGAATCAGTTGTTAAAGACTAAAAAAAGCAGACAGGTAGAATTCCATCTCACCAATGAAATAATTGTCAGTAATGACGACCCCGTAGAGAACGAAGCTCTATTAAAAGAGGTCAAAAAACTGATAGAACAACTAAGTCCAAGAGAAAAGGAAATTGTATACCTAAAGTATTTCCAGAATTTCAACAATCATGAAATATCCGACCTCTTGAACATCAAATATCAAACTGTACGAAACATCTTGGCAGGTGCCATCAAAAAACTCAGAACGTTGGGGGAAGACTATATCCACTTGTTGTTCTTGCTCATAAAAGAGTAATACCTTATGTCTTCCGTGTATTTTCTTGAATATTGCTGACCAAATCCAAAATTTTAACATTTATATACTGGTACATTCCGAAAAATTCATCTCATAAAAGTGATTATACTAACTATCTCACCTTTATATGATGAAAAAGATAAATTTCCGTTTGGCCATTGTTATGGTCTTTCTATGCTTTCATAATTTTTTTGTGTTCTCCCAAAATCCCCTGCTTAAAAAATATCAACCTTTTGAGCCAACAATTCCTTCTCCCGAAGAATTTTTGGGCTATCGTATTGGAGACTTTCATACCCGCCATGACCAAGTGGTGGCCTATTTGGCAAAACTTACCCAACTATCGGACAGAGTCAACTTAACGGAATATGGCAAGACACACGAAAACAGAAAACTCTTGATCTTGACCATTACTTCCCCAGAAAACCATCTCAATTTATCCGAGATCAAGAAAAAACACTTGAAAGTTGTCGATCACAATACGGACATATCCGATTATGGGAACCTACCCATATTTATAAACCTGGGGTACAATGTACACGGAAATGAACCTTCGGGGACCGAGGCTGCATTGCTTACCGCCTATACCCTGGTAGCTTCCAATAATCCAATGATTCTTGATTACCTCGATAAAGCGGTTATTTTTTTGGACCCGACCATAAACCCCGATGGAAGGGACAGACATACTAATTGGGTCAACACATTTAAGGGCAACCCTTTGGTTGCGGACAGGTTTGATATAGAGCACAATGAAGGATGGCCCCAAGGAAGGACCAACCATTATTGGTTTGACCTGAACAGGGATTTGCTCTTGGCAGTGCAACCCGAAAGCAAGGCCCGTTTAAAATGGTTTCATGAATGGTATCCCAACGTAGTAACGGATTTTCATGAAATGGGAACCAACTCCACCTTCTTTTTTGAACCTAAACCTCCTTCCGCTTCATTGAACCCTGTGACCCCTGACGAGAACTATTCGGTTTTGACCAAGACCTTTGCCAAACAATTTGCCGCTGATCTGGATAGTATCGGTTCCCTATACTTTACCAAGGAAAAATATGACGCCACTTATCCGGGATATGGATCTACTTATGGTGACCTCCAAGGCTCCTTGGCCATTCTATTTGAACAGGCCAGTTCCCGAGGACATCTTCAGGAGACACCTACCGGTAACATATCGTTTCCCTTTACTATCAAGAACCAATACGTTACGAGCATGGCCACCATCAAAGCGGCACTCAAGAACAAGGATTTGCTGTATGACTACCAAAATAGGTTCTTTAGAACATCCATTGAAAAAGCAAAAAAAAGCAATATAAAAGGATACATCTTTGGGGATTCGTATGACAAAGGCAGGACTAAAGCGTATCTGGATCTACTCTTGAAACATAAGATCAACGTGTTTGCAACCGAGAGCGATGTGGAAACAAAAAAAGGTGTTTTTAAAAAAGGGACATCTTACATCGTGCCGACCGAACAGCCCCAGTACCTTATGGTACAAACCCTTTTTGAAACACACAAAAAATATAGGGACAGCGTATTCTATGATGCTTCTTCTTGGTCCTTGGTCAATTTCTACAACATGAAATACAGCCCTTTGTCCAAGCTTCCAAAACTAGGACAGCAAATCACAGAAGAAAACAATAGGATACAGCACCCTCCTTTAAAACAAAGTCCTTATGGGTATCTTATCCCTTGGGATGATTATTATGCCCCTGCCCTATTGTACCAGCTCCAAAAAAAGGGCGTGGTCATAAAAGCAGCCAAAAAACCATTTAGCACCCTTATCAATGGAAAGGAAAAATCTTTTGACAGAGGCACACTACTCGTTTCACAAAATATACAAACCCTGGACACAAAGACTCTTTACAACACCCTCAACCAAGTATGTGAACAAAATCAAATACAGGCCTATCCAGTGGAAACAGGTTATAGTTCAAGCGGTATAGATTTGGGAAGTTCAAATTTCGTCGCCCTCAAAATGCCAAAAGTCATGATGTTGGTGAAAGGAGGGGTTTCCGTGTACGAGGCCGGTGAAGTATGGCACTTGTTGGAACAACGCATGCAAATGCCCATAAGCAAAGTTCCAGAAGATATTTTTTATAGGACGGACCTACGGAAATATAACACGATTATTTTGGTTTCAGGCAGCTATAACAGCCTGAACGAAGCAAATCGAAACAAACTAAAATCTTGGATTGCGGAAGGTAACACCTTAATTACCCTGAGAACAGCAAGTTCCTGGGCCATCAGAAAAAAAATAGTAAATGAAGACTTTGTTACCCTTGAAGAACAAAAGGACAAAAACGCAAGGGTTAGACTCAATTACGGGGAAGCAAGGGAACATAAGGGCAAAGAATATATTGGAGGTGCCATTTTTGAGGTCGATCTTGATACAACCCATCCCTTGGGGTATGGTTACCATCGCCGATCATTGCCCGTTTACAAAAACAACCGTATTTGGATGGCTCCAAGCAAAAACAGATTCTCCACAGTGGCCCAATACACTGAAGACCCACATATAGACGGCTATATACAAGAACACTACATTGAAGATTATATGAAAAAATCGGCCATGCTGCTCGTTGATCGCATAGGAAAGGGAAGGGTTGTCCTGTTTGCCGACAATCCTAATTTTAGAGGAGCTTGGTACGGTACCAATAAGTTGTTCCTCAATGCCATTTTCTTCGGTTCGATAATCACGGTTCCATAACGGGTAGCCTCAGAAAAAGGAAAAAATTCAGTGTTTTAAGAAATTTTAACATTTTTTCCATAGTACAAAATGGAAAACGACGCTCTTAATTAAAAAAAAGCATCCAATGCAACATTCCAATATTACCATTGACAATCTTTTGAACAACGACAGCTTTATTGCCTGGGTCGTGTCCAATGGGGAACAGCATTCGGAATATTGGAATGGGCTCACTGAAAGTCTTCCTGAGGATACTGCCCAAACACTTGAAAAAGCGGCAAGTATCATCAAAAAGGTCAAAGCATCTTTTTCAGAACCAAATGAAGGTCATATAACATCGGACTTTATACAGCAACAATACATTAAGTTGCTCGAATCAAGCCATACCAATATACCTTCTCCAAAAACACGGACAATCAGGATTCAGCCCATTTTAAAATATGCGGCCATATTCATTTTATTGCTATCCGTTTCTGGCATTTATTATTTTTCCAACAAAACGAACGGCACCTTTAAAAATCACTTGGTTTCCAGTCCGTTCAACACCAATGACATTTTGATTGAGACACCTGACCATGAATTCTTTGTCATTGACGACCAAACAAAAAATAACTGGCTCGCCGACAATGGAATTTTTGTAAGTGTAGACAAGGAAAAAATAAAATTTGTGGCCAGTGATGGTGCCAAGGAGAGTTACCATGGTCCATATAAGGTTTATACCCCCATTGGCAAGCGCTATCATGTTGTTTTGACGGATGGTACCAATATTGAGCTCAACAGCAATAGTATACTGACTTTCGACCTATCCAAACAACCGAACAATAGATCCGTAGCACTTGAGGGAGAAGCATTTTTTGATGTGGCCCATAATGAGCATGCCCCGTTTACCGTGCAATCTTCAGACCTCAAAGTCAAGGTTTTGGGAACCGAGTTCAATATTTCCAATTATCCTGAAAACGGATATACCAGTGCTACGTTGATTGACGGTTCAGTGGAAGTCAGCAGCCCCGCAAACAAATCTATCGTCATAAAACCCGGGACCCAGGCCAAATTGTACAAAGGCCAGAATCATATTGATGTACGGGAAGTTGATGTCCAAGAAGTGGTTGCCTGGACTTCTGGAAGAATGATATTCAACGATGAAAAATTTGTGGACCTTATTCCAAGACTAAACCGTTGGTACGGTGTCAACTTTGTCCTTTCCAGCGATGAATTGAACAATGTCCGCTTTACGGGTACCCTCAAAAAAGAAAATGACCTTACCCATTTTTTACAAATGCTAAAATATACCGAGGGAATCAACTATGAAATCTCAGATAATGAGGTAAAACTATTTATTAACCAATAAACCAAAAAAGTAATGAAATTCTCCACAAACTAACCCTAGATACACGCGAATAATTCAACCTAACTTTTTTTTGTAAAACTAACTCAATCATGTACAAATACTTTACAAAGAAGTTCCCAAAGGGAACTATCTGCACGGTATTAATGCTCTTTTTTTACCTAATGCCAACCAATACCGTTACGGCAAGCATTATGTTTCAAGAAGAAACTTTGAGCATTGACCAAAAAATTTCCATCGAGGATCTTTTCACATTGATAACCAATAAAACATCCTACGATTTCTTTTTCAACAGTGGGCTAAAAGATCTGGAAACCGTTATTGACCTAAAAGTTGAAAATGCCACGGTAACCGAAGTTCTGAACAAAGCCCTTAACGGACTTCCCTTGGAATACTCCATTAAAGGAACCGACATTCTCATAAGGCAACGGTCAATAGGGACAAACTCCCAAGGCAAAAAGAATGTATCGGGAAAAGTCAATGATGAGTTCGGCAATCCACTACCCTATGTAAGTGTAATCATTAGGGGAAGTAATAACGGAACCGTTACCGATTTTGATGGAAAGTTCCACATCGATGTAGCATCTACGGATGTTTTGGAGTTTTCCTATATGGGGTATGAGACAAAAATCGTCAATGTAGGGGACCGCACTTACTTTGAGGTAGATCTGATTCCTGAATTCAATGTACTGGATGAAGTAATTGTGGCAGGTGTGGCCACAGGTACCGAACGAAAAAAAATGTCGATAAGTGTTGCCAAGTTGAACACCGATGAAATAAGCAAAGTCCCCCAAGCATCAATTTCATCTTCACTCCAGGCAAAAGTTGCCGGGGTGAGCGTTACATCGTTCAGTGGCTCACCTGGATCCAGCCCCAATATTGTACTAAGGGGATCTACCAATCTCACAGGCAACAACGGCCCCATGATTCTAGTGGATGGAATTATTCTACAAGGTTCGTTGGCAGATATCAATGTGGACGACATCGAATCCATGGAAGTAGTGAAAGGTGCTGCCGCTTCTTCATTATATGGATCAAGGGCCGCAAATGGTGTCATCGTGATAACTTCCAAAAGAGGAAAGAAAATTGCCGATGGTAAAACCTCTATTACGGTAAGGAGTGAAACAGGTTTCCAACAAGTGGCCAAATATCTCGACCTGTCCAATGCCCACCACTATATGCTCGCCCCGGATTGGACCTCTACCGACAGTTATACAAAATACTACTTTGTGGATTACCCCAGTGATTATACCACTGGATGGGACCCCCGTATTCAGGGCAACCGTGTTGAGAAAGAGGACCACTACCAAGACATGCCTTACAGGGTGAACAACGACCTGCAAAAACAAATGTTCAACGAAGGACAATATTCCACCAATTATATTGGCATCGGACATCGAGTAAACAACACCAACCTATATCTCTCTTATGAGAACAATCAAAACCAAGGCATTGTAATCGAGACCGGGGGATATAAGCGAAACAGTGTGCGGGCCAATATTGACCATGCCATATCCGAAAACATCAAAATATCAGCCAGTAACAACTTCATAAAAACATCCAATGATTTTATGGGGGGTGGGACAGCCGCTTTTTTTGAGGTATTGATGAGCGACCCCGATATTGATTTATTGGGCAACAATGTGGATGGCCAGAAATATAACTTTTACCCAAACCACTGGAATACCCAATTTGCAAATCCTTTGTACGATTTGTGGAAAAAAGAAAGCAAATCCAGAAAGACCAGGTTCTTGGGCTCTTATGAAATCGATTGGAAGTTTACCGATTGGCTAAGTTTCACAGGGGCATATGCCATCGAATCACAAGATTACAGAAGTACGGATTATGTGCCAAAAGGGACTATAGTTGACCTTTTGCCAAACCTTACCGACCCAAATGACCCAACAAGTCTGGATTACAATGACCCCATTGACCCCCAATATTCGGATGGAGGTCTCACAAAGTACACCTCGAACATCTTTAACCAAACAGTGAGGGCAACCATCAATTTTAAGAAAACATGGGGAGAACTGGACTTTAATGGAAAATTGAGCTATTTGTACGAGAAAAATCACTTTGAGAGTATCTCTACCGAAGGTTCTGAGTTCACCCTGCCAGACCTTCCCTCCTTAAATTATTTTACACGGGACAATATTTACGCAGACGATTACAATACGGATATCAAGGCTGAAAACTATTTTGCCATAGCATCCTTTGTCTATAAAGACCGGTACATTGTAGATGGTCTTTATAGAAGGGATGGTTCCTCGCTCTTTGGTTCCAATGAAAGATGGCAAAACTATTTCCGCCTCTCAGGTGCCTACAGGCTTACCAAAGACCTAACAATCCCCGGAGTTCAGGAATTTAAACTACGGGCCGCCTATGGTACCTCTGGATTACGCCCATCCTTTTCAGCCCAGTATGAAACCTTTAGTGCAAACGATGGAACTTTTTCCAAGAGTACATTGGGCAACGCTAATTTAAAGCCGTCCCGATCCAATGAGCTGGAACTGGGAATTGAATCCTCGTTCTTAAATCGATTTAGATTTGAAGCCACATACTCCAATACCCAAGTAACAGATCAGTACTTGCTGTCACCATTGCCATCACATGCCGGTGGGTTTCCTTATCAATGGGTAAATGCCGGGGAGTTGGAGACCAATACCTTTGAGGCCACCCTCAATACCACCATCTTTTCCAACGATGACTTTTCATGGGACATCAATCTAGTATTTGACAGAACCCGTCAAAAAATCACAAAACTTGATATTCCCGAATATCGTACCGGACCAAGAAATGCTTTTAAGATTCGTGAAGGCGAAACCTATGGAAGCATGTATGGGGTGGATTTTGTAAGGAGTTTGGAGCAAATGCAAACCCAATTGCCCGATGGGGATGACATCAGCGAATACAGTATCAACCGGGACGGACTTGTCGTGAAAACGGCCGACATTGGTACTGTTGACGAGAAACCTTTTGTTATACTAGATGAGACAGGAGCAGAAAAAAATCTCAAAATTGGAGATATCAACCCCGATTTCAGGTTGGGACTCAACACCAATATACGTTACAAGGGATGGTCTCTCTATATGCTCTGGCAATGGAAACAGGGAGGTGACCTCTACAATGGAACCGCCCAATATTTGGTCAGGGACAATCGCCACGCCATGATTGACCAATTGCATACAGCACCCGAAAACAAAAAGACAGTGGATTACTACCAAGCCCTTTACGATGCACAGGCACTAAATGGTTTTTGGGTAGAGGATGCCTCATTCGTGAAATTGAAGGAAGCCGCCATCTATTTTCAGATCAACAAAGAAGATTTGGGCAAAGCGGGAAATCTTTTCGACTATGTAAGGATTGGAGCTTTGGGAAGAAATTTGCTGACATTCACCAAATACTCCGGTTACGATCCAGAAGCTGGGTATGATGGATTCCTCTTCGATAATTTCGGATATCCAAACTTCAGAAACTACACGCTCTCCGTTGAATTCAAACTATAAGCAACATGAAAAATCCAATTATTAAACACATATCCTTCCTCATTTTTTTCATGCTTCTTACTGCATGTGAAGATTTGGAAGTGGAAAACATCAACAACCCGGACAGGGAATCCGTATTGACAGAGACCGATGGGGTAAGAGGGCTTGCCGCAGGCCTGTTCAATACCTGGTTTATCCAAGAACAACATAATTTTGGCTCCCCTGGCCCCGCTATGTGGGTCATGGCGGATTGGGGCACGGTAAACTTTGCCAACTATGGTACCTTGGACATGAGTCAAGAACCCAGAACATTTTTGGACAATAGCAGCACCTATGCCTATCATTCGTTTATTCGAAACTACTGGCAATATATGTACAGCGTGGTGACCACTGCCAATGATGTGGCTCTTGCTGTGGACAATGGACTCGAAATCGGTGACAAGGGCAGTGAAACCATGATGGTAAAAGGAATGGCACATTTCATGCAAGGACTGGGCAACGGTTATATCGGCTTAGTTTTCGACAAAGGTTACCCTTCCGATGAGTACACAGATTATGAGACCCAAGAGGCCTCCGACTATATGACATCCGTTGAAATGGCCATTGGCCAATTGGAAAAGGCCATTACCATATTCGACAACAACAGTTTCATCCTGCCCGATGATTGGATCAACGGCAACTCCTTCACCAATGAGGAGATGTCCCGATTGGCACATTCATTTATTGCCCGTCTATTGGTCTATGCTCCCCGAAACGAAGAGCAAAGCAGTGCGGTAAATTGGGAAAAAGTGTTATACCATGCCGAAAGAGGAATCCAAGAAGATTTTACCGTTCAGGGAGACGGAAACGGAGGGGACAGAAAATGGATGTCCTGGTACAAATACTACATGGCCCGCCCAAATTGGGGCAAGGTAGACATGAGGATTGTCCATATGATGGATGAGACCATTCCTCCAAATTGGCCCGAAGATGGGGATGTGAGCGATCTTCCCCACGAAGGAAAAATAATTTCCAATGACAAAAGGGTACTTACTGATTTTGAATACAACACATCCAACAACAGGCCTGAAAGGGGTAAATATAGATGGTCCACATACCGTTATTCGCGTTTGGATGACTATATCAACGCCAATTTTTTCGCTCCTGTGGTCATGATGCGCAAAGCAGAAATCGACCTGTTCAAAGCAGAGGCCTTACTCCGATTGGACCGCTTGCAAGAAGCGGCCAATGTGATCAACTCAGGAACCCGCACCCAGAGGGGGGGACTGCCCGAAATTCAACCCAATGAATCCGAAATACGGGAAGCCATCACTTACGAAAGAGCGATAGAATTGCCTTTGACCGGAATGGGCATCCAATATTTTGATATGCGCCGAAATGGCCAGTTACAAGACGGATCCCTTCTACATTTCCCCATACCTGCACAACAATTGGAAATCATGCAGGAACCCTTGTACACTTTTGGGGGGATAGATCCGCAATATGGAACCCTTAATGAAGATGTTGCCACAGATGGATGGTACAGACCTTAACTAAAATAACCCAATAAAAAAACCAAAATGAAAACGCTAAAATACACATTGACATTATTTATAGTTGCCATAGCGGCACAAATGAACGTTTCATGCACAGAGGACGATGAACCAATATATCCAGGAACAATTGTTCAAATAGATACCGTTTTTGTTAAAGGAGTGAACATTACTTATCCCACATTTTCAGGTTCCAGTACCCGGGATGATAGATTTTACGCCTTTAGCGGTACTAGTTCGGACGATTTAAGCTCCATGTCCGGTGAGGAGTGGACATACGAAACATGGATCAAGGTAGATCCAGAAGCTTCCATTGGGGACAAGGATGCCAACGCTGGAAAGGATACCAATGGCGCATGTATCATGGAACGCAGCCGAAATTTCGAATTATATCTCATCGAGGACGATAATGCCGACTTTGCCATCAAATACAATCGACTCAACAGTGATAACGAAGCTGTGGGGACCATGCAGTCCGACCAATCCAGTGTCAATTTAAAATTCAACGAATGGGCACATGTGGCCATAAGCCGTTCCGCTTCGGACAATACCGCTAAATTTTATATCAACGGGGTTTTGGTGGACTCAAGTACAGATGATCTATGGATCCAACCTGTCGACGATACTTGGCTGGACTTCAACTACATGTACCGAGGGGGAGAAATCAATTTTTTCAAAGGTTCTTTTGATAACATAAGGGTTTCGTACTCGGACCGATACCCAACGGCGTTTACCCCAAATCAATATGAGCGCTTTGCCGTGGACAGCAATACATTGCTACAAATGGACCTTGACAACAACCTTACCCCGTTTGATCCCGTCAACAATTTTGACAAAGTGGACATCAAAGGTGTGTACTCCTATTATATCCAGGTGGTCAACACGGTAACATGGACCAGTGAGGATTATGTACTGCCTACCGGTGATTAATTCAATTGTTCTCAAACTAGCTTGCGGTTTTGGGGCAGCATCTCTTATAGGTTGCCCCTACCCAGGCTAAATAAAACACAGGTTACATGAATACCAAGATCAAATTTTTTGGGTATGTTCTATTGTTTCTTTTAAAAACATCTTTTGTTTTCTCCCAAAAGGAAAGTAGTGCACAAACCACAGCATCGGCATTTTTCACCAAATTGACGGGAACGGAACAACAGGTCAAAAATTTCTACATCCTAAATGGAGATGAAAAGGTACAAACCTATATTTTCAATTTTCAAAATGACGGTTTTGTATTGGTGGAATCATCCAATGATCAATATCGTGTAACCGCTTTTTCCGAAAAAGGTGAATATCACCTAAAGAACGAGGTTCCCTTTCCAAAGGCAACCATCGACAGTGATGAAAAAAAAGAAACAGACAGTTCACCCTCTTCCAAAACAGGAATCACAAATAAGGATATGTCCCCTTTCCTTACCGATGTGTGGGGAGGGGTCAATTGTGTGGACGATATGGGAAATAAGGTCTACCCCTCCAATTATTATACCCCAGAGCATGCATCTCCTGGTTGCGCAGCCATATCCATGGGACAAATACTGCACTTCTACGAATGGCCAAAAACCGGGGTCGGCAGCAATACCTATTCAGACAACTACAATGGAGAACTCAGAAGGCACTCTGCCTTTTTTGACGGAACCACCTATGATTGGGATAACATGCTGGATGAATATATGGGGAAACCATCAACGGAAATAGAGCAAAAAGCCATAGGGACTTTGATGTACCATGCGGGGGTAGCTCTACAGATGGACTATGAGCCGTCCGGTTCCACTTCAAATATCATGAACACACCATTTGTCTATAAAAACTTCTTTCGGTTTTCAGGTCATTATGAAGACGTGGATTGGCCAGAATTCTGGACAGAGCTATATGACAACATTCAATTGGGAAGACCGGTTCCCGTAGCGGTGGATGCCAGTCGAACCGGGGACGGACATGTCTTTGTGGTCAATGGATATCAGGAAATAGACGGAGAGCCGTTTTATTATCTTAATTGGGGATGGTACAATGACAACAACATCAATGGATGGTACAATATTCAGGGATGGACCACCGAATCCCCGGGGTACAACACCATTACAGGAGCCGTCTTTGACCTATTACCAAATCCCGAGATTACCCATATAGAAGAAAGTGGTGATGGAAATGAGTTGACCGTAAATTGGGAAGTGAGCCAAGTCCTTCAGTGGGATGCCTTTACTTTGGAGCAAAAAGTGGATGACGGGGAATGGGAGGAGATCGCTACGGACATTGGCACCACATCCTTCACAGTGACCAATCCCACGGGCAAGGTACACCAGTTCAGGGTCAAAGCAAGGGTGAACGGGGTATATTATGACGATTCCTGGTCAGAGATCGTAGTTCATTCCATTCAAGAAAATTATAACGGATATGTATCCTTCGGCGGAAATCAATATGCCTACGCCAGACAAACCCCTGAAAACAGTCTTGATTTTTCCAACGATTACACCTTCGAGGCTTGGATAAATCTAAAGGAAAACAATGTGGACGGCAATATAATCTTAGATCAAGAAGATGTGTTCTCATTTGATATTGTGGATGTGACCGCTTTGGATTATGCCATAAGGTTCAAGTCTTATTCCAGCAGCAGCGAACTTTCCTCCGCCACACAAGGTATCAGGATTCCCTTTGACACATGGGCGCATATAGCCGTATCCAATTCAGGAAACATCACCCGACTATTTGTCAATGGCGTGATGGCCGATGAATATCAGGGAGGAGATTTTGAACTCAATGTTTCCAACAACGCCCTTAACATAGCCGAAAAATATCATGGTGGATATTCGTCATGGCTTATAGGGGATATGGATCAACTCCGCATTTCAAATACGGGCAGGTACCAAACCGGTTTTAGCCCAAAAATGTATACCACTTTCGAAGTTGATGACCATACCGTGGCCTATTTTACTTTTCAGGATGTACACAAAGTGAGGTTCAGGGATGAAGCCCACAACCTCAGCGTTATTGTTAAGAATGAACCAGGACATGCCGAATGGAATTTTGGGACTTTTGCCCCGCTTCCTTCGGATATGGATGCCGATGGTGTTCCTGATGACATCGACCTATGTCCCGATACCCCGGAGGGAAGTACCGTGGACACTTATGGTTGTGAAACCTTCCATTTACCTGCCAATAATTTCACCATAAAGACCACCGATGCAACATGTGTAGATTCCAATAATGGCTCCATCAGTATTTCAGCAGTGGAAGCTCTGGATTATGAAGTTACCTTAACGGGAAATGGATTGGATACATCCGATGTCTTTTCCAACGAAATTTCTTTTGGGGATTTGACCTCTGGCAATTATCAAATATGTATTAGCCCAACTGAAGTCCCCAATTATGAACAATGTTTCGAAATCACAATTTCCGAACCGGAACCATTGCAAGTTGAAGCAAAAACAGCTGTGCTAAAAAAAGAAGTCGACCTTTCACTTTCCGGTGGCAATATCTACTATATCCAAATGAACGGGGTCATGTACACCACGAGTAAAAGCACCATCAAATTGCCATTGACAAAAGGAGCAAATACATTAAAAGTAGCTACCGATAAGAACTGTCAAGGTGAGTATTCCAAAATCATCAAACTTGGAAATGAGGTCCTTGTTTATCCCAATCCTGTTATCAATGATATCATTCATATAACCATGAACGATGTTTTGGACGAACAAATAAACATAAGCGTGCTCTCCTATTCAGGAAGCCAGGTGATGCATAAACTGGCCAAACCATTAAATGGTCAGTTAAGTATGGATCTGAGTACGCTGTCCAAAGGAAACTATATCCTTTTCATTCAGGCAAAGGATAAGTCCTACAGTCACAAGTTCATTAAAAACTAATTACAATGCACAAGTTCCTCATAGTAATAATCTGCTCTTTTATTCTTTTGGTCTCCTGCAGTAGCGGGGATGGGGAAACCGGTAATCCCGAACCGGCCATCGAGACCCCTGAAGCTGCCACGTTGGTATTCCCTTATGAAAACGAAACCTGTTATGAAGGAAAAGTACTTTCAGCTTCAGAGAGCGAGGTAACCTTTGAATGGAATCCATCTACCCACACGGACAGCTATACGATCTACATAAAAAATTTGAAGGATGGACAAACCCAAACCTTGAACACCACCACATTTTCAATTGCCGCAAAACTCCAAAGAAACGCCCCATACTCTTGGCAAGTGGAGTCAAAAGCCGAAGGTGTTTCAGAAACAGCAAAGAGTCCGGTCTGGAAATTCTATAATGCGGGCGAGGGAACCGACACCTATGCCCCCTTTCCTGCCGAGACTCTTTATCCTGAAATGGGCTCCATCATTGACACCTCTTCCGATTTAATAACGTTGTCCTGGAACGGAAGTGACCCAGATAATGATATTATGGAATATGATGTCTATTTTGACACGGTCACCCCTCCCCTTCACTTTGAAAATGCGGTAATGACCAATTCACTTAACGTATCCGTTTCCCCCGGAAATGGCACCATTTACTATTGGAGCATTGTCACTCGCGATGCTGACAACAATACTTCCCAATCCGAAGTATTTCAATTTAAAGTGAACTGAATCCATTAAAAGGCAGATTATGTGGCACCTTATAGCTGGGACCACCAAAATTTTATATGGTCAAGGCTACAAAGTTTATGGTGCCACAAGACGATTGGAGCAAATGAAGGATTTTTAAAAAGAAAACATCCTTGAGTCCGAATGAATTTAGGCACAGCCTGAATTAAGAGCCCCAATACTGTCAAAATTTCATTGATTTCTGTCAAAATTTCAAAGCAACTGACTGGCATCCAAATTGATGAAATATTTTCAATAGGGCACAGGATCGAGTTCGTTTTTCAACTTTGGAATCTCTACACGGTTGCCCGCTTTTTCTTCTGATCGGAACGGACTTTTTACAGATCAATAAAACCAAGAGCAGATGAACAAGCAAGAGATATACACGATACCCCTCCCTCCTACCTGATAGGACAAAAAAGGCATATCCCGTAACACCTGTATTTCAAAATAAACGAAAATAACATTTATGGATAAATACTAGAAGTCATGAAAATAGCGCAGATATCACCCTTATATGAATCGGTACCACCGAAGTTATATGGTGGTACTGAAAGAGTTGTTTCATACTTAACGGAAGAATTGGTACGACAGGGGCACGATGTCACCTTATTTGCCTCGGGCGATTCCCAGACCAACGCCCGATTGGTCAGCCCAACGGAAAGCGCCCTACGGTTGCGGGACGTAAAGGACCCCTTGGCCCACCATATCGCACATTTACAAGAGGTCGTTGAGCGCTCCAATGAATTTGACGTCATGCATTTTCATACCGATTACCTCCACTTTCCCATTGCCCATTTGCTCAAAACACCTTCCTTGACCACCCTTCATGGGCGCTTGGACCTTCCGGACCTGGTCTACGTGTACAAGAAATTCAAAAACCATCCTTTGGTATCCATTTCAAATGCCCAGCGCAAGGGATTGCCACTACCGGTAAACTGGATCGGTACCGTGTACCACGGATTGCCAACGGACCTGTACAAACCTGGCAAGGGCGACGGTGACTACCTTGCTTTTATCGGCCGTATTTCACCCGAAAAACGTCCGGACAGGGCCATTCAGATCGCCAAGGAAGCAGGCATCAAAATAAAGATGGCTGCCAAAATCGACAAAGCCGATGAAGGCTATTACGAAAAAGAAATCAAACCATTGCTGGAACAGCCCCATGTTGAGTTTATCGGGGAAATCGGTGAAGATAGAAAAGGCGAATTTTTAGGACAGGCTAAGGCCTTGTTGTTCCCCATCGACTGGCCCGAACCTTTTGGAATGGTAATGATCGAGGCAATGGCCTGTGGAACCCCCGTAATCGCCTTTGGCCACGGTTCCGTTCCCGAGGTCATCGACAACGGCAAAACCGGTTTTGTGGTCCACAGCATCAAAGAATCGCTCCAAGCCATTGACAACCTTGATCAACTGGACAGAGACCAGGTAAGGAGCCTATTTGAAAAACGGTTCAGCGTAGAGGTAATGACCCGTAACTATCTTCGACTCTACGAGTCATTTCGACCGTCTGTCAAAAAATACATACCCTCGGCCAAAGCATCCAAAAAACGAACACCGATTAGTTTAGCTTAAAAACAGGATAAATTATTGGGATGGAAAAACACAACATAACAACCGACGCCAGCTACGTGGACGATCGTACCCACGTACTCAACCACCGGGATACCTTTGGTATAATGAACCGATCTGGTGACATCCTTCCATTGGGGAAGGAAATCCATGGGATTTACCACAAAGATACCCGCTTTGTCAACCAACTCCGATTAAGGCTCAACCAGCAGCTTCCGGTACTGTTGAGTTCCAACATTAAGGAAGCCAACGAAATATTATCGGTCGATTTGACCAACCCCACCCATTTTTTGCCCGATGGGCGGCAAATTGAACAGGGAAGCATCCATGTGCACAGAAGCCAACTGGTACGCAATGGAAAATTTCACGAAAAAATAGAAGTGAAAAATTACCTGAACGAAACCATGCCCATCAACTTGACCCTACATTTTAATGGGGATTTCAAGGATATATTCGAGATAAGGGGAATGCAACGTGACCATCGGGGAAGTGACCTTGGCCATGAAACGATCGATGATCATACCTTCGTATTCTCCAACAAAGGTCTCGATGGGATCATCCGCAAATGCAAGATTGCCTTTACCCTGCCATTTTCCGAATTCCAAACACCGGGAAAGGTAGATTTTGACCTTTCTCTGGCTCCCAAGGAATTAAAATGCATCGAATACTCATGCCATTTCATCGTTGACGAAGCAGACTCCATAAAAGAAAGCTATTGGGATAGCCGCAGTGCAAATGCCAATGACCTTGATCGCAGCAATGACTACTTCCCTGTCATTAATACCTCCAATGAACAATTCACCCATTGGATCAATCGATCAAAAGCCGACCTGGTATCCCTGATGGCGGATACGCCTACCGGCAAATATCCCTATGCCGGGGTACCTTGGTACAATACGGCCTTTGGACGCGACGGCATCATAACTGCCCTACAAACCCTTTGGGTGGCTCCACGCCTATCGAGGGATGTCTTATTGTTTCTTGCCGACCAACAGGCCACTACCTTGGATGAGTCCATCGATGCCGAACCGGGGAAAATACTTCATGAAATCCGCGGAGGCGAAATGGTGTCCATGGACGAACTTCCTTTTAAAAAATACTACGGCACGGTCGATGCCACCCCGCTCTTCGTTATGCTCGCCGGGGAATATTATAAACGTACCGGGGACCTAAAAACCATAAAGCGCATTTGGAACCAGATTGAAAAAGCATTGGACTGGATCGATCGTTACGGAGATATCGACCAAGATGGATACGTAGAGTACCAGGCCAAATCAAAAAACGGGCTCACCAACCAGGGATGGAAGGATAGTCACGATTCCATTTTCCATGCAAACGGCCAATTGGCAGAGGGAAGTATTGCCCTTTGTGAAGTGCAGGGTTATGTATATAGTGCAAAACGGCATGGGGCCATGCTCTCTAAACTATTCGGACAGAACGAAAGATCTTCCGAATTGGAAACAGACGCCATACGCCTAAAGGAGCAGTTCAACCGGGATTTTTGGGACGATACGCTCAACTCATATGTCCTTGCTCTCGACGGCAACAAAAATCCCTGCAGGGTAAAGTCCTCCAATGCGGGACAGGTCTTGTTTACGGGAATTGCCGATCAGGAGAAAGCCGACAAACTCGTTAAAACACTTTTAGGGTCCGATATGTTTTCGGGCTGGGGACTCCGTACGCTCTCATCCGATGAAATACGCTATAACCCCATGTCTTACCACAACGGATCGGTATGGCCCCACGACGTGGCGTTGGTGGCTGATGGTATGGGGAAATACGGATATCAAGAGCAGGCTCTTCAACTCTTGACAGGCCTCTTCGACGCCTCACTCTTTATCAACCTACAGCGTCTGCCCGAGTTGTTCTGCGGTTTCGGCAAACGTTCAGGGGAAGGTCCCACCGCCTATCCCGTGGCCTGTTCGCCCCAAGCTTGGTCGGTTGCTGCGGTATACCTCCTTTTAAAATCCATTCTACAAATAAATATTGACCACAGCCAAAAAGAAATATGCTTCTTTAAACCTGTTTTGCCCGAATATCTAAAACGAATTGTGATCAAGAACATGGAACTCGACGGCCAAAAAGTAACTATTGAAGTTATACGCCATGATAAAAACAACATGGTGGGCGTCAACTGGAATTTTGACAACCCGAACTGGAAGTTAAAAATCATTAAATAAACGGGAGCCATGCCATTTCCCACTTGTAAACATGATAGTGCTTCAGTAAGAACAGGTTTTGGGAGCTTCATTGGTATAACCATTAGACCGAATGCCCCCCCCAATCCCCAAAAAGCAAGTTCATAAGCCAAAATCGGAAGGAAGCGCTGTCCCGAATCACAATAAAATACCATCAAAAGTGGTTATAATGATGTAAAAGTGAATCATTTAACACAAAAAAACCGTTGTGGTTTCTAAGACTAAAATGTATTCGTTTTTCCAATCACCCCTTAAAAAAATAGAACATGAAATGTCATTTTCTAACCTTTCTGATTCTATCGTTGTTAACAATCAGCTGTTCCAGCGACGATGACAACAACAACGACAACAACAACGACCCGATCCAAGGGACCGAAAGTACATTTAGCGCCGAACAGCTTTCAGATGCGGCCCGGTACTCCGAGGAAAAAGGCGGAAGTGCCGTTTTGGTCATGGAAGACGGAGAGATTATTTTTGAAGATTACCACAACGGTGCCGACCAAAACACCGCCCCTCATATCTACAGTGCCACCAAGCTTTATTGGTCGGCCGTCGCCGCCTTGGCCAGACAACAGGGCCTTATCGACTACGAAGAGTACGTTTCGAACACCATAACCGAATGGGAGGACACCGCCCTGCACCCCGGAAAAAACGAAATCAAGATCAAACACCTGTTGACCCTTTCGTCCGGACTCTCCCAAAATTTTATGACCATATCAGATGAAAGCGATAGGTACCAATATGCCATTGATGAACTGGATATGGTAAGCGAACCCGGCGAGAAATTCTCCTACGGACCAAGCAACTATTATATTTTCGGCGTCCTTTTGGAAAGAAAATTACACGAGCATGGAATAGAACAGAACCCGTTGGAATACCTCGAAACCGAAATTTTTGATAAAATTGGACTGGAGTATGACAGCTGGACGCATGATGAGGCAGGAAATCCCAATATCCCCAACGGTTGCTACCTGACCCCGAGAAACTGGGTCAAGTTCGGACAGTTTATGCTCGACAAGGGAAAATGGAACGGGACCCAGATCATAGAATCCTCGCTATTGGAAGAAATGTTCGTCCCCACGGGCCCCAACCCGGGACACGGCAATTTTTGCTGGTTGAACACGGTAAACGGTTACGCCCTCACCCCCCTTGATACGGCACCCGACGGCTCGGTGGGCGGCATCATGTATTACGATGGATATACCGATATTATCGGCGGCCTGGGGGCCGGAAAAAACAGGATATATTTGATTCCCTCCCTTAATACCGTCGTCATCCGGCAGACCCAGCTTGGGGAAGATACTTTTGAGGACCATGAATTCCTAGCACTTTTATTGGAGAAATAAGCGTGCCCTTAGCTTGAACGATCATGCACATGACCTTGCCCAGGGAACATCAAAAATCGTAGGGACACTTCCCGATTTCAATCATCATATGTGAAGTGCACTGATACTATGCCCTGATCGGAGTCCATCACAGAGACTGCGGTTATGGTCCCAGTGGTAGGATAATTGTCCTCATCATAATCAAAGTCCGCATTGATGGAATACACCATCTCCCCCTCTTCATTCCTATATATAATCTGTGAAAGGTTGTTGACCGGGAACAATAATCTGGCCTGTACGATCTCCGGGGATTGTGGGGTCATTGAAAAATTCAGTTGCACATTGTCCAGAACGTCGATCAAGCCCGCAGATTCCATGGTATAGTAAAAAGGGTTTGGGGCATCATCGTAGCCAAGGCTCGCCGTGTACAATTTGGTCACATAATCCCCATATCCCTCGTCCCATTCCTCTTCAAAAAACTCGATCACTTCCGGGTTTCCATTATTGTCGTAAGATACCACCCGACCAATTTCAAAGGCTTCATAGGGAGACTGGTACAGTTCCTCGATCGTTAGATTGTCATCAGAACCCGTAATGGTTTTCAGCGCACTGTCCTCGTATATAAATATACTGGTCTCGGTACCATTGGATACCGTGTTCAAACTGCCGTCGTTGTTATAGGTGAAATAGACCGTTGTGTTATCCTCTGGGTGTTCCGGTGAAACATAGGAAATGGTTTTGATCACTTTTCGTTCAACATTTCCATTGGCCTCTTCAAATTCATCGGTAACGGTTTCCTCACTACATGCGATATTTAACAACGAGATCATTGCACAAACAAGCGGTAGTCTAAAGTTTTTCATGGGACTTTTGTTTAATTGTTTCTTTAATTCGTTCATCCAAATGTAAAGGCAAGAACTGTTATTATCTTACGATTTTCCGTAATTGTCCTTTGTTCATTTATGCTTATTTTCCAAACACCAAAATAATCAACCCTATGTTCAAAAAGATGTCGTTCCTTGTCTTGGTTTTCTTCCACTGTGTCCTATTGGCCCAACATGGAGAAATCCAACTGGTTTCCTGGAACATCAGGGACCTTGGAAAGACCAAGAGCGCAGAAGAACTGAATGCAATTGCTGAAATCGTAAGGGATGCCGATATTCTGGCCATTCAAGAGGTAGTGGCCGGTTATGGTGGCGCACAGGCAGTTGCCAAACTTACGGACATGCTCAATAGAAAGGGTGCCAAATGGGATTATGTGATCAGTGCCCCCACCAATGGCCCAAAATACGTGACCGAGCGATATGCCTTTGTTTGGAAGACCAAGCACATAAAAATAAAAAATCGTGGTTGGCTCATTGCTGAACTTGATTCCCTGATAGATCGGGAACCATTTTTACTGGAGCTATATACCCAAGGAAAAAAGCTCACCGTGGTCAATTTCCATTCCAGGCCATACAATAAAGACCCTGAAAGCGAGATCCGGGCACTTTCCAACTATGTGATCGACTCCCTTGGGTCCAAGACCGCCCCGTTGATCATTGCCGGGGATTTTAATGTTGATGAAAAAATGTCCGTTTTCGATAGGTTGAAAAAATCAGGGTACCGATCGGCCATCAGTGATCAAAAGACCACATTAAAAAGAACATGTGACGGCACCGAGTACCTCAACCACCCCATAGACAACATTTTTTACTCCAAAAACATCCGGAAAATAAAAGGTGGGGTCCTTGATTTCGTAAGGTTTTGCGATGAGCTGGAAAAATCCAGGAAATTATCGGACCATTTACCTGTGTTTTTAACATTTAGATTGGACCAAAAATGACAAGGCCATTTAATCTTCCCAACCACACAGGGTCCTTCCCAATTCTTTAGCCTCGGACAAGCTTACTTCATACGTTTTTGTGGAGCAATTGGACAGTCCCCTGCAGTACTTATCATAATGATATCGTTTACTGCTTTTCCCTTTGCATATATAGACTTTGGTCCCTAGACCTGAACCAGTATTGAAACCGACGAAGGCCCACAACAAAAGTATTAGGCCGGTTAATTTAGGTATCCCCATAATAATCCACGGTTTGCAATAGTTCTTTCTCGTACTGATAGATATCATCCACGGTCTTGATCAAATGTTTTGTCTCCCGTTTTTCCGCATCGAAAATGCCCAGATATTTATTCCCTCCATTCAAATGTAACCGACAAAGCGGCTTGCGGTTGTTATCATCCAACAAAATGCCAAAATAGGATTGGGTATCCCTGTGGACGATCCGCTCCACTGGAAGTTTCCTTCGTAAAATCGCCACCACGATCCTGTATCCCTCAAGCTCTTCCTCTGTGGTTTCCACCTTACTTGCCCTTTCAGGCTCCTTGTCCTCTTCCTGTTGTTTTTCAGCTTCTTTGTCCAATGCCGAGTTCAGCCGGTCGTTCACCTTTTCACTTATGGTCTGGGTAAAGGCCTTGCTTACCAAATCGGTAAATTCCCCCACTACCTTTTCAGTAAGCCGGCCTGAATATACCTTACCCGCAAATAACCGCACAAAATCCTGTGAGGGGGATTGCAGTTCTTCCGCGATCAACTTCTTTATCTCCTTGGTATATTTAAGGGAGCTCGCATTGTCCACAATCTCATCGATATTGAAATTGGATTTGTGGAACTTTGCGATCTCATGGATGGTATTTTCCTTTATCTGGGTTATATCAAACTCCAAAAAGGGCTTTTCGTCCATTATGTTGGTTGCCTCCAAATCCGTATAGAACCGGTATTCGATACCATTGGTCAACAGGGCAAAGCGTGTTTTTGTCGTATGGAAATACCGGAACAACTGGGAGTTGTGCGCATTCAGTTTTTCCTTCCAGTTCTTACATTCTATGATGATGATGGGCACTCCTTGTTGAAAAATGGCATAATCGACCTTTTCCCCTTTCTTCAATCCAATGTCCGCAACAAACTCGGGCACCACTTCAGTGGGGTCGAACGTGTCATAGCCCAACAAATTGATAAAGGGCAGGACGAAGGCATGTTTGGTGGATTCCTCGGTATCGATCTGTTCCTTGAGTTTGACCACTTTCTCGGCCAGCATCCTAAGTTTGCTCTGAAGCTCCATAATTTTATAAATTTTGGGACAACCACTCCAGACTGTCACCGTTGAGATTATTGGATGCCCAATGCCCTTTCAGTCCAACAACCAAAAGTTCACTATCACTATCCATATATTTGACAAGTCTCTCCCTTAACAGTTCACAGGTATCACTGGAACATACGATCCAAACAGATTCCATACACTGGCAGCAACGGCCAATTCGTTTGATTTCCTCGATAAATCGGTGGTTCTTTTGAATTGGGGCCTGTAATTTATAGGAAACTAAAAAAGCTCCCATGTCAAAAGCATTTTAATCTTTACATCCATTTTTATCGCATGTAATCTTCCAATCTGCACAGGACCAAAGGCCAAGAATCAACCAGGTTTTAACCCTACAACCTGTCATCCCGACCTTAAATCCCTCATGCACTCCACTTATGGGAAGATGCTTGTCCTTTATTTGGATTGTTTTTCATTAATCCATACCAAACTTAGGCCTATAAAAGAACAATCCCTTACAGAAATCCGTAAGGGAAGATATAGTTATCCAATTCCAATAACCCAGGAATGCACAACATATCATTGGCAATGGTCAGCGCCCTAATGTTTAGTCAATTCTCATGAAAAAAGAATTCATGGAGCTCAATTAGGCTACCTCTTTTTATTTGGACAAGATCACGGGTATCCTTTAGAAAAATTCCCAAGGACCTTTCATTGTATACAAACTTCATTTCATCGGAATAATCGGTTACCAGGTACATATCCCCTTCCAACTTAAAAAAGGGAATTGTGTTTTTGCCCTTCACTTTGACCCCTCTATTTACAATATTGCCTTTGACAATAACTTCTTCTATTTTGGCGGGGTCCGATCCAGAAGCTACCTTTACATATGAAACCATCATTTTGGTCCATTCCGATTTATCCAACATGAACCATTTTACCTTACTAAAGTCGATACCGTACTCATTGATCCAACCATGGCTGGTGAAGCCTAAAAGGACATACTTTTTCCCGTTTAAAACTGGTTTATCTACCGGTTCAAATTCTTGAATCTTAAAGGTAATTACCGAGGCTGAGGACATATCCTTTAGCTTTTTGCCTTCAAAGTCCACAGTTTTCAGTGAAAAGCTTGTCATCTGAGGGTAGTTGGACAGGACCCATTGTGTCGCAGTCAATTCCGCTCTTTCCTTCATCTGTTCAACAGCCGCTACCCCCGTCCCTATCGCTGCCAAGGCCCCTACCGCTCCCGCAATCGCCGCACCATCATTTTGGGCCTTGGCCTGCTTGGGCACCAGAAGCCATATGAAAATCGCCATCAAGGCGATAACTTTGAATTTATGGATCGGCCATGGGGTATACGGGGTCTTGGGGGATATAGGTGGAATATGGGAAAGCATTGGAGGTTTAATCAATCTTTTCATTGTAATCAATTTGATTTCCCCAATAATACAGCCTTCCAACTAGCTAACCTTACAGATATCTGCATGGAAAATTCAAATATTGGCCAATGGACGGTAATTCAAATTTTCTCCTCCCGGATCATCTTGGCGATCAACTGATTGGTGTTCCTCGCCCCAAATTCATCGAATAGTTTACTGACCCTTTTATCGATGGTACTTTCACTGTTGGGCGTAATGTTTTCCCTTTTGAACTTTTCCGATATCTCCCTTTTGGTAAGCCCGTCCGCCAAGCCCCGTAAGATCATCAGGTCGAACTCCTCCAGTTCAAATACGTTGTTGGAGACATTGAGATCGATTTGCGGTGACACATAGGTACGGTTATGGTAGGTCTCTTGGATGGCCTTCACCAGTTCCACCAACCCATTCCGTCCCTTGCATACATAACCGTCAATTTTTTCATCCTTGAACAGTGCATTGATCTTGACCGGGTTGTCGACCATGGAGTTGACGATGACCTTTATATCGGGCTGTAGGTCCCTGGCGGCCCTGATCAATTCCAGGCCAGAGGTAAGCTTTCGTTCCACATGGTCACCCTTAAAATAAAGATCCGTGATCAACAGTTCAAAGTTCTCCTTCTTGCCCACGGCATACTTCAGACGATTAAAGGCCTTGTCACAATAGAGTTCCTCCTGAACGACCGGAATGCGCAATTTGTCCCTGAGCATATCCGAAATACCTTGGTTGGTATCCTGAAAATCTTCGGCGATCAATACTTTTTTGTACATAACAGATCATTTTATGTGGGTATGGTAATATGGACCCTAAACCCGTCTCCCTTATCCGAATCAAAAATAACGGTTCCGCCAATGGCCTCAATACGCTTTTCCGTATTTCGCAGACCGTTCTTTCCATTGAGCTCCTCCATGGAGGCTCCCCTGCCATTGTCCGAATAATTTACGGTCAGTCTGTGCCCGGTGTGCCTGAACCCTATGGTGACCATATCGGCGGCGCTGTGTCTGCCCATATTGATCATCAATTCCTGTACTACCTTAAAAAGTACTTTTTGGGACAAGGGTACCATATGGTCCCAGTCAACCTCCTTGGTTCCAGTGATGAAAAGGTTTGTCCCGCTCGGGGTCCTAAAGCGAAGCATTTCCAAAAATTCTTGTTTGAAAAGATGTCCCGTACTCACATCGTTGACCTCCCTGGAAAAATTTCGGCTTTGGTTATACAGGACATCCAACCGGTCCAACACCTTCTCTTTGTCCACATCACCTTGCAACATCAGCATGGCCTGGTTAAGGCCCGCCCCAAAATCATCATGTAGTTTTCTGGACATCTCAGCCTCCGTCAAAAGGGTGGCCTCCAACCGAGCTGTCCTGTTCTTCGCCTCTAAACTTTTTGTCCGTTGCCTGAAAAAATAAATGGCAAATCCCATTCCCATTATCAAAATAAAGGACCCCAGATAAGACTGTATTCTTCTGTTTCGTTCACGGGCCGCCAACAGTGATTGCTCAGTTTTTTCTTTTTCCAATCGCAGGATGGATTCCTGTTTCAATTTATCATCATACTTGTACTTGGCAAATTGCGTCTTTACCTTCAACCCTGCTTGATAAAGACTGTCACTCAAAAAAATATAGCGGTTATGGATGTTGACATTTTCAGGCTCCAGTTGCATTAGAAACTTCAGGGCATCGGTTTCTGCCCTGGGTATGCGCAGCTGGCGTGAGATATCGATTACCGTATCAAAATAAGCTTTGGCAACATGGGGGCGGTCTTTCATGTAAAACTCCCCCAAATGGGTATAACTGGCTATCTGGCCCCGCTTGTCGGCATTCCGGGCCCTAAGGTCCAATGCCTCCATGAACGGCCCTACCCCAACATCTTTTCCGGACCGCCATTCGGCATACGCCAAATTATCGACTATCCTCGCATACAGTCCAGAAGTATGGTCCAAAGAAGGATCCCGGATTATGGCCTGCAATATCCCAATGGCTTCATGATACTTCCCATAATCCATATAGGTAGCTGCCAAGTTGTTCTCAAAAGAAATCCTATCTTCAACGGAACCACTGTTATCTATGGCCATGGTATAATAGGATATGGCATCGTCGTAGTTCATCAATTTCCTATGGTCCGTTGCCAATACATTATAACATTGGACCATTTCTTTTTTATCCTTTGGCTCTTTAAAAAACTGTAGGGCCTCGGTCACCGTTTCCTTGCTACCAAAAAAATCATTTTGATTTTTTTGGAGCACTCCCATATACAATAGGCATTTTCCCACCCAACTACTATCATTAGCCAACGCAAAGTGGTTTTTGGCAGCGCTATAATTTTCAAAAGTTCTATTGTAGTCAGACTTGACTTGGTGATAATAATAGCCCATTAAGTAATACTGGAAAGCTTGTAGTCGCACGTTTCCGGTCCTGCCCGTATTTTCGATAAATATATCATGATAGTGAACCAAGCTATCATATTTACCTGCTTGGAATAGCAGGGAGCTCTTCTGGTACAGTAGCTTATCGCATATGGAGTCTCCTTGAAGGTTCTTGGCCAAGTACAATGCCCTATCTATGTTTTTCTCTCTTTCTTGGATTGAAAGATGTGGATCGATCGATCGATCATAGTAGCTATTGATACTATCATACTTTTCCAAGGTGGCCAAGGCATCCCTCTTGCCCGATGGGCCACAACAAACACAAATGGTCGGTAGGACAAGGAATAAAAACTGCTTCAAGGATCAAAGGTTAGTTTATAAAAAAATAAAAAGCCATGCCCAAATCCAGGCATGGCTCAAATTAGTAAAATTATTCTTACTCAGAACCTCCTCCCGGTGGTGGTGGAGGTGGATCAGGGGTTGGATCTTGGTCATCACCCTCGGTTGCGACCCTATGGTATAGGGCCTCAGTCTCCGCAGCATCCGTATCGGAGCAGGAGAACAAGAACATATTCAATACAACGGCCAATAGGGCCAAATGGACTTTTCTCATCTTTATGAAATTTTAGGATTGAACAAAGAGGTGGTTGTCCGGAATTTCCCGGAAATGATTTTTACCTTTCAACCACCGTTGAGTATTGGAGTACTCCGTTGCTGTTTGTGGAAAGAGAAAACTGCAGGCGACCGTATAGGCTACTTTCCAATGCACCTTGTACAGGTCGCACTACAGCATTCCATAAAAATGAATTTTCCGGAAAACCATGTGAGCAAGACATGGCGGATTCATTTTCTGGGACAAAGTAAATTGAAGTGCCGATCAAGATTGCAGACAAGGATCGGACTTGTAATGGACAAGTTTTAGACACCAATGATATCAAGGGCTCACAAGCGAATCAGTTGAGAATCCATCCATGGGAATTTTGTATTTTTAACCATCATGGGAGACAAAAGGATTGAAAATCTGGTCCAAGAAGTATTTAAAAAGGCCAAGCAGGAGACTGTTTCACACACGAGATTTGCCTTGGCCAGACATATCGCTGAAAAAACCAACCTGAGTTCCAAGACCCTGGAACGGGCCTATGACAAATATGTAAAAAAGACCAACCCCAATTACAAATTACAGGAAGATAGTATCGACCTGTTGTGCAATTACCTGGGGTTTGAAAATTTTTCCGATTATGTAAAACGGGCAATCACCCCTCCCGATACCAGTGGCACAGGGGAACCCAACCCTTCGGCAATCAAAAGTACCAAGCCCTTTTTGAGGATCCTTGCGGGCATACTTGCCATTGTGGGGATTTTATTTATCTGGTCTGTAAAAAGAGGGAATACACCAAGCCATGAAAACTGCATGACCTGGGCCGATTCACTGTACATCCCCATTTCCTGTGACACAGGGTCCCTATCCAACTATGGCACACCGATCGTCCCCCTTGATCCGGTCAAATTGAAAAGTTTCAAAAAAGTGAAGGTCACCATGGCCACCCAGTTTTTTTCCGAACAGACCAACCAACCCCTAATTTGGTATTTCAAGGACCGTAATGGAGAAATGGAGTATTATACCGCTCCGGGTTTGCACCCCGTCAACGGCAGGACATTGAAGGCAATAACAGAGCATATGATCAATGAACATGTCCAATTGCACATCAATAGGGAAGAGTCTTTTTTAAAAGAGTAGCTATCTGCTATATTTCGGACTTTACGGAACAGGCTTAGGTAAAACTAAACGGCCATGCTCCACACATATTTAAAATGTATGGTCGGTTACTTCCGGCCCAATATAACCTTATCGATATAATGTTCCATATCAAAATCAACGAATCCAGTTATCATCGACCTATAGAGTGGATGATAACTGTTCAACTTTTGGTTGGAAATCCCTGGGAATAATTTATCTCTCTCCCTTTTTGAATGGTACCGGTATCTCTTGATAATCTATAAAGCAGGCCCCGTTAAAGATAACTTATAGCTGTTTTGGTCTTTTGTTTTTCGTACTTATCCAGAAACTGATTGAGAATGTTGACTGGACTCCCATGGGTTTAGTATTAAATTGAACGAATTACAGACCCAAATGATGTCCTAAAACGACAAAGCCTTACAAATCTTATTGATTTGTAAGGCTTTGTTTTTGTTTAAACTTAATGTGGGCGCTGAGGGATTCGAACCATCCCTGCAACCCCTTGTTTTTATTGAGTTTATCCTTGCTTATGCTTTGGTTACTAACCGAATTACAGATAATTTATAATACTCTACCTTCGTAGACTATAAAATTAACCATAAAATATTAAACCGGCTTTTAGCGTGTCATTTTCCTTTTAAAAATTAAGTGGGCTGCTCCAATATGAAGTAGCCCAATTTCCTTTTTATTTATTTTTGCTAATCACCAATTCATAAACACAAGGAATTACAATTAGGTTCAAAAGGGTCGCAGATAGCAACCCTCCCAAAATGACCACGGCCATCGGGCTTTGTATTTCACTGCCTGGTTGGCCTCCTTTCAAGGCCAAAGGAATCAATGCCAACCCTGTGGTAAAGGCCGTCATCAGAATAGGGTTTAACCTATCCAATGCCCCGGTTTTAATCAGATCTATTCCTGTTTTCCCTTCTTGTCGCAAATCTTCGTATCGAGATACCAAAAGAATACCATTTCGGGTTGCAATACCGAACAAGCTTATAAATCCAATGGTTGCTGCAATACTTACGATTCCAGATGTGAAATACACGATTAAAATACCACCAATCAATGCCAGAGGCAAATTGATGAGCACCACAAAGGCCAATTTTACATTTTTGAACTCATAATACAGCAACAGGAAAATGATACCAATGGCCAAAAATGCAGTGACCAATAACAATTGAGATGCTTTGGATTCACTTTCAAACTGTCCGCCGTATTGTACACGATACCCTTCAGGAAAGTTAATGGTACTGTTGACCACGTCTTCAATCTCGTTTACAGCACTTCGAAGATCTCTGCCCTGTACATTGGCGGCAATAACAATCTTACGCTGGACATCTTCTCGACTGATAGTATTTGGGCTGCTTACAGATCCTATGGTCGCCAATTCACCCAACACGGTCTGTCCGCCATTAGGAAGGCTTACCAAGGTATTTTTGAAGTTCTCAATATTATCACGAAAGGGTTTTTCGTAGCGTACCACCAAATCGAAATATTGTTGGCCCTCATAGATTTCGCCTACTTCCTCACCAGCAAACGCAATGTCCACTTGTTCCATCAAATTGCCAACTGTCATTCCGTATGCTGCCAATATTTGGCGTTTGGGTTTGATCCGAATTTGGGGAACTTCTATTTGCTGGTCAACCGCCACGTCTGCCAATCCATCAATGGATTTGATGTTTTGCTCCACCTGTTTTCCCAATTCAAACAAACGTTGTAAGTCAGAGCCAAAAATTTTGATCGCAATATTGGCACGCGTTCCCGATAGCATATGGTCTATACGGTGTGCAATAGGCTGCCCAAGGGTAATGTTAACCCCGGGCACCACACTCAATTTGGTACGGACTTCCTCGAAAAACGTTTCTTTGGTTTTACCATCCAATATAAATGGCACATCAATTTCGGCAGCATTGACCCCTTGTGCGTGTTCGTCCAGTTCCGCTCGGCCAGTTCTGCGGGTCACCACTTCAACTTCGGGCATTTCCAACAACAAGTTTTCTATTTGTTTCCCAGCCTTGTTACTTTCTTCCAGAGACATACCAGGAGGACCAACCGCACTGATCACCAATGAACCTTCATTGAACTCAGGCAAAAAACTCCTTCCCAATTGGGTTGCCAATGCCAAACTCAAAACAAAAGCAATCACAGTTACACCTATCACCGTCTTTGGGAACTTGATCACCTTGTCGAGTGTGTTTGCATAACGTTTTTGAAGCCATTGTTCCACTTTTGTGCCCTCGGCTTGCTTGTTCAACAGCTTTTCGTTGTTCAGCAAATACGAACATAGCACAGGGGTTACTGTAACTGCAACAATCAAGGAAGTTAATACAGATGTTACAAAAGCAATCCCGAGCGGTTGTAATAATCTACCTTCCATTCCACTCAAAAAGAACAGAGGCACGAACGAAACAATTATGATCAAGGTCGCTATGATGATGGAACTTCGAATTTCCACGGAAGCATCACGTACTACGGTAATTACCGATTGTTGTGCTTCTTTTGGTAAACGACTGTTTTCTCGCAAACGTTTATAAACGTTTTCCACATCAATAATCGCATCATCCACCAAAGCACCAATGGCAATGGCCATACCGCCTAAACTCATGGTGTTTATGGTATATCCCATTAGTTTTAAGATGATGATTGATACTAATAATGAAATGGGAATTGCCAACAAAGAAATTACCGTGGTACGCCAGTTCATCAAAAAAATGAACAATACAATAACCACGAAAAATGCACCTTCCAACAATGTCGAATTTAGATTGCTTATGGAAGCTTCAATAAAATCAGCCTGTCTGAAAATCTGGCTTTTGATTTCTACCCCTTTTGGCAGGGTTTTCTGCAAATCTGCAATAGCCTCATCCAATTGTTCGGTCAATTTTAAAGTATTGACATCGGGTTGTTTAGAAATGGTCAAAATCACTGATTCCTTCCCATTCAATGAGCCATCTCCAATCTTGTCCGATGCCCCGATCTGTACGGTAGCTACATCTTTGATTTTAATGGTCTGACCGTTGATTTGCTTTAAAACAGCTTCCTGTAAATCTTCCAAAGCATAGGCCCTGCCACTTCCTTTAATGATGTATTGATTGCCGTACTGATTCACTATACCACCAGGAGCATTTACATTGGCTTCCTTAACGTGCTCTACCAGTTCTGACAAGCTCACGTTGTAGTGCTTCAGCTTTTCGGGATTGGCAAATACTTGGTATTGCTTGTACTCACCACCAATAACCACCACATTGGCGATTCCTCCTATTGCCTTGATGCGTGGGCGAATCGTCCAGTCGGATAGGGTACGTAATTCCATAGGTGACAAACTATCGGAGGTGACACCCAATAACATGATTTCTCCCATGATGGATGAAATAGGTGCCATAGTTGGTGCGCCGATACCTTCAGGCAGATTTTCACGAACCATCGGGATGCGTTCGCTTACAATTTGGCGCGCGCGATATATATCCGTACCCCATTCAAATTCCACCCAGACAATGGAAATACCCGCTGCCGATGAGGAGCGAATACGTCTTACATTGGGCGAACCGTTCAGGGCGGTTTCCAATTGATAGGTCACCAGTTTTTCCACTTCTTCCGATTCCATGCCATGGGCTTCGGTAAGAATGGTTACCGTAGGTGCTGTGAGGTCTGGGAATACATCAACATTCATTGTTTTTGCATAGTACACTCCCAATACACTCAACACTACGGCTCCCAACAAAATCAGCAAACGATTATGTAGGGAACTATTTAATATTTTAGTCAACATAATTTTTGCTTTTTAATGTTCATGGCCATGTGCAGGGGTTGTTCCTGACATGGAAGCCATTTTTACCTGATACGCACCTGTGGTTACCACAACATCACCAGCTTCCAAACCTTTTAAGACCTCTACATTTTCACCATTGCGTTTACCTATGGTAATTGATCTCCGTTCAAAGCTTTCTCCCGAAAGTTGCACCATAACCGAATAGTTACCGTAATCTTCCAGTAAGGCCGATTCGGGAACAATTGTGGTTTGTTTACCATCACCCATTGCAATCTGTACTTGGGTTAAACTACCGTCTGGAACTGCAATAATGTCGTTCACTCTGGCAAATACTGAAATCAATGGACTCTCCATTTCCACATCTTTTGAAATGGATAGGATTTCACCATCTGAATCTGAAATATTTTTCCAATCACCAGTTTCCGTTTGATACCATAAACCTTTGATATTTTCCATGGTCAAACCATAGGTGGGTGCAATCTGCGATTTCAACACTTTTGAATCCTCTGTTGCCACACTGATCAATACAGCTCCCTGCTCTACATAATCACCATTGGCCACATTTACAGATCTTATGAAACCATTAAAAGGTGCTCGAATCTGTTTACTGTCTCCCGACACTCCCGAAGCAATGGATTGATATTCTGCTTTTGCTATGGCATAATTACTTTCCACTTTTTCAAATGCAGCCTTTGGAATGATCTTGCTCTCGTAGAGTTCCTTTTTTCTGTTGTATTCCGATGCTGCCTGATCATAATTAGCCTTTGCTTTGGCCACCTCGGCACTTAAATTATTGGATGCCAGTCCTTGGCTGCTCACGTTTAATAGCAATTGTCCTCTTGTTACCTCCATACCCTCTGTAAGGTTTAAAGTTGAGAAGTTGACGGTTCCGTTGGCCGTTGCCACCATTGTTTTTAATGCCCCTTGGGCTGGCTGCCAAACCCCAGAGGTTTTGATAACATCATATATTTCACCTTTTGTTACAGGTTCAGTTTGGAAAGCTGTTTTCCAAGCCTGTTCTTTCAAAAATGAAATGGATCCATCCTCTCCCGCTTCACCCAAAGCTTCTTTGGCTTCGTCCAAACTGGCATAGACCATAATATCCTCGATTACGATTTTATCAGTGTATTGCGGGGTGGTAAGATCAAAAATCAATTGATGTTCCCCAGATCCTGTGGGCTGAAGCAGTGGAGAAAATATACCTGGTGACGAGGGAGCGTCCGCAGTTGACCGTATTCCTTTTTCTCCTTTGACCAGACTTACCGTAACCGAACCTTCCCGTACTGGCTGATGTTTGTCCAATACAGTAAAATGTGCGGCGAACTTGCTCGGTTGTCCAACAATCAATGCTGGGAACTCTACAAACAGTTCGGTGTCATCTGTCCAAATGGTATAATCCAAACGAGGCGTTTCATCCCCTACATGGCTGCCATCTGGGTTATGGGCATGATCTTCTTCGTTATTTTGTTTACAAGCTGTTGCCATTAAGGCAAGCACAATTATTAAATACTTTTTCATTGAATTGTTTTTTAGTGATCGTGGTGTGTTTCTCCGTCCTCGTGGGTATGGGTGCCCTCTTCAGTTTTTACGGAGTCCTTATCCATGGTAAATTCCTCTTGTTTAACTTCTTCCTGTTCGTGCTTATGGTCTGCACCTTCCCCATGGGTATGTCCATGGTCGTCTTTGGGTTCTTCTTTTTTGGTGTCGCGACATCCTGTAATTCCTATTGCAATGATTACCATTGATGCCATTAAAATTTTTGATACTGTTTTCATCTTTTTGTTTTTTAAGGTGTTACAATTGATGTATTAATAATTGTGCTTGTAATTGCTGTAATTGTTTTTCCATTTCCAACATCCTATCGGTTGCATCCCGATAAAACTGAACTTCCATATAATATTCCAAAAAGGAATATTCCCCCAGACTATAGGCTTTAAATAAAAGTGCTTCGCTATCTAGGTTGGATAGGGTTTCTTGATATTCGGTGTATTTGTTGAACAACAAAAGGTACTGGTTGTATTCTTGTTGAAATTGTGAATACATCAATGCCCTTGTTACTTCTGAATTGGTTTGCTGATACTCAAAGTCGGCCTTCGCCGCCTTGACTTTGTTTTTACTGTTCCATAAGGGAATGGACAAACCGCCAAATACCCCAGAATAATCATTGCCATTCACACCTTGGTAGTTATATCCCAATGAGATATTAGGAAGGACTTTGTTCTTTTCCAGTTTGACGTTCTGGAAAGCAGAAGCTTCATTAGCTTGAAGTTCAGTCAATCTTGGGTCATTGGCCAGTTTTTCACTCCAAATTGTCTCAATGCTTTGTAATTGGACAGGACTGTCCAACTGCAAATCATTCATTTCAATGGATTGGCCACCATTTAGCGTTTGCAATTCGGTCAGTTGGTTTTGTATATCTGCTTGTATCTGTTCCACAACAAACTGTTCCTGTATCCAAGCTACTTTAGCCTTGTTGAGATCCAAAATTCCAACCTGTTCCTTATTGTACATTTCCTGGATTTGTTGGAAGACCTCCAAACTTTGGGTTTTCCGGACCTCTTCAATCTCCAGCCTTTTTCGAAGCATGTTCAGATTGATCAAACCCTTCTTCGCATTCAACAATATTTCTTGACGCTTTTTGGTATACATCGCTTCCAATTGATCCTCTTGAAGCTTGTTCCATTTATTGCGTGCCAAATACACTGTGGGAAACTCAAAGGATTGTGATACTTCAAATTCTGAATAATCGTCCGATTGGTGTTCACCAAACGGTAAATAATACCCAAGAACTTCTGGATTCGGTAAATTGTTGCCACTTTCATTTAACAGTTGCTGCCCATTGATATATGACTGGTAGGCCTTCAACTCTTTATTGTTCTGTTCTATTTGGCTTAGTACTTTCTCCATCTCAGTGGATTGTGAAAACACTTTACCAAAAAACAGGTATACGCAAAGAGCGCATACGAATTTAAATTTCATAATGATTTTGTTTAGGTTTATCAAAAATTGAGAAACAAACAAACTGATCCAATTACTAGTGGAATCAGTTTGCCTTCTTGATTAACCTAATGAAGGGGGTCCCCGGAGTGAATAATTGAATAAATACGCTTTTCGAAGCTTGTCTGGTGGACGATACCATTTCTTAACTATGGTATCTGATTTATAAAAAGTATAAATGACCAGCTTAGGAAATCGCGTTTTTGCTATTAATTTTTCTACGGAAACTTTTTCGACTGTTCTTTGCTTCAATACCAATATATCGGTCGTGGTATTGGTATGGGCATGCATTTCAAAAAACCAATCCAGGAATCCTTTTGTTGGATTTTCTTTTTCCGTTTCATCGGAATGATGGTCGTGATGGTTATGTGCCACATCATGATGATGCTCCTCTACATGTTGATGATGCCAGTGTGGTACTACTTTGTGCATCAAAAGCATACTGAGTATCCCCAGAAAGAAAAGTGCCTTTATGTTTCGGTATTTTCGCATCTGATTCAAAGATAGGAAACTATATAGAATCCGTGAAGACGTTTTTCAGTGGAATCTATGTTCGTTTTAAACAAAATGCTCTCAAAACCTTGGTATGAAATAGAAATCGATATAAGGGCGAACGCAACGAAGTGGAGTGCTGCAAGCCCCAAATCTTGCCAAACTAACCTTACTGAGCGAGGCAATTTTATCTATTAACGATATAGTCTCCTCATCATTTGAGGTAATCCAATGGTCTGTTTGCTTCACGTCTATATCGTTCCAACCGCCCTTCCGTTATTTCAAGCTTCAGATAGCTTTTCCCAAAACTGCTCTTGACCACCTTGACATTATCAAGTATACTATTTAAATCCGATTGGAGCGAGGCCGCCTTTTCCTCCAACCGATCATACTTGATTTTCGGAACAGTTACTTCACCCTCGAACACTGGGTCTGGCTTTGGTGGATTCTTTTCGATCATGTCCTCAAGAAAATCATCCCCATCTTCATCATTGTCCAATTCCTGATTGAACAGGGCCTGCATCATACCAATGGTGGGCAAGGTTTGGTTCTTTTCAATGTCCCTGATTATGGCAATGACCGCATCTGTCCGTTTCCTGTTTTTAATGATCTCTTGACCTATGCTCTTTTCAAATCTTTCAGATGGCATAAAACCGTGCCACTCAAAAAAGTCCATTACCATATCCAAGGTATGGGAATAACTCTTGCCCACTTTTCTTGAAAAGACCTTGAATCTTAATAGTGTCCTTTTCTTTATTCGTACTGCTCTAAAATCGTCCATAATACATGTTTTAAAGGGCTCAATTGTTACAATTTTGTTCAGTAATTACATGTACTTTCAACGTTTTTGCAACAATAAAAACCGTAATCTCTGAATTCAAACATTTCCAAAAACCCTTACAAACAGGGCTTTTCCGAAGGAAAATGAATCAATAGCGCCGCTTTAGCGCGCTATCCTCTTGCTTTTCAACTTAGTGTCGCCAAGGCGACGCTAAATAGAAAACTTTTGCCAAAGCAGGTTGTAGATTGCGCCCTATCAGTTTTTTGCTCAACGCTTATCTTCCCGAACACTACAAAAACCCGATAGGAACCAAGCGCAAAAGTCTGGGTAAGATTGGGACTAAAAATCTTCGATAGTTTCGGCACCCTAATCATTGCAATGAATTCTCAAGGTTAAAAGACAGAGTTACCAAACTTCTCGTTATCATCAATTGAATCTGAGAAATTAGATTCCAGAATTGATTCCAAACCACTCATATCCTCACTGATTTTTTTATCCAAGACCCGCGCATAAATTTGGGTCGTGGCCAATTCTGAATGTCCTAATATTTTGGAAACCGTCTCGATAGGTACTCCATTGCTTAATGTAATGGTGGTGGCAAAGGTGTGTCTCGCCATATGGAAAGTTATGTGTTTATTGATATGGCATGAATCCGCAATCTCCTTCAGATAGCTATTTAATTTTTGATTGGAAATTCTGGGAAATAATTTATTTGTACGCCTTTTCGGATGATAGTGATATCTCTTAACAATCGACAATGCCGGTCCCATTAAAGGCAACTTGAAGCTGTTCTTGGTCTTTTGTCTTTTTGTACTTATCCAATGCTTTCCATCGATACCCAATACTAGATTGTCCTCATTAAGGTTCATTATATCACAATAGGCAATGCCCGTGTAGCAACTAAAAACAAATAAGTCTTTTACAATTCGTAACCGTTCAATCTTGGTTTGGAAATCCAGAATTTTACGTAATTCTTCCAAGGTCAAAAAATCCCTTTCCTTTTTCTCCATCCTAATCTTAAATTTTTGAAAAGGATATTTTTCTATCCATTCATTGTTTACAGCCATTCTGACCATCTTTCTCAAACGTTGGATATGTTTCATTGCTCCGTTGTTCGAAAGTCTACCATGATGGTGAATAGGGTGTAGTTTTCGCAAGTAGGTCTCGAAACCCACAACAAACTGATGGTTGAGCTGTGACAATCTGTAATCATCACATTTATAGTGCTTCTTCAGATAGCCCAATAAATACTTCTGGGTGGTTTTATAATGGCTCAGGGTCGCTTTACCCAGATTATGTGCGCCATGGAGGTTATGGTGCTCAAATAGGGCTGTTAACGTCATTTGGTTCTCATCCTCCCCGAAATACTTCGCCTTGACCATTTGCGGTGTAATGTGGGTTGTTTTGGATCGTAATTCACGGTAGCATTGGAAAAGTTCGGTTTCAACCTCCATTAAATAGGCGTTGATTTCCTGCGCTTCCGTTGTGCGCCCCAGAACCCTCGATCCCTTTCGGTCCCAACTTTCTGCAGGAATGGTGTATTTGAGGCTCATGTTAACTCGTTGTGAATCAACGGTGATACGGGCATAAATCTTAGCGGTTCCGTCATTCCGCCGGGCAGTGCTTATCCAAAAACTGATTGAAAATGTAGACCGAGTTCTCATAGGTTTTGTGTTAAATTGAACGAAAATCACCTACGAAAGTCAAATACTAAGTTGCTGTAATATAGTAATTTACAGGCTTATTCGGTTAACACTTTTCACAAAAAAATTTACTAACCGAATTGCAAACCAAAACATATCAAATCAAACCAATTCAAATAAAGGCCTAAAACGTCAAAACCTTGCAAATCAATAAGATATGCAAGGTTTTGTTTTTGTTTAAACTCTAAAAGTGGGCGCTGAGGGATTCGAACCCCCGACCCCCTCGGTGTAAACGAGGTGCTCTGAACCAACTGAGCTAAGCGCCCATTCAATTTCCTAAATGGGAGTGCAAATATATAATAGTTTTTTCATTACCAAAAAGAAAAATCAAAAAAGAATCATCCCTTTTTTCTTAATTAATTTTCCTCTCTTTGAACCAAAGATCCTCCAAGCTAAAATTAACTGTAATGGTATGGTAATTTTCCTTAACAAGGATATTTTGTATCTGTCCTTTACTACCGTAAGCGTAGGATATATTCAACATGGAATTGCTGGCACGCCCTACCGGTAATCCGAGTCCCGCGGTCAATGTGTAGCCATCGACCTTATTGTCGTTAATGGCAAGGTAACCATTGTCATAGTTGAAACCACCACGATAACGAACACGATCCCAATATTTAAAACCTCTTGCGTTTTTTAAGTATTCCACCCCAACTGCGTAAATGTCTTGGTCCATGTAAGTCCCTACGCTTTCGGACTGTTCGGTGGCATCCCAAAAATTATGTTTATAATCAGCAGATAATGTAAAAGAGTTCATGAGTTTTGTACTGAACCCAAAACCAAGCTCCAAAGGAAGTTTAAAATCGGAGACCGTATCACTTTCCTCATCCTCTACCTGGATCTCTACACCATCCAAGGTCTTGTATACCGAACGTGTCAAATTGCCGGAAAGTGAAACAGGGAGCTGAACGGTACTGCCAAAAGTAAAGTCCTTGAAAATATCATACTGCATTCCCAATCCTATCCGGACACCACTGTAATTGGTAACCTCATCCAATTGGAAATAGCTACTGCTTATAGAAAAGCCTTCTGTTTCCTCAATATTTCCAAAAAGATAGGATGCCTTAAGTCCAAGTCTAAAGGAATCCGACAGACCGTAACCTACATTTACACTGAGGTCGTTGAGCCCTCCCACACCTGTAACACTACTCTCAAAGGTTTCGTTGGAGCCTTCAATATTTGTTTCCAACCCTACCAAAGTATATCCAACATCGGTATAGGGCACCAAAGAAACCCCCGCACCCAACCTATCGGCAATTCTGAAAGCAAAAGCGAGATTGGAAAAGTTCAAAGTCGTTTTGGATTCGTTATCGCTTGAGTTGCTATAACTGTTCAACTCGCCAACCACCCCTATGTCATAAAAAAAGGAGTTTTGCGGAATCAATGCAAAATTGGATGGGTTCAAATTGTTTATTTCGGTATCGGTCCGCAATCCGATACCTGTATACCCCATACCATTGGATTTTCCGATACTTGTTTGGTTAATAACCCCCAATCCATAAAGGGAATAAGGTGAACTTGTCAAGCTCTCTGATTGTGCCATCATCCATGAATGGACCAGAAACACTCCTGTAACCAGTAAAAATTTAATCATCTTCCTCATCATAAATCGCAAAAGTTAGTTCCAGTACCGCACTGTATTCGGAACCGTCCATCCCATTGAGGATAAACCGGTCTACGGCGGAGTTATAATCATTGGGCAACAGGATCAATGCTTCCTCTGTTTCCAATTCCGTGGTAAACAGATCTTCGATGTAATTTCCCAACGAAAATTCATAATAAATATCATTGAACTCCTCATTGTCCCTGTTTAGGATTCCGGTCACCGCCGTAGTTTCAGCAATCAGCAACTGTGAGGTAAGATCATTGTTTTGGTCCACCACATATACAGATAATGTATCCTTTAGTATAAGATTGTCATCATAAGAACCTGGCAATGGCTTTATTTTAAGTACGGCATCCAAAATGGTGCCCTGTCCCTTTATATCATAAATGTTTTTTATGTAGGGAAATTCGATCCGTGTGGCAATACCAATCCCAGATTGAACATAACTGAGGTTATCGGTATCTTCGGAACTCAAATTTATTTCTTGGTCTGTCAACAATTGGAGATATTCATTGGGGTTCTCCGAGATTATTTGATTAAAAAACGGTGTTGTGGATGAATATTCATCCAAATTTATATCCAAATAACTTTGCACCCTTTCCGTTTCTTCGGCCTCACTATAATATAATCGTACAAACGTTGCATCAGAAGTTTTGGAAAACCCAATCACGGAACCGTCATCCCCTTGATCTGGAATCAGGGCTATCCCTTTAAAGTAATCCCTGAACTGATCGGCAGTCGTTATTTCCTTTTCCTGGAATTTCTCGAACAGATCCATTCCCAACTCATCAGAAAGCAAAATCTCCAAAGTGTCACTATCCAGCGGTCGTGGCTGGTACGAGGACAGACCAATATCCTCTTCATAGTACGCTGCTTCACTAACATTATATAGATAGTCCCCCTCCTGTGGTTTCAAGGTGGATGACAATCGTTTCACGTGCAGTGTGTTGGTCTGTAGCGTGTCGTTGTAGTAATAGGTATCAAATTTCATGTAGAGCGCAATACTATCGTATTCCGCCTCCGAATCTATGGTAAACGTAGATGGGACCAATGCCATATAACTGGATGATTGCACTGTTCCAAACTCAGGGTCATTATATCTTCCTACCAAGATCCTACTGGATTCACTGGTAACAATGCTATCGAATTTCATGGTGGAAATTGCTGCTGAAATGGTATCTATGAGCACTACTCGCATATTGCTATCAGTAAATGCCTCTCCTGCCAAAAAATCCGATGAATTGTAATTCTCGGAACTGCACGAACAAAACATTAAAACTGATAGGCCCAGAAGCCAAAAAACTCTTCCCATAATCATTTGTTTGAGCCAAAAGTAAGTGGAGTTTAAAGGCTCAAAAATGGGAATAGACCAACCTTTCGTCTTTTATGACAAAGTGGGGAATTTTCACGACAAACCCTACAGCCCTGTTCGTAGAGAGTTTTTACCAATTCATACGTTAAATCAAGGACTTTATATATTCCTTTCCATTTGCTTTGACATCAAAATTAACTTTGGCCAAAATTTAAATGTCACGCATGAAAAAAACAGTTGAAATGTTTAAGCTGGTATTCTTTATCGCAATACCTATAATCTCTTTTTATAGTTGTTCCAGCGATGATGATGATGATGAGTTGGGAAATTGGGTAGATCGTTCTGTTTTTGATGGTACCCCCAGAAGCAGTGTTGCCGGTTTCGTAATCGATAATATTGGCTATATGGGAACCGGTTATGATGGTGATGATTATCTAAACTCTTTTTGGGCCTATAATATAGATGGTGATTATTGGTCCCAAAAGGCGGATTTTCCGGGCGTGGAAAGAAATGCGGCCGTCGGCTTCCAGATAGATGGGAAAGGCTACATTGGCACTGGTTATGATGGGGTGGATGAACTGGGTGATTTTTACTCCTATGACCCATCAACCAACAGTTGGACCCAAATAGCTTCCCTTCCTGATGGTATTACAAGAAGAAGTGCAGTGGCTTTCGGAGCCAATGGTTACGGATATTTTGGAACTGGGTACGATGGTGAAAATGACATGAAAGATTTTTGGAAGTACGACCCCTCAACGGATACTTGGACAGAATTGGAAGGTTTTGGAGGCAACAAAAGAAGGTCTGCCACGACATTTACCATCGATGGAATTGTCTATTTCGGAACAGGTATTTCCAATGGGATCTATCTGGAGGATTTCTGGGCATTTGACCCTTCAACCGAAACTTGGACCAAAAAATTGGACCTGGACGAAGAGGATGATTATAATGTGGAAAGAAGCAATGCAGTAGGCTTTGAACTCAACGGTTATGGGTATATTGCTTGTGGTGAGCAAAATGGTGCCACCAATACAGTTTGGGAATATGATCCTTCCACCGACACTTGGGAAGAAAAAACCAGTTATGAAGGATCTACACGACAAGATGCCATAGCCTTTTCAAACTCCTCAAGAGCTTTTATTGGAATGGGGCGTACAGGAACCCTCTACTTGGACGATTTGGACGAATTTTTCCCTTTTGAAGAATATGATGATGAAGATTGATTTTTAATTAATCAGTTCTAGTTTGTGTTAATTGGGGTCAAGGAATCAGAACCTTGACCCCATTCAAATTAAATATAGCCATGAAAAACATCACAAAAATTGTTACCTCTGCATTGTTACTATGCCTCTTTTTTTATGGAGCTACACGACTTTTCAATGAAAGTCACAATGACCTACCGATGTTATCCAAAGAGATCATAAAGGTAGATGGCGGGTATGGCTATCAAATATACAGTGGGGACAAACTTTTGGTCCAACAAGAATTTATTCCAGCCATAAAAGGCAAAAAACCTTTTAAAACTTCCCAAGATGCCCAAAAGGTCGCCAACTTGGTTTTGGAAAAAATAAATGCCGGAACAAAACCTTATATTAAAAAAGAAGAGCTCGAACAACTAAACGTTTTAAGTTTGTATCCATAAAGCATCCAAATGACCATTGAACGTAGGCACATACAGCTTTTTTTTATCCATTTCTTCCTATGGGCGCTGTTCTATGGTTTTTTCCTGTTTCCGTTCTTTTTTCAGTTAAGGCAAGTACCTCCCAATCTACCGGTACGTTTGGTTCTCACCGTTGTTCTTTTTTACTTCAATTACTTTTTTTTGGTACCTCGCCTACTGTTAAAAAAAAATACGGCCCTATACATCGTAATCTGTATTCTTTTAATAGCCGTTGCAGGGCTGATCATTGATTTTGGTTTTAGCCCAGAGCCAAAAGAACCACCCTTTCCACCAGAAGGAAGAGGTCTAAGACGACCAACAGGGTTTATCGGTCAGTTGTTCATCATGATCAATTTAAGTACCCCGATATTTATAAGCGGTTTGTTGCGTTTATACGTGGAATGGAGAAAAAATGAGGACCTGCGCAAGAAAGTTGAAAATGAAAAAGTGAACTCTGAGCTTCAATTTTTAAAGACCCAGTTAAACCCCCACTTTCTATTCAACTCGCTAAATGCCATTTACTCCCTATCCGTAAAGAATTCCAACAGTACATCCGAGGCCATCATATCCCTATCGGAATTAATGCGGTATATGCTTTATGAGGCGGACAAGGACATGGTTCCGTTGAACAAAGAACTGGAATACATCAAAAATTATGTGCAATTACAACGTTTACGATTATCTGACAGTGTCAATGTGCATTTGAAAATTTCTGGAGAGGACAAGGGAAAAGAGGTTCCGCCGCTATTGTTTATTTCCTTTATTGAAAACGCTTTTAAATACGGGACGGACTTTAAGGGGACAACCTATGTAAGCATCAATTTTCTGATTGAAGAAAACATCATCCATTTTAAGGTGGAGAACAAGATAGGTGTGCACAGGAAAAACAACAAAAACTCAGGAGTGGGATTGGAGAACATAAAAAACCGCTTAAGACTATTGTACCCGGATTCCCATAAATTGCAAATTACCGATGACGGCGAGACATACTTGGTGGACCTGACACTCCATTTGAATTAACCTCAAAACTACAGACCATGAAGTGTATTATTATAGACGACGAACCTTTGGCCATAGATGTGCTCATGGAATATTGCCAAAAATTGGATTTTATTGAACTGGAGGATACCTTCACAAATTCGTTGGAAGCAATTTCTGTAATCAAGGAAAAGAAAATAGACCTTATCTTCTGTGATATTGAAATGCCGCAAATGAACGGTATAGATTTCATAAATTCATTGGACAATATTCCTTTGTTCATTTTTACCACAGCCTATTCGCAATACGCGGTAGAAGGCTTCAATCTCAATGCCATAGATTACCTGGTAAAACCTATCCCCTACAATCGATTTATAAAAGCCATTTCAAGAGCAAAAGAAATTTTGGCCTACCGCAAATCCCCCACCAAATTGAACGATAATGTCTTCCCTTCCTATGGTGATTCAAACACAGCAAACCCAGGGTATATTTTTGTGAAAGCTGAGTACGAAAGCGTAAAAATAAACCTTGATGACATTGAATACATCCAAGGTTTAAAAGACTATTTAAAAATCCATGTGAAAAATACGAACAAAGCAATACTGACCCTTATGAGCTTCAAAGAGATACTGGACAAACTTCCTACCAACCAATTTGTAAGGGTACATAAATCCTTTGTGGTAAACATCAGTTGTATTAAAACGGTCCAACGGAACCGTATCGTAATCAACGACATGAGGATTCCTATAGGGGAAAGTTATAAATCCAGTTTTTTTAGCAACTTGGGGCTCTAAACAAATCAAATTCCCTCCGCCACAACAAAAGTACTGCCCCCCACATAGATCATATCCCTATTGCCTGCTTTCTTCAAAGCTTTCCGCAAACCTTTTTCCACGGACTTGCACACCTTGCCACTGAGTTGCTCTTCTTTAGCCAACTCTTGTAGTCGAGAAGCATCCATACCTCTTGGGATATTTGGCTTAACAAAATAATATTTGGCCTCTTTGGGAAATAGGGCAAGAACCGATTTTACATCTTTGTCATTTACAAAACCAAGTACAATATGGAGTTGATCGTATGACTGTTTTTCCACCTGCTTCAAAACCAATTGAAGCCCCTCTTTGTTATGTGCCGTATCACAGACCACCAACGGATTATTTTGTAATATCTGCCATCTGCCCAAAAGCCCCGTGTTTTCCACAACTTTTTTGAGCCCTTCAGAAATTTCATCATCGGAGACATCAAAGTTTTTCAACTGATGGATACACGCCACCACTCCGTTGATATTCTTTTTTTGATATTCACCCAATAAATCGGTTTCATATTCCGGAATGGATTCCTTATCGGCAAAAACTATCTCGGATTTTAGTTGATGTGCAATCAAATTGAAGATTGTTCTCGTTTCAGGCTGGGTCTCGCTAACAACAACAGGAACTTTGGGTTTTATGATACCGGCCTTCTCCAATGCGATTTTTTCAAGTGTATCCCCCAAAAACTGGGTATGATCTATCCCAATATTGGTAATCAGGGAAACTTCGGGAACAATAATGTTGGTGGAATCCAATCTTCCTCCCAACCCGACCTCTATAACAGCTATATCAACTTTTTCTACAGCAAAATAACTAAAGGCCATCCCTACGGTCATTTCAAAAAAGGAAAGCCCATTGTACTCGAAAAAAGTCTTGTGTTCCGCTATAAAATCCTTTACGAATTTCTTGCTGACGACCTTTCCGTTAATTTTGATACGTTCCCGGAAATCCCTTAAGTGGGGAGATGTATACAATCCCACCTTGTAGCCAGCTTCTTGAAGAATGGATGCCAACATATGGCTGCTGGACCCTTTGCCATTTGTACCTGCAACATGGATACTTTTGAATTTATCTTCTGGATTGTGTAAAAGGTTGCAAAAATGAACAATGTTATCCAACTTGGCATTTAATGCCACTGCACCCTTTTGTTGGTACATCGGAAGCTGACCGAACATCCAGTCCAAAGTCTCTTTATAGGTCACTGCCCCAATTTAAAGTTTACTACCACAAAACCAATCTGCTGGGCAGGGGCATTGGGATCGGGGTTCCATTTATGGAGAAGTGCGGTTTTGCGGGCCGGTTCCAACAAACATGGTGCATTATTTGTAGTTCCTTTTACACCTGGTTCGGCTTTGATCACCCTCCCATTTCTATCCACAGTAATTCTAACGACCACCCTACCTTCTTCGTTACATTCTTGTTGCACCTTACCTTTGTTGGCGAGTGACCTGCCGCTTAGGCCATACCCACCCGTTCCGCTTCCAGGAGCGCCATAATAAGATGAAGCATAAGGATCGCCATCAGGTTGGCCCTTGTCTCCGGCACGGTTATCGTCACCTTCGCTGCCCGTGGTCGTTCCATCGGATTTTCCGATACCTCCGATCAGGGCATCCACACTTTTTTTCTTCGCTTCTTGCTCTTGTCTTTTGCGCTCTTCGGCCTCCCGTTTTTCCTTGGCAATACGTTCAGCTTCAGCTTTGGCCTTTTTTGCTTCCTCCTCAGCCTTGCGCTTTGCTTCCTGCTGTTGTCTTAGTTTGATGGTCTCCTCATCGTTGCTTGTCAACACCTCTTCCACAGGAGCTTCTTCCACAACAGTTTCTTCTGGTTGAACAGGCTCGGCTTGTTCTGCTGGTACTGGTTCGCTTTCCAACTCTCGTGGTTCCGACCGGACTTTTTCCATCGGCTGAACTTCTCCACTTCCATAATCCATGGTGCCAAAGTTTACAGCGATTCCATTTTCAATGGGAGGATCGAGATAGGTGAGGCCGACATAAAAAAGCAATAGAAGAAGTGCGCTTAACAAAAGAGTTGTAAGCGTGAAAGATTTTTTCTTGTGTCTCGTATCTAAAAAGGACATTATTTTGGACGCACTGCCAAGATAACCTTGTAATTGTTCCTATTGGCTATATCCATAACGTTGACAGCTTCTTTAATGGCAACGTTCTCTTCTGCCCTGAGGATGATTGTCGGCTTTTCTTGACCTTCAAGTGCCTTTTTTAATTCAATTTCAATGTATTCCTTGTTGATCTGCTCATTATTGACAAAATATTCCAGGTCCTTATTAATGGTAACCGAAACATTCTGCGTATTTGTGGACTTGCCCTTTGCTTTGGGCAAAAGTAAATCCAGAGCATTGGGTGCATTGGAAGTAAGCATAAAAAACACCAATAACAAGAACACAATGTCCGTCATCGATGACATGCTAAATTCAGGACTCACCTTATTTCTTCCTTTCAATTTCATATGGCCTTCTTAGATAGGTTCGTTCAACAGGTCCAAAAACTCTACGGCATTGGCTTCCATTTTATGAACAACTTTATCGGTCCTGTTCACCAAATGGTTGTAACCTATGTAAGCAATAATCCCCACGACCAGACCTGCGACCGTTGTAGTCATTGCAGTATAGATACCTGAAGCCAAAGACCCCATTTCTGCCTGCCCTCCACTACTTGCCATTTCATGGAATGCCAAAATCATACCAATTACGGTTCCCAAGAAACCAATCATGGGAGCGGCACCTGCCACCGTGGCCAAAACACTTACGTTTTTTTCCAGCTTGTACACTTCTAGGGTACCTGCATTTTCAATGGCCGTATTTATATCGTCCAGAGGTTTTCCTATCCGCGCCACCCCTTTTTCAATGAGTCGGGCAACGGGGGAATCCGTTTGTGCACACAACAATTTTGCAGCTTCCAATTTTCCGTTCATGACATGGTCACGAATCTGGTTCATGAAATTCTTATCTATTTTGGACGCTGCCTTTATGGCAAAAATGCGTTCAAAATAAATGTACATGGCCACAAACAGAAGAACAAAAAGCACCATAATGATAATAATGCTTCCTGTTCCTCCGTTAACTATAAGGTCTATTACGGACAAGGTCTTTTCTTCGGAAATAGAGGCAGTTGCCTCAACGCCTTCCGTCACTTCTTGAAACATATTCATATAAAATCCCCAATTTAAGTTGCAATTATAACGGAGATTTTTGAACTAAAGTATTTTTCTAGAACAAATTTCGCATCACCATAAAACAAACAGCTCCGGCAATGAACCCGATAAGAGCCAACCACGATATCTTTTTAAGATACCAGAAGAAGTCAATTTTCTCCATACCCATGGCAACTACCCCAGCTGCCGAACCAATGATCAACATACTTCCTCCCGTTCCAGCTGAATAAGCAATGAAATGCCATAGCTGATCGTTCATGGGCTCAGAGAACATCCCTAAACTTGCCGCCACCAATGGCACGTTGTCAATAACTGCCGATCCAACACCGAGCAACAAAATCACCAAATCGGAAACATGGGTATCGGCCATTTCAGTACCCATCAAAGGCATTCCCTGCTTCAATCCTTCTGCAAAATTGAAAAGCATGCCCAAAGATTCCAACGCGGCCACCGCCATCAAAATACCCAAGAAGAAAAGTATACTGGGCAACTCGATTTTAGTCAGTGCACTGTGGACAGGACTATGATGCGATGCCTCATCACTCTCATGGTCCACATTGGAAATGGAAAACTTTGAACTACTATAGATTTCAGCAAAAGTCGAAACCACCGCCAAAGAAAGCATCATTCCTACATATGGTGGCAAATGTGTAATTGTTTTAAAAATCGGTACAAAGATGATCGCGGCCAAACCTAGATAGAGCATTTTTGCCCCAAATCTGGACTTTAGAGGCTCTTCTTCTTCTGGATCTATCTTTCCCTTGAACGCAGGCAGAAAAGAGGCTATCAAGGAAGGAATGACCATACATAACAATGAAGGCAAAAGTAAATGCTCAATAAGATTAGCGGTGGTCACTTTTTTTCCAATCCACAACATAGTTGTCGTAACATCACCTATCGGAGACCATGCTCCACCTGCGTTGGCTGCGATAATTATTAAACCGGCATACCAAAGTCTGACTTCCCTATCCTTAACAATTTTCTGTAGAATGGAAATCAAAACAATTGTTGCAGTAAGATTATCTATGATAGCGGAAAGTATAAACGCCAAAAATGAAAATATCCATAGAATTTTTTTCTTGCTCCTCGTTTTTACAAAGGATTTAATGGTAGCAAACCCATCAAAATAGTCGATGATCTCCACAATGGTCATAGCACCTAAAAGAAACACCAATATCTCAGCAGTTTTTCCCAAATGGTGCAACAAGGTTTCCTCTAAAAGCTCCATTTTTTCGCCATGGCCAAAAGTGCTGAAATTTTCCAACAAATGGTGTTCCCCTGAATCGAACCATGTAGAAAACCCATCTATCCCAAATGACATAAGGGCCCACATAACGGCCATCATGGCCAAAGCGGGAATAAGTTTATCTATTTTTAGGTTATGCTCTAGGGTAATTGCCAAGTATCCAATTACAAAAATGACAACTAAAAGGGTTTCCATGTTAAGTTTGGTTTAATTAAGGAATAATTTTAATTGAGTAGTTATCTGAGTTGCTAAAGATATTCAAAATGAATATTTCCGCATAATCTTATTGGCATAAAAATATGTAAAAGGGAAAAAGATACTTTTAAATATATCGTTAAAAATTCAATCATTCTCATTTGTTTTGCTGTTTTGGTAAAAAAATAATATTCAAAAGCTATATTTGTAGATAGTTTTTAAATATTATTCAGTTTTATGGATTTTACACTTTCCGAAGAGCAGCTAATGATTCAACAAGCGGCAAGAGATTTTGCCCAAAATGAACTTTTACCTGGAGTGATTGAGCGTGACGAAACCCAACAATTTCCAAACGACCTGGTCAGCAAAATGGGAGAACTTGGTTTTATGGGGATGATGGTTGACGAAAAATATGGTGGAAGTGGTTTGGGAACCCTATCCTACGTATTGGCCATGGAAGAATTGTCCAAAATTGATGCTTCCGCTTCAGTGATGGTTTCCGTAAACAACTCTTTGGTATGCTGGGGACTGGAAACCTATGGAACCGAAGAGCAAAAACAAAAGTATTTGACCCGATTGGCATCCGGAGAAATTCTTGGTGCTTTCTGTTTGTCCGAGCCAGAGGCCGGAAGCGATGCTACTTCCCAAAAAACCACCGCAATCGACAAAGGCGACCACTACTTGCTAAACGGGACAAAAAATTGGATCACCAACGGAGGCAGGGCCGAAGTGTACCTAGTAATAGCCCAAACAGACAAGGACAAGGGACATCGCGGGATAAATGCCCTGATTGTTGAAAAGGGCATGGAAGGTTTTGAGATAGGACCCAAAGAAAATAAGTTGGGCATAAGGGGAAGCGATACGCACTCTTTGCTGTTCAACGATGTAAAGGTGCCCAAAGAGAACCGTATCGGTGAAGATGGTTTTGGGTTTAAGTTTGCCATGAAAACCTTGGCCGGGGGTAGAATTGGCATCGCTGCACAAGCTCTGGGCATTGCTGCAGGAGCTTACGAATTGGCGCTGCAGTATTCCAAACAGCGAAAAGCTTTTGGCACGGAAATTTCCAACCACCAGGCCATTGCATTCAAACTGGCCGATATGCATACAAAAATCCAAGCAGCCCGTCATTTGGTCTATCAAGCAGCATGCGACAAGGATTCCGGCAAAGATTACAGCCTTTCCGGCGCCATGGCCAAATTATATGCTTCAGAGGTTGCCATGGAAACTGCAATTGAAGCGGTACAGATTCATGGAGGCAATGGATATGTAAAAGAATACCATGTAGAGCGATTGATGAGGGACGCTAAAATCACCCAAATTTATGAAGGCACTTCCGAAATTCAGAAAATTGTTATTTCAAGAGGCATTCTTCAAGACTAAATAAACACACCCCCTCTCAAAAAGAGGGGGTTCATTTTCCAATACAGCATTTCACTGGACAAATACCCTAACTTTTACCAAGACACACATCACAAACGCCCTCATATTATCAGGGACACTCTGTACAATACCGGGAAGAGGTGGTTATATACACTCATTTTTGAGATAATGATAATTTGCCATTCCATAAATTTTCAAATTGAATATTTTTCAATACTTAATTCACTACGTTAATTATTTGTAATCAAATCATTAAAAACCTTACGTTTTATTCATCTATTTTGATATTTTTGAAGAAATACGCCAACGATGAGATTGAAAAAACAAGGTTTATACTTACCAGAATTTGAGCACGATAACTGTGGAGCAGGTTTCATCTGTAGCCTAAAAGGAATAAAATCCAATGATATCATACACAAGGCCCTTGAAATCCTTGACAAATTGGAACATAGAGGTGCCGTAAGTGCCGATGGTAAAACAGGTGATGGTGCAGGAATATTAATTGATATCCCCCATGACTTTTTTGTTGACACCTGTACATTTGATCTACCAAAAGCAGGAGACTATGCCGTTGGGAATGTGTTTCTACCTCAAAAAGAGAACCAACGGGATTTCTGTATTAAGGTTCTGGAAGAAAATATAAAAAAACAAGGTCTTGAGTTATTGGGTTGGCGCCATGTTCCCGTTAACCGTTCCGTTCCAGGAAGGATAGCCTCGGAAACCGAACCCTACGTAATGCAGGTCTTCATTGCCAAAGGAGAGGCATTGGACGATTTTCAGTTTAATCTCAAACTCTTCATTGCACGTAAAATTACCGAGCACGCCATAATTGAAAGCAAACTATCGGAAAGTGATTTTTTTTACCTACCAAGTCTTTCCACCAAAATCATCATCTTCAAAGGATTATTGGTTCCCAAAGATATCAGTAGATATTACGAAGACCTCTTGGATCCGAGAGTGGTTACCCGATTGGCATTGGTGCACCAAAGATTCTCCACCAATACATTCCCCACATGGGATTTGGCACAACCTTTTAGGTATATGTGCCACAACGGGGAAATAAACACATTAAGAGGCAATGTTTCGCGTATGCGATCACGGGAAGAACTGATGGAAAGTGATTGGTTTGGTGAGGATATCAAAAAAATACTTCCCATCGTATTGCCCGCAAAATCGGATTCAGCCAGCATGGACATGGTAGTTGAACTATTATTGATGACCGGTCGCTCACTACCTGAGGTAATGATGATGTTAGTACCCGAAGCTTGGGAAAAAAACCCGGACATGTCCGAATCCAAAAGAGCCTTTTACGAGTACAATTCCTGCCTAATGGAACCATGGGACGGACCTGCTTCCATACCGTTTACGGACGGGAACTATATTGGTGCCGTATTGGATAGGAACGGTCTGCGCCCTTCAAGATATTCCGTAACCAAGCAAGGTTATGTGATCATGTCTTCAGAAACCGGGGTTGTGGAACTGGAACCAGAGGACATTGAATTTCATGGAAGACTGGAGCCGGGAAAAATGTTCTTGGTGAACATGGAAGAAGGTAGGATTATAAACGATGAAGAAATCAAGGAGCACATTGCCAAAAAGCGCCCTTATCAAAAATGGCTGAAGAAGAACTTGGTACATTTAAAGGACATCCCTTATAATGATTGTCCCGTTTTCTTTGGTGAATTTCCATTGAAAACCAGAAGAACCGCCTTTGGATACACCCAAGAGGATATCAATACCATTATAATGCCCATGGCACAAAACGGGAAAGAACCCATTGGTTCCATGGGGTCCGATACGCCTATTGCAGTACTATCGGAACGGCCACAATTAATATATAACTACTTTAAACAACTTTTCGCCCAGGTAACCAATCCACCATTGGACGGTATTCGAGAAGAATTGATCACAGACATCAGTCTTACACTTGGGAGCGACCACAACATTTTTGATATTTCGGAGCTGCACTGTCGAAAACTAAAAATCCAAAATCCGGTGATTTCAAAAGAGGATTTGGACAAAATCAAAAATTATGATGCCAGCCCGGATTATAAAGTGGTCTCGATTTCCATGCTCTATGAAATAAACAAAGGTCACAATGGGTTGGAGGAAGCATTGGACAGTATTCTGGAACAAGCATCCAATGCCATTGACGAGGGGGCCAATATCATCATCTTATCAGATAGAATGATAAGCACCGAAATGGCACCTATCCCAGCACTCTTGGCATGTTCTTATGTGAACAGTGGACTTAGAAAGTTAGGAAAACGCTCCAAACTGAGCATAATCATAGAATCTGCGGAGCCAAGGGAAGTTCATCATTTCGCCCTTTTATTTGGTTTTGGGGCCAGTGCCATCAACCCATATTTGGTAAATGAAATCATTGGTGAGCAAATCGAGGAGAACAACATTACGGATTACACCTTCGAAGAAGCGGTCAAAAATTACAATAAAGCCATTGGAAAAGGTATACTGAAAGTAATGAACAAAATTGGGATATCCACGCTTAATTCCTACCGTGGATCACAATTGTTCGAGTGTATCGGTATCAAAACTACCGTGGTCGACAAATATTTCCCCAACACCCCTACCAGAATTCAAGGAATAGGACTGTACGAAATAGAAAAAGAAATAACCAAACGCCATAAAAAAGCATTCCTATCAAAGGAAATAGCCGCTAATCTGGATATAGAGGTCGGCGGAGAGTACCGATGGCGAAGAAATGGCGAAAAGCACATGTTCAATCCATTAAGTGTCGCCATGCTTCAAAAATCGGTACGCAATAACGAGCCGGAAACCTATAAAGAGTATTCCAAATTGGTCAACGAGCAATCCAAGCACTTAATGACCATCCGCGGACTGTTCGAATTTTCGAACTATGACCCCATTCCCATCGAAGAAGTTGAACCTTGGACAGAAATTGTAAAAAGGTTCAAAACTGGGGCCATGTCCTACGGAAGCATCAGTAAGGAAGCCCACGAAAATCTTGCGATTGCGATGAACCGAATTGGAGGAAAGAGCAATTCAGGTGAAGGTGGAGAGGATTCGGCTCGTTTTTATAAAAGTCAAACCGGTGATTGGAAAAACAGTGCCATAAAGCAGGTTGCATCTGGTAGGTTTGGGGTCACTTCCAACTATCTGACCAGTGCGAAAGAAATACAAATTAAAATGGCACAAGGTGCAAAACCGGGGGAAGGTGGCCAATTACCAGGTCCAAAAGTAAATCCAGCCATTGCAAAAACAAGGAATTCGACCCCCTACGTTGGTCTGATCTCCCCTCCTCCCCACCACGACATTTATTCCATCGAGGATTTATCCCAGTTGATATACGACTTGAAGTCTGCAAATAGGGAAGCCCGGATAAACGTGAAATTGGTTTCGGAAGTCGGTGTTGGAACGGTAGCTGCAGGTGTTGCCAAGGCAAAGGCGGATGTCATTTTGATATCCGGATTTGATGGAGGTACGGGGGCATCCCCCTTGACCTCATTAAAACACGCAGGTTTACCATGGGAACTCGGAATAGCCGAAGCCCAACAAACTCTGGTGCTGAACAATTTAAGAAACCGTGTGACACTGGAATGCGACGGACAATTGAAAACCGGTCGCGATGTTGCTATTGCCTGTCTTTTAGGGGCAGAGGAATTCGGTTTTGCCACCGCACCACTTGTGGCATCCGGTTGTGTCATGATGAGGGTTTGTCACCTGAACACCTGCCCTGTTGGTATAGCCACACAAAATCCAGAACTACGTAAAAAGTTTGAAGGAAAACCGGAGCACGTGGTCAATTATATGTATTTCGTAGCACAAGAGCTTCGCGAGATTATGGCCAAACTTGGTTTCAGAACTATAGACGAAATGGTTGGACAGGTTCAAAAATTGGACAGAAAAAAGGCCATTGAACACTATAAAGCAGCAGGCATCGACCTAAGCCCGATTTTGTATCAAATTGATGTGCCGGAAGGAACCAAATTACATAACACCGAAAAACAATATCACGAAATAGACAAATCCATTGAATTTGAAATTATTGGAAAGGCACACCCTGCACTGTTCCGAAAAGAGAAAACCACTTTGGATTTCCCGATCCATAATACGGATAGGGCCGTAGGAGCAATCATCAGCAACGAAATTTCAAAAATTTATGGGGCAGAAGGATTACCGGAAAATACACTAAGGTTGAATTTTACAGGTTCCGCTGGCCAAAGTTTTGGGGCCTTTGCCACAAAAGGACTTACCATGGTAGTCAATGGAAACACCAATGATTATCTTGGAAAGGGATTGTCCGGGGCAAAATTGGTCATTAAAGTACCGTTTAAATCCACCATAAAACCGGAAGACAACATTATCACGGGAAATGTCACCTTATATGGCGCCACTTCCGGTGAAGCATATATCAACGGTAAGGCGGGAGAGCGTTTCTGCGTTAGAAACTCTGGGGCCAAAGCCGTGGTGGAAGGTATTGGTGACCATGGTTGTGAATACATGACAGGAGGAGTTGCCGTGATACTTGGTGCCGTAGGCAGGAATTTTGGAGCCGGTATGAGTGGAGGAATAGCCTATGTCTACGACAAAGACAACACATTTAAACAAAACTGCAACGGAGAGGCATTGAACCTTCTCCCAGTTGAAGAGGATAAGGACATCAAAGAATTAAAAGGTTTGATTGAGAATCACTACAACGCAACTTTAAGTCCTTTGGCACAAAGTATTCTTGAAAATTGGGAGAAATGTCTACCCAAGTTCATAAAGGTATTCCCTGAAGAATATCGTCAAGCTCTTATTAGATTAGAAGAAGAAAAAATGCAAACCTTATAATTTGAGACATGGGAAAGATTACAGGATTTTTGGAATTTGACAGAAAGAACGAAGCTTATGCCCCTGTCAAAGAACGTATCAAAAACTATAAGGAGTTCACCAAACCCTTAAAAGAAAGTGAATTAAAAAACCAAGGAGCTCGCTGCATGGACTGTGGTATCCCTTTCTGTCACAGTGGTTGTCCGTTGGGCAATTTAATTCCCGATTTTAACGATGCGGTCTACAAAGGAAAATGGAAAAAAGCGGCCGAGATTCTTCATTCCACCAATAATTTCCCTGAATTCACAGGTAGATTGTGCCCTGCCCCCTGCGAAGAAGCTTGCGTATTGGGAATAAATGAAGACCCGGTATCCATCGAGAATATCGAAAAAAATATTGTGGAAACCGCTTTTAAGAATGGTTGGATTCAACCAGAGCCCCCTTTAATCCGAACTGATAAAAAGGTTGCTATAGTAGGTTCAGGACCCGCTGGTTTGGCCGCTGCCCAACAACTCAATAGAGCGGGACATACGGTAACCGTCTTCGAAAGAGACGAAAAACCAGGAGGGCTTTTACGATACGGTATTCCAGACTTTAAAATGGAAAAGAGCGTCATCGATAGAAGGTTGGAGATCATGGAGAAGGAAGGCATTGAATTTAAAACCGGTGTTCACGTTGGTGTAGACATTACAGCAAAAGAACTTCAAAATGAATATGACTCCATCCTGCTTTGCGGTGGTGCAACGGTCAGGCGAACCCTCCCTATACCCGGAGCCGACGCCAAAGGCGTGGTCCAAGCAATGGATTTTTTACCACAGAACAATAGAAAAGTGGATGGCATTCCATTTAGAGGTGAGGAAATTTCAGCAAAAGGCAAAAAAGTGATTGTAATTGGGGGCGGTGACACAGGGTCCGATTGCATAGGGACATCTATTAGACAAGGTGCCGTATCTGTCACAAATTTTGAAATAATGCCGAAAGGAACACCGGACCGTCCAAAAGAACAACCATGGCCATTTTGGCCGATGCGCTTACGAACAAGCACATCACATAAAGAAGGTGCGGAACGTGTATTCAGTATATCCACGAAAAAATTCAATACCGATAGTGATGGTAATTTAAAAAGCTTGGTAACCGTAGAAGTTGAATGGATCAAGCAACCTGGTAAACGTCCTCTGTTACAGGAAGTGGAAGGTACGGAGAAAGAATGGGACTGTGATCTAGTTCTATTGGCCTTGGGCTTTACAGGATCGGAAACAACGATTGCCGATCAATTAAATTTGGAACTGGACACCAGAACCAACATCAAAGCTTCCGTAAACGATTATAAAACCAATGTTCCCGGGGTTTTTGCCGCTGGTGATCAAAGAAGAGGGCAATCCTTAATTGTATGGGCTATTTCCGAAGGTAGACAGGCCGCTTACCATGTGGACACCTATTTGATGGGAGAATCCTTTTTACCATTAAAAGGGGAAGGAGATTTACCTAGAGTTTAAATATGTACGCACATAAATCTCAACTAAACAATCATGACTCTCCCTAACCGGAGAGTTTTTTTATGAAATAAATAAAAGCCATAGGGGATGGATGATCTTGCCCAAAAACAAAAAAAGCCCGATACGAATGTATCGGGCTTCAAGGAAGGCGGCGACCTACTCTCCCACCTGGTATGGCAGTACCATCGGCGCTAACGGGCTTAACTTCCCTGTTCGGAATGGAAAGGGGTGGGCCCCGTTGCCATGGCCACCTAGATCTTCAATATTTTAATGTCGGTTGCTCAGCGCAGCCGAAGTATGACATATCATGGGACGGACCTTGCGGTCGCCAAAAAAGAGCCAACGAAGTATGGTTTTCTACAAGGAACCACCGAGAGGGCGGTCGCGCAAGCTTACGGGCAATTAGTACCGCTCGGCTACATGCATCGCTGCACTTCCACCTACGGCCTATCGACGTGGTCATCTCCCACGGCCCTTTAAAGAGATCTCATCTTGTGGCGGGTTTCGCGCTTATATGCTTTCAGCGCTTATCCCATCCCGACTTAGCTACCCGGCGATGCCCCTGGCGGGACAACCGGCGCACCAGCGGTCGGTCCAACCCGGTCCTCTCGTACTAGGGTCAGATCCACTCAAATCTCTAACGCCCGCAGTAGATAGAGACCGAACTGTCTCACGACGTTCTGAACCCAGCTCGCGTGCCACTTTAATGGGCGAACAGCCCAACCCTTGGGACCTTCTCCAGC
>NZ_PABT01000003.1 GCF_002699205.1 Allomuricauda sp.
ATAATAACACTTATTTGATTATATAATGTGTATAAATTTAGTGCTTTATAAGGTAATTTAATAGATTAAAAGTCTCCACTTGCATGTTTGCAACAAATAACAAATCGCGGTAAATCGGTGTCGTATTCAACTTTAAAGCCCATTGATCTATTGCTTTCATAGGAAAACTACTTGATAGAAAAAAATTAACGGACATACCGTACTGCCCCGTGTCTGGGTTGATCAAGAAGAAATCGTAAATGTTGGAGCTGTCGCGTGACCAGAACCGAATAGCATACTGATAAATATTCGGTGTAAATTCGCCCTTGGTGCCTTCTACGAAAACAGCAGGTGTTTCTTTTGGTAAAATGACGGCCCATACATGGTTATTTAGCTTTTCGGAACGAACTTCCCCAAGGGCACCTTGCATGATTCCAAGTGTAGCCTCGTTTAACCAAGCAGATACATGGTAGCACAACGTAGAGACGTTATTTTTTACATCCGTTAATGAGCTCGGAAATACTCTTCGAAAAATACGCATCAGATCGTAAGAAGCTTGTGCCATATCCTCGCAATCGGAATAAAGATGATTATCGAACTCATTGATACCAATAAAATCCTTCTTACCGGTTGCTTTGTAGTCTGTCATGTAACGAATGTGTTTGTAAACTAAACTACTAAAAAAATGGGCGATATACATATAAACCGAATGCCTGCTTGCTGCATCCACCAATGCCTTTTTACTAAGCTCCATGAATTGGCTAGGTTCCAAATACTTGCCATGGCAAATGCTAGTAAATTCTTTCATGAAGAAGTGTTGGATATCGGACAATTTATCGGTAGGTAGACTATTCACCAGCACATCACCTCGGCACACCAAGCACACGTAAGGGACATGAATCTCTTGTTGTTGGTTATCAAACATCAACGTAAATTTCCAAGCTACGGAATGTAACTTGGTAAGCCGTATGTCTGTCGGCTGCGTGGATCTGACTAATTTGATAGAAGTTTTGATGTATTCGTGCAAACGTTTTAAGTTCGGTAGATCTGCTGGAAGCGTCGATGGTTCGAAATTATTGGTTACCAGCAAGGTTTTAAACTGTATGTTGTTGAACGTATGTGTTTGCTCCGTATTGAACATAGGTATGAAAATAAAACGATCAAATTGCTTTTGCAATATATTTTGCACGGTGACAATTGTAAAAATACGTGAATTGCTCTGTAATTGAACATCTGATCCCTGCTTGATTAAATTTGTGCAGTGCAATGGAACATTTATATCCGGTTGTAGGAAATGCAAACCGAGTTTGTAATTAGGATTGTTGGTTTCAAATTTCTCCAACGTCACAGAAAAGGATTTTTTTTCCATACTTAACATTTGCACTTATAAAGGAAAAAGGTAGATATGATAAATATGTATTTGACTCTCTCGCAAAGAGCGTGTTTTACTTATTTTTGTTGCTTCAGCTTATTTATATGTTTTTTTCAAATGCTTCTAGTATATGTAAATGTAGAAACGGTACTATTAAAATTAGATAAAGTCATGTATAAACACCATTTGCATAAATAATTATTTTTTTTTAAAGAAACAAGCAATATTACTTTGTAACTTTCTCTTTTTCAAACCAAACGCTTGTCGATTTTGGTTAATCATTTTTTGATAGCTCACTGTTTTCTTCTGCAATTCAATTTGTTTCCTATCTTGCCTTTTCTCACGTTGTTTCATGCGTTGTCTTTTCCTTTTAATTTCGGCCAACTTCTCCTCCTCTTGTTGTGCCTGTTTTCGTTGTTGACTTGCGTAAATTTCTTCTCTAAATCGTTTCTCTCGTCGTTTTTTTCTATCTTCAGCATCTTTAATTAATTGAATTCTTCTTCTTTCTGCCACTTGTTCCTTTAATATTTCCAAATATCTCTTGTGTCTTTCTTCCTCTTGTCGTTGTTGTATAGCCATTTCGCGGCGATGCTTTTTTATCTTCTTCACTGTTTCACATGCTTTATAGCATCGCCAAATTGATTGGATCCTTACTGCGGCTTTTGTCTTTTTGCGAAGGCATTGAACCTTACATTTGGCTAAGTAGGCTCGACATGCAGATTCTAGGACTGTCGCTTTATTGTGCAAAAATCTTCTTTTTGCCATTCTCTTCTTCCACTTAGTTTCTCTTTCTTCTCGTTGCCTCTGTTTTTCCTTTAAAAGCTCTTGCACGCGGATTACCTCTTCCATACGCCGTTTTTGGTTTTCAATACGTTGGTTTTGCAACCATTTTTCTCTTCGATATTCTTCCTCCTCTTCTTTCTCTTGTTCTCGCTCACGTGTTGCACGTCCTAGCTCACATTCATACTGTATTTCGCCTTCTGTGACAGTGCAATAATAAACGCATTCAGAATCGATGATTAAGTGGGTATTTGATTCTGTATTACAACCTACTTCAACGTACAAAAAATCTTGATCAATCAACCACTTTCTTTTCTCGCCGTCTACACCATGTTTATGTTTGACCTCAATCACCATCTTTAATAAATGTGTTGTTTTATCAAAAAAAGCAACGTCAACCAGCCAGCGGTTGTTTACTCTATGTTCGATTGCCGTGTAACAATTACCTGGAATATATTTCCTCTTTTTTTTATTACAATCAGAATCAGCACATTGCCTTATAAGTTTTAAATTTTTTTGTTCAGCAATGTTCATCTTCGTGCGGTAATGGGTATACGATTCACCACCACCGCCACTGTATTTTCGCATTGCAAGGCATGCATCCCGGCGAGAGACCGATTTATGTGCAAAATGCGCTTGTCGTACAACTTGAGTTCCTTGTTGAGTGTAATACTTACATGTATGTTTGAAAATCAGATCACAACCATCTGCACATTTTAATTTTAAGGTATTCTTTTTTTTTGTTTTATTTTGTAATTCAAATTTCTTACAAAATTGTAACGGTGTATACCATTGACCATTGTATTTTGCATGTTTTATTAAAAGATCATTCATTCACTAGACTATCAATAATTATTTACGACTTAAAAAAAATACTTTTATACATCTCCTGCAATAACCGTGACAATCGGTTTATTTTTCAAATGCTCAGTAATTGCATCATTAACACCTTCGAATGTTGCTTCTGAAATACGTTTGATGATTGTTTTTAGGTTTAAATTTTTATTGTTCATCAGTGTATTGTGACTCAATCCAACTAAATTATCCAAATTATCCATTTTCACATTCAAACTATTTTTCATGTGCATCTTTGCTTCTGTAAATTCCTCTTTTGTAATACCGTAATTAACAAATTCATCCCACAACTCACGCATTGCATTCGTGTCATCTTCGATAGTCTTATTACTAAAGCTAGCAAATACATGTACATAGGAATCGGATGCATATTGACCTCCACGTAGTCTTGCATAAGCGCCGTAGGTGCGACCATCGGCAATTCTTAATTTTTTATTTAACCGAGAGTACATACCAGATCCAAACACATTTGTAGCTAGACTCAATAACGTCCACGTTGGATCGTTTTTATCCAATGCAACCCGAACTCCAAGAACCCCATGCCCGTCTGCTTTACCCTTCATACTTAGTTTATGTACCTGCGATTTAATGGCCAGTGCAGGACTACTATGGTCGTCAAATGGATGTTCCATGAGTCGTTTCTTACCACTAAATTTGTCCCACAGCTGCGCCACTGCTTTGCCAATGTCATCGACCGACATTGAATTATTACTAAGCACCGTCACTGCAAACGGTCTGCCATTTTCAAATAAATCATTCTTAAAATTATTCATATCTTTCATTGTCACGTGTTTTAATTGTTTAATCATATTTTCAGGAGATGTAGCGTGGTTTAAATCATCTTGTGCGAATAAGACTTCAGTTAATTTTTGCTGTGAAGCCGTAAAACTGTCATGTTTGATGCCTTGCCACTGACCAGCTTCCATAGCTGCTTTCACGGCGACTTGCTGCTCACTTAGTGCAGGGAGGTTTGTCATTGCTTTCAGAACCATATGAACCGCATCTGACAAATCATGTTCTGCGTCAAGGGTAATACTAAGAGACACTTTTTGTTTCACGCTGCTCATAGCAAAATTCATATTTTTCTGTGTCATATACGTATGCAAGTTGTCCATGAGATGGTCACCTGACGATCCAAACAAGGACATCTTATCATCTTTTACGCGACTTTGTGGCATGCCTTCGCGTAACACCCTAGAAGTCACTTTTGCCAATGCATTATTAGACGAAGCCGCTTTCGTAGTCAACATCAAATAGGTCTTGTTTATATTTGGGATGGTCAAGTGCTGTAGTATACCAAATTTGCAACGGTAACGGTTGGAACTTAGATTGACACGATTGGTCAACTGGAAACTTTCCAGCAATTCACGGGTCATACGTCGTTGATTGTACTCCGTTTCAAATAAACTTTTGTTGTACCCAACTTGCTTTGGATCTGGTCGATCAACAATTCCTTGTGGTTCTGGCATCAAGGACCCTACGGTAGATCGCGTTGGTTGAAAAATATAATTTGCAACTCGTTTAATATCTGCAGCAGTTATTGCTTTCACTGCATCCTCTCGTCTCCAAATATCATTTATGTCCCCAAGACAAACGGCTTCCGTTGCTAGTGCACCTAAACCTTCGACACCGGATACCTTCGCCTTGTACTTGTTCAATAAACTCTGCTTTACAAGCTGTAGAATATTGTCTGGTACTGGCTGTTGCTTCAACGCAGTCAAGTAGTTCCATATCTGAGAAATCACGGCTTGTTCTACCTTTGGGTTAGGACTTGGCAGCGCACCGACGATCTGGAACAAGTAGCGATGCGGGACACGGTTATTAATAACACCAAAGCTAGGCACCGCATTCATCTGTTTCAGCATCCACATGATACCCACGTTGTCGTACTGCATCAACTGCGCAATGAGGTCAAGTACGACCGAATCCTTGTGTTTTCCCTCCATGTTTCTAAATGCAAGTTGGAACATACTGAAGGGCATTTTACTAAAGACGGTTACACTTCGAGGCCCTCTTTGCTCCAACTCGTCACGTTGTATGCGCTGGAAATGCCTCATTTTAATCTCACCAAAGTGATTATGCACAGAGCGTAGCACTTTTGATACGGAAATTGGTCCAACGACGACAAGACTGCAATTGTTGGGTCCATAATATTTGTCATGGAAGTCCTTTAAACGCTCTTGTGACGTTTGCTCCACATCAGCAATCGAACCTGCTGTCAAGTGCGAGTAACCCGAGCGATCGAATGCAGCACCAACCACCGCCGATGTTAATTTTTGAAATGGGTTGCCTTGGCCGATCCTTAGCTCATCCACAACAACGTGTTTCTCCTTCTTGTCTTTGTTATCGACATCGAAAGGAGCATACTGCATGCGCTTGGCCTCGCACGCTGCCCACACATCAAATACATTGGCTGGGATAGTAGAATAGAAATTCGTCCTATTTGTCGAAGTGCTGGCGTTGATTGTTGCTCCGTACTTGGATAGTTTTTGGAAGATATTTTGTGTATCCCCATCAATACTCTTCTCGAAGTTTTTGAATAAAAGATGTTCCAATAGATGAGTTGAACCGGTGTAAGACACTAATTCGTCGTAGGATCCTATATGGTAAACCATCTGTGCATGAATAATTTGTTTATGTGATTCTTTCGGTATAACGACAACTCGTAAGCGATTGTAATTGTGTTCAAATTCGAGAAAGTTTGGATTTTCTTGAACTAGTTTAAAGTATTTGTAGTTGTCTGACATGGTTTGAAATAGTTTCATAGAGGTAATATAGGTGAAATATTTTAAATATCAGAATCACTAATACTCTCTGGGTCCAACTCTTTCAATGGTATTTCCTCCTCCTCATCGCGCTTCTTTTTCACTGGCATGATTTCAAAAAAGTACAATATGAATATACTTATTAACAACGCCAAGATGTTGTAGATTGGTGCATAGTCAACTAGTATATTTCCAGGGAACACCGAAAGCATCAGCGCCAGCACGATACAGATAACTTGCAAGATAATAAAGTAAAGCCACCACGTTCGAACTTCGTAGTTCATGGTGCTCTCGCGATGCTTCTGTGCAAAATAAATAACTATGCCACGTAACAACGTTATTTCTAAAAATACGGCAACTTCGTAAGAGTTGAGATAGACTTCGTAAAAATCGACACCAGCACATGCAGTCCATGAAAACAAACTATCTGGGTCTGAATCGCACAGTTGATAAGCATATCCTTCTCCCCAAATAATGTGCCACACGTGCGACATAGGAGGTGTTATCAAGCACACGGTAAACATAACGGCTTTTAGTAATGCAAATCGCTTCCAGTAAAAGTAACATGCAACTCCTAAGAGAACGATGCATAGAATGGCAAAATACAATTGAACAGCTTCCATATTAATATTAATCTTCTTTTTTATTTATAGGTGTTTTGGCACGACCTTTTATATCGTAGCTTAGATAGGCGGAATAGGCTAGGGTACATACAACAACGATCACTACAGGAACATATAGGTCGTTTAAAAGTTTCATGGTTTTTAACATAGAAATATATTTTTTAAATAGTCCTTTTTTTTAAAGTTTCATGATAATGATGTCACTATCCGTTTTCGGCATCAATGCTGCCTCTCTGGTTAATACATCAGTCGTGACTGCATTGGCGGGATATCCTGCGCCTATCCTCGTTTTTGATTCAACCTTTAAGCGTCCAGGATATATCGGGTGTGGCAGCTCGCCATTGGCATTTTCACGTACCCTAATCCGCTTAGCAGGTCGCATTGCAGCAACATCAAACCCAAAGGCACCTTGCTGGTATTGATTCCCATCAAAAGCACCAGAGGTGTCAAAATAATCTACTTGTGGTGTCAATCCTTCATTTGGTTCTAGCGTCATTACCCTTGGTAGCCGAGCCAGCGATGGAAATGCTTGTGTACGATTGTAGTTATTCGGTCCAAACGTCGTTACGCGCGCAGCATGCACATTCGATTGGTAATTGTAGGGCGCCGCAATTTCATTTTCAATGACAGGAAATCCTACGTGATCGGAATGGTCCAACGAACGTTTTATACGCCGCAGGCGTTTACAAGCTTCTTTCTCTTGCCCATTACTCAAGTAGATAAAATCGGCGTACTCAGCAGTTCCTCGTTTACGGTCGTATACTTTGAAAAACTGTTTGGTCTTTCGCCATGGTTGTAGCAAAATATTCTTAGCTTGCCCTGGGCGTCTGGCGTAGTAGTACCTCGATTTAGATACCTCGATTGCTTTGTCTTCAATATGGAAATCTTGTTGCTCCAAACGCTGGCCAGTAGAGGATGTCAAAAGATTGATACCTCCTTGTCGTACCGGCCTAGTATATTCATCCGGGTTCAATACAACTGACGGTGCACCATAGTACTCCATATGTTGGACGTAGCCGTCCAAAGATTCCAATGCATCGCGGCAGATGGTAAACACTTTTTCAATATAAGTAAACTCATTCCAGCTTCGATATGGACCAGAACCAAGAAATGGTATTTTTAAATGTGGTTCCCAAGTAACCTCTTTCTTTTCATTTACAATCAATGTAATTCTCATATTATTTAATGCTCTTAGAGCATCTACCAATGTTTCTGTATCAGGACGCCCTAACAATTCAATTAGGTCGTAAATGGTATCGTACTTGGCATCAATTTCCAAACGAAACTTATCGATATCAAACAATTGCACCATCGTAAATTTCGGGAATTCCGGTGTGTCGTAGCTGGCATAGGACCACTTTGGATCCAAATCACGGATATTTGGTGTGGGGTTGGACGGCGGTGCCAGCGGCATTTGGTTGCTATCTGAATTGTAGGACTTGAAAGCAACAACTACGTGGATGCGATTATTGTTTTTCCGGTCTCTAACGATGGAATTTCCTTTCACTTCTTCTACTTTTTCCCATTGCACATTGCCATTAGCTCCGCGTCCAATGCTGACATGCCAGTTGTAGGTGTGGACTGCAGTCCATGAAATCACAACTTTATCTTTGTTTTTTCTGCGAATAGTGACGTCGCTAGGTCTTGGCACCGATGCATCGCGGACGATCGCTTTTGGTAGCTTGCCAGAAAAGTCTACTTTTGTAAGAGAATCATATAAGAGTCCTCGCAGTTTTGTTTTAATCTCTGTTTGTCTAACTACATTACCACGGACCCTTTCATTTTCATACTCCCGCACCAAGCCAATAAATTGGTAAAACGGCTTCAGAATACTATAGAAACGACGCTCGTAGACGATTGCATTGAGTGGAACTTGTCCATAAAATGGTATGGCACCCCAAAATCCATCCGGATAGTGTGGATGTACATCTTTCCATGCGTCGTCTGTATTTATGTCTCTATCTGTTGTGCCATCAAAACGCTTTCTGGCCAAGCTGCCATCTGCCATGACTTGTTGGAGTGACGTACTCAGGAAGCTTACCTTACCATTTGTATTACCGGTTACCTTCCCATGAAAGATTTTGTTGCGGTAGCTAAACATATGGAATTGGTCTTGTTGTATTGCCGTTATACCCCTACTTAAGACAGGGAACGGTGCTTGCACGTCATAGGCGTTGATTTTTTCGTAGTATTCATTTAGGATTACTCGGAGCGGATTTGGAAGTGCACCGACAAGTAATTCTAAACGTCGTTTTATTTCAGCATCATCATCGGCCCCAGGTCGTAAAATGGTATTCATTGGCGTCTATATATTATTACTTTTCACGCGATCCTATATACTACTTCTTCAAACTTTATTAAATATGAAGTCCTGTAAAAACTGTTGCACGCGTAAAGATATCGTCACGAACCTTTTAAAATCCGACATGTTCGGCAGCACCAAGGTAAACGTAAAAGATTTGAAGCTGAAGACCTGCTTGGCCAGTCTCGCGGTCTTCTTTATGGTCCTGACTGCGTTATACTTTCTGTTCTACGGCCATGCTTACGAGGTAGACTTTCGTTTCCCTGAAGAGTCGCAGCTGAGCGAGGCTCCTCGATTACGGTCGGAAGATGGCCGGATCTTGGACCCGGTGCTACGAGCAGTGGTTGTGCCATTTTTAAAGGAGCAATGCGAAACGATGGAGGACGCCGATATTCTATTTTGTTTTCAGTTAAATGTCGATGCACGGCCACTGTACAGCCCTTGTTTCATGGATTGCCATAGCAAAGAATTTTATTACGACCTCAATGTGATGGAGACGGATGATCCCGGCAGCATAGCTTGCATAGAGACGTATAGCACCTTGGAATTAAAAAAGATGCGTTCAGCGCGAATTGCAATAAAAGGGTTCAAAGGCATGGATTTGGAGGAATTTGTCATGGTCCCGGATAGTATTTTAAAAAATTGTTTACTGCAACATGCCGACGAAGTGTCACGTGGCAAATGGTTAAAATAAATGACGTATAAGATCGGAACAAAACCAAATAAATGAACACCAGGGAAATTGACAAACATCGCACGTGGGTGGCGAAGGAACAAAATTCTGCTATTTTGTATCGAGACTACCAATACCTAAAGATGCTGGTGCATGTGAAAGGCGGGATATATACAAATTACAAGAGACAGATTGAATTGGATTTACCTCGCAGTTTTCCTCATTCCAAATGGTTGAAGAACCCGGCAACCCTAAAATTAATAAAACGACAGTTAAAAATATGGTGTGTCTACAGTCCAATTGGCTATTACCAAGGGATGCTGTTTTTATTGGTGCCACTGTGTTACCGCTACCAAGGCCTCGACCACATCAGCTTCTTTGCCTTTGTAGCGCTCGTCAAACGCTTGCATTTTGTAAATAAAGACGTTGTGAATTACAACGTGGCACGAAAAGAGAAAGAGGAAGTATTACATGTCATGCGGGTGTTGTCGCATTGTTGCCCAGAGGTACGTAAATACGACCAAAACACCTTGCAACGCATGGCCCTGAAAATAGAGTATGGTATTATGTTTACGTTAGGATTGAACCGCTGCGGTTTGACTTTACAAAATACGGATCTTATATTAAATTATTTTTTAAAAGTTTTATACGATAAGAAGGATTTCATTGCTCGTTTAAAATCGTTCTCACTGGCGTTTCTCCTTTGTCTGATGAAAGGCAAGATAAGCATCGAAGAGTTATCGGTACTAGAATTAAATCGCGAAGCACTGCAAGCCATTATTCATTGCGCAGAGTCCTGTGGTACCTTGTTCAAAGCGTTTGCATAGGGGCGATTTAATGCAAACTCGCCTCTGCCATGGTATGGCTTGACAAATGGCTTCCACGTCGAGACACGGCCATAATTTTTTTTAAAATGCCATAGTATCTGCTCGAAATTTGCCCAAGGCGCACCTCGTGTACCATCTGGCCGAAGTACTCGAAAGTTTTCTACCAAATTGATGAACGAGTGCCAAAAACCTTCGTTGTATTTGAATTTCCAGACACGTAGGCGCTCCTTGTCTTTTAAATGGTTCCACACGACAAAGTAGGCTTCTTTTAGTCCATAGGCATGGCATTCCATGTGTAGCTGCATGAGATAATAGGCTGGGATGTTGCTGTACATCTTTTGTGGGCATTTGATCTCAAGAATAGAATGCTTTGCACCTTTGGCATGGCTACCGTAGTGTCGGCCCTTGTGCCAACCATTTGGCACTTCCGTGGCTGATAATTGCTCCAAGTGGCTTTTGTCCTTGTCGCTGAAAGTGGCACTGATTGCTGTTTGAAAACAAGTATCCCCTTCAATGATCAAGGTATTGCAACTACCGTCGGTATCGAGGTACAGTAACAAATGATCTTTTTCATTTTTATGCTTTGAAGAGCTTCGAGAACCAATGATAATACCTGCAAAGAATTCCGTGACAAGGCCATCTGGACTGGCGCCTAAGAAATCGTATTTCGTATTGCGTTGAAATCCAGTTTCATAAACATACATGTCCGAACATAGCTTGGAGACCCCCCATTCCAAGAAGGTAACCAACGCATGGTTCTCGAATTTGGTGCCGTACGTCATACGAGCAATGGCCTCTTTGTCAAAGACTTGCTTCTTTCCGTTGTGAACATAATCCAAATGGTTTTGGTAGGCTTCTGGATTCGTAATGTCGAACCACCAGCC
>NZ_PABT01000036.1 GCF_002699205.1 Allomuricauda sp.
AACTAAGTTTAACCCACGGATAGATCAAATCTGGGCAGTCCATTTGCCATGGTCAGTTTCATCCGGCGAAGGTGGGTCACTTTACTCGGCTTATCCACCTAAGCAAATATCCCTTAAATTACTTAACTCTTGCACATAATGATTTATTAGTAGATCGTACGCAACAATTTTAGCTACAGCATTGTCGTGGCTTGTAGAAAACTCTGCGTCAGTATAGAAATGGGAAGTATCTGACACTAAGTTGATTTTATCGTTCCCTCGAAGAAAATAGAACTCGTCTAAAACTGTAGATTCCTCTCTGTAGTATTTTATAAAGTCTAGATTGCGTCTGTTACTTTCTTGAAGTTTTTTTATTTCAGAGTCTATAAACTCTTGTTGAGATTTAATAGTCCCAGCAGGCCTGTGAGTCATAAAACTATGAAGTTTTGCATAAAATTTAAGACGACTATATACATAAGGTTTCTGCTTTTTAAAAAATGTTATTTCTTCTTGAGGGTTCTTGAAGTCATTTTCCCTTACACATATTCGTAATTTTTGAAGATACATCCTAGAAATGGAAATTCCTTTCTCAATATTACTGAAGTCATTAAGGTTGGACTCTTCGATTATTTGGATTTCTTCCTTATAGTCATTTAAAATTTTATTAATTAATTTATGCAAAATATTTGGGGCTTTAAGGTTTGTGGTTTAATTCTCCATCATTAAAGTATGGTTAAGATCTTCTACGTTTTTATTTGGGGGCTTAAGAAAGACTAGAATCCCAATAGCACCCAGAACAATGCTTCCAGCAATAATAAACGGATAAAAAAAGCCGCCAGCGACTAGCCAAGTTCCCAATACTGGACCTAATATTTGGCCAATGCTATTTGTTGAACTTTGTATAGATATATTCCTACCGGTATTCTCCTTTGATATCAAAGAAACAGCAGATAGTAGGTTAGGGGTAATCATAGCTCCACCAGCTGCAAAAATGACAATGAGGCCATATACTACCAATTCATTATTAAAAAATGGGAAAATTATTAAGGCTGTTCCTGATATTAATAGGCCTACTGCAATCTGTTTTTTTGTTGACAAAAATATTTCGCCATAACTGGCGAAAATGGGTTGTAATACTGCCATTACCAGGCCGCACAACATAAACCCTATACCTACTTGACTACTGTTAAAGGCTAATTCATCTTTACCATAAATAGAAAATACCGTTTCAAATAGTGTCACTACAAACTGCATTATAAAAGAGAGTAGTAACAGCACCATAAAATATTTGCTAAGAGTAAAACCAAATGTCAGTTTTTGAGTAGTAAACTTGCTAACCCTAGTTGTGTTTTTAAGTCGTTTTAATACTATAATAAAAACAATAAACCCTAATACGGCTGCAAATAGAAACGGGACTGAAAAACGATCTAAGTGTAACTGCCCAATTTCGTAATCTAAGTGAAGGTTGGTTTGCGAGAGGAATCCACCCAAAACAGGCCCAAAGATAACACCAGAACTTACCGCTACACCAGACCAAGCCATTATCTTGGTTCTGCGTTTTTTCGAGGTAATATCACTCAAATAGGCGTTGCTTACTGGAATTACAGAAGAAGTAAAAATACCACCAAAAATACGTGCTATATAGAGCATTGTAAGCGAAGTGGCCAAACCAGTAAATAATTGCATTATAACAAAACCTATAAGACCAATTATGATAATAGGCTTACGCCCATATCTGTCTGAAAGTTTTCCCCAAACAACTACAAATATGAGCTGAAATAATGGATATATACTTGTTAAGAGGCCAATATGAAAATTAATCAAGTCAGTATCTAGATTGGCTTTGAGAGCCAATCTCTCCGTGTAGTATGGTAGGGTAGGTAATAAAATACCATACCCTAACATTACCACGAATAAACTCAAGAGGACTAAAAAAATCCTATTGAGTTTCTCTTTCTTCTCCATTATTTTTTACCGATTTTTCGTTTTAACAATTGAGCATTTATAGCAACAATGATTGTACTAAGACTCATAAAAACCGCTCCTACAGCTGGTCCCAAAACGAACCCTGAAGAATACAATACTCCGGCAGCTAATGGAATGGCTACTACGTTATATCCCGTTGCCCAAATCAGATTCTGAATCATTTTATTATAGGTAGCTTTTCCAAAGAGAATTAGATTAGCGATATCTTTTGGGTTACTGTTTACCAAAATAATGTCTGCAGTTTCGGCCGCTACATCAGTACCAGAGCCGACCGCTATACCGACATCAGCCCTTGCCAAAGCGGGTGCATCATTTACACCATCTCCAGTCATTGCGACAAATTCATCCTTTGCTTGAAGTTCTTCTACAATTTCCACTTTTTGATGTGGTAATACTTCGGCATAGTATCCATCTAAGCCAAGCTTTTCACTAACGGCTTTAGCTGTTTTTTCATTATCACCAGTGGCCATTAAGACTTTAATATTATTCTTTTTGAATACTTTAATGGCATCTGCAGATTCTGGCCTTATTTCATCGGCAAGCGCAATATAACCTGCTAATTCACCATCAATCAAAACAAAAACAACAGTCTCCGCAGCATCACTATAGGCATCTTTTGGAATGTCTATTTTTTCATCTCTTAAATATCCTGGACTCACCACTTTTACCTGTTTGCCCTCCACATTGGCCTCTACACCTTTACCAGTAATGGCATTGAAATTTTCTGGCTTTGGAATGGTGATGTTGTCTTCTTTGACTTTTTTGATAATACCTACTGCAATAGGATGTTCCGAGCTCTGTTCCAAGGCACTTGAAAGCCTTAAGATTTCTTCTGTTGAATATTCTTGATTAACCGATTCAATTCTTGTGACACCAAAATCACCTTTTGTAAGTGTTCCAGTCTTATCAAATAACAGGGCTGATATTTTTCGGGATTCTTCAAAAGCTGTTCGATTCCTAATCAATAATCCATTTTGCGCAGATACTGCTGTAGATATAGCAACTACTAATGGAATGGCAAGTCCTAATGCGTGTGGGCAAGCAATAACCATAACAGTAACCATCCTTTCTAAGGCATATACAAAAGGAAAACCCAATATGAGCCAAACGGCTAGTGTTCCAAAACCAATGACCAAAGCAATATAGGTTAGCCATTTTGCAGCCCTATCAGAAAGGTTTTGCATTTTAGATTTTGTTTTCTGAGCCTCTTCAACCATAGTAATTACTTTGTTGAGATAGCTGTCTTTACCTGTATGTTCTACCTTGACCTTTAAGGTGCTATTACCATTTACTGAACCCCCAATTACTTTATCATTCACTTCTTTTTTTACTGGTTTGGATTCGCCAGTAAGCATCGACTCATTCAAATAACTGGAACCATCTACTATGATGCCATCTGCAGGAACTTTTTCACCAGGCTTTACTAAAATCACATCGTCTTTTAGCAAATCTTCTAAAGGAATATCTTCTATGGTATCGCCCTTTACTCTATGGGCTTCAGCGGGCATCATACTTACTAAAAGTTGTAAAGCTTTTGATGCTCCTAATACACTTTTCATTTCTATCCAATGGCCTAAAAGCATAATTGCGATTAGTGTTGAAAGTTCCCAGAAAAAATCTTCACCACGTAAACCGAAAACAGTTGCAGTACTGTAAAAATAGGCAACGCTAATAGCCATAGAAATTAGGGTCATCATCCCTGGTGAACCCTTCTTTATTTCTGACCAAAACCCCTTTAAAAATGGCCAGCCACCATAAAAATACACTACGGTTGAAAGTGCAAATAGGATATATGGGTTTCCAGGTAAGAGAAATTCATATCCAAAAAATTCCTGAATCATAGGGGATAAGAATAGAATTGGAATGGTAAGTATTAAAGTTAACCAAAACCGTTTTCGAAAATCGGCAATCATCATTTTGTGATGGTCGTGACCCATTTGTCCGTGACCAGGATTGTGACCAGAATGACCACCGCTTCCGTGGTTCATTTTAGAGTGGTCTTCTTTTTTGTGCTTCATCTTTGAATGATCCATTTTAGAATGGTCCATTTCTTTGTGATTGTGATGTTCGTGGTTTTCCATTATTGTATTGTTTAAGTGTTATCGTAATTTTTTTCTCATTGCATCAGATATGTTTTCGGCATAGACACCATAGGCATCCACCAAGATGCCCTTAATGCCATCTTTAGATGAAATGGCGTACAGTACACTATTATCGTCGGTACTGCTCATCCCTTCAAAGCGATGGGTTTCATCAACGTCAAAATCTTCTGGCTGTATTTCAATTTTTAGTGAAGCACACTCCAGACATTCAGGTTTAAGGTTAAAATCATATGTATAACCATTCGCCTGTAAATCGTTTATTGCTTCTGAAAGTGTATCGTAATTCTTCATTGAGTTTTTTTATAAGTCATTGTAAAATAGCTATCGTCTTCTTCTATAAATTTCTGAAAGGTCAACAAGCCATTAGCGTTTAATTTTTCCTTGACGATATAGTTCAATTGCTTAATGCGAATTCCCAAAGCATAGGCTTTTATATTTATCTTCGAGCTAATACTGTTCTTGTGGTCGTTTAATTTTCGGTCGTAAATCTTTATGAAGCTTTTTGAGCCAAAAAAGTTCAGTAAGCCAGAATCAAAACTCATTTCAAGTTCAATATCCTTTAAATTATCTAAATCATATAGCTCAGTAAAGTTTGTAGTTGAGCTATTGATTTCGGTTTCTTTAGAGTTTGGTTTTGCAAACGGGAATGCCATTACCAAAATATTGGCCTCGTCGGGCTTACAGCGATAGGTGGTAGTGTATTTTTCTGTTGACTTTTTCTCTTTATCAAATAACTCTGTTATGACTTCAATTTGATAATACCCATCATCCTCTATAATTTTACCTGCCTTAAATGTTTGCTTATTAAGGAATACACCATCTTCGTCAAAATTTTCACGAGCTACAGTCCTGTCTGAAATCTGCCCAATGAGCATTTCGGTTTGTCCATACACATAGAGGTTAAATAGGATAAGAAACAGTATGAAGCTTTGTTTTATCATATGTGATGCATTAATTTCTTTACTTCTTTTGCCATTACATCACTCAGGTCAATTGCATTTGAAGGATGTGGAATGGTATTGCAGGTCACTATTTTTTCTGTGCCTGAATCCAATAAGTCTTGATAGGCATTGCCTGAAAAAACAGCGTGTATGCCTATGCAAATTGGTGGTTTCATACCAGCTTTTTTCAAATGTTCTACGGTTTCAATCATTGTACGTGCGGTGGAAATAATATCATCAACTAAGATTGGTGTGGCATCTTTATATTTATCTACATCTGGAACTGAAACTTCCACGTCACGGTCGCCGTGACGTATTTTCTGTAATACCGTAAAAGGTGCGCCTGCATTTTTAGCAACTTCGGAAACCCATTGTTCGCTTTCTGAATCTGGACCTATAAGTACCGGATTCTCGATATTTTCTTTAATCCAATCTGAAATAGCATCGGCTGCGTGGATAACTTTGTTTGGGATGTGGTAGACTTCGCTCAAAGAACTAATCCTGTGCAAGTGAGGGTCAACTGTGGTAAGGCTATCTGCAAAACCGGAAATCAACTTTCCGAAGAACGTAGAAGTAACACCCTCGCCTTGATTGAAAATTTTATCTTGCCGCATATAAGCCAAATACGGTGCTACCAAACAGGTGCACATTGCTCCCATTGATTTGGCCGTGTGGCTTAAAAAATACAAGGGTAACAATTTTTCATCAGGGTTGTGCAAGGTGCATATCAGCACCACACATTTATCTTTAACATCAGAAAGTATACGTGTATAGGATTCTCCATCAGGGAATTTTCGTAGAGTGGCCTCGCCCACTTCGGCACCCATTTTTGTGGCCATCAATTCTGTGAGGTCTTCATTTCCAGGAAGACTAAATAATATTGTTTTCATATATAGTGTCTTATTTAATGGTTATTATATCGTTATGGTTACTTCTATAATCTAATGCATAGTTTAGTTCGCCCTGTGATTCAGCATACAGGGTGTACAGTAATTGGTTTTTTTCAATTTTTTCATTTAAATGAACATTTAATAGAATTCCAGCAGACTTGGATTGAGGTGCGCCTGATAGTTTTGCAAGCTTCGCTATTTTCCGGTTGTCAATATTCTTCAAAATACCTGTAGTTTCTGCTTTGATTTCTATTTTATAAGGCGCTAAAACGGGTTGTGTAAAACGTCCTTGGGCGTTACAAATGGCAAGGAATTTTTCATATGCTTTTCCAGATTTGAGAATTTTATGTGCGGTTTCCAATCCCATTCCTTTTCCTACTTTTCCAGAAAGTTCTAATAGTTCAGCGGCTAAAAGCAATGCTCTCTCTGTTAAGTCTTTGGGTGCGTCTGGCTCATTTTGCAAAACTCTTAGTATATCTATGGCTTCTAGAGTTGGACCGATACCTCTACCAACAGGCTGCGTGCCATCCGTAACTACAACTTTTACATTCAATCCAACGGCAGTTCCTACGGCCTCCATATGGTCTTTTAATTTTTGAGCCATTTCCATACTTCTTACCTTGGCTGTTTTTCCTACTGGGATATCAATAACAACGTGAGTTGAACCTGCAGCAGCTTTTTTTGAAAGTACGGAAGCAATGAGCTGTCCTTCACTATCGATATCTAGTGCTTTTTCTACCTTTATAAGAAGGTCATCCGCTGGACTTAATTGAGCGGTACCACCCCAAACAAAACAACCACCTTCCTGATTCACCACGCCCTCAATCTCGTCTGCAGAAAGTTTTACGTTGGTTAGGACTTCCATTGTGTCGGCTGTACCGGCTGGTGAAGTAATGGCTCGGGAAGACGTTTTTGGCATTGTAAGTCCATATGCGGCTACAATAGCCACTACCAAGGGTGTGGTTCGGTTTCCAGGCAATCCACCAATACAATGCTTATCGACTACAATATCCTTGTTCCAATTTAATTGTTTTCCTGAAGCTATCATCGCTTGGGTAAGGTCTGATATTTCATTTATGTCCATTCTGTCACCTGCACAAGCTGTTATAAATGCAGAAAGGTGGATATTGGAATAGTCGCCTTCTACGATGTCTGTTATGATGTCGTTGTAGGCTTTATAATCCAATTTTTGATTATAGATTTTAGCCCTAACGTAGCTTAGCGATTCAATAGGCTCTAAATGAGAAACATAAAGCGTTTGATTTTCGGAAGCTTTCAGTTTTTTTGCAGCAGCATCAGATAAACCTATTTCATTGTGACTTAGAATATCTGAATTTATAACATTAAGACTTGCAACTATTGTCGTGGTTGTAGTTGATACCCTAATTCTGGTCAAGGCTTCGAACCCTTCTGAAATACATACGTGGCAATCTTCACGCATATAGACCACGTTCTCATTTTGGGTATAGATACCAAGATGTTTGTATTTTAAAATATTTGATGGTTGTTCCATAGCTTATTTTATTTCTTTAATGGTATATAGTTGTGGAATCTCAGCATCCCAAGCGTAAGTGTCTTTGATTCCTTTTTGTAGGGCTTCTGCACTTTCTTTCTCACCGTGAACAATAAAAATTTGTTCTGGTTTGTTTTCTATCTCGTCCATCCAATCCAAAAGTTCTTTATGGTCTGCGTGTGCAGACAGTCCCTCAATTTCTGCAACTTGCATATGAAATGGCACCCATTTTCCATAAACTTTGAGTTCCTTGTCACCTTCCAACAGTTTTCTACCACGGGTTCCTTCAGCTTGATATCCAACAAAAAGCAAGGTGTTATTTGGGTTTTGGGCTTGGGTTTCGAGATAGTTGAGCATTCTGCCACCCGTGAGCATTCCACTACCTGCAATTACGATTTTTGGATTGTTGTCCGTTCTTAGTTCCATTGTTTCGCGATAGCTACTAACGACAGTGAAGTGTGAACACATTTCTTCACATTCATATTCTTCTAATTTGTGCCAATCTCTTGTGCGGTGGAATAATTCTAGTACATTAGCACCCATAGGGCTGTCCATTATCATTTGCACTTTAGGGATTTTGTCTTTCTTGAGTAATCTCCAAAAAATCAGCATCATCAATTGGGCTCGTTCTACCGAAAAGCTAGGTATAAATAAACTGCCACCTCTATTGATGGTATCGTTGACCAATTTTTCTATCTGTGGAATTGCTTCCACTTCGTCTGGATGAAACCTACCTCCGTAGGTTGACTCTATTAATAATACATCTGCCTTTTTTGGCTTTAAAGGTGGATACAATAGTAAGTCGTTAGTTCTTCCTATGTCTCCCGAAAACACAAAACGTTTTCCGTTTATATCCAATTCAATGTAGGTTGCACCAAGAATGTGTCCGTTGTATTGAAATCGAACCTTCACATTTTTGAGAATGGGTAGCCATTGCGATGGCGGCACCCCTTTGAAGTAAGGAACGGTTTTTTCTACATCCTTTAAATCGTACAATGGTTTAGCCGGGTTGTGTTTAGAATAGCCTTCTTTGTTAGCGCGTTCGGCTTCTTGTTCTTGTATTTTGGCACTATCGTTCAATATAATTTTTGCAATATCCAAAGTGGGATTAGTACCATAGATGGGGCCTTTAAAGCCTTGCTTTACCAATCTTGGCAAATAGCCTGTGTGGTCCATATGGCCGTGAGTGAGTAAAACCGCATCAATATCAACAACATTAACTGGCGGGTACTCCCAGTTTTTTGCGCGTAGTTCTTTCAATCCCTGAAAAAGGCCGCAGTCTATCAGTATTTTTCTAACACCAGTATCTACCAGATATTTTGAACCTGTTACGGTACCAGCTGCTCCTAAAAAGTGTATATGCATTATAATATTGTTTATTTATTCTTTAATTTCATTTTGTTCTACATAGTTCTTCAGAGTCTTGTAAAATCTTTTTGTGCCTGGATTTTTCAATTCCTACTTGATTTAATAAATCTGGATTATTGTGTACTTCCTTACAGAGCACGGTTCCAGTTTCGAGTAGCAATGTTTTCTCCCGTTTTGTAATTGTTGTTAACGCTGTGAGTGGATGTAGACCAGATTGGTCAATTCTATCTTTAAGACCATTTCCCTTAGGGTAATCCCAACTAGTCATTATTAATCCAGTACATTTACCATATTGTATAGCATCTGTAGTAAAGCGGGTATTCGTGTAAACGCCACCTTGATGAATTTTTGTTTGGTGACCTTTTTGACGTTCCCATTGCTTTTCTACATCTAAAAATCTCGAATTGATGTATAATGGAATCTTTACATTGCAAAAGCGTCCTTGGTCACTATGGTATTTGCATTCAATCATATAATGCTTATTGTCTTTTTGCGCAATGACATCTACTTCGTGCTTAACACAATTGCCTTGCACTATAACTCCAACTTTCGTTTCAAACCCTTCCTGTTCCATTATCTTACCTATTAATTTTTCAAAAGGGAAACCAGAAGGTCCTAATTCCATAATAGCTTTTTTGAGTTTGTATTTTGAAGCACTTACTCGCGATTTTCGTTTAAGCATCCTAAAGGCCATTTGGTAGATTTTCTTGGTTGATATACCCTCGTATATAGTAGCTTCAATATGTTCAACTATCTCTTGGATAAGTACTTCACTTGCGTGCGCGCGCCGTAATGAGTTGATGAGTTTTTCACTTTTGAAGGGCTCTATCTCTCCAGAATGTTTTATTATGTTTATGGAATCGTTCATTATCTATATATGTATAGTCATTACAGGTAAGGTGGAATGGTTAGTAACACCTTCGGCGATACTCTTAGAAAATAGACTTAAAAATCCTGTTTTGCCGTGTGTCACCATCGCTATTAAATCTATGGGATGTTGTTTTATGAACGTATTAATGCCTGTTTCCACAGAAGGTTCATTATATACAGCCATTGAGTAGTTCTTCAACTCTGGAAAATTTTGCAATGTTTTTTCAATGGGGTCTAAACCAAGATTAATATTATTGAAATCTGTCTCGGTATTAATACGTAATAAGTGGATGCGAGCATCACATTTATTCGCAATGGATATTACCTGCTTAAAAGCATCGGTAATGTCCTCATCGAAATTTGAAACAAATGCAATATTCTTGAATGGAAAGTTGACTTCTTCATCTTTTACAACAATTACGGGTGCATTAGCTTTTCGTACAATTTGCTCAACATTACTTCCTGTTATTTCCCTAATGACACCTTTGGTTCCACTACTTCCAGTAATGATAAAGTCGTGTTGATAATGACCTGAATGGTCTAAAATATCACCTTGACCTGCATCAAATTGTAAAAACGTTCGGCATTTTAGTCCGTTGCGTTCTGCTATTTTTTCTAATTCCCGTAATGCCGCTTTGGTCTTACCTATTTGCTTTAATGTTTCAGGATATCGCTTTTCCTTTTCTTTGTCCAGCTTTACCCAATCCACAGGGGTTTGCATAAGATGTAAAAAGTGAATTTCGGAATTGTATAGCTTTGCCATTTCTATACCTAGTAGTTCAGCTTTGTTGCAGTTCTTTGAAAAATCGGTTGGTACTAATATGTTTCTCATTTTGGATGATTTATAGGTTCGTATAATTTTAGTTCAGTATAATTTCATTTCCAGAAGGTACTTTGTCTTCAAAACAGTCTAAATTGTATATGGTCGTGTCTGCGATATTTTTTAATGCGGTTTCGGTTAAAAATGCTTGATGACTTGTGATAAGAACATTGTTGAAAGTCATCAATCTTGCAATGACTTCATCTTGCAAAATTGTATCAGAGTGGTCTTCAAAAAATAGTCCTTCTTCCTCTTCATACACATCCATCCCGAAATACCCAATTTTGCCAGATTTTAATCCTTCTATAACGGCCTTGGTGTCAACTAAACCACCTCGACTCGTGTTAATGAGCATAACACCTTTTTTCATTAAGCCTATGTGTTCCGTGTCAATTAGGTGTTGCGTTGATGGGGTCAATGGGACGTGCAGGCTGATTATATCTGCTTGTTTACAGATAGTAGTACAGTTGGTGTAAATGACGTCATAAGAGTCTATCAGGTTTTTATCCTCAGCGACATCTTGGGCCAATATCTTACAGCCCAAACCGTGAAGTATTTTTACGAGAACTGCACCTATTTTTCCTGTCCCTATAACACCTACTGTTTTACCGTTTAGGTCAAACCCTGTAAGTCCGTTCAGTGAAAAATTTTGTTCCCGAACTCTGTTGTGTGCTCTGATTATTTTTCGGTTAAGTGCTAAGATGAGTGCTAGAGTATGTTCTGCAATAGCATATGGTGAGTAGGCTGGTACACGAGCTATTTTTAGTCCTAGTTTGTCAGCTTTTTTAAGGTCAACGTGATTGAATCCTGCTGAACGTAATGCGATATACTCAATTCCTTGTTGATACAGCTCATCTAAGACATCAGCAGAGGCATCATCGTTAGAGAATAGTGCAATGGCTTTAGAGCCTCTCGCTAATCTTGCTGTTTCTTTCGTAAGCCTATATTCCAAAAAATATAACTCGTGCTTTCCGTCGTTTGCCTTGATAAGTGAAGGCTTATCGAATTTATGTGTACTAAATATTGTTGTTCTCATAATTTAAGATTTTATGAACCAAAAAGTTCTAAAAGGTCCTGCAGTTCTTCATCTATATGGTGCTGTTTTACGACACTTTGAAATGAGGTTGTGCAAATCATATTGTTGTAGAGCCCAACCATTACGTTTTTAGAGCCTCTTAAAAGCACATCTACAGAAGCAGCACCAAGCCTGATTCCCAACATTCTGTCAAAAGCAGACGGGTTGCCGCCACGTTGCACGTGTCCTAACCTTGTAATTCGCAAATCGGCCTTTGGGTTGACTTCTTTAATTTTAGATGCCACTACGTCTGTACCTACTTCATCACCTTCGGATACTATTATTAAGAATGCATCCTCACTATCATAGTTTTTTACTTTTTCTAATAAAAATGTCAAGTCTTGTGTGCTTTCAGGAATTAGAATTCCATTGGCACCGACAACCAAGCCAGAATGGATACCTATATATCCTGAATCCCTTCCCATAACTTCTACAATGAAGACGCGGTCGTGGGATTCGGCTGTATCACGTATTTTATCAATGTTTTCAATGGCAGTATTTACTGCTGAATCAAAACCAAGGGTATAATCTGTTCCTGAAATATCATTGTCTATAGTGCCAGGAATACCTATAAACGGGATGTCGCATATTTTTGAAAAAACAAGTAAACCTTTAAAAGTACCGTCACCACCAATAGCTATTAGCGCGTCAATATGGTTGGCCTGTAGTGTCCGTAATGCTTTTTTTCGACCTTCTAGAGTCATAAAACGTTCACTTCGTGCTGTTTTTAGAATAGTGCCGCCTCTGTGTGTTATTTTTTGTAATTCGTGTGATTTTAATGTAACTAAATCACCGTCTATTAGTCCTTCATATCCTTTTCGAAACCCACTTAATTTGATATTATTTATTTCAGCAGATTTTGCGATGGCGTACAACGCAGCATTCATCCCGGGACTGTCGCCACCAGAAGTAAATACGCCAATATGTTTAATTTTATCAGTATTCATTAATTTATCATTCTAAATTTGGTTTATTATCTGTTTTGATATTGGCTAATGACAGTCTTTTTCCATACAAGGTGTTGAATACCATACAAGCCGTAAGGTCGCCCGTAACATTTACTGCTGTTCTAAACATTCCTAAGAGACGTTCCACACCGATGATAATGATGATACCCTCAGCAGGTATACCAACACTTCCTAAAACAGAAGCGAGAATCACCACACCACCACCTGGTATGGCTGGGGTGCCAATGGACGCTGCTACAATGGTTACAATGACAACAATGATGTTAAGCAAACTCATTTCTAAGCCATAGGCTTGAGCTATAAAAAGGGTTGTTATGGTTTGATAGAGTGCTGTGCCATCCATATTAACGGTTGCACCAATAGGAATAATAAAATTACTGACGGTCTTATCTACATTTAATTCTTCCTCTGCTGTTTGAAGCGACAACGGCATTACGGCTGCAGAACTAGTGGTAGAAAAGGCCAATAGTTGGACATCTCTAATCTTTTTAAGGAATTGAAGCGGGTTAGACTTTCCAAGAAAGGCTACTAAACAAACGTAGAAAATCACAAGTAGTAACAGACCAAGCAGGACCACTCCCGCATAGTAAGTTAAACCCGATAATGAACTTAAGCCAACACTAGAGGTAAGCTGCGCCATAAGCCCAAATACGGCAATAGGTACTAGAAGCATTGACCATTTTACTACCGTCATACAGACTTCCTGTATGGCGCTTAAAAGAAGCTTTACTGGGCGCAGTAAAGAATCCTCAAGCGATAGCACAGCTACACCAATAATGATTGTGAAAATCACGATACTTAACATCTCACCGCTTACCATTGATGCCAATGGATTTTCAGGAAGCAAATTTGATATGGCATCGGGTATGTTTTCAAGTCCGAAAGACAGTTCAGAACCCTCTGAATTCACCACGGATATATCGTTGTGCTCTGATAGCGATTGTTGATGTAAAAAGCGTCCTGGTTTAAAGAGTTGAGATATAATCGTGCCTATACTTACTGAGACTATAGTGGTACCGAGAAAATAAAGCAGCACGCCACCACCAAGTTTTTTGAGGCTATCTTTATCATTGCTTGCGATACCTGTTATGATGGATGCTACAATTAATGGAATCATTATCATCTGTACTAGTTTAAGAAATAGCACTCCTGGAAGTGCAAGCCAATTACCTACCACATCAGCAGTTTCTTTGGATACCCAGCCATTTTGTGGGCTTAAGAGCAACCCAAAACCAACACCAAGTAACAGGGCGATAATGACTTTGAGCCATAGTCGGTTTTCTACTAGCTTTACTAAATAATCGTTAAGCGATTTAAGCGATTTTATCTCTGTGTCAAACATTCTTTTTTGTTATGCGATGTCAATTTTATCCTCCAGATATACCTGTTGAACCGATTGTAAAATATTTACACCCTCACCAAAAGGTTTTTGAAATGCTTTCCTACCCATTATCAGCCCAGAACCACCAGCTCTTTTATTGATTACGGCTGTGGTAATTGCCTCGACCAAATCAGACTCTCCTTTAGAGCCACCTCCGGAACTAATTAATCCTATTCTGCCCATATAACAATTTGCCACTTGTAGCCTACATAAATCAATGGGGTGTTTAGTGGTGAGCGTTTCATACATTTCATCATTATATTTACCGAAATCAATATTTTTAAATCCATAATTATTTGTAGGTAATTTTTGTTTGATGATATCGGCTTGTATAGTAACACCTATATGGTTAGCCTGACCGGTTACATCGGCAGCTGTGTGATAATCTTCCTTTTCTGTTTTGAATGCTTCGTTTCGGGTGTAGCACCACAAGATGGTTGCCATTCCCAAGTTATGGGCTTCTTCAAAAGCTTCTGATATTTCTTTAATCTGCCTATTGCTTTCTTTAGAACCAAAATAGATGGTTGCACCTATACCAATTGCACCCATATTCCAAGCGTCCTTTACCTTGCCAAATAAAGTTTGGTCATATTTATTAGGGTAGGTTAGCAGTTCATTATGGTTAACCTTTACTATGAAGGGTATTTTGTGGGCGTATTTTCTAGAATATAGACCCAATACACCAAAGGTTGATGCCACACCATTGCAACCTGCCTCTATGGCCAGTTTTATAATGTTTTCAGGGTCAAAATAATCAGGGTTTTTATAGAATGAAAAAGCAGCACTATGCTCTATACCTTGGTCTATAGGCAAAATGCTTAGATAACCTGTATTTGCCAAGTTTCCGTGATTGTATAATTGAGCAAGACTTCTTAGTGCTTGCGGGTGGCGGTTGCTATTGCTAAATATTTCTTCTGTGCTGTTACCATTAGGGGTATATATTTCATCTTTTGTGATTTTTTCACAAACGTGTTCTAGATAAAAAGAAGCTTTATCGCCTAGGTATTCTTTAATATTTTCATAAGTATCCATTTGTTATGATTTTAAGGTTTCATAGAATTTATTTCTTCACGATGAAAAATTTTACAATGTCACTCCATAGCCTAGTTTCTTTGATGTTTTCGAATCCTGCTTTTTTAAGATTTTCATCTGTTCTTCGGTTAATATTATCACCGATTATATAGAGGGGAATAAAATTGAACCAATCCATAAGAGTGCCCAACATCTTGTTGCCGCTCCGGACGTGTTCAAGCATAATCAGCTGTCCGTTAGGTTTGAGGACTCTTTTAATTTCTTCTAAACCTTTTACAGGGTTTGGTACCGAGCAAAACACACAGCTTGTTAGGATTGTATCAAAGGATTCATCTTTGAAGTCCATATTTTCCACATCCATTTCCAAGAAACTTGTTCTTGGTAGGTCATCCTTATATTTTGCTTTCGCTTTATCAAGCATTTTTTTACTAAAATCAATAGCAGTTAAATCCATTTCAGTGCTATAATACCGTAGGTTTTTACCTGTACCCACGCCAACTTCAAGAGTTTTTCCCTTAGCCTGATTAACAAGTTCTTTGCGCCATTTATCAAATCCGCTTGTACCCATAGGTTTTTCCAAAAGGTCAAAATAGCCGGCAATCCTATCATAGCGTTTTCTTATTTTATTGGTATTATCCATTGCTATTTTTTCTTAGTTGATTGATAAGCTTTTGTTTGTTTTTAGAATGGATTTTGAAGCATTTTTTTCTATGCCTGTTAATGCTCTAATGGCATCTATGGTTTCTGGGATTACAATAGCCTGGTTATCGACGATGTAGGCATAAAACAGCTCATCGCCCTGTACTTTGAGCATATCTTCCCAAAGGGCTACTTCGTACATATCGCCCCAAGGTCGCCCCATATCTAAAAACATTTCTTTAATGGTGTTGTTTGAAACCAAACCCTGGTCATAACGAATTAGTTTGATTCGGGTGGAAGTCTTAAACGCTTTTAGCACTTCTTCCTTAGTTGTCTGTTTTTTTAATTTCACGTTCCAATAGTGCATATGACTTAAGGTTTGGGGTACTTTTACCGCAGAGGTAATTACATTTAATTCTGGGTCGACGCTTTTAGCATCTGGCCCTTGATGGCTTGGAATATCCTTTTCAGGCACCATTGTATTCATAATGCCACCTAAATGGCTTTCCCAAGGGTCAGTAGCTCTTCTTAAAAGTGTTCCCCTTGCATAATCCAACAAGTCAGCTCTTTTTAATGCGGTTAACGTTCTCAGTATGGAAGTTGTATTACAAGAGACTACTCTAGTCGCATCCCGATAAAGAGCTGATTCATAATTATTTTCGGCACTAAATGAATGCCCTGTAGTTTCGTGTTTTTCACCACCGTGCAATATAAATTTGATGCGCTGTTCCTTATAGATTGCCACATTTTGGGCCGCAACCTTTTTAGGTGTGCAATCCACAACAAGGTCTGATTTATTTAAAAGTTCCTGCATATTTCCTTTTACGATAATACCTTCAGATTTCATTTTATTAGCGGCTTCTTGAGTTGCGGCGTAGATGTCATACTCTTTCCTTACTGCATTTTGAATGCGCCAATCACTTATTATATCACATACTCCTATGAGTTTCATATCATCTTGTAGGTTGATGGCATCTGCCACTCTCTTTCCGATAACTCCATATCCTATTACTGCTATATTTTTCATTTTTATATTATTTTAGGTGTTTTATTTTTTATTAATATGATGGAACCGATAATGCCCGCAATTAGTGAAGAAAATAAAATGCTGACTTTAGCGGTATATATAAATTTCTCATTGGCAAAAGCCAATTCGTTTATAAAAAGTGACATTGTAAACCCAATACCTGCTAAAAAGGCAATTCCGTATATATGATACCAAGTGATGTTCTTAGGAAGTTTCGCTAATTTTAGAATGACCAAAATTCTTGAAAATAAGACCACACCAATGAACTTTCCGAATATGAGACCAAAACCTATTCCTAAACTTACAGGGTGAGTAAGTACTTCTAAAACTTTGCCGTGAAGATGGATACCTGCATTAGCAAAAGCGAATAAGGGCAATACGATAAAATTCACAAATGGATTTAAGGCATTTTCGAGCTTTTGAAGTGGTGTTTCGGCTTCAGAACTTGTAACTTTAATTTCTTCGAGTATTTCTAATTGAGAATGAGAAATCAGCGACCCTTTTACGGGCTTTTCTTGTTTGAACTTTTTGTGTAATGCAGCAAGGCGTTGCGAAAATGTAGCCTCGTTTATTTTTACACGACCTGGTATGGCTAGGGCTGTTAGTATTCCAGCAATGGTAGGGTGTACTCCTGAGAAGAAGAAAGCTAGCCAAACACCGCCAATACCTATGATGGCGTAGAACCAAGTTTTTCTAACACCTGCATAATTTCCAATAATTAATAATCCAAAGAAAAGAAAAGCGTGAAACAAATCCATTGTAGAGATGCCAGAAGTGTAAAAAAGTGCAATTACCAACACGCCTCCCAAATCGTCCACCACGGCAAGTGTTACTAGGAATACACGTAATGCAATGGGTAAGCGTTTTCCGAAAAGTGCTAGTACGCCCAAAGAGAAAGCAATATCGGTAGCCATAGGTATTCCCCAACCCTGTGATGCTTCGCCACTAGGATTTAAGATAAAATATATAAGAGCTGGAAACACCATTCCTCCTATAGCGGCACCAATGGGCAATATAGCATTTTGAGGTGTTGATAGTTTACCGCCTAATATTTCTCTTTTTAATTCTAAGCCTACTTGAAGAAAGAACAAAGCCATTAATCCGTCGTTAATCCAAAGTAGTAATGGCTCGGTCAATTGCAAATCGCCAATACTAAATGAAATAGTGGTGTTTAGAATGTTTTGATAGATGCTCTGCCAAGGTGAATTTGCCCAAAGCATAGCTATTATTACTGCTATTAATAGTACAATACCTGTGTTACTAAATACTTTATTAGTTATATTCCAGACGCTATTATGTACAGTTCCTTTAATCATTGACAGTTGAGTTTTTAACTGCAGTTAGCACACTGGTCGTGGATTTTGATTCTGATGGTTTGTTGAAATTTCTAATAATCAGGCGGTTGCTCTTTTCATAGGTGAAATAGCTAACCGCCCAATTAAAACCAACCATCAATCTATTTCTAAAGCCACTTATGGACATTAAGTGTACGATAGACCATAATAACCAAGCGAAATAACCTCCAAATTTGAATTTGCCTAAATCGGCTACTGCTTTGCGTTTTCCTACGGTGGCCAATGAACCTTTGTCTTGATATTCGAAAGGTTTTGGGGCTTCGTTATTAATGATTTTTAATAATGATTTACCCAGCCATTTGCCTTGCTGTATAGCGGTTTGGGCTACTTGTGGATGCCCTTTTGGCCTATCAGTTGTAATTACGGCGGCTATATCACCAATCGCGAAAATGTTTCTGTAACCTTCAACCATTAGAAACGAATCGGTTTTAATACGGTTGCCTCTAACTACATATTTTTTATCGATACCTTTTGGAAATTGGCCTTTTACACCTGCTGTCCAAACTAGATTCTTAGCTAAGATAACCTTGCCGCTTTTTGTAGTAACTCTATTGCCATCATAATTGGTGACGGATTCATTGAGTAGCACTTTTACATTCAAATCCTCTAAATATTTTAAGGTCTTCGATGATGCTTTGTCTGACATTGTACTTAATAGTTCATCAAAAGCTTCTATCAAATAGATATTCATAATAGAAGAAGGGTATTCTGGGTAATCTTTAGGAAGGATGTACTTACAAAACTCTGCCAAGGCTCCTGCCATTTCCACACCTGCGGGACCACCACCTACAATGACGAAATTGGTCAGCGCATCACGTTCCTTGTCATCACAGGTAATAGCAGCCTGTTCTAAGTTTTGCAACATCATATGGCGAATGTTCAATGAATCTCGAATATCCTTCATTCCTAAACTGTTCTGGGCTACGGAATCCATACCAAAGAAATTGGTAGTCGTGCCCGTAGCAAGTACCAGATAATCATATTGAACCTTTCCTTTGGAAGTTATAAGTATATTTGATGAGGGTTGAATTTCCTCAACTTCGGCCAAGCGGAATATTACATTATTATAGCCTTTAAATTGCTTTCTAAATGGAAAGACGATGCTGTCTGGCTCTAAGGCACTCGTTGCCACTTGGTAGAGCAATGGCTGAAACTGATGAAAGTTGTTTTTGTCAAACAAAACTACTTGTACCTTTTTGTTCTTTAACTTTTCTACCAAGGCCAAACCTGCAAAGCCACCACCAACAATAACCACGCGTGGATAATCGGTGTCCGGAAGACATATATCATCTGCAACGCTACAAACGGATTTTGGCATTTTATTATGAACGTGTTTATTTTCCATATTCATTCTAGATTCTCTAGCTATAACCAAAGAGTTTTACCTTTCACTTTTATCCCTTGCTATCATAACCGAACATTTAGCGTGAGTTGCCAAGTATTGGGAAACTGAACCTAATAACAGGCGTGAAAGCGCACCCTGACCTTGAGAGCCGACTACTATTAAATCGGCATCCCATTCTTCAGCCTTTTCAAGAATCACATTTTTGGGTGCTCCACTAACAACATTAGTAGTTATAGTAAGTGTTTTGTTCATACTCTTAAGAGTATCACTAGCATCCGAAACAATTTTGTCACCCAATTTTTTAGCACCACTTATAAATTCTTCAAAATAATTGTTCAAGCTACCGCCGGTAGCCATCAGTTCTGGACCTATAGCTGTGGGAAATTCATAAACATTTATAATGCAAATCTCGGTACTTGCTGGCAAGGTTATTCTGTTAAGTTCCTTAACGGCTATTTTGCTGAAATCTGAACCGTCTATAGCCAATACTATCTTCATATTTTTATGTTTTATTAATAGAAATATCCTAAGCTTTGTTTTTATTTATAAAGTTTTGGGCATCTTGTTTTGTTGCGAAATAAAAGACACTCCCCTTATTTTTATCCTGAACGATTACAGCGGTTGCCTTGTCTACTTTTGTATCATCGATTGGATTACTTCCAAACCGGACATTATCTATGTTTTTCTGAAGTTTTTCAACACAGCCTTGACAGCACCCATAGTAAGTTGTGCCATCTACATCTATTGGTATTTGCTTTACCCCCATAAATCTGTCATTAACCATACAGACTTTATCGTTGGGTACAACTTCATAAGGTATTTGAAACGTAGTAACAGGATTAGTTTGAACGGGATTTGTTTTTGTGACTGTTAGCGTTGCTGTTTCGGCCTTTTCCTTCTTTTCGTTGGAACACGAGAGCAATACAATTGAGGCCAGAATCAAAAATAGAATACTTAATAATAGCTTGTAAATTCTTATATTTGGATTTACTGCTGTTACTACTACAGGTTCCTTTTTCTGTTGTTTAAAATGTCTTGATTTCATTTTTAAATTTTTATTGATTTTTAGTTTTATTTAAGCTTATTAGTTTATGCCAATACAAATGTTCGTATAGACCAGACCAATACATCCCAAAGGTGAAGGCGAACAATAATTCTTCAATGGGAATTCCCAGAATAAGAATATGGGTTAGGTTGTCGAGATTCCAATACAGCTCCACATATTGAGGATAGAACGGAAGTATACTTCCGAAATAAATGAAGTATAGAATGGTAAACAAGATTCCCCCAACCCAAATCTTTCTTTTTAAATCTGGACGACAGTATAGCGTGGATAAACCCCCAATAAATAAGGCTATAATGCCACAATAAATGTGATTGAGCGTTGTAAATAGTGCTAGGAAAAGGAAGACTACAGCAGGTATAAATAAGATATATTTATGCAAGCGATGTCTTCTTTGATTTCTTTCTGTTTGGTTTACTTTAACAAGGCTTTGCTTGAAAATTAGATTGTAAAGCACCACGCCAATACCACCGATAGCAAAAGAAAAAATGAGACTTTCAATATCAAAACCTGTTTTTTCTGCTAAATCAAAAAGTGACGGTGGCATCCAGTATTCTGGTACAAATAATGGTTCTGTCAAGCCAAAAGGCATAGTAATCAAGCTCATTTTGAGCATTTCTTTTCTTGATTGTTTTTTATAAAGAAAGATGCCCGCCCAAAGAGCAAGAATTATTAATGACCATATAAACCAGACAAATTGCATAAGGTTACACCTCCTATTTTTTAACTTTTAATTGAGCGTTGTAAAAAGCTCCTATGCAAGCGCCAATAAGCCATCCGAGAATGAAGGTTTGTACAATTCCTAAACCAGCTTCCCACAAGGGCACATCCATCCTAATTATACTTGTTGTGTCTAAGCCGTGTAAAAGGCTATTGAAAAAATCTATCGTTGCTTCCCTTCCTGCTGTTGACATCACTATCATACAGCCTAAGTAAATTAACGCTCCGGTAAGTCCGAAGGCAAAACCAAGTTTTTTTATGTTTAATAGGTACATATTTTTATGATTTAAGATTAGTTATCTGATTTTAAAATCTTTTTTGATTCTTCAAATTCTTCCTTTGATATTTCGCCTTTTGCAAAGCGCTTTTTTAAAATATCAAGTGGGTTGTCATTCTTTGTTTTTTGATATGGAATGTCTGTTGGGATAAAGAATACCCAAGCCAAGAAAATAATCCATATTATCCACCATATAAGGTGCATACCTCCAAAGTGTCCGTCGTATAAATGCATAATTGTTAGTTTTAAATTGTTATTGATTTATTTTTGAAATTGTATATCCGTTAAGCTCATCAAGTTGCTTTTGTATGTCTTGAAGCGAGAGCGTTTCGTTCATAGAAATAATTGTGGCACCTTTTGGTGCTAAAAAAATCTCTACTTTTTCAATATTGGGATGGTCTTCCAATGTCTTCTTGACCCTAGCAACACATCCGCCACAACTGATTCCGCTTATTTGAAATTTTTGTTTCATTGCGTTTGATATTAATGGTGTTGATGTTCTTTACTTTTATTTGTTGAACCATCATCAGACTTCTTTTGATTATGCTTGTGAGCGTTATGGTTCTCTTTGTTATGTCTGTGACCTCCGTGGCCGTGAGACCCGTGTGGTATAAATAGGTGAATAGCGAACATAAATAGTATGAAGATGAAAAGGGATGAGCCTCCACCTATACCAAAAGAAGGCGCTAAAAAAATGAATAGAAGTGGTAAGCCACAGCCAATAATCATCCATATCCAGTGATTGTTTTTCATAATGGTTTAATGTTTAGATTTTGTTAGTGATGTGTAGTATGGTCATCTTTTTCCGAAGAACCCATCTTGTTCATTCCCTCCATATCCATTCCCTTGTCGCCCATCATCTTCATACAGGACTGCATACAATCTTCGCTCATCATTCCTTTTTTGTGCATCATTTGCATCATATTGCCCATCATCTTTCCATCCTTCATCATTTCTTGCATCATAGTATGACGCCCCTGCATATTCTCCATCATTCCTTGCATCATATTTTTCATCATCATACTGTCTTTCATCATCATCTTCATACCCTGACCTTTCATCATATTGCCCATCATTTTTTTATTCCCTTGCATCATTTGCACTGCGTGTGGATTATCTTGCATTTGTTTCATAAAGGCAGACATATATTCGTGATTTTCAGAAATGGCGTTGAAAATCTCGGTACGAGTTTGAGTATTTTCCAGTAATGCTTGGGTATTGGTGTCTTGTTTGCAACTGCTTAGACTTAAAAGTCCAATTGTGATTAAAAGAAAAAGTGTGTTTTTCATCATATTTTGTTTTAAGATTATTATTTGTTTTTTAAACCCATTCCCCGAAATTTTTTTATTCTACTAAGGGAATGGGTTATCAGCTATTAATTAGCAGATTTTAGAAACTCTTCAATCTTTTTGCTTTCCTTTTCCGTAAGATTTGCTCTTACTCGCATATGTAGACTAATGGTTTCCCAATCTGTATCGTTATAATCTGAAGGCGAAGGTGCAATATGACATCTGTTACATACTTCGCCCCAAAGTTGAGCTCCTGATTTTTCTATTTTAAATTCTTGGTCACTATCTGCTACCTCTTTTTCTAGAACAGGCGTGTAAACTTCTTTTGTAGATGTACAAGCGACTATTGTTATTAGAACAACAAGAATCGATGCCACAGTTACTGTAATTTTATGTATGCTTTTCATATCTCTTGATTTATGATTCAATTAAAATCCAATTGCCCAATGGATAAATAACCCATCAGTATTGGTAATACCATCTGCACCGTGGCCACCTTCAGTTTCGGTAGTTTGGTAACTTAGCTTTATTACTGAGCGCCAGCTTAACCAATAGTTGAGTCCAAAGGCATATTGAACTGATGCTTCTTCCCATTCTGCACCCTCGGGCGCATTAAAATCTGAGTAGCGCCCTACGAACTCTAATTTCTTCATAAAATCACTTTCGACCATAGTAGGCCTGTAGCTTAGTTGCGCATAAAATGAGTTACTTTGATTATCGAACGAGTATTCTTCAGCGTCTCCATCTTCGTGGACTTCTATAAAGGTTGCTGTATCTACATTAGAGTTATTGTATTGGGCTTTGATATCTACAATTCCTTTTAATGGCGATATAGGCTTTACATATGAAAAGTCTAGAGCAAAAAGAAAGGCGCCCACATCTTCATATTGAGAATCTTCTTCGCCAGTTCCGCTTGTCGAGTAGGCTGAAAACCCTAATTCTGCCGATGAATCCGAAAATGGAAGTATTCCTATTCTACCACCATAGGCTTTAGCTAGGTTGTTATCTTCAAAATTTTCGAATTGTAAAATACCCGCTTCTTCAGGTTCTTCACTGCCATCATTTAATCTTGGACCGTTAGTTGAGTAGATGGAATAATTAAGCCGTGGGCCTCCCAAATCAAATGCACCTCGAAGTTCTACGCCAATTCCAGAAGAGGGCGCGATACCATCGTGACCATATCCTAATGGTGCGTTAGGTAGTCGATTTATCCAGGCAGGGTGCAATCGTTCCATAAAGGTTCCGAATGGCAAGAGGAATTTACCTGCTCTAACCGTTATATTTTTATTGAGCACGTACATCACATCGGCGTATTCAAGACCAATTTCCAATTCGTTTCCTTCTAATTTAAATTCTAATTCAGCTTCAAACATTAACCTATCCGAATGTTTGTAGAGAAAGATTGGTGCATAGGTTAAACCTAAGAATTTAGATTCTGCTTCATCATTGGAATCCATATATTCAAACCCAGTATGTCCGTAACCACGTAACATAAATTGGGTTTTACTCGGTTCGAAAGTGTTGTATGTTTGACCATAAAGTTGATAGCCAAAAACAAACACGAAAAGTGATAAGATTAGCTTTTTCATTATTTCAGGGTTCTTAAATAGTTAATAAGTTCCCAGCGTTTTTTCTCTGGGATTGAGGTTTTGTATGAGGGCATAGGTGAACGGCCTTGTTCTATCTTCCAGAAAATTGCTCCATCTGATTGTGATTGAAAAATTTCACTCGTTAAATCCGCTGGTTTCGGTTTAAGCCCTGTCCCGCCCATACCATCACCTTTCCCTTTAGGGCCGTGGCAAACAAAGCATAGCATTTTATATATTTTCTTTCCAGATGCGGTAGCTTTCGCATCGCCTTTCAATGGATTCTTGATTTTATCGGCACTTGCAGGTGCGACCCATTTGTCTTGCGATATAGCCTCATATCCACTATTAGGCGCTTTAGTAAAACTCATAAGCAGGATGAATAACAGCCCTACAAGAGTGATAATGGATAGATTTTTTTTTTGTTTTCATAATAATTGATTTAAGTTGTCATTAAATTTAAGTGTAAAGCAGACCATCAATCTGCATAACTTTCGTTCTTATCTATATAATTTCATCGTAATAATTACGCTTCCAATTTTCTGTATTTTTATAATCTGTCATACTCATTCCAACTACATCCTTAAACTGTCTGGATAAGTGATTTACACTGCTGTAATCCAATAAGTAGCCTATGTCAGAAAAAGAATGTTGTTTAAGCTGAATGAGTTCCTTTACTTTTTCAATTTTTAATCTTATAAAGTACTTTTCAATAGTGGTCTTTTCCTTAGATGAGAACAGTTTGCTCAGCGCTTTGTAATCTTTGTGAAGGGTGGATGACAAATGTTCTGAAGTCTTAACCTTTAAGGTTAAAGGCAGTTCATTAAGTTGTTCAATTAGAATAATTTTTATTCTTTCAACGAGCATATCTTCTTCACTTTGTACAATCTCAAAGCCATTTGCGTGCAGCACTTTGGTTACGTCTTGGTTAATTTGCGCATCGCTTATCCCGGGTGCTTCTACTAAAAGCTTTCCTAGTTCTAAGGAAAGGACGATTATTCCTAGTTCTTGTAGTTCTTGCTTTATTACTTTTAAGCAACGACTGCACACCATATTTTTAACCCAAAATTCTTTTGGTTGTGTCATATTAATAAGGTATTGTATTGAACTTTTGCTCAATAGCTTATCCTGTAATTGTCTGTTTACAGGGTAATGTGTAAATAAGGCTGTAGGGAATAGGGTACAACTGTTTATAGCCAATGCTTATGCGCTGGCTACAACTAATTGAGCAGTAAAAAGGGCTTTTACTGCGATGTAGAAAATCAAATTAAATAAATCTCGTAAAGCGTATGTATATCCTTAGACAATAAGGGCGGCCTATAGGCTTCGGAAGGAACTGTGTTTTTATCTAGTCCTTCAAAAAGGTTGATGTAGGAATAAATAAATGATTTTAAGAAAACCAAATTTTCGACCTCTAAAACCGTAGTTGATTTTTTGAAGGTATCATTAGCTTCTTTTAGGATAGTTTGATTGTCGCAACAATCCTTTTCTTGTAATGATGTACATTTTTTAAAAGGATTATCTTCCTTTTGAACCTTATCCTTACAAGCTTCAGCTTTACTGAAGAATGCCATATCCACTAATTTATCACAGCAAAAATGCATATTCACCGTAAAGGAAGAAGTTGACAGTAATATAAATGCTGCCAAAAAGAAGGATAATATTTTTGTAAAAAACGTTTTCAAATTGTAAAGTTAAGAAATTTTGTTTAACATATGAATAAAATGGGTTTGCACTATTAATATGCTTATTATTAATTAATTATGAGTGTTAAACAGATTTCCATTCATACAAATATAAATCTAAAGATTAAACAGAATAATGATTTTTGTCAGTTTCTAAATTTTATTTTAAAACTCATATGCTAAACCAAAGCTTATACCAAATGGATGTCCTGGACGTAATCCTGCCGGAACTCTTGATACTGCATATTTTGAATTAAAAAGGTTCATAATATTAGACGATAATGTAATGTTTTTATCAATGAAATAGAGGGCAGATAAGTCAACGATAAAATTAGAATCTACTTTGAAATTTTCTGGGATAGGTCCAGAACCTGCCTGTGTTCTAAAAGCACTTGTGTATCTTGAATTTAAGTTTACCTCAAATCTCTGATGCTGTAGCCCTAATCTAGCATTTAGTTGGTTTTTTGCGATATAGGGTATTTCGTCTCCTTTGGTAACTAGACCATAGATATCCTCATTACTTTCAAAACTTGTCAGGAATTCGGTATCCGTAAAAGTGTAGGAAATCGAGATAGGAAGTTTGTATTTCTTTGAGGTATTTTGTAGAAGATTATAATTCAATGAAAGTTCAATGCCACTTACGCGGACTTCACCAGCGTTAAACTGGTCCAAACTTCCTGTACCGCCAGTAGCTGCCAAATCACTGCCCAAAAGGTTTTGATAATCATTATAAAACCCAACAATTTCCCCTGATAATCCTTTAAAGCCAAATCGAGAACCCAACTCATAATTAATACTTTCTTCTGCATTTTGTCCCGGTGTATTACTTGGTGGTGAAAACCCTTTATGTATCCCACCGAAGACCGATACATAGTTATTGAATCTGTAATTTACGCCTATGCCAGGAATCCATACATCTACACTGTTCTTGCGAATAGCTAAATCCTGTCCAGTTCTGTTTGGATCGTTGGTGCTATAATCCATTCGTGTTAATGTAATATTTTCATAGCGCAAGCCAGGTGTTAAGGTTAAGTTCTCATACTTTACGGTGTACAATAGGTGTGCCGCCAATGCTTTTGCACTGCTTATACGGTTGGCATTGGTGCCTTTTTCGGCTACGGTAGTTCGTATTAATTCTTGATTTTGAAACGCATACCTGTCCACCCACTGAAAGCGGTCCTCATCGTCTTCGTGGTAACGTATTCCTGCTTCCAAAGTTTGTAGCCAATCCGAATCCCATCGTAATTTAGCAATGGATTGAACACCATTTGAGGTGTATGTTCTGTTATTTGCCTTTATGCCCATAACATCGTTTTGGGTGTTTTCATTTCCTAAGATGGTTTGGAATTCTAATGGATAATCCTGTGGTGCGGACAGGATCTTACCAATGCTCACTCTTTCGTCTAAATTTACGTCGTCCAATTTGTACCAATTGCGCTTGAATTTATTCAGGTAGCCAGTAGTACTTATATTTATCGAAGGGGATACTTGTATAAAATGGGTAAGTTGGTATTGTTGATGTTCGGCGTTCATTACATCTTTTGACGATGCCCTGTATCTTCTATAAGGGTTTTCTTCAAAATCTTCATCGGTCAATCCCAAGTAAGTTTCGTTCGCTTCTTCTTCAGAATATTGGATTTTAAATGTTAGTGACTGATACGTTTTTGCATCTAAATTTGAGTTGACCCTAAATTTGGCCAAATAATCAGATTTATCAAATCCTGTATTGCCACCGCCATCGAGATTTTTAAAACCATCAGAATTATAATTAAAATAATCCGTTACAAATCCAAAATTTTTAAAACTGTCGCCAATAACTAATTGCGTGTTTCTTGAGCCATAATTTCCTGAAGCAATAGAAGCTCTTCCAGAAAACCTATTTGGAATTTGGGAAGATATCATATTAATGGCACCACCTGTGGTATTTGGTCCATATTGAATTTGGCTACTTCCCTTTAAAACCTCTATGGCCTGCATACGACCAATGGTAGGGAAATAATAGGCAGCCGGTGCACTATACGGTGCGGGTGCAATTAAAATTCCATCTTCCATCAAGTTTATTTTTGCGCTGCGTTCAGGCGATGTACCTCGTAAACTTATATTTGGTCGTAGTCCAAAACCATCCTCTTCATAAATATTAATCCCTGGAACGGTTTGTAAAACCCTATTGATATTTGTGTATGAAAACTTTTTTAAATCTTCTTCAGAGATATAGCTCGCTGAGCCCGTTTTGTTTTTAACCTCAAATTTACTGCCCAGTATCGTATTGGCCGTCACAATTACTTCATTTAAGCGTTCTGTCTTTTGTTGGATGGTGTCCTTTTTTTGAGGGTCTGTCTGAGCCAACATTGTGGCTGATTGCAAAACAAATAATAGAAAAATTAGAGTTCTCATTTGCAGTAAATTATTTAGAATGATTTTAAATAGAGGGCAAATGTAGCACACTGTTTTTAAAACACCAATGTTATTTAGAATTAATCTAAATATTTTTTATTTAACTTAATTCATTACAATCAAAATGTAAGATTGTGAAATTGGAAACACTAAATATTTCGTATTCAAATCTCGTCTTTGTTCTAAAAATTTTGTTAAACAAAATTAAAATGTTAAAATTTTTGTAGCTTTGCAGAACAAATGAAGAAGGTATTTTATAAAATAGTATCCTTTTGTATGGCACTTTTAGTGTTCCTATCCACGTTGTCTTTCACAATTGAAAGCCATTATTGTGGGGATGCTCTAGTGGATACCTCCGTGTTTGGTTCTGTGAAAACCTGTGGTATGGAAGCTAAGCAGAAACCGGCTTCTTCAGAATGTAGTTTGACTAAAAAAGATTGCTGTAGTAATGAGCAATTAGTTGTAGATGGTCAAGATAATTTAAAGCTTTCCTTCGATAAGTTAAATAAAGAGCAACAGATATTAGTTGCTACATTCATTTACTCATATATAAATCTGTTTACAGAACAGGAAACAGATAATACTTCTTTTAGAGATTATTCTCCGCCCCCATTGGTCAGGGATGTTCAAGTTTTAGACCAGACTTTCCTTATTTGATTTTTAAGTAATTAGTACTGTAGTCCAACATTAAATTGTATGGACTAAACTGCTTGTTTTTGTTTTTGATAACAAAATTTTAATTACTTAAAACTCTTTTTTATGCTAAATAAAAGCATCAAATTTTTAATAGAAAATAAGTTAGTAGCGGTTTTGCTACTAGCGCTTTTCATTGGTTGGGGTATTGTTAATGCGCCTTTTGAATGGGAAACCGGCTTCTTGCCAAGAGACCCAGTAGCGGTAGATGCTATTCCAGATATAGGAGAAAACCAACAAATAGTATTTACTAAATGGGATGGTCGCTCTCCTCAAGATATTGAAGATCAAATTACCTACCCGCTTACAACTTCCCTTCTTGGAATTCCAGGAGTAAAAACGATACGTAGCAATTCTATGTTCGGATTTTCAAGTATCTATATCATTTTCGAAGAAGAGATAGAATTCTACTGGAGCCGTAGTCGTATTCTCGAAAAGCTGAATTCGCTTCCTGCAGGTTTACTTCCTGATGGTGTAAATCCTGCTTTAGGTCCTGATGCAACGGGGCTTGGTCAAATCTATTGGTATACCCTTGAAGGACGTGACGAAGATGGTAATGTGACTGGTGGATGGGACCTTCAGGAATTGAGAAGCATTCAGGATTTTTATGTTAAATATGCTTTGTCATCAGCGAGTGGTGTTTCAGAGGTATCTTCTATTGGAGGGTATGTATTGGAGTATCAAGTTGATGTGAACCCAGAACTGATGAAACAATACAATATTGGTCTGAATCAAGTCGTCAAAGCGGTCAAACAGAGTAATAGAGATATTGGTGCCCAAACATTGGAGATAAATCAGGCGGAATATCTGATTCGGGGTTTGGGTTATATCGAATCCTTAGCAGATCTAGAAAATGCAGTAGTCACCTCCGAAGATTATACCTCAATCCGTATTAAGGATATAGCTAGAGTAACCCACGGACCTGCAACCAGAAGAGGGCTTTTGGATAAAGAAGGAGCAGAAGTTGTTGGAGGTGTAGTAGTAGCACGTTATGGCGCCAACCCAATGGAAGTCATCAATAATGTAAAAGAAAAAATAAATGAATTAAGTGCTGGGTTACCTACCAAAACATTAAGTGATGGGCGAACCTCTCAGGTAACTATAGTTCCTTTTTATGATAGAACTGAGTTGATACAAGAAACATTAGGAACACTTAATGAAGCACTAACGCTAGAAATCCTCATTACCGTTTTTGTAATTATCATAATGGTGTTTAACCTAAGGGCTTCGGCCTTAATCTCAGGGTTATTACCAGTTGCTGTTTTGATGGTTTTTATATCGATGAAGATGTTTGGTGTAGATGCCAATATTGTAGCCTTATCTGGTATTGCAATTGCCATAGGAACGATGGTAGATGTGGGAGTTATTCTATCGGAAAATGTAATTAGGCATATAGATGAAAATGATGAAGGCTTGTCTATGAATGAAGTAGTGTATAAAGCCACGGCAGAAGTTTCTGGAGCCATCCTAACTGCTGTGATGACGACTATTATCAGTTTCATTCCTGTATTTACAATGATAGGGGCAGAAGGAAAGTTATTCCGTCCATTGGCGTTTACCAAAACTATGGCCTTGGCGGCATCATTAATTGTTGCACTATTCCTGATTCCTCCCTTTGCCGCATTTATTTTCAAGAAGCGGAACCTAAAAACTACGTTTAGCTATGTGCTTAATAGTGTACTGGCTATTTTAGGCTTGATTGCCATTGTGTATGGCCATCTTCTCGGATTAATTCTTATAGCATTTGCGGTAACAGGAGTACTTCTATTAAAAGGAAAAATTTCTTCTGAAAAAGGAAATATTATCAACATCTTTATTTCTGCCTTTGCCATTGTTTTTCTTCTAGCTGAATATTGGAGACCACTGGGCGTTGATAAAAGTATCTTTTGGAATCTCATATTTGTAGGGCTTATTTGCTTTGGGTTATTAGGAGTATTCACCTTATTCAGAAAGCAGTATGTTCGGATACTAAACTGGGCACTTCGTAATAAACTCTTGTTTCTCTCTATACCAACTGCAATCGTTGTTTTCGGGGTTATGATAATGCGTAATACCGGCAAGGAGTTTATGCCATCACTTAACGAGGGATCCTTTCTTTTAATGCCGACCTCAATGCCTCACGCAGGGGTAGAAGAAAACAAGCGAGTTTTACAACAGTTGGATATGGCTGTTGCTAGTATTCCTGAGATTGAAACCGTAGTAGGTAAATCCGGACGTACAGAATCTGCTTTGGATCCTGCACCACTGTCTATGTATGAAAATGTTATTCTTTATAAGCCAGAATATATTTTAGATGAAGATAGAGAGCGACAAAAATTTAAAGTTAATGATGATGGCCTGTTTATGCTCAAAGATGGTTCTCTGGTCATTAACCCTAACGATGATATTAATGACCATTCTAAACATCAAAGCCAAATAAAAAAGGAATTTTATCAGGTTAATTCTAAATTGTTGATTCCAGATGAAGATGGAGAATATTTTAGAAATTGGAGACCAGATATTGAATCACCAGATGATATCTGGAAGGAAATCGTAAAGGTTACAAAACTTCCAGGAGTTACATCAGCACCAAAACTACAGCCCATTGAAACTCGCCTGGTAATGCTTCAAACCGGAATGAGAGCGCCAATGGGAATCAAAGTAAAAGGTCAAGACCTTAAAGAGATTGAAGCGTTTGGAATACAGCTTGAAGATATACTTAAACAGGCAGATGGTGTTAAAGATGAAGCAGTATTTGCTGATAGAATCGTGGGTAAACCATATTTATTGATTGATATAGACAGGGAAAGACTCGCCCGCTATGGAATATCTATAGAACAGGTACAGCAAGTACTGCAGGTATCTGTTGGAGGTATGGTACTTTCTCAAACGGTTGAAGGAAGAGAGCGATACGGAGTTCGGGTGCGTTACCCAAGAGAACTTAGGGCAAATCCAAATGATTTGAAGAATATCTATGTTCCGGTCGAAAAAGGAAAACCTGTTCCTCTTAGCGAATTAGTTACTATCAGGTATGAAAAAGGGCCACAGGTTATCAAAAGTGAAGATACCTTTTTGGTAGGCTACGTGCTTTTCGACAAGTTAGATGGTTATGCCGAAGTTGATGTTGTTGAAAATGCACAAGCCTTAATTCAAGAAAAAATTGATAGTGGCGAACTCATCGTTCCTAAAGGTATTAACTACCTGTTCACAGGTACTTATGAGAATCAGTTGCGGGCTGAAAAGACGTTGGGCGTTGTAGTGCCTTTAGCCTTGGTCATCATATTCCTGATTTTGTATTTCCAATTCCGCTCTGTAGCAACATCACTGATGGTATTTACTGGAATCGCCGTGGCTTTTGCAGGAGGATTTCTGATGATTTGGTTTTATGGACAGGACTGGTTCTTGAACTTTAGCTTCTTTGGTGAGAATCTACGTGACCTTTTCCAAATGCATACCATTAACCTGAGTGTTGCCGTATGGGTCGGGTTTATAGCCTTGTTTGGTATTGCAACTGACGATGGTGTGGTAATGGCTACCTATTTGACCCAAACTTTTGATAGAAACAAGCCAAAAACACTAGAATCCGTTAGGGCCTCAGTGGTAGAAGCTGGGCAAAAACGTATTCGTCCTTGTTTGATGACTACGGCTACTACAATTCTGGCATTGTTACCAGTACTTACTTCCACTGGTCGTGGTAGTGATATTATGATACCGATGGCTATACCAAGTTTTGGCGGAATGTTAATAGCATTAATTACACTGTTTGTAGTACCTGTACTGTACAGTTGGAAGGAAGAATTTCTAGTAAAAAGAATTAAAGAATAAGTAGATGAAAAAAGTAATCTTTTTAATATTAGGATTGTTAGTTGTAGGTGTTACCAAAGCACAGCAATTAGAGACTTATATTCTAGAAGCCGAAAAGAACAATCCAGAAATTCAGGCTTTTGAGCTCAAGTACAACATTGCTTCTGAAAAGGTGAATGAGGTAAACTTTCTTCCAAACACCGAAGTGAGTGCCGGCTACTTTGTAAGCGAACCTGAAACCAGAACTGGAGCACAAGAGGTACGATTATCGGTAAAACAAATGTTACCCTGGTTTGGTACCATAACAGCAAGAGAAAACTACGCAGGCTCTCTTGCCGATGCACAATATGAAGATTTAGTTATAGCTAAACGAAGGCTGGCATTATCAGTTTCCCAATCCTATTACAAGTTATACGCAATAAGGGCAAAACAACGCGTTTTAGATGAGAATATTGAGCTTTTGGAAACCTATGAACGGTTGGCTTTAACATCTGTAGAAGTAGGTAATGCATCTGCGGTAGATGTGCTTCGTTTGCAAATAAGGCAAAACGAGTTGGAACAACGCAAAGAAGTACTGGAACAGGATTATCTGGCGGAACAATCACTCTTCAATAATCTGTTGAACAGAGATGAGACTATTGCTGTGGAGGTCTTTGATACCCTTTCATTACCAGAGCAAGACCCAATTTTGGAAAGAGGTAAATTGGAATTACATCCGGAGCTCATCAAATATGATAAGCTATATGAATCCGTCGATAAATCCGAGATTTTAAATCAAAAAGAATCAGCACCGAACCTCGGTTTTGGATTGGACTATGTAACCGTTGCCGAAAGGCCCAATATGGATTTCAGTGATAATGGTAAGGATATAGTAATGCCAATGGTATCCTTATCCATACCCATCTTTAATAATAAATATAAATCAAGAACCCGGCAGAATAAATTAAAGCAACAGGAAATCACTGCACAGAAAGATGAGCGCAGAAATAGGTTGGAAACCTTACTTGAACAGGCAGTAAATAACCGTGTTTCATCTAGGATTAGTTTCAATACACAAACAAAGAATATAAAGAAAGCTAATGATGGTGAAGAAATTTTAATCAAAAGTTATGAAACCGGAACTATCGATTTTAACGATGTGCTGGATATACAAGAGTTGCAATTGAAGTTTCAAATCAATCAGATTGAATCTATCAAAAACTATTATATCCAATCCACAATAATCAATTATTTAAGCAATTAATTATGAAGATATTAAAAACATTCACATTATTATTAATTACCACTTCAGTTTTCGCTCAGGTAGGAACAAACGGGCAAGATAGAAAAGAAGAAGGACGAATTATAAAGGAATATAACCTTACCATTGAAGAAAATAAAATGACACTTGGTGGTGTTACTGCCAATGCAATGACCTTAAACGGTGGTATTCCTGGTCCTGTTTTAGAATTTAATGAGGGAGACCTTGCCATTATTAACGTCACCAACAAAATGGACGAAGAAACCTCTGTGCATTGGCACGGATTGATACTTCCCAATTTTTACGATGGCGTACCCTATTTAACCACACCGCCTATTGAACCAGGAACAACTTTCCAATATAGAATCCCAATCAACCAATCGGGTACATATTGGTATCATTCCCATACAATGCTACAAGAGCAGAAAGGTGTTTACGGGTCTATCATCATTCACCCAAAAGAGAAAAACTTGGAATATGATAAAGATTTGGTCGTGGTATTATCAGATTGGACGAATGAAAAGCCAATGAACGTTCTGCGAAACCTTAAAAGAGGTAACGAGTGGTATCAAGTTAAAAAAGGAACTGCGGTACCATTGAGCAGGGTTATTTCAGAAGGTGCTCTTGGTGCCCAGCTTAAATTTTGGAGAGACCGTATGGAGGGCGCTGATATTGCCGATATTTATTACCCCGCATTCTTGTCCAACGGTAAAAAATTGGCGGAGTATCCAGAATTTAAAGCAGGCGAAAAAGTGCGTCTTCGCTTTATTAACGCATCGGCCTCAACTTATTATTGGCTGGATTTTGGGGAAGGAAACCCAATGGTGGTATCTAGTGACGGCATTGATGTACAGCCCGTATCTAAAAGCCGGTTTCTATTTGGTATAGCTGAAACATATGATGTTATTGTAACAATTCCCAAAGGCACATTAGAAATTACCGCAACAGCCCAAGATGGCTCTGGTCATACCTCTGTACAATTAGGTAGTGGCACCCTTTATCCAGCCAAAAGAATAGACAGACCTGATAAAGTAGAGATGATGAAACAAATGGGAAAAATGGATATGAAAATGGGAGCCCCTGCAATGGTAGGTAACAAAAAGAAGAATACACCTGAAGTTTTAATGCAGAAGTATGGAATGAAGATGGATATGAAAGATGGCCAGATGAAAACTGGAATGCACGATAAAATGTCAATGAACGATGGTAAAATGGGTAATCAAAAAGATATGAAAGCAAATGACCATATGGGTCACGATATGCAAATGATGCAGAAGGATACGGCCTCTTTTGATTATAGCGCACGGAAAACCTACTTCAACTACGACTTTTTAAAGGCAAAGAAAAATACCACATTCAAAGCTGATTTGCCTGTAAACGATATTCTGTTGAACCTTACCGGAAATATGCAACGTTACGTATGGAGTATGAACGGTGTACCACTTTCAGAGACCGATAAAATAAAAATCAAAAGTGGAGAAGTAACCCGAATAACACTCAACAACTTAACGATGATGCACCACCCAATGCATTTGCACGGTCATTATTTTAGGGTCATCAATGAAAATGGGGAACGTTCACCATTAAAGCATACCGTCAATGTACCGCCAATGCAGAAAGTGGTTATAGAGTTCTACAATGAAGAGTACGGTGATTGGTTCTTTCATTGTCACGTCCTATATCATATGATGGGTGGTATGGCAAGGGTGTTTAGTTATGATACCCCAAGGGATAAAAGAATGGAAGATTTTCCCGTTCAAAAACTCATCGATGAAACAGACCATTATTATTCTTGGGGATTGGTTCGTGCAGGCTCAAACTTTAACGAACTCTTTTTAACATCCAGCAACATCCGCAATGAATTTGGATTGAGAGCAGAATTCGATTATGACAAAAACCTTGAGGCGGAAGTAAATTACAATAGGTACCTAAATGACTGGGTACGTCTCTATGTAGGTGTAAACACCGAAACGGAAATACCTGATTCCTTTGATGAGTTAAATACTGTTGGTCTTATTGGGGTAAAATACTTTACGCCCTACAGGTTCAATGTAGATGTGAGTATGGACCATCAACTACGCCCAAGGGTACGCCTGGATAGGGAGCTATTGATTTTTCCTAGGATTTTTCTGGAAGGCGAATACGAATACAGAGCAGACTTTGGATGGGTCAATGATTTAGGAGATAGCTCTTATGAGAGCGAAACACAATGGTTGGTAGGTCTTTCGTACATCCTCTCTAGAAATTTTTCAATACAAGGAAACTATAACAATCGATACGGCTGGGGTGGCGGTCTATTAGCACGATTTTAAAAATGGCAGAGTATAAAAAAAATAGTCTCAGTTTAACAGGTGCGGTATCGTTAGGTACAGGTGTGATGATAGGTGCCGGAATATTTGCATTATTGGGTCAGGTAGCCGAATTATCTGGGCAATGGTTCCCATATGCATTTTTGATAGGAGCCATTATTTCAGGATTCAGTGCCTACACGTATGTTAAGATGTCCAATGCCTACCCTTCAGCGGGAGGAATTGCTATGTATTTAAAAAAGATATATGGTAAAAGTGCATTGACTGCCTCAGGAGCTTTATTAATGGCTCTTTCAATGATAATCAATGAAAGTTTGGTAGCCCGAACCTTTGGTTCGTACACATTGCAGTTATTTGATGTAGGGGAAAATAGTGTATGGGTGCCCATTTTAGGGGTAATACTATTGGTAATTGCTTTTCTAATTAATATCTCTGGTAATAATATCATAGGAAAGTCTTCTTTGGTAATGGCAATCCTTAAAATTGGTGGTATAGCCATATTTGCCATTGGTGGACTTTGGGCAGCAGGATTCTCGTTTTCAGAAATTGTTCCTTCAGAAAACCTAACTGAATATCCGTTAACCAACTACTTAGGTGCTCTGGCATTATCAATTTTAGCTTATAAAGGTTTTACCACAATTACCAATAGTGGTGGTGAAATTATCAATCCTAATAAAAATGTAGGTCGAGCTATCATTATTTCATTGCTTATTTGTACGGTCGTATATATGTTGGTGGCCTTTGCAGTCTCATCTAACCTTTCTATTGATGAAATAATAAAAGCTAAAGACTATTCCTTGGCGGAAGCATCTAGACCTGCTTTTGGAAAGTATGGACTCTGGTTTACAGTCGGTATCGCTATCGTGTCAACAATTTCAGGGGTTATTGCCAGTATTTTTGCTGTTTCGAGAATGACGGCAATGTTGACCGAAAAAGAACTGATACCTCATAAGCATTTCGGGATGCCAGGTCGGTTACAAAAGCATATGCTGGTGTATACGGTTGTCTTAGCATTAGCACTTACCATTTTATTTGACCTAACAAGAATTGCCTCATTGGGAGCAATATTTTACTTAATAATGGATATCGGAATTCATTGGGGCGTACTAAGAAACTTAAGGCAAGATGTAGATGCTAAACCGGCAATATTGATAACTGCAATTTTTCTCGATGTAGTCGTTCTCGGAGCTTTTTTATGGATAAAAGCGAGTAGTGACATTTTAGTTGTGGTTGTTGCAGCAATATTGATGGTGTTAATCTATTTCGGCGAGAAATTGTTTTTAAAAACTAATACTACCTAATGATAGCAAAAAAAATGAAGTAATAATTAATTCAAAAATAAATAGAAATATGAGCTACTACTTTAATAAGACAATCAATGGAACCTTTGAAGGGATTATTGATAAAGTTACACAAAAATTAAAAGAAGAAGGTTTTGGAATACTCACAGAAATTGACGTATCAGAAACCCTGAAGAATAAATTAGACGTGAACTTTAAGAAGTATAAGATTTTGGGAGCGTGCAATCCACCCTATGCCCATAAAGCGTTACAAGCTGAGGATAAGATTGGAACGATGCTACCCTGTAATGTTATAGTTCAGGAAATTGAAGCAGGAGTTTTTGAAGTTGCTGCAGTAAATCCTATGGCATCTATGCAGGCTGTAGAGAATGAAGATTTAGAGAAAATTGCGGACGAGATTTCGGCAATGTTGGAAAACGTCATTGAAAAGCTATAGAACACTAAAAATAAATACAAACATAAATCAAAAACAAAATGAGCAAATTAAAATTAGTAATAGGAGTAGTTGCAATAGCATTTGTAACCCTAACAGCAGCGTCTTGTAAAGATGCCAAAACAGAGAAAAATAATTCTACTGACCATCATTCAGAAATGAATGCTAATGGTGACCATTCAAAAATGAATCACGACAATAGTGATGGTCACCACGATGGAGAGAAAAAGGAAATGGCAATGAGTGGAGATGGCAATCCACAAGCAGTCTTAAATGACTACTTCAACTTAAAAGATGCCTTGGTAGGAGATGATAATGCCAAAGCCAAAGAGCTGGGAGCAATCCTTGCAACATCCTTAGGCAAGCTTGATATTTCAAAATATACGGGTGCCCAGCAATCAGATTTAAGGGACATTGTTGAGGATGCGGTAGAACACGCAGAGCATATATCAGAAAGTGATATCGCACACCAGCGAGAGCATTTCAAAATATTGAGTAAGGATATGACCGATATGGTGGCAATCACAGGAACTGAGAACACACTATATCAACAATTCTGTCCAATGTACGATGGGGGTAGCGCTTGGTTGAGTATGAGTGAGGATATCAAAAATCCATACTACGGAAGCAAAATGTTAACCTGCGGAAAAGTTCAAAAAGAAATCAATTAAATGAAGGCTGTAAAAATCATAGCAATAGTATTGTTGGTTGCCTTTGTGGTCATACAGTTTATTCCTGTAGACCGCAATCAAAGCGACAGTGTCCCAAAAACCGACTTTATGTTGGTGAATGATGTCCCAAGTGATATCAAGGACAAGTTGCGGGTCTCTTGTTATGATTGCCATAGTAACAATACACAATACCCTTGGTACAACAAGGTGCAACCTGTGGCTTGGTTTCTTGAAGGACATATAAAAGAAGGAAAATCAGAGCTAAATTTTAACGAGTGGGATGCTCTATCAAACCGTAGAAAAGCCAGTAAGCTAAGGTCCATCATTAAACAAATTGAAAGTGGTGAGATGCCTTTAGCTTCTTACACCTTAATTCACAAGGATGCCATTTTTTCAGAAGAAGAAACTAAGCAGGTTGTTAAGTATATGGAAAATTTAAAAGATAGTTTATAAATAAAAAAAACAGATAAGATGAAAAATTTAAAAATGAATATAGCAGTGATGCTATTGTTAGCAGTTTCTTTTACCAACGCACAGGAAAAAGAAAAAATGGGTCACAAACATCATCACGATAAAATGATGAATATGAAGAGTGATTTAAAGTCCGAAGCGATTTTAAGTGATTATTTCAATCTAAAAGACGCATTGGTAGCGGATGATTCAAAGAAAGCAGCTGCGACAGGTACTAAATTGGCGGCTTCACTAAAAGCATTTGATACGTCAAATTATACCGAAGAGGAGCAAAAAGAATTGACTGATATTATTGACGATGCTATGGAGCACGCAGAGCATATTGCAAAAAGCGATATTGGTCATCAAAGAGAGCATTTTAAAACATTAAGTAAGGATATAACGGATATGGTGGCTATCACAGGTTCAAAGAATATGCTTTACCAGCAGTTTTGCCCAATGTATGATAAAGGCAGTGCTTGGTTGAGTGCAAATGAAGAAGTTAGAAACCCATACTATGGAAGCCGAATGCTAAAATGTGGTAAAGTACAAAAGACTATTCAATAGAAACTCTATAGGGACCATTCTATCATACTGGTTTGTTAGTTAACAGTAGATAGGAAGGTATTATTAGACTTCGGAATAGCAAAAGTCCTGTCGTGGGAAGGAAAATGTTGATGGTTAGTGTTAGTTCCTTCCCGTGTCAGGCACAAGATTTTTGAAAAAGAAAGGTTGATTTGGTTAATAGCAGCCTGCATAAGGGAGAGGGAATAAATCCCCCTAGATTACTAGTATCTCTCTTCCTATGTCAGGCAAAATAAAAAGTGAAAAAGAGAACTCATAGAAAAGTACTGGATTATGGAAGTAATGCCTGTTTTTTTGATTGATGGATAGAGTTTGACTCTCATAATCACGTGTTAACCGTGTGGATTTAAGTACAACATAAGGTTTTAAAACTATGAAAGATTGTTGCAAAGACGGATGCCATCAAAAAGCAGAAAAATCTATTATTAAAAAATGGTTCAACTATTTAATCTATGTAATACTGTTAATAATAAATGGTGGTGCATTAGTACTTCAATTATTTGATTAAAGGATTAATAAAAGTGAATAAGGAAGATATGGCAAAAACACCTGAAAGTACTAGTTTTTATGAGCAGCTCTTTAAAAAAGTATTGTTCACCACAAGCGTAGTTGTTGTTTTGTCATTAAGCTATGTATTATGGGTTAATGAAAACCCCGACAGCTTGTTTCTACCAGTGTTGGTAGTTGGGTTGGCCTTTGTCAAAACGATTTTTATTGTTAGGCTCACTTTTCTACAGTTAAGTAAAATAATAGGAGAAAGCCATCAGCTTACACACGTTCTAACATTATTTGCAGTGTTAATTGTTTTGATAATCCTATCATTTTCAGCAGATTATTTAGCATTGTACGTATTGAATTCAGAAAATTTTAAGTCAGCAACATCAATTAATGGTTCATTCCTTCTAGAATTTTTTGAATTTACATATTTCAGTCTAATCACTTTTTCATCCGTTGGCTTTGGTGATATAGTGCCTTTAACTATTTCTGGTAAACTCTTGGTAATTATGGAAGTTTTCTTGAGCTTTTTTGTTTTGGTTTTTGGTATTGCCAATATTAATAGAATACACGTTGACAAATAACCCGTTTAATAACTATAATTATGAAAGTACTTAAATTAATTACACTAATGACTGTTCTCATTACAACAGTCAATTTTACAAATGCACAGAATAGTGAGGATACAATAGATAAGCAAGATGTTATCGAAGTAATGAAATCATACAAAGATGCATTACAGAATCTTACAACTGAAGGCACATTCGAGTTGTTTGCTAAAGATTCTGAGGTATATGAATCTGGAGGTGTAGAAGGGAGCTATACTCACTATATAGAACATCATTTGGGACCAGAATTAGGGCACTTTAAAAGTTTTGTATTCTCAGATTACGAAATTGATGTGCAAGTAGATGCGCCATATGCCTTTACTACAGAAACCTACATCTATACCATTGTTTTAATCCCAGACGATAAGGGTAATTCCCGTACCATAAAGAAAAAAGGAGTTGCAACATCAATTTTAAAGAAGGTGGAAGGAAAATGGAAAATTATTAAAACACATTCATCATCAAGAAATAAAAAATAGCGGCTAATGATAGGTAGAAAAACGGCACTAAAAATTAGAAAGACTCATAGATACTTAGGTCTTTTCATTGGCATCCAATTCCTAATGTGGACTATCAGTGGTTTATATTTTAGTTGGACCGATATAGATGATATACACGGTGACCAGTTTAAGAATTTACAGTATCAGCCAAAGGCATTTCAAAACCTTTTAAGTCCTGCTCAATTAGACGTGCCAAAAGGCATACGCACAATAGAACTAAGAGATATAAATAAAATACCCTATTACTGGATAAATGAACAACAGCTTTTCAATGCCTTAAATGGAGAACTAAAATCAGAAATAAGCAAAGACGAGGCAGTTTATGTAGCAAAACAGTATATGAAGAAAGAATTAGAAATTATTAATGTGGAGCGTATCACAGAAGTAGGCAAACAGCACGAGTATCGAGAAAGGCTATTGCCGGCTTATGTGATATCCTATGCAGATAATGAAGCTTTAAAAGCCTATGTGTCAGTAAATGATGGGAAATTCCAAACTGTTAGGCATCGCCGTTGGCGTTGGTTCGATTTTCTATGGATGACACATACAATGGATTATGAAGGTCGAGATAATTTTAACACCACCGTTTTAAGGGCATTCTCATTATTGGGATTAATAACAGTATTGAGTGGGTTTTTACTATGGTATACATCATCACCTACAATCAGAAAGATAATAAAAAAGAAAAATAAATAATATTATGAATAAAAACATCATATACATAGGTGTTGCATTAATTGTTGGCCTACTAGGTGGCTATCTAATATTTGGTGGAGGTTCTGCTGATACTGCAACAAACAAGGTTAAAGACGACCACAATCATTCAGAGGAAATTGCATCAGGTCAAATGTGGACCTGCTCAATGCACCCACAGATAATGCAACCCGAACCGGGTGATTGCCCTATATGTGGTATGGATTTAATACCTGCGGAAACAGGTGCCGATGGATTATTGGCAGACCAGTTTAAAATGACTGAAAACGCAATGGCATTAGCTAATATTCAAACAACAGTAGTAGGGTCAGGAGCCATTGAAGCAGGTACACTTAAACTATCGGGAAAAATAAGGGAAAATGAAGAGTCCAATGCTGTTCAAGTAACTTATTTTGCAGGTAGGATTGAAAAGCTTTATGTGAACTCTACAGGAGAAAGAGTTGGTAAAGGGCAGCGTTTGGCCACTATTTATTCGCCAGAATTGGTGTCCGCCCAGCAAGAACTCTTAACAGCTGCTTCCCTAAAGGAATCTCAACCTGAACTATATTCGGCTGTCCGAAACAAACTCAAATTATGGAAACTTTCAGAAAAGCAAATTAATGCTATTGAGCAGGCAGGAAAAGTGCAGGAATACTTTCCTGTATATGCCACTGTTTCAGGAACTGTTACCCATAAAATGGTGGAAGAAGGTGATTATGTAAAACTGGGTCAACCGCTTTACAAAATAGCAAATTTAAATACTGTTTGGGCAGAGTTCGATGCGTATGAAAACCAAATAGCTTCACTAAAAGAAGGTCAAAGTATAAAAATTGTCACTAACGCATATCCAAATCAAGAGTTTGATGCTAAAATTTCATTTATAGACCCAATTCTTAATTCAGCTACAAGAACCATAGTTGTTCGTGCTGTATTAAATAATAGAAAAGACAAATTTAAACCAGGGATGTTTGTAGAAGGAAAGGTTGAAGGAGCTGAAATGCAGATGAACGAAGCCATCAATGTACCAGCAAGTGCAGTAATGTGGACAGGAGAACGTTCTGTGGTTTACGTTAAGACTAACCCTAATGAGCCAGTTTTTGAAATGCGTGAGGTATTACTTGGTAATGCTAGTGGAGACACCTATACCATTATCGAAGGATTGCAAAATGGTGATGAAATCGTAACAAACGGAACGTTTACGGTTGACGCTGCTGCTCAATTGCAAGGAAAGAAATCTATGATGAATACTGAAGGGGGCAAAACAATGACAGGACACGAAGGGCACTTGGGGATGCAAAATGATGGTTCGGGAGATAAAATGAACAACACAAATCATTCAGAGATGAATAAAAGAATAAAAGTTGCCGGCAAATTTCAAAATCAATTAAAAAGCGTTTTAGAAGGCTATATTCTTCTGAAGGATGCCCTTGTTAATGACAATGCCACAGAAGCACAGACTGCAGCAAAAAAAATAGGTCAGAATCTAGCAAAGGTAGATATGAAATTATTGACTAATGAGGAAGCACATAACCATTGGATGACGATTCAAAAAGAACTGAAAAACTCTGCAAATGCCATTGAAAACAATTCAGATATAGCAGTACAGAGAGACCATTTTAAGCATCTTTCTGCTCATATAACAAGTGGTATAAAGCTTTTTGGAGTTAACCAAAAAGTATACCGTGATTTTTGCCCTATGGCAGATAACAATAAAGGTGCCTTTTGGTTAAGTCTCGAAGAAGAAATTCGTAATCCGTATTACGGAGAAGCAATGCTAAAATGTGGTGAAGTAAGGGAGACTTTAGAATAGGTCAGCCTTAAATAAGAGTTCCATAAAGAAATATATGCAATGGTAAGAAGAGCGATGATGAGTGAGAGTAGAAGAAATAGGAGAAAAGCTGAAAGAAATAAGCGCCGAACTAAGAACAATATCACTAAAAAAGATAGAATTATTGGAATATTGGCCCTAATCATCATATTTATTATAGCCGCTATTGCAGCGTATTTCTATTCACTTTCAAAAGCTGGGATAAAGTTGTTTAAAAAAAAATGAGTTATAAAGTTCACATAAAAAATATGGTATGTCCGCGATGTATCTCTGCGGTATCTAATATTTTGCAAGAACTGAAGATACCATATAGCTCAATAAAATTGGGAGAAGTTGAATTAACAAAATCTTTAAGCGTGGAAAATAAAAACAAGTTTTCCAAAGCACTTCAAGATATTGGATTCAGTTTAATCAACGACCGTAGAAGTCAGCTTATAGAACAGATGAAAACCTTGGTGGTAGACAAAATTTATTACTCATCAGAAGATTTGAACATTAAATGGACAGACTTTATTAGTGAAAAATTGCGCCTGGACTATAAATATTTAAGCTCACTTTTTTCATCAGTAGAGAGTATCACTTTTGAACAATATATCATTAACCAAAAAATTGAGCGTGTTAAAGAACTCATCGTTTATGACGAGTTAACCTTAAGCGAAATAGCTTTTAAGTTAAACTATAGTAGCGTTGCTTACTTAAGTAATCAGTTTAAAAAAGTTACGGGAATGACACCTACACAGTTTAAAAATAATAGAGATAAGAACAGAAAATCGCTTGATGAATTTTAGGATATTGAGAGTTCAATGCCACTTTTATGTGGTAAAATCGATTAGTGTTTTAAATGAGTTAAAGTATTACCTATTGTAGCAAATACTTGTTTTGTATAAATCTTAATTTTAATGAATTAAATTAATTAAAATAACCAAAAATATAAACTATGGAAAACAACGAAAAAAAGCCAAATAATTATTTAAAATTTTTCGCAATGATTGGCACCTCAATGGTTGCGATGTTCTTTTTGATGTACACACACTCGTATCAGATTATTGACCATTTCTGGTACAGTGAGACCCGTTTTTTTATGACCCTGATTATGGGTGGGTCGATGGTCATTATTATGCTACTGTATATGTTGCAAATGTACAAAGACCGAAATAAGAACATTTCAATATTTGCCTTGGGTATTCTGTTGATTGTAGGTGGTATATGGCTGGTCAGAAGTCAGGTCACGGTTTCCGGTGTTGACTATATGGAAGGAATGATACCCCATCACTCTATAGCTATTTTAACTAGCGAACGTTCTAAAATAAAAGATGTCAGGGTAAGGAAAATTGCCGATGAAATCATCAAGGCGCAACGTAGGGAAATAATGGAAATGCAATGGTTAATCAATGACATTAAGGAAAATGGAATAGTGGAAACAGAAGAGGAGAGAAAGAATCGCCCAATTCCCAAATTTGAAGGTTCGCTTACCGAGGAAACAAAAAATCTAAACGACTAAGAGAAAATAAAGGCAGCATCAATTATTTGGAGAAAAGTTTTCCAATAAAATCACTTGCTATCACTAGGTGATTTCTTTGGAAAGCTTTTTTTAAGAATGGCTAGAAATTTAATAGTAAATCATCAGTTTAGAAAATTTCTTGAAATGGAATAGTATGCTGGTTTTGCTGAACATTCTACAACTTTTTCAGTGAATAACGTAACAATATTGCCATATTCTATTCCGAAATTTGTGTTATAAAATAAGGAGTAGTTATGGAATCAATTAACATATTCGAAACCAAAGAAAAGAACAGTAAACAAGGAATAACAAAATCCTTTCCGGTAACGGGTATGACCTGTGCTGCTTGTGCAAGCAGTGTGGAGTCAATTCTTTCCCATACGGACGGTGTCAACAAGGCCACCGTAAATTTTGCTAGCAATTCCGTATTGGTTGATTATGATGAGAGCATTTCAGAAGAAAAATTACAAAACGCTTTGCGTCAAGTGGGTTATGATATCATTATTGATACCGAAGACCCCTCGCAAGTACAACAAGAACTTCAGCAACAACATTACCAAGATATAAAAAACCGTACCATTTGGTCCGCAATTTTGACGCTGCCCATTTTTATCCTTGGGATGTTCTTTATGGAATGGGAGCCGGGAAAATGGATTTCGTTGGTACTTACGATTCCGGTACTGTTCTGGTTTGGACGTAGTTTTTTTGGCAATGCCTTTAAACAGGCAAAGTACGGAAAGGCCAATATGGATACCTTGGTGGCCCTGAGTACAGGTATCGCCTTTCTGTTCAGTGTTTTTAATACGCTCTTTCCTGAATTTTGGTTGAGCCGTGGTATTGACCCCCACGTGTATTACGAAGCTGCCACGGTCATCATTACGTTCATTTCCCTTGGAAAATTATTGGAAGAAAGAGCAAAATCGAATACCTCTTCCGCTATTAAAAAATTAATGGGATTACAGCCTAAAACGCTAAAGATTATTGAGAATGGTGAAGAAAAGGAAATTCCAATATCCCAAGTTCAAGTAGGGCAAACCATTTTGGTACGCCCAGGCGAGAAAATTCCCGTAGATGGTCAAGTGTCAAAAGGAAGTTCATATGTAGATGAAAGTATGATTACAGGGGAACCTGTCCCAGTGCAAAAATCTACAGAAGAGAAAGTTTTTGCAGGAACCGTCAACCAAAAGGGGAGTTTTCAATTCACTGCCGAAAAAGTGGGTGGTGAAACTTTGTTGTCTCAAATCATCAAAATGGTACAGGAAGCTCAGGGAAGTAAGGCACCTGTACAAAAATTGGTCGATAAAATAGCGGGAATATTTGTTCCCATCGTATTGGGTATATCCATCATCACATTTATTGTTTGGATGTTTGTCGGTGGCGACAACGCATTTTCCCAAGCCTTACTAACCTCGGTAGCGGTATTGGTCATTGCTTGCCCTTGCGCTTTGGGATTGGCGACACCAACAGCGATTATGGTGGGCATAGGAAAAGGCGCAGAAAACAATATTCTCATTAAAGATGCTGAAAGTTTAGAGCTCGGTCATAAGGTCAATGCTGTAATTCTCGATAAAACGGGCACTATTACCCAAGGAAAACCTTTGGTAACAGATATTCATTGGGCTGAGGACACTAAAGGAGTGGAAAAATGCGAACAAATTCTATTAGCGATTGAAGCTCAGTCGGAACATCCACTAGCCGAAGCCGTAGTCAACCATTTTAAGGAACAAGGTGTTCAGCCCGCTGAAATTGCCTCTTTCGAAAGTATCACCGGAATGGGTGTCAAGGCAGAATTGGAAAATAGCAGACCGTACTTTGTAGGCAACCACAAGCTAATGGTCGAAAATGCTATTCAAATCGATACTGCTTTAATAGAAGTATCTGAAAATCTTGAAGACCAGGCAAAAACCGTCATATTCT
>NZ_PABT01000037.1 GCF_002699205.1 Allomuricauda sp.
GCGTCTAATGGCTACCAATAGCTCTTGCGAGCAAGCTCGCAACGCTACTCGCCATAGCCGCGTGGCCTTTGGCCCATATTTAAAAAAATGCAATTCAACAAAAGTGATATTCCAATTCTGGATTCTATATTAGATACTCTTTTAAAAGAAGAATATATTGTACCTCAAGATGTTCAAAATAAATCTCACTTTAAAGGAATGGAATGGTCGGAAATAGAAAGTGAGTTCAATCGTTTAATGTATTTCTTTGAATATTTTGGTTGTGCAAGATGCAAAACACCCGGACCTAGAGAGATAAATTCAGAAATAAGAGTCAATTCAAGAACTCAGTCTTTCAAATCAAATGGCGGATTTAAGAAGGCATTCGAGGATATTGAAAAAGAAAGTTTGCACCAAGAGAAAATTCGAGAAAAAGAGATTAATGACGGACTTCTTTCTAAATGGAAAGTAAAAACTTTTTGGTGGTTGTTCATTGTTGCACTTTTAGGTTTTGGACTAAGTCTTTATAATTTTATAGATAGCCTATCGCCTTCTAAAAAAGTAGAAAAACAAGAACAACGAATTGAACAATTGGAGTCGGATTTATCAAAATTACGCATCTTAATTTCAAGACAAAAAAGCCGCGGTTCTTTAATTAATAATATATTAGTGTCCCAGATACCTTGTCAAATAACGGACAGAAATAAAACATGGGCTAACACAACCTATAAACAATACGGGCATAGGTTTTAAAAGTCAAGTTCTGGTTATATTTAGAATGTCGCGAAATCTTATGGATTTAGCTTTGGAACAAAAAAAGAAAAAGCAAAACAATAAGCTTTAGCTACGGTGGCAGACGGCAACGAAAAGTTTCCTTGCCTCCGCACTACGCATAGCCCAACCGTTAGCTAACATTTGAAAAAAATGAGAACACCAAGAATAATTCTATTATTAATTATAGTATTTACTTCTAACACAATTTTAGGACAAGCAACTGATTCGTTGAAAAACGCTATGTTGGAAAAAATAAAATCAAGTGAACGTTTTAAAGGAAATATTTATGAATTTAAAGGAAAGGAATTACCGAAATTTGAACTAGAACTTCTAAATGGAGAAAAACTGAATTCGGAATCTCTAAAAGGCAAACCAACCGTTATAAATTTTTGGTTTAGTAATTGTGCACCTTGTATAGAAGAAATGCCTCTTTTAAACAAAATCAAATCTAAATTTGGGAATGAGGTTAATTTTATATCTATTACTTACCAAAGTCAAAATGAGGTAAATGAATTTCTAAAAACAAATGAATTTGACTTTATTCACGTTATTGAATCAAAGGAATATTTGAAAAGTTTTGGATTCTTTGGATATCCAAAAACGCTAATTTTAGACAAAAATCTGATTATAAAAGAAATTGAGAAAATGATTCCAAAGGATGTTGAAAATGAAAAGAAAAATAAAGCGGAATTTATAACACGAATGACAAACTATTTAACTGAATTAAAAAAACGTTAGCTAACAACGGTAACCGTTGCACAACCCCTTGAACGGCCAAAAAGCGACCTCTTTTAAGCCCTTTTAGGGGCTTTTTGTTTTTAGGCCGGGCTTTGCAACTTGATCTTTGGGCGGCCCAAAAGGGCGAAGAACAGTTTGTCCATGGTTTTTTCGGCCATTTTCAAAAGACAAAGTGCCCCTGCCCCACTTTTGGAGCGTTTTTCAATGAATTTCAGGTACTTTTTCAGGTTATAGGCCATGGCGGATAGGTGCATGCACTTGTTGGCCTGCCCAAGGCCAATGGTATTTATCTTCCGCAATCCCATGTGTAGCTTTCCCTAAAAATGGATGGAGGATTACAATACAAGGCATCCCCATTTATCCATCGGGGATATGCCACCAAGGGAATATAAGAACCGTTTCGGGGAAGAATTCTTCCCCGAAACAGACGACATTAATGATAATTTTATGAATTTAGCGATGTCCTAAATAGGGTAAACAGTCTTAAAGAATCCGATTCTAAGAACAAGTATTTTAAATGGCCCGTTTTTTAATTTATACCGTGAGACATGAATGAATTGATCCTTTTTAAAAACATGGTGAACAAGCATCTAAGAGATAGGCTTAAAAAAGAAAAATGGTCTGGCGTATGTCCCGTTTTCTACAAAAACGATGTTCCCAACCTTGCCAAATGCATTGAAATAAGAGGGTCGTTGAAGGAAAACTACTTTATTTGTTGCCTGACCGTTTATTCCGATTTTAAGTTGCCCAATACCCCAAAATCAATAAAAACCAAGAAGTTCCACACCTATAAGCGAATATTTCAAGTCGGGTTGACCCCCAATAAGGTGAGCAGTTCGTTTTACCAATGGGCCTTAAAGGACGATAAGGATTTTAACATAGGGCAAATACAATTATTAGGGGAGGCCATAAGCACCCACGGTACCGGTTTTTTCAATCGTTTCAATAATTTTCCGGAACCGTTCTTAAGCATAGAACCAGAGGATTTCGATACCAAAGAAGTGAAATTGTTCAACCAATACGATGTGTCCAATCAAGTATTCTATATGAATTTCTTAAAAGAGGTACATCTGTCCGTCGATCAGATCGAGAAAGCCACCGCATTTTCAAACCTGGCCCTAGCGCGATGTCATGATAACTTAAAAGGCAACAAAATAATACGTGACAAACCAAATGATAAATACACGAGAGAATTGGTAAGATTTTTTGAAATGCCGAAATAGTAAATCGTGAACGTCTTAATACAGGAGCGGCATTGTTTATTCGTAGTACCATTAAAAACGGTCATTACAAAGAACCATCAACCTATACACTATCAATTCGTTACGTTTTATAGTTAAATCCTACGCAATACCCAGAAAGAGATGATAAATTAAAAGAAGAGGATTAATCTTAAAACGTAAATGTCCGAATATAATAATACGGGAAAACCCCAAGGGTTCAGACCCATGTTCGGAATGGTCGAAAAGAGTATAAAAATGGAAGGCTTTGTGGTTTTTGATTTTATAAACGAATATGACCGAGCACTTAAGCAATTGGCCGAATGGCATAATGAAAACAAACTCATATACCGGGAAACTTTGGTAGAAGGGTTTGAAAATATCCCAACTGCCTTTATTGAACTTTTTACAGGGGAAAATATTGAAAAAAAAATGGTTAAAGTTGGAGATGTCGTATAACACAAGTGCCTAAAACGTATCCCAAGAAAAGCCTTCGGCACAGGTAGGTTTTTAGGAACGGTTTGCGTATTTTCGACGGTACCGAACAATCTTATAAATTTAGATTTGCACAAGAAAAAAGAAAAACAAAACCTGCCCGTACCGAACAGCACGTTGGGCACAACGGGCGATAAACTTAAAAAATGGAACAAATAAAAATACTTTTCTTTCTCTTAACTTCCTTCTTCGCATTTGAAGAGGGTCATATTGCCGCCGATAAAACCACTGTTACCGTATATCCCGATAAACAAAAGATTGAAATCGTTCAAGAGGGACTATTTACGGTTATTCAATCGGAAAAAGATAGTACAACGGTACTGGAACAATGGGACCAAATAGTGCATTGGAAAAAAAAGAAAACTTCGTGGGCAAAAGATTTGGATTCCTTTACCATCAAAAATTTTGACCTTACAGATGCACAGAACACCATTAGGCCCCAAATAACACTAAAATACAAGAATAAGGAGGATCTACGGGCCTTGGGAATTTGGTATGACTCGGAAAAAAAGCAATATTCCATTACCTATATTCCCGAACAAAATATCAAAACAGAAGAAGGAAAATTAGATGGCAATTATTGGTACTTTGATAGCGATGGTCCATTTAGTTTTACAATGGAACCATTTTTACAAATGCACGAGAATTATCAAAAATCAAAAATCCCCTTAAACGAGTTATTGGCGAAATAGAAAAAGCCGAAGATTTAAAATTGTCTCCACTCTAAGAGGCAACAATAATATACAGAATCAAAAAATTGACACCTTAGGTGGCTATCATAAAAGTTTAAAGTTTAATTCAGATAGGTATGCGAAATTCGTAACCATAGTGAACAAAATAATTTGGTCTACAACCGTCCCCTTAACCAAGAGTTCGGAATCCATTTAAGAAAAGTTCTTGAAAAATATAGTAGAGACAGCGAATAAAAAGCTGCGCAACCAAAGCTTCCCATTGTTCCTCCGTGTTTCGCTCTGCTACCATAAGAAACCTACTTCATCTACCAGTCAAACCAAATTACCCGCCTTCGCTACTCCCATCTAAGAAAATAAAAAAAACATCAGGCAACGTTTTCAACAATAGTTACGTCTATAACATAGAAGGAAACAAGTATTGCTTATTCCAAACTAAAAACCATTAACTCTAATTGTGAAACTAAAGAACCTTTATTACTCCTTATTACATTAATACTACTTTCAAGTTGTGCAAGTTCCAATATTGACAAAATTTTAAAACAGGGAAATGTGGCACAAGAAAACTTTAAAACAACGATTCCTTTTAAGAAACGATAGTGCTTAATTGAAACCCACCCACAACAACACATTACAGTTTTATTTTTAGAACAATAATTTTTATGGTAAAACAAAACTGTAAAGAGCTGTTTTTCCTTCCCTCGATGAATAAAAATATAAATTTGTGAAATGGATGCTTATAAAGGATATTTGGTAGAAGAAATTGGTATGACCAATAACGATGCAGACTTATTCCTTTCGGGTTTTGAAACGGTACAATATAAAAAAGGTGATTATCTACAGGTAACAGGTGATAAATGTAATGTCGTACGAATTATTCTACAAGGATGTGCCAGAGGATTTGTGATAGTAAATGGTAAAGAAGTTACAACCAACTTTTACTTTGAACATGACCATTGCTACGATTATATCAACTATTTAAAACAACAAAAAGGAAATCTAACTATTCAAGCCTTAGATAATATCGAGGCAATAGAATTATCAATGGAAGCACTCGACTTTTTACAGTCTGAGGTAATCGGGTTTCATCGAATGAGCCATCAAATGTTTAAAATGAATATGATTCAATCCGAATCGCAACGATTGAATTTTATAATTAAAACTCCGAAAGAAAGATACCTTACCCTACTCAAAAATAATAAACAAGTTATTTCAAGAGTACCCCAACATCAAATAGCATCGTTTATTGGCATTTCGGCAGAACATCTTAGTCGTATCCGCAAAGAAATACGTAATGCCGAATGATTGAGAAACTCTCCATATCAGAAGCTCAAAAATTGGTACTATTATCTCAAAAAGTGTTTCCTGTGAAAGCAAAAGGAACATCCTTAGATAAGACATTGGCGACTATCGAACACCTTGGTTACATTCAGATAGATACCATTTCTGCCGTTCAACGTGCCCATCATCATACACTCTGGAATAGGAATCCACAATATCAGCTTTCTCATATTGATGAATTGGTTGAACAGAAAAAAGTGTTCGAATATTGGTCGCACGCAGCAGCCTACTTGCCTATAAAAGATTATCGTTACTCCCTTCCTCGCAAAAAAGCCATATACTGTGGCGATGAAAAGCATTGGTACGAAAAGGACAAAAAACTAATGAATGCCATCTTAAAGCGCATTGATAATGAAGGTGCATTAATGGCTAAAGATTTTGTACACAATGAAAAAGTTGCAGAATGGGGAAGCAAACCTGCAAAACGAGCCTTAGAAAACCTGTTTATGCAAGGAGAACTCATGATTTCATCTCGTAAGAACTTCCATAAAGTATATGACCTTACAGAACGGGTTCTACCCAACTCTATTGATACAAGTGTCCCTACACAAAAAGAATACATTCGTTTTCTTATAACAAATTACCTAAAGGCAAACGGTATTGGACAAGACTCTGAAATAGCATATTTATTAAAGAATACAAAAAGACTTGTTACCGCTGAATTGAAAGAAATGTGTTCTAATAATGAGCTGGTTAAATTAAGTGTAAACGAGCAGTTATATTATGCTCTGCCTGAATCATTACAATTATTAAACAAAAGAATTAACCGAACTCAAGTAAAAGTACTTTCTCCTTTTGATAACTTACTCATTCAGCGAAAGCGAATAAAAAATTTGTTTGGTTTTGATTATCAATTAGAATGTTATGTACCTGAAGCTAAACGTAAATACGGTTACTTTGCTTTACCTATACTTTGGAATGGCAAGTTTGTGGCTCGAATGGATTGCAAAGCAGAAAGAAAAACAGCTACTTTTCATATTTTACATTTAGCTTTGGAAGATGGATTCAAGGTTAACGATGCATTTAATAATGCTTTTCTCAGGGAGTTAAACTCTTTTATGGTTTTTAACAATTGTACTACAATTCAACTACACAAAACAACCCCTTCACATTTCAAAAAGGTATTTCAAAAGACGCTTACCGAATAAAAACATTATGTCGCTCTGGTCACGCCAGTTTCTTAGCAAATATCAACGTCACAATTTTTCACGGTCTGTAATTTTGCATTGAACTTTAAATTATAGATATGGAAAACAATAAATTCAATGTAAAGCAATTTGTAATTATCACCTTAATTACAAGCATCTGGATTCATGTAGGCGAAACAGCAAGAGCCATGTTCGTAGCATTCCCCCTAATGGAATCTTTTTTTGAAGGTAATGTGCAACTCATTGGGATGGAGCAAATGCAATTAAGCCATGCACTGGTATGGGGATTGTGGGATACCATTATTGCAGCCATTTTAGTATTTATTCTTTGGCTGTGTTCAGCCGTATTTGGAAACAACGGAAAATCAATTCTTATTTCAGGAACAGTAACTGCCTTTGCAACTATTGGTATATTTTGGATTGCCAATGTAAACTCAGGACTTGGAGAATGGGGTGCTGCATTTAAAATTTTCCCTTTGGCTTGGCTCGAACTCGTAATTGGAGCATGGATAGCTTTAAAACTATATTCAAGAAATAAATAAGATGGCTGTTTCAAATGATTTTCTGCAATATGTGCTTGACCAATTATCTGGTTGGGAAAAGGTACATGTAAATAGGATGTTTGGAGGTGCAGCACTCTATCAGGAAGACTTGGCTTTTGCTATGATTGCCAACGATATTGTTTACCTAAAAGTGGACGATACAAACAAAGAAAAATACATTGCAGCGGGTTCAACTCAGCTGAAACCGTTTAAAAACAATGCTACCGTACTTTCTTTTTATAACATTCCTGCTGATGTGCTTGAAAATGCTGATGAATTTGTGGAATGGGCTAAAGAATCCTTAGCTATTCAGAAGAAAAGAAAAGGACAGTATTAATTTATAAAAATATGGAACTATGAAAAAACATATGTGTGACCAATGCAAACTAAGAGCTAAATATGATAAGTCTCCAAAATCATTTTATCGGTTGGTTCTGGCGATGGCATATTAACTTTTGTCCAGGATGGAAAGCCTATTTAAAATCATTGGATACCGAAAAAAAACTGAAATCAAAATGCAGATAATCGACCCGAATTCACTCCCTAAATTAAACGCGGAATTGGAAAGACTGAATGTAGAATGGACATAAAAAACGTTTTACAACACCAATTAATAACCGTTGCACACCCCCTTTAATAGCCAAAAAAGACCTTTTTTAAGCACTTTTCAGGGGCTTTTTGTTTGGGTTAATTTGGGTTGGCCACAAAAATGGACGAAGCTACAAACACTCTATTTAGCCTTTAATTTTTTTGGTAGGAACGGTTCCATATTTATCAATAAGATAGACCAAGCTTGCCATGGTGGCCGCTCCCAACTCCAATTCCCGTTTGTTCACATGCTCAAAGGTGTCGTTTTCGGCGTGGTGATGATCGAAATAACGTTGGCTATCTGGGCGAAGTCCTGCCAGCACCATTCCATCATCTTTTAACGGGCCAATGTCCGCACCACTTCCCCCTTCATAAAACATATGTATCAAATAAGGTTCAAACAAATCTTTCCATCCTTGGATCTGCTTTATGTTCTCCTCACTGGCATCTATTGAAAAACCCCGTGGTGTGAACCCTCCCGCATCGCTCTCCAGGGCAAAAATGTGCTGTTCGTTCTTTTTTCGGGCCTCTTCCGCATATTTTTTACCACCACGCAATCCATTTTCCTCATTCATGAACAATACCACCCGTAACGTTCGTTTTGGTTTGTAACCAGTTTCTTTTAAAAGCCGTAATACGTCCATACTCTGTACACACCCGGCACCATCATCATGGGATCCATCACCCAAATCCCAAGAATCCAAATGACCGCCCACTACCATAATTTCGTTAGGGTAAGTACTCCCGGTAATTTCTCCGATCACATTGTACGATTGTACATCTTCCAACTGTTTACAGTTTTGTTTAAAGTAGAACTTGATATCAGGATTTAACTTGAGAGTGGTACTCAACAGTTCAGCTCCATTGGTACTTATGGCTGCTGCAGGTATCCGCTGATCTACCGGTGTATCGCCATATCCCATGGAACCCGCATGGGGGTAATCGTCCAAACGAAGGTTCATGGAGCGTACAATAACACCCACAGCTCCATATTTTGCCGCTTCGGCAGCACCAGAATACCGTTGGTCCACACAACCGGAATACGCCGAGAACGTATTGATCAATGTTGGGTCCATGGGGCGGTTGAAAAACACTATTTTACCTTCAATTTTATCCCTTCCCAATTTTTCCAGCTCTTCTATGCCTTGAACCTCTATCACATTGGCCTTCAATCCACCATCCGGTGTTGCAACTGAACCTCCAAGCGCACAGATGGGCACATTGGTCGTTATACCGGGTTTAGTCTCAAAATAAGCAAATTCAGGGATGCCCCTCACCCATTTAGGTACCATAACAGGCTGCAACCAAACCTTGTCCAAACCCAGCTTTTCCAATTCTGCCTTGGTATATTCTACGGCCTGCTGTGCCTGTACCGACCCGGAGAGACGCCCTCCAATTTGGTTGGAAAGGTAGTTGAGCCAGTCATAGGCCTTGCCATTGGTTAGGGCTTCATCATAAATCGCTTTGATTTGTTTTTCATCCTCAGTCTGAGAAAAAAACGGGGTACTGACCATCAAAAAGGCCATAAATAGGACTATTCTCATGTGGTTTCTTTTTCCAGTTCTTGTTTAAAGGATTCTAAATTAGCTTTTATTTCGTCGTCAAGCTCAGGTTCGACTATATCTTTGTACTTTTTTAACGCTTCCAACATAATCGATGCCACAATGACCCTAGCGGCTTTCTTGTTGTCCGCTGGAACCACAAACCATGGTGCATGGTCCTTGGAGGTTCTGCGCAACGCTTCCTCATAACATACTTCGTATTTATCCCAGAGTTTTCTCTCTTTGAGATCATCTGGGGAAAATTTCCAGTTCTTCCTTCTTAAGCGAATCCTTCTCAAAAGGCGTTGTCGCTGTTCCTCTTTGGAAAGATGGAGAAAAAACTTAAAAATAATGATACCGTTTTCTGCTATGTGTTTTTCAAAATCGTTGATCTGTCGGTAGCGTTTTTCCCAAAATTCATCATCGATATCATCCAACGTTTCCACTTGGGGGATGTTCTCCGCCAAAATATATTCCGGGTGCACCTTGGTCACCAATACATTTTCGTAATGTGTCCTATTGAAAACTGAAAACTTGCCACGCTCCGGCAGGGCAATATAATGACGCCAGAGATAATCATGTTTTTTTTCCTTGGTCGATGGCACTTTAAAACTATGGACCACCACTCCCCTCGCGTTAAAATCCTTGAACACCTCCCTGATCAAACTATCCTTTCCGGCTGTATCTATACCCTGCAAACAGACCAACACCCCATATTTGCCATGGGCATAGAGCGTATCTTGAAATTCGCCAAGGTCTTTACGTATATTCTTTAGTTCTTTTTTGAGCTCTTTATCAGACGCATCAAAATCCTCGTAGGTACTTAGTTCGGAAAGCTTGACATTATCGGTTATCCGATATTCTTCTGTTTTGATTTTTTTCATGGGAATGAATATAATTCTTTTTGATTATTACTTCAATATGCTTTTGTCAATGTGCATTTCATCGATGTTTTGACCGATTATGCCCAAAGATGGTTATTTAATCGATCTATTTGCCCAACAAAACGATGAAAACGTAACTTTATGGTAATCAGTGACGCAGCGTCCCAAATCTAAAGCGTTATGAAAAATAAAAACATAATCCTACTAATAGTCTTTGCTATAGGCTTGATTAGCCTGTTGCTTTTGTCTTCTTTTTCCGCACCTTCCAACGCCTGCCAATATGCAAGTTCCAATTTGGAGTACATTAAAAGTGAAATCCAAGAAGCTGCGATGTCCAACGATCTTAATATGTCCAAATACCACGCCTATAAAGCATTGAACGGCATTGAGAAAACAAAGGACAATTTTTTGGACTGTGGTTGTGAGGGAACAATGGAAAGTATGGAGATCACTCTTTCCCATTTAAAAACGGCCACAAGGTCCAATGTTTTAAAAAAGGCCAAAACAGCCCTTCACAAAGCATTGGAGACCACCATTATTGGCATTAAAGTACTAAAGGAATTCGAACACGAGACCTCCAGTGAATATGGTAGTAACGTTTTGGTACTCAATACCACGGATGTTCTGGATTTTCAGGGTGGAATGATATTGACACATGGGGCCACTGTCAAAAAACAGGTGCACCAATGTCTGTTGGGCTTTGAATCTTCCTTGGACAAAGTAGTTTCAGAGGTCGACTGCAAGGACGCCCATCGGTTCATCTCCAATATTTATGAAGAATCTCGTTTGATATTGATGGACACCAAACTTTCAGAACATAAAAAGGAATATCACCAACGTGTCAAAACCCTGGCCAAGGCAGCACTGGAAAAGCTAGGGGACTGCGATTAGCTTATTTACTGGCAAATAATTTCACATCTTCTTCGGATACTTCCTTACCGCCCAATATGATCAAACGCTCCACCACGTTGCGGAGTTCCCGGACATTTCCTGTCCAATCGTAGCTTTTGAGCAGGTCAATGGCTTTCTTGGAAAAGCTCTTTTGCCCGATTCCTTGTTCCGATGCTATCTTTTTGGAGAAATGCTCTATCAATAATGGAATATCGTCTCGCCTGTCATTGAGCGCCGGGACCTTGATCAAAATTACGGCCAAACGATGGTAAAGGTCTTCACGGAATTTTCCCTCCTCTATTTCCTTTTTTAAATCTTTATTGGTCGCTGCCAACACACGGACATCCACTTTAATATCTTTATCGGAACCAACCCTGCTGATTTTGTTCTCCTGCAGGGCGCGCAAAACCTTGGCTTGGGCAGATAGGCTCATATCCCCTATCTCGTCCAAAAATATGGTCCCTTTGTTGGCAGCCTCAAATTTACCTGCCCTATCTTTCACCGCCGATGTAAATGCGCCCTTTACATGTCCGAACAGTTCACTCTCTATTAATTCGGATGGAATTGCAGCACAATTGACCTCTACGAAAGGAGCCGATGAACGCGGACTTTTTTGATGTAGCCAATGGGCCACGAGCTCTTTTCCCGTACCATTGGAACCGGTTATCAATACCCGGGCATCGGTAGGTGCCACTTTTTCGATCATTTCCTTAATTGCCCCAATTTCCTTGCTTTCACCGATCATTTCATAATCCTTGGAGATTTTTTTCTTGAGCACCTTGTTCTCCACTACCAGTTCCTTTCGGTCCAGGGCATTTCGAACAGTAGTCAGCAGTCTATTCAAATCCGGTGGTTTGGAAATATAGTCATAGGCCCCTAGCCTCATGGTGTTGACCGCCGTATCCAGATCACCATGACCTGAGATCATGATGAATGGTATTTCCGGTTTTATTTTTTTGGCAGCCTCCAAAACTTCCACCCCATCCATTTTGGGCATTTTGATATCACAAAGCACCAAGTCAAAATCTTCTTTTTTAATAAGGTCGATCCCTACACGGCCATCCTCGGCCTCAACCACATCATAACCATCATTTTCCTCGGCCAATATTTTCACCAACACCCTTCTAATTGCCGATTCATCCTCTATTACCAAAATTTTTGACATATGCTACTTTTTAAAAAATTCCAATTTTGAACCCAGTTCTAATATAAAAATTTGATTCGTCATTCAATAAATAAACCTTGCCTTGATCATCATTCCTCAATATTCCTTCCTGGACCACGGTTTTTCCCACCATGAGAAAAAGCGACATCCGTTTTGATATATTATATTGATACGACAAAGTTCCCAATAAAGATGTTAAAGATATCTTTGAAGCCACCTGGCCATTTTCCAAAAGGATATCGTTTTGGAGATTTATAAAATAACCATCCAATAACAATGCCGTTTCAAATGAATGTTTTTGCCCAATATAATATCTTAAGCTGGATTTGGGTATTCCAAAGGTAAATGACCAATTAGGATGAAACTTCCGATAATAATTGATCAATGGCAAAGGTACCGGTAGTCCAGTCGTGCTGTTATATGTCAACCCAATTACAATGCGGTATGGTCTATCAGCATCCGGACGCTCTTTCCAAAAGGTTGCTGTAGCGTTCATAAAAAAATCATCCGTAACCGTTCCACTGATAAAATTAGATGCCAGTCGCGGTGTAAGAATCGTGACCAAGTTCCAATTTTCGTTCCATTTGGTAATGAGCCCCAGGTTCAAATCCACCACGTGAAACCGTATCAACTCACTTTTATCAAAAGGTAAACTGGCAGAATACCCCATATCAAACCGGTTGTATTCCATTCCTGTGATCAGATAGTCTTTCTTTTCATTAAGTTTTATGGGAAGGTTAATAAGTGCCTTGTACCGCTGGGTTTTTATTCCGGTATCGTTTTCGGGAATATTGAGGTATTCCATCCTGAAAATATCCGTGCTCTGAGCCCAAAGGTTGGAACTGCAAAGTATTACAATGAAAGTGAACCACCTCCAGATTGCATTATGGTTAACTGAGTTTTTTATATCTTTTATTGTTTTGACTGAATAATATGTACATCGCGCTGTGGAAACGGTATACTAATGTTGTTCTCCTCGAACTGGGCATTGATCTTATAGCGCATTTCACTTTTTATTCTAGGATCCCTAAAGGTATCGTTCGTGAAAAAATAAACAGAAAAAATCAAAGCGGAATCCCCAAAGTCCTCAAATAGTACAAAGGGTTTAGGATTTTTGAGCACTTGTTGCTGGTTGGCGGCTACATCTTCCAAAATTTTGGTCACCAGGTCCACATCGCTGCCATACGCCACACCAACAGTCACCTTTTCACGTGTTGTCCTGTGGTTTTGGGTATAGTTATAAACAATGTCACTGATAAATTTATGGTTGGGAAGAATCAGGACCTTATCATCACGGGTTATGGCCCTGGTCGTTCGAAGTTTAATTTCGAACACTTTACCTACCTTCCCGTCAACTTCAACTACATCACCCACTTGCAGTGATTTGTCCACGATGATAAAAATTCCTCCAAGAATATCCTTGAACAGCTCCTGCAACGCCAGACCCAAACCTACAAATAGAGCCGCGGAAGCTGTAATGATCAACGTGATGTCCACCCCGGCAGCACTCAAAGTGACCAGCACGGCAACCAGATATATAACGTAGTTTATAAACCTAAATATACTGGTAAACTTTTGCTTGTCCTCCTGCTCCATCTTTCTGGTAAAGATGTTTCGTAACCATTTGAGTATGAATTTTGTAGCTACAAGAGTCACGGTCAAAAGCAGCAACAAACCTATAGTGAGGTTGATCGAGCTTTCACCTTGGCCAATATGGAAACCAAGATCCAAAAAATCTTTTATGGATCCCCAAACATCTTCTTTGATGATTTCCTTTATGTCCTCTGTGCCTTCTTGCATTTTATTTTAATATCGCAACCATTTTATCAATTCTTTGTACGTAGGCTTTTTACCGTACATCAAAATACCCGTCCTATAAATTTTGGCCGCCAATGACACAATACCGAAAAAAGTAATGATCAAAAAGAGAACCGATAGCAAAAATTGCCATAAAGGTACTCCACCTTCCCCAATTCCCCCCGGCAAGCGCATCATCATCACAATGGGAGATGTTAACGGAAACAATGAAAAACCAACCGCTATGGGCCCATGTGGATTACTGAATACCGAAAAGAACCCAACATAAATAGCCAACATTAAAGGTAAGATAATAGGGAAGATAAATTGCTGTGTATCCGTCTCATTATCCACCGCTGCACCGATTGCCGCATAAATGGAACTATAAATAAGGTATCCCAAAATAAAATATATAAAGAACGATACGATCAGAAGACCCCATGGTATATCATAAATCTCCTTTGCATACATCATCATTTCGCTGTCCATTGCCCCCAATTGGGACATACCGCCCATTGGAACCGGTGCCATAGCTGAATCACTGGAAAGTACGCTCAGGTCTATACCAAAAATCAACACTGCCAAAAACATTAATACAGATGCAGAAACGATCCAAATGGAAAACTGGGTGATTCCCGCCAAAGAGTTGCCTATGATCTTTCCGAGCATCAATTGGAACGGTTTCACCGAGGAGATGATCACCTCGATAATTCTGCTGGTTTTCTCTTCGATCACACTGCGCATTACAAAACCGCCATAAATTATGATGAACATCATGATCGCATACCCAAACCCTCCTCCAATAAAGGCCTTTATTTCGTTAATGCCCTTCATACTCTTTTCTCCCTCAAAAGTTGAAAGATTGATCTCGAAAGGTTTTTCGATACTCGAAAATTGTTGTGGCGAAACCCCTAGCTTCTGCAAACGATCTTGTCTCAACTTCTTTTGGAACACACCCTCAAGCTCTCTGGTTACCGCAGTATTCGGGTTATCCTTCGTAAAAAGGTATGTTGCGTTCGCTACTTCTTCCAATGTGCTCCCGTTGGGTATGTAGAGCAATCCGTAGTACTCCAAAGAATTGGTTGAATCCTTTGCTTGCTCCAGAGTCAGATCATTGAAATGCACATAGGATATGTTTTTTGATGAGTTTAGTTCATCCTGAAAAAAAGTACTCTCATTTAAAACCGAGACCACCCTTGTTTCATTATCATTTATTTTGGCCAGATAGGCAATGAGCACAATCATGCCCACAATTAAAAGTGGACTTAAAATGGTCATCACAATAAAGGAACGGTTTCGCACCTTGGCCAAATATTCCCGTTTTACGATCAACCCAAGTTTACTTGCCATTGTCCTTACTGTTTACGGTTTGAATAAAAATATCATTGGCCGAAGGTATGGTTTCTTCGAACCTGTTGATGTTCCCAATTTTAGAAAGTTCCGTTAAAATATCCCCGGTATGCGATGTTGGTAGCTGTACTTTAAAATTCAGTTGATTTTCCTCCGCATCGATCTTTGAAGAAAGTACATTGAACTTTTGTGCTATGGATTCTTCCAGATCCTGGATATTATTTTCCACTTGGAGCCCTATATTGAAAATATTGTTTTTATATGCTTTTTTGATTTCCGACAATTTGCCGTCCAGTATTTTTTCGGACTTATGGATCAGGGCAATGTACTCACAAAGCTCTTCCACCGATTCCATCCGATGCGTGGAAAAAATGATAGAGGTGCCGTTTTCCTTCAACTGAAGTATCTCATCCTTGATTATGTTTGCATTTATAGGGTCAAAACCACTGAACGGCTCGTCAAAAATCAATAGTTTTGGTTCGTGGAGCACGGTGACTATAAACTGGATTTTCTGGGCCATTCCTTTGGAAAGTTCCTGTATCTTTTTGTTCCACCAATCACCAATATCCAAACGGTCGAACCAATATTTGAGCCTGGTTTTGGCCTCACTTTTGGACAACCCTTTCAATTGTGCCAAATAGAGTGCCTGCTCCCCTACCTTCATACTTTTATACAAACCCCTTTCCTCTGGCAAATAACCAATGGATGCAATATGTTTTGGAGCCAAAGGTTCTCCATTGAGCAAGATTTCACCGGAATCTTGATAGGTAATTTGATTGATGATTCTTATGAACGAGGTTTTACCTGCCCCATTGGGACCCAAAAGCCCATAAATGCAATTCTTCGGAATTTGAAGCGATATGTTGCTCAATGCGGTATAATCCCCGTAAGTCTTGGTCACATTTTCGGCAACAAGGATTTGATCCATGTAAACTATTTTTTCAAAGATATGTATTTGCAGAATACCTGCATTTTCCATAAAAACAAAAACCCACCCTTAAAAACTTCAAGGATGGGAAAAAAATTGCTATGAAAAAGAAAATTAGATATCGGTCACCCAACATCAGTTTCAAATATACGTTTTTTTTTAAACAGAAGGTTTTAAATCTTAAGAGAACATATCTTTTACCTTCTCAAAGAAAGATTTATCAGATTTTTCAGGCTTTGGGACAAAGTTGTCATCTCCTTGCATACGCTCAAAAAACTCCCTCTGTTCTTTATTCAAATGCTTTGGAGTCCAAACGTTTACATGAACCAACAAATCCCCACTGCCATAACCGTTCAAACTATTGATACCCTTTCCGCGGAGCCTTAAAATTTTACCGGACTGAATTCCCGGATCCAATTTTATCCGAACCTTTCCGCCAATGGCATCAATTTCTTTGGAACAGCCAAGAACAGCCTCGGGTATACTTATGTATAGATCGTAATGTAGATTATCGCCTTCTCTTTTTAGCGTATCGTGCTCCAATGTTTCAATGGCAACCAACAAATCCCCTGCAATACCATTTCCTGGGGCATCGTTACCCTTACCTGATACTTTCAACTGCATACCATCTTCTACGCCTGGTGGAATTTTTATGGATACGGTTTCTTCTTCCACCTTAAGCCCTTGGGCATCGGCACCGGAAGGTTTTCTATCCATAATTTGCCCAGCACCGCCACATGTTGTACAAGTAGTGGCAGTTTGCATTCTGCCCAATATGGTATTGGTTATTTTTGTGATCTGTCCGGTACCATTACATGTGGGACAGGTTTTATAGGTAACTCCTTCTGCTTGTCGTTTTCGGCGGACCTTTACTTTTTTCTCCACACCATTGGCCACTTCCTCCAATGTCAGCTTTACCCGGATACGAAGGTTACTTCCCTTGGTTCTGCGCTGTCCGCCACCAAAGCCCCCAAATCCACTGAATCCACCACTACCACCGAAGGCGCCACCAAAAATATCTCCAAATTGACTGAAGATATCATCCATATTCATACCTCCGCCGCCAAATCCGCCACTTCCATCAAAGGCTGCATGGCCATATTGGTCATACTTTGCCCTTTTGTCCGGGTCTCCCAATACTTCATAGGCCTCGGCAGATTTTTTGAACATTTCCTCTGCCTTGGCATCACCTGGATTTTTATCGGGATGGTATTCGATGGCCTTTTTTCTATAGGCCTTTTTTATTTCTGCGGCTGAAGCTCCTTTGGATACTCCTAATATTTCGTAATAATCCTCCTTCATAAAGTTTTAGTTTCCAACAACAACTTTTGGGTGCCTGATGATGCGGTCTCCGAGTTTGAAACCTTTTTCAACCACATCAATAATTTTTCCTTTCATTTTTTTGTCTGGAGCAGGTATCTGGGTAATGGCATCGTGCACTTCGGCATCAAATACATCCCCGGCCTTGACCTCCACTTCTTCCAATCCTTTGTTCTTCAAGGTTTCCCTGAACTTGTTGTTTATAAGTTCCACCCCTTTGAACATTTCCTTATCCTCGGATTTTGAAAGCTCCTTGAGCGCACGGTCAAAATCGTCCATAATGGGGAGCAATGCCAGCATGATCTCCTGTCCTGCCGTTTTAAACAAATCCATACGTTCTTTGGAAGTTCTGCGCTTGTAGTTTTCAAACTCCGCAAAAAGCCTTAGGAACTTTTCTTTCTCATTGGCCAAATCTTCACGCAACTTATCCTCTTCAGAGATTTCTTCTTCAGAGATTTCTTCATCATTTTCCTCCGCAGCATTGGCCTCTATATTTTCATCGTTCAGCTCGGTATTCTCTTCGGGTTGCTCTTTTGTAAGCTCACCCTCCATTTCTTCAACCTTACTTTTATCACTCATGTTTCAATGTTTTATTTTGAAGTGGCAAAAGTACTGCCAATTGTCCAAAAATGTCAAAATGTCACCGCAAAACATAAAAAAAACCGCCTAAGCGGTCTTTAGATATCAAAAGCGTCATGAAAAATAAAAAATCCGTTTTACTATGCTTTAACAGACTCGGGGACTTCTTCGTCATGATGGTCGTATAGACTCTTTAACGCTTGGCAAATATTGACATATTGAAAAGAAAAGCCCTCTTCTTCAATTTTTTTACTGCTCACCCTTTGGCTGGCCAAAACCAAGGTGGACATTTTGCCCAAAATTGCTTTTAAAAAAAAGGCCGGCACATTGGGCAACCAAAGGGGCATATCCATAATTTTCGCCAATTCCTTGATCATTTTTGTGTTGGTGACGGGGTTGGGTGCCACACCATTGTAAACCCCTTTAAGATTATTTTCCACGGCAAAAACAAACATTTGCGCCAAATCCTCTATATGGATCCATGATTGCCATTGCTCCCCACTGCCCATGGGAGCACCTAAAAATTTCTTGACAGGTTGGGCCATTTTCGGCAAAGCCCCACCATTATTGGATAACACCAATCCTATTCGGATTTTGGCCACACCTATCTTCAGTTTTTCAAAAGTATCCGCTTCGGCCTCCCATTTTTGAACCACTTCACCCAAAAAACCATCATCCATCTTCGTTTGGTTCTCGTCATAATATTCGCTAAAGGAATCTGGGTAAATACCTATGGCCGATGCGGAGATAAGACATTCTACCTCTCTGTTCCCGGATTGCTCCAATCCTTTCCTCAGGGTTCTTAAGCTGTTGATCCGACTTGAAAGTATTTTTTTTCTATAGTTCGGTGTCCACCGTTTTGCTATACTGGCCCCGGCCAAATTGATGATAGCTTGAACGTTTTCAAAACAATCCAAGTCTATTTCCCCTTTGGCAGGATTCCAATAAAAGCCTTGAAAATCTTCTGTGGAAGTAATCTTTCCTTTGCTCGTGGTCAAATAATTTACAGGAATACCTTTTTGCCTCAGTACCTTAACAATGGCCTGCCCAACCAATCCCGTAGCTCCTGTTACCAACACCTTCATACAATCATTTTATACAAATTTACGGGTTTAATCAACTGTTTATCAGACCTTAATTTAGGTTTAACATATTTATCCAAACTTTAGATCTATTTATGATACCAAAAGCACTAAGCTTAACAGAAAGTTAGCAATTCTCAGGCTTAATGGCCCTGAGCATTTCGCGTTTGCCGGGAGGTCCGGGCAATCTTTCCACAGCAAAACCTACCGATTGCATTGCCCTTCGCACACTTCCTTTTGCAGCATATGTGACCAGCACCCCACCTTTCTTTAAGGCATGATACATCTTTAAGAAGATATCCTCTGTCCAAAGCTCGGGCTGCACCCTCGCCCCAAAGGCATCAAAATAAATGAGGTTGAAAAGATTCCGCTGCTCTATTTCTTTGAAGTCTTTTTTTTGTTTCAGGAGAGAAAAACCAGAAGTCAACGATATGCTTTCTTCCCAAGGAGCGCTATGCATCTTTAGAAATATGTCTTCTTTGTCTTCAGCGCCCAATTGTGTACAATAGTCCAATTGACCAACTTCTTCCATGGAAACCGGAAATGCCTCAACACCAACGTAGTCAATGACCAACTGTTGCCGAGGCCCCTCCAATAAAGTAATAAATGCGTTAAGTCCAGTACCAAAACCAATCTCCAAAATGCCAATACTTTCTTTTTGAAATAACCGAAGTCCATGCTCAATAAAAACATGATAGGCTTCTTGGACCGCTCCGTGCTTGGAGTGATACTGTTCGTCCCAATCTTCTATCTGGATGGTCTTGGAACCATCACCTGTCGTGATTATTCTACGTTTCAAGGTTGATTGGCGATCAATACCCCATCAGCCTCAAAACGCAGGGTTTGTTTTGGGGCGGTTATCTGTGCCAGCTCGTCTTCAGAAGCACCTTCATCCTCTGCGTAATGTTTTTGATCCTCCACGGACATTTCTTCCAAGAAAGCCGCACCGTTCATCACAACTTTTTTGCCCGCAGCATCTTTGGGAACAAAAAAACCATAATCTTTAAAACGGACAAAGACCTCATCGTCGGATTCCAGTTTCACTTTCATCCAGCATCCTTTGTTCTGACAAACCTCCTTGATCTCCCCTATCATTTGGATTTGCAATGAATCTGTGGCAGAAATCTTTTCAAAAGGTGCGGAAGTTTTGGCCGCTTTTCCAGATACTTCAAATTCTTGACCAAAATAATCCCCTTGAATGGTTTCCTGTTTGCACGAGACCATTAGGACTCCCAATAAAAATACAGTAGCAATTGTGTTAAAAACTTTCATTTTTGATAACATTTAAGTGAATGTAGATTAAGTATAATATTTAGATTTGAGAAACGCCCAAAACTAACAATAAATAGCTAATTTTAACACTATAAATGTAAGTGATATGGAAACAATGGCTAACAAAATAGCTGTAGAGAAGGCTAAATCCTCCAAAATCCAAGATGTGGATTTTGACAATCTTTCTTTTGGAAGTGTTTATTCGGACCATATGTTGGTCTGCGACTATAAGAATGGGGAATGGAATACTCCCAAAGTGGTTCCTTACCAACCTATCACTTTGGACCCTGCTGCCAAAATCTTCCATTATGGACAATCTATTTTTGAAGGCATGAAGGCCTACAAGGACGAAAATGGAAAAGTGTGGCTCTTTAGACCTCTGGAAAATTTCAAACGATTGAACAAATCGGCACACAGGTTGGCCATTCCAGAAATCCCGGAAGCTTATTTCATGGAAGGGCTCAATACGCTCCTTCAGCTGGAAAAAGATTGGATCCCACAAAACCCTGGCAGTTCCCTGTACATTAGACCGTTTGTATTTGCTTCTGGAAACGGCTTCCACGCCTCTCCGGCCGACGAATATAAATTTATAATTGCCTGTGCACCTTCCGGAGCATATTTTTCCGGAAAGGTAAAGGTATTGATAGAAGAGACCTATTCCAGAGCAGCCAACGGTGGCGTAGGTTATGCCAAAGCCGGAGGAAACTACGCAGGGCAGTTTTATCCCACACAATTAGCAGCCGAAAAAGGATACCAACAGGTAATATGGACCGATGACAACACCCACGAGTTTATAGAGGAAGCTGGAGCTATGAATGTTTTTGTACGTATAAACGATACATTGATGACGGCCCCCACAAGCGACCGTATTTTGGATGGGATCACAAGAAAAAGTATACTGGATATTGCCAAAGATGAGGGTATTAAGACCGAGGTTCGTAAAATATCCGTCCATGAATTGGTGAAAGCGGCAGAAGACGGATCATTAAAAGAGATGTTCGGTGCAGGAACTGCCGCAGTGGTATCACCCATTTCGGGTTTTGGTTATCATGGGAAAGATTATGAACTACCCGATTTAGAAAACAGTTACGCTTCTTTATTAAAGAAAAGAATCACTGATATTCAATATAACCGGGCAGAAGATAAATTTGGATGGCGATATGAGGTCATCTAATAAAAAAGGCGCCCATGGGCGCCTTTTTTATTTATCGATTATTGCCTCGATGTTCGGTTTAAAATAATTTGGGCCTTTCAGCACCTTTCCATCTTCGCGGTAAATTGGTTTTCCATCCGCACCCAATTTGCTCATATTGCTACGCTGTATCTCTTCAAAAACCTCTTCGATCTTATATTGCATACCGTGTTCCAATATGGTCCCGCACAAAATATAAAGCATATCCCCCAGGGCATCCGCCACTTCCACCAGATCATCGTTGTTTGCAGCTTCCAGATATTCCCGGTTTTCTTCATCCATTAAATCAAAACGGAGTTTGTTTTTATCCTTTCCCAGATCCGCTTTAGGCTCATGTGAGACTCCTAGACCAAAAGAATTGTGGAAAAGCTCCACGGCTTTTATTTTACTCTTCATTACACTTATTTGATTTAGCTTTGCATAAAAATATGAAATATGTTCAGTACGGGACAGATAATTTTTGCAGCCCTATTCTTTATTGCCTTTGTGGTGATCATCTCTTTTTCTTATCGAAAAGATAAAAACCTGCACAAAAAGAACTATAAAGGTGTTATCTGGATTCTTATTTCATTTATATCCTTTATAATTATTCTTTTCTTGATTAAATATTTCCTCAAAAATTAACGGTCACATTGCCTATACCACAAAAATGGGCGGTTTTGCAACAATAGAGCGGCTTCCATTTCGTTTTTATAGGAAAACCTTTACTTTTGTTTAACATTATTTTAGCACGCAACCTAAATGACTGTATTTTTAACTATTCTTTTTGTTCTGCTTACCATTAATGCCATTCTACTGATTTTCAGCGTCAACGGGGCCAAGGAAAGATTTATAAAGCCGATAAAAAAGTTATCGGAAACCTCAACACCCAAACTTTTCCCCAATGAGGTTGTAAAAACTGAATACAAAGAAGCGGTTTAGTTTGTACCTTTAGGGCATGAAACAGGCCTTTCTTGTTTTTTTGGGCGGTGGATTGGGAAGTGTTCTACGCTATATGATTTCCAAGTCACTTAACCCACTTTTCCAAAATTTTTTCCTGGGCACTTTTTTTGTCAACGTAGTGGGCTGCTTTTTAATTGGTCTTTTTTTAGGCATTTCCGCGAAGGGCAATCTTCTTTCCTACAATAACACACTATTTCTTGCTACAGGGTTTTGCGGTGGGTTCACCACATTTTCTGCTTTTGCTTTTGAAAAGCACTCTTTTTTGAAGAATGGCGACTTTCTCAATTTTGCCATTTACATGACTTCCAGCATTGTTATCGGAGTTTTGGCCGTCGTTCTAGGATTATGGCTGGCCAAACACATTCAGTAGTTATAAATTGTGTTTTTGTAGTTAAAATTTGTTAAAAAACAATACAATCTTATTGTTTTAAGCCTCTTTTTTGATAAAAATTAAATTCAATCAACTTAATGTTAAGATAAAATTAACGATAAAATAATAAAACTTAACATATAATCTCATACCCCTAAATTTTTAGGGGTATTTTTCTTATACCCATAAAAATACACCCATAACCCCCTAATTTATAATGCTATATAACTAATTCATATATATTTGATTCATCAATTAACTATTTAATTATGAAAAAAGTCGAGGCAATTATTAGAAAATCAAAATTTGATGAGGTTAAAAAAGCCCTGCATCAAATTGAGGTCAACTTCTTTAGTTACTGGGATGTAACGGGAGTTGGAAATGAAAAACAAGGACATGTCTATCGTGGCGTATCGTACAGCACTAGCGATATACAGCGAAGGTATTTGGTTATCGTTGTTAGCGATGACTTTCTGGAAAAAACCGTGAATGTTTTATTGGATACGGCCAGTACGGGGAACGTTGGTGACGGGAAAATTTTCGTCTCCGATGTCATTGAAGCGTATAGGATCAGAACCAAGGAAAGCGGAAGCGCAGGAATCAACTAACAGTAAAACAACCAAAAAACTTAAAAACTTAGATTATGATTGTACAAGAACAAGAAGCGATAGATAAAGCTATTGAGGCCATCACTGGCGACATCGGTGCATTGTGGATTACCGTGGCCGCCATTTTGGTGTTTTTTATGCAAGCAGGGTTTACTCTTGTGGAAATAGGGTTTACCAGAAGTAAGAACAGCGGTAACATTATTATGAAAAATGTGATGGATTTAGCCGTTGGCTCCATTATGTTTTGGGCCGTAGGTTATGCTATTATGTATGGTAGTGACCTAGTGGGCGGTGGATTTTTTAGATCAAGTCCATCAGACCAAGGATATTTCTTTTTTAGTGCAGATGATTGGTACAACCTGTTTTTCCAAACAGTTTTTTGCGCCACAGCTGCAACCATCGTATCGGGAGCTATTGCAGGAAGGACCAAATTTTCTACCTATTTGATTTTCTCTGCTGTACTCACCACCTTAATTTACCCCATATCCGGTAGTTGGTACTGGCCTTTTGATGATGACGCATGGCTGAACACTGCAGGATTTGTTGATTTTGCAGGCTCTTCAGTGGTACACGCCGTAGGTGGTGCCGCTGCATTGGTAGCCGCCATCTTGGTGGGCCCCAGAATAGGCAAATACGTGGATGGAAAAGCACAAGCGATACCAGGTCACAACATGGCCTTTGGAGCCCTTGGTGTATTTATTCTTTGGTTGGGGTGGTTCGGATTTAACGGTGGTTCCCAATTGGCTTGGGGTGGCGACGACACCATCGGAGCTACAAGTGTTATCATCAACACCAACCTTGCTGCCGCCATTGGGGCCATAGGCGCATTATTCTTTACTTGGGCCAGATACGGTAAAGCAGATATTTCCATGACATTGAACGGAGCTTTGGCCGGTTTGGTAGGTATTACCGCCGGATGTGGTTCCGTTAACGCATGGGGAGCTCTTGCCATTGGTTTAATATGCGGTATCATGGTCGTCGTATCCATTGAGTTTATTGATAAAAAACTGAAGATAGATGACCCAGTGGGAGCCATATCTGTCCACGGAGTCTGCGGTTTCATCGGAACCGTACTTATCGGCCTATTTGCACTTGATGGTGGATTGCTTTATGGGGGTGATGCCAGTTTGCTATGGGTACAGACCTATGGATCATTGGCCTACATTGTTTGGGCAGCTGTAGCATCCTTTATCGTACTCTTTATTTTAAAGAAAACTATCGGGCTTCGTGTTTCGGAGCAAGAAGAAATTGATGGCTTGGACATGCACGAACACGGTGTGGAAGCCTATCCAGAACACATTTCACAGGACAAATAAACGGTCCCAGACTCACAAAAAGATTGAAGAAAGAAAAACGGAGCGTTCTGCCAAACGCTCCGTTGGATAACCTTTTCAATCAAACTCACAATTAATTATACAACTAACCGTCCTTCATAAAAGGACAACTTAAAATGATTATGATATGAAAACGATTATAAATACAAAATTCGTAAAAATTTTGGCTATCGCCATAATTTCAATGCTAACATTTTCAGCTTCGGCACAGGAAGAAGAAACAACTTCAACGTTCAGCCTTAGTGGATCGGTCGATGCATACTTTAGAACAACTTTCAAAGATGCGGGAGATGCGGATACCGGAACCTTCACCTCATTTGCAAACCAGACCGGTTTTGCATTGGGCATGGCAAATTTGGTCGGAACTTATGACATGGGAGATACAGGTGTTGTGGTCGACTTGGTCTTTGGGCCAAGAGGTACCGAGGCCACCTTTAACAACGATGTGCTCAACGGCATTATCAATCAAGCTTATGTTTATTGGAACGTATCTGAAAGCACTACCTTGACCATGGGTCGATTCAATACTTTTTTGGGATATGAGGTCATCGCTCCGCAAGCAAACTTCAATTATAGTGTTTCCTACCTATTTTCCAACGGACCATTTTCACATTTGGGCGTGAAAGCAGATTTTGCATTATCCGATGATGTAAGTCTAATGCTGGCCGTAATGAATCCATGGGATACCAATGATATAAGTGATTCCGGTGAATATTCCCTTGGTGGCCAATTGGGTGCCTACGGTCAATTTTTGAACCTTTACTATGATAGTGGAAAAAATGGAGGCCTTGGTTTTGAAATTGATTATACCGGAGGATTTGATATTTCCGATGATTTTTTCTTTGGAATCAATGCTGCTTTCAACGACAATTCCGAAACTGGAACCGGCTTCTATGGTGCAGCTATTTATCCACAATTGACCACATCTGATAGCTTTGCCATTGGACTTCGTGGAGAATACATGTCATTTACTGATGATGCCCTTGATGATGATGCCCCTGTCCTTGGCCTAACTTTAACAGGTAGTTTTACAAAGGACAACCTTATCATCAAACCTGAGGTTCGTTTGGACAGCTGGGGGAATGATTTGGAACCATATGCAGACGGTGACGGAGGTTTCACAAGCAATCAATCTTCATTCTTGGTTGCTGCCATTTACTCCTTCTAACGCCAAACAGATATGACACGAACAAAAGCCTTATCCAATAGGATTAAGGCTTTTTTTTGTCCTTGTTAAAATTTTTCACTCCTGCTCTCACTTTAGTTCTCAAATAATTTTGCCTTGGCACTAGAGGGCAGGAGTACTTTTTATTGTAAACACAGTAAGGATTGTACGCTTTGTTAAAATCAATTACCAAAGTATCACCTTCCGGAATGGACAAATCGATATATCTTCCCCCTCCATAGGTTTCTTCTCCGTTGGTATTATCCAAAAAAGGTAAAAACAAATAATCTTCATATTCTTCGTCCTCAATCAAATCAAGACTTTGGTACACTTCCAATTGGTGCTCACTTCCATTCAGTGTAAAATGTGCAATTCCATATACAACTTCTCGGGTCTTTCTATCCGTGGTAGTGGGCATAAAAAACGGCTCCGCATCCGGAGTGCGCTCAAACCTAGCTTTCACGATATAGGTGGTGTCCGGTTCAAAAAAATCAAGTCCTTCAAAGTCCTTGCGGTATTTGTCAGGTAAAGGAGATGTATCCGGGTCCTTGAAGCTTTCGTTCTGTTCCTTCTGGTATTTCAGGATATCTGCGACCAAATCGGATTTGGCGGTTACCATCTCTTCATCGTCATGGTACTTTTTACCTTGCCCACAGCCTATTAAGAATAACACAGAGCATAAGATTGCATATTTCATTCCGTGGATTTTGATGCAAAAATACAGTTTAAACTCGGAAGACATCAAATCTTGTTTTACCCATCAATTCTCATCCACCTTAATATCGTAGCGGGCTTCCTTCAAATATTTCGACACAAGTTCGTTGAATTCAGGCGTTATCCGCAACAGCGCAGTATTTTCAAGACTATAGAGCTTTTCTTTGTCCTTATAACCCTTTTTCAATAGTTCTTCCAAATAGAACAATGAGGTTCCAAAATCATCATTTTTGGCGCTCAGGGAAATAATTTTAAAATAAAACTCGTAATTGTCCGGCTCTAAAATAGTTTTCAGCATATACAAGAATGCCAAGGCATCCTCGTCGACCACCTCTTCTGACAGTACAATATCGATATTGTCCTCGGCCAAGGCGTTTACATACCCTTTCAATCGATGGCCCATTTGTTTTTCAAAAGGTTTGGAACCGGAAATATACTTGTCAATTTCCCCCATTTGATAGTTCCACCACCCCAAGTTATTGAAATTATGGGTGTAAATATCTTCCTCCATATAATATTGGTAATCTTCTTTGAGCATCGACTCCTGCAAAAACGCAGCATTTTCCGCCCTTTTTTGCACCTTGTACTCCTTGCTCCTTCTCAAGTCCCTCTGGACCGACCTTAGGGAATCCATATTCTTCAAAGCACCGTACATGGACATCATTTCCGTCATATATTGCTCAGCCCATAATAGATCGCCTATGTTTTTTAGTTGGTTCACCTTTTCTAGATCCTCTTGATATAACTTTTCTATATAGATGGAGTCCTTGGCCATCCATTTTCTTCCCATCGCATCCAAAGTAAATATCTGCATCCCCTTTTCTATGTATGGAATCCCGGGCCATTGTCCATTTCCATCATAGATCAAAACCTGGTTGGGAAACTTATATCGGTCCAAAAGCTTGGCATCTGTGAGCATAAAAGGATAATTATAGTTCTCTTTGTTGACGATGCCCACAAAATGAAAGGGCTTTTTCATATCAATGAGTTCGCTATTGGACAACGAGGCTCCAATCGACATAACTCCATTGACCCCTTTAATAAGTACGGGGACCAAGCTGGCAAACTGTCCTCCCGTCCCCTCTCCTGCCGTGTAAATTCTATCACTGTGTATTGGCAACATACCAGTAATTTTTTTTATGGTCTCACTGGTCAATATCATATTCTTGGTCAAGGAAACAGTGTCCATCAATTTTGGGGCGGCCAAAACATATCCTTCATTTTCAGCGGCCATGACAAACATGGAAAGGGCACTTTTCTCTTTCCCCTCCGTGTCGAAAACCATGAGCAACGGCCACTTTTTATCCATCGAAAATTTCTTGGGGACATAAATGGAATAGGTGTTTTCGGTTGAATCGTTTACTGAGAGATCTTCAATTATCTCTCCCTTTTTCAAAACCATTTGCTGTGAAAAGACGGGAAGTGTACACCAAATAGCTAAAAACGGTAACAAATAAATTTTTCTCATAATTCAATTTTATCAAAAATCTAGCCAAAGTTTGTTCAGGAACCATCAAACCATTTAACCGCTATTTAACCACCTTGTTTTTTTTGATGGGTGCATTTCCTACAACATTGGAAAGTACAATATGGGTTCTACATTCGCCATAAACTATGAGTTCATCGATAAATTTTTCCAAATGTGCCTGATCTCGAAGTACCACCTCCATAATAATGTTTTCATTACCCGTGATCCTATAACAGTTCACCACTTCCTGAAAAGTTTTGACCTTGTCCAAAAATGGTTTTAGTTTCCCCATAAAAGCACGCAACATAATAATGGCCTTTAACTGGTATCCCGCCTCAACATATGAAATTTGCGCACCGTAGTGCTCGATAATCCCGAGGTCTTCCATCTTTTTTACACGCTCGGCCACAGCCGGCGGTGTCAACCCAACTTTTCTGCCAATATTGGCAAAGGATTCCCTCGCATTTTGCTGAAGATGATTCAATATTTGCCAATTCAAGTCATCTATCTTCATATCCAAAATAATTTACACTCATTTTTTTTGCTTTCAAAAGCAAAATCGAACATTAACTTTAGTAACAAAAGTAAAAAAATTTAATTCGTCCGTAATTTTATGGAACAAAATTGCTATCAAAAATGGAGAGAAACTCCCTTAATTCCTTAAGCGTTTATCGCAAATCATTGGCGCTGCGTGAAATGAGCGAAGCCGTTGCAGCTTATTTCACCCAAAACAGGGAAATACTGTCTTTTCGTAAAATTGATTCCTTTAGAGACGACCTTTCCAAATCCCTATTGATCGATGCAGATCTGATCACCAAAGAGGTAGAACAAGCTGCAATGAGCAATTGCCATTCCTCTAGAATGAGGAGCCTTTCTTATGTAAACATCATGACCCGTAATATTTTGGCCTATTGCAATGGGCTGGAGCGAGACGGAGTCAAAGAAAAGGAATACCTCAATCTACTCCGAAAAGAGATTCGAATATTCAGGGTCTCCTTTAAAAAATGGAGAAAATCCCTGATCAATAAGAACGACTAGCGGATTTTTACATATTTCTTCGGTACTGTCCCCCTACTTGGAAGAGGGCTTGCGTAATCTGCCCCAGTGAGCAGTACTTGGTAACTTCCATCAGTTTTTCAAAAATGTTTTCGTTGTTCGTTGCCACCTGTTGCAATTCGCTCAACTGTTTTTCTGCTTCACGTCCCTCCCTTTTATGGAGATTCCTCAATGTTTTTATTTGGTTTTCTTTTTCAGTCTCGGTAGCTCTGATCACTTCCGCCGGTAGAATTGTCGGGGACCCTTTGGAACTCAAGAATGTGTTTACCCCAATGATCGGGTACTCACCGGAATGTTTCAAAGTTTCGTAATGGAGACTTTCCTCCTGGATTTTGGAACGCTGGTACATGGTTTCCATGGCACCGAGCACACCTCCCCGTTCGGTAATCCTATCAAACTCCATCAAAACCGCTTCTTCCACCAAATCCGTTAACTCTTCAATAATAAACGAACCTTGGATCGGATTCTCGTTTTTGGCCAATCCCAATTCTTTATTGATGATCAACTGAATGGCCATGGCCCTGCGCACAGACTCTTCGGTAGGTGTGGTGATGGCCTCATCGTATGCGTTGGTGTGCAACGAGTTGCAATTATCGTAAATGGCGTACAATGCCTGAAGTGTGGTACGGATATCGTTAAAATCAATTTCTTGGGCATGCAGACTTCTTCCAGAGGTTTGGATATGGTATTTCAACATCTGCGCCCTGGGGTTCGCGCCATATTTCTCCTTTAAGGCTTTTGACCAAATGCGTCGAGCCACACGACCGATAACGGCATATTCCGGATCCACTCCATTAGAAAAGAAGAACGAGAGGTTGGGACCGAACTTATTGATGTCCATGCCGCGACTCAAATAATATTCCACATAGGTAAACCCATTGGAAAGCGTGAACGCCAATTGTGTAATCGGGTTGGCCCCAGCTTCGGCAATGTGATAGCCCGAGATGGATACCGAATAAAAATTACGAACCTGATGCTCTATAAAATATTCTTGTACATCCCCCATCAACCTAAGCGCGAACTCGGTAGAAAAAATACAGGTGTTTTGGGCCTGGTCCTCTTTTAAGATATCGGCCTGGACAGTCCCCCTGACTTGTTTGAGGGTTTTCGCTTTTATTTCCTCGTACACTTCTTTTGGAAGCACTTGGTCACCCGTAACCCCCAAAAGCATCAACCCAAGCCCATTGTTCCCTTCGGGAAGATCACCATAATATCGAGGTTGCTCTATCCCCTTATCCTTGAAAATGATTTTGATTTTCTTTTCAACTTCTTCCTCAAGACCGTTTTCTTTGATGTATTTCTCACAGTTTTGATCAATGGCGGCATTCATAAAAAAGGCCAAAATCATTGGCGCCGGACCATTTATGGTCATGCTCACCGAGGTCATCGGACTACTTAGATCAAAACCTGAATATAATTTTTTGGCATCGTCCAAACAACAAATGGAAACCCCTGCGTTCCCTATTTTTCCATAAATATCCGGGCGATGATCTGGGTCGTTCCCATACAATGTCACAGAATCAAAAGCCGTGGACAATCGTTTTGCGGGCATATCCATGCTCACGTAGTGAAAACGTCGGTTTGTACGCTCCGGACCTCCTTCACCCGCAAACATCCGGGTCGGGTCCTCCCCTTCCCTTTTAAATGGATACAAACCAGCGGTATATGGAAATTCACCTGGTACATTTTCCTGCAAGATCCATTGTAAAATATCGCCCCAAGCCTTGTATTTGGGCAGTGCCACTTTTGGAATTTGACTGTGTGACAGGGATTCCGTATGTGTTTTTATCTTGACCTCTTTATCCCTAACCTTAAAAGAGTATATTTCCGCCTTGTAGCGAGCAACCTTTTCCTTCCATTTTAAAATAGCTTCCCAGTGATGTGGGTTCAGGTGCATTTTCACCCTATCAAACTCCTTGACAAGAAGATGTGCCAATTCCTTGGTATCCTTATTTTTAACATTTGAATCAATCTCCTTTTCTTTCAATCCAGATTTATCCAAAAGTAAATCCTCCGCTTTTTCTTGGTCCATCTCCAAAACAGAGGCCAACGTCAAAAAAATACCATATAGCTTTTGCGCCACCTTGGCTTCCTCCTTGGCCTTGGCATCATAACTTCTATTGCTCTCAGCTATTTCTGATAAATAACGGGTTCGAGACGGTGGAATAACATAAATTTTCTCCGTCATCTCCTGTGTCACCTCCAAGGTGGATTTCAGGTTGGAACCTGCTTTTTCCACCAAGGTGTCCATTACCTTTTTGTAAAGGTTGTTCATCCCCGGATCATTGAACTGCGAGGCGATTGTCCCAAAAATGGGCAGTTCATCTTCGTTGGTATGCCATAATCCATGATTGCGGACATATTGTTTTTTCACATCACGGAGGGCATCGAGCGCACCTCTTTTATCAAACTTGTTGATGGCAACGATATCGGCAAAATCCAACATATCGATTTTCTCCAATTGGGTGGCCGCTCCAAATTCGGGTGTCATCACATAAAGTGAGACATCGCTATGTTCCAATATTTCAGTATCGGATTGCCCAATTCCAGAAGTTTCCAGAACGATTAAGTCAAATTTTGCGGCCTTCAGTACCTCAACGGCTTCGGAAACATATTTGGACAGGGCCAAATTGGATTGACGCGTGGCCAAGGAACGCATATACACCCTATTGTTATTGATGGCATTCATTCGGATTCTATCTCCCAAGAGTGCACCACCAGTTTTTCTTTTCGACGGATCCACCGAAACTATCCCGATGTGCTTATCGGGAAAATCCAGCAAAAACCTACGGACCAATTCATCCACCAAACTGGATTTACCTGCTCCCCCGGTACCCGTAATTCCCAAAACAGGTACATTGCCCTGTCTTTTCTGTATTGTTGGTTGAAATTTTTCAAATTCTTCATGGCGGTTCTCTGCCAAGGAAATCAATCTGGCCAAAGTATTGGGGCACTTCCCGTCCAATTCATTTTCCAAGGATTTTCCTTTTGCAAGGTGTAAATCCGGGACTGCCGTATCACACCGCTCGACCAAATCATTGATCATACCCTGAAGCCCCATTTCCCTACCATCATCTGGGGAATAAATCCGTTCGATACCATAATCCATCAGCTCTTTTATTTCCTCTGGAAGGATAACACCGCCACCGCCACCAAATATTTTGATATGCCCTGCCCCTCTTTCTTTGAGCAAATCGAACATATACCTAAAATACTCGTTGTGCCCACCTTGGTACGAGGTCATTGCAATTGCATTGGCATCCTCTTGAATGGCACAGTCAACAACTTCGGCAACACTCCTATCGTGTCCCAAATGAATCACCTCCACACCAGTGGCCTGGATAATCCTTCGCATGATATTAATGGCCGCATCATGACCATCAAATAAAGAAGCAGCGGTTACAATTCTTATTTTATGTTTGGGCTTGTAGGGCTTTATTTGTTCCATCTGCAATAAAAGGTCTGATTTCGCTCTGCAATTTACAGAAAATGCAACTAAAAATTGATTTTGATTAAGATTATACAAAAAATAATAAAAGTCTGGGCTTCTTTTTTTGAATAGCATAATTTTACCCGTTCAAATGTATTCCATGAAGCTGACCATACTAATAAACTGCCCGGACCAATCGGGAATTATTCGCTCCGTGACCACTTTTATCCATCAGCAAAAAGGCAACGTAGTGTATCTTGACCAACATGTGGATAAACAGGCCGGAGTATTTTTCATGCGTTTGAAAAGTGAGTTTGGGCAAGAAATTGACCTTGATTCCTTTAAAAAGGATTTTGGAAAGGAACTGGCAACGGGTTTTAAGATGGAATGGGATGCCTACACTGATGAGTACAAACCAAAAATGGCCATTTTTGTTTCCAAATATAACCATTGCCTTTATGATCTATTGAGCAGGTACAATTCTGGGGAACTTTCGGTTGAAATTCCTTTTATATTGAGCAACCATCAAGATTTGGAATATGTGGCAGAGCAATTCAACATTCCCTTTTACCACATTCCCGTAACCAAGGACAACAAAGCGGAAGCCGAGGATAGGCAACTTGAATTATTACAAAGGTATGATGTGGATTTTATAGTATTGGCCAGATACATGCAAATAGTATCTCCAAAACTGATAGACGTTTATCCACAGAAAATCATAAATATCCACCATTCTTTTTTACCTGCCTTTGCCGGGGCCAAGCCCTACCATGCGGCGTTCGAACGGGGGGTGAAAATTATTGGTGCCACCAGCCATTATGTTACCGAGGATTTGGATGCTGGCCCTATCATTGTGCAAGATGTCACCGCAGTCTCGCACACCCACTCCGTAAAGGATTTTATTGCGAAAGGAAGGGATTTGGAACGGATTGTGCTATCCCGGGCCGTTCAGCTCCACGTAGCACGAAAAACGATGGTCTATAATAATAAGACTGTGGTTTTTTCCTGATCAAGAAAAAAATAGGGGGCACAATGCCCCCCTCTAACTAAACTCAAATAACTAAACTCAAAACTCAACGCTTTGTTTTTTTTTGTTTTATGGATTGGTCCTGAATTCAAATATTTCCGATGTTGAACTATTCCCTACATCATCGGTTGCAACCACTTGCCAATAATAAACAGTATCGGCATTTGTGGCAGTATCAAAACTTGCTGTGTCCGTTTCTCCCAAAACCGATGTAGGTGGGCTAACGGTATCCATATAAAGGATATAGGACAAAGTATCCCCGTCCAAATCCGTCGCTTCCCATTCGAGGGTAATATTCCCAGCTTCCACGGCCACCCCCATTTCCGGAGATGGTTCGTATGCCGGAAAAGGCGCATAATTCTCTATCGCCGCTCCTGCATTGTAAAAACGCCAAGTGGCACTTGAAGCGGTTTCATTGGTGCCATCCGCCTTGGACACCACGGCCCATGAATAAGCGGTTCCACGGTTCAACGTGACCGAAACTTCAGGAATGGAAGTGCTAAATGAACTTTCCTCCCCGGTTTCCAAATTGTTCAACAAAAGGGTATAGGAATCCGTGTTCTCCGAGGATTCCCATTGAAAAGTTACTTGACTTTCCGTTTCTGATACAATGACACCTTCGGTACACTCTTCATTGTTCTCCGGATAAATTAACGTGGCAGCAGAGGGAGCCGCAACAGTTGGTTCCGGTTCTGGTGCCGGGTCATCCCCACCACCTCCACAAGAAAATAGGGCCAAGACCAAAAAAAGAGCGAGATACTTATATACTATTTTCATTGTTTTATGATTTTAAATTCATGAGCTGTTCCTTCTCCCGACACTTTTACCAAGTACATCCCATTGGCATAGCCAGAAAGATCTATATCAAACTTCCCATATTGTGCCTCGGTAACTGTAGCGAGATGCAATTTTCCATTTAGGTCAAAAACCTGAACGTTCATTTTTGCATTGGTATCGAAACCGAGGTCCACGGACACGGTACTGGCATCCATTATTGGATTTGGGTAAACGGAGGCTTTGTCCGTTAACAAAATGGTCTCCTCGAACATTCCTTGGCAATCCATATTGGTGGTAACCTTTAGTTTGTTGACCGCTTGGTCCAATTTTAGCTCAAAAGAATCCTTTGAGGCGAGATATACCTCATCATTGATCTGAATGTTATAATAATCAGCCCCCTTGAGCTGCAAGGAAAGTACATTGTTGCCTTTATCCAACGCCGAATACACTTCTAAAGATTCAGGTTCGGTAATGGTCAATGTGTAGCATTGCTGATAATCCGATTGTCCTGACACCGTAATACACAATTGATAGTTTCCAGCTGATAAATTTTCAAAAATGGCCTCATCTTCAAAATTGGTGGACACCTCAGTAACCCCGGACAATGTTGCGGTATAGGAAAGTGCTTCCATAGCGGTGACGGATATGCTCCCATTATTGCTTCCCCTACAGGTTTCGCTGCTGGTCATCACACTAAAATTATCCTCTGGTAAAGAAAAAACCTCACAACCGTCAACATTCACCACGGCTCCCAAGGTGGTGTTCGGACAAAGATCATTGGAATCGACCACACCGTCGGAATCCTCATCGGGCGGATTGTCATTCGGAAAAAGACTGGTAGGATTGTTTCCGAAAATACGGTATTCCCCCGGGGCCAAAACTATGGGTTCATTGACGTCGGTAACCACATATTTTAGATTGTTGGCCAAAAACTCGTACCAAACACCGGTTTCTTGAAATGCCGGGTCAATCTCCTGTTCTTCCACACCAAAATTTCCGACGATGGTAACGTAACCAATATCGTCCGCCCCTGCGGATGGATCGGTAAGATGTATTGTTTTCAATCCTGTGGAACTCCCCACATCCATCGTAAAATCGGAAGTTTCAAAAATGGGTTCCTCCACTGCCAATAAATTAAGTTTGGACCAGGTATCATAAACTGCTTTTCTATCTGCATCATCATAGTAATCCCAAAGAATAGGTTTATTGCCTGTTCTGCCATTATAGTCAACGGAATAATCGTACCCCAATTCCCCGAACTGCCAAATCATCTTTGGCCCTGGAACGGTAAAATAAAAGGCTCCTGCCAATTCCAAACGATCTAAAGCAGTGGAAAGGGTTTGTATATTGTATCCCTCTGATGCATTGCCATAAGTCAAGTTTTTGTACATCAACCGTTCTTCGTCATGGCTCTCCATATAGGCAATATTGGATGGGGTGCTCCAATTATGTTCTAAATAGGATACTTGTGAGAAATCGGAATTGTCATTCCATCCCATGGTCGCTTCGCTATATACTCCATTGAGATTGTTCCATAACATTATCCCCTTGCCCTCATCCAAACGGTATTCTGCCCATTCGGTTTCTTCTTCATTGGTTCCGAGATGCTCAAATATGATAAAGAAATCCGGATTGACCTCCCATTGATAATCGGCATATTCTTTGAGAACCGCCACCCTATCAGCTTGATAACTTCCCGTACAAGCTTCGTCGGAAGCGGAGCAGTTTTGTGTGAACCCTTTGGTCAAGTCCCATCGAAAACCGTCCAAATTATATTCGTCTATCCAATATTGGGATATGCGCTTCACATAATCCTTTGTGGCTTGTGCACTATGATCAAAATCGTTGAAAACACTATAGGCGTGCGTGGCTTCTTCGTTGAAAAACGGGTTGTCTTCACTAGCAACTCCTCCATAGCCTCCGTTATCGGTGTTCCAGAGTCGATAATATGGGTTTTGGCCTGTGGCGTGATTGAAAACCACATCCAAAATAACTGCCATCCCCCTACCGTGGCATTCATCCACCAATTGTTTCAAGGCACTTGCATTGCCATAATATTTATCCAATGCCATATGAAATGAAGGGTTATACCCCCAGCTTTCGTTGCCATCAAACTCGGAAACGGGCATTAGCTCAATAGCGTTGACCCCCAAGGCTTGCAAATAATCCAAACGGTCACGGACGGCATCAAAACTGTGCAGTTCATCAAAATCCCTGACCAATAGCTCATAAATCACCAAATCGGTCTTGCTCGGCAACACATAATCATTGTTCACCCAACTGAACTCAGGCTCTCCCGTGCGGAGCACGGTTACCGCATGTTCCGTTTGTCCAACAGGATATTCAGGCAGGTCGGGAAATGTGACATTGTCTATATAGGGATCATTGTCCTCGTCCAAAATAAGTGTGGAATAGGGATCGGCCACCGTAATCTCACCATCTACCACATATTGGTACATATGGTTGGCCTGTGGTGTCAATCCTGTCAATTCTATCCAAAATCTATCTTGGCCACTATCTTTTTTGAGCAAATAGTCATCACTAAGGGTCCAATTGTTGAAATCCCCGATAAGGTGGACCACCTCCTTCCCTGGCGCATAAAAGACCAGTGTTGCCGAAGTATCGTCATCGGGATCAAGATTGATTCCATCCATCATGCCTTCGGGAACGGCCTCTTCTTCCACATTGACCACGACCATAAAATTCTCGACCAAGGTTTTACCTCCACTTTCGGCCTCTAATGTGTACTGTGAATTTTCTGTGATGTTAATGTGGTCATAGCTATATTCGATTCCATTGGAGGTATCCACTATGTTACCGTTGATGGTCAACGTAAAATCCGCAACAATGGAACTTGTAGCGGATATGGATAGGTCTTCCCCGGGGCTTAACAAAGTTAAACTTTCGGTGGGATTGTTCAATTGAAGCTGAAAATTGCCCACATCAAAAAAGAAATCGCCACAGCCGTTGGCCTTGAACTCTTGGCTGCCCGAGGCGTTTCTGAACACCATTCCCATTTGTGTGGCATTGTCGGACTGTTCCCCTGTCAAGCCATAGTAGACTTCAGGGACAAAGGTGATGCTCCATGTCCCATCTCCATTATCGGACATTTCACCCACGCCGTCGTCCTGTCCCCAGTTACCCACTACTGAGAATCCCCACGGGTCGGCATCCGTTCCTATTCCTGAATGAAGATAGACTTTACCAGGGTTGGAAAAGCCATTGCAATCCGTATCATTGCTATTGGCATCCACAGTAATGGTAATTTCTTGATCCACCGCAAAAGGGTACGGTTCTATGATCACCTGCGACCAAGACGCTATGGTGGATAACAATAAACCAAATAGTAAAAATTTCTTCATATACTTTTATTTGCAAATAAAGGGAAACAGCATAGCCATTCCCCTTTATTTTAATTATTATAAAAGGGTCTGTTACCTACCTTGCAATAAGTGAATAGGTAGGTGCTCCTTCGTCTGATAGATCCAGCGTGATCAGATAGGTACCGGCAGTAACAGCGATATTGTCACCTCCCGCATCCAAGATTCCGTCAGCTCCAGTATCCCCGTAATCGGTATCCCAAGCTTCGTTGATCCTAAATTTGATCTCACCATCCATCAATTCAACGTTTTCAGCGACCCAAATACCAGGATTGACCTCGGTAAGCATATAGTCATTGGTTGCACCCCAATCATTATATCCACTACCTACAACACCCCATATATCGGCAGCTTCCATGGTATAGGTTCCTGCATTGAAATCCAAAGTGATCATGTAGTATCCAGCGGTAACGGCTATGTTATCCCCTCCGGCATCCAATATTCCGTCTACACCGGTATCCCCGAAATCTGTAGCCCATTCATTGTTCATTCTAAACTTGATTTCACCATCCATCAATTCTACACCTACTTTAAATGTATCCGTAGTGTAATCGTAGAAGAATTTGGCATCGGGGCCTGCACCTCCCCAATCGTTATAACCAGATCCCACGACACCCCATGAGTACTCTTCCATGGTATAAGTGTTGTCGTTCAAATTCAAAGTAATCTTGTAATCTCCAGCGGTCACCGCAATATTGGCTCCCCCGGCATCCAAGGTTCCATCTGCATCGTTATCCCCGAAATCACTGTCCCAAGCATTGTTTTCCCTGAATTTGATTTCACCATCCAATAGGTTCACATAAGCTACATAAACCCCATTTGTATCCGTGGTGTAGAACGGAGCATCCTCAAATGCGCCCCAATCATTGTATCCTGATCCAACAACGCCCCAACTGGATATTTCAATTCCTGATGAGCTGCCGCCCTCTGATGATTTTTCAACCAAAGTAATGGTCAATGCGGCAACTTCTGATTCTGTAGAAACGGCGTCAGTTCCTTCTCCACTACCAACAAATGCGGTTACCTTAAAGTAAACTGTCCCTGTATTGTTCGGGGCTCCCTCCTCATCTGTCGTTGCTGGATCATCATCCAACCCCAATCCTTCGGCCATGGTCAACAGTTGACTTACGGTAACACTTGCATTGGTGGTCGAAAGGGTTCCCGAATCAAATTGATATGCTCCGTCGGCATCAAAATTTTCGGAAATGGAACCTTCCAATTGATAAGAGACTTCGGTGGGCACCCCAAAATCAACAGGGTTCCATACAAAGCGTTCCGCAATGTTGTCGGAAGTTTCATCGGAGAGTAAATATTCCGATAAAAATTCGTTCTGAAATGCCACATCTTCCGAGGCCGTCTGTAGCGTAAATTCCGGTACGTGATCATCGTTTTCACACGCAGTAAAAAGAGCCAGGGCAATTATCGCCCCAAAAACTTGTGCTATAGATAATTTTATGTTTTTCATGAGAGTCGTTTTAATTAGTATCCTGGATTTTGAGTTAGATTTTCATTAGCTTCCAATGCGGTCAATGGAATCGGGAAAAGTTTATAGGTCTCCGGAATGGAAGTACCGTTCAACGTATTCCCTTTCCAAGGCCACAGGTAGCTGTTTCCTGTGAACTTACCGAAGCGGATCAAGTCGCTTCTTCTGTGCCCCTCGAAATTGAGTTCCCTTCCTCTTTCATCCAGGATGAAATCCAAGGTTAGGTCAGATTGTGTAACCGAACTTGCATGGGAACGGTTTCTTACTGCGTTCACATAGGTCAAGGCAGTTCCCATATCTGCTCCCGAAGCTCCCCGGACAGCACATTCGGCGTACATTAAATAGGCATCGGCCAAACGGAACAATGGAAAATCCGTACTGGAGAAAGTGGTCGGATTGGAATCACTGTAATAAAAGGTATTTCTGAATTTTACAGACGGAAAACCATCGGTCCAGGCCTTATAGTCCGTCATTTCATAATTGTGTCCCTCTGTCCAAAACAGTTTGGCCCTATCGTCAGTGCTATTTTCCAAATCTCCATCGTTGTACAGACCATACCAAGCTTTGGTGGCCCTATGTCCACTCCAACCTTCTTCAGCCCCGAAATCACTGAGGGTCATGGTCTCGGTACCCAAACTACCATTGACAATGTACGTGGTGTTCCCATAACTCTGGCTGATATCGGCATCGGCGATCAACGGAAAAATTATTTCTGAGGACAAATAGTTATCCCCTGAGAAGATGCTTACAAAGTCTTCATCCAAAGAATAGCCCCCTTCATTTATCACCTTTGAAATAAGAGGCACGGCTTCATCAAACATTTCTGTTCCCGTGTAAACCCCGGCATTCATGTAAAGCTTTGCCATGAGCATGCGTGCCACACTTTTATTGGCCCTACCATATTCATTGGTGTCCGGCAACAAATCAATCACCTCGGACAATTCATTTTCAACATAATTGAAGAGTTCCAGGCGATCTACTTCTGGCAATGGATCAGAGGTTCCATAATTTTCCTCAGTGGCCAAAACGCCTTTTCCAAAACAATCGATCAAGTAATAGTAGGCCAAAGCCCTTATGAAACGGACTTCCCCTTCAATCTGGTCTTTGTTCTCCAAATCGACGGCGCTCAGTACCAAAAGCAGATTGTTTGCTTGCGGGATGGTATAGTAAATACGGTTGTAGAGATAACGGAAGAACTTGTTGTTCTCGTCCCAATCCGATGCAGTGGTCAACTGGTCTAAACCATCATCTCCCCAGCGGTTTTTCAAAGCATCCGCGGTAAAATCCTGAAGGTTCACAATACCTCTAAGGAATGGGGATTCCCCTGCATCGTCGTCGATGTCCGAACTTCCCGCCCCATCGGGTCCAGAAAGTGCAAAAGAGGCATAAAGTCTCGATAGAATACCAGTAACGGCATCTGGATCCTGCTCTAGGAGCTCATCCAAAGTGAGCTCTACCTCTGGTTCGGTATCCAAATCTTTGGTACACCCTTGAATCATTAAGGCCAAGGGGATTACTAGAAATAATATTGATTTTATTTTTTTCATGTCAGCTATATCTTAAAAGTCCACATTTACCCCAATTGTAAAAGACCGAGGCCTTGGGTAGAAATTATTGTCTATTGCATTAAAATTCTCAGGATCCTGTCCATCATACTTTGTAAGGATGAACGGGTTGTTCAAAGCTCCATAAAAACGCATGGAAACATTGGGAAGAGCATCGTCCAAACGATACCCCAACACAATGTTCTCGCATCTTAGGAAGGTAGCATCTTCCAAAAAGTAATCGGAGAACGGTACGTTTCCTTGGACATTTATAAAGTTTGCATCTGCTGCCCCTGAGTAGAAATCAAGTACATTGGACAAACTATTGGAGTTGTTTGGGATAGCCTTGTCCACCCAACCAGTGGTCAATCTTCGGGAGTTGTACACTTGCCCTCCAAATTGTCCCCTGAAACTGGAACTCAAATCAAATTTGCCATAATTGAAATTGAAACCAAAACCAAAGGTCCAGTTAGGACGCATGGAGCGGTAGTACCTATCGTCGTTGTCAACGGTTCCATCCCCATTGAAATCGGCAAAAGCACCATGGATAGGATTGCCTTCGGCATCATATAATTGTCTAAATACCCAAGCCGAATAGGGTTGGTAACCAACAGCATGATAAGCAAGGTATACACCGGTACCACTTTCAAGCCCGGATTCACTTGCGGTGATTCGGGAAACATCTTCAAGGTTGGTCACCTCTGTCCTGTTGTAGGAAGTGTTGCCATAAAATTCCAATGACATATTATCCTTTGTCAATGCCCTCACATTAAAATTGACCTCAAAACCTTTACTTTCTGTTTCCCCTACATTTTTAACAAATGAAGAGGTCAGTGCTTGTCCCGGAGCAATTGGCACAGTCGCCAACAGATCCGATGTGGTCCTATAAAAGATGTCGAAGGAACCAGTTAAAACATTGTTTGGGAACAATCCAAAATCAAGACCTGCGTTGAAAGTCTCCGCTTTTTCCCAAGTAAGATCAGAATTGTAAGGCTTGGCAGAATAAAGAGCGTAACCTTGAAGGTATTGACTGGTCACTGAACCGGCTTCGAACAAAGGAATGGATGGGTAATAACCAACGGCCCCGGTAATATCCTGCTGTCCTGTTCTACCCCAGCCAAGTCTCAATTTTAATGAATTAATAAATTCCACCTCTTTCATAAAGTCTTCCTCATAAACTTTCCAGGCAAAAGCTGCTGCCGGGAAATACCCCCATCTATTCTCTTTTGAAAATAACGAGGATGCATCCGCCCTAAAAGAGAGTGTCAACAGATACTTGTCATATAAATTAATGTTACCGCGGCCAAAAAACGACTGCAAGTTGAGTTCATTAAAATATCTATTGGTAGGGTTCTGTGGATCATATACCAGAAAGCGTTCACCTGTTGACGTATCGTAATTGTACTCTTCCTTGTTTCCGTCGTTCCTGAAATTTTGATAGGAATACCCTGCTTGCACATCAAAACTGGTGATTGCTCCTTCCAAATCCTTTTCGTAAGCCAAATAGGCTTCCAACGTCTTGTTGATGATATCTTGATTTTCCCTGTAGTTTACACCTGGATTAAATCGATAGTTATTGGCAGGATCCGTAGCGGTATCGTCCTGTTTATAGGTTGCCAAGGAGTTGTCGGTGTAGACCTCCTTGATTTTTGCTTTCGAAGCTTCGATACCTACATTGGCCACGGCACGCAGCTCTGGCATAAAATGCATTTTGTAATCGAGCTCCATATTGGCCAAAATTTTGCTTACGCGCTCCGGACGATAACGTTGCATCAAAATAGCTACGGGGTTCCACTGTCCATCCAAGCTAACAAAATCACCATCCAATACCGTAGTTTGGTAATAGCCACCAAATCGATTATCAGCGGAATTATCATAAATTGGTTTTGTGGGGTCCATATTCACTGCCCCGCCCAAAGCGCCGCTTTCATCGATGGCATTCTTTTTGGACATGATTCCCTTTGCATTAAAATCCACTTTCAAATGATCGTCCAAAAAACGTGGGGTAAGTTTCAAAGACCCTGTAATACGCTCATAATCACTCGTTTTCACCAAACCTTGGGTTTCAGTATATCCTAAAGACATACGAATGGGAACAGACTTGAAAACACTTCCCCTAGCGCTAAAATTGTGATCAAACGAAATTGCGGTACGGTAAATGGCGTCTTGCCAGTCCGTATCCGATAAGATTCTACCTTCAATAACATCGGTAGTGGCCAGATCATCTTCCACAACAGTGCTGGGATCATCAATTCCCAAATAATTGGTGTATTCTGGATGATATTCCTGAATAAACCTTGTAAAGGCACTGGAATCCATCACATCTATTTTCTTACCGACCTTACTAATGGTCGTATTGGTCGAAAAGTTAAACTTAAATTCCCCGGTCAAACCCTTTTTGGTCGTAATAATGATAACCCCATTGGAGGCCCTGGAACCATAAATTGCAGTGGCAGAAGCGTCCTTTAGAATGGAAAAGCTCTCTACATCATTGGGATTTATCAAGGTCAATGGGTTACTGACACCCGCAGGGTTCGTATTGTCAACGGGAATACCGTCAATCACGATCAATGGATTGTTGTTCGCTGTCAGCGATGATCCTCCACGAATACGAATATTCGGTGCGGAATCTGGCTGTCCACCACTATTGGTGATTCGAACACCTGCGGTTTTACCGGTAAGGAGCTGATCGGTGGAAACAATCGCCCCCTTGTTGAAATCCTCCGTGGTAACCGAAGAAACGGAACCGGTTGCATCTTCCACTGTTGTGGTACCGTACCCGATTATCACAACTTCATCGAGTAAGGTGGTGTCCTCATTCAGCGCTACATTAAGCGTGCTACTGGAAACGACAATCTCTTTGGTTTGAAACCCAATATAGGAAAACACCAATGTGTCGCCCATATTGACATCCAATAGGTAATTTCCGTCAAAGTCGGTTGCCGTCCCCCGACTTGTTCCCTTAATGATGATACTTACTCCAGGTAATGGATCCTGGGTAGCTGCATCCGTAACCATCCCTTGCACAGTAATTTGAGCGTACTGTACAAAAGGAACCAAAAACATGCACCATAGCAGGTACATTCGTTTAATTCTCATATTGAAGTTAGTTAAAGTTAATTTTTACGATTATGCTATATTTCACTTCCCAAAAGCTAAAATATGTAATTATAGACCCCATTTTTTTGACATTTGTCAGTTTTCGGCACTTACAACGTTTTCTGGTTGACAAAAAGTTTCATACCCGCTCTTAATCCGAGTATATTTGGGAGAAAATTGAACCTTTCCCCGGGTTCAATGAAAGATTACGCAGGATGAAACCTAAAATGACACTTAAAAAGATAGCTTCGGAGTTGGGGCTTTCCATTTCAACGGTATCAAAAGCACTCAAGGACAATAAGGACATAAGCAAGGAGAACCGTGAAAAAGTGCAGGCATTTGCCAGATTCTACAACTATAGGCCCAATAGCATAGCCTTGAGCCTTAAAAACAAAAAAACCAAAACCATTGGCGTCATCATCCCAGAAATAGTGCACCACTATTTTGCCAAGGTCATTTCTGGTATTGAGGAAGTGGCAAACTCCAAAGAATACAACGTGATCATCGGGGTAACCAATGAATCCTACAACAAGGAGACCATCAACATGGAGATGCTCGTGAATGGCAGCATTGATGGGTTTATCATATCACTCTCCAAACAAACCCTACAAAAAAAAGATTACAGCCACCTTCAAGAAACCATAAACCAGAACATCCCAATTGTAATGTTCGACAGGGTGGTCGACGAAATTCCAAGTGACAAAATAATTATTAACGACCGGGAAGCGGGTCGCATGGCGGTTCAAAAACTCATTGATGAAGGCCGTAGAAAAATTCTATTGCTCACCACCAAAGACTACCTCCACATAGGCAGACTCAGAACCGAAGGCTACCGTGATGCCCTTGCCGCCAACAATATTCCATACAATGAGGAGTTGATTGTACGCATTGGAGAACTGGGGGACTCCGATGAGGACCAAAAAATCCTGGAGGACCGAATCAATAAAATTTTTGAACACCATCCAGATATTGACGGTATATTCGGGGTAAATGAAATCTATGCCATTACGGCGTTGAATGTGGCAAGAGCAAGGGGAATCGAGGTCCCAGAACAAATTTCTGTCATCGGTTTTTCAGATGGAATACTTTCCAAATGTGCTAGGCCACACCTTACAACCATAAGTCAACATGGTTTCCAAATGGGAGCCATTGCCGCAAAAACCCTTATCAACAGATTGGAAAAAATGGATGAGGGTGAGCAAGTAAATTATAGCACCCAAGTGGTGAAAACCGAGCTTATTCTTCGTGATTCCACCTTGAACAATATGAAATCAGAAAAGCAAACCTCATGATGGTTGAATGTAGTTTATGTAAAAAAATATATCTTTGCCATAGTCAACGCTTATATTTTACTTCCCGGTAAATAATTGTTGAACAGATAGCCTGTTCCAATTTTGAAATCAACACACAATTACAATGTTTCAAAAGCGTCGATTAAGCTTCTGGGAAATCTGGAACCTCAGTTTTGGATTTCTTGGGATCCAAATGGGCTTTGCCCTACAGAATGCCAATGCCAGTAGAATTCTCCAAAGTTTTGGTGCCAATGTACACGAACTTTCCTGGTTCTGGATCGTGGCACCGCTCACCGGACTAATTGTACAACCCATTATTGGCTATTACAGTGATAAAACGTGGACACGGCTAGGTCGTCGACGGCCTTATTTTCTCACTGGTGCCCTACTGGCATCTTTGGGACTCATTCTTATGCCCAATGCGGATATGTTCACCGCATATTTACCCTCCCTTTGGGTCGGTGCGGGTATGCTCATGGTCATGGACGCCTCCTTCAATGTTGCCATGGAACCATTTAGAGCTTTGATTGCGGATGTATTGCCCTCAGATCAAAGAACATTGGGTTACAGTGTTCAAACCATTCTAATTGGCATAGGTGCAGTCATTGGTTCCTGGTTGCCCTACGCCCTGACAAATTGGATTGGAATCAGCAACACTGCAGCGGCGGGAGAGGGACCATTGAACCTGTTGTTATCTTTTGTAATAGGAGCTTTGGTTCTGGTAGGCAGTGTCGCCGTAACTGTTTTCACTACAAAAGAGTACACTCCAGAGGAAATGGCATTGCTAAATCAAACTGGAAAAATTAAGGAACCGGAACGCACCACGGGTGGTCTCATGGACATCTTTACCGATTTTGCCACCATGCCAAAGACCATGAAACAGTTAAGCTGGGTTCAATTTTTTTCTTGGTTTGGGCTTTTTGGCCTATGGGTATTTGCCACTCCCGCCATTGCGGAACATATTTATGGACTGGACCCCAATAACAGCCAGAGTCCCGCATATCAGGATGCTGGAGATTGGGTAGGTATCTTGTTCGGCGTGTACAACGGTGTTTCAGCTATTTTCGCCTTTTTCCTACCTGCCATTGCAAAAAAAATGGGGCGCAAAAAAACCCACAGCATATCATTGGCCATAGGTGCACTTGGATTTTTATCCATTTATATTATGCCCAATGAAAATTGGCTTATACTCTCCATGATCGGAATTGGAATCGCATGGGCCAGTATTTTGGCGATGCCCTATGCTATTTTGGCAGGAGCCATACCATCACAGAAAATGGGGGTTTATATGGGGATCTTCAACTTTTTTATTGTAATCCCGCAAATTGTAAATGCCTTGATTGGTGGGCCAATAGTAAAACATCTTTATAATGGGCAGCCCATTTATGCTTTGGTAACGAGCGGTGTGGCCTTTTTGATTGCCGCACTATTGGTATTGAAGGTAGAGGATGTTGACGATAAAGAACCCGTAATATAATTGAATTACCTATATTCCCGACCAAGCTAACTTACAGAAAAACAAACCCATAGTATTCAAATTAACAAAAAACATCAGCAACTTTAAAAAATGAATCAAGACTATATACAACCCAACCCATGGAGCATTATAGAAGAAGGATTTGACAAAGAACGCGTCAAATCTTCCGAGAGCCTTTTTAGCATCGGAAACGGGGCAATGGGACAACGGGCAAATTTTGAAGAATCCTATTCAGGGGACACTTTTCAAGGCAGCTATATTGCAGGTGTTTATTATCCCGACAAAACCCGTGTGGGATGGTGGAAAAATGGCTATCCAGAATACTTTGCCAAAGTATTGAATGCTCCAAATTGGATCGGCATTGATGTTGGTATCAATGGAGAACCTTTGGATCTGGCTACCTGCACCAATATCAAAAATTTTAGGCGGGAACTCAATATGAAAGAAGGCTGGTACCGTAGAAATTTTACGGCAACCCTGCCAAACCAAATTGAAATAGAGGTTGTGGCAACCCGATTTTTGAGCTTGTCCCATGATGAAGTTGGGGCGATCAAATTTGAGATCAGCCCAATCAATGCCGACGCGGAGATTCTTTTTAAACCATACATTGACTCGGGCATCACCAATGAAGACAGCAATTGGGACGATAAATTTTGGAATACCAAAAAGGTATCATCCGACAAAAACAGGGCTTTCATCGAATCCCATACCATGAAGACCCACTTCAACGTATGTACTTTTATGCAGGCCCATTTGGTCTACGGTGAAGATGTAGAGGTTGCACCCGATTTGGTCAGTACAAAAGAACTTTCTGTTGGTCTTGAATTCACCCAAAACGTCAAAAAAGGAGAAAAAGTAAGCCTTATCAAGTATGGAGGCTATACGGTAGACCGCAATCATGAAGCGAACAAATTGACGGATGCTGCAAATGAGGTACTTGACCAAGTTTCCTCATTAGGTTTTGACAGACTTCTGGAAGAACAGAAAAAAGCATGGGCACAAATCTGGGAAATGAGCGACATCAATATTGAGGGTGATGTAAAAGCACAGCAAGGCATTCGTTTCAATATCTTTCAGCTGAACCAAACCTATACCGGAACGGATTCCCGCTTAAACATTGGCCCCAAAGGATTTACCGGGGAAAAATATGGAGGAAGCACGTATTGGGATACCGAGGCGTATTGCATTCCTTTTTATATGGCAACCAAAAACCAGGAAGTAGCACGAAAATTGCTAAAGTATCGCTACAACCATTTAGAAAAAGCCATTGAGAACGCCGAAAAGTTAGGTTTTAAAAACGGTGCGGCACTCTATCCGATGGTCACCATGAACGGTGAGGAATGCCATAACGAATGGGAAATCACTTTTGAGGAAATCCATAGAAATGGCGCAATTGCCTATGCCATTTTCAATTATACCCGGTATACCCAGGACTATACCTATATTCCAGAAATGGGATTGGAAGTCCTTATTGGAATCGCACGTTTTTGGCAACAAAGGGTCAATTGGTCCGCCCATCGCAACAAATATGTAATATTGGGCGTAACAGGACCTAATGAATATGAAAACAATGTGAACAATAACTGGTACACCAATTACATTGCCAAATGGTGTTTGGAATATGCTCTGGAACAATTGGAACATGTGCAACAAGAATATCCAACCGATTATAAAAGAATCATAGAAAAAACCAAGCTGACAGCTAACGAGACAGACCTATGGAAAAAGGTGGCCGACCAAATGTACTTCCCCTACTCTGAAGAACATGGTATCTATTTACAGCAAGATGGCTTTTTGGACAAAGATTTGGTTCGAGTGGCCGACCTTGACCCAAAAGAACGTCCGATCAACCAACATTGGAGCTGGGACCGCATCCTTCGCTCCCCATACATAAAACAAGCGGACACGCTACAGGGTTTTTACTTTTTTGAGGACCATTTTACCAATGAGGAACTGGAAAAACATTTTGACTTTTATGAGTCCTACACAGTTCACGAATCCTCACTTTCACCATGTGTACATGCGATACAGGCCGCAAAATTGGACCGAATGGGCCAAGCTTATACTTTTTATTTGAGAACCTCCCGTTTGGATTTGGACGATTACAACAAAGAAGTGGAGGAAGGGCTGCATATTACCTCCATGGCAGGAACTTGGATGAGCATTGTGGAAGGTTTTGGAGGAATGCGGATAAAAGATGGAAAGCTTTGCTTTGCGCCAAAAATCCCCGAACAATGGGATATGTATTCCTTTAAAATCAATTTTAGGGACAGAATTTTAAAGGTAACTGTCACCCAAGACGGGGCTACTTTTAATATAGATCAAGGAGAACCATTGGAGATCATGGTCAATAATGAACCTGTAAACCTCAGCTGAACATTCGCTACATAACACTGTTTTAACCACTAGAAAAACATCCATGAAAAAATTGATGATCTTTCTTTTCTTGGCCGTAAGCGCAAATATATTTGGCCAAGTAGAACGCATTGAGCCACCATATTGGTGGGCCGGAATGAAGCAAACCGAATTGGAACTCTTGGTCTATGGGGATAACATCAGTGACCTACAACCCGAGTTTTCAGGTGACATTACCATCAAAAAGGTAGTGAAAGTGGAAAATCCCAATTATTTATTTGTAACGGTCGATACGGATGGAACACCCCCGGGAACACAAACTTTATCCTTTAAAAAAGGACGTAAAATAGTGGACTCCTTGGATTATGAATTCAAATCCCGCAGGGAAAATTCCGATCAGAGAAAAGGTTTTGATTCATCGGATGTCATTTATCTCTTAATGCCCGACCGATTTGCCAACGGGGACCCCTCAAACGACAGTACTCCGGGAACCATTGAAAAAGCAAACAGGAAGCACCAAGGAGGTAGGCATGGTGGCGATATCCAAGGAATCATAGATCATCTGGACTATATCCACGAACTAGGGGCTACCACGCTCTGGAGCACACCTCTCACCTTGGACAACGAAAAAGTATATTCGTACCACGGATATGCCTGTAGCGATCTTTATAAAATTGATCCCAGATACGGTTCCAACGAAGATTTTGCAAGACTTTCCGCGGAACTGCACAAGCGGGATATGAAGCACATAATGGATTTTGTCCCAAACCATTGGGGACTGAGCCATTGGTTGATTCAAGATTTACCATCGCAAGACTGGATACACTATTGGGAAGGTGGTGAAAACGGCTTTAAACGAAGTAACTATATCCAAACCACCCAGTTTGACCCCTATGCTTCGGAAATTGATGCCAAAGGGTGCATGGATGGCTGGTTCGATTACACCATGCCGGACATGAACGAAAAAAACCCCATGCTTATCACCTACCTTGTCCAAAATGCGATTTGGTGGATAGAAAGCGGGGATTTGGACGGAATCCGTGTTGATACCTACCCATACAATGATAAGGAAGGAATCACCGAATGGGTGACCCGTGTTATGGAAGAATATCCCAACTTTAATATTATGGGAGAAATTTTTATGCACGAAACAGCCCATATCGCCTATTGGCAAAAAGACAGTAAGGTTGGGGCCATTCAAGGTTTCAACTCCAATTTGCCTACGGTAATGGATTTTCCCCTCCACGATATCTTAACACAGGTTTTCAATGAGGACGAACAAAACTGGGGTGATGGCGTATATCGGATTTACGATCATTTGACCAAGGATTTCCTATACCCCAACATCAATAACCTATTGATCAAAATGGGGAACCATGACGTAAACCGAATCAATCAGGAATTCAACGGGGATATTGCAAAATATAAATTGGCCCTTACTTTGATATCCACCCTTAGGGGCATTCCACAAATCTACTATGGTGATGAAATTGGGATGTTGGGCGACAAAAGCAAAGGTGATGGTGATATTCGTCGGGATTTCCCAGGGGGGTGGCCCGGTGATGTTCAAAATGCCTTTACTGCCGATGGAAGGACCAACAAACAAAAGGAGTACCATGATTTCACCAAAAAGCTATTGAACTGGCGAAAAGGCAAAGAAACCGTTCATTTTGGCAAAACCCTTCATTTTTCTCCCGTGAACAATGTTTATGTATACTTTAGATATCTGCCAAACAGACCAGATCAAACCGTGATGGTGGTATTGAACAATTCCGACAAAGACCAAAAAATTGAACTTGATAGGTTTTCCGAGGGTATCCAGGGAAACAAAAAAGGATTGGAAATTATTTCCGGCATGGAATACGATATGGATCAAACCTTGGAAATTGGGGCCAAAACCGGATTTGTTTTTGAGTTATACTAATCCCAGTTGCGCCCGGTTATCTAAACACGCTAAGGGAATTTCAACTAATATTCCGGAAAATCCTATCTATCATAAAGTATTAGGATTAATTTTAGCCCAAACAAAAATTATATTATGAAAAAATTCTTGCTATGCTTTTTAGCAATACAACTTGCAGGATGTGCGGAATTGCAACAAGTTGTAAACCAATTGCCCCAAGGAACAACAACCATAGGAAACGACCAAATCGCACAAGGATTGCGGGAGGCCCTGAACATGGGAATTGAAAAACAAGTGGAAAAACTTACCAGTGAAAACGGGTTTTATAAGAACGAACTGGTAAAGATCCTACTCCCCGAGGAACTACAAAAGGTTGATAAGACCTTACGGGACATAGGGCTGTCCAGTTTGGCGGACGAAGGTTTGAAAATAATAAACCGTGCTGCTGAAGATGCCGTAGGTGAGGCCACACCAATTTTTGTTGATGCCGTTAAAGGAATTACCTTCAACGATGCCAAACAAATCCTTTTGGGAAATGACAATGCTGCTACCCAGTATTTAGAGCAAGCCACCAAGACCCAATTATATGATAAGTTCAACCCCATCATCAAGAATTCGTTTCAAAAAGTAGGTGCCGACCAAATCTGGAGCAACATTATTACCAAGTACAACAACCTACCCTTGACCAATGATGTGAATCCAGATTTAACCGATTACACGACCAACGAAGCTTTGGAAGGAGTTTTCACCATGATCGCTTTGGAAGAAAAGGAAATTAGGACAAAAGCTTCATCAAGGACAACAGATTTGTTAAAAAAGGTGTTCGCCCTTCAGGATTAATCATAATTTTTTGACAATACCACAATAAGTTAAAACCTTAAACGTTATAAACTCAATAATTAAGAATAATTATAACAAAATCCTAAAGTTAAATTAACCTTGACCTGAAGGTTAAACTTGATTTTTGTACAAGTTATCTGAGTTAGCATTTTTTTGAGTTAGTTAGTTTAAAAACCGGTGAAGTTCACCGGTTTTTGTTTTCCGCATCTTCGGTAAAGCCATACAAACGAGATTCTTTGAGGCACGTTAATTTTGCCCTAACGAAATGTAAGGTAATTCATCAGATTAACCCGGATTCGTTAAATTTTAGATAAATAACCTGATTTATAGATGAATACCCACATCGTCGTAATCCATCAGGCCGTTTTGAACGTATCTTTGCTATAACGAATCTTGAGAGCTATGAACAATCAATATTGCAAAGTTGGATCAGTCACACCAATAACCGGCCTGAGTCAAGCAGCAACCGTTTTGGAGGTAATGCACAACAATTTTATGGAAAAAGCTGCCAACGTTTCTGGCAAGGATAGCCAATTAGGTGAATTCTTTAAAAGAAAAGCGCAAAATATTAAAAAGGTTTTGGAAAGTTTGTCCTAAACTTTAAACAAGTTTTTCTATTTCAATTTCCATTTCCTGCTGCATTTCCTGTGCCTTTTTCGCAGCTGTTTCTGCAAAATCCATTCCCGTTGAAGCGTACAAAATACCTCTGGAGGAGTTGACCAACAAACCTACATCTTTGGTAATTCCATATTTACAGACTTCTTGCAAACTTCCGCCTTGTGCACCAACACCGGGCACCAACAAAAAACTTTCGGGGATAATTTCCCTGATATCCTCAAGATAAGAAGCCTTTGTGGCCCCTACGACATACATCAATCTTTCAGCTCCTTTATAGGTTTTTGACACGGACAGCACTTCTTTGTACAATTCATGGCCGTCAACGTTCTTGGTCTGAAAATCAAAAGCACCTTGGTTGGAAGTCAAGGCCAATAAAATGGTATGTTTATCCTCGAATTCCAAAAAGGGTTCAACCGAATCCTTTCCCATATAAGGTGCGATGGTGATGGAATCAAACTCCAAGGTCTCAAAAAACGCCTTGGCATACCGAGTGGATGTATTGCCTATATCACCTCGTTTAGCATCCGCTATCGTGAACATTTCCGGATAATTTGCGTTCAAATATTCCATGGTCCGCTCCAAGGATTTCCAACCTTGCAGACCATAGGCCTCATAGAAAGCGATATTAGGTTTGTAGGCCACACAAAAAGGATGTGTGGCATCGATTATGGCTTTGTTGAAGGCAAAAATAGGATCCTCTTCTTTTAGAAGATGTTCCGGAATTTTATCCAAATCCGTGTCCAGACCAACACAGAGGAACGATTTTTTTTGACGGATTTGCGCAACTAAATCTTCTATTTTCATTTAAAATGGTTCTCGGACCTTACTCGAACTTATAACTGACCGTTTAAAATATCTCTGACGCTTCTTTAAGCTTTTCAGTGTTTTCCACCAACATCAATTCATCAATTATTTTTTGAATATCGCCATTCATAATATTTTGCAGATCATATAGCGTAAGGCCTATTCTGTGGTCCGTAACCCTTCCTTGCGGATAGTTGTAGGTACGGATTTTGGCCGAACGGTCGCCACTGCTTACTTGCGAATTACGCTTGGCGGCATCCTCAGCCTGTTTTTTGGCCAATTCCATATCGTACAAACGTGAACGAAGCACCTTAAAAGCCTTGTCCTTGTTCTTGTGCTGTGACTTTTCATCCTGACATTGGGCAACAATACCAGTTGGTTCGTGGGTCAAACGTACAGCAGAGTAGGTAGTGTTCACAGATTGCCCACCAGGTCCCGAGGAACAGAAATAATCTATCCGCACGTCCTTCGGGTCTATCTGAACATCAAATTCCTCCGCTTCGGGAATCACCATGACGGTAGCCGCACTGGTGTGCACCCTACCTTGGGTCTCGGTCTGTGGCACACGTTGTACCCGGTGCACCCCTGCTTCAAACTTAAGGGTCCCGTAGACATCTTCACCATTTACCTCGAAATGGATTTCCTTATAACCACCACTGGTTCCCTCGTTCAAATCGATAACATTGGTCTTCCAACCTTTGGATTCACAATATTTGGTGTACATACGGAACAAATCGCCCGCAAAAATACTGGCCTCGTCCCCTCCGGTTCCTGCCCTGATCTCCATCACCACGTTCTTTTCATCTTCGGGGTCTTTGGGAATCAACAACAATTTTATTTCTTCTTCCAATTTGGGCAAGGCACTCTTGGCCTCATCCAATTGCATCTTGGCCATTTCCAACATTTCGGTGTCGCTGCCATCGGCAATGATCTCCTCAGCTTCCTTAATATTGTTGGTAAGGGTTATATATTCGTCGCGTTTGTCGCTGAGCAATTTTAAATCCTTGTACTCCTTGTTCAGCTTCACGTACCTTTTTTGGTCCGCAATAATATCGGGTTGTATGATAAGGTCCGAAACCTCATCAAAACGCTGTTTTACTATGTTGAGTTTGTCTAGCATAAATCAATCCTCCTAATGGAATGCGAATTTACGATTTTTTAGTTGGATTATTTTCCAATAAGAAAAGCTCAGTTACCCACAAAAGTAGTCCCCAAGGTAACAATGAATGCATTGAGGCCATCACTACGGTCATATTGACTAAAACGGAGATTGATGGTCTTCAGTCCAAAATTAAGCACTCTGGCACTTGTAAAAATATCTTTGTACTGTACCCCTACCCCATATTGATGGGCATTATACCCTGAAAGATCGTAGTCCGAAGTATAGAATTCATACGTGGACAGTGCCTGCTCTTTGGGGTAAAAGTAATCAGCTGCAGTCTGGGTATAGTATCGGTAACTTGGATACAGCGTAAACTTATCGGTAAGTTTAAAAGGAACCTCCAAACTGGCGGTATGCGAACTTATTCCCCAATCGTCCCAATAAAAACGATAGTACGAACGCAACACCACCAAATCATTCAAATAGTAATTCAATCGACCTCCAATGGGTATTTTGAACCTACTATCGGGTAATTGCTCCACATTGTCCGCCAACTGAAAATCATCGATATAGAAATCTTCGAAATCTGAAAAATACACTCTTTGGAACGGGGTGCTCAACAATCCGTTCTGGGAAACCACATCCATAAAAAGAGCTCCTTGTAACTTTTGGCTCAAGATCTGTGAAAAGCTTAACGAAAGGGAATAGGAATTTCGTTTTTCATCCTCAAATGCTGAAAAAATAGGGTCATACGTACCGTTTCCCGTAATTCTACTATCAAAAAAGCCATCTGTCAATTCAATCGGGTACTGTGAGTTCCATTTATCCAAAAACACATTACCGCTCAGGGTGATTTCCGTATTCTTTTCATTGAACAATTTGGTGTAACTCCCCCCAAAACCAATAGAAAAATAATCGTACTCCGATGAAACATAAGCATTGGCGCTCCATATGGAATTACGGTCGTCGGAACTGTGCTGGTAACTTGGATTGATATAGACCAGTAAATCTTTCCTCGATTCCCCCGAAGAAGCATCAAAAGGTGTTACATTAAGACCACCATCCAAAGGGTTCACATTACTGGAAGACGCCGATGTATACGCTGACAGACCAACATCCACGGTCAATATATCATCTTCGTTCATGGGCATCCGCAAAACAATGCTCGAGGTGGCATCCGTTAACTCCTCGGTACCTTCTCCCCCTGTTACGGCTGCATTTTCCCCATCTTGATTGTAATAACTAAAAAGCAAATCGACCTCACTTGACTCCAAAACCCTCCGCTTGTATGAAGTATCGTTCTGTTGGGACCAGCATAATGATGCCATAAAAATAAACAAGACTATGGAAACGAATTTTGTTGGTCTGGACAACTGGGTCATAAGGTTTTTTAAATATTGAATACTCGCTATCTGTAATAATCTCCTTTTGCACGTCATTCCAAATTTATTTCGGAATCTCATTACACTAGTTATCAAAAGCCAAATGAGAACCTGAAACAAGTTCAGGTTGACGAAAATTTTGTTTATGGCAAAATCTGGACAATCATTTTTTTATATTAATCATTTGAAGTTCTCATTCAATTACATCCGCATCCACCTCCTGTTTTACCACCGTTGGCACCGGAGGAAGCCTCTCTATAAACATGAAAATTGGTTTCGAACCGCTCGCACGGCCTTGCACTCAATTGCATCTCCTCATCGTTCAGGTAAACCTTGTCGTACTCACGCACGGCAACACAAGAACTTGAAAGAATCAAAAGTAATAATAGGACAAACGCTTTTCCCATACCTTAAATGTACTAATTCGTATCGAACACTATGCCCGAACTTCGGTGAACTTTGTTCTCACCATCCACCACCACGGCCTCAACACCATCAATCTGATTGATCAGATGAAGGCCGACATCCCTGCCCATGATAAAAACTGCTGTGGCCAGGGCATCACACAATTCAGCTTGTTTTGCAAAAATCGATACGCTATTTATTCCTTTGGTAGGATACCCGGTCCGAGGGTCGATAATATGTGAATATTTTTCCCCATCCAGGACGATGTATTTTTCATAATTGCCCGATGTTGCCACGGAAGACTCTATTACGGGCAACCAACTGAACACTTTATCCTTGCTAAGCGGATTGGCAATGCCGACCAACCATTTTTCCCCTGTCACTTTGGTTCCCCAAGTGGTAAGGTCTCCAGAAGCATTGATTATTCCGCCCCGAACATCTTTGGACACCAGAAGTTCTTTGGCTTTATCCGCGGCATATCCTTTTCCAATGGCACCAAATCCTATGCACATCCCTTTTTCGGGCAAAAACACGGTTTGGTTCTTCTTATCCAATTGTATTTTTTGGTATCCTACTTTTGAAACGGACTTTTTGATTTTTTCTTCTGTGGGAACTTTATCCATGGTGCCATCAAATTTCCAAATCTCATCCATGGATGCATAGGTGATATCGAAAGCGCCATCGGTAATCTCAGATATTTTGATGGAACGCTCAATCAAATCGAACAACTCTTTGCTCACCTTTACAGGTTTAATGCCTGCATTTTTGTTGATCAGGGAAGTTTCGGAATCCTTGTCCCAAGACGAGATGATTTTTTCAATACGTTCAATTTCCGAGACGGCCTCGTCTATATTTATATAGCCTATCTCCTCGTTTAGGGCCACTACGGTGATCTCAAACCGGGTCCCCATCAGTTTTAGCGTCTTTTTCACGGTTACATAATCCTGTTTTCCCTGTCCATAGGAAAGCAAACAAAATAAACCGCACAAAAAAGACACAAACATTTTCATTTCAGGAACTTGTTAAGCGTCTTTATATATTTCTCAGGTTTGGTACGTGCCACAAAACCTGTAGTCCCCAAGACTTGTTCATTGCTGTCCAAGACCACGACCAAAGGAAAATAACCCTTTGGGTTATACTTTTCCGCTAAGGACTTGTTTACATTTAATTTATCTTGTGGTAGTTGATTTTTCTTTTTTCGGGGAAAATCCGCATTGTACATCACGTAATGTTCGGAAGCATAAGCTTTGAACGTTTCACTATCGAATATGTGTTTTTTTAGTCGGATACAGGGCGCGCACCAATCCGATCCAGAAAAAACCAAAACAATGGGCTTGTCCTCAACAGTCGCCTTGGCAAGAGCATCATCAAAACTATCCTGCCATTCTTGGGCCTGGAGCATACCTGCACAGGTAAATAACAATATGTAGACTAAATATTTCATAAAATTTGGGATTCAAAAACTATTCGTACACCCTTAAAATAGAACCATTGAGTTCCGTATTATAGACTTTGAGCGCTTTTGCGGGAGTATTGTCCACTTGATTCAAGGGTGTTCCATCTTGATCAAAACGGGAACCATGTACGTCGCAATAAAAAATACCTCCGTTCTGATCCACAAAACGCACTTGGTCATAGGATTGATGACTACAGACCTGGCTGGCCGCCACATATTCCCCTTGCAGGTTTTTAGCGATAACCACCAAGTTTTTCAAAATAAACCCACCATTTTCGGAAAGATTTGACGCTTCATCAGAAGTTAGGTCGATGGTAAAGTCCACACCTGTTGGCTCCTCCACCAAGTTACCGTCCACTTCATCTTTAGAACAACCTTGTAAACAGGGAAATGTAAGGGCAAAAGCCGCCCCAGCACCTAAACTTCTTAAAAACTCTTTTCTTTCCATAGCGTGAGGTTTATAAATAAGAACGCTATTTCAGAGTAAATCGTATGCTAATATTCAAACTTCCCGTACTGGCTCTCGATGGTCAATTTCTTCTTTTCAGCAGCTTCCACACGGCCGATGATCTGGGCATCTACGTCAAAACTTTTGGAGATGGCCATAATTTCATCCGCAACCCCCTCATTCACATACAATTCCATACGATGCCCACAATTGAAAACTTGGTACATTTCCTTCCAATCGGTTCCAGATTGCTCCTGAATCAATTTGAACAAAGGTGGAATGGAAAACATATTGTCTTTTATGATATGAAGGTCATCCACAAAATGGAGAATCTTGGTCTGGGCCCCTCCACTACAATGCACCATCCCGTGTATTTCTTCCGAAGTATATTGTTCCAACACTTTTTTAATGATGGGTGCATAGGTACGGGTAGGTGAAAGCACCAATTTTCCCGCATCAAGAGGTGAACCTGGCACTTCATCCGTTAATTTGATGTTGCCGGAATACACCAATTCTTCGGGAACGGATGCATCAAAACTTTCCGGATACTTTGCTGCAAGATATTTGGAGAACACATCATGTCTGGCAGAGGTCAATCCGTTACTGCCCATCCCCCCGTTATATTCCGTCTCGTAACTCGCTTTTCCAAAGGAAGCAAGGCCCACGATCACATCCCCTGCTCGGATATTGGCATTGTCGATCACTTTTTTTCGTTCCATTCGAGCCGTTACGGTGGAATCGACGATAATGGTACGCACCAAATCACCGACATCTGCCGTCTCCCCACCAGTGGAACGAATGGTTATCCCATGTTTGCCCAAATCGGAAATGAGCTCCTCGGTACCATTGATGATGGCGGATATCACTTCACCTGGAATCAAATTCTTGTTACGCCCAATGGTCGATGAAAGCATGATGTTATCGGTAGCGCCAACGCAGATCAGATCGTCCACGTTCATAATAAGCGCATCTTGGGCTATACCTTTCCATACCGAAATATCCCCGGTCTCTTTCCAGTACATATAGGCCAATGAGGATTTGGTCCCTGCACCATCGGCGTGCATGACCAAGCAATGTTCCTCGCTACCCGTCAAATAATCGGGGACAATTTTGCAGAACGCTTTGGGAAAAAGTCCTTTATCAATATTCTTGATGGCATTGTGCACATCTTCTTTGGAGGCCGAAACACCTCGTTGGGCATATCTTTTACTGGTATCCGATGACATATGAATGGTTTGGGCAAAAATAACGGAAAGCCTTCAAATTATTGATAAGCTTTCCGTCTTTTCCTTGATGGTAAATTTCTATTTGGAAAACAGCATCTCGCGATATTTGGTAAACGGCCACAATTCATCGGCAATCAACTTTTCCAATTTATCGGAATGTTCCCGAATCTTATCAAAATACGGTTTTACATTATTACAATAGGCCTGTGCCTTTTTGTCCACCATGGACATACCATTGGCACGTTTGCGGGCATCCGTCATTTCATCGGTGAGCTTCTTAATTTCCACTATATGTTCCCCTATTTGTTCCAAGATATTCAATTGGCTTTCCGCCACTTTTTTGTGGGCAGCTCCGTACACCTCTTTCAGCCCGTGAATATTCTCCAATAAAACATTTTGATATTTTACCGCAGCGGGAATAATATGGTTGTACACCATTTCTCCCAAAACCCTGCCTTCTATCTGAATATGGAAGATATAGGCTCCCAACTCCACTTCTTTATGTGCCTTGAGCTCCACTTCGTTCATCACATCCATCTGCTTGAAAAGCTCAAGACTTTGTTTTGAGGTAATTACCTGAAGTGCTTCCGGTGTATTCTTATTGTAGCTCAGTTTTCGTCTTCGTGCTTCTTCTTGCCATTCAACACCATATCCATCTCCTTCAAAACGGATGCGTTTGGAGGTTTTGATATATTCTCGCAATACATTGAAAACCGCCTCATCTTTTTTCAGGCCTTTTTTGTCGATCAGGGCATCTACTTCTTTCTTAAAATCGGTAAGCTGTTTGGCCACAATGGTATTGAGGGTGGTCATGGGCTTGGCACAGTTCATCTTGGCCCCTACCCCTCTCATCTCAAACTTATTTCCAGTGAACGCAAAGGGAGATGTCCGGTTCCTATCCGTGTTGTCCAACAATATCTCCGGAATCTTGCCCACTACGTTCAGTTTGAGCTCTGTTTTTTCCTGCGGGGACAATTTTCCTTTGGAAACACCTTCCAGTTCATCCAGCACATCGCTCAATTGTTTCCCTATAAAAATGGAAATGATAGGTGGCGGTGCTTCATTGGCACCCAACCTGTGGTCGTTGCTCGCCGAAGCAATGGAGGCCCTCAATAATTCTTCATAAGTATCCACCGCCTTGATGGTATTTACAAAGAATGTCAGGAATTGAAGGTTTTTCATTGGTGTTGTGCCCGGGCTCAATAGGTTTACCCCGGTATCCGTACACAGCGACCAATTGTTATGTTTTCCGGATCCATTGACTCCTGCAAACGGCTTTTCATGGAACAGCACCGAGAAGTTATATTTATCGGCGATCTCTTCCATGACATCCATCAACAACAAATTGTGATCTACGGAGAGATTGGCCTCCTCAAAAACGGGGGCAAGCTCAAATTGGTTCGGGGCCACTTCATTGTGGCGGGTTTTTACCGGTATTCCCAATTTGGTACATTCCTTTTCGAGTTCGCTCATAAAACTGAGCACCCTTGCCGGTATCACCCCAAAGTAATGATCGTCCAATTGTTGTCCTTTGGCGGAAAAACTCCCAACCAATGTACGTCCCGTAACAGAAAGATCCAAACGGGAATTGACCAATGATTTGTCTATCAAAAAATACTCTTGTTCCCAGCCCAAGGTTGCGTGCACCTTTCTTACATTTTTATCAAAATATTGCGCCACCGAAGTCGCTGCTTGGTCCACGGCCTGCAAGGCCCTCAACAAGGGAGCTTTATTGTCCAGGGCTTCCCCTGTATAGGCCACAAATATGGTGGGTATGCAAAGTGTTGTTTTATAGATAAAAGCCGGGGAAGTCGGGTCCCAGGCGGTATACCCCCTAGCCTCAAAAGTGTTTCTGATTCCGCCACTGGGAAAACTGGATGCGTCAGGTTCTTGCTGCACCAATTGGGCCCCTCCAAATTTCTCCATGGCCTTGCCGTTGGGGAGGATATCAAAAAAGGCATCATGCTTTTCCGCAGTGGCCCCTGTCAATGGCTGAAACCAATGTGTATAGTGGGTAGCACCCATGGAAAGTGCCCAGGCCTTCATCCCTTCCGCTACTTGATCGGCAATCTTGCGGTCTATTTTTGTTCCTTGAAAAATAGCTGATTTTACCTTATCGAATGCTTCAGCGGTAAGGAACTGAAGCATTTTTTCTTCATTGAAAACATTCCTTCCGAACAGCTCGGACCTCTTACCTGTTTCATCGATATTGGCATGCACCCTATTGTGGCTCTCAGTCAACGCTTGAAATCTTGTTTTCGGCATATTCAATTATATTTAATTTTCAAATCTACAATTAAGAATTTAATAATATATACTTCAAAAATTACTTTTTTTTCAGTCAACCCTTTTCAAAATAGGGGTAATATAAATAATAACGATAATTTTGTGATTTTACCCCCATAAAAGATTGATAGTTAAATGAAAAAACTATTTTTGTTAATCATAAAATTGAGAACGATTAACTACCGGAATTATGAGCAAATCTAAATTAGAGTATCTATGGTTGGATGGCTATGAGCCAACAGCCAACATTAGAAGTAAGACTAGAATAGAAGAGGATTTTAGTGGTAAACTGGAAGATTGCCCGATGTGGTCTTTCGATGGTTCATCCACAAAACAGGCCGAAGGCGGCAATTCTGACTGCTTACTGAAACCTGTTGCCATTTACCCAGACCCAGCAAGAAGAAATGGTTATTTGGTTATGACCGAGGTATTGAACCCAGATGGAACACCTCACGTAAGCAATTCCAGGGCCACCATTGATGATGATGAAGATGATGATTTCTGGTTTGGATTTGAGCAGGAATACTTTATTATGGACACCAGAACACAACTACCTCTTGGATTCCCTGTTGGTGGTTACCCTGGCCCACAAGGTCTTTACTATTGCTCCGTTGGAGGAAGAAACACATGGGGAAGAGATTTAGTTGAGGAGCATGCAGACCTTTGTTTGGATGCCGGACTTAACTTTGAAGGTATCAACCAAGAGGTTGCTGCGGGACAGTGGGAATTCCAATTGTTTGCCAAAGGTGCCAAAAAAGCCGGTGACGAAATATGGGTAGCACGTTATTTGCTACAGAGATTGACCGAGCACTACGGATTCTATATTGAGTTCCACCCTAAACCTATCAAAGGAGACTGGAACGGTTCCGGTATGCATGCCAACTTCTCCAACACTTTGTTGAGAACTTGCGGATCCAAAGAAATATATGAAAAAGTATGTGAGGCCTTCCGCCCCGTGACCGATGAGCACATTGCTGTTTATGGAGAGTTTAACGATGAACGCTTAACCGGGCTTCACGAAACAGCTCACGTATCTGATTTCTCTTATGGTGTTTCCGACAGAGGGGCTTCCATTAGAATTCCGATAATGACCGTGGAGAAAGGTTGGAAAGGCTGGTTGGAAGACAGAAGACCTGCATCCAATGCAGATCCATATAAAGTGGCCGCCAGAATCATTAAAACGGTTAAATCCGCGGACGTATAAGTACTCGGGTATAAATTAGTTGTTGATTATAGATAGAAACCGTCCCGCATATGTGGGGCGGTTTTTATTTTATGGTCATATAGATGAACGTGCCATAGAAGGCCAAAAGCACCAAGCCATCCCTCCATCCCAATCGCAACCCTTTTGGAAAGAAAACCAAGGGAAAGATCAAAAAGGAAATACCGAGCATCCAAAAAATATCACTGGACAACAATCCTTCATCCATAACGGTTATCGGGGTGATTATGGAAGTTATTCCCAACACAGCCAATAAATTAAAAATATTGGACCCGATCAAGTTTCCAAGGGAAATGGCTTTCTCCTTTTTAATTACGGCAATCACGGAAGCTGCCAATTCCGGCACACTGGTCCCAACCGACACGATGGTTATACCGATAATACGGTCACTGACACCAAATGATGATGCCAGTCCCACGGCTCCATCAATGAGCAGTTCAGAGCCTCCCCAAAGTGCTGTGCCTCCGATTCCCAAAAAAAGTACAATCTTATACAAGGGCAATGGAACATCATCTTCCGGCATTTCGTCCGCAACGGCTGTTTTTTGGAACCTTAACAGATAGACCAGGAAAATAAACAATAGGGATACGAGGATAATCCCTTCGTATCGCTGAAGTTCCCCATCAAAATATATAAAGCCACAGAACAATAGTGAAGCTATGATCATTACCGGCCAGTCCGTAGTGTAGAAACTTTTCTTCACATCAATACTGCCCATAATCAAGGTGATGGCCAAAACCAATCCCAAATTGGCAATATTGGACCCTACGACATTTCCCAAAGAAAGATCGGGAAAGCCTTCCAAAGCCGCTTTAATGCTCACTATAAGCTCAGGGGCCGAGGTGGCAAAAGAAACCACCGTCATACCAATAACAATTTTGGGGATGAACAATCGCAAGGATAAGGCAACTGCAGATTTCAACAACCAATTGCCCCCTGCAATAAGGAGGGTCAATCCCAAAACAATAAAAAGTAGATTTCCCAAAAACACAGTTTTCGCACAAAGATAATGGAAGTTCTATTCACTGTAGAAGGTTCTTTCAAAAAGATAAACTACAAAAATAGTTAACAAACTATAAAAATAGTTGTTTAACTATAAAATTAGTATTATGTTTGGACCAACAACAATTACATCATGCAAAAATTAACCAACAAGGAAGAGGAAATCATGAAAATCCTCTGGGAACTGAAAAAGGCTTTTGTCAAAGAAATACTTGAGAAAATACCGGGTGAAAAACCTCATTACAACACCCTATCCACTATTGTAAGAAATCTTCAGGAAAAAGGATTTGTGGACTATGAGGCTTTTGGGAACACCCATCGCTACTTTCCTGTGGTAAGCAAAGAGCAGTACCGTAAAAAATACGTGAACGCAGCCATTGCCGATTACTACAATGATTCCTTTAAGAGTTTGGTTTCCCATTTTGCCCAGGAAGAAAAAATATCCATCACTGAACTAAAAGAGATTATTGATCTAATCGAAAAGAAAAAATAATGGAAACTCTATTGATGTATTTTCTACAATCCGCACTTATTTCCGGTGGATTTCTGGCGGTGTACCATATTTTTTTAAAACGTGACACACTTTTTACGGAGAACAGGTTGTTTTTATTGACCGGATTGGTGCTCGCCTTTTTATTTCCATTGATCAAAATTCAAAAAACCGTTGTGGTATCCAAACCAATTCTCGTGGCAGCCGTAGCAACAGGCACACAAACCACTGCAAACCCTAACATTGGCATTTTTGGTTTTGAAAATCTGATGATTTACTTATATATCTCTGTCAGCATGTTCTTGTTGGCCAGATTGGTGATTAGGCTCTATGCTTTGAAAAAATTGGCAAAAAATGCTTCTGCACGAAAAGAAAGCCCTTTTGTACACATGGTGACCGAAAAACGGATATCTCCCTTTTCGTTCTTCAACTACATCTTTTATAATCCCAGGCTCTTTGAGCCCAACGAATTGCATTCGGTATTGGAACACGAAAAGGTACATGCCCGCCAATACCACACCTTGGATATCCTATTTCTGGAACTGTTGAAAATTGTTTTCTGGTTCAACCCCATATTGTGGTTATACAAAAATGCAGTCAAGCAAAACTTGGAATATTTGGCGGACCGTTATGCCATAGCCGGGACAAAAAATAAAAAATCCTACCAATACCTTATGCTCAAACAAGCGGTGGAAAAGGAAGAATTTAGTTTAACCAATTCATTTTATAATTCATTAATCAAAAAACGAATAGTCATGTTGAATCAAAATCAATCAAAAAAGATCAATGTTCTAAAAACCTTGTTGGTCGCACCATTATTGGGACTCTTGCTTGCAAGTTTCAATGTTAAGGAAACCTATCTGTACCAAGATTCCGATAGCGTTGAAAGTGTAATGGACGACAAAAAAGTGGAACTGACCATCAATAAAAGTACAACGGATACTGAATTGGATAAAATAAAAAAAGATTTGGCCAAGGACGGCATCGATTTCAGCTATACCACGGTAAGGAACGATGCCAAGGAAATCATATCCATCTCATTGAACTTAAGTGGCAAAAATTCCAATGGTGAATCGTTCAGCGGCAGTTACAATTCCAATTCGGAAGGCCCCATCAATCCCATTACCGTTTTATATGATGATGACAACAATGCTGTTTCATTCTGGAATACCCCTAAAAATAAAATCGTAATCCATAAAATGGGCGAAGATGATATTACTTGGAGTACTACTTCCGATGAAAAAGAAATCATTGTCAAAGAAGTTGATGGAAAGAAGGTTGTTATTGTAGACGGTGACCTACGGAGTGAAGATGAGGCAGAAGAAATGGATTTTATTCTAAAAAAAGATGGTAACAAAAATGTGATTTTCTTAAAATCTGATGATGATAAAGAATTTGAAGTGAAAAAAAATAGCGACGTGATGATCATCAAAGATTCCGACGATGAAGAGGATATTGAAGTTATTGGTGATGAGAATTCAAGTTTCTTTTTCATAGACACAGATGACAAAGGTGAACCGCTATATATGCTCGATGGTAAAAAAGCCAAGTCTAAGGATGTAAAAAAAATATCTCCGGACAATATTGAAAAAATGGAGGTACTAAAAGGTAAGGCGGCAATTGAGAAATACGGAAAAAAGGCCAAAAACGGGGTTGTAGAGATAACCACCAAAAAAAACAACTAACCCTGAAAAAAATCATTTTGAATAGTTGATAGAACCGTCTTTTTAGGCGGTTCTTTTTTTATACATCCAAACGAAAACCGAAAAAATGGTACATTTTCAAACAAAACTTCCCTTGGTTTGCAAAAAATGACCCAAAAAGCCCCTACAAATCTAACATTTTATTACTTCAAAGTATATTAACACTTCAATCTATTACTTTTTTCAAGGAGACAGCTTACAGTTGTAGGCGTTATGCGTTTTTAAAAATACAATCTCGTATTCACTTTCATAGATTCTCACTTAATTCCTTGGAAGCATGACTTTTATCATTCTATATTCGAAAAACATAACCGCTTAATCATTGTTTTTTCAAATTTAAACCAATCGAAAAATGATCGCAATCGTAAAATTTTTTATCACACTCTTGGTTCAACTCTTAACCCATATTTTTATCTAAAGGGCAGATTGCCCACTGTAAACCAAATAGGGCTTTGGCAGTAAACAGCTTTACCTATATTTGTCACAACCAACACCTTTATATGTTTTACAAAATCTTGGCAAAAATCAATAAAGCCCTACTACCCTCTTACACCAAAAAGGGTTTGGATATATCCAAAGCATCCAAACTGCAACTAGCAATAATTGGATGGAGATACTTTGTCACCAAAAATGCATTGGATTAGTACTGGAGCAGTACCTCTTTGGGGTAGCCTTTTAATTTTTCCGCTCCCTTTAAAAAGGTAAGTTCTATCAAAAAGTTGCACTGGACCACTTCGCCGCCCAGTTTTTCAACTAATTTACAAACGGCTTGAGCAGTACCCCCAGTGGCCAGAACATCATCGTGCACCAAAACCTTGTCACCTTTTTCTATGGCGTCCGAATGCATTTCCAAGGTTCCGGTACCATATTCCAACTCGTATGATTCTGAAACGGTATGGTACGGAAGTTTGCCGGATTTACGAACAGTTACAAATCCCGCACCCAATTTTTCAGCCAACATGGGCGCAAAAATAAATCCCCGGCTATCTACTCCCACCACCTTATCAATCTGCATATTGGTGGTAAAACCCAACAGGGCTTCGCTTGCTTTCTGTAATGCTACGGGGTCTTTTAACAAAGGGGTAATATCTTTAAAGATCACCCCTGGTTCAGGGAAATCCTCAATATCACGAATGTAAGGTGCAAAATCCATTATTTTTTGTATGCTAGGTTTTGAGGTAAAGGTAAAAAGAAATATATTTGCAGCCCTTAAAAAGGCCGCGTGGCGCAACTGAATAGCGCATCTGATTACGGCTCAGAAGGTTGCAGGTTTGAATCCTGCCGCGGTCACTAAACGGGATTTTTCACAAATCGAGTGGAAATTCCCGTTTTTTATTACCTTCAAATTACCTGAAAACGAACTGATTACGCCAAAAATTTCATTGACCCGAAAAGTTTGAACTGCTTTGTTTTTGAAGTCATACTCAATCCCGTCGGGGAACACCATATATTGTATGGCCCTTTTTGTTTCCAAATCCCCTAACTTCCATAAATACGGTAAGTTACAAGCGTAATCGAGTGCCATTATTACTGATTTTTTGAGGTTTGAACTATTTATCCCGCCATTCTCCAATTTCATCTCCAATTCCCTTTGTTTAGCTTTTAGTTCAGGCATAAAAAGATCATATTGGGACTTTGTGATTTCGTTCAGCAAAACGAATCTTCTTTCCAATGTATTTATCTGCTCTCCGATTTGAGCAAGTTCTTTGGTCAATCGTTTTTGGTCGTTAAGTGCTTCTTGATTGTTGGCCAACAAGGTATCGTGTATGATATCGGTCAAAGGTTCGATATACTTTTTATCGGCTATGGTATACCTGTTCAAAACATTGATAAACTCTTCATGGAGCTTTTTTGCACTTCTGCTTTCCCTGCTTCCCTTACGTCTGTTCTTGTAATAATATAGCCCCTTTTTCTTCACAATAAACCCAGTATAAGGTGTCCCACAAACCGAAGATCTGACAAACTGTTTTAATGGCAGATTTTCATCGTCGTACGAATATTTCTTGGGTGTATCTCCCTCGTGAAGTAAATTATGGATCTTTAAAAAGATTTCTTTCGATATCAGGGCCTCGTGTTTTCCCTGAATCACTTCTCCAGGAATTAGGCTATTGACAATAAGTCCACAATAGAATGGATTTCTAAAAAGATCGGTCAATTTTTTTGCATGTATGTCCAGGCCCTTTTCTTTGAGCCGTTTTGCAATCTCGACATGGGACATATTGGCATTGGCCTTCCATAAAAAAGCTTGCTTCAACAATTTTCCTTCTTCGGTAATTACGAAATTCGGGACCTTTCCTTTCCCAGGATTTGTATTGGTATATCCAAATGGGTAGGCTCCCGTCCAATGCCCCCTTCGCAGCTTCTCCCGCATTCCCGTAATGGATTTGTCCCTACGGACCTGATTGTCAAAGTGGGAGAACATATGGTATAGGTTTTCTTGAAAGGTCCCAGCACTCGTGGTTACATCGATTTCCTGGGTGGCCGAAATAACGGCCACTCCCTGCTTTTTTAACTGCTCGCTGATATAGGCACCGTTCGCGCCCGTACGTGAAAACCTATCGTAGGAATAGACAATGATATAGCCAATGTTCTTTCTCCTTTTGACATATTTCAACATCCTTTGAAATTCCCTACGTTCATCGCTCTTTGCAGATTCATAGGTTCCCCCGAAATATTCCAGAACTTCCAATTCCTTTCGAAGTGCATACTCCTGGCAATATTTAAGTTGTGTGCTGAGACTGGCATTTTTGTCAAATTGCTCTTTACTGGAAACACGGGTGTAGATAACGGCCGTATTATTTTTCCCTATAATCCTTCCCTTTTCCCTTTTGGCAAATTGACTGAATACCTCTAAGTTCATATGTTCCCTTTTTGGACATGGCGGCAAACTATGTTGGCGAGTTCCCTGAGTTGCTCCAAGATTTTTTCCGCTTCTTTCTCCGAATAATCCTCAAACCCTTTAAATGTCTTGAGCCATGTGCTGTTGAATGTTCTGTTTTTCTGCCTTTGTTCAATGATTGTGTTGGACATTTCCATTAAATAGCGGTAGCTCCTTTATCTTGTATGGTCACTACCGTATTTGTATAAGCAGGCTTTAATTTACCTTTTTAAACTATTTAAATCCAGTATCGGATGACAATTTTATCCATTGAATATTAATGGTTGGTTAACTTCTTTTTGTTTTTGCCAGAGGGGAGACTTTTTTTCTGAATATCCTGTTTACACAAACAATCTTACCATTGCTTTGTTTGATTTCCAGGTTCTGAAAATCATGTTGTTTCAACATATCGATGATACGCTCCCCTGTGTCCAATCGTTCCAGACCTTCAATGGCATCGACCTCCCCGTTCTTGATGATCACTTTGATGGACAGGAACCTTTTACTGCGTATCATCTCCAATACCTGGATCTCGGAGGGGGTCATTCCTGAAGGTTTTTGCTTATTGTTATTTTCCATAAGTTCAAGTTCTAGAGGCCCAGCCCTTTCCTTTTCTTCTTTCTTTTGGACTTCTTCTTATTAATATCATCTTTGAGTTCCAGTTTGAAAGGATTCCACTCCGCTTCATCCAATAGAGGCTCGACTACTCCATTTCCCTTAATTTCTCCCACATAACTTTTTGATTGTTGAGCAGAATTTTCAGTGCCTTTTGCAGTCCTATTATTTCTTGGTTCAACCTTGACTGTTCCATTATGGTTTCCTTCGCCAATTTTATCAGTTCCTCGTTCCTTTCCATTAGTTGAGAGTATAACTGAACGGTCTCTTGTTTGCTCATAATCGATTTGTTTTACGATACTGTTCCATGAAAAATTTTTACCAAGGGTACTGCCTTTATATACTATGCCTTGATAGTTGAACGATATGCCCGAGACCCTTCCTGTGGTTTTGCTAATGTTGAATCTTGGCGATATACTTAGCTCTTGCAGTAATTTGACAAATTCAGTTGTATCCGTTGCCCTTGAGATTGCCAAACCAATCCGCTCCTGTAAGATAAGTTTGATAGGTAAACCGCCTGTTCTCAGGGTTTTCTCTATTTCCTTATGGTCAAGTGATTTTTTTGCACAGGCTTTTATTGAAATTTGGGTCAGTCCATAATTCCTTTCCAGATCATTGAGCACTTTCCGGCTTCTTCTTTTAATGTTACTATCATTTGTTATCCTGCCCGAATACCTTACCCTGTTGGCCACTATATGGATATGTTCGTGTTCCGTGTCGGTATGGCGGTACATGATGAACTGGTTGTTATCGAAACCCATTTTCATCAGATAGTCGCATCCCAATGAAGCAAATTCTTTATCGTCCAATTGGTCAGAGTACGGCAGGTTCAAGGAAACATGGAATACCGCATTCCCAAGTCCCGGACGCAATTGCCTGATCAAATTGAATTCCTGTGTCATGTTTACCGCTGTGGAATTCTCTATATTGGAATCGATGACATATCCTACTCCTTCGTTTACCTTTTTTTCATTGTAGACCAGAACACCATAGAAATCTTTCCCTATTGTTATCTTACCTATCATTGTTCGAGATATTTGATTTGAGCTGTTTCAATAGCATTTTCACCTCCTCCAATTGTATATGAATGCTGAAAGGGTCACGGATACCTGAGTTCGAGGTCCTGGCGAGTTGGTTCAGGTTGTTTCCCATCCTGCTCAGCTCGACAAAAAGTTTGCGGTCCAACGGATCTACCTTTTTCTTTGGCAGGGATTTTCCTGTACATTTTCTTCGGATATATTCGGCTGTGGACAATCCAATTGTCTTCGCATTGTTGGTAATGATCAAGTATTCGCTTTGTGTAACTCTAAAGGCGATGACAATCGTTCTTTGTTTTGATATGTCCATTTTAGGTCTTGCCATTTTCCATGAATTTGGTATTGTTCAAAAGGTCACTTGTAAACGAAGTGCGCAGTTTTTGTTTACAAAAACACAACTTGCTTCGTGACCTCCGATTAACTATATGGCAAACCTAAAGTCTATGGGTTGCTTGCAAGGGCTTTGCCGTACATGGTATTTTGTACGGTAAAATAGAAGGGCTTATATATTAGAAACCGTACATCTTTGGATTAGCATGTTTCATGAACTCACATAATAGGCTGTTAAAAAGAGGCTTAGCCTTTTGAAAGAAGACGCTATGAAATTGAAATTAGGATTGTTGTTTTTATGAATTACCAAGTTTGTAGGTTTTGACAAGTAAGAAGAGTGGGGACTTGTATTTTTTACATATTTTTAATATTCTGTTTTCAGAAACAAGTAATCATGATTGAATTATTTTTTTATGGGAAAACCTTTTGGAGATGAATTAAGTTTACTTAAGAAAACGGTCGATTGGACCAACAAACTAGATTTAAATCATCTCAAAATCTATCTGGAAAAACTTCCGTCCCCAATTTATATTGTAGGCTCGGGCGGATCATTGAGCGCATGCCATTATGCCGTTTCCCTTTTCAATGACCATGGGAAATTTGCAAGAGCGGTTACCCCCTTGGAATTGTTCTTTTCCGAAAAGACCATCCGAAATTCCTCCATTCTCTTTATCACGGCCAGCGGTAAAAATTATGACATTAAGTTCTCCTTTAAAAGGGCCCTTGAATATGAACCAAAAGCTATCGGGGCAATAACTATGAAGGAGAACAATCCCTTGTCCTTACTCACCCAAAAACACGGTATTGCCGAAACATTTGATTTTACTATTCCTTCCGGTAAAGATGGATTTCTCGCGACTAACTCCTTGATTGCATTTTTTTCCATCCTGAACAAAACCTTAGGGATTCCAGGCTATAAGGTTCAGAACACCTCGAAAGATTTGAATGTTAGAATTTCTAAATTCTTGAATGAAATTTCCAATGATTGTACTCTAGTGATATTGCATGGGAGCTGGAACAAAGCGGTTGCTGTAGACATCGAATCCAAGTGTACCGAGGCTGGTTTGACCACAACCTTGATTGCAGACTACAGGAATTTCGGTCATGGGAGACACCATTGGTTTGATAAAAATCCCAATTCAGCGATTATCGCCCTTGCCAACAGAACAGAAACAGGTCTTTGTCATAAAACATTGAAAACTCTTCCCAATAGTATCCCTAAGCTAATTTTGGAATCAGCATCTGAGAATCCTGATAGTGCCCTGGACATTTTGATTCAATCCTTTGAACTCATAAAATATTTGGGACAAAAAGTGGGCATTGATCCAGGCAGACCCGGGGTGCCCGGGTATGGGAGAAAATTATACCATTTGCCTTATTCAAATCTTATAAAACCTTCAAAAAAAACCACCCTTACCAAACGGGCTGAGCTCTCCATAAAAAGAAAACTGAACATGGATGACCTTCAATCCATCGATAAAAAAGAGTTGGAAGTTTGGAGAAAGTCCTATTCAAAGTTCATGGGCAATCTTTTGCGGACCTCCTTCGGAATGGTACTTTTTGACTATGATGGTACCATTTGCTCTTCCAAGGAAAGATTTACAGGCCCATCGAACGAAATGACAGAAAAACTTCTTTCAATCTTAGAAAAAGGCTTTATGTTCGGGGTCGTTACCGGTAGGGGCAAATCGGTCAGAAATGACTTGCAGAAAATCATCCCCAAAAAATATTGGGAACAGGTATTGGTAGGGTATTACAACGGTTCCGAATTTGGCACTCTTTCCGATGATTCCTTACCGGATAAAGGCCAAGAACTTCATCCATCCCTCCAACCGATCATCCCCCTATTATCAGAAATTGAAACCCTGTATGGCATCAAGGTTACCAAACGACCCAATCAATTGACTATAGAAATAGAGGGTAACAAAAGATGGGGCTTTATCCGAAATCTAGTCATCCAGACCATAAAGACCAGTGGCCTGAACGAAATACAGATTCTTGAATCCAGTCATTCCATGGATATTATCCCAAATTCGATATCCAAAGTAGATATGGTTCCCTCGGCCAAAGAAAAGTTGAAGGAAAGAAACCTACCGCAACAAATTTTGTACATTGGCGATAAGGGCCAATGGTCCGGAAATGATTTCATGCTATTGGATAATGAGTTTGGGTTAAGTGTGGATGAAGTATCCTCAAAATTGGATGCCTGTTGGAACATTGCCTCACTTTCCAACAGGAACTCTTCAGCAACCATGGAATATCTTGATTGCTTAATCTTTTCAGAAAATGGAATACGTTTTAAAATATCTAAATGAGAAGAGCGCTTGCGGAAACATTACTGGCTGAAATAATGGAGTGGTCCACTGAAGAGGTAGGTAATGAAAGACCCCTGCTACAGGCGCTCTCCAATTTCAAATACAATGAGTATCAACAATTCTCGATTGGGACCTTATTTATGGAAAGCTTGGTCAAATGGCTCAATAATTTTGATGGTAGTAAGGAGCGGAAAATTGCTTATGAGTTTATCAAAAATCAATTGATTTTCTTTTCCAACAACCAGATTCTTCATTTGGTGAATACCACCTTTAATACAGTAATACAACCTATTCTCATTGAGAAAACTTCTACCATACTTAATACTGGAAAATATCAGATTTCTTCAATTATCAATAGTCCTACCTACCAAAGCGTTTCTAGAAGGGCATTATATATTGGACTTAGTGATGGTGCCCGCATCGACCAACTTCGTCGAAGCAGCCATTTGAACAATGAGCAGGTTATTCCAACATACGAGGTGGGCAGGGCCAAAGTAGATGATATGCTAAAGGAATTGTCCGATTCTGGAGAAACTAAAAAATTTGATACAATATTTTTGGTGGATGACTTCACGGCAAGTGGGACCAGTTATTTCCGGACTGAAGGCAGTGCTTTAAAAGGAAAAATATTCAAAACAATTGACAGATTTTTTGATACAAAGGAACCCCTTTTCCAACTTGTGGATGCGAGTAAACAAATTAGTATTCATTTGGTCTTTTATATTGCCACCGAAGAAGCCATTGACAAAATATCAAATATTGAATCTTTGATTTCAAAACAGGAAAAGTACAAAAACTTAAACTTTACAATCCATGCTCTTCAAAAGATAAATTCTTCTCTTAAGGAAGATATCCTTCAAAATCAAAAAGCTTTTATTGAATTATCCGAAAAATACGTAAATGATTCAATTGTCGACGACCACTGGAAAAAAGCAAAACATGGAAAACACTATTTAGGATATAATGAATGTGCTTTACCTATAGTACTGGCCCACAATACGCCAAATAATTCACTTCCTTTGATTTGGTGGAGTTCAAAGGACAATGATTTTGTTGGTTTATTCCCAAGAATTACAAGACACAGTTAAGATGAGCGATGCCTACCGTAATCCATTCAAACTAAGAAATTCCGAGAAAATTGACAAGGAAATAGGTTTCCTTCGCCTTTTCAGTCCGCTGGCATTGGAAGCTTTGGTACAAAAGCATAAATTAGGTGTCCTCTGGGGAAATGTACTTTTGATCCACAGTTCTCCCGGAGGAGGTAAAACATCTTTGTTGCGTGCATTTGAACCAGGTTCCCTCACTACTTTATGGAACAGCAAGTCCGCTTCCGATTATCGAGATCTTTTCAATACCCTAAAAGGGATTGACGTAATCAACAAATCCGAAGTAAAACTTTTGGGAGTTTCCCTACCCTGCACCAGAAATTATCAAGTTCTTGAGGAACTTAATATTTCCGAAGCACAGAAAAAACGCCTTTTTTTCTCCCTGCTTAATTCCAGAGTCATTCTTTCAACTTTGCGAGCTGCATGTAGATTGAAAAACCGTAAATTCCCCGAAGGCCTTGAAGATATCGAGTTAAGATATGATAATAGTGATAATTTCTTTAAATCCCTAGAGGTTCCTTGCAATGGAAAACAATTGTTTGCATGGGCATCAAATATCGAAAGGAACATCTACAAAACCATCGACAGTTTCATTCCGGAGGTCGATGTTGTGGTTGAGGGCCATGACGAGCTGATTTCACTGTTGGTACTTACTCCCCAAAACCTATATTACCAAGGAAAGTCTTTGTGTTCAAGAATACTATTTATGTTCGATGATGCCCATAAGTTATCTGACCCACAAAGATCACTCTTTAAGCAATATATTCTTGAGAAAAGGAGCGGAGCCAATGTTTGGATTTCGGAGCGACTTGAAGCTCTCTCTCCCGATGAGCAACTCAAATCGTTCGAAGGAAGGGATTTTGAAGAGTTGAACTTGGAGAATTTTTGGAATAAGAATCCTAGCAAGCTGAAGAAAGTCCTTCGAAACATTTCCGATAAACGGGCTGCACTGTCCTCTGAGGAGGTCACTTCCTTTCAGGAGTATTTAAGTGAAAATCTCTCAGAAACTAATGCGAACGATAATTTAGCACAGGCAGCACTTCAAATCTCTGACAAAATCCAAGAAATATCAAAAGCCACCAATAGGTTTGATGATTGGATTGGTGCTATAGATGAGCTTGAAAATGAAACTCTTTTAAACAGGGCCATAAGGTTGAAAGAGATTGAAATATTGATTCACCGGAATTTGGGCAAAAACCAATTGAGCTTTGATTTTCCAATGCCTGTCGAGGAGTTAGATAAAAAAACCGGCAGTGAGGTCAATAAGGCCGCGAAACTTTTTCTTTCAAATAGTCATGATATTCCTTATTATTTTGGTTTTGAGGATTTGGTCAGGTTGTCGTCATTCAATATTGAACAGTTCCTATCCTTCAGTTCCGAAATGTTCGAGGCCATGATTTCCAATAAAATCAAGGGGAATGAAATTATCTTATCCGACAGGAAACAACATGATATCATCCTAAAGGTTGCCAATCATAATTGGAAAAAATTGAGGATTGAGATTCCCTTTGGACAAAATATACGCCGGTTTTTGACAGGTTTGGGAGAATATTCCCGGGCACAGACATTCAAACCAAATGCTCCTTATGCCCCAGGGGTCAATGGCTTTGCAATAAAAAGTAATGGCGAGAACAAACTGTATACTGAAGAACAGTGGATCAATAATTCGATTTACCAACCTTTGGTCAATGTTGTCTCCACTTGCGTGGCCTATAATCTTTTGGAAAGGCACTCCGTCCTTCAAGGACAAAAGGGCCAAAGTCATACGGTTTATTATATGAACCGTTGGTTGTGTGTTTATTTTGGGTTGCCCTTATCCTATGGAGGGTGGAGGCACCAAACTCCAGACCAACTAATAAAATGGATTAAAAAATGAACCAATTAAGATGGAGCCCCAATATATTGATCAAGGATAATGCCGTTGATTCTTTTTGGAAGGAACACTTTGCTGAAGAAGGGCGTAAGCTATTATTTGTACTTGGCAAGGGTTTTGATGTTCGAATGAACTTTGCACTATCCAGATTGCTGAATGCCCGGCCAGACATCAATTTGGAATGCATCCTGATTGAATTCGACGAAGGAAAAACCTCTTCCTCCTTGGATTACAATCCTTTGGTGACAGAAAATATGGAAGAGTTTGAAAAGATCATGGAAAGTAGACCTATTCAGGTCAAAAAAATAAAAATGAAGAATAAGTCTGGTAAAAGGGGACGCATTGTTGGGGATAGGAATGCTGCCGATTTGATAAAGAGCCATTCTGAAATAGAGAGTTTTACGGATATAATCGTGGACATCAGCTCCTTGCCCCGGGGGATTTACTTCTCCTTAACAGGTAAGATTCTAAAACTTATTGACCAGAACCAGCAAAACCAACAAAACCTATTTTTGACCGTAGCTGAAAATGTCAAAATCGATTCTCAAATTCAGGAAACCGATCTCGAAGAAGACCTCACCTATCTGTATGGTTTTGGAGGGCAAATCGAACTTGAAGCTGAAAAGGAACAACCCTTGATTTGGTTCCCCATTTTGGGAGAGGATAAAAGTGCTCATATCAAAAAAGGTGCGGACAAGATCATGGAGGATAAGACCCGATTGCATGAAATCTGTCCCGTGTTGCCCTTTCCTTCCAAGGATCCACGCCGTTCCGATGCTCTTTTAATTGAGTACCATAATTTATTATTTGATTCTTTGGATATCGAACCCCAGAACATAATGTACACGACCGAACGAGACCCTTTTCAAACCTATATTCAATTGAGCGATGCCGTAGCCAATTATCGAGAATCCCTGAAAGTGCTGAACGGTTGCAAATTTGCCCTGTCCACTTTTTCAAGTAAATTGATTTCCATCGGGACTTTGTTGGTTGCCTATGAAAATCCGGAATTTGTTGGGATTTTGAATATAAATTCCGGGGGATATCAAATTCTGGATGAATCCGAAATAAAAAACTTGAAGCAAGAAAGCGAACTTTTTGTAACTTGGCTCACTGGAAGTCCATACCATCAACAATCACCAAAAAACTCTAATTAGACGCTTTGAACAGTATCATAGGAACAGGTTTTCTCGCATTGGATATTATTGTCAACGGTAGTACCGAAACCCCACCAAAACTCCAAGCTGGCGGGTCGTTCGGGAACGTCCTTACCATTCTTTCGTACCTAGATTTCCAAACTTATCCAATATCTAGGTTGGCAGATAACAAATTCACGGATCTACTTCTTGAGGACATAACCCACTGGAACGTCAATACCCGCTTGATTTTTAAGGATGAAAAGGCCAGCACTCCGGTAATTATACATCGCATTCTCAAAAACTCCCATGGAGAACCCATACACCGATTCGAATTTAGAAATCCAACCACTGGTAAACGACTTCCCAGCTATCGCCCTTTCCGATCGGATAAAGTGAGTGTCATTGAAAATTTGATCCCAAAGTCCGATGTTTATTATTTTGACAGAGCCAATAGAGGTTCCATTGAATTGGCCAAAATAGCAAAAGACCGAGGAGCCTTTGTGTTCTTTGAACCTTCAGGTTATGGCGATCCTAAGCACTTTAGGGAAAGTGTCGAAATTGCCGATATTATAAAATTTTCCAATCAACGGTTATCCAACTACCGCAAACTCTATCCCAACTCCAATGCTCTTTTGGAAATAGAGACCAAAGGATCTCAAGGCCTTAGTTTCAGGTTGAACTCAGATGCTTGGGTCGATTTGGAACCAAAGACCATCCATGATATTGTTGATACCGCAGGTGCGGGAGATTGGTGTTCTGCCGGTATCATCAAAATAATTTCATCCAATGGCCCATTGCAAAATCAAACCCAAGGGCAAATTGAAGATGCCCTCCAAATGGGACAATCCTTCGGTGCCGTAAACTGTTTGTTTGATGGAGCAAGGGGGGCCATGTACCAATTGGATTCCGAGGAATTTTTAGCTCTGGCCCAACAAATTCTGGACAATGATATCAATATTGGAGATAATATTGGAAAAAAGACCATATCAAGCACTTATACCCATAGCGACCTTAAAGAATTATTTGAATTGGAACTTTAAATTTAGCCATATACCTTTTCACTCCTATTTATTTTGATTCAATAAGGACTCAATTCCTCAACCCTATAAACCCTTAAATAAATACTGTCAACAAAGTTTTATATCATTGAATTTGGTCTTGAGCGTAAATTCGGCATTGGGTTCTTTAAAATACCTATCAAATCCATTTACCAAATGTTCCAAAGCAACCCTATACCTTGCCTTTCCATGGGCATTGTCTTCATAATAAGTGCATGGATCTTTGGGATGTACCTCTGTCGGTGTCCTAAATACTTTGATATTGCGGTTCATATACTCAAACCGTAGTGAAGCTCTTTTATGAATATTCCCAAGGGTAAGTTCACTTGGATATTCAGGTACATCATAGTAGATTTCTTCCAATATGACAATGAATGCCCTTCTACGGGAGAGTTTGGGTTTTATTGAAGCCTTTTCCAAGTCATCTCGTAGGTCTTGGACAATTCTTTCGGCCATCCTGATCTGGGATTGGGTGTATTTATTGCTCCCTATCAAGGGGTTCTCCTCATCTCCCAATTTTTGAAGATGTCTGAGCAACACATCCGAATCGATCATAGACTTGGCCCTTCCTTGCCTTTTTGTCTTGATACTTCTTTTTGGATGAAACTTCCCAGTATCTTGGACATATCCGTTGTCCTAGCCGAAAGCCTCATCATATTTTCCTGAACGTATGACCCAACGAGCAGAAATTCTGCTATATTGATCTTTTGAGGCTCTAACATTCCCTTGGCCATCATTTGCAGGAACAGTTTTTCTTGAGAATCCATCTTTCCATCCTGAATGTCCAATTGCTCTCCTAATTTTTGAAGGCAACTTTTTTTGTCCAAGACATTATCCCACTTGATATGACCAAAAACCGTTTGGCCCACATAAGCCATGACGTAACGTCCATATTCCCATTTTCGGAAAGAGGTGGTCGGGTCCAACAGTTCCATTTCCACAAAATCCAATAACCTTTCATTGGAAAGAATTTCTTCAATGTTGTGTTCCATTTGGAGGAGAAGCTGAAACTCTTCTTTGGCTCCTTGGTCCAAGTTGTTCAACAAGTGTCCTGCAAATGTTTGGGACACCTGAAACAACGGGAGCTTTTCCTCTATGAGGGCATTTAAAAAACGGTAACGTTTTTCCTCTACCAATTCATCATAATGGAGCCCATAAGAAAATAGGATAGCAATCAGCGAGTTCAATTGATCTGTTGAGAGTTTTACCTTTGAAATATTGGTTTCCTGTTGGACAATTTCTTTTATAGTATCATGAAACCTCTTATTCTCTATCTGACTCTCAAAATTCAATAAATCGTAAACAACCTCATCCATATGCTTTATTTTCTGATTTGATTTACATACCTGTGCTTCATGGTAATGCCAAAAATGTGACCTCCTTCTATATTAAGTACTGGTCATAAACAGAGAATCGGGGCCGCTCATAGCATTGGTTACATGCCTTTTAACCTGTTAGTCATTTCTTCGATTCTCTTTATTCGCCATTTCATTTCGTCAAATGCTCTTACAAAGACTTCAAGTTCATCATTTGTCAAACCTTCAGCTATAGCTTTACTCTAAAGCTTAGAGTAGTCCTGATCTGCGTTCAGAAAATCCTGCATTTCTTTCAATATTTTATCAAGCTATTCCCTATCCATGAGATATTGTCATTAGTTAGGGGAGTATTAACTATTGCTAAAGGAATCAGCTACTCTCTGAATTCTTTCTTTTGAAATGCTATTTGGCTGAATTTCATAATCTTGAACAATCTCACGAGACATTTCCAATCTTCCATTCGAAAGCCTTACAATATACCTAAACCTCTCGTTGATAAAATGTTCTTCATAGTTGCCAATTTCTGGATTTAAAATTCTTGCTTCTGAAACTATGCCCGTTACTCCATTAGTGTTTTCTGTTGACTTGTTCATCTCATTTTAGCTTCTTTCCAAAGAATTTCGTTACTTTCTTCAGTTGTTCTTTTGTGTGAACATGGGAACAATTTTTCCTATATAGATAGCCCAAGCTAATGTTTTGAATTTCGTTAAGGGTAATGTTATTAGCGAATGCCAATGTTCGGAGTTCTTTAGCTCTTCCTTCGTCTAAAGGATGCCCGGCAAAAATTAAATCTGCCGTTCCAAATGCTCCACCTATCCTTGTTTGGATTTCTTCCAAAGCATCTATTTTGTTTGTTTTTTCTTTATCTGTCATAATGGAGTTCGATAATTGCATATAGCGGTCTCGGGTATGAAACGTTGGGCATTTCATGGCAATTAAAACTGTCCGCCAGAAACGAACTTGATTAAAAGCTAAAACTTGAGTAAATCACTGTCTGCTCTATGTTCTATACCTATTGTTAGCAGAAGTGTTTTACATCATTGGATATGGGAGTCTTTCTTTTTTGCTTTCAATTTCTTTTTCCTTTTTGAATTCTATTTCAGTTTGGACAAAAAACCATCCATCGGTAGATCTAGTCTCTAATTTATCATTACAGACAGGACATGAAAGTTGGACTTCTGACTTTTCATCGGAATAAAACAGATTGTCTTCAACGATTACAACGGTTGTTTGACAGTTTTCGCATTTAATTAATTCTTCCATCTTACTATCATTTAGCTTAAAAATAGTCTTTTTAAATCAGGGACACCTACTTGATTAAGATAATTGTCCCTACACCAACAATATCCGCATTCTCTAGTTTTAAATTTCCCTTTAAGGATGTGACCGTCTGGCACATTTTCTTTAATGAGTTTTACAGTCTCATTAAACAAATGAATATTCTCATTTGTAAGCGTGACACGAGGATCGTCTACTAACACTCGTCTGACTGATTCGAACAATATAGGACTAGAATTCTTTCGTATTGTTACCATCATTTTTTGCCTAGAGTAATATTTCCAATTATCACGCAGTTCTGCAACGCTCTGAAAATATCTGTCTTCCATTGGAGTTTCTTTTTTCCAATAGATAGGATTATTTTTTGTTATCCAAATCTCATATTCGGTATTCTCAATTAAGCTTACATCAAATTCAAATAAAATAGGACCATAATAATTCTGCCTGCTGAAATAAGTATGTAAATCCGTTGTATCTAAAAATACATCATTCCAAACGTCTAGAACCTTATCAATATCATCAGAGCTTTGAGCTGTTTGGTTTAGTCCAAGGCTTTCTACGGCTCCACGTGATAATAGTCCATTTTGATTTAGGTAAGTAATGGATGTTTGTGTCGTGTTCGCGTGATAGAGCACTTCAATCTCCAATGATTTGAAGAAGTCAAAAAGTTCCTTGTTATCTAGTCTCATTTTTAGTTTTACATTTCTGCCAACGGTTTGACTATGAGCAGTGTCCCTAAGGGCATTGCGTATAGGTGTTGTTAGCTGCTGGTTTTTATTTTATAATCATATTTTGCTAATCTGAGTAATGCGGCAATCAGTAGGAACATTTGATCTGGATTATACTCTTCATAGTCTAAAAAGCAATGAGCTACATTGTTTCGCAGATTTAATCCGCTCTCAGATGAAAACAAATAATTGAAGAGCAAAAGGTCATCGTCATTGAAGAATTTTTTGATGATATCATTATCCAACACATTATGGATATACACTTCTTGCATGCCTTTCTTTCTAATATGACTCGTTGGAATTTTCATCCTTTCACAAAAATCCCTAAGAAGTCCTTCAAACTTAATAGTCAGACTGTCAACAGCAAGAACAAAACTTGGTCTATAGTACTTAGTACTTACCCATCCTTGGATTTGAATGAAAAATTCAATTATTGATGGACTTAATAATCCAATCCAATTGACTGCCTTTCCTTCGCCTCCCAAATCATATTTTAGATGCGGTTTCCCGATCCATGATTGAGTTGCTATGAACTCGATGAAATTCTCAAAAGTTAATTTCCCTGATTTAATACCTGGAACCAAAATGTAGTGTAAATAAGGGAGAACACTCATTTTCATTTGATAGCTATAAGTGTCAAAAAGTTTCTTGTCTTTCTCTGCATCCGTTCCCTTACTTGATATGTTTTTGTTTTTGTCAAATTGGATAGTTGTCACAAAATTCAGAAAGGCATTCTTATTATTCTCAGATGCCTTGATTACATCGCTGTATTTTGGAAAAAAGAAACCATTTGAAATAGTTCTGTATATGTCTTCTGGATCTTGTTTAGTTATGTCTTCAGCTAATTTTTTGATATAGTCTTGAAATTCTTGCAGTTGTTTTTGAGTTTCTTCATCAAAGTCAATTCTTGTAGTAGGTAACTTAACTTTAGGTTTTAACTCAGAGTATAGGGTTTCCGCGTCTTTTACCTTTTCAAGATTTCCTGCTGAGGTGAAGGCTTTAATGGCGCTCGCATAATTATCTAGTTTTAGCCAAAATCTATCTTCTTCAGTTTCTCCTTCAGCAATCCTCAAGTATGCTAGTCCACATTCATTGTGCCATTTCCTTACATCAGATTTTGTTTTAATTGCAATTTTTAGAGCCGTTGGGATATGGTAGTTTACCAACGAAAAATCATCAGTTTTCTTTCTGTCATTTTTTAGTTCATTTTCAAAAATGGATAGCGTTTGCTTGAAGTCATCGGACTTGAAAAGCTTCGGATAGTCAAGCATATCATTTAAAATTCCATGTTTAGTGTAGAATTCAAAATCGGATTTAAAAAGTAGCTTTTTAGTAAGAATTTTAATCGGAGATAGCTCGGTTTTAGTGCTATTCGCTACCGCAAGTAATGTTTCATATAATCGACCTACTTGGTAGGGTGTTTCTTTTCGATGACCTTCTTCAAATTGATCTAAATATGATTCTATTGATTCAATATAGTTTTCAATGGCTCTTTCTGCATACTTATTGTGTTTAATTGAATTGGGGCATTTCCACAATAAGTGATTGTACTTTGCTTTCAGTATGGGATTTGAAGATTCCTCAGATCTTATTGTTAAGTAGTGGATGACTTCAGATTGTAGTTCATTCAAGTTGGGGTAGCTCTTGACCCGTTCACTGGTCTCAGTACTTGAATATACTTGTGAGAATAACTTATCTCCTTTGACATCAAACAGGGAAAAGTCAATTTCCCATTGGGCTTTTTGTTTTTCTCCTTCATCAGATGATTTATTTCGATACGCTACCCAAAGGTCAGTTATGTACCAATTTCTTTCTAATTCAAAAGCATTTTGGTCTACAAAAGCATATAAGTCTTCAATTTTTTCAAATTGGTTTATGTCGATGTCTTTGCTTTTCAAGATGTTTTTTACTTCAGTTTTCGGCGTATTTACTTGCAGCTAACACCACGCGGATATGGCGAGTTGCGTTGCGAGCAAGCTCGCAAAAGCTATGGTAGCCATTGGACGCATATTCGCTGTATCCGAAGTTGGGTAACAGTGGCAAAGGCAATTTAGTGAAAATAAGTGATCGGTCTTGTTCCGGTGTTTTGGCGAATGTGCGGTCGTACCGCGTGGCGTTGGGAACATTTAGTGTTTGCAGGTGGCACGGGGTGCCGCAAACACGTGCCGCAGGCATTGTTCCCAACTTATTTATATTCTAAACTTTGTTGGGCATATACTGCCAATCTGGTCGGCTATGCCTAAGTTTTGTGATTTTCGGTTTAGGGTAGCTTTCAAGTTTCGTGTTAATTTCTTACCATACAAGACAACCATATTTATTGATCATCAAATGAATCATAGATGATTTTAAGTATTCTAAAGGACATTCATAAAAATGTGACAAATTATCAATTGAGTGAATTTACCCTCTGAGGTCAAGTACATACTGGGCTTGGGATTTTAAGGAACATACGAGAAACTTTGTCCAATTCTTGGATCAAACCCAACCCGACCTAATAAGTATTCTCATGATCTGCATGGTTAGTTCAAAAATGGCAAATATGGGAAGAACAAACCAGATACCTGGGATAAGCCCGATAAGGATGATTACCAATAAGAATGGCAACCTCAACAATCTCTTGATTCGCAGGATTCCCAAATAAGTATAAAGAACCACCCATAGAAAACCCACCAAGGGAAGTTCATTGTATAGTTCCGAAAATGTCATAATCTTTGATTTTAAGTTCGATTTCTGTTATGTGAAAAAACGACTCGCAAAACCCTATAAATGACCGATAGGACAACTTCGATACCTATTCTTTTTTCGTTCATTTTTTCACCAGTTCCTGTAGGCTTACCACATGGAGTTTGCAAGGAAAAAAAGTTCCTGCTTTGTAAGCGATACGGATAAAGCCGATGTAACACCCATCCCCATATTCCAGTACCTTTATCCCTTTATATTTAATGTCATGAGGGCCCTCCAAGACCTTGCCCCTGCGCTGTACAAGATGGTAAAGTGCCTGTAGTTTTGTTCCCTGTACCCTGCTCCAGTTTCCCAACAGGGCGACATCATGGATCGCCCAATAATTGGATGCCTTTATGAACACTTTTTTATTGTCCTCCATAGTTCCCTAGACTTTTATGGGGTTGACCATTCCGCTTTTGAGGTTCACAAATCCCCCGTGGACGGATAATTGTCTATGCGACAACAACCTGAACAGGCAGTCCGATGCGTGAGCCACCAAGACATCGTTGATATAAAGGGACTGTTCCATCAACCGATCGGCATAGGCACATCCCCTTCCCTGTTGGGATTCAGTATCATGGTCTTCCAAATTCGGGAAAAGGTCGGTTATCTTCTTCAGTCTGCTTATGCACTCCAAAGAACCATCGTCCAATTTTCTATCTTCCTCGAACAGGCTTCCGAGAACGAACTGCCCCGTGTCCCTACTGTTGCCGATGTCGAGCCAGTAGAACATTGTCCTATGTTCAGAACCCCTATGTGGATGCTGCAAGGCCAAAGAAAGTGCCTTCCTATATTTGGCATTGTCCACACAGGTCACGATGATGTTCGATCTGATGTCATCGCCAAAGGCCATGGCATTCATCGGTATTCCTTCCCATTGCAGCCCAAAGGCACGGTTGATCTTGGTCAAGGCATTGACCACCTTGTTTTGTCCAAGGTCATGGGGGGTGAACAATTGCCTACCGATGTTCATGGGTTCGACAACATCCCCGTCAAATGCCCTGACGTGCAGTCCGGGATGTCCCGTTTGGCGAAGGGCATGATCCAACCTCGCCAACCTTGCGAGCATAAGGGAGCCATTTCCACCTACCCCTATCAACGATATTGTGATCGGGTGTGTGGGATTGAAGAAATAATTGGGGGCGATATGTATCCTATCTTTCATAGAATTGTTTTATGGTCATGTTGTTCGTAATAAGTAGGTTATCGTCGAAACGCTGCTTTCCATGGAGACGTTTCATCATTTCCACAAGGTTTCCCTTGATCAGGTCGTTATGGTGGGTTTCCGTGAACACCGAGGAAAAGAACTGTTTTTCCATAAACCCCATGATGTCCTCATAATGCTCGAATCCGTCATAGTCCATGGAAACATTGCCCATGCAGACCCTGCCCCGTGCATTGACATTGGGCAAGGGGGCATGGTACAGTAAAGCATCCCCGTCAAGGACATCGCTCCGTTTTAGGGCGAATACATTCAGAGTGTTCCCCTTCAACGAAAATACCAGTTTGGGGAGGGGGTACTGCCCTATCGGGATGCCCATCCTTTCATCGAAATACAGGGTGTGCCGTTTAGGGTGGATGATCCACACCAAATGCAAATCGCCCTTAAAACCGAAGTGGATAAGGTTCTTGGGCAACAGTCCCTTAAAGGAGAATTTTATCAATTCCCCTTCCAAGCACCTGAACAGGTTCCTTGCAGTGTCCTTGGTCAGGGGCATCCCCGCTGTAAGACATTCCCCGACTATCCTATGGTAGGCAAAATAGTGCTCCGTATTATAATAACTCGGTGTACTGGCATAGCCTATCAATGCAAATTTTGGCGCCAAATGATCGTCCATGTCCAATTCCATGATCTTTTCCATATCAAATCCGTTCCATCAGTTCGTTCAGTTCACAAATAAAGTTTTCCACTTCCTTTAGTTTTTCCTCCAATCCTTCCTCAAAGGTCTCCATCCCATTGTTGCTCACGGTTGCATGGGAATACGTGGAGAGCAGATCGTACTCATTGGAGCAATCATTGAGCATGTTGATGTACGATCGGGTAAACTCGCTCTCGCCATCATCGGTTATCAAGAACGTATGGTAAAAATCGACCATGCTCTCATATCCATCACGGACGGATATCCGTTGTACCACCTGAAAATCCAACTTTTCCGAAGTCAAAAGGAGTTCTTTTAGCTTCCTATATACATCCTTTTGGGGTCGGTAGCTTTCCAATCGGGATTTCCAGTCCATAATTTGAAAGTCGTTGTATTTCCTTTCGTAGCGACTCAGAAAATCAACTGAACCTTTCAAACGCTCTCCATAATCCTCATTGTGGGCTTCCCTACAATATGCCATTTCCTCGATCAAAAAAGTCCATATCCAGTCGATCCTGTCCTCACACGTATCGAAGATCGAATCAAAGGGAAGTCCCTTGATGAAGGATAGGAGTATCTCGAACAAGTTTCTGTTCTTGCGCTTCATCCCGTACAACGGCATTAGGTTGATACAGTAGATATTGCCCTTGTTCCCAATGTACCGTTTCAGGTCTAGTTCCAATTCCCCGTCACAATTGTGGTACACATCGATCAGATCGACCCTTGCCCTGTCCCTGAGCCTGTTCGCACATCTAAGGATAAGGCCTTGCAAGCTGTCCCCGTTATCGAACCTCCAAGAATCGATGCTCCCCGTGAACTTTCGGGTAACCTCCACCATCAACCTTGCCAATTGGCGAAGTCCGTCACCTGAATACTTTTCCGATAAATCGTTCAGGGCAATGGGCCATACGTTCACGTTAGGAAACAGTCTGTCCTTCTTAACAATGCCTTCATCCGCCTTGTCCCTATGGTGTGGCTTTCCTGTTGGAACGCCCTGAAAAGGTCGTTGTGGAACTCCGTGAGTTCCCGTGAGGTGATGGTCTTTGATGGTGTTGTACATTTTCCCTTGTTTAAAAATTCATCCACGTTCATATCATCAACCTTTGGTTCCTGCCAATGATTGGAAGTGTATCTCATGTAACCCATCATTGATGCCCTTGTCCACGACATTGGCATTGGTCAGTTCGGGATATAGTGCGGAATAATGCTCCATGATCCGTTCATGCCCCATTTCGGGGTCAATGTCCTCCAGTTCGATCTTTTCCCTGTTACCGTTCAGGAAAAGGTACTTTCGTGTTATGTTAGCGATCTGCATCTTGGAAAAGGTTTGGTGATTCATATTGGGACATCTGCTCCAAGACCTTTTTGGCCTCTTTGTTATCGGGGTCTAGTGCCAAGATCTCCTTGGCGGCTTTGATCGCCCTCTCATGGTCTTTCATCGGGTTGAAGTCCTTATCCTTGATCAGGCTCTGCAAGGCGGTGGCCTTCTTGCCCACGGATTCTTTCTGTTTCTTGGCCTTTGCCGTCCTGCCCTCTGAAACCTTTAGTGATGCTTCATAGGCCTCCACGCTGTCGAACATGGTCTTTGTGCGCTCCAATGGTCTTTGGACGGCCTCGAAGAACTTGTTGTCCATTTCCTCGACACTTGCCCGTAGGCTCAATGGTCTTAGGGATTTCAGTCCCTTGTCATCGGCATGGCTCTTGGGCAGAACGGACACCGATACCTCTCCATCGGAAAAGGTGATGCTCAGCCCCAACTGTCGTATCCCCGTTTTTTCAAGGGATGAAAAAAATTGGTTCATAAACGATGTATTTAACTGTTTTACAATTGATTAACTATTGTAAATATAC
>NZ_PABT01000038.1 GCF_002699205.1 Allomuricauda sp.
CACCACGCCAACATTGTCCGTGGACGCGCTCCATGAAAGTACCGTGCCCGTTGATGTCGTACCGGAGGAGGACAGGTCCACTACCGCACTCGGCGCTTCGTTGTCCGTTTCACCTCCTCCTTCAGGGAGAATGGATATATTGTCAATTAAAACCGCGTTCCCAGCCTGAAGTCTAGCCGCCCATGGGCTCGTATATACCCTAATTCCAGGACTGGTCGAAGTCGCAGTTACGTTGAAAACGTATTCCGTCCAAGTAGTGCCCAAAATATTGGTTGTACTAAATCCACTCAACCCTTGCCAATTGGCAAAAGCAGGTTGGTTGGATTGGTCGCCCTCCCTTGCCCAAATAGAAATTGTGTAATTTTCACCGACCACTGCGTCAAATGAATACTCCACATAAGTACCATTGTTACCGTTGGATTCTGCCCTAATCGAATACAATCCAGATTGGGCATCGGTATTGTCTGAAAACAAAAGGGCCGAACCGGACCAACCTGTGGTCGAATTTGTTTCATTGTTCGGTGAGGCCGCATTGGAATCATCATATAAATTTTGTGCAAATACATTTGATGCTCCAACAAGCATTAAAATAAAGAGTAATTTTTTAGGCATTGAAATTGAGGTTTTTAGGTTGACACAAAAGGGGGTTAATACAAAAATATACCTATCGATACGCAGTCCATATTTTTCATAAAAAATATCGATGAAACGCAAAAAAAAGCTATGAGTGAACACTTGATTAAATCTTGGTCTTATTTCCTTTAATCATCAACCTTACAAAACGGTAAAGAATCGGGATAAAATGACACTTTTTTCACACATTATCATATTGAAACTCAAATTTGGCAAATAGATTCTCAAAAGAACCTCTTTTAAACAGTATTCATACCAACATTACCTCAAATATTTGATTGTGAGATTTTACCATTTTCCTTTAATTATCTTTTAAGTGTAAATACAATATCCTGTTCTTTGAAAGGTTTTCTTATAGCGGATAAGAACATTATAAGCACAGTTCTGGAAAATTTCCCCAAAAATCATCGGAAACGGACAATTCAATTGGTACAAAGCTTTTGTCCATGATATTTGGGGTCTTCCGAAACAAAAGCACTGTAGATGGCTTTTTTGTATATAAATCATGATATACCAATTTGGTAGGCCAACAAACCTTGTTGTTGGATTTTTATAATAAATTACTTTGAGATACTTTTGTCCTTCCCCTTTTTAAACAACTAACCATTCAACACCAAACATATGTATGCCAATTTTTTCAAGAGATTAATCGATATCTTGGTTTCGTTATTGCTCATTTGTTTAGCATCGCCGATTATTTTGTTTCTGACCATTTTTCTGTTTTTCTCAAACAAAGGGAAACCTTTCTTTACCCAAACGCGGCCTGGGAAAAATGAAAAACTGTTCAAATTGATAAAGTTTAAATCAATGAACGACAAAAAGGATGCAAACGGTCAGCTTTTGCCAAACCATGAAAGGATAACTCCAGTAGGAAGATTTATAAGAAAGACATCCTTGGACGAATTACCACAACTTTTCAATGTTCTGAAGGGTGAAATGAGCTTGATAGGTCCCCGACCATTGTTGCCGAAATACTTGCCCCTTTATAATGATGAGCAGAGAAAACGACACCTTACCAGACCAGGAATAACCGGATGGGCCCAGGTAAATGGAAGAAATGCGATAACTTGGAACAAAAAATTTGAATTGGATGTATGGTACGTTAACAATATTTCTTTTTTGACCGATGTTAAAATAATACTGCTCACTATAAAAAAGGTGCTTTTGAGAAAGGACATAGACGACAATGAACAAATCGGCATGGTGCCATTTACAGGAAACGACAATGAACAATAATTCTATCATTATAGGGGCGGGGACCCATGGACAGATCTATGCTTCCTACCTAAGAGAAGAAGGCATCAAGGTCATAGGCTTTGTTGACGACAATAAGGACCTTTTTGGAAGAGAAATACTTGGAATTCCAGTGATGGGCACTTTTCAGGATCTTCATGAAAATAAGCTCAAAAATAGGGCCAATGCCATTTATTGTCCGATCGGTGACAATTTGATGCGGGAACACTTTTTGACCGAGTGTAAAAAAATTGGGTACCGAACACCTAGTTTTATTCATCGCACGGCATGTATCGGTCCAGATGCCGAATTGGGGGAAGCAAATTATATTTTGGCCGGGAGCATTGTAATGCCACACACAAAAATCGGGGATTTCTTTATGATCAATATGTCCACGACCATAGGTCACCATGTCAACATCGGAAATGGTGTTTTCATGTCATCCGGGGTAAATGTGGGGGCCAATCTAACCATCGAAGATTATGTTTATGTTGGAATTGGGGCTACCATAATGACGGGAATTGGGGAAGTGGGAAAAGGCAGCCTTATAGGGGCTGGAAGTGTTGTGATCCGGAAAGTTGAACCCGATACAACTGTTGTGGGGAACCCGGGACGGGTCATTCCAAGGAAATAAACAAACAAAGGCCCAGAAAATTTCTGGGCCTTTGTTTGTTTGAACTATTATCTTTTTTTAGAAGCTGGTAATCACAAACTCCGACCTTCTATTCTTTGCATGTTCCTCCTCGGTACATCGTACCCCATCCTCACATTCGTTTACCAATCGGGTTTCTCCATAGGCTTCATGACTGATCCTACTTTCTGAAATTCCTTTGGAAATGATATATTCCACCGTGCGTTCGGCCCTTCTTTCCGAAAGCCATTGGTTGTACGTTTTTGTTCCTCTGGAATCTGTATGGGCGGTTACCTTAATGATCAAATTTGGCTCATCTTCCATAATGGCGACCAACTGATCCAATAGATCCTTGTCCTTGGAGGTCAGATAGGAAGAGTTCAACTTAAAGTAAACATTGCCCAAATTGTTTATTTTAGTTTGGAGTGCGGCCTTTCTGGCCTCTTCCGCCTCTCTTTTTGCCTTTTCCGCGGCAGCGAGTTCAGCTGCTTCCTTTTCTTTCTGCAAACGTTCTGCCAATCTTTTAGCTTCTTCTGCCTGAGCAATGGAATCTTGGATACGCTGTTGTTCTTTTTCCAGTTCTTCCAATAGGGCCAATTTCTCTTCTCCCTTTCTGGAAAGTCCTTTTTCCACCTCAAACCTATAGGCTACACCAAGGGCATGTTGTATATGGTTTGAAGCATTTTCCGTATCCATGGCCCATTTACCGGTAGAGTTGAAATCAAGTCCCCAATGATCGGAGAACCATGTCCTAAAACCTATAACCGCATTGTACGTTCCCCTTCCCTGATTGTTGGCATCTGTATAACCTGCGCCAATTCCGATGTAAGGGTCAAAAAAACCTGTTTCGCCCAAGATCATATTTAAATCGTAGCTCACCCTAAAATCAAGGCCCCAATAATCTATATCTTCAGTATTGGCCACATTATCAATGATCTTTCCTTCTTTATAGCGATTGTAGGTACCAATGGCCTCCAATCCAAGACCATTTTTAAAATAACGGCCAACACTTGCCCTAGAAGGGTAAGGAACCATGTTCCAGCCGTCACTGAGATCAAAAAGTTCACCGAATTCATCACCGGAATCATCGACAATATTGGTGCCCAAAGTCACCAACCAGTAACTTTCAACTATACTGTCCTTTTTCGTCAATTCAACATCTTGGGCAAAGGTCAAAGCGGAAAAGATCAATGCAAAGACCACCACAACGGGTTTAGAGATATTCATTTTTATCGATTTGAGGTTATCGACCACAAAGCTAGGTCAACTGTCCAAAAAACAGAACTTTGCACTTTCAAGTGCGCTAATTTTCGATAAGAAGTAACATCGATTTTTAAATCGTTAATTATCAATCTTTTGGAAAGTAATGGTTTTATCGACCAAAGGCATTTTGTAGAGATAAAATGGAAAATATACGGGTTGGACGGTAATTTCTCCCTGTTCCTTGATCATCTCAACAGCTATGGAAATTTCACTGTCCGTTTCCTTTACTTTTGAAAGAACGGCGTTTTGCCTGCCATTCTGTTCACCCAGGCACACCAAAAGCACCATTTCCTTCGAGAAATCCACCTTGGGAACGGGACGTCCCGGTTTACGGGTTTTGTTTATTTCCGAATAAAACTTGCGCAAGGATTTTTCATCCTTGATCACTCTGGTTTCGTAAGTTTCAATATTGCTAAAACTGTCGTGATCTACCAAAACCATATTTTCAATTTTTTCACCAACGGGGGAGTGCCCCTCCTTTTGGGCCTTACAAGAGAGCAAACACGTTATCGCTATGAGGAAAAAGTACTTAATCACTAAAAGGTGTTCTTAAAACGGGATTTATAAGCTTTCTCGTAAATATCTTCATATAAGGGTAAGATATGAACAATATCGAACTTGGATGCTACATTGAATGCATTTTCTTTGAACTTTTCCAAGGTACGGTCGTCCTTCAAAATTTCAATGGACTTTTGGGCCATGGTATCCACATCCCCAACATCTGCCAAATAACCGGAAACACCGTCAATGTTTACTTCTGGAATCCCACCAGTATTACTTGAGATCACCGCAACTTTATTGATCATGGCCTCCAAGGCCGCCAATCCAAAACTCTCGGTCTCGGAGGGCAAAAGGAACAGATCGGAGAAACAAAGAATCCTGTCAATTTCGTTGCTGTTGCCCAGGAACAGTACCTTTTCCTTTATTCCCAAAGCATCGCACAAATCTTCTGCCCGCTCTTTTTCCGGGCCTTCCCCCACCATGATAAGTTTTGCGGGGATCTCTTTTTGTATGCGATGGAATATTTTTATGACGTCCGGAATCCGTTTTACCTTTCTAAAATTACTGATATGGGTGATGATGCGCTCATCTTCCTTGGCCATCATGGAACGCTGACAATCCGTGTAATTGTTTTGGTATTTAGTGGTTTCAATAAAATTGGGGACCACCTCGATTTCCTTTTCTATATCAAAAAGTTTTAAGGTATCCTTTTTTAGGGCTTCTGAAACAGAGGTGACTACATCGGATTTGTTTATACTGAAGGTGACCGCGGGTTTGTAAAACGGATGCTTTCCCACCAGGGTGATATCGGTACCGTGCAATGTAGTGATCATAGGTATGAAAATACCGGATTCCTGCAACATTTTTTTGGCCATGTACCCGGCATAGGCGTGCGGAATGGCATAATGTACGTGCAACAGCTCAATACCATATAGTTTGATCGTGTCCACCAACTTACTGGAAAGTGCCAGTTCATAAGGTTGGTAATGAAACAAGGGATATTCAGGAACATGTACCTCATGAAAATGTATGTTGTTCCCCAATAGTTCCAAACGAACGGGTTGACGGTAAGTGATAAAATGTACTTCGTGTCCCCGCTCCGCAAGGGCAATACCCAATTCCGTGGCAACAACACCACTACCGCCGAACGTTGGGTAACATACAATGGCTATTTTCATAAGACAAATCTAAGGTAAAATATATACCTAATCGATAATGGAATCATAAATGGCCTGCTGAATTCGCGTACGCAATCCAGATTTTATCAATAAAGTATTGGTCGCAGACGGATAGGTCCTGTTGGATAGGAAAACATAAACGATCCCTTCATCCGGGTCGGCCCATGTGTAGGTTCCCGTAAAACCGCTATGTCCAAAACTATTTCTGGAAACACAGCCGCATGTGGGGCCCTTGCCCTCTAATTGTGGTTTATCAAAACCAACTCCACGTCTAACATTTTTATTGCAAAAATAACAGGTGTTGAATCTCTTTACCGTACGTGCGTTAAAAAAACGCTCTCCCCCATAATATCCACCCTGCAGATACATTTGCATGATCTTGGCCACCTCATTGGCAGTACTAAAAAGCCCTGCATGTCCCCCAACCCCTCCTTGCATGGCAGCTCCCATATCATGAACATACCCTTGAACCGTCTGATACCTAAAATAGTCGTCCTCTTCGGTGGGAACTATCTCATCTTTTGAAAATTTTTTTAATGGGTTGAAGGTGGTCCGTTGCAGTCCCATGGGCTTATACAGAAACTCATCCACCAGCTGGTCGATAGGCTTGTTATAGGTTTTTTCTATATATTCCTTAAAAACGTAGTAACCAACATCACTATAGCGGTACCTGTTGGATTTTAGGCTCTGCCTCCCAATTCTCTTATAGATGGAGTCCTTATAAGATCGTGTAAGATACAAGTGCTCGGCGACCTTATATGGAAAAGCTTCGGATGGGTTCGGTCTGTAAAATTCGGGGGAAGGTTTTCTATCCTTGGTCAATGTGTCCAAATAAAAAGCTATCCATGATGGCAGACGACCGTAATGTGTTAGTGCCTTGAGTACAGATACATCCTTTAATTCGGTGTCCGCATATTCCGGAATCAAATCCTTAAAGGTATAGTTCAAGGCAATCTTGCCCTCTTCCTCCATTTTCATGATCATGGGCAAAGTGGAAAGTATCTTTGTCAACGAAGCCAGATCATAAATTGATTCTTCGGTGATCTTCTTTTCCGATTGATAGGTGGGTTTGCCAAAACTCTTGTTGTAGATTACTTTTCCCCTTCTCGCAACCAAAACCTGTGCGCCCGGAAACATTAAAGAGTCCAATCCGTGCTGGACCAGGGTGTCCACTTCCGCCAACATCTCGGAACTCATGCCGACCCGTTCCGGGATACTATACCCCAATCGTTGTATCGGTTTGACATTGATCCCTGTACCCACCGGAAACTCATTGTGGGCGGACACGGGCAGCTTTCCGGTTGCCCCGATGGCACCAAAGATCACTTCCGCTACTTTTTCCTGGGCTATTTCACTGTTCTGATAGCCCACCACTACCCCGTCCGTAGTGTCAAAATTAAGAACGTCGAGCAGGGCGTAGGGCTTTGCAAACAGTGCCAAAATGGTATTGCTTGTCCGTAACCGGGATATTTCCCCTAACCAAAACAGCTCGTTCTTGGAGAATTTATAATCTTTCCATGGACTTCCATTGTTCTTGTGGAAACCTATAATGACCAAGTTATAATTTGCCAGTTCCCTTTTATACTCGGCAATATCCTTGGCCTTGATATGGGTCACCTTGTAAAACCTGTTCAACGATTTAAAAAAAGTACTCCCCGAGTCATCCCCAAAGTGTACGTAAGCTATTTTTTTATTGTCCAGTTTTTTAATGGGCATCAAAGAAAAGTTGTTCTTCACAACTGTAATTGCAGCTTCAATCGCCTCCTCATAGATCACATCGTTTTCTATACCATTTAGATCTTCGTATAGATTTTTCAAATCAACGGGGGTGTAATTGTATAGACCAACCTTATATTTGGCCATCAATATTTTTTTTACGGATCGGGCCAATCGCTCTTCACTGATGACACCTTCGTCATAAGCCTTTAGGAAAGTTTCTTTTGCCTTGAGGACATTTTCGGGCATCAATAGCATATCGTTCCCTGCCAAAAAAGCTTGCAGCTCCACTTCGCCTTCCGGGGCAAACTGGGAAACCGCTTTCATATTAAGGGCGTCGGTAATGACCAAACCTTGGAAGCCCATCTGTTCCTGCAACACTCCGGTAACGATATTTTTTGACAATGTGGAAGGATGGCCTTCCCTTGGTTCCAGACTGGGTACATCCAAATGTGCCACCATTGTTGAGCTCAATCCACTTTCCATAACGTTTTTGAAGGGGTACAGTTCAAGGGTATCCAATCGTTCCACGGAAGAATTGATTATGGGCAATGCCTTGTGCGAATCGGTAGCGGTGTCCCCATGGCCGGGAAAGTGCTTGCCGCTGGAAAGCACCCCGGCTTTTTCCAAACCTCTTACGAACGCCCTTCCTTTTTGGGCAACATTTTTGGGGTCCTCCCCAAACGAACGGTTTCCGATGATGGGATTCTTTGGGTTGTTGTTGACATCCAGGTCTGGGGCAAAATTGATATGTACCCCCAAACGTTTGGCGTGTTTTCCTATTTGATGCCCGACCCTTTCCACAATGGTACTGTCTTGAATGGCACCCAGGGTCATGTTCCAAGGAAATGCGTAGGTGGAATCCAATCGCATGGCCAAGCCCCATTCTGCATCCGAACCAATCAACAAAGGCACTTTTGAGACGGCTTGATATTCATTGGTCAATCGGGCTTGTTGGACCGGTCCGCCCACCAAAAAAATAACCCCGCCGATACCGTGCTCCCTAACAAGTTCTTTCACCTTATCGGTTGCAGACCTACCCTGGTTTGATGCGACACTCACCATAAACAATTGCCCAATACGTTCCTCTACGGACAAATTGTTATAGGTATTCTCAACCCAAGCCATTTGGGCCACAGAGTCTTTGACCACCAATGGATCATGTTGTCCAACAGCTTGTAAACAAATTAGTAGAAAAAGGGGAAAGTAAGGATTTATCCGCATAAATTTCTTGTCTGAGACCTGAACTTATTGCCGATAAAAATATTGCATTTCATCGAGGAAAGCACGAAAATTAAGATAAATTAAGCATTTGGCTATACAAATCTTGAATGCCAACTTTCACTGGCGGGTACCTCCCAATTCTCCAGATATTCCTGTTTGGTGGCCACCAAATTATTGAAAACTATGGTATTTGGAGAAACAGATTTTGCCTTGGCAAGTTTTTTAAAGTCCTTTAAGGGTTTGTACGCAATGTACTCGCCTTGCTTAAAGGATACATTCATCCTATCCAATAATTCCACGTTATATTTCTTTTCCAAGCTTTGGATAAAACGTACGGAAGCATCAATGGAACAACCGGAAGCACTGGCATTGGTCTGGTCCAAGCCGATTACGATAAACCTCTTGTACCTGATTTCAAAACCGGCATGCAAGTGACTACCGTGGGCGGTCCATTCCTTTAGAAATTCGGCGACACTGGCTTGCAGTTCATCTATTTCCGCATCCGTAAAACTCCTGTTTGCTTGATAAATCCAAATTCTGGCATTATCCGGCAATTCATTAAAATCCACTAGCATATCATCTATCTAAAAACGGTCTTTGCATGTATCATTTTATAAGCCTTGGGCATTGGCCAACAACTCGGCAACATCCAAAACAGTGACACTATCTTCTTTTTCGTGTGCTTTTATCCCATCGGTCATCATGGTGTTGCAGTAGGGACATCCTGTTGCTATTATGTCCGGTTTGGTCTCCAAAGCGTCCTTGGTACGTAGTACATTAATGTCCATATCCCCTTTCTCAGGCTCCTTGAACATTTGCGCCCCTCCCGCTCCACAACATAAGGCTGTCTTCTTATGGCGTTTCATTTCTACCAATTCGGCATTGGTCCGGGAAAGCACCTCCCTGGGGGCATCAAAAATAGCGTTTGCCCTCCCCAGGTAACAAGGGTCGTGAAAAGTAATTCGCTTTCCCCTGTATCCTTCCCCTGTCACAGAGAGCCGCCCAGAGTCCATGAGTTCCTTTAAATATTGTGTATGGTGGATAACATCGTAATTGCCCCCCAATCCCGGATACTCGTTTTTAAGGGTATTAAAGGAATGTGGGTCACAAGTTACGATTCGTTTTATTTCGTAGCCGTTCAACAGCTCAATGTTCATCATCGCCTGCATCTGGAACAAAAATTCGTTTCCGGCCCGTTTTGCCACATCTCCCGTAGAACTTTCTTCTGTACCCAAAACTGCAAAATCCACCTGGGCCTTGTTCAACAACTTCACGAAAGCCCTGGTTATCTTTTTGGCACGATCATCATAGCTACCTGCAGACCCGACCCAAAACAAGATCTCCGGCTGTTTGCCTTCGGCCATAAACTCCTGCATGGTTTTTACCTTCAATTGTTCGCTCATAGTGCTTGATTTATTCGTTTACCCAGTTTAAACGGTCCATTTGATTGTAAGGCCAAGGAGCTCCGTTGTTCTCAATGTTGGACATCATGTTGTTCAGCTCCATTGGTGCTGCCGATTGCTCCATTACCAGATACCTGCGCATTTCCACAATAATGGATAATGGGTCTATGCTCACTGGACAGGCTTGCACACATGCGTTGCAGGTGGTACACGCCCAAAGTTCTTCCCGGCTGATATAATCGTCCAACAATTGTTTGCCATCGGACACAAATTCCCCTTTGTTGGCATCTATGATCTTGCCCACTTCTTCCAAACGATCTCGGGTATCCATCATTATTTTTCTCGGGGATAATTTTTTTCCCGTTTGATTGGCGGGACATTCCGAGGTACACCGTCCACATTCTGTACAGGTATATGCATTGAGCAACTGTACCCAATTCAAATCCATAACGTCCGAAGCCCCAAACTTTTCGGGTTCCGCCGATTCATCTTCGGCAGGTGCCGCAAATGGGTCCGCATCTGGATCCATCATCAATTTTACCTCCTTAGTGACGGATTCCAGATTATTGAATTGCCCAAGTGGCGTTAGTTTTCCGTAATAGGTGTTCGGGAAAGCCAATAAGATGTGCAGATGTTTTGAATAATAGAGGTAGTTCAAAAAGGCCAGAATGCCCAAAATATGCAACCACCAAGTCGTTCTTTCCACCAGTATCAATGAAGGCGTTGAAAGCCCCTCCAATAAGGGGACAATAAACTGGCTGACGGGAAAGGCCCCGGCCTGCACGTAATGATCGACCCCCAGTTGCTGTAGTTGAAAATCCGCAGCGTTCATGGTAAGGAACAAAGTCATCAGCACAAACTCTATGTACAAGATCATATTCCCGTCGGTTTTGGGCCAACCTTTCATTTCCGGCTTTATGAACCGTTGGATACGGATGATGTTTCTTCGAATCCAGAAAACGACAACGGCAACGATCACCAACAAAGCCAATACTTCAAATGAGCCTATCAGAAAATTGTACAAAGACCCCAGTTGGGAAAACAGTCTGTGGGTACCCAAGAGTCCATCAAGAACGATCTCCAACACTTCAATATTGATAATGATGAAGCCCACATAGACCAAAATGTGCAAAATACCGGGTACCGGACGTACCACCATTTTGGTCTGGCCCAAGGCAATCCTTGCCATATTGCGCCACCTTTGGGGTTTGTTATCGCTAACATCGACGTCTTTTCCAAGCTTAATGTTCCTGGACAGTTTTTTTACGTTTCGGGCAAAAAAACCAATCCCTACGATAAGGGCCAATGCAAATATGATATTGGGCAAATATTCCATTATTGATTTTCTTTTTGTTCGCTAGGGTTTTCTTCTTCGGCAGGGTCGTTTTCCGGGAGCGTATATTCCTTTTGCTTTTTGCCAAATACGGAAACGTTGACGTAGCGTTTAGGGTTCAGCCTGAAGTCCTGTAACAGAAGGTCCAGCTCCCTTGATGCTTCCGCCAAATTGTTGTACAGGGCATCATCTTGGTGCAATTTGCCCAAGGAACCTTCTCCCCTTTCAATTTTGGAGAGTATCCCGTTCAATTTGCTCACCGTGGTCTGGAATTCAGCAAGTGTGCCCCCAAAATCAGCACTTACCAAGGAATCCGATAATTTCGAAAAGTTGGCAGTGATATGGCTGACATTTTTCAAGGAACTATCCAGTTGCTTCTTATTGTTTTCCAGCAATACGTTCAAATTGTCCGCACTGCCCTTGAATGCCCTGACAAGTTCGTTCAACGAAACAATGGTTTGCTGGAGCTGCCGTTTGGTGGGGTCGTCCAATATTTGGTTTACGTTCATCAATAATGAATCTGCATTGGATACCGCACCCTCCACCTTCATTTGCAATGGTGTCAACTTTTGCTGTACCAACTCCGTAAGGCCCGGTTTTATCTGGGATTGTAGGGTGTCACCCGATTTTGCCCTTAAGGCATCGTCAAAAACGGGGACAATCTGGACCCCTTTCCCACCGATGATACCCGTATCAAAGAGCTCGGCTATGCTGTTTTCGGAAAATTCAAATTCATTGTTAATGGACAATGTGACCAACAATTTACCTGAACTATCCTTAAAATTAATACTGGTAACGTTGCCCACATTGTATCCATTGATGGAAACCTGGGTTCCAGGTTGTAGGCCGCCAACATTATCGTAAACAGCGTAAAAGGTTTTATTGTTTTCAAAAAGCGGAGAGGATTTTAAGTAGCTAAGCCCAAAAATGAAGGCCACGATTCCAGCGACTACGATAATCCCAGTTTTGACTTCCCTGGATAGTTTCAAAAGATTCGGTTTATGGTTTAAACAAAATTAGGAATAATTTTCACAAGAATGGATTTGGGTCAAATCTACTTCAAAGCTTCCTTTAAAGGAACCCTTGTCCCGTCCTTGTACGCAACAATATAAGAAGTTGTGTAGCCTTTGGCATCCGCATTTTTCTTTAACTGTTTGGCTTCTTCATAAGTACTGGCACTTCCATACATATATCTGTACATATTCTTGTATGGTTCTTTGGACAGGTCACTTAATCCATTAAAATTGCTGGCATTCAATGGGATTGTTTTTCCACTTGCCATCAATTGCACCTTAAATACTACTCCTGCATTCTCTTTTTTGGTTTCGTTCGTTACTTGTACTTCTTCCTTTACGGTAGATCGTTCTTCTTTTTCCCCATCCTCAACTTTATTAGTGGTCTCTTCCGGTAAATTTATCGCCACTTCCACATCTTCAATTTTTGGGGTGTCGGCAATCGGGGCTGCGGTAAACCCGATATCCTCTTTGTAGGCCAATATGGCATCGGCAATGGCCTTGCCCATTTCATTTTGGCCCTTTTTCGAGTTCAGGTAGCTCCCTTCATTTTTATTGGTCAAAAAACCGGCTTCTATCAACACACTGGGCATAAAGGTTTGATGCAGTACAATGAAACCTGCTTGCTTTACCTTTCTGTCTTTCCGTTTAAGTTTTACCGTAAAATTATCCTGAAGCTTTTTTCCCAAAAGGATACTTTGATCCAAAAACTCTTCTTGCATTATGGTCAAACCGATCACTGATTCGGGGGAGTTGATATCATACTCCGCATATCGTTGCTCATAATCATCTTCCAAATAAATCACCGAGTTCTCTTTTTTGGCCACTTCAAAGTTTTGGCGATTGGCATGCAGCCCCAAAACGTAGGTCTCCGTTCCGTAAGCATCTGAATTATGGGCATTGCAGTGTACGGAAACAAAAAGGTCCGCATTGGCCTTATTAGCTATTTGTCCCCTCTCGAACAAATCAACAAACGTATCGTCATCTCTGGTATAGACCACTTTTATATCGGGTTGCTTCTCCAACTCTTCCCCAATTTTCAGCACAATGGCCAGTGCTATTTTCTTTTCCAAATACCCGTTACCTATGTTCCCTGGGTCATGTCCGCCATGCCCAGCATCCAAAACCACAACAAATTTATCCTTTAGCTGAACCTCGGTACCATTTTTGTTGAAAGAGGCCAACGGAAGGACCAGTAGTGGAATAATTAAAAATGCTAACCGACTTTTATTCATAAGAACTGAGTAATTATTGTGTTCTGTAATGGTTAAAAATATTGTAATCCCCAATTAGTAGAACAAAAAATATATGTAAGTTTGACCCCTAAACTGGGCCGTCTAGCACAAAAATAGGATTTATCACGTTGCAACCAAATAAACATTTTTTAGTTTTCCTATTTGTTCTTCTTTGTGGCATCGTAACTTTAAGTGCTCAGGAAGACCAAATTACACCTTTGCCCATAAAGGTGGTAAAAGACACCATCACCGCACCATTGTTGCCCCCGAACATCTTGAACGACTCCGTTAAGGTCGATTCTGTTGATACAGATACCGTGCCAAAGAAACAGCCCTTGTTGTTGGACAAAATTAAATACAAGGCAAAAGACTATGTGAAACTCAGCCAAAAGGACAATAAAATCTATTTGTACGACCAAGCTGAAATTTATTATCAGGATACGGAGCTCAAAGCAGGTGTCATTGTCATGGACTACGTAAAAAACGAGGTCTATGCGGGGAGAATGGTAGATTCCTTGGGGAACTATTCGCAGTTACCCTTCTTCAAACAGGGTGAAAATGAGGTACGGCCAGATTCCATACGTTTCAATTTTGATACCCAGAAAGCATTGATATGGAACTCCAGAACCGAACAACAGGCCGGTTTGGGCCAATTGGGGAGTGATGCTATGAAGGTATACGCCCAAAAGACCAAAAAGGAAAATGACTCGGTCTATTTTCTAAGTGAGGGCAAGCTGACAACTTCCAGTGATACGGTCAACCCGGACTACTATATCAGGGTCCGGAAGGCCAAGTTTGTCCCCAAAAAGAAAATCATTGCCGGTTATAGCAATATGTACATAATGGATGTACCCACACCGATCGCCTTGCCGTTCGCTTATTTCCCACTGACCACCGGAAGGGTGGCGGGTATTTTGTTCCCGACCTTTGGCAACGACCCCAACAGGGGCTATTTTATCCAAAACGGAGGCTATTATCTTCCCATAAGTGACTATGTGGATGTCAGTGTGACCGGGGATTATTACACCAACGGAAGTTATGGGTTTATAGGGAGGTCCATCTATACCAAAAGGTATAAGTTCAGTGGCAACATCAATATCAGCTATGAAAATCTGGTGAACAGTCAAAAAGGGTTCAGTGACTATAGCAGAACGAGCAACTATAATATCCGTATATCGCACTCCCAGGACTCCAAGGCCAGTCCCAACTCCCGGTTTTCGGCCTCGGTCAACTTGGGATCCAGCCAGTACTATACCAATTCGTTGAACCAGGTAAACCGGAACAACACACAAACGAACACCTTTGCGTCATCCATAAGCTACTCCAAAACATTCCCGGCATATCCTTCGGTGAATACCAGTTTAACATTGAGCCATACCCAAAACTCAAGGACACAGGTCATCAATATGACCCTGCCGACATTGACTGCGAGCATGGAAAGGATCTATCCCTTTGTGAAACGGGACGAGACCAAGAATGGCATTATTGACAATATCAACTTCCAATACGATCTGAACGCCCAGAACAGTATAACCACCGATGAGGAGAACTTTTTTAAGAGCGGGATGTTCGATGATGCGCAGATAGGGGCAAGACATAGGATTCCCCTGGCCACAAATTTCAAAGTGGCAAAATACCTGAGCGTCAGTTTAAGTGGGACATACGAGGATATCTGGACCATGGAAACCGTCAGCAAGGCATACGATGCGGTCGAGGAGGAAGTGGTCACGGACACCATTGCCGGGTTCGACCGCTTTAACAAATATAATTTCGGGGCCAGTATCGGTACCACGGTCTACGGTACCTGGAATTTTGGCGAAGGAAAAAAAATCCAAGCCCTGCGCCACGTAATGCGCCCATCCATCAGTTATAGTTACAGCCCATCTTTCGAACAGTTTTACGAAACCTATATCGACGAAGATGGTGACGAGGTACAGTATACGCCCTACCAAAACAGTATTTACGGAAGTCCTTCGTTGAACAAGAGCAGTACGGTCAGCTTTTCACTTCAAAATACACTGGAGGCAAAGGTCAGGGACAAAGATTCCACGGCAACCGAACCCAAGCTTGTAAGCATTTTGAGCAACCTTACTTTTTCCACGAGCTATAACATGGAAGCCGATTCACTTAAGCTCAGCCCCATTAGTATGAGCGGGTCGACGGAAATCATAAAAAATGTCCCCATCAACTTTTCCGCTACTTTTGACCCCTACGCGATCGACAATAATGGCACTAGGATAAATACCTTGAACATCAACAATGGCGGTGGACTGGCACGCTTGACCTCTGCCAGGGTAAACACAAGCTTTTCCTTGAACAGTGAAATGTTCAAAAAAGGGGGTGGACAACAAAAATCAAAGGAGGGCCGGGATGAACAGTCTTCAAATGATTTTGGGGCCAATCCCTTTGCCATGGAGGACCCAAGGACCAGCAGTTCCAATTTTGGAGACAAAAATAAGGGTGAGCAAAATGATGACAACCCCATTTACAACACCTCCCTTCCTTGGGACGCACGTTTCACCTATGTTGCCACCTACAGCAATAGTAACAGACAAAACGAGATTTCCAACCATTCCCTGATGTTTTCCGGCAATATACAGCTGGGGCCAAAATGGGAGGTCGGATTTAACTCGGGATACGATTTAAAGGATAATGGGTTTACGGATACCCGTTTGGCCTTTAAACGGGATTTAGGGAGTTTTAAGTTGAGTTTTGATTGGACACCCTTTGGAACCTATGAACGTTGGTACTTCTTTATCGGTATAAAAAGTTCCATCCTCAGCGACCTTAAATGGGAAAATAGAAGTCAAAATTAGAATTACCTTAAATTTGTTGGTTCACCAAGGCACTGAAAAACTGTAAATACAATGAAAAAAATAATCAATACCCCAAAAGCTCCAGCCCCTATTGGACCATACAACCAAGCCGTACTTATAAAGGATACACTCTACATTTCCGGTCAGATCCCAATCGATCCGGCTACCGGCAATTTGGTTGAAGGTGATATCAAGGCAGAGACCAAACAGTCCATGGAAAATTTAAAGGCCATTCTTGAAGAAGCGGGAATGACTTTCGAGCACGTCATCAAAACCTCAATATTTATTAAGGACATGAACCAGTTTTCACAAATAAATGAGGTTTATGGGACTTATTTTGATGCCGATACAGCTCCGGCAAGGGAAACCGTGGAGGTTGCCAATCTGCCAAAGTTTGTCAATGTGGAAATATCCATGATAGCGGTCAAATAGTTTCCTGATGAAACTCGACAAGACCTTCAATGGGCCTGCGTCGGATAACCCCCAAAATCAAATCATTGCGTTCCAAGCAAGCTATTAGTTCGTCCTTGAGGAAATAGGCTATACTGCCCACAAAACTCACGGGAACCTTAGTGGCCAGTTCAAACTGCATAATGTAGTTGTTCACAAACTGCTGTAGTCCTTTCTCAATTACCCCCTTGCAATAGGGATGTTCCTTATTTTCTATAATGAAACGGGCAAAGGTAGCCAAGTATGTGTTTGGATTGGGCTGTTTGTACAGATGGTCTTTGATCACATCTGCATCAAGATCGTATTCCTTGGCAAATTTTATCCCGAGATCCTGCGGCATTTTATGGAAATAATAATCCCTGATCAATTTTCTTCCGAAGAAATTCCCACTGCCATCATCCATAAGGATGTAACCCAATGACGTAACCTTTTGGATCAGTTGGTGGCCATCGTAATAACTGCAATTGGACCCTGTCCCTAGAATGCAGACAATTGCCTGTCTACCGATCTTCGTAGTGGAATAAATCGCGGCGTAAGTGTCCTCCCTTACCTCAGCCTTGGCATTGGGAAAGAAATCCTTGAAAATGGATTTCAAAAAATTCTTCATTCTATCGGTACCACAGCCTGCACCATAGAAATATAATTGACGTACTTCTTCTCTGTTCTTGGACAATTCAAAGTTATTGGCCAACCGATCTTCGATAACCTCTTTGGTCAGCACTTCCGGGCTAAGCCCCAAAGTTTGGGTGACAAACAATTGTTTTCCTTTATCATCCAGGGCGATCCAATCAGATTTGGTGGCACCGCTGTCAACAATCAAAACCATACGTCAAGATTTTATATTGAAATCCTGAAGAGAGGAATCCCCCCCTTCAGGACAAAACATTTTAAGATAAGAATACTATAGGCTAGCTGCGTGCAGTGCCAAATCAACCAATTTATTCGAGTAACCAGTCTCGTTATCGTACCAAGAAACTACTTTAAAGAACTTAGAGCTCAGTTCGATTCCAGCATCAGCATCGAAAATACTTGTTCTGGTATCCCCAACAAAGTCCTGGGAAACTACGTCTTCATCGGTATAACCCAAAATTCCGGAAAGCTCGCCTTCCGAAGCTTCTTTCATTGCTTTTTTAATTTCTTCGTAAGAAGTCTCCTTACTCAATCTTGCGGTAAGGTCCACCACTGAAACGTCAGCAGTCGGAACCCTAAAGGCCATACCTGTAAGTTTACCTTCAAGGTCGGTGATTACCTTACCTACCGCTTTTGCGGCACCTGTGGTTGTTGGGATAATGTTCAACATGGCCGAACGACCCAATCTGTAATTTTTCCTGGATGGGGAATCCACAGTGAACTGTGTAGAGGTTGAAGCGTGGATGGTCGTCATCAATGCTTCCTCAATCCCAAACTTGTCGTTAAGAACCTTGGCTATGGGTGCCAAGCAGTTGGTGGTACAGGATGCGTTCGAGATAATGGTATCCGTTGCCTTAACATCTTTGTGGTTAACGCCCATTACAAACATAGGGGCATCTTTGGACGGAGCTGATATAACGACTTTCTTGGCTCCCCCATCAATATGGCTCTGCGCCATGTCCAATGTGGTGAAGATACCTGTACATTCAGCTACGATTTCTGCACCTGCTTCGTCCCACTTCAAGTTTTTCGGGTCACGCTCAGCAGTTACCCTGATCGTTTTTCCATTGACAACAAGATTGCCATCCTTTACCTCAATGGTCCCATCGAACTTACCGTGTACGGAATCATACTCCAATAGATATGCAAGATGATCTACATCCAACAAATCGTTGATTGCCACCACATCTACATTATCCCTGTTAACGGTTGCCCTAAATACCAACCTTCCAATTCTACCGAATCCGTTAATTCCTATTTTCAAATTTGACATATTTACTTTTTTTGTTTTTAAATTTATGTTGTCATTATATCGGAAACTCTTATGAGTTCTTCGTCAATTTCTGTATGTGCCTTGATGGCCTCTGCCAACGGTGTAAGTACCATCTTGGTGTCCTTGATGCCCACCATTAGGTTCGATTTTCCTTCCAAAAGGCTTTCCACTGCCTTGACCCCCATTCTACTGGCCAGAACGCGGTCAAAACATGTTGGGGAACCTCCCCGTTGCATATGCCCCAGCACGGAAACCCGAACATCATAAATAGGCAAGTGTTCCTCTACATATTCTTTTAGTTCGAAAACATTCTTGCCTGTTTTATCCCCTTCCGCCACAATTACGATACTGGAAGATTTTCCCGAGGCCTTGCTCCTTTTTAAGGAATCCAACAAGCGCTCGAGTCCTAGGTTTTGTTCGGGAATCAATATTTCCTCAGCCCCAGCGCCCACACCGGCATTAAGGGCTATATGGCCCACGTCCCTACCCATTACCTCGACAAAGAACAATCGGTTGTGGGAACTTGCCGTATCACGTATCTTATCAATAGCTTCCACGACTGTATTGATCGCCGTATCAAAACCAAGGGTATAGGATGACCCCAGAATATCGTTGTCAATGGTTCCAGGGATTCCCATCACCGGAAAGTTATATTCTTCGTTGAACGCAAGTGCTCCGGTAAAACTGCCATTTCCCCCGATTACCACAAAGGCGTCAATACCTGCCTTGGTCAATTGGTCGTAAGCTTTTTTCCTTCCTTCCTTGGTCCTAAACTCTTCACAACGGGCCGACTTCAATATGGTCCCCCCCTTGTTTATAATGTTGTTCACACTACGTGCATCCAGCGCTTTGAAATCTCCCTCGATCATACCTTCGTACCCTCTATAGATACCTACACATTCTATTTTCAGATAAGCACATGTACGGACTACGGAACGAATTGCGGCATTCATTCCAGGAGAGTCTCCGCCGGACGTAAAAACCCCTATTTTTCTAATTTCTGTAGCCATTTAAATTTTTAAGAGATCAAAGCTAGGAAACTTTATGCAAATTTTGAATATCTTAATAATTTATTTGATTTCAGGGGCTTTCTCAAACGTTTTCGTAATAAATTAATCCAAAAACTTTGAAAAATATAAATACTATTTGAGGGATTTAGGACGATTTATCGGCTTTTCAGAAAACCGAATTAAACTATCTTTTCCCATGACTTGTGAAGATCGTTTTTGGGGGGATGGTTCCTCTTTTTCCACCTTTTCTTTTTTCTTGAACACCTTTTGCATCAACTCCCGGAAACTATCGAAATCTACTTGGTATGACAATCCAACACCTTGGGTATATCCTTGTTGTTCGGTCAAAATTTGTGAGATCTCGTTCTCCCGATTAAAGATCTTGGCGCTCAGAGTCCCCTGTTCGTTCAACAATATCTGTACTTCAACGTCCCCGGCCACCACCGTTTCCGATACCCCACCTACAGGAACACCCACCCTACCGTTCACCAAAATACGGTCCGACAATTGGGTGGAAACCGTTACACCGATCCTATCTTCAGTGGTAATATCCGCATTCGGGTCGTTATAGCCCTGTTCATAAGAGAGTCCAAAATTCAGTTTATCGTTATTGCCAGATAAAATTTGGTTGAAAAGCCCCGAAGCGGTCTGAATGAGGTTTCCGGTAACTGCCTGTTGATTGATTCCGCTGGATTGGGAATTTGCAAAAGTTCCTTGTGCCAGTAGAAAAAAGGCATTTCGCTCTTTAATGGTTGGATCCTGTAAGCGATATTCGAGCTCGGACTGTACCACGGAGTTGGTTCCTGGAAAATCTATATCGAAATTAATATTGGGGCTTTCCAATTCCCCGTCCAATCTAATGACAACCTCGGTTGCTATTCTTCCGGTATACCCGGCATTATCCAGCAAGGGCGCCGGATTTGCATTGAGGGAATATGCTGCTTCCAAATTCAATTGTGCGGCCAAGGGATCTTGTTCCCATAGGATGGTACCTCCCGGCCGAACCTTGAACGTTTTGTCTATGACCCCGCCATATTTAAAATTGTACTCTCCGGAAACGGCCACAAATTCCCCGTACATATTGAACTTTCCATTGGTGTTGATCTCTATCAACAAAATACCTTCCCCGGTCCCTTTTAGGGAACTTCCCGTACTTTGGTCCACAACAATCTCAACTTCCGCATCTGGGGTTACGGCAAGGTCGAAGGCCATTTCCAAACCTTGGTATTCTTCCAACACCCGTTCTTCCTCAAAAGAGTTGGATTGCCCTTTTTCCAAAAAATTGATAAAGGAATAATCCCCCACACTGGTCACGTCACTTAATGGAATTTTAAGGGAGGTACCTTTCGCCGTGGTAGCGTCCACCGAAATGTTCAGGGCATCCACCGGTCCATAAATGCTTCCCGTACCATTTATAAAACCTTTGCCGTAGTATAAGGACTCCTCTTCAAACTCTGTGTTCAAAATCATGAAACGGTCATTTTTGGTATCTACGTCCAATCCGAAATACCAATCGTCAAAACCGGTATGGCTAATGGTGCCATCCAAAGTTGCCGTTGTGCCTTCTTCCACATCCGACAATGCTATGTTCTCAAAATAAAAAGTCTGATCAAAAAGACGCACCTGTGAATACGGACCAAAATCATAATCCACATTAAGGTAGGGTATTCCAATCCCTGCTTCGTTCAAACTGAGCACACCATTGATGGAAGGATTTTTTAAATCCCCGGTGATGGTCGTGTTTCCACTGACCTTTCCCCTAATATTGGAGATGATGTCCTCTCCCAAAGGCCGGAAGGGCTCCAAGGCGAAATCTGAAAAATTGGCCGACAAATCCAGCTTTTGTTGGTTGTTGATATTGGTAACCTTACCATTGATGCTCATCCTCTCCTTTCCATTATCGTTCAACCACGTGCTCACCCCAAACTCCGTGAGGTCGTTATTTCCATAGATCCCAACCTCTAAATCGCCCATTTGCATTTTGTTGATGCTAAAATCCTTAATATTGAGACTGGAGGTCGGCAAATACTTCCCGTCCTTTTGTAAAATATTAAGAAAACCATCCACCTCACCGTCCAATTTAAGGCTATCGATGGTCGGTGTGATTTTGCTCAGTGAAACCAAATTAAATTGAAGATCTACATCTTTGTAGGTGGAATCAGCGAATTCCCCCCTGAGACGAATCTGCTCTTTATTCTCATTGTCCATTACCACATCCTCGATAAGGATACTGTCCAACGAACTATTAAAAATCACCTTGTTCTTATTGTTGCCCTCTTTGTTGAGTACCCAAGTATTCCCCTTGAAGCTGATATCCGATTTTTTAAGTCCAATTACGGACCTATTGTTTTTGTTGAAGGTATGATAAAAGTTGAGGTTGTAACTATCGTTATATTCACTGCCCCCCTTAAACTCTGTTCTAAAGAACAGTGTATCCTTTAATGTGGTGTTGATGAGACTAAAATCCTTGATGTCATAATACACCGTGGACATGTCCTCCACGGATACGAAGGTGTTGAAAAGCGGGTTCTTATTGTCAATCTTCAGCTCAATATTGTTGAACTTGTTCCCAAATGCCTCAATACTTGGGGATTTAAAAGTGAGTTTGAAATCACTTTCATCCGCCTCTATGGAACCTCGAATAAAGGTATTGGCATCAAAAGCCATCTCGGGCACGAAAACATCAACTATTTTATTGTAAATCTTAAAGTTAAAGTCCAAATATTGGCCATTGGAGATTTCAAAGGGTTGGTAATTGGTATAGATACTGCCCACCGAATTTTGAACAAGTTGTCCCAATTCCCCGACCTTGAAACTACCTCTCATATACCCTGTGATAATATCCGGGGAGTTTATTTCAATAGTTCGAATGGTATCCTGTTCAAAGGAAGAATTCACGGTGAAATCCTCGAAATAGTAGGTATCGTTTTTATTTTGGTAAGTGGTGTTGGAAAAACGGAGCTGGCCTGCCATGTCATCAAGGTTATTGCCCTCGATATCCATATCCACATGCCCCTTGAATATAGAGATGCTGTCATTGATGAAGTTCAACTTTTTGAGGTCCGCATAATCTACTGCCGCCACAAAATTGAACTTGTTCTCGCGCTCTCCAAAATTTGCCAATCCCTGAAAATCGAACCTGAAATTGTCATCATTGCACAACAAAACACCATCAAAGAGTTGGTTTCTTAGGATTCCGGTCACCTTGATTTTGTTGTACTCGTAACCGTTAAACTCAAATTTGTAGACATCCCCTGAAATTTCCGTGTTCAGACTTTCCGCAACAAAGCCTTTTCCCTCGACATTCATGTCCATGGAAGCAAGTCCAAGGTCGGCATTGTCAATAAATTCCCCTAGGTCAAAATCGATCAATGAAATAAACCCAATGTAAGATGCATCCCCAATGGTCTGGACATTGGTCATCTGCAGATCCACGTAACTGTCGCCCACCGCAGTGTTCAGATTAACGGTAACATCAATGGAGGTTTCCGTGATCTCTGCATCACCCCTGACCGTAAATTGACCCAATTTTTGAACAGATTCCGGAATGTTCCTCCCCAATATTTGTGGCAATATACTGCGTAGCTGGTAATAGCTGGAGGTCAGGTTGTCAATTTCTCCCTTTAGAACGAATGGAGCTTGTTCACTGAACATATTGTCGAACCTAAAATCCCCACGGATTCCCGTGTTGTCGGTAAAGAGAATTAGGTCATCTACCTGCAATTGGTTAAGGACCCCACTGAAATTCCCGGTAAAATTGACTATTTTATCTTCCCCGAACTCATTGAAAAAGGCATTGATCTCGTTAAGGGCCACGGAAGAGTCCGTAAAATTCGCGTCAATGTTTACCAAGTCCACAAAATTGGCAAGATCCTCCCGTTCGTAATTAAACACCAAACTCCCCTTTAGCTTGGATTGCTCCGTATCTATCAAAAGGGAATCAAAACGCATTTGTTGTTTGGTATATGTAAATTCCGTTGCTAATTTTTGCAAACGGATCCCCCGTTTTGCCAAAGTGGAGAGATTATCGATTTTTAAAGTGACATCTGGACCAAGAATCTGAAAATCACGGGCCAAAATCTCAATATCAGAAAAATTCAACACCTCTTGCGATTCCAAGTTCTCATTGATCAACCTGAACTTTCCGTTATTGATCTGTATTTCATCGGAAGACATAAAAAATGGTGGGGTTCCGGGATCCCTTGGCTTTCCATCGTCCAATTTTGCCACGAACACATCCAAGTTGGTATCTGTTTCTCCTTGATACGTTTTTAGATTGAAGGTCAGGCCATCCAATTCCATATCCCCAAACTCCATTTTGTTGTCTGCCATATTGCGCAAGTTTAAAATGGATGTGGATAGTTTATGGATATAGATCAGTGTGTCCTTTTTATAATCTTCGACGTAAATTCCCTTGATTCCCGCATTTAGGTTGAAAAGGGACACGCTTATCCGATCTATTTGGATATTGGTGCCAAACTCTTCGTTCAGCGAATCCATGGCATATTTGCCCAATTTGGTCTGCACAACGGGCATCGAAAGTACCAACGACCCCAAGACCAGAACAAGGATTATGGCCAAAAGGAAGCGCAACAGTATTTTACGAAGTTTTTTGATAGGGCTTTTATGTTTTACCTTTGACAACCAATTTTTGTTCCAAAACAAGTGGAAAATCCAAAAAAATACATTCTTGCGATTGAATCATCCTGTGATGACACCTCTGCTGCTGTACTTTGCAATACAAAGGTACTGAGCAATGTGGTAGCTACGCAAGAAATCCACAAGCAATATGGAGGTGTTGTCCCCGAATTGGCTTCAAGGGCACATCAACAGAATATTGTCCCCGTGGTACACCAAGCCTTGGCCAAGGCAAATATCGATAAAAAACAACTATCCGCCATAGCTTTTACAAGAGGCCCCGGGCTCATGGGTTCGTTGTTGGTGGGAACGTCCTTTGCCAAGTCATTGGCATTGGGGCTGGATATCCCACTTATTGAAGTAAACCACATGGAAGCGCACATTTTGGCGCATTTTATTGATGATGAAAACCAAACGGCGCCTACATTTCCTTTTTTGGCGATGACCATTAGTGGTGGACATACCCAAATAGTAAAAGTCTCGGACTATTTTTCGATGGAAGTATTGGGCCAAACCCTGGACGATGCCGTAGGCGAAGCATTTGATAAAAGTGCAAAACTGATGGGACTCCCCTATCCCGGTGGCCCATTGATAGACCGATACGCAAAACTGGGCAATCCAAAGGCGTTCCAATTCCCAAAACCCAAGGTCGATGGGCTGAACTTTAGTTTCAGTGGACTGAAAACAAGTATTCTTTACTTTTTGCAGCGAGAAACCCAAAAAAATCCTGATTTTGTCCCTCAAAATATAAATGACATCTGTGCCTCGGTTCAGTTTACCATTTTGGAAATATTGATGGACAAACTGCATTTGGCCGTCAGTCAAACAGGTATCCATCAAATTGCCATTGGTGGCGGGGTTGCCGCCAACTCAGGAATCCGCGGCAGACTTCATGACGCAGAGGAAAAATTGGGTTGGAAAACCTTTATCCCTAAATTTGAATATTGCACGGACAATGCGGCCATGATCGGCATTGTCGGTTACCTCAAGTTCAAAAAAGGGGAGTTCACCGATCAAAGTATCGCGGCCAAGGCCCGTTATGCCATAGGCAGTTAAACAATTTATAAACGTAGCTATGCAACTTTTCTATAATCCTTCGTTGGACAATAGCGCCAAACAATTTTTGTTCCCCCCTGACGAAAGTAAGCATATTGTCAGGGTCTTGCGAAAATCAGAAGGTGATATTGTACATATTACCAACGGTAGAGGATATTTGTTTGAGGCCGAAATTTTGGTGCCGGACCAAAAAAAGTGCAAGGCACGGATCATTTCCCATCAAAAGTCCATACCCAAACGGTACAGACTGCACATGGTGGTCGCCCCAACCAAAATGAACGACCGTTATGAATGGTTCCTGGAAAAGGCGACCGAAATAGGTGTTGATGAAATCACCCCGATCATTTGTGACCATTCGGAGAGAAAGACCATCAAACCCGAAAGGATGGAACGTGTGCTGCAATCCGCCATGAAGCAATCCTTACAAACATTTCTACCCAAGCTCAACCGTCCCGTTTCCTGCAGGGAATTCCTGGGGAACGATGTTTCCACAGGATTAAAATTTATAGCACATTGCCAAGATGGGGAAAAAATGGAACTTAAGCGAAAAATGATCGCCGATAACGATGCCACCATACTAATTGGACCGGAGGGCGACTTTTCCAAAGAGGAAATTGATTTGGCAAAGGAAAAAGGCTACACCCCCATTTCACTGGGAAGAAACCGGCTTCGTACCGAAACGGCGGCGATTGTGGCCTGCACAACGGTGGCCATTATCAACAACTAAAAAGATCAGGCTTCATTTTTTAAAAAAGGATCCCTTATTTTTGGTAGGCTGGTTAACCGCCCATTTATGAAAAAACACACACACTTGATTGGCTTTTTACTGTTTTTAATGGCAATGTCCTTAAACGCCCAGCAGATCGCCATACTCAAATACGGTGGTGGGGGCGATTGGTACTCCAATCCTACGGCGCTTCCCAACTTGATTCGTTTTTGCAACTCAAACATTGGCACCAAGATCGATTCTGAGCCCGAAACAGTGGAAGCTGGCAGTGTGTCCCTCTTTAAATACCCGTTTTTGCACATGACGGGGCACGGAAATGTTTTTTTCACCGATGAAGAGGCACAAAATTTAAGAACATATCTCTTGTCCGGGGGGTTTTTACATATTGATGACAATTATGGTATGGAACCGTACTTGAAGAGAGAATTGAATAAATTGTTTCCTGATAAACCTTTGGAAGAGTTGGGAGCGGACCATCCCATTTTTTCACAAACGTTTTCATTTCCCGATGGACTGCCCAAAATCCATGAACACGATGGAAAAAGACCACAGGCCTTTGGGATTTTTGATAAAGGGAGACTTATTTTGTTATATACGTACGAATGCGACCTAGGTGACGGCTGGGAGGATCCCGCAGTGCACAACGATCCCGAAGAGGTACGTTTAAAGGCCCTTCAAATGGGATCCAATATTGTGGAATACGCTTTTAAAAGTTGATCGATGAACTCAAGAACAATTGCAAACGGAATCTTGCGGGCCGTGGCCATTATGCTCGGTATTGCGGTACTGGGTTGGTTTTTATACAAAATACAATCAGTCCTCACCTATTTGGTGATTGCCGCGGTATTGGCACTGTTGGGCAGGCCGGTTGTCCTGTTCCTGCGGAAAAAGCTCAGGTTTCCGAACACATTGGCAGTGGTTGCGACCATGGTGTTCATGTTATCGGTTTTTTTGGGAATTCTTGCCCTTTTTATTCCACTCATAGCCGAACAAAGTAAAAACCTGTCCCTCCTCGATATTGAATCACTCAAAGGAAACCTGAACACACTCTACCTTCAAACTTTGGAATATTTTGGTGCCTCAACGGGTAGCGTCAACATTTTATTGAGCGAATCCCATCTCGAAGAAAATGTTTTAAAGGGGTTGGATCTCGGGTTCATACCCAATTTCCTAAATTCTTTTATAAACACATTGAGCAGTTTTGGTGTGGGACTTTTTTCAGTGCTCTTTATCTCTTTTTTCTTTTTAAAGGACAGCAAATTAATGCAAAATGGCATGTTGACCTTCGTCCCTGATGACAAGGAAAGTAATCTGGTCAAATCCATCGATAAAATCAACAATCTACTATCCAGGTACTTTGCTGGCATATTGCTGCAACTTTTCATCCTCTTTGTCATTTATACCACCACCCTGCTTATCGTTGGTGTGGAAAATGCCATCGTCATTGCATTCCTATGCGCCCTTTTCAACATCATTCCATACATTGGTCCAATTATTGGCGGGGTAATAATGGTCACATTGACAATGACCAGTTTTATAGATGCGGATTTCAGTACCGTTATTTTACCAAAGGCCGTGTATGTTTTGATAGGTTTGACCATAGGTCAACTCATTGACAATTTCTTTTCACAGCCCTTTATTTTTTCCGCCAGCGTAAAGTCCCATCCATTGGAAATTTTCTTGGTCATCATTATTGCTGGTCTATTGTTCGGGGTCACCGGAATGGTTGTCGCCGTACCTGGATATACAGCAATAAAGGTCATTTTAAAAGAGTTTTTAGCCGAAAATTCATTTGTTAAAAAATTGACCAGAAACTTATAGTTATAGTTTGAATAAACTTATATTAAATACTGGTACTCAAGATTATATATATAAAAATATTAACTCTGACATCATGTCAGTCCTGCTCGCTGGACCTGTTTTTGAAGGAATAGCCCAAAAAGAACTGGCGCAACAGATCGAAGCAAAACAAAAGTGTGAAGTCAAACTACCAACATGGTTCGGCACCCCTAACATTTATTACCCCAACAAACTCCATATCGAACAGACAAGCTCGGAAATCACAGCAGGGTACAAAGCGCAAATGGTAAGTGGAAAATCACTGATCGACCTTACGGGAGGGTTTGGTGTTGACAGCTATTTTTTTTCAAAAAAAATAACGTCTGTCCTGCATTGTGAAATCAATCCAGAATTGAGTGAAATCGCCGCTCATAATTTTAAGGTTTTAGACCAAAAAAACATCGAATGTATCCCTGCGGATGGCATTGCTTTTTTAAAGAGTTCGACACAACATTTTGATTGGGTCTATATTGACCCATCGAGGAGAAATGACAAAAAGGGGAAGGTGTTTTTGCTCGGGGACTGCTTGCCCAATTTACCTGAACATCTTCCTTTGATGTTTGAAAGGGCACAAAATATTTTAGCGAAAACCTCTCCCCTTTTGGATATAAAAAAGGGCATTGGAGAATTGGATTTTGTAAAAGAGGTCCATGTCGTCGCAATCAATAATGAGGTAAAAGAGTTGTTGTTTGTCCTGCAGAAGGAGTATTCGGGAAATATCAGCATAAAGACCGTCAACATACGACCATCGCAAACCGATACGTTCAGCTTTTCACTGGAAGAAGAACAACAGATCAATATCGAATTTGGGAAACCGGGTGCATACTTGTTCGAGCCCAATGCGGCCATCTTGAAATCCGGTGGGTTCAAATCCGTTGCGAAAACCTTTGGTTTAAAAAAGTTGCACCTGCATTCCCATTTGTACACCTGCGACCATCCCATGGATTTTCCCGGAAGAAGATTTAAGATCGAACATGCACTGCCCTATTCCAAAAAGACAATCAAATCCATGGGAGTGGCCAAAGCCAATGTCACAACCAGGAATTTTCCGGTTTCGGTTTCCGAACTCCGTAAAAGGCACAAGATCAAGGATGGGGGCGATCGTTACCTTTTCTTCACCAGGGACCTTGACGAAAATTTGATCATTTTGATTTGTTCCAAGGTTTAATCCGGGCAATCCCATTTAAAATCGGCAATCTTATCATTTGACGCCGCAGAAAGGTTATAGTGCCACCATTCCGTCCTAATGGACCAAAAGCCATGTGCTTCCATGGTCTCTTTGAGCAATTTTCGGTTATCCAAAACTTCTTGGGGCAGATCCATATTGTCGTGATAGGCCCTTTTACCGAAAAAATCAAAATCGGTGCCCATGTCCAGTTCGTTGCCTTCCATATCGACCAATGTAATGTCCACGGCACCACCTTTATTGTGAATGGACCCTTTATCGGGGTTGGCAACATATTGTGGATTGGGGACAATCTCCCACATTTTGTATTGAACGGAGTTAGGGCGATAACAGTCAAAAAACTTGATTTTCACTCCATTTTCCATAAATTTTTTATTGGCAGCAATCAAGGCCTTTGCCGTTTTTACCCGGGTATAGCACTCGGCGCAATCATATACCTTCGCCTTCAAAAAATTGTTCTCAGTGGCATAGCGCATGTCATACTCGAAATCTTCACTAAAATCGGCCAATCGAACGAAAGTGGTATCGGCCAAACCTTCAAAGGTCCTTAAAACCGTTTTCTTGGAAGTTATCGAGGAATCCTTGGGAACGGTGTCCATACTTGATTTGGCCTCAATTTGATCAACTTTGGGCCCTACTGCCCTATTCTCCTTTTGTCGGCAACTTATAACCGACAGAAAACTTAGTACAATAATTGGATATTTCATCAAATTCAATTTATACGTTTTTGGTCGGCGAGCCATGTGTACAGGGAGTCCGTGGCGTAGGCCCTTTCCCAGGCATTATGGCCCACTCCCTTATACTTTGTATAACGGACCTTTCGGCCCATTTCCCGTAGCTTCCTGACCATTTTATCCGATTGCTCCACATCAATTACTTCATCCTGGTCACCATGGAAAACCCATATCTGTAGATCTTCATCTATCCAATGGGCATAGGGCAACGGGGTCATGCCGCATACCACCGCCATGGCCGCAAACTTTTTCGGATATTGTGTGGCAAGTTCCCATGATGCACTGCCTCCCCTGCTCAGGCCTGTCACATAAATTCTATTTTTGTCCACCCTGTTGGTATCCACCACCGAATCCAATAGTTGGACGACAGCATCCGTGTTCCACCATTTTTTGGGATGTGGGTTTTGAGGGGCCAAGATCAAAAATGGAAATTGTTTGCCTTCCACCAACATTTTTGGCGGGCCATTTTTCTTGATCTCACCAATATCCCCTCCCGACTCACCTCCCCCATGGAGAAAGAGCAAAAGTCCAAAATCCCCATCGGTATCGAAATAATCTTCTGGATAATAGAGGTAATATTTTAAATTTTCTGTTGTAACAGTCTCCAACTCATCTTGCACCAAATGGGATTGGGCCTCACATGCCTGAAGCAGTAACACAAAGACCAATACCAAGGCTCCGTTTATTTTTTTTTGCATTGCGGTGACAAGTTATAAAAAATTGTCGGTGATGTCTTTCCATACGTCCACCCTTTCAAAAATATTCACCTTGATATTGTACCCGCAAGTGAAGACAACGGACCTTTCTCCAAACTGCCCAAATATTTTTGCCGTCATCATGGATGGGCCTTGATCAAAATTCAGTGCGAAATTTTAATTTCAAGAAATAACGATTACCTTCACCTATCGTTTAATTGAAACGTAAATATTACGTTTTTATACTTAAAATCGACCTTACATGTTGCCCAAAGGAAACTTTCCTGAAAAAGTCTATTTAAATGGTGAAATAATATCCGCCGAAGATGCCAAAATATCTGTTTTTGACCGTGGGTTCCTTTTTGGAGATGGGATTTACGAAGTAATGATGCAATTGGAACATGGGATTTTCTACAAAAAGGCCCATCTGGACAGATTGCAAGACAATCTTGACAAGATTGGTATAAATTACAACATCGAGGAAATTGACGACCATTTGGAGGAACTTCTTGCAGCTTCAAATCTGAAAGAGGCATCCTGCCTGATCTATATGCAAGTGACACGTGGTGTGGCACCCAGAAAACATTCGTATCCCAAAGGTGTCCCTCCCACGGCGATGATGTATGCCCTGCCCTACACCTTGCCCCTGATCAATCCAAAAAAAATGAAGGCCGTCCTGGAACCTGATTTTAGGTGGCACCGATGTGACATTAAATCCATCTCGTTGCTCGGCAATATTATGACCAATGAAATGGCCATGGAAGCGAGCACGGATGAAGCCGCTTTGGTCAGGGATGGTGTTGTTACGGAAGGTTCGCACACCAATATCTTTTTTGTCAAAAGTGGGACCCTAATCACACATCCCGCCAATGAACATATCCTCAACGGTATTACCAGGCAAATTGTCCTGAAACTTTGTGACGACCTTGATATCCCTGTGATCGAAAGACCGGTGGCGCAAAATGAAATACCGACTATGGACGAGGCCTTTTTTACGGGTACCACGACCCAAGTGGCATCCATTGCACAATTGGGCCCACATACGTTCCATAACAATGATGAAATCGGTATGGTCACTGGAAAACTACAGGAGGCCCTTGCACAGCTAAGGTCTTCGGATTCATCTGAAAAAGTATTATGAGAACCATCCACATTGTCCAGTGCAACATACTTTTTGGAATACCATTGAACATAAAATAAAACGATGAATATGAAACATTTCACATTGAGCATTTTAATAGCGGTCGGCTTTTTGTCCAATACTGTTTTGGCCCAAGAAAGTGCAACCATAGAAAAAAAATATACCAAAGAAATTGAGCGTTTGGCAAAAAACAGACAGGTAAAGGAAGCCTTTGGCCACATCAAGGCCCAAATGGATCAGACGACCAAAGACCTCATCACACTGACAGAGGTTTTGGCACCTCCTTTTATGGAAGATGAAAAAGGGAGGGTGTTCGCCAAAATGTTGGAAGATGCCGGTGTGGACAGCATTTGGACGGACAAGGTCGGAAATGTGATCGGGCTTAGGAAAGGAACATCCGGTGAATCAGGATATGTAGGTGTGGACGCCCATTTGGACGTGGTTTTTCCCGAAGGGACCGATGTTACGGTCAAAAAAGTGGGAGATACTTTAAAAGCGCCCGGAATTGGTGATGACACAAGGGGTTTGGCCATGCTCATCAGTATGTTGAAGGCTATGAACAAAGCCAAAATCCAAACCAAAAAGGACGTATTGATTGTTGGTACTGTTGGCGAGGAAGGATTGGGCGATCTGCGGGGAATGAAATATATTTTCAATGAATCCGGATTGGACATCGACTCCTGGATCGCCATTGACGGTGGAAGCTTGGGAAGGATCAGCAATGCAGGACTGGGTTCCAAACGCTATAAATTAATCGTTAAAGGACAGGGTGGGCACTCTTGGGGTGCCTTTGGGCTGGCCAATCCCCATCACGCTTTGGGAAAAGCTATCGATGTTTTTTCGAAAGAGGCATGGGAATATACTTCTGGCAACATCCCCAAAACCAGTTTTAACGTTGGTAGGATCGGAGGTGGAACCTCTGTAAATTCAATCCCATTTGAATCATGGATGGAAGTGGATATGCGTGCCATAGACCCAAAAAACCTAGATGGGATAGAAGCTATTTTTAAAGCGTCCGTGGAAAAAGCGATATCGGAATACAATGCCAGCGGTGTTCGTGGTGAAGTTACCTATGAGCTTATTAAAATCGGTGATAGGCCTTCCGGGGAATTGCCCGCTTCCCTGCCCTTGATCCAAAGAACCATGGCGGCCACCCAATATTTTGGTGAAACTCCACGTTTGGGACGCGGGTCAACCAATATCAACATACCTGTTTCCAAGGGGATACCAGCCGTATGCATTGGTCGTGGCGGTCAAGGTGGCGGTGCCCATTCACTGCACGAATGGTACTTGAACGATGAAGAGGCAGATGAATCCATACAACTGGCCTTATTGATCACATTGTCCCAAGCTGGGCTGGCCAAGTAGTTTGAATGATATTCCCAACATATGCTGTACTCCAAAAAGCCTTCTACCATCGGAGGCTTTTTGTTTTGAATCGCCCCACTGCCCTGAAATAAGTGGACAAAAAGGACCTATCATGAAAAGCAAAGACCGGGACTTGACCATCGGTATTCGGTAGAAATGGGTCCGGACTTACTAAAGGGCTAGGCTTTCAACAGTTTGATCTTGAACTTGGTCCCCACACCTACCGCACTTTCAAGTCCTATTGTCCCCCCCATGGACTCAATCTGGTTTTTTGTGATAAAAAGCCCGATTCCCCTTGCGTCTTTATTTCCATGAAATGTTTTGTACATTCCAAAAATTTTCTCGCCATACCTTTCCATATCAATACCTTTTCCATTATCCTCCACTGACAACACGATAAACTCGTCTTCGGCATAGGATTGTATGGTAAGTGTCGGTTCCTTTTCAGGGTCGCGGTACTTAATGGCATTGGTGGTCAAGTTCAGCACAATGCTTTCCATATAGGCCGACACTCCTTTTATTTTTATGTCGCTTGGAATATCTATGCTTACTTTAATGTTGTTCTCAAGGATCAAGGCATTTACATCTTCCAGAACCTTGTCAACAGTTTTACCTATAGTGATTTCTTTGAGTTTTTTGCCGGTTTCCAGATTTACTTGCACTATTTCATTCAGGTGCGCAATGGTCTCGTTCAGTCCGTCCGATGCCCTGCTGAGCATACTGATCATTTCGTGTTGTTCCTCCTCCGTCAATTCATCATCCAATAAAAACTTGCAGATCATGGTAAGGTTGGCCGCATTGGAACGCAAATTATGGGTCACTATATGTGCAAAATTCAAAAGACTGCTGTTCTGGTTCGTGGTCAACTGAAGTAGGTTCTTCAATTTGTTCTCAGCCTTGATACGTTCTGTAATATCCACTATTTGACATATATAGTGGGATATGGTCCCATCAAACTTTTTGACTGCCGTTACCGTAAGCAAGGTATGTACCTCTTGGTGGTTTTTATCGAAATATCTTTTCTCTATTTGATAGGTGCTTCGCTTCCCTTGGACAACTTCCTCCAATAAGGACAGACCTATTTGCAGATCATCGGGATGGGTTATATCCTGAAAGGTAAGCTGTAACAATTCTTTGTTACTGTACCCAAAACTTTCGCAAAGACTTTGGTTTACTTTAATGAAGGTACCATCCAAGGCTACAAGGGCCATACCTACGGAAGAGTTTTCAAAGGCTCCCTGCAAGGATTCCTCACTGGTTTCAAGTTGCAACTGTGCGTGTTTCAACTCGGTAATATCAACGTTGATACCTATCATTTTGACTGCTTCCCCCTTATTGTCCCTTACGACCGTGGCTTCGTCCTTTATCCATCTAATATCACCATTGGGCCATTTTACCCTGAAAGTGGTGTCATAATCCTTTTTGCCTTCAATGGCATCCTTTGTTTCACCGGATAGTCTTTTCCGATCTTCCTGGAGCACACAGGACTGCCACGCTTCATACACTCCCTTAAAATCGGATTCTTGGATACCATATAGACGGTATGTGTTGGCATCCCACAAAAGTTGATTGTTTTTGATATCATACTCCCAAATGCCGATTCCAGCCTTATCGGTGGCCAAAGCCAATCTATCACTAATTTTGTTATATTGAATCTCAGCCCTTTTCCGTCTATCTATATCCTGAAAAGTTCCTATAATCCTTACGCATTTACCATGTACCATTTCCGGTTCCCCGATGGCCCTTACCCAAAGCACCTTGTTTTTGGCCGTAATAATTTGGAGTTCTGTGTCCCATGACTTTCCATAAGCAATCCCTTCACTGACTAGTCTTGAAATGGTATCCCTACTATACCCTTCCTTGTAAAAGGTCAAGGCATCTTCCAAATTGGGAATGAAACCATCATTGACCTGGTGAATCTCCCTGGTAATTTGGGACCAATAAATCCCGTTATGTATCAAGTCAAGTTCCCATCCACCGATGTTAGCCACACGTTGCGATTTCTTCAAAAGTTCTTCTTCCCGTTTTTTTTCCGTGGTATCCTCCAAAACAAGGATAATCCCTGTTATGGCTTCATCCTCACCTTTGATGCTTTCAATTTTCCAATTGTACCATACAGTACCGTCTTTTTCGAAAACTGTGCGCATCTCTCCCGATCTACGGCCTTCATGTCCCAAACAGTATCTGATATCCGATTCCAGCTCTTTAGGCAACGTGGGCATAATTTCAAAAAATGACCTTCCCTGCAACTCATGCTTCCCTCCAAAATATTCGTTCCAATTATCGGACACATCCACAAAAGCACAATCTGTATCCAATATAGCCAAAGGTATAGGGGTCTTTTTAAAAAGGGATTGTTCGATAATCATCTATCTTTGAATTAATTGGCTGAAAACCAAATTGGAATATGGGATCTCTTTAACAACGTTAAAGTAAACAACGATACTATTGGTATTATTATTTATGTCTCCCTACAAGAATCCAAGCTTCTCTTGAAAGCTTTTACCAAATCCTTTGGCACTCATAAAGACATCTTGGCTAAAATACTTCTTTTAATCGAGGGATACGGTAAATATGCTAAAAAGCATATGGATTGGATTCGTTGTGTACAAATGAATCTTAAAAGTTAAAACCACCCAATGTCCTTTGTTTACCGATGTTCTTGGAAAAACCACTGCGTTTTCGTACCCATATTATAATCATTTTTTTCGCTTTACTACTTTTTTCCAAAAGTAACCGCATCCTTGTAAGCTTTAACAATAGTGCTTTCCCTCATCCCCTTGGAGGTGCTTTGACTGCCTTTTGCCAAGACTCCGTCGTATATTCCCTTATTTTGGTCTTGACATGTTTTCAATTTACACGCTCTTTTTCCCATAGTCCCGTCAAATGTGGCAGGTCCAAATTGACATATATCATGGACTAGGTTCGGCATTGCAACTAACTTGCGGAATGGTTTGGATCAAACTGGGCATATTACTCATTGGGTTTACACAAGCGGGTTTATTGCCCAATTCCATCAAAAAGGTTTTGGTACACGTAGACCTTGACCTAAAAAAACAGACCCTTAGTTTTTTAAGCAATAAAGACCTTTATGGCGATGCCTTCGTTAAAGGATACAAACGACTGTTGTTTGCCACAGCCCTACTCACATATTCATTTTTTTGGTTGCTGTCCATACATTATAATCTCGGGGAACATACAAAGTTGATGCAATACATTGACTTGTGTTTTGCTTCTTTGGCATCACTGGCCTTTGTTCCCCATAATTTAAAGCCTTACAGCCTGAAAAGTTTGCGACCATTGTTACAACGTTTAATCCATAACCTGCTCTCCGTCGTGGTGTTTCTTTCGCTAACGGCTCTTATCGTAACTTTTCAGGTAACGATTCTTCCCAAGGCAAAATTCCTCGGTATTTCAGGATTGGTACTAATCGGTGTTACCCTATTGTCTGTAGTAATCTCTATGTTAAAAAACGGCATCAACGGTGCCTCTGAATTGCTCTTTATAAATGGAATAAGGCTATGGACAATTCTTGTGACCATCGTTACTTTTTTGAGTTGACATCTTCAAATCTAAAAAATATCGGTAGCCCATAAACCAAAATTGTTTTATGTCACCGCAAGGCGATAGGTTATTTCATGGTTTTATGGTTTTTCGTTACCGATACCACTCAAACTATATCTCATTGGGTTTATCACGATCAAACCATTATTCCCCATTGATAACCCAGATTCAAATTGTTTTTTGATTACAATCCTATTGGCAATGCGCTCCATAGTATCAATAAGGATGTGTTCAACCAACCTTATCCTGGGTTTTAATAGCTTGATTTAGATTTGAATTGTGGATGGTCTGCTAGGGTAAATCACATAAGTTTTATTAAAAAAACAATTACATGAAGGCTGTTTACAAATTGTTTGCAAAAACTGAAGCTCTTGTTTTAAGAGTGATTATGGAAGGATTTACCACTTCCATATTTATCGAAAACTCTTACATTTAACCCGATTCCCACAATTTAAAGTGAGCCAATCCAAAAACTAGGTAAATAAAAATGTAACGACTTGGGCATGGCCAGCTGCGTTGGCGACATATGCTGATAAAAGTTGGGGATATAAAACAAGTTAGCATTCATGCAAAGAAACTGATAAGCCAATACACAAAATAAATACGAAACCAAAAACCGATTTAACCCCAGTGAAAACAATAAGTTCAAGAATTACATATAAACGTAAATTCAGTTTACGAGAAATGTATGGTGCTACTGTTTTTGCCCCAAGGGCAATGTCAAAACTAATCGGGAATAAAAAAAGTAAATTGGTTGACCAAAATTTTGTGAAACGTATACAATTGGCAGTTACAGAAGTAAACGGATGTGCAATATGCTCATACGGTCATGCCAAAATGGCTTTGCGCCAAGGTATGGGCAACGAAGAAATAAACAGCTTTTTAAGCGAAGATGGTGGCGGTGAATTTATAAAGCCTGAAGAAGCAAAAGCAATCCTGTTTGCCCAACATTTTGCCGAATCAAAAGGTTTTCCAAAGAAATACGCTTATGATTCCATTGTGAAAGAATATGGAAAAGAAAAAGCACAAATTATACTTTCGGCTTCTCAAATGATGATTGTTGGCAATATGTACGGAATTCCCCTCAGCGCATTCATATCCAGACTAAAAGGACAGCCATATAAAGACAGCTCTTTAGTTTACGAAATTGGAACACTGATAGCAGAGATCCTTTTTCTGCCTATTGCGATTGTTCATGGTTTCATTAGAGGTCTTATTGGTTTACCAAATGAAAGATTTGACAACGGTACCGATTAGAAATTAGGTAGGATATTAAATAATCGACAAGTTTAAAAGATGTACGAAACGCATACAACAGTAACCATTGCAACCCCTTGAACAACGAAAAAAGACTTTTTTGGGAACCTGTTATTTTTAGACTACAATGCAACCCGGATTTTGGGCGGTCCCGATCTATCAAGGCCATATCCCTTTCTGGATTGAAAAAAATCGGCCTGACGAAAGATATCAAACAAACAAATCGATAAATTTGGCCTGAAATCCGAAGGTCGTGGTCTTCGAACACTACCGATCATCACTAAAATACATTAACATTGGCCACAATTGGAACAAAGACAATGGGAAAGAGCCTTTTAACAATACTATTATTTTTGTGCTCTTTTCAATTTACGATAGCACAAAATGATGGTTTAAAATGGTTGGATATTGAATTGTCAAACTATTCGTATCCTTATGACGTATCCACTATAGCATTGGAAATACAAGGGCAGAATTTAAAAATGGCCTACATGGATGTCAAGCCTGAAAATTACAATGGGAAAAACGTCCTTTTATTTCACGGAAAAAACTTCAATGGTGCCTATTGGAAAACGACTATCGAAGCTTTGACCAATGAAGGTTTTCGTGTCATAGTTCCCGATCAAATAGGTTTCGGGAAATCTTCCAAACCACAATATTTTCATTATACCTTTCAACAATTGGCACAAAACAACAAAGCATTGTTGGATACTTTAAAAATTGACAAGACAGCTGTTTTGGGACATTCCATGGGTGGAATGCTAGCTGCCCGTTTTACCTTGATGTATCCGGATATGACTGAAAAATTGATTTTGGAAAACCCGATCGGTCTGGAAGATTGGAAATTAAAAGTGCCCTATCAACCCGTTGATTGGTGGTACCAAAATGAACTTAAAAAGAATTATGAAAGCATAAAGAAGTATCAATTGGTAAATTACTATGACAACAAATGGAAACCTGAATATGATGAATGGGTAAACCTACTTGCGGGTTGGACACTTAATTCAAATTATAAAACAATAGCCTGGAACAATGCCTTGACCTATGATATGATTTTCACACAACCGGTGGTATATGAATTCAAAAATATCTCCGCACCCACATTGCTTATTATTGGCACAAGGGACAGAACCGCTTTGGGCAAACCCTTAGTTTCAGAAGAAGTACGAAAAACCATGGGGCTATATAACGAATTGGGAAAGAAAACACAGAAGGAAATACCTGACTCAGAGTTAGTGGAAATAGAAAACGTTGGACACTTGCCACATATTGAAAAATTTGAAAGTTTCATCGACCCTTTAATAAGGTTTTTGAAAAAATAACGGTTGCCGATAACAAGGTAAACCGTTACACAACCCTATAATAATCAAAACGACCGGTATAAACGCCTGTGAAATTTCCTTGGGGATACGTTCGCGCTAACAGAAATCGGAAAAGGGATTTTCCCAATAATACTTTTCCCCTACGTTCCAAAATGTTGACCACCAAACGTTAAAACCCCATTGATCCCATGTTGTTTTTCGTTAACTTGCGCAACAGGCACATTGGCTATAAGTGCATGTTCTTCCCCACACCTGAAAATCCTCATCGGTTTTCAACGTGGTGTGTCCTTGCTAAGTTTGTACAAATCCATGCAATTGGGAGCCAAACCGTTGATAAAGATCTCAAACAAAATTCAGAATTCAATGAAAACAATACTATTATCTCTTTCGATAATTTTTATGGCCCAAGTCACTCTTGCACAGAATGCATTTCAAAAAGCTTTCAATTCGGAAATAAAATCTTCAAGAGCAAACGTCCGTATCGAATTTTCCGATGATACCGGGAATTCTGCCCACCTACCAATATCCATCATAAAAGGTGAAACCGAAGGACCTGTTTTTACCATTATTGCCGGAATTCATGGTTACGAATACCCACCAATCATTGCGACACAGGATTTGCTGAAAGAAATCGAAGTAGAGAATCTTAAAGGAACTTTGATCGTTGTTCCCATTGCCAACGTCTCTTCTTTTTTTACGCGGACTCCATTTATCAATCCTCAAGACCAGAAAAATTTAAACAACGTATTCCCTGGAAAAAAAGATGGCACAATTACCGAACAGTTAGCCTATTTTATAACTAAAAATATTATTTCCGTAAGTGATGTTGTACTTGATGTTCATGGCGGTGATGCCTGTGAAGATTTGATTCCCTTTGTTTGTTATTACAACAACACCCAAAAACCAAATCAAACTGCATTGGCAAAAAAACTCTCTGAAAATAGCGGTTTCCAGTATATCGTTTCCTATCCATATAATATTTCGAATACGGATCCCGCAAAGTATGCGTTCAAACAAGCTGTTCAAAATGGAAAAACGGCATTGAGCATTGAATGTGGTAAATTAGGTAATGTACAGCGGGAGAATGTGGATCTCATAAAGAAAGGAATTTACAATATGTTGGCTACCATGAAAATGTATGGGAATGGTAGTGGACCCCATAACAATATCACCTATAAAAACAATCAAACCTATATCAATGCCAACGTTAAGGGAATATTTTACAGTGAATACAAGGCCGGTGATGCAGTTAAAAAAAATGATGTCGTAGGATATACTACGGATGAATTTGGAAGTATCTTAGAAACCTACAGGGCACCAAAAGATGGCATCATTTTATATATGCTCGCAACGCCACCAATCAATATTGATGATACTGTAATGTGCATCAGTTCGTTTATTGAAAACTGATTTTCCAACAACAACCGTTGCACAAGCCCATAATAATCAGAAAAAACACCGGTATAACCGTTTTTAAAGCTGTTTTTATCTTTATATCACTGGGCATCCTATATTTGTTTGGTGCCCACAAGTGATTATTCAAGTCCGTGGAACTTGTTTTTTACGATATATGATAAAATACGCCTTCCCTCTCCTTTATGGGAATTTCCGTTAGAATTTCAGATACTTCCAAGAGGTTATGGGAGGTTGCGGAGAGGTGGACTGTCCTGTTCGCCTGCTCCTGTTCCATGGTGTTTATCACCTTATTGTACAGCCATGGTGCGAACCAAACCATCCGCAAAAAATTGATTTAATATCCAATAGAAGTAGTTCCGTTGACATCAATTTTGCTTCGACCCGCCATAACATCCTGGCCCTTGGCCCTTCGGTTCAGTGACAAAACATCCAACACGGTATCGTTTGATGAGATATCCTTCATTTATTTTAATGCAACTAAGTTGCATTAAAATAAATTATGCATAAATTTGCAATAACTATTTCAACGCCACACCCCATATGGAAGAGAACAAGATATACGACGTCATTATAATAGGTGGAAGCTATGCTGGTCTTTCGGCAGCGTTGTCACTTGGAAGGTCCCTGAGGAAAACCCTGATCATCGATGCCGGGGAACCCTGTAACAAACAAACCCCACATTCCCATAATTTTTTGACACATGATGGAACGCCTCCGAGCAAAATCACCTTGTTGGCAAAAAAACAAGTAGCCGCCTATGACAGTATATCATTTGTTGTTGGATTCGCCACAAAAGTGGATACCCATGAAAATGGTTTTGTGGTCCACTTGGAGAATGGGGCATTTTATGAAGGAAAAAAAATCATTCTGGCAACGGGCATCAAGGACCTGATGCCCGAAATCCCAGGTTTTCAAGATTGCTGGGGGATATCCGTGATACATTGTCCGTACTGCCATGGATACGAGTACCGTGGCAAAAAAATTGGTTTGTTGGCCAAGCCCGAACAGGCCTTTCATTTGGCTTCCCTCCTGCTCAACCTCGGTAACGATATTACCATCATGCAAGTGGAACCCTCAGCTTTTACAAAAGAACAGTTGAAGACCCTGCATCAACACAATATTAAAATCCTGAACAATAATGTGACGGCAATCGAACATAAAACCGGGTACCTACAACAAGTAATACTCGATAATGGTGAAAAGTTATCGTTCTCGGCAATTTATGCAGGATTGCCCTTTGAGCAACACTCAGCTATTCCAACAAGCTTAAAATGTGAGCTTACGGAACAAGGGTACATTAAAACAGACCATTTTCAAAAGACCTCCGTCCCTGGAGTGTTCGCCTGTGGTGACAACTGCGTTCCCATGCGATCTGTCGCACAAGCCGTGGCATCGGGGAACATTGCCGGCGCCGTGGCCAATATGGAACTTTCACAAGAATCATTTATACCAATTTCATGAAGATAAGAACATCCACATTTGACATCGTTGCCCTTACAAGTTCTCTGATCTGTGCCGTCCATTGTGCGGCTGTTCCCATTTTACTGTCATTTTCTTCCTTGTCCAGCCTGCATTTCTTGCACAATCCTCTAATTGAATGGACCTTTATCGGAATTGGAGTAGTGTTCGTTTTTGTTTCCTTATGGCCAAGCTACAGAAAAAAGCATCGAAGAGCCAGACCGTTACTTATTGCTGCCGCTGGTTTTATACTGATTGCAATAAGCAGATTGGATTTTGGGGAAACCTGGGAGACCGTAAATACGGTAAGTGGGGCACTATTGGTTTCCATGGCCCATTTTATCAATTGGAAAATGTTGCGTCATGCGTGTAGACACAAACTGTGATTTTCTCCGGCCCGCTTAAAACAGAACTTTAATATCACCTTAACATATTTTATAATAACTTTATTGCCCAATGCAAAAAGGCTACGTGAAACATAGTATCGGCTTTTTCTTTTTGACCATTTTCCTTATGGTAAAAATGGCCGGTCTTCACGTGTTGGCCCATGACGGTGACCAAGACCACTACGCACATTGTATAGTTTGCGACCATATCGTCAAGAGCCAATTTGTACCGGAAATATCTCCCATAGGTACCGACTACACGGTTTTGGACATTGAGCCTATCCCCGGACAGCAGGTTTCCAAACAGTATGAATTCCTTTCTGACGGCCTTATAGCCACCAACTTACTTTTCTACAGGCCGCCCCCACGTTTGTAACCCTATCAATTTGGTTTTTGTATTCTTGATCATTTGGGACACGGGTACTTTTCATGGCGCAGTATCATATTGTAGCATAACGGTGCACTTTGGAAATCCATTCCAATATGTACCACCAGCCATAGATTCCCATACGATTTATCGATTATAGATTTTGAAATATTCTTGCTGAAGACCAAAAATAGGCCGTTATATCAGAGCGTTCAACGTTAAGGCCCCACGAATTTGGTCCTGTCCATATTGACAGTTCCCCAATGTTTTCACTTCAGCTTGCACAGACAAAAACCACAGGTTCCGAACAAAGCAGATGTCAATTGACTTTGACCATACACAACCAAAATAAACCACTATGATAACCACAGACAAGCTTACCAAAAAATTCGGCGATTTTACCGCGGTCGACAACCTTGACCTCTCCGTAAAAGAAGGGGAAATACTCTGCTTGCTGGGCGCAAACGGGGCCGGCAAATCCACCACCATAAACATGTTGTTGGGCTTTATCAAACCAACTTCGGGTACCGCCAAAATAAATGGTCTCGATGTAATCAAAAACAACCTGAAAACAAAGGAATCCATTACCTACATCCCCGAAAACCTAATGCTCTACCCTAGCCTAACGGCCCTTGAAAACCTGGATTATTTTGCAGGAATAGCAGGAAAAGAACTATCTCCACAAATGCTAACGGATTTTTTAAAAGAGGCTGGTCTGCAAGAAGAAGCTTTTCAAAAACGCATATCCACTTTTTCAAAAGGGATGCGCCAAAAAGTAGGGATCGCCCTTGCCCTGGCCAAGGATACCAAGGTGTTGTTGTTGGATGAGCCCACCTCTGGCCTAGACCCAAAGGCCAGTAATGAATTTGGGGCATTGCTACAAAAACTAAAGAAGAAAGGGGTGGCCATACTAATGGCCACGCATGACCTGTTCAGGGCCAAGGAAGTGGCCACCCATATCGGAATTATGAAAGACGGCAAATTACGCCAGCAGTTCGTGGCCGAGAACATTTCTCTTTCAGAATTGGAAACGGCTTACCTAGATACCATGAACTATAAAGAGGCCTTATCATGATTACAAAAACCTTTTATAAAGAAAGCAAAGAATTGTGGAGAGATGGCCGGGTCCGTATCACATTCACCATTGTGGTCTTACTTTTAGGAATCGCTGTTTGGATCAGTGCCCGTCAATATCAAAATATTAATGAACAACATCAAATAGCCCAAAAGGCGGAAAGGGAAGTTTGGGACAACCAAGGAGAGAAAAACCCACATTCCGCGGCTCATTATGGCACTTACGCATTTAAGCCAAAATACCCATTATCCTTAGTGGATCAAGGAGTGGACAAGTACGTGGGTACCTCCATTTTTCTTGAGGCACATAAACGAAACGAAGCGCAGTTCAGTGCCGCGGCGGACCAAACAGGCTTGTCAAGGTTCGGTGACCTGACCCCAGACTTTATTTTGCTTTTTATTATTCCATTGCTCATTATTCTCTTGGGATACAACAGCTTTACCAAAGAACGGGAAATGGGTACATTGACCTTATTAAAAAGTCAGGGCATTGTACCTTGGAAATGGGCATTGGGCAAATGGACGGCCCTTTTCTTTCCTGTTCTAGTGATCACCACACTGTTATTTCTGATTACCGGAATAGTATTGTCCAACCTCAAAGATTTTGGGGTGTTCCATTGGGGATCCCTGTTCTCTTTGTTTTTGGTATACATCGGATATTATATCATTTTCATCAACATTGTCCTGTTCATTTCGTTAAAGGCCTCAAAATCAGGAATCGCATTGGTGCTGTCACTTTCGGTATGGATTTTGGCTTGTTTGGCAGCCCCCAAGGCCGCTAGTAATATTGCCGAGACCAAATACCCTTATCCTACCCGGCAAGAATTTGCTTCCAATGTCCTAAAAGACAAACAAAATGGGTTGGATGGCCACAATCCATGGAGCAAAGAATCTAAAATGTTGGAACAAGAGGTTCTTGCCGAATATGGTGTTGACAGCATTCATAAACTACCTTTTAATTTTGATGCCTACCGCATGCAAAAAGGAGAAGAACACGAAGCCGAGATTTATTTTAAACATTACAATTACTTAAAAGAACAATATTCTAAACAATCGAATCTATACCAAAGCTTGGCCATAGTATCACCGTACCTTCCCACAAGGTTTTTAAGCATGGCCATTGCCAGAACCGATTATACCGCGCATTGGGACTTTTCAGATGCCGCTGAAGATTATCGGATTGCGACACAAAAGTTTTTGAACACAAATTTTGCCGAAAATTCTTCCTACGGTGAATGGGGGTACAAGGCCGATGCCGATTTTTGGGAAAAACTTCCCGACTTCGATTATACCCCTCCAGAGCTAAACGCCATACTATCGACCAATGCCTCTAGCCTATATATTCTCGGGGCATGGATAGCCATATCCTTTGGCCTGTTCCTTATAACCACCAAAACCATTTAGCTATGTTGCGATACAATTTTAAATATGAATTAAGGCTTTTACTGCGTAGTCGTTGGATTCAAATATTGAGTCTTATATTATTGGTGCTTTTTGGCTTTTCTACCTTTAATGGAATTGAAAAGGTAGAAAAAAGGAAAAATGATATTTTAACCGCCAAACAACAGGTAAAAGAGTCAGACGCGGCCATGCTTAAACTCTTGGACTCTGTGGAACGCGGTTTAGAGGTCAGCGCGTCCCCTTGGACCATCCCCACCAACCCTATGAACGTGGGCAACCACCATCCGAGGGTAGCGGCCATGGAACCTCAACCGATGGCCTTCGTTTCTACGGGGCAGGCAGATTTGTTTACCCATTATATTAAGCCAACGGTTTCAGGAGACGATTTTGCCCTGAACTTTACAGAAATGACCAGTCCGGTTCAGCTTCTTTTTGGAAGTTTTGACCTGGCCTTTGTCATTGTTTATCTCTTGCCGTTGCTCATCATTGCCTTCACCTATAATGTGCTATCCGCAGAAAAAGAACAAGGCTCTCTTCGCTTATTGGCATCACAACCAATATCCATCCGAAAATGGGTGTTCCAAAAACTCATTCTTCGCTTTTTTTGGTTGTCCGTTTTGGTCATCCTTTCCTTATTGGTCGTCTTTTTTCTGATAGGTGTTGAACCTTTGGAATGGACCAGTACATTAAGTTTATTGGGGCTCACCATATGCTATATGCTCTTTTGGTTTGCTTTGGCGTTTTTAGTGAATTTATTTGTTGGCAGTTCGGCCAAAAATGCCGTCTCGCTGATTATGCTATGGGTCATATTTGTTCTCTTGGCCCCTTCGGTGCTCAATCAACTCGGAAACACACTTTACCCCATGCCGTCCCGCACACTAATGATCAACGAAATGCGGGAGCATAAGGCAGAAGTAACCAAAAGGCAAGATGAAATTTTGGACAATTTTCTTCGCGACCATCCGGAATATGCCATAAACGACACCACCCAATCCAGAAACTTTTACCATAGCTATATGGCTTCACAAAAGGTCGTAAAAGAAGCTCTAGAGCCTATTGTAAGTTCCTACGAACTGCAACTGCACAAACAACAAGAGTGGTCCAAAAAACTACAATGGTTGTCACCGGCCATCGTGGCACAGGAGTCTTTGAACCAATTGGCCGGAACCTCCACGGCAGATTATGAGGATTACCGTGACCAAGTAATCGGTTTTGCCGAAACATGGAGAGAACATTTAATGGCCTATTTGTACAACAACAAACCTTTTGGCCAACAAGATTATTCGTCCCTACCAAATTTTCAATTTTCATATGCCTCCAATACAACAATGGGGGTATCGGCTTTGGTATTGCTTTTGGTTGCCGGGGCATTGTTGGTCTTTGGTTTTGCAGTACAGGGAAAGTCACAAAAAAGAGGATTGTTGAGTAATTAAATATATACATAGAATGAAAAAACTGCCCGTAACGGTACTTAGTGGTTTTCTCGGCGCTGGAAAGACCACCTTGCTCAACCACATATTGCACAACAAAGAGGGCCTAAAGGTCGCCGTCATTGTAAACGATATGAGCGAGGTAAATATTGATGCCCAGTTGGTCGAAAACGAAAACACCCTTTCCCGGACCGAGGAAAAATTGGTGGAAATGAGCAATGGGTGCATCTGTTGCACATTGCGGGAAGACCTTATGATAGAAGTGGAACGATTGGCCGCCCAAAAAAGGTTCGATTATTTATTGATCGAGAGCACCGGCATCAGCGAGCCCATTCCCGTGGCCCAGACCTTTACTTTTGAAAGTGAGGATGGCAATATCGATCTAAGTAGGTTCAGTTATATAGATACCATGGTCACCGTAGTGGACGCCTTTAATTTCCTTAAGGACTTTTCCAGTCCCGATTACCTGCGTACCCGTGAGCTGACCGATATCGAGGGGGATGAGCGCACCATCGTCAACCTGCTTACCGATCAGGTCGAATTTGCCAACGTTATAATACTGAACAAGGTAGATCTTGTCACCGAAGACCAGCTTAGAGAGCTTTATGCCATTCTTCAAAAACTGAACCCTGAAGCCCGTATCATTCCGGCCAAAAACAGCAATGTTCCCCTTAAAGAGGTCATTCATACAGGTTTGTTCGATTATGAAAAGGCAGAGGCCTCCGCTGGATGGATAAGGGAGCTTGAAAACGAACATGTTCCCGAGACCGAAGAATACGGAATCGGCTCCATGGTGTTCAGAAGTAAAAGACCTTTTCATGCCGAACGGTTCCTGAATTTTGTCAACACCCAATTCCCCCAAAATATAATTCGTAGCAAAGGATTGTTTTGGTTGGCTTCAAGACCCGATCAAGCTTTAATATGGAGTTCCGCCGGAGGTTCTTGTAAAGTGGATCCCGCAGGTGTTTGGTGGGCGTCCATGTCCTTTGGTGAACGTATAGGGAACCCGACTTTTGTTCAAAATCAAAAAATTATTGAGTCGGATTGGGATACCATTTTTGGGGACCGTAAGAACGAACTGGTCTTTATTGGCCAATATTTAAAGAAAGAGAACCTTTTAGAGGAGCTGAACAATTGCCTGCTGACCGATATGGAAGTGGAATTATGGGAGAACGGTCTGTTGGAGCAAAACGACCAATGGCCAGTTCCAGTTTATAACTAATACAAAACATAATATGATAAGTACGAAGGGACTCACATTTAAATATGATAACCAAGATGCCGTCTTCAAGTTTCCGGACATTGAGTTGGGAGAAAGTGAAAACCTTCTCATTTTGGGAAAATCAGGAATAGGAAAAACAACTTTATTGCATCTATTGGCAGGATTGTTGCGGCCCATGGACGGAAGCATCGAAATTGATGACGTACCGATCCACGGACTATCCAACAAACAGCTGGACAGGTTCAGGGGTCAGAACATTGGACTTATCTTTCAGAACAACCATGCCGTGCAATCCCTTAAGGTCGTCGAAAACCTGAAAGCAAGGTTGTTTTTTGCAAAAAAATCAGTTTCTCCGCCCCGAATCGCAGACTTATTGGAACATCTCGATATCGCTGACTGTACAAACAAAAAAGTCAGGGAACTCAGTGAAGGACAGTTACAACGGTTGGGCATTGCCATGTCCATAGTGCACCAGCCCCAGGTCATATTGGCCGATGAGCCCACTTCAAGCCTGGATGATGACAACTGCAACAAGGTAATGCAACTTTTGATGGAACAGGCCGATGCAAACGATGCCAATTTGATTGTCATTACACATGATCAACGTATAAAACCTTTGTTCACCAAAAAACTGGAGCTATGAACATTTGGAAAATCAGCATAAAGAACTTTAAATACAAACCCCTCTATAGCTTTTTGGGCATTCTCATGCTGTCCGTCAGTATAGCCCTTCTTATGGGTATCCAACAGCTGGACAAATCCTTTAGGCAGCAACTGGAAAATAATCTGGGTGACATAGATATGGTAGTGGGCGCCAAGGGAAGCCCGCTACAATTGGTGCTCGCTTCCGTACTCCATATCGACAACCCCACGGGGAACATTTTGTTCGAAGAAGCCAAAAGCATCCTAAAAAACCCAATGATAGGGAAAGGAGTGCCGATTTCCTATGGTGACAACTATAAGGGATATAGAATTGTGGGAACGACCCAAGATTTTCCCGAGTTGTACAACGCACAGTTAAAAGAGGGAAGGTTTGTGCAACAATCCATGGAAGTGGCCCTTGGATCCACTGTGGCCGAAACATTGGGTCTTCAAATAGGGGATAGCTTTCAGAGCTCTCATGGATTGGCGGAAAAAGGTGGCCACGACCACGATGAACCATTAACCGTTGTGGGCATATACAAGCCTACACACAAAGTAATGGACCGTTTGATCGTCACGGGATTGGAAACTGTTTGGGATGTCCACCAACATGAAGAAGATCATGGGACCGACAACGAACATGAAGAAGATGGGGAGCATGATGAAGAAACCGATCATGTCGGACATGATGAAACCGAGTCCCATCACGAAGGAGAAGGAGAGCACCATCATGAAGAAGAAAGTCAGCAGGAAATTACTTCCATGTTGGTTTCATTTCGGAATCCGATGGCACTACTAACGGTTCCCAGAACCATAAACGAGAATACCAACATGCAAGCGGCCCTACCAAAATTTGAACTGGAACGTCTGTACCAGTTTACAGGAATCGGGGTAAAGACCATCACCTGGATAGCCTATGCCATCTTGATTATTTCAGCTATCACCATCTTTATAAGCTTGTACAGGATGGTTCGTGACCGAGCCTTTGACCTGGCCCTTATGCGCAGCTATGGCGCCAACACCTTTCAATTGATCAAAATGGTCGCCTACGAAGGTTTTGTCATTGCTGGAATAGCCTTTGTTTTCGGAGTACTTATATCACAAATAGGTGTGTTTTTCATTTTCGAAATGATAACGGACCAATACAAGCAAACAATGCCGCTACAGCTCGGATTTCAAGAATTATCACAAACTGCCGGCCTGGTCGTGCTTATGGTCCTATTGTCCATCGCCCTTGCCATTTATCCAATTGTTACAATGAACATATCAAAAATATTGAGCCATGAAAAATAATATCTTAATTGCCTTTTTTCTCCTATCGTCAACGTATTGTTTTTCACAAACAGAAATATATTGGTGGGACCTTGCCCGCATCAATTACACGGAAAAATTTTTTCCGGCTTATGGGGAAAACTTTCTTTACCCAGAATTCAGTGAGCATATGAAATCCCTTGAGGGTAAAAAAGTGGCCCTAACGGGATACTTTTTGAACATTGACCCTAGTGGCAAGATGTTCATCCTGTCCAAAAATCCCATGGCTTCCTGCTTTTTTTGTGGAATGGGAGGTCCGGAAACCGCCGTGGAGCTCCAATTTAAATCCAAACCGACCTTTAAGACAGACGATGTGCTTTATGTCACCGGAACACTGAAGTTGAACAAAGATGATGTACAGCACTTTAATTACATCATGACCGATTGCGAAGCACAAAAAATGGAATGAACATAAAACCGTATATAAAAATGAACAGAAGAAAATTTTTCAGAAATGGCGCCTTATCCGCTTTAGGTGCATCAATTTTTGCACCAATCGAAACCATCAGGGCCTCTGGTCTTGAGCATGAATGGAAACGAAAAAAAGCTAAAAACATCATTTTATTGGTCAGTGATGGTATGAGTACCGGTACGCTAAATATGGCCGACCTTTATCTTTCCAGAAAAACAGGAAAAGGCAGCAATTGGCTAGGTCTCTATCGTGAAAACAAAGTGTCGCGCGCACTGATGGATATGGCCTCCGCCAGCTCTATCGTCACCGATTCTGCAGCGGCGAGCTCCTCTTGGGGCGGAGGGGCCAGAATTAAGAACGGTGGAATCAATATTGGCGTCAACGGAGAGCCACACCTTCCCATTTGGCAAAAATTCAAGGCCGTAGGTAAAAAAGCAGGTTGTGTGACCACGGTACCTGTTACCCATGCTACCCCTGCCGGCTTTTGCGTGAACCAAAAATCTAGAAACGACCAAGCATCCATTGCCGAAAAATACCTTAAACACGGCTTTGATGTTTTAATGGGCGGGGGAAACGAATACTTTTCTTCAGAAAAACGTAAGGACAAGAAGGATATGTACACGGCCTTTGCAAATAAAGGATACTATGTTGCACGGTCCAGGGACGAAATGATGTCCGCCCCAACCAATAAACCCATGCTGGGTGTATTTTCCGACAACGGACTTCCATATACAAAAGACCGCGAAAACAACAAGGAACTTTTGAAAAACACCCCTAGTTTGGCGGAAATGACCGGCAAGGCCATTGAAAACCTAAAAAATGCCCCCCAAGGATTTGTACTGCAGGTAGAAGCTGGGAAAGTGGACTGGGCCGCGCACGGAAACGATATTGCGGGCTTGCTCTATGACCAAGTGGCCTTTGATGAAGCCGTGAAAGTAGCGATGGATTTTGCGGAGAAGGACAAAGAAACATTGGTGATCATTACCACGGATCACGGAAACGCCAATCCGGGGGTCATCTACGGAAAATATGCCAATGATAATTTTGATTCCATTCAAAACTACAAGCACACCAATGAATGGATCTTAAACGGTATTGGCAAGGAGTCTTCCGTAAGCAATATAAAAGAACGTGTGGAATACGCCAATGGATTCGCCTTGACCACCGAAGAAGCCGAAATGCTCCTCGGTTATTACGATTCCATTCAATCCGAAGATGGTTGGTACAACCCAAAACATTTACCGTTCCGTGCCTTGGCAGAGATCCAAAAACAACACAACTCCGTAGGCTGGATCAGTATGCAGCATTCTGCGGATTATGTGGAACTGGCGATGTTCGGCCCAGGGAGTCAATTACTAAAGCCGTTCATTAAAAACACCGACCTCCATTACCTAATGTTAGAGGCCGCAGAGGTGGAGAATACATTTTAGAATCAACCCACCAACCTCATCAATCAATATGAAACCAATACAATCATTATTCATAAACCTGTTGCCATATGGTACATCCATTTTATTAGTCAATGTTGTCTTTGCCCAAGATCAGGTCGATAATTTTCCTCCCCCAGAAAATCCGGTTATCATTTCTGCAACCAAATCCTTGGGAAAAATTACCATTGATGGACATTTGAACGAGCCGGATTGGGAAAAAGCGGAAATTGTTTCAGATTTCTTCCGTGTGGAGCCAACCCAAGGGGGAAATATCAAAAACCCCACCACGGTTAGAATTCTTTATGATGACCGCAATATATATTTTGGGGTGTTCTGTAAAGATTCCATAGGTAAAAAGGGAATTCGGATTCAGGATCTTCGCCGCGATTTTGATAACACCGAAAACGATGTTTTTGGTATTCAGATCGATGCACAGAATACCAAACAATATTCCATTTCGTTTCAGACCACCCCTTATGGCAATCAATTGGACCAACAAAGCTTCAATGATGCAAATACGGATGCGGACTGGAATGCCCTTTGGAGTGTACGGACACAGCGCACCGATAATGGTTACTATGCGGAATTTGCCATTCCGTTCAAATCCATACGGTACGATAGGCCCGTAGAGAAAGTGCCTGCGGAATGGGGGGTTACATTTTACAGAATGGCCCGTAAAGATTATGAGAAAACGGTTTTTCCCGCCATTCCGCAGTCCTTTTCCGAAAATCGGATGACCTATGCCGCCAAGTTGACAGGGTTGGATGTTCCGCCCCCATCGGCCAATATACGAGCGGAGCCCTATGCGTTATATCAATATGAAGAGCTAAAATCGGGGGACCAGATCATAGAGAAGTCCAGCGACCCAAAAGTAGGGGGAGACGTCAAATGGGCCATAAGCCCCAATACCGTTTTAGACCTTACCATAAATACCGATTTTGCCCAGGCCGACGTGGACAGGGCGGTGAACAACCTAGAGCGTTTTAATATCTTCTTTCCCGAAAGGCGGCAGTTCTTTTTAGAGAATTCGGGCATCTGGGCCGGTGGCGGCAATTTTCAGGTAAGGCCTTTTTTTAGCAGGTCCATTGGTTTGGAGAACTCGTTCAACGCCAAGCCTGCCCCTTTAGATTTTGGTGCCCGCTTTACCGACCGTAACGAAAACCGTACCATGGCCGGTTTGGTGGTTCGACAAAGGGAAACGGATAATAGTACCGGGAGTACCTTTGGCGTAGCACGATACTCACAAAATTATGGAAAGGAAAATAATATCGGAGCCATGGTCACCTACCGTTTGGACGATACTGCCGACCATTTGGGAACCTCCAGTAGCAACAACACGACCATTTCCATTGATGGATTTATCAGGCCAAAAAATGAGGTGACCCTGACCTACCTTTTGTCCGCTTCCATGGATAGTGAAACAGGACAAACAGGATATTCTGGAAGGTTATTCTCAGGAAAATACACGAACAAATACTATCTGGGATACCTAAATGCATTTGTCAGCCAAGATTATACCGCCGATATGGGGTATGTATTTCAAAAAAATGTAATGTACCACAGCCCTGGCGGCTATGCTATTATAAGACCAAAATCCCTACCTTTTATTAGGCGATGGGATCCTGGGGTCTTCTTAAATTATTATCATGATTTTGAAAATTTTGGGAAATTTCAACAAGCGAGTCTGTACATTTTCCCAATCTATTTATGGTTCAAGGACAATAGTTTTTTGGAAATGTCCTTTACCCCCACTTGGCAGAACATCGATTTTGATTTTGCCCCATTGGGGTTGGAGATAGAAGAGGGTGATTATAGGTATACCCGTTTTCTCGCCAACTATTTCACGGACCAATCCAAAAAAATCTCAGGCTCGGCAAGCTATGACTTGGGCAAATTTTATAATGGCTCGAGAAACACCCTTACCCTCGGAATGCGCTATGCGCCTTCACCCCATGTAGCACTTTCTGCCAACTATGAGCGCAACAACATCAATGGTCTTGGTGTTTTGGAAGAAGACCTTGATACCGACCTATACTCTGCCAATCTGCGACTGGCCCTGAACCCAAGGGTGCAACTGTCCACATTTTACCAATACAACAGTTTTGATGAACAAGGGCGTTGGAATGTTCGCTTTAGTTGGGAATATATGCCGCTGTCTTTTATCTATCTTGTATTCAACGATACCCAAACCGATGTTTTTGATCCCGTACAGCGTTCCACACAGTTCATCAGTAAAATCACTTTTTTAAAACAGTTTTAGTCCGCTATGGTCCTGTTCCAAATTTATAAAGATTCTTCCGAGTCTGAATCAATATCATATTGCCCTATAGGGGGCATAGGGAAACAATAAAAATGTGACTCACGGGATATATCCCAAAATTTAAAAATACATAAAATATTTTATTGCGACATAGTTGCATTAATGGCGGATTTTTATATTTTTGCCATTCATTTGAAGAATCACAGCATTAAAATGACCTCCCCCATTCCCGACCAACCATTTGTCTTATCGTTGTCCCCAAGGGTTCCCAAAATTGCAATAACCCTACTATTATTACTTTTCAAGGTGGGGAGTTATGCCCAGACAAATGCGGAGATTACTTTACAGGGCACCTTGCTCAATCAAAAAGATTCCATACCTATCCCATATGCCACGGTATTGGAAGTCAATTCAGGAACGTTTGCCTATACCGATCAATCCGGAGGCTTCACGCTGAACGGGTTGCAATCCACATCTGTACGGCTTCAATTTTCATGTCTTGGATTTCAAACCCGTGATATACTTTTCGAAATCACTTCTCAAAATCATCAATTTTTTTTAAAAGAAGCTACGTTCAACCTGGATGACGTAGTAGTGGTCGGCAAGGAACTGAAGGCTGGATCATCCACGATGATCGGCAAAAAGGCCATTGAACACACACAAGCGGTAAGTTTAAACGATCTCTTCCAATTGCTTCCCGGTCATCTTGCCGTGGACCCAAATTTCTTAAGCCCCCAGCAACTGACCCTTAGACAGGGATCTGCGCTTTCCGCTGCAGATAAGGCCAATGCACTGGGAACCCAAATCGTAAGCGATGGAATCCCCCAATCCAACAATGCCGATTTACAGACCGACGTCAATATCCTCAACTCAAGCCCAGGTTCCGACCCCCTTTTTCCTTCCGTGGCCGGCAAAGGGACCGATCTGCGGGAATGGTCAACGGATAATATAGAATCAGTAGAGGTAATACGGGGCATTCCCTCCGCCAAATACGGGGATCTTACTTCCGGGTTGGTTCTGGTGAATTCAAGAATTGGAGCATTTGACCCCGAACTGGTCTTGAGAATGAACCCACAATTGGTTCAGTTTGCTTTCAACCTTGGCAAGCAACTCAATCAAAAAAACAGTATCAATATTGGCGCGGATTGGCTTGAGTCCAATGACGATTTACGAAATTCCACCTCTTCCTACCAACGGTTCAACGGTCAGGTGGCATGGCAGCGTATGGGTGACCTATTAAAAATCAGGCAAATTGGAAATGTTTCCTACGGTTACGATAAATATGAAGGGGAAAGTACAACACAGGCCTTGAGCCTGAGCGAATACAGTAGCAGGAACTGGCGTTTCAGGTGGAATTCCAAAATCAGCTTAAGCAAACCGGGCAAGGTATTAAAAGCCGCGTCCATACAAACAGGTGTAAATTTTGCAACCCAGAAAAGCTATTACCAAGATTTAATTACCCGTGATCTATACCCCATTTCCGTGGCGTTGACAGATACGACAATGGTCGGGCAATATGGCCGTAGTGAGTATCTGAACCAGACTACCATCGATGGCAAACCTTTGAACATTTACAACCGCATAGAAGGAACATGGTCATTTAAAGGGTTGTTGGGGGGGGCATCACCGTTTTACTGCAGGGTCGGAATTCCGATATGATGAGAATTTTGGAAATGGCCGGCAGTTTGACCCACTGACCCCACCGAGACAGAATTACAGCATGGGGGACAGACCAGATGATTGGGATGAAATTCCGGGAAAAGATCAGTTGGGAATTTATTTGGAAGATAGAATCCGTACCAAATTATTTGCCAGGGAAGCGATAGTTTCCATGGGATTGCGGTGGGACCGGGTATCCACCAAAACATTGTTCGCCGGCAATGTAGGCGATATGGTTTCGCCACGGATCAATCTGAATTGGTCGGTACTTGACCAACTCTCCCTAAGAATGGGATGGGGCAAAGCCTCTAAATCCCCTACCCTCTCCCAGTTATATCCGGGCAAACGATACTTTGACCTGGTCAACTTCAATTATTTCGCCAATGACCCTGCGGAACGATTGGTCGTGATCACGACGAAGGTCATCAACCTTAACGACCAACCCTTAAAACCCTATACCATGAACAAATGGGAAGGGGGTTTTACATTCTCCAATGCACATTGGGACATTACAGGTACCCTTTTTTATGAAAAAACGGACAATGCCATCAGTTATGTACGCCAAGCCGTCCCCATGCAGTACGATAAATATCAAATAGATTATGAACGTGATGGGCAACCGCCTGTTTTGATGTTGGAGCCAGCCAGTACAGCAACCTTTTTTGCCGGGGTGGATGTGCCTAGGAACAACCTGACCATCATCAACAAAGGATTTGAATATACTTTATCCTCCCCAAGGTTGGACGCCATAAACACAGAAGTTTTGTTGAACGGTGCATGGTATTTCACCACCAGTCAAAATCACGGACAAATTGCGGAATCGTCCTTTATATATGCCAATGCCTCCAGTCCCACGCGCATTCCGCTTTACGAAAAAACAGGCAATGTGGAATCCCAACGTCTCAACTCCAGTTTACGGACAGTAACACATATCCCACAAATAGGTTTTGTGGTCTCGACCCTTTGGCAGGCCATTTGGATTGACAAGTCAACATCAGGGGTGCTCAGTGAATACCCTACCGGTTATGTAAATACCCAGGGTGAGATCATAGCACTGACCCCGGAACAGGCAAGGTCGGAAGAATTTAGCGACCTCCGTAGGGTACTGGCCGATGCAAGGCAAAACAGCTACCCTTCCCTGCATTTGTTCAACTTGAAGGTAACCAAGGAATGGAAGGACAAAAGTAGGTTTTCGTTCTATGTCAACAATATCTTCAACCACAGGCCATTGCACCAAAACGATGCCAGTGGAACATTTGTCCGAAGAAACCCACCAACAACATTTGGATTGGAAATCATCTATAAAATCAATTAAATATGAAACACAGACTAAGTAACCTCTCGATTTTTACACTGGGCCTATTGTGCTCGCTTCTTTTAACCAATTGCAGCAGTGATGACGGCTCTTCATCCGGTGATTTGATAGTCACCGTGAACTACCCCGACAACTATGCCGAACAACTTGCCCCAAATGTCACCGTAAAAGTGACCAATACGTTGAACGGTAAGGAAAGTACCAATGAAACCACAGATCTGGGCGTCGCTTCGTTTACCGGTATCACCCCAGGGGACTATACCGTAACCGCCAGCATTTCATTGAGCAGTTCGGAGGCCGAAGCCCTAACGGGAATTGCCGAAGAGGTTCAATTAAGTGGCGTGGAGTCCAATGTTTCCCTAATGGCCGGACAGGAAGTCTTGGTCGAGATCGACCTAAGCGGGGGGCAGTTGGGAAACCTGGTCTTCAAAGAAGTATACTATACAGGCTCCAAAACCCCTTCCGAGGGCAACTATTTTTCCGATCAATTCATAGAGATCTATAACAACTCCACAGAGGTCATCTATCTGGACAACCTATATATTGCCGACATCTACGGTGTTTCTGGACTTATCAATTCCGGTAATGTACCGACCGAATTCCAGGATGACCAAGACCACGTTTATGCGAACAGTATCTGGAGGATACCTGGTAGCGGAACGGACCACCCATTGGAACCCGGTAATAGTATCATCATTGCCCAAGATGGTGTGAACCACCAACTAGAGGAGCTGAACCCCAATAGCCCGGTGGACCTATCGGATGCAGATTGGGAAACATACAACGAGCGTGACGACAACAGGGATGCGGATGCCCCGGAGGTACCCAACTTGGAACGTATGTACTTCACAGGAGGTTTTGATTGGTTGGTCACAGTTTTCGGCCCTGGTCTTGTCATCTTTAAAACCGACGATTTTGAAAGCTTGGAACAGGTCCCCTATCCCGTACCGGAGTATGCCGACTTCATGGATCCACGGGTCAAAATTCCAAATGAATTGATCATCGATGCCTTTGAAGCCTTAAAAGACGGTAACAGTGGTTCGTTCAAACGTGTCCCCGTGGCCTTGGATGCAGGTTTTGTATATGCTGACGGCACCTATACAGCCCAGAGTTTCAGGAGGAAAGTGTCCACGGTCATTGAAGGTCGAATAGTCCTGAAGGACAGCAACAACTCTACTGAGGATTTTGAAAAACTGGATACACCAACACCAGGGTCATTGGATTGACCTATCAATTAAATTTCAATGAACAAGGTTCTAGTACTTCTGATTTCCTCCATTTTTGTTGGACCGATATGCGCACAGCAGGTTCAGGATTCCACGGATTATGGACATGTGGCCATTGCATCCGGTCTATCCAATGGTTCATTCCATAGGGCAATGGGCTCGGAACAATCCTATACGATCGGTTTTGAAACGGAGGGCAAAACAACCATTAGGGCATGGCAGCTCAAAGGTCGGTTCGAATATCAAAAACAGACCGATAAAGATGTACTGTTTTCAGGAGTACTAGATCCTTATAATGGCAACCCCTTTATTTGGGGTGACACCATTAGTGGCAAATGGGAGCATAATGCCCTTGACTCCTATGTGGACCTTACATTTCCGCAAACCAAAAACCATGTGTTCGGCCTTTCCATTACTTATAAAAATTCCACAGGAGCACGGAACAATGGTCCCAAACCTTTTTATAGGTACAGAAATATCAACATAAACCCTAGGGTAAAAACCTTCCTAAAGGGTGATGAGCATCATTTTATCATTGTGGGGCTATCCTATACATCAGCATTTGAGGAAAATGAAATTGGATATTATACCACCAACGATACGTACCTAATTAGGGGCAGGGGGTATGGTTCGGCCCTAAAAGGTCCGATTCAATCTTTAGATCGGCGGCGAAGGGCAAACCATTATGGTCTGGACCTAAATTGGAGCTATGCGAATACCTGGGAAATCCACTTGAAATCGCAATACCGGCAGGACAACATAAAAGATGGTTTGGCCAGCCCCAGTGAAGACGGGAGCTACACCGAAATCTTAGGTGTTGGGGAAATAAACTATGCCACATCCAATGCTGGATATGGACTTTTATTGAACTACCGTGCAGGGAGCACGGACGATGCTGTCTTTGGCTTTGAAAACAGTGAATACCAGCAATATAGTGCCGTATTCTCCGTAGATTTGGACCGAAACCGTCAACGTGTTCATATCCCGAAAGTATCCATTGGTCTACTATACCACAAACAGGAGGATCATATTGTGTATTCGGATTATGAGAGTCAAAACCTGACGGCCCAACTTGCGCAGGTCAATCATGTAAGGAACATAAAAATCTCTTGGAAGATCGGTTATCAGTATAATCTGGACCAGCAAAGCTCGGTTCTGTCCCCCGATGTTTTAAGTGATTTGATCTATACCCCGGATTTTGAATACCTGACCACCGATCATTTATTTGCCGGATTGCACCCTACAATTCCTTTGGGGGCCAAAGACAATGGGAAAAACAAATTTTTCATCAAATTAAAAAACAACCTACTGGCCAAAAACAGTTCTTCCATTCGATATATGGGAGAAATCGCCATAGGCTTAAATCTATAACAATATGCTTTCTATAAAAAAAACACTACTTGTACCCATACTGTTCACTGCCGTGTTGGTGTTGGCCAGTTGTGCTGCCACCAACCCTAATGCAAGCTCAAACAACACAACAAGAACTACCGGATTCGATACCGCTTTGGCCGATTCCATATTAAAGATTGGTCTGGACAATGAGGCATTGTATACGCTGATTTCCGACATAAAACCCATGAGCAGTTTGATTGGGTTTACCCTACCTTTTGAAATCGACTCGGTTGAATTGATCAAAGGGCATGCACTAAATCTTGAAAAGAAAGCGAAATATGTAGAGAAAATCAAGCGTTACACTGAGGTTCTTGAAGCACTTGATACGCAGGACTTGGATTTTGTCATGGTACCTTTCCGCATGGTATCGGATTCAACTAAATCATTTCAGGTGAATGTTATCCGAAAATCCCGAATGGACGAGGTCATCAATAGCCATTTGGATTTCTTTGCCTATATGGGCATTGTCCCCGGTACGGACCCGGGTATCGTACTGAGCACTGTTGAAAACCAAGAACAAATCCTGCGGCTACGTGCCTATGGCTATCTGTTCGGCTATCCGGACTATGCCGTGGATTTTTTCGTCGAGGCCTACCATCAAGGCAAACAAACCAAATCCTTTGTGGAACGGGATTTTTTTCAGATTCCGGTCTTTTCCAGCAAAACAGGACATTTTGTGTACGCCATGCCCAAGGGACATACCCCTACCGAAACGGACAGCACCCTTTATCGCCGGGCCTTGACCGTATTGGATAGGTACAGAAACATTCGGTCAACATATTTTAATGCCGATAGTACGTTCCAGTCTTTAAAATTGATTCGGGAACTGGGGAACTAAACAGTTTGAACGAACAACCCAAGGTTTTGGCCGTATGACATATGCTAGGAGTGACAGTCAGCACATTCCCCGACCAGAATAATCTCCGATGATCGGATCGTGTATTCTTGTACCATGGGAATCTGGACATCAACGGGCAGGCATTCCATTTTTCCACAATGGGTACATTTAAAATGGGGATGGTCATCCGCATGCTTCCCGTCAGTGCAGCCATTGCAACGGGCATACCATTTTAACCCATCTGTGTCGTTAAAGGCATGGATAACACCATCTTCCTCCAGTCTCTCAAGTATCCTATAGACCGTGGATTTGTTCATGGTATCCTTAAGATCGTCCACTAGGGTAACCGCCGATATCGCCTTATCGGTATTATTGAACATCTCCTTTAATATTTCGACTTTCTTGGTTTTTCTAATGACACCCATATCTCATACTTAAAAACAACCCAATAACATGGGAAAATCCTTTATAAACAATCAGCAGTCCATGATTCGGGGCACCAGGAACCAATTGTCAAAATATCAACAGTATCCATGGTCGAACCCAAAACCTCCCCTCGACCAACAAAGGTAAACCAAAAAATAAAATGGGGCTTGCCTTTGAAGTCGGCAAAAAATCATTTCGCCTTAATGATATATTGGTAAGGCAGGAGGTCCACCACTACCTCAAAGGAAGTAAACCCAGCCTTTTTGAGTTCAGCGACCACCTGATCCATCGAAAGCTTATGCTCGACCGGAGGCCCCACGGGAATATCCTCTGTCTTGAAAAAATCGATGACCACCAATTCCCCCTCCGATGTAAGTCCCTTTTTAACCTTGGCAAAGTAATCGGAACGGTTTTCAATATGGTGATAGGTGTTCACGATCAAGACCATATCGACTTCACCGTCCCGCAAAGAGGGACTGTCATAGGGTATCTTGCGTAATTCTATGTTTTTAAGGTTATGCTCCGCAATGCGCTGCCCTAGGTATTGTTGGAATTCATCATTCACGTCGGCCGCTATCACTTTGGCCCCTTTGTCGGCCAATTTTACTGAAAAATAACCTGAACCGGCCCCAATATCCATGACCGTCTTCCCCTGAAGATCTCCCAGGTACTCCATTACTTTGTCCGGCTGCTGATAGGCATCACGTTCCGGTGATTCAAAATTTTTGATGAGTCGGTCCACTGGAGTATGGTGCATATACTCATTAGCAGAATTTTCCCCATGTTTCCCATTGTGTTCTTTCTCCTGTGCCATAATCGTGTTTGTAGTTGCGATACCCAGTAATAGGGCAATGACCATTATTTTTGTTCCCATTGTATATAATTTTTACGTTTTTTTCTTGTTATACATCCTTTTGTTTATATAGTACGTGGCCAATCCCAAAATAAGATTCGCCAGTCCCGCCAAGGTTTCATAAGTGTTGTTCGTGAAAACAAAGATGATCATCCATAGGGACAATACCACATAGAGTATTTGAAAAAGGGGAAACAACGGGCTTTTATATGCCTCCCCGTTTTGATGATCCCTACTTCCACGTAGTTTGAACACTCCCATGACCACCAGTAACGATGATATGGAAAGTAGGACGCCACAATAGATCAATATTTGTTCAAAAGTCCCCGTTAAAATCAAAACACAACTGATGAAAAATTGGAACCAGAGTGCCCTTTTGGGGATTTCACCTTCTTTTCGAGGTTTAAAGTAGCCCCAAAGCCCATATACTTTCGCCATACTTGACGTTACCCTGGGACCTACCCATACCATGGCACTGATTCCAGAGATCAACAACAACGAAATCGCCACGCCAAATAAGTTTCCATACTCCTCCCCCAACAGTTTTTTGGCCACGATGGCCCCTATGTCTATCTGCCCTACAAGCTCCTCCATGGGAACATTCCTTAAGAATATATACTGTAACATAACGTACAGTACGGTAACCAAAAAAGTTCCCCCTATCAATGCGATGGGCAAGGATTTGGAGGGCCTTTTAAACTCTTCCGTAATGTAGGCCGCTGCGTTCCATCCCGAATATGAGTAACTTACATATACCAATGCCACAGCAAATGCGGCAGAACCCACTTCCTTGAAATATTCGTCCCCAAGGGCAAGGTCAATATGGGCTTGGGCAGGGGTCAGCAACCCGAACAATATGAAACCGACAATAAGGACCACCTTTAATAAGGTACCAATATTTTGAAACTTTGAGCTGGTCCTTAGGTTTTGGACGTGGACAAAGGTAATCAGTGCTATCAATGCGATGCCCACTAATTTGACATTGTCACTCCCATATGGAAAGTATTCTACGACGGCTATTGCCGAAAGGGCTATGGGTGCGGCAAACCCAACGGTCAATGAGATCCAACCTGACAGATAACCCACCAAAGGACCATAAATTTTGGACAGAAAGGCAAATTCCCCTCCCGACTTTTTAATCACCGTTCCCACTTCGGCATAACTGAAAGCACCTGACAGTGCCAAAACACCGCCCATTACCCAAAGGGTCAATATGGCCGGGACATTGTTCAAATCTTTAAGTTGAAAACCTAGACTGGTAAATACTCCTGTACCAATCATATTGGCCACAACAATGGCCACACCCGTCATCGTCCCTATCTTATATTTTGACACTTATTATGGGCGTTTAGGGTTATCAATATTATTAATGCGTCTTTGTTGCAAATATAGTGATTTTCCTAAATCCAATGGGTACTTAAGGTATAAAACCCTCCCTATGTACATGTACCCTGAAACGTCTCTCGTTGTGAAAATGGCATTAATGATAGAAGCAAGAGAATCACTGCTGTCCCCTTTTCCTTTTCTACCCATAAGCTTTCCGGCCAAAACGCCAATGACAAGTAAAGCAACCCCAAGGGCAATGTACAGCAGGTAATTGGTCTCCCCTCCATCACCGCTCCTCTCACCAGCTTCTCTGGACGAGGTTCCTCCACCGGATGTCATTTCATCTTCATTGATTGACCTAAAGGCACTGCCCAAATAGGTTTTCTTTTCGGGACTGGCCAAAACAGTTATATTGTAAAGAGAGTTTTTTGGTTCGTCTGTTTCTATTTTAATGCCAAAACTACCTCAAGTCCGTATTTTGAAATCTACCATATTATCTTGAGCATTTGCCGTATTTTGTTCCGCCTGTACTACCTCCCAATTATCCTTGGCTAGACTCACCTTCAAAGGAGTACCATCAATGCTGGTCACCAATACATCCACAAAGTTGTACAGATCATGTCCCGTAACAAAGTGGTAATTAACAGAGTCGGACAGACGGTTAAAATAAACTATGCCCAATTCTCCCTCGTGTCCCTCCCTCATATCGGCCAGTAATTTCTGTTCCACTGGTTGTATGGCTTTGTCCAATGTAAAAGGTTGTGCAAGTCCTTGAAAAACTCCAATGAACATAAAACCTATAAACAGAATATGTTGTAGTGGTTTCATTTTATTTATTTCTTATAGTGATCAATCAGGTAATTGGCAATTTTATAAGTGTTCTGTTTCTGTTCTTCCTTTTGGGAATCCGTCAGTTTGGGACCACTGGTGTTTAAATAACTGTAACTGACTTTTATAGGGTTTTCATAGTTGGTGTTTAACAGCAGCAAGAATCCCTGTACGGGATGTCTTTTTATATAGGTATCGCCGGATTTGCTTATGCTGACATCGACCATCTCGTTCTTAAGTCCACTTTTTATTTGGTCTTCAACAATGTTTTTGTCTCCCCATTTTTCAAGGCTAATTCCGTAATTGACCGTAAAATTTCCTGGATGGGTTACTTTGTACCAACAACTACCCTGATAGTTGCTTTGTTCTTCTACTTGATGATTACTGTATCCCAAAGCCTCGGCCAATTGGGAGGTGGTAAGTTTACAATCTCCACTTGGAGTGTATAGTTGGGTATAATTTTTGCTCCAAATCCATTGTACCGGTAGCTTCCAATTTTACATCTGCTCCAGACCTCCCTGTCGTTGATTTTTCCTTTTTTCCTGTATGGCCACAAGCAGCTATTAGCAACACGCCCAAAAAGACAATGGCAATGTTTGATACTTTCATGATGTTGTTATAATGTTTATTAGAACCCTCTTATTTTAGAATTTGGCATACAGTTAAGCCCTATCGCATGGATTATTCATCAATTCTATCCACTTTAATATTCGCTATCTCCAAGGGTTCATATTTGATATAATAGTTCTCTGCCCCAGCAATAATTGGACTTATCTTGATTTCCTTGTTATCGCCAATAAAATCGAACATAATTTCATCGTATTGGTTGTTGATAAACCAAGTTTCATTATATCTTCCCGTGACATTGGTCATCACTTTTTTGTTTCCGTATTCGCCGGGTTTAAGTTTGATGATTACGCGGTATCTTTGTCCGGCCTCTGGATTGAATTGCAAAACCAGATACCTCATTTCAGGCAGAAATCCAGGTCCTCCATTGTTTGCTCGCGGGTAATATTTGTTTTCTGGATACACACTGATGTATCTAGCGGACTGCTCAAATTTTCCAAAATATGACACCACCTTCATGTCCTTGTCCGTCATTCGCCCAGGTTCAATTTCCCATGATTTGTTGTGCTTAAGCTTTAATAAAGCAGAACGATCATATGTGGTTGCAGGAAGTTTTGCTATTTGTTGTGCATTAAGGCTTTCAAATTTTTTCACCTCTATCCTTTGTGGCTTGGCAATGATTTTGTTGCTCAAATCTATTTTAGAGGGCTGAGAAACATTGATGTTTGTGTTCTTGGGCAACTTTTGGGCATGCAACGTGCACATTCCCGCTACCATTGTCGCTAATAATAATTTAACTATGGATTTCATAAGCTTATTTAATTGAAGTGTTACGTGATGTTCAGTTAAGCTTCCAAACGGTATTGTTTGTTTCGTTAAAATTGCTCCGTATCGTTCCTCCAATGGCAAACAGTTTTCCATTTAAATTGACCAGAGAATAATGAAGGGCACGGATGGGCACCGCATCAATTGTTGTTGCCAAACTCCAGTCCACTCCGGTTGGGGAATGATAAAAAGTGGAACTTTGGTTTGGGCCCTCCACAGGAGTGGTCATCAATATGATGGTATTGTCGGTAGTTACTGTTCGAACTGAGATATAGCCTCTCTCCTGGATATTGGAAACAACGGGGGTGGACCAGTTGATGCCATCCGTACTCGTTCTTGTGGCGATTTCCTCTATATCCGAATCCGGGTTGGGCTCAAAGCCATATAAGGTTTCATTAAAGGATTCAAGTTGAAAGCCGTACTTTGTCTCAAATCCATGATTTTCTGTTTCCAAGTTCCAATTTAGACCATCTGTACTACTATACACATATCGTTCCGGAGATAGGTCTTCAACATCGGCGGAGTAACCTGCAATCCGAAAGATTTTATCTCCCAAAACTGTAAATTTTGAATTTTGATATTGTATAAATGGCGTGGTCTCCGTTTCCTCCACCCATGCAATGCCATCTTCAGAGCTAAAGATCCTAAAAGACTGGTAACCATCATATATACCTCCATAGATCCATAATTTACCGTTAAAGGCAATCAATTCATGTCCATAGATGCCACCAAAGGGAAGGTTGCCTTCCAAGGTCCAATTTTCACCATCATCGCTGGACCAGATATCTGTAAGGGCGACATCTGAATCATCCCGTCCTCCAATAACCCAGATCTTGTCATCAAAGACTTCGACCGCAGCGGCTTTTCTGGCACCGTATGCAGCATCTTCGGTGATCAAACTGGGAAAGATGATTTCCGTTGTAAAGCTTTGTATTTCACTTTCAGCTACTATATGCCCCTCTTCAAAAGCGACGACTTGCCAAAAATAGTCGGTATTCAATGCCAGGGCATCGGCTTCCCCGATCTCATGGGATGTTGTTGTAAGTCCCGATTCGATTTCGGTCAGTGCATCTTCAGAGGTCCCGAGAAATAAGGAATAGGTTATCTGTTTATCGCTGTCATGGTTCTCCCAGCTAATGGTAGGGGTTTTGGAAACAGGGCTTTCGTTGTCGGCCGGGCTCAAGGTTGTCAATGTTTCTATGGTGATGACGTCCCCGTCATCATCTCCATCGTCACCACTCTTTCCGTTGTCGTCACTGCTGCATCCCAACAGGATAAGCGTAAAACATACAAGTATTGGTTTACAAAAATGCTTCATGGATATGTTGATTTTATGTTGTTGATTGTACATGGGAAGGGGATTAATATGTTAGGCCAAAGTGATTCATTACTTCGTGGTAGCTCATTTTGTCAAAGTCTGGTTTTTGTCCATCTTTTGCAGTGGTATTGCTAGGGGGGATGATGATATATCTGAAATCAGTGAAAACACTAAAGAATGTCGGTGTTCCATCAACAGTTCGGGCAATAAAGGTAATTTCTCCCAAAGTTTCGGGAAATACCACATAAAAGGTTTATTACTGAAAACCACTGGAATGGGTACCACTGTCACGCCAGCCCGGCTATATACCATAACAGTACTAGAATTTAAAATTTCACTGGTGAATGTTTCATCGGTTACCGTGAAGCTTGTATAGTTAGCCGAGTCATCGGAAAACTCCTCTGGTATCCAAGGGGAGACCATAACATTGGCATTTCCGGGTTCCCCTTGGGGTCCGGGGGCACCGTCCATACCATCTTCCACAAAACAGCTTATCAATATAACTCCCGATAAAAGAGCCATTATGGCCTTTGAAAAAATCTGGTTTGTTTTCATAATAGTCGTATGGTTTTTAGTTTCATTTATGGGTTATTTCTTGGAGAAATGTGTACTCTTGATGATTTTGTTTCTGTTGATGATTTTTAACTTGTATTTGCCCTTTCTCAATTTGTTGATGTTCAAATAAATCTCAAATTGGGGAACTTCATCCAGTATGCCTTCATACCTCTTTTTCTTCATGATGATATGAAGTGTTTTGTGTTAGTCAATTGGTAAGGAGGAGTGAATTCATGCATATCGATCTTTCAACTCCAATGCAAACCTAATGGTATGTGATATGAGGGGCTATGAATTATGTATCAAAGCTTATAAAATATGTAACAGAGCTTAAGCACCTTGGCCTGAAAGGGGGTTAGGAAGATTCTTTTTTACTGAATTCAGAAGGAGATATTCCGTAGATTTCCCTAAAACATTTTGTAAAATAGGAATGATCGTTAAAACCGACCTGGTATCCGATTTCGGAGATATTGGCATCAGTTTTTTTAAGCAGGGAAGCGGCCAATTTCAATCGTTGGTTCCGAATGAATTCAGAGGCGGTCTGGCCCGTGAGTGCCTTTAATTTTCGATGCAGTTGCATACGGCTCATACCGAGTGCCTCCGCAAAGGCTCCCGTACTAAAATCGGATTTTACCAATTGGTTGTCCAACACATTTTGAAGGGATTTTAAAAAGCGTTCGTCATAAGAACTGATGGCAATGTCCTTTGGGATTAAAACGAGCTCTTGGCTAAAACGCTCTTGTAGTTTTCTGCGGCTTTCCAGTAGGTTTTCCACGGTCTGTTTTAAAATTTTGTTGTTGAACGGCTTGGTCAGGTAGACATCGGCACCTGTTTCCAATCCCTTCAATCGATTTTCGTCACCTGCCTTGGCGGTGAGCATAACAATGGGAATGTGGGAGGTAGTGTCGTTGGTCTTACAGTTTTCGGTCAATTTCAGTCCATCGTCCTTGGGCATCATCAAATCGGTTATGATAAGGTCGGGCACTTGTTTCAGTGCTTTTTGAAAACCCATGCTCCCGTTTTCGGCGGTAACAATGCTGTATTCCACATCAAAAATGGAGGAAACGTAGGTACGAAGATCCTCATTGTCGTCCACGATCAGAATAATGTCCTTGTTTTCTTGGCTTTCGCGGGGAGCTGTTTCGCTTTCATTCCCGGAGGTAACCGTATGTTCTTGATATGTCCCGTTTGAAGGTGTTGGTACCGTAGGTGCTACTTTCTCCCCGTTCGCGTAATTGGTTTCAAGTATGGGAAGTTGTATGTAAAAAGTGACACTATGGGTATCGCTTTCAACTTTAATGGTGCCTTTGTGCAGTTCGACCAGTTCCTTGGTCAATGCCAGGCCAATGCCCGAACCTGTTTTATCTTTATGGCTACGGTGAAAGCGGTTGAATATTTCCTGTATTTCTTGGTCTGTTAGGGATACGCCTGTATTTTTTACCGATAATGAAAGCTTTCCTTGAATTGTTTTGGCCATAAAATCGATTGTGGCATTTTCAGGACTGTATTTGAGTGCATTTCCCAAAAGGTTGCCCACGACTTTCTCAAGTACATCAGGATCATACCAATAATAATTTTCATCAATGGAAATTTCAATGTTCAGCTGTTGGGCTTTTTTTTGGGCATTGAACAAAAACGATTCTACCTGGGATTTCAAAAAAGTGGACAATGGTCCTTTGGAAACATTCAGTTTGTAAAACCCAGATTCCAGTTTTGATAGGTCCAATAACTGGTCGACCAAAGCGGCCAGTCGTTCGGTGCTCCTTTTGACAATGTCCAAATGCTGTCTGTCCTTTTGGCTTAGGGCGGCATTTTCGAGTTGTTGCTCCACGGGCCCTTGTATCAAGGCCAAGGGCGTACGCAACTCATGGGATATATTGGCAAAGAAGTTCGATTTGGCGGCATCCAGCTCCCTTAATTTTTTGTTCGTTCTTTGACGGTTGCGATAGAGCACGAACAGAAACAGTCCGGCCAATGAACTTATCCCTATTCCTCCCAAAAAAAGAGTGCGCTGATTCCTTTTTTGTTGTTCGGCAAGTTCATTTTGTGATTTCAACAGTGCTATTTCCTGTTCTCTTTTTTGTGTTTGGTATTTGGCTTCAAGGTCCAGAGCAAGGCTTTTTTGCTTTCTGGCCTCCAGAGAATCTTGCAGAACGAATGATTGTCCATAGTATTCGACCGCTTGCTCAAAGTCCCCGGTTTTTCCATAAGATTCCGCAAGGTTTTTGGTGATTCCTAATAAAATGCCACTGGAACCGGCATCGGATTGTTTGAAATAACCGTACGCCCGTTCAAAGTACGGTATGGCTTGTTTGTACTTGCCTATTCTATAGAGAAAGCCAGCATAGCTCCAGTTGGCATTTGCAATTAGATCGGGATTCCCTGTTTTGGTCAGAAGGTCAAACTTTTTTTTATAATAGGCATCGGCTTGATTATAATTGTTCAGGTCGGTCTCAATAATGCCCAAAGATCCACAAATCCTGGCAACCTCTTTAATAGAGCCAGTACGTTCATAAAAAGAGAGACTTTTCATTAAATAGGGTTTGGCCTTTTGATACTCTTTTCTTTGCCCATAAATATTTCCCAGCATACTATATCCGTAATGCGCAGATACTTCATTATTTATATCTAAGGCCATTTTTATTCCGCGTCTAAAGTAGCCTTCTGCCTTTCCTATATACGAAGTGTCTTGCACACTATAGGTTCTCAAGAGTACATTGCCAAGATTGAAAAGTGCACTTACCACGTGGGAATTCCTTTCACCGAAGAATTGAGAAATAGAATCTATTTGTTGATAGGTGGCGATTGCATCAATATCTTCAAACTTTTGGAAGTGTATGTTTCCTATGGCATGTAAGGCACTGGTGGTCACTTCGGGTAATTGATGTTCTAAGCCCAAGGCGAGTGCTTTATTCGCATAGTACTCTGTAGAATCGTAATTATCTTTTTCAAAATAAAGATAGGCTATCTGAGCTTGTGCTTTTCCCAAGTGTAAATTGGAGGAGGTCTCCTTTGCGATTTCAAGATTTTGCAATGCCAGCCGTAGGGCATCATCATATGCTGAAATCTTAAATAAGGAGTCTATTTGAGATTGGTTGGTCAAAAACTCCTGGGGTATATTTTGACCAAATGATGAAATACATATTGAAGTCAGAATTAAAACCAAGATATTCTTTATCATAAAATCAATTTTTTCATCAGCAATAGGGTGAAGTTAAATAAAATATTATGTACTGAATTTAGTCTCAACAGGATTTTGCTGTAATCATAGGGATTGAATGCCCAAAATCATCAGATTTAATTTGGAAAACTGATAGAATACTAATACTACCGAGTGAGGTTACCCCATCTGCAAATTGAAAACATTATTCTCTTCATGTGAGGTAATCCAAAGGTCTATTGGCTTCAATTTTATATCGTTCCAATCTCCATTCTGTTATTTTAAGCTTTAGATTGGTTTTCCATGGGCCATTTTGTTTTTCATCAAATTGCGTCAATTTTTTCGTCAAAAATTTCCAGTGTTTACAGGGCTTCCCAAAGGGTTTACTGTAGATTTCGGAGAAGTATACTGTAACCCCTGGTTTTGCACAATATTCCAAACTCCGTTCAATTAACTGTTTTTCAATGCGTTGACAACTCAAAAAACAACCGTGATGGCGCAATTTGCTCATCACCCTCTTGCTATTTCTTCGTCCCGCAAGCGGGACCGAATAAATACAGCTTGATTGAAAATCAGCTCCCACATAAATATTCTTTGGTCTGTACGGACTTTAGGAAAGTCAAATCAATTATTTAGTTGCCGTACAAAAGATGCATGTAATCATTTATAAATCTACCATTTTATAAACAAAATAAAATGCATAGCGGATTGAAAAAAGGCTATGTTTAGATAATGTGTCCAGGGATATTACACCGATTCACAAATCAAAAAGGAATATCCAAAACTAAAGACAGTAATTTTTGATAATCTTTTAATGGTTTTAGTTACCCAATACAAAATAACCTAAACCAAATTAAAAGCATCTCAAAAAAAGTCTGATGGTTTCTATGTTTGAAGAATGGTGAAAATGAGTAAAAACAATTTAAATGGATTCAAAATTTAACAAATCAGAACAATCAGAGTTGAATTTTGTTAAAAAAAACGTAGAGTTTTCAAAAAATAAGCCTCAGAAAGAAAAACTCTCCAAGGCCCCTTATTAATTAGTGATCGCGGAAGGATTTGAACCCCATCCGCTAACCCCTAAGTTTACTGGGTTTCACCTTGCTTATGTTTTGTAACTAACCGAATTACAGACCACTATGAGCAATCTCATTTCGTAGGACCCAAAATTAACTATAAAATATTAAACCTGTCCTAAAAATCGGGGTTTCTACATTCATGCCCATGAATAAATTCAAAGGTTTGTATGAGGTATATTATATGAGGCTTTGTCTTCTAGCCTTTTGAACAGCCTCTAACTTGTTGTGGACCTGAAGCTTCCTATAAATATTCTCGATATGCTTCCTTACCGTACTTGGGGATAGGAAGAGATTATTGGCAATCACGGTATAGCTTAACCCTTCCGCCAGTTGTTCCAATACTTCTTTTTCACGTGAACTTAACGAAACGTCATCTTCCTGTACGGATAGTGATTCTTGTTTTTCCGGATATCGTAATAATTTGAGCGTCTTTACCGCAATGGAAGGGCTCATCGCCGCACCTCCCCCAAGAGTCTCGGTAATGGCATTGTACAACTTTTGTCCTTCAATTTCCTTGAGCAAATACCCATCGGCACCGGCCTGGATTGCATTGAAAATATTCTCATCATTATCGAAAACGGTAAGCATGAGCAACTTAATGTGGGGATATTTCTGTTTTACGATACGAACGGTTTCTATACCGTCCAAAACAGGCATTTCTATATCCATAAGTACCAAATCGAGGTTGTGGTTCTTTTCCAATTTAGACAGCAACTCCCCACCGTTGTACACCATGTACTTGATGTCCAAATCCTCAAAATCTTCTAATTTCTCTTTTATGGCACGAGCCAAGAACGTATTATCGTCCACTATGGCCAGTTTGATTTTGCTCATGGTCCTATACTTTTTGAAGTGAAAGAATTATGTCTTTACCTGTAACGTTACCTTGGTGCCTTTACCGATTAGACTTTCTTGATTGAAATAAATGCCAGCTTTTTTGGCCCTGTTCCTCATTATATGAAGTCCGTTCCCTGTCGACTCCTTTGATGTATCAAAACCCTTTCCGAAGTCCTCTATTTCAATCTGCACTTTTTCATCAACATAGACAAACCTTACCTGAATCTGATCACTCCCTGAATGTTTTACAGCATTGTTCACGGATTCTTGAATAATTCTAAAAAGATTCATCCCCACAAAGGCATTGAGCACCTTATGATCCGGATTCCCCTCAACTTTCACATTGATTTTATCATCTGTGGCTTCATGAACAGTGGCGGCCAATTGCTGGGTCCGCTCCTTGATATCCTCCAAACTGATTTCATCCTTGTTCATGGCCCAAATGGTATCCCGAAGCTCAGATATGGTGACGAGTGAAAACTGTTTCATCTGGGTAAGCTTCTCCATTAAAAATACTTCTCCCCTATCTATTCCGCGCTTTGCCGAATCGGTTATTGAGGTGAGGTAGGTGAGCTGCGACCCAATATTGTCGTGTAAATCTCTGGCAATACGTAAACGTTGTTCCTTAAGGTTTTCCTGTGCTCGGGCTTCTGCCATGGCCTTTTCCAGAGCGGTCTCCCTAGCAAAATTCTTCGCCTTTACCTTTTGTTCACGGAAAATCAGAAAACCGACAATAAGCAGTATGGCCAATAGAGCCCCACTGCCCATAAGCATACTGTTCCTATTTTTCAGGACTAGCTCACCCTCGACCAATGCATTCTGTTGGCGAAGGATTTCGTTTTCCTTTTGCTCGGACTCGTATTTTTCCTTAAGGTTGAACATTTCGCTTGCTTTTTCAGCAAAATAAAGGCTATCTCTTGCTTCCTTATGTTTTTGATGATAAACATAGGCCTTTTCAAAATCCGGTTTTTCTTCATAAATCAAGGACAAGGTTTTCGACAACACATCAATGGCTGGAATAAAATCTATTTGCTCTGCTTCTTGATATGTGGTTAAAGCCAATTCCTCTGCCTTGATTTTTTTCCCTTGTTTGAGAAGTACATTGGCAAGATCATTTCTTAGAAAATATAACGCCAGACGCTCACCTCTTTCCTCTTGAAGCGAAATGGCCTGGATATAATATCGCTCTGCTTCCTCAAAATTTTCAAGCCCCCAGCTTGCCAAGGCCATATTGGTCACTGGATATGCTTGATCCAATCTTGCTCCCATGGACCCAAAGCCATCGAATGCTTTTTTTGCATATTCAAATGCTGTATCGTATTCCTTTTTTACAATATAGGCCGATGCCGCACTATTATAGCTCGAAATCAACATATATTGATTACCCATAACTTTATACATTTCCATTGCCTTGAGGTAGTACTCCAATGAAAGGTCAGGTTCTTCAATGAGCTTAAATCTGTTTCCAAGATTTAGATATGACCCAGCAATCCACAGACTATCATTTCCAGCCTTAAAGTTTTCCAATGCCTTTAATTGAAAATCCACAGCCTTGTCAAACTCTGACAGTGCCTCATATGCATTGCTGATATTCGTGTAAAGACTTCCCAAAACATAATAATCCTTGGAATTTTCTAAAATCGGTTTGGCCTTCAAATGAAAATCCAACGCCTCTTTGGGCCTACCCTCATCTTGAGAAAGAACTCCATACGCTACCCATATTCTTGCCCTGAAATGGTCATCATCCATAATTTCGGCCTGTCGAAAGGCCATATCCATGTAATATCGGGCACTGTCCATATTTACGGACCGAAACCTCATGCCAACATCTTTTAGTGCCAAAACTTTATCGCCGCCCTCCTTCAACTGGGCAGTATCCTTAAGTGCTTTGATTTCTTTTTTAATATCCTGTGCCAAAATTGACTGCAACGTGAATATCAAAAAGAATAAAAAGGTGATTGGAAATTTGTAATAAGTGGTCATTATAACTAAAAGGAATGGTTGGTGCTTAAAACTAATCCAATTGATTTTATAATCTTAGTTTTTACAAAAAAATTAATTCGCCTTGTCCACCAATTTTTGAATGGTGGCATCTAAAAATGATGATATTGCAAGTTCTGCTCCCTTCTTATATTTTTCTGGATCGCATTTTACAACGGACACATTAACGTCCTCCTTGTCCTCTACCCTCCAAACACGGAAAACACCGGCATCCATTCCTCGCTTGTCCACATCTGCTCCCTGTGAGGCATCAAATTTTTGCTTTTCAAGAACGCCTTCAACCTCTACTCCACGGTTGGACACCATCTGCCCTATGTTAAACCTGTTGACGCTGGATGCATCAATCTTAAAATCGGTCTCTGCCTTTACCTGTGCGTACCCGGCATGTCTGTTCAAGGCTCTTGTGGTTTCGCTCAATGCATTATCAAAAGAAATAACATTTAGCACTACCTTGTTGAAAATAAAATCATTTTTCTGGTTGGACACCTTCATTTCGACCTGCTCCTCGTAATTGGCTAGCTTTAATGGCCCAGCTTTCTTGTTCTCCATATTTTGCTTTGCCACGATAAATTTTTGTCCTGTGGGACGCATTACTATGTCACCGAACTCATCTCCTTTTTCTCCACCTTGACCAGACCTCAAATCCCATCTTTTTTCGCGGTTTTTCTCATAGGCGCTATGGTTCCATAACTCATCAACGGAAGCTATTTCAAATCCTTTTGCCCTAAGGTCCGCCTTGTACTCTTCAAAGAGTTTATCGGTAAGTTGTTGAAGGTCTTCAATATTGAGCCCGTCCAGCACCAAGGTCAACGACGCCTTTGCATCTCCTTTTAGTCCTCCTCGCCACATTTTGCCTCCTTTTTTCTTGTCCTCTAACTGCAATGCTGTTTGAAAATTGACCTGAAAATCGGAAATGACGATTCGTTTTGGACTTTTTCTAAAATTGAGATTGGCCGGCCCCAACATTTTTATCTTAAAATCCTTTACATTTTGTGCAAATGCCACAGGGGAGGCACAAAGTAGAATCAATAAAAAAGATAACATGGGTAAATTGATACGTTTCATACTATTGGTTTAAAGTTTTGAACAAACATAGCATCCAATGGCGTTGAACTCAATAGGGCAATTGTCGTAAAATGACAGGGAATAGGTGGCTATGTGTCAAATATCAAAATAGAAAAAGCTTAAAAGCCCGATCACGAATGTTGCCAAAAGCAAAGCCGAATTGATGCGTTGCAACTTTGGGTTCAATTTTTTCAGGGTTGCATAAATGTGCAACGCCAATGCCAAAAGAAACGCAGGTAGACTCAAATAGAAGTTGAAAAGGTAGAACCATAGCCAACTGGTGCACAGCGCCCATGCTGAAATCGCCGATATTGCCGGTGGTATGCATTGATTCATACGGCTCACAGCTGTATTAGGATAACGATAATACAGAAAAGTTGCCAGAAGTACCATGGGCCCAAGCATCGCGATCAACAATAGCACACTACCGAACATAATATGTTTTTTATACCAAATAAACTTCTTCACCATTGGGCAGCACAATGCTCAACGGCACATTTCCATATTGTGTCTTGTAAACCAATACTTTGTCCCCAATAAAGAGTTTGTTGTACAGTGTTGAGCTTACCAAGAGTGGTCCTGATGTAAGTATGATTCGATTGGAATTGGCATATCGGTTGGAAGTCAGTGCGAATTTATCTTCGACGATGGATGGAACTCCACGTTTATGGGACCTTTCCTTGTTCCTGTTATAATTTCGGTAGGCCACATATAATCTATAAAATTGAAAAAGAGGTACGACCCAGATTGGAAACAATAGCACGACAAAGCTCCAAAAACCGCTAATGATCATTAAAAGGCCAATAGTGATAAATGGACTGGACCTTACCAAACGCTTTTTTATTTCCGTTTTCCAGATCCTATGCAAGGCTTCATAATCTTTTGGGGTATAGCGAGTATGTGGAATGTGTTTTTCCAGAAACTTTTCTTCTTCATCAAGCTTTTGAGCAACATGGGCATCCTCAACTTGACCCAAAACATGAAGATTTAGTGTGATTCCTGATTTGGGAGCACGGTCCAGCTGCACCTCTGCTCCGATTCTAGCTTTTGAGTAATAAGAATAGTCCACCGAAAACTCCTCATTATCAATATAAACATAATATGACCTTCTAGTTCGGGTCCTTGTTTTGTGCCCGTAAACAGGCCTGTCTCCCGTTGTGGCCCAATGTATCCTTTTGTCGGTGATCTTTCCAGAAACCCGAGATTTTAAACCTAGTTTTAAATCGATTGCCGTGGATGCAATAATATAGGCTATGACGCTAAAAAATAAGACCGAGAAGGCCACCATCATGTAGACTCCAACGGAATCATCTGCAAAACCTGAATTGAACATAAACGACAGAAACAACCAGAATATACCGATAACCACTACCGGAAATAACAACATTCCATATAATTGACGCCTCAGCTTGGTCTTATCTCTATGTTCTAAGGGCAATGTTTCCAATTTAGGCATGATCCACAATTTGGTAGAGCCAAAATTAGGGCCTCCTAGAATCCCCACAATAGGGCAATTGTCCTATTGCGGCATAGCATGGCATACAGATAGTTTTGCTGAAAACCAATCCAAAAAAAATGAATTCCATTACCAATACCAAAAGACTTTCCCTTGCCATATTTATAATTCTTGCCCACTTTTTTCATTACCAAGGGTCTGCCCAAAACCTGCACCTCAGCAATTTTGACATCAAGTATGGGCAGGTAACAGCGATGTCCATCACCAAATATCATGCTATCGGAGCCCATTTGTACAGTGAAAAGAACCAACTCATGTTCAACCCCGATGGTTATTTAACAGAGGACAAACTTTACCTGGATAATAATTACGAAAAGCTTACCACTTATGATTACATTAATAATGCGTCAAAAGCCATAGAGAAAAAATTCAATCCATTAGGTAAACAAGAAGGTTTGGATAAAACCCTTTATATCTATGAAACACCCATTGGAATAATTTCGGATGACCTACCCGAAACCGTAAAAAACGATGAAGGTCAATACATTGTTCTTGGCGGTTTAAAATACGGTGCAATCTTTAAGTACAAAAAATACGTGATCGACTATGAGCTTGCGGAAGCAAACAATGGAGAAAGCAAGGTGTTCTACTCCAGTGAATATACCTACGATGGACTAAAACTAGATGAATCCTACAATCAAAAGGATATACGTTATTTTAAATACAATGACAAAAAGTTATTGGAGGAAGAATTGGGCATGTCCAAGATTTGGGAAAGCCTTTTATATAAGTATGTTTACGACCAGCGTGGCAATTGGATTGAAAGAACCAAATTTAGGGCATCAAACTTTACCGAAACCAAATATCAATGGATCATCGATGAGGTAAAATACAGGACCATCACGTACACAGATGGCACGGCAACAGGTAGCAATGTGCCAAGTACTCCAGAAATCGCCTATTCATCCAACCAGAGCAAATTGAAAGACCTCCCAAAACTCAGCGATCCCATATTGATGTCCAAATCCATGAAATTCCTTCAAGATATCACTAAGCTCAGAAACAAAAACAACAAAGGTACAAGCAACGCAACTAAAAACGAGATTTCCCCAACATGTTTAAACGGTGACTGTTCTAATGGGTTTGGGAAAGCTGATTTTGGGACATATACCATTGAAGGTTTTTTTAGTGATGGCAAGGCCAATGGCCAAGGAACTTTATTCTACAAGGATAATTCAGGATATTATCAAGGCAACTTTGTAAATGGTTTCAGGGACGGATTCGGTATATACACCTGGGTCGGCAGTAAAAACTACTACATCGGACAATGGGAAAAGGGTTTTCAAAACGGATATGGCTACATCAAAAATGGGGGTGAAATATTGCAGGCGGGTAAATATGAAAAAGGGAAATTGACCCAAGACCTACTAACCAATAACTATAAGAACAAAATAGCAAAGGGAAACTGTGTAGGTGACTGTCAGAATGGATTTGGATACTATAAGTATGATAATGGAGATAGCTATGTTGGATTTTTCACCAATGGCAAAAGAGATCATTTAGGTGCTTACTCTTGGAAATCTGGAATGGCGCATATCGGAACAATTGTTAATGAACAGCATAACGGTTACGGTCAAGAATTCTATAGACCTAGCGGACAATATTATTTGGGTGATTTTTCACAAGGAAAACGTAATGGACTTGGCATTTTTTATAACAAAGAGCATCAAATACTACAAAAAGGTATTTGGGGTGATGGGCAATTGACCGGAAAGTTCTAGAAAACTTGAGCGCTTTTATGAAAAGCTTAAGCTACTCAAGATTCCTTGAGTATTAAAAAATCAAAATTTAGCGAACGGAACGCAGTGAAGTGCTGCAAGCCCCAAATCTTGCCAAACTAACCATACTGAGCGAGGCAATTTTATCTATTAATCCGCTATACTCTTCCCATCATTTGAGTTAATCCAATGGTCTGTTGACCTCAATTTTATATTTCCAATCTCCATTCCGTTATTTTAAGCTTTAGATTGCTTTTCCATAGGTCCAATTTATTTTTTCGTCAAATTGCGTCAATTTTTTCGTCAAAAATTTCCAGTGTTTATGGGGCTTCCCGAAGGGTTTACTGTAGATTTCGGAAAAGTTTACTGTAACCCCTGATTTTGAACAGTATTCCAAAAATATTTTAATTAAATGGTTTTCAACTTGTTGAAGACTCGAAAACAACCGTGATGGCGCAATTTGCGCATCACCCTCTTGCTATTCGTTTTTTCACGCGAGCGTGAAAACCCAAATACCTTTCTTTTAGTGTATGGAGTATCAATAAACTCTGTGGTTTTTGTCTCTTTGTAGCTGTTGATTGGACTTATCTTCACGAACTACAAAAACAAATTAGAAACCAAATACAGAAGGTGAAGTTCAGACTTGGGACAAAATTTATGATGTGCATTTATGAATGGCTTTTCCGAATTACAAATCAAAAGTCAAGATCTCCAAACTTTTCCCTATTGTCATTTGAATCTGAAAATTTCGAATCCAGAATCGTTTCTAGACCACTCATATCTTCACTTATTTTCTTATCCAATACTCTTGCATAAACTTGGGTAGTGGCCAATTTTGTATGTCCTAATATTTTGGAAACCGTCTCTATGGGAACCCCATTACTCAAAGTAATCGTAGTTGCAAAAGTGTGCCTTGCCATATGGAAAGAAACATTTTTTGGAATGTCACATGCATCCGCGATTTCCTTTAAATAACTGTTCAATTTTTGATTGGAGATTCTAGGGAATAGTTTTTCAGGTTCTCGTTTAGGATGATATTGGTATCGTTTAATAATAGATAATGCTGGACCAACCAATGGAAGCTTAAAACTATTCTTCGTTTTCATCCTTTTTGTGCTTATCCAATATTTTCCATCAATGCCAAGTACAAGGTTATCTTCGCTAAGACCCATTATATCACAATAAGAAATACCAGTATAGCAACTAAAAACAAACAAGTCTTTTACTATACGTAACCGTTCAATCCCTGTGTGATATTCTTGAATTTTCTGAAGTTCAGGTAAGTTCAAAAACTCCCTTTCCTTTCTTTCCATTCTAATTTTAAACTTTTGAAATGGGTCTTTATCTATCCATTCATTATCAACGGCTATTCTAATCATTTTTCGTAGACGTTGAATATGCTTCATTGCACCGTTGTTTGAAAGGTTAGCGTGATGATTTATGGGATGTAGTTTGCGTAAATATGTTTCAAATCCGACTATAAATTGGTGTTTAAGTTGTGATAGTCTGTAGTCATCACATTTATATTGTTGTTTGATATACTTCAACAGGTACTTCTGACATGTCTTGTAATGACTAAGAGTAGCCTTGCAAAGACTATGTGCATTGTGTGTGTTGTGATACTCAAACAAACTCTTTAAAGTAACTTCACTCACATCTTCTCCAAAATAGTGCGCTTTCACCATCTGTGGAGTGATATGGGACGTTCTAGACCGAAGTTCACGATAGCATTGAAAAAGTTCTGTTTCAACTTCCATCAGATAAGTATTGATTTCCTGAGCTTCTTTTGTTCGCCCCAGAACCTTCGACCCTTTACTGTCCCAGATCTCTTTTGGGATAGTATACTTTAAACTCATGTTTGCCCTTTGCGAATCAACGGTGATTCGGGCATAAATCTTTGCGTTGCCGTCATTTCTTCGGGAAGTACTTATCCAGAAACTGATTGAAAATGTTGTCCGGGTTCTCATAGGTTTTGTGTTAAATTGAACGATAATTACCTACGAAAGTCAAATACTAAGTGATTGTAATATAGTTAATTACATGCTTATTCGGTTAACACTTTGAAGAAAAAAATTTACTAACCGAATTACAAACCAAAACATACCATTTCAAACCAATTCAAATGGGGCTCCTAAAAAATTAAAACCTTGCAAATCAATAAGATATGCAAGGTTTTGTTTTTATTTGAACTCTTAAAGTGATCGCGGAAGGATTCGAACCTTCGACCGTCTGCTTAGAAGGCAGATGCTCTATCCAGCTGAGCTACGCGACCAAACTTTGCGGGTGCAAAGATACTAATGTAACCGATTGTAAAAAATATTTTTTTGATTTCTTGCCATTTTTATGCCAACAGCCTCCAATCGGATTTGTTGTTTTTTTATTGAAAGCCCATAACTTTCAGTCCGTTATGGCTTATTTTAATGACATCCAATGGCTTTTTGTCCCAGGTCATATCCTGCTCCACAAAATATTTTTCCATTCCAGAAGTTTCTTTTTCCCCCAAGATTCTTTTAAAATCAATGGTCCCCTCACCTACCGGCGCAAATTTTCCTTCCTTGTCCATATCCTTGACATGCCATGATTTGAACCTGCCCGGGTATGCTTTAAAATAAGCAACGGGATCGGCCCCTGCTTTTGTCACCCAATAAAGGTCCATTTGAAAGTTCACATACCTTGGGTCCGTATGTTCCAATAAATATTTTATTGGCGTTATGCCCTCTTCATTCTTCTTATACTCAAAATCATGGTTATGGTACAACAACTTCAATCCTACGGCTTCACATTTTTTTCCAAGCGTTGTCAAAATTTCCGCAAGGTCTTCCACGGAACCTTCCATGCCCATGGTCTTGCTCTCATTGTCAAACGTAAACATGCCCATGGGTGGCACGGGAATTGTGAAATATTCAAATCCAGCTGCCTTGACCGCTGCTATTTGTTCGTCGGCATTTTCCAAAGTCACGGTTCCTTGGTGCGTACTGACAGGTGTCAAGCCGATGCTCTTCAAATAGGATTTAAACTCAAGGGGATCCATACCATAAAACTTCCCATCGCTGTAACCTGCCGCCTCTATATATGCATACCCTGCCTCAGCCACTTTTTTCAAGGTTGTCCTGGCATCTTCCGCCATATTGTCCCTTACGGTATATAGCGCAAGTCCACCAAAGTTATCTTGTCCATAAAATGTAATCGTACATAGTACAAGGGCCATTGCAAGCATGTTCCTTAGGGATAAAGTTTTATTCATCTTTATAGTTTATTGATTCTTTCGGTTCAACTATTTTGCAAGATAGGATTTTCATTCAATACCGTTTTTGCAATACCATGATTGGTCAACAAAAAAATCCGTTGGATACAAACATCGCAACGGATTTAAAATAAATGAGTACTAAAATTTTAAATTTCCTTCAACCTTAAGGCCACCTGAACTTTGATTTCATCATGTACCTTGATCATTCCCAAAACTTTTCTGGGTGGTTCCAATCCAAAATCTGTCAATTTCAATGGAATCGTACCATCGACCCGGATATCGCCTTGTTGTTTACAATACAATCGGGTTTCATAAATACGTGCAGTACCCGCTATTTTGATCTCCATACCCACCCCTATCTTTGGATCGTTGGGCTGTGGGGGATCAACATATAGCAATCTGAGTTCGACCTCCGGGTGTTCCTCGGTCTTTAACAAATCCCTAAAATCCTTATTGATGGCCTTACCACCACAATCAAAACAATCGTTGGCAAGCTTTAGCTGGGCATTACTGAACTGTATTTGCTCCGCACTGTCATTATAGGCCAACCTTATGGGCAACTCCATTTCTTTCAGGTTGTACCTGCAGGTAAACCCATTGACATTGGTTGTACCGGAAATAACTACTTTACTATCCGGTGCAACCCGGATTTTGGTCTCTCTTTCCGGGTCGGTAAAACCAAACCCAATCAACAGGGCGGAAACAACCCAAACAATTTTGGTGATATATGGACTTGAGGACAACATGGTACCCAATATACTGGTTTTAAGGTTAAAGACCCAGGACATAACTGTCCCAGGTCTTGATCAAACATCAATTAAATATTAGAAGCTGATGATCGCTTCCAATAAAACCCCTTTAAATTCACCATCATGGAAGATACTTGTGTTATCGTATCCATCATACTGTTGGTTGACATATTCTATTTTTGTCAAAATGTTCTTGGTCAAGAATGCACCGGCTCCAAGTTGGAACCTATCAATGGTCACTTCAGATCCAGATGGGTCATCTGAGTTTACGGTATTGTAACGGGTGCCCACGTAGAAATTTTCATTGCTTCCAAATCTGTAGACCAATTCTCCTGCCAATTGGGTCGCTGTCCTATCGTCAGTTTCCGCATCGGTCTTTCCTGAAGCAGTCTCAAAGGTCCCGAAGAACTCCAATCCTTTATATTTCACAAAAGGGTTGATCATAAAAGCAGTGATCTCATTGCTAAACCCTGGATCATATCTACCTGAACGGAAATTACTGGATGCTGAAGCGTCCGTAGCCTCCATCACTAAATAGTACCTAGATCCTGCACGGTCTGCACTGTATAAATAGGTTCTACTGGATTTACTGGTGCTGTAGACCGAACCTGTCAACCTAAGTCTAAGGTCTTCATTGACTTGGCCATCATAGCCCAATTTGGCCAATATAGAGGCTCCTGTGGCATCCGGATTACTCACCGCTTGGTTCAATTTACCATTGGTAAGTCCGAACATTCCGATGAAACCATTTTTTCTGAAGTAAAGTTCCCCACCAACTTCTGTGGTAAACGCATCCATGATCAAGTTACCGACAAATGGATTGTGAATCGCCTGTGCGTTGTCCGTTCTCCTAAAGTGGGCATCACCATAGTTATTTTCCATATGCCCTACCTTAATGGTGAGATACTTCATGGCATCTTCCAAGAATCCGGGACTGATGAAGTCCAAATTGTCCACTTGGAAATATCCTCCTTTTACATAAGGTTCATTGTGGTGACGTGAGGATAAATATGTTCTCAAGTGCATACGGACACCTTTTGCCAAGGCCACGTCCAAATCCAAGTTTGCAGTTGCCAAGTTGAAGTTGTCCCCGATTTCAATCAAATCAACCGCCCCAGAGTTTTCGTGATCAATGGCTTGGAACTGTAATGTGGAGGATCCACCTATCCTTACTTTTACCTGGTCAAAGGTGCTTACAGTATCCTTGGGAGCTTCAAAAACATTGACTCCATTTTTGTCCGGCGAACGGTAATTGTCGAGTTGACGATTTTGGGAATATCCCGAAAGGCCTACCAAAAAAGCAGCCGCCAATAATCCATACGTTGTGTATTTTTTCATGATTGTTTATTTATTAGTTGAGTATTAAGATTTAATTATTTCCAAATTGTATTAAAATGAACCTCGATTTCATCTCCAGTGGTAATGGTTCCCAAAAGTGCTTTGGGGGGCTCAATACCATAATCGGTCATTTTCAGCGCTTTTTTTCCTTCAATCGTTGCCGTATTTCCATTGATGGACAAAACAAAAGGTAGGTCAATGGTGTTTGTTTTACCTGCAATGGTCAAGTCGCCCGTAGCCGTAACCTTGTATTTGTTGGAAGCCGATGTTATGGGTGAAATACTTTTAACTTTTGATGATTTAAAGACGATCTGTTTGTGGTTTTTGGTATCAAGGGCCTTATAAGTGTTCTTGTCCATAGCTCCTTTTCCACTCTTAAGGCTCTCTGCTTCCACTACAAACTTTAACGTACTGATTGTTGGGATTTCACCCGAAGTATCCACAACGAGCGAACCGGATTTTTCCTCGGCCACCTCTTCCCAATCATGCAGGGTAGAAGTACCTGTTACCGTAACCGTCCCCTCCCCATTACTGAGTTGGTAATTTTGTGCGGAAAGCGCAAAGGGAACGAAAGCAAAGGATATCCAAAGAATCATTGATTTCAAAAGTGACTGTCTGTGTGTGTTATGATATTGCATAGTATTTTGGTTTTGATGGTTCAAAGATCTGACACGAAATATTCTCAAAAGATGATAAATGTCAGTATTTTCCTAACATATTGGTTTTCAGTAATAAATGTTACAAAATTCTTCTACCTGGTTGGTTTTTAACCCTCTAGCCCCCCAATCCCTTTACACTTAAAACCTCATTTTTTAGATTCATAAAGAGTACTGACAATGGAACGTTAAAAATTTTCCCTAAAACCTATAAAACACCTTAAACACTGATTTTTATCATGTTATGGACCAACTTCAGCCTCTAATTTTACAACCAGATTTTAGCATTTATCAACCTCTTAATAGTCATAAAGATGGAGACACTTACAACAAACCGACTAAGCGTATATTCCTTCGGCAACAAAAAAGCTGACGGAGGCCGGGACATGAAGGAGCTGCTCGGAGGCAAGGGAGCCAACTTGGCCGAAATGAGCCGTATAGGGATTCCCGTCCCCCCGGGTTTTACCATTACAACGGAAGTTTGCACACAATACAATGCAGAAGGCAAGGACGCCGTGATAAAAAGTATAGAGCCCGAAGTCCGCAGTGCCATTAACAATATAGAGGAAACCATGGGCACCATCTTTGGTGATGACGAAAACCCATTGCTCATATCCGTTCGTTCCGGGGCACGCGTTTCCATGCCAGGGATGATGGATACCGTGCTCAATCTTGGTTTGAACGACAAATCCATCAAAGGGGTGATCAAAATGACAGGTAATGAACGTTTTGCCTGGGACTCATATCGCCGTTTTATCCAAATGTACAGCAGTGTGGTCATGGGGCTCAAACCCGAATCCAAGGACGACCTTGATCCATTTGAGGAAATCATAGACCATTTAAAGGATAAACGCAAAATCAAACAGGATACCGAATTTACCGTACAAGATCTCCAGGATTTGGTATATGACTTTAAGGAGATTGTTAAAAAAAGAACAGGCAAACCCTTTCCTTCCGATCCATGGGACCAACTTTGGGGAGCCATTACAGCCGTATTTGATAGTTGGAACGGGGATCGCGCCATCTACTATCGAAAAATGCACGGATACCCAGAGGATTGGGGTACCGCTGTAAATGTCCAGGCCATGGTGTTCGGCAATATGGGAGAAGATTCCGGAACCGGGGTATGCTTTACAAGGGATGCCGGAACCGGGGAAAACATATTCAATGGGGAATACCTTATCAACGCCCAGGGAGAGGATGTCGTTGCCGGAGTTCGCACACCCCAGCAAATTACATTGGTTGGTTCTCAACGTTGGGCCAAGCTTGCCCAAGTGGACGAAGAAGAACGCAAAGAAAATTACCCCTCTTTGGAGGAATTGATGCCCGATATTTATAAAGAACTATTTGAATACCAGCACAAACTGGAAACACATTACCAGGATATGCAGGACATGGAATTTACCATTCAACAAGGTAAACTCTGGATTTTGCAGACACGAAATGGAAAACGCACCGGTGCTGCCATGGTCAAAATTGCCATGGATTTGCTCAAGGAAGGATTGATCGACGAGAAAACGGCCCTAATGCGCATAGAGCCCAACAAACTAAACGAACTTTTGCACCCCGTCTTTGATCAGGATGCCTTGGACGAAGCCGATGTGGTAGCACAAGGTTTGCCCGCATCTCCCGGTGCGGCCACTGGCCAGATCGTTTTCTTTGCCGATGAAGCGGACAAATATAAGAACAGTATCCTGGTCAGGGTCGAAACCTCTCCCGAAGATGTGGAAGGCATGAACGTTGCCCAGGGTATTGTTACCGCTCGGGGCGGGATGACCTCCCATGCAGCGGTAGTGGCCAGGGGAATTGGCAAATGCTGTGTTTCCGGTGCCGGTGCGCTTAAAATCAACTACAAGACAAGAACCCTTAAAGTTGGTGACCACGAGTACCATGAAGGCGACTGGATCTCCATCGATGGTTCTACGGGCAACATCCTTGAAGGAAAGGTTGCCACAAAAGAGCCTGAATTGAGCGGTGAATTTGCTGAATTGATGGAATTATCCGATCGTTATGCCACCATGGAAGTAAGGACCAATGCCGACACTCCAAAAGATGCCCTGGTTGCTCGTAATTTTGGGGCAAAAGGTATTGGATTGACCCGTACCGAACATATGTTCTTTGAAGTGGACCGTATAAAGGCCATGAGAGAAATGATACTGGCAGATACCGTTAAGGGACGCAAACAGGCCCTGAAAGAACTGCTTCCAATGCAACGTAACGACTTTGAAGGTATTTTTAGGGCCATGGACGGATATCCGGTAACCGTTAGATTGTTGGATCCCCCGTTGCACGAGTTTGTGCCACACCAATTGGCAACACAAAAAGAATTGGCCGAAGAGCTCCACATTTCCCTGGCCGCTGTGAAAAGCAAGGTTGCCGAACTACAAGAATTCAACCCAATGATGGGCCACCGGGGATGTAGACTTGGAAATACCTATCCGGAAATTACCCAAATGCAGACACAGGCCATTTTGGAAGCTGCCCTAAAGGTCAAAAAGGATGGAATAATCGTCAAACCCGAAATAATGGTTCCATTGGTAGGTACCGTTGAAGAGTTCAAACAACAAAAAGAAGTGATCGATGCCACGGCCCGGGAAGTTTTCAATAAACGTAAGGATTCCGTGGAATACTCCGTGGGTACCATGATTGAAATACCCAGGGCTACCTTGATTGCTGACCAGATTGCCGAAATTGCCGATTTCTTCTCCTTTGGAACCAACGACCTTACACAGATGACCTTTGGTTATTCTAGGGACGATTCAGGTAAATTTCTCCCAGTATATCTTGAAAAAGGCATCTTAAAAGCAGACCCTTTCGAAGTACTCGACCAAGAAGGTGTAGGCCAACTGGTTGAACTTGGAACAAAACGCGGCCGTGCACAACGCCCAGACCTGAAAGTTGGCATTTGTGGGGAACACGGAGGGGAACCAAGCTCAGTTGCATTTTGTCAAAAAGTAGGAATGAACTATGTAAGCTGCTCACCCTTTAGGGTGCCAATTGCCCGGGTAGCAGCAGCACAGGCAGCAATATCATAAAGGTAAATTAACTGATCGTTCTGTTTTTTAACCCCTGGGTTTTAGTCAAATAAAAACCTAGGGGTTTTTTGAATATAATCGTGAATGAACTATCTTATTGCTCTAAAACCAACCACCATGACAAAATACTTCCTCTTATTTTGTAGCCTTTCATTGCTTTTTTTATCCTGTGACCGAGCGGAAAGATCAAAACATAACATCAAGGTAAGTTTTGATGAGTCCGTAAGCACTACGGACAAAGATGGACGCCTATTATTGATGCTTTCTACCGACGATAGTAAAGAACCACGTTTTCAAATCAATGATGGCTTAAACTCACAACTCATCTTTGGAATGAACGTAGAAGACATGGAACCTGGTGAATCGTTTACGTTTGACGAATCCATTTTTGGTTACCCCTACCCCAGTTTAAAGGATGTTCCCCCGGGCGAGTACAACGTGCAGGCCCTTTTGCACGTCTACGAAACCTTTAATTTATCCACAGGACATACGGTCAAACTTCCCATGGATAACGGTGAAGGCCAGCATTGGAACACATCCCCCGGCAATCTGTACAGCAAACCTTTTAAAATAACGATAGGCGATAACGGTATTGAAGATGTTTCCGTGGTCATGGACCAAAAAATACCCCCAATTCCCGAACCAGAGGATACGGAATGGATAAAGCACATTAAGATAAAGTCGGAAAAATTATCCGAATTTTATGGAAGGAATATGTACCTGGGTGCACACATATTATTGCCCAAAGGTTTCGAAGAGCACCCCGAAGCAAAATATCCGCTAATGGTGTTCCATGGGCATTTCCCAAGTGATTTTGGTGGATTCCGAACAACACCCCCGGATCCCAATTTGGAGCCTAAATATTCCGCCAGATTTGATTTGGACGGGTACAACATTATCCAACAGCAAGAAGCCTATGATTTTTACAAGCGATGGAACGAACCCGACTTTCCCAGGTTCCTGATTATAGAGATCCAACACCCGACTCCGTATTATGATGATTCCTATGCGGTAAATTCTGCCAGTCAAGGACCCTATGGTGATGCGATTACCTACGAGCTCATCCCCTATATCGAAAAGGAATTCCGTGGCATCGGTGAAGGATGGTCGCGCTTCCTCTATGGAGGATCGACAGGAGGTTGGGAAGCTTTGGCGGTACAGGTAAAATACCCGGAAGAATACAACGGTTGCTTTGCCGCTTGCCCAGATCCCATAGATTTCAGGGCCTATTGCCTAACCAATATCTATGAGGACGACAACGCATATTATTACGATTCGGAACACAAAAAATTGGAGATTCCCTCCCATCGAAATTATTTGGGAGATATTCAATCCACCATAAAACAGGGCAACCATTTGGAATTGGTACTGGGGGACAAATCCAGGTCCGGGCAACAATGGGATATATGGGAGGCCACCTATTCGCCACAAGGTGAAGACGGTTACCCAGTAAGAATATGGGATAAAATGACCGGTGATATAAACCATGAAGTGGCGGAGTATTGGAAGGAAAACTATGATCTACGACATATCTTGGAACGTGATTGGGACAAGCTTGGACCGCAGTTGAAGGGCAAAATACATATCTATTGTGGAGATATGGACAACTACTATTTGAACAACGCCGTGTATTTGATGGAAGACTTTTTGGAAAGTACCACGGAACCTTACTACGATGGTGAAGTTTTATATGGCGACCGGGCCGAACATTGTTGGAACGGGGATCCCGACCAGCCCAATGCGATCAGTCGTTTGCGGTACAACTCCATGTACGTGCCAAAAATCATGGAGCGTATTGCCGAAAGTGCACCAGAGGGCGCAGATCTGACCAGTTGGAGATATCAATAGTCATCCCGTTAACTTGGGCTCCAACCATAACCAGCCCAAGCTCAAAAGCAACAATAGGTAAAACCATACCAAAGGGATGGGTTCCAACTCTTTTTTGGATGACGAACCAGGAGTACCGAAACTTTTTTGCGTTCCAAACCTACGTAGGTTGGCTTCCAAGGTTTCCGAACGGGCAACTGATGTTCGTTGATTTTCATCAAATACAAAATAGGAAAAACGGGAAGCCGTATCCTTGGCAACCTCAAGTATGTTCCATCCCGGTTTTCTTGGATATCGAATACCTGTCCACCTGGTAGGCACAAGAATATCTTGAATCAAGGGAATATTTGTCCCATCACCCGAAATGACTTCCAAATGGGTAGAGGATGTTCGCACCCCAAACTCAAATGGATGGTCGGGTCTGGGAATTTGGGTAACCGCCTCCCATTCTG
>NZ_PABT01000009.1 GCF_002699205.1 Allomuricauda sp.
GTTTAACCCACGGATAGATCAAATCTGGGCAGTCCATTTGCCATGGTCAGTTTCATCCGGCGAAGGTGGGTCACTTTACTCGGCTTATCCAGCAAGGTAGATCCCACCTTTTAAACCTGTTAACTATAACAATTAAGGATACTTATTTATGTCCTCAAGATTTTGTCTGGGATGAGGATGGGTTCAATGAGATTGAGGCAATTTTTGAAACAGGTAACAAAGGTACCCATAGAAGCTTCTTGATACTCATGCTTAGGAGCAAAGTATTAAGGAATGATTCTAAATCCTATTTCAGTATTGAGGCCAAAGTACTTAATAAAACAGACGATTCAATTTATGAATCGATTCTATTGAGCGCCTTCAATTTAGATTTCAAAACCCTGAGGAATAAGTTGGATGCTTGGAACCCAAATTCAAGTTGGGTTATGAAAAAGGCGGGACTTTTGGCATTGTTTGATAACCGGGAAGCAATAGGATATCTATCCAAAAACATGGAAAATCCTGGTTATTCAAGTCAAGAAGAACTTTATATGCTCGAAATGTTGAGTTATTTGAAACAAAGTGTTGAGCATAGATATGACAGGGTTTTGAGTGAGGCCATTAGTGGCTATAAAAATATGGGATTGGATTCTGTTTCTGAAAACATTGATAACCTTATTGACGATGCGAACAAAGGCAGTGGCAAGATTGAAAGATATGGAGAGGGTAGGTTTAGAATCTCCAATGGGTTTTCATTTAGCAATGATTTCACCAAACCACAGAAAGGCCTGCAATTTCTCCAACAAATGATAGAAACTGGATTTCCGATTTCAGTCATAAACATTAACTGGAAAAATCCGACCAAGTGCTATCCCTTGTTCAGAACGATATTTGAGTATTTCCCTTTCCCTACTGCTTTTTATGCATTACAATTTTCGAATGAGAAATTTTTAAGAAGGTTGGGGCAGGATTTTGCCTATTCCGATAATCTGAAATTGAATTTGGATAAAATTCTAGCTACAGTTCTAAACTCCTATTTGGAGGACAGCACACCAAATGGAATTAAACAAAATATATTATACTTCGCCTCGGAACTATTCATTGCCGTAGATCCAAAAACTTGGCAAGACAATTTTCTTAAGATCTGGAACATTGCATCATTCAAGGAGAGATGCCTCGATGACCGATGGTTTGCAGAACGCACATTTACGATTTCATGCATTAAATTTATCCAAAATCCGAAAATATTAACCGAATTCCTCCATACTTTACTTATCAATCCTATCTCGGATTATTCAGTTTATCTCACATTCTATCTGGCCAAGAATCCGATTATTAAAAAACTGGGGGAAACCCTCCAATCAAATGAGGTGGCACAGGCTGTAGACACCTTAATAAATTCAATGCATCAAAATGAGTCAGCGGTATTCATGACAGGGAATCTTTATGACATTCTCACAGATTCACAAAAAGCGAATATTCGAAAAAATATTCAAAAACTTGATTTTGAGAAAATCGAAAATTTAAGGTTATGGAGAGTTTTAATCTACTTTTCAACTGATGACAATGACACCCGTTATAAAATTAAAACTGCTATAATTAAGAACAAAAAATTGTTCAATGCCGGTTTCACTAAAAACAGCCTTAGAATGGGTGCGGATTTTATCGAAATTTCAAAATTCACAAACACAAAAGCCCCTGAATATATTTCTTGGTCAACAACCGAAGCCAAAGAAATATTTAAAAGATTGTTATCGGAACTAAAAAAGATTGATGGTTATTCAGGTAAAAGTGGACATGATTTTATCTCGATCCTTTCTGAAATGCAGACATTTCTGAATAGGGAGCAATCAAAAATCAAGGATGTAAAGGAATATAATATGGCGCGTGAAAAAGTCGATAGCCTTTACATCCAAAGTAGGGGTTATGAATCTCTCAGTGATGGCATAATTTCAACCGAAAATACAGATGTGGTTTGGGCATTAAGTGAATTATCTAGTTTGATGTATCAAAAAAATTCTATTCAAGGACTGGAACTGGAAATAAGTTCATTGTTGAATAAGGTTTTGCTTCAATCCGAACCGTCTCTTGAGGCATGCTTGAACTACTTTGCCAGCTGGTTAAATGATGAACAGCTTTCAAATGGATTTAAAAAATATGATGAAATCATTCTGAAAATCTTAAAACGATACTCCGACAATGAATTGCAGGAATTTGATAAGCCTTTTGTTTATGAGCAACTTGTGGGAATCGCCAATACATTATCCAATTGGGGAATGATAGATGATTCCATTGAACATTGGAAAACAATAGAGAAACAGACTTCTTATAATAATATACGATTCAAGGAGGAAGCTAAATAAAGCTTAAAGAAGAGAATAAATAAAATTATAACACCACTATAACAAACCAACAATGTTTTTAATAAATAAGCACAATAATAAAATAGAGAAAATATCCGAAAAGACATTTACAGAATTGGGGTTTAAAGAAAGAGAAAACCTTCAGGAATGGCTTGCTGATAATCCTATGGCCCTTGGAGAAGAATTGTTGATAATCCAAAAGGAATTTAGTGGATTCAATGACACAAATGAAAGGCTTGATCTACTTGCTCTTGATAAACAAGGAAATCTCGTCATTGTGGAAAACAAACTCGACGATAGTGGAAAAAATGTGACTTGGCAATGTTTGAAATATGCTTCATATTGTTCCAGTTTAAAAAAGTCCCAAATCATAAAAATATATCAGGAATTCCTAGATAAAACCAATTCTTCAATGAAAGCAGAAGAGTCCATTAGTGATTTTTTGGATGGAATCGAAATAGAGGAGATTACTCTTAATTCAGGACTTACCCAGCGGCTTATGTTAGTTTCCGGTTCGTTTAGAAAAGAGGTTACTTCCACAGTTATTTGGCTTCTTAATTATGGTATCAGACTTCAATGCTTTCAGGTAACCCCTTATGCCCTTGGTGAACAATTGTTCTTAAATGTCGAGCAAATCATACCTATGAAGGAAGCAGAAGAGTTTTCCATTAGCATGGCCGAGAAAACACAAGAGGATATAGCATCACAAGAAGAAATAAAAAGCAGGCATGTCATTCGAAAAAAATTCTGGAACGAGGTCATTAACAAAATGAACGGCAAGTCTGATTTATATCAGAATATTAGTTCTAGTAAATACAATTGGATTGGTGCAGGTTCTGGGGTTCGAGGGGTTGGTTTCAACTTTTCAGCAACAAAAAACTATGGAAGGGCGGAACTTTATATTGACCGAGGGGATAAAAATGAAAATGAGTTCGTTTTTGACTTTCTTTATAACAAAAAGGAAGAAATTGAATCTAAATTCGGTGGTAAACTGGAATGGGAAAGATTGGAAGGCAAGCGTGCAAGTAGGATAAAATATGAGGATCGGAATTTCAATATTTTTGAACCTGAAACTTGGGAATCAACCATTGAAAATATTACCGATGGAATGGTTCGTATGGAACAAACTTTAAAACCCTATTTAAAAGATATAAACAAGAAAGTGAAAGCACTCTAAGGATAGAATACCTAATGTTTGCTATAAACATATGAATTCAATTGCATTCGTTGATACAGAAATTGAGCCGAAGAGCCGAAAGATACTTGATATTGGAAGTGTCAAGGGAGATGGTAGCTCCTTCCATAAAACTTCAATAGCGGATTTCATACAATTTCTCAACGGAACCCAGTACATCTGTGGGCACAATATTTTCAACCACGATATAAAATATATCGGCAAGTCCCTGAATGATGCCGGGATAGCCCCAACCAATGTCATTGACACCCTTTACCTTTCCCCTCTTCTTTTTCCGACCAAGCCATACCATAGATTGATCAAGGATGACAAGCTACACCCAGAGGAGCTGAACAATCCCCTGAATGACTCCATCAAAGCAAAGGATCTGTTCCATGATGAAGTTGCTGCCTTTAAACAAATCGACGAAACCTTTCAACAGATACTTTTTTTATTGTTGGGCCCCCAAAGGGAGTTCCATTCATTTTTCCGTTTCATCGGTTATTCGAGCAACCATCCGAACGTAGAAGGCTTGATCCAACATAAGTTTGGAAAGGAAATCTGTGAGGGTGCGGACCTGAAAAAACTGGTTTTGGACCATCCCATTGAACTGGCCTACGCCCTATCTCTTATAAACTCATTCATCCAACATAAAAAAGTAAGATCAATTACACCTCCTTGGGTATTGAAGAACTTTCCGGAAGTTGAACGGATCATGTTTCTTTTAAGGAACAAACCTTGCATTACAGGATGCCCTTATTGCAACAATGCATTGGATATCCACAAGGGGCTTAAACAGTTCTTTGGTTTTGATTCGTATAGGACCTACGGAGGTGAACCGCTACAGGAAAAGGCGGTCAAAGCCGCTGTCCATAACAGATCTATCCTTGCGGTCTTTCCAACGGGAGGTGGAAAATCCATTACCTTTCAGGTTCCCGCCCTAATGAGCGGCGAAAACTCCAAGGGGCTGACAGTTGTGATTTCCCCTTTGCAATCCCTGATGAAGGACCAAGTGGACAACCTTGAAAAGAATGGAATTACGGAGGCCGTTTCCATAAATGGGATGCTTGACCCAATCGAAAGGGCAAAGTCCTTTGAACGGGTTGAGGACGGTTCCGCATCCATTCTTTATATTTCTCCTGAGTCCTTGCGCTCAAAGACCATTGAGCGGTTGATCTTGGGAAGGAAAATAGTCCGTTTTGTAATTGATGAAGCACATTGCTTTTCATCATGGGGACGGGATTTCAGGGTGGATTACCTGTACATTGGTGATTTCATCAAAATGGTACAGGAAAGGAAAAATCTTGTGGATGGCATACCTGTTTCCTGTTTTACGGCCACTGCAAAACAAAAGGTAATTGAGGACATTCGGGATTATTTTCGGGAAAAGCTTTCACTGGAACTGGAAGTGTTCGCTTCCAGGACATCACGGACCAATCTTCAATACAAGGTCTTTGAAAAGGCCGACGAGGAAGAAAAATACCAAACGGTGAGGGATTTGATAGAGGCGAAAAACTGTCCGACCATCATCTATGTTTCAAGGACCCGAAAGGCCTATTTGCTTGCAGAACGCTTGACCGAAGATGGTTTTAATGCCAGACCTTACCATGGTAAAATGGACATACAGGAAAAAACCTCTAACCAAAATGCCTTCATTTCTGGGGAAGTCCCGATAATGGTCGCCACATCGGCCTTCGGTATGGGGGTTGATAAAAAGGATGTTGGCTTGGTGGTCCATTTTGAAATCTCCGACTCTCTGGAAAACTATATCCAAGAGGCCGGAAGGGCCGGAAGGGACGATAATATTATTGCGGATTGCTACTTACTTTTCAATGAGGAAGACCTGGGCAAGCACTTCATCCTTTTAAACCAGACCAAACTCTCCATCAAGGAAATCCAACAGGTTTGGAAGGCCATTAAGGAAATTACACGGTTCCGGTCAACAGTATCCAATTCCGCACTTGAAATAGCACGAAAAGCAGGTTGGGATGACAATGTGATGCAAATTGAGACCAGGGTCATGACTGCCATAGCGGCATTGGAAAATGCAGGGTACCTGAAACGGGGGCAGAATATGCCCAGGGTTTTTGCCAATAGTATCCTCTCGAAAAATGCCCAGGAAGCCATCGATAAAATCCATATTTCTGACAGATTTGAGGGAAGGCAAAAGGAACAGGGTATCCGGATTATAAAAAAACTCATTTCAAGCAAAAGCAGAAAACAGTCAAATGAGGAAACCGCCGAGTCAAGGGTCGATTACATAAGTGACCATCTGGGAATTTCCAGAGACGAAGTAATAAACATTGTGTCCCTACTTCGAGAGGAAAATATCCTGGCGGATGCCAAGGACTTGACCGCTTTCATCAGAAAAGGGGAAAACAAGAACCGTCCCCTTAAAACAGTGGACCAGTTCAACAAGTTGGAAACATTTCTACTGCCCTTGATTGGGGAACAGGAAAAAACCTTCCATTTAAAGGAATTGAATGAAGAGGCTGAAGAAAATGGATGTATTGATACATCGCCCAGTAGAATCAAGACGATCATCAACTTTTGGGCCATTAAGAACTGGGTGAAACAGAAGAACCTGCCCTACTCCAAGAACCATGTCGCAATGCTTTCCCTCCATCCTAAAGACGAATTACAGGATAAATTGGATAGGCGTCATGAATTGGCAAGGTTCTTTATTGGGTTTCTCTATGAAAAAACGAATTTGAAAACATCCACTTTAGAGACTGGAAAAGAAGAGGTATTGGTTGAATTCTCCGTCCATGAACTGAAAGATGCTTTTGAAAGTTCCATTTCAAGTTTTGGGAAGAAAGTATCCATTGTAGAGGTGGAAGATGCCCTTTTTTACCTATCCAGAATTGGTGCGCTAAAAATTGAGGGGGGCTTCCTTGTTGTCTACAACCGACTGACCATTGAAAGAGTCGAACAGGACAACTATAAGCGATATACAAAAGACGATTACCAGCAGCTCAACGAGTTTTACGAAAACAAGATACAACAGATCCACATAGTTGGGGAATATGCCAAGAAAATGATAGTCGATTATAGGGATGCCCTTCAATTTGTCGAGGATTATTTCCAATTGAACTACAGCTCATTTCTAAAGAGGTATTTTCCGGGCAGTAAGGTTGACGAACTCAAGCTGAAAATGACCCCTGGAAAATTCAGGCAGCTTTTCGGGGAACTGTCCCCTACCCAATTGAAAATCATAAAGGACAATGAAACGCAATATATGGTCGTGGCCGCTGGCCCCGGTAGTGGAAAAACCAAGGTTTTGGTACATAAACTGGCATCCCTGCTCCTAATGGAGGATGTAAGGCATGAACAATTGCTCATGGTCACTTTTTCGAGAGCAGCCGCGACGGAATTCAAAAAGAGGCTGCAAAAACTAATTGGCGGCTCTACCCATTACATAGATATAAAGACTTTCCATTCCTACTGCTTTGACCTGTTGGGAAAAATAGGGAATCTTGAAAAGTCCAGTGAAATATTGAAAAAGGCCATTGAGAAAATCAATAACAACGAAGTAGAGCCCAGTCGGATTACCAAGACCGTTCTGGTAATCGACGAGGCCCAGGACATGGATGAGGACGAGTTCAATCTGGTCAAGGCATTGATGGAACGGAACGAGGACTTGCGGGTGATTGCGGTTGGGGATGACGACCAGAATATTTATGAGTTCAGGGGGGCAAGTGCAAAGTACCTTGAAGAGTTCATACAGGTGAACAGGGCCATCAAGCATGAGCTTATCGAAAACTTCAGGAGCAAAAGCAATTTGGTCGATTTTACCAACCAGTTCTTAAAATTGATCCGCCACCGATTGAAAAGCGCCCCGATCATTGCAAGACAGACCGATAATGGAAATATAAAAGTGGTCCACTACCAGGGCGGAAACCTCATTACACCTCTTGTAAATGATGTTCTTGACACTGGACTTAAGGGTACCACCTGTGTGCTTACCAAAACCAATGACGAGGCATTGCAGATTACCGGACTGCTTTTAAAAAACGGAATGCAGTCAAAGTTGATCCAGTCGAATGATGGTTTCAGTTTACATGACCTAGTGGAGATAAGGTTCTTCCTAAACCATTTGGATTTGGGGGATGATGTGTTTGTCATCACGGATGATAAATGGGAAAGTGCCAAACGGAATCTCAACGACAAATTCCGAAACAGTACAAAACTGGACATCTGCAATAACATTATAGGGGATTTTGAGGCAATCAATCCAAAAAAGAAGTACAAATCCGACCTGGAGGTTTTCATCAATGAATCCAAGCTGGAGGATTTCTACAATGAGAATGGGGAGACTATTTTCGTTTCGACCATCCACAAGGCCAAGGGCAGGGAATTTGACAATGTATTTTTGATGCTTGATGGTTTCAAGCTTAATACTGAAGAAAAAAAGCGCCAACTCTACGTTGCAATGACCAGGGCCAAACAAAATCTCAACATCCATCTTAATGGAAATTACCTTGACCATAACAGTGCCGATAATTTGGTAAGATTGGAAGACAGGGACATTCATGTACCACCGAAAGAAATGGCAATGCACTTAACATACAGCGATGTATGGCTTGATTACTTTATAACCAGGCAGCAATTGGTTTCCCAATTGACTAGTGGTGATGAATTGGTTTTCAATGGGGATGGATGCCTGAATTCGGAAGGGCAATCCGTTTTGAAGTTCTCACAACAGTTTATTAGGCAGATACAGCTAATGGAAGAGCGGGGCTATAAGCCCAAAAGCGTTAAAGTGAACTTTATCGTTTATTGGCTTAAATCGGAATCGCAGAAAGAGTTCAGGATTGTAATCCCAGAAGTATATTTTGAAAAGGAATAGAATACCATTTGAGGTTGACTAAAAAAATAACCCATCCCAATCAGCGGAAGGGCGATTATGATAATTGAACCTAATACTTCATAAAAAACTCATGAGCCTATTGGATTTTCGCCTCTATTTGAAGAGGGTGCCAATATCATGATGCACTTTTAGATAATGCTGCTCCAATTCCAATTCTGAAATTCCCAAAGGCTTGGGCAATCCCCTTTCAATTGTTGGTTTCTGAAACTGCGCCTTCCTATCCTTGCCATCAGCAAACACCACAAACTCCCCCTGCTTCAACCGAAAAAATACCTCGGCCCTACGTTTGGAAACTTCCTTCTCCCCTTCGGTAATCCGTCGTTCCAGGTTCAACCCTGAGCTCTTGCTCACACTACGAGTGGGAATCTTTACCAACTCAAAAAAACGTTCATAGTATCTTGCCGTATCAGGGTCGTTCACCTTTCCAAAGAACTGATAGGATAGATTTGATAGTATCGCCTTGCTCGCCTTCTCCCCGTACATCATATCATTTTGGATCTTGTCCTGCAACACATACACACTCACAATGTCATAACTCCTTAGGGTGGCTGGTATTCGGTGCATATTCAACAACCGTAAGGTTGAGGCCTCTTCCAACAACATAAAGGAAGGTTTCCTATTTCGTTGGCTCATCTGTTTTGAAATCGTATGGATGATAGTGGCGATCACCGGGGAAAGGGATGCATCCTTTTGGGGGTTATTCACTAAGGCAATTACGGAAGGGTGATCTTCATTATTGATGTCTAAAGAAATCTCATCTGCGGAAAGCACCATAAAAATCTTTCGCGTACTGATCTTTTTAAACCCATTGGCCAAGGTACTGAGCACCCCTGCTGTCTGTCGTTCCGACCCAATGCCACTGATAAAGGCATCCGCCATGGCCCGCGAAGTGATGTTCCCTTTTAAAAATTTGATAAGGCTCTTGGTGGCCAATTGCTGAAAAACGGCCATCAGATGGGGCAAGGTACAATAGTGTGGATAATCGGTCTTTAATCGCCAAATCAATCCACTGACCAGGCCCTCAGCTGCATCCTTAAAGAAGCGGGAAGTACTGTTCTCATCCGAGTCCCGGTGTTCCATCAAGTTCTCCAAGAGCACCCGGGATACCTCATGCACACTTTCCTCATCAGGCAGGTATCTAGGAGCGATGGGATTGACCCGATTATAGATGGGACCAAAGGAAACAATCTTAAAGGGTATCTGTTCCCCCTCCCATAAGGGGCAGGCCATTTCAGTGATCTCAAAATCCTTGTAATCGTGGATGACCCCTGAGAAATGCTCCTTTTGAAAATGCTTTAAGAAATTGTAGATGACACTCTCCGTCTTTCCGCTCCCTGCAGAGGCCATCACCGACACTCCGCGCCGAATGTTACCCAACACCAAGGGCCTCCCCTTTACCTTCATTTTCACCTCAAAGACCTTGGAGGGTTTCTTATTGTCTTTGTAGTGGTCCACCAAACCATAGATTACCACATGGGCAAAAAACAGGGGCAGCCAAAGGGCCAATGACCCCTTAATAAAATCATCCCATCCCCAAAGTAAACCATTGGCCAGGGCCAAAAGAACAATTCCCAAAAACCATATCACAAACCCATATTTTAGAAAGCGATTCACTACAAATGAAACCCCTCCTCCAATCAACAAACCTGAAACTATTCCAATCCATCCTAAACCTACCATATCTGCTTTGTTTAAATTCCAATTGATCCTGATTCCATCGCCTTTCCGATACCTTTTTTGAGTTGCATCATCGCTTTATAGGCCAACTGAGCTTGGTTCGTGGGGATACTTGGCACTTTGATACCCGCCTTGAACAACAATTGTTTGGCGGCCTGTTTCTCATTGGAGGGCAAACCCAATAGGGCCGCAAAGAACTGTTTGGGATCCTTGTCGAGAAGGTTTCGGGCCTGGTAGGTCTCCACAAAGTTCCTGCGGTAGCTGAACTGTTTGTCAAAGCTCTTTTCAGCTGCCCGGTAGAATCTATCCCGATCAAACCCCTGTTTGACCTTCTCCCCATTAAGGATGGTCTCCGAGGTGCGGAACTTGGAACCTGGGGAGAGGCTATGGGAATTGGTAATATCCTTTCGGCTCACGATGATATGGATATGGCTCTGGTGGCCTTCCTTGGCCATGCCTGGAACGATACGTTTCCCATGCTGTTTATGGGGTGCCTCCATTTCCAAGGCATTAATTTTTTCATGAAGCTTGGCTATGTCCCCTTGCTCCCGTCTCTCTTTGATGGCCCTGATCTGATGTTGCAGTTCCAAAATCTTAGTGGCATAAGCTTGGTTCTCCTTGACCTTTTTGTCCTTTTCGGAATAGGTCCGTTCCCTTTCCAGTTTCGCGAAATACAATACCTCATTGACCGTAACCTCTTTGTCCCTATAAAAAGAAGCCGCATAGGTCTTCATCAGTTCCCGGGTGTACTGTTTCAGTTTTTCGGGCTCATTTCCGATATGCTTGAGCTCGGCTTGGGAGGGGCTGACCATGATGGAATAGAACTTGGGATCCCGTTTCGAAAGTTTGGCCGTATTGCCATCGATTTCGGCAATGACCCTCTGGGCATCGATGGCATTTTCCGTTTGGTTGAAAAAAAGCTCTTGTTCTTCGGGGGCCTTACCTTCGTTCTCCTTTTCCAAATATTTGACAAAATCACTAGCACTGCCGTGATAGTTATCTCCCAAGTGTTGTCTTGTGATGGCGATGTACATGCTTATAGATTTTTGAGTTTAGTGCGGTATTGTTCAATGGCCCCTGGTTTGAGGTCCAGTTTGAGGTGGTCCTTTCCAAAGCGGTTCTTGGTCACGGACACATGATCCAGGACATGGCCAAAATCAGCTTTCAATTCTTCGAGCTGTTCCTTCAAGCGCTCATGTACGATTTTGGGGACCGTGGTCTCCTTGTCCAAGAGTTCAGGATTGGTGGGCGTGTTGATTTCGGTCAACTGCTTTTCAAAAAATTCAAAGTCCCCTTCCCATTCCTCCCCCTCCTCGGGTTCCAGTTCCTGTTGAAAGAGGGCCTGCATCATACTGACGGTGGGCAGGGTCTGTTCCTTTTCGATGCTTCGCATAATGGCCACCATGGCATTGAAGCGTCGCTTTATGAACAATTTCATACTTGCGATGGTCTCCCCAAAATGTTGGTCCGGGGAGATCCCATGTCGCTCAAAAAACTCCATCATGGCCAACAGGGTCATGGATTGGGATTTGCCAAATAACTTGGAAAACCGTCTAAATTTCAGCGCCACCGAGATTTTGATCCTCAGTCCCGCAAACGTCTCTTTTTCGTATCCTTTATCCATTTTTTCAACAAAAATTCCTTGGTTTTACTGGGCCCGGCCCATTTTTTCAACAAAAACCAAAAGCTCAAAATTTTATAAAATACCCCAAACCCCTATAAACAGGGCCTTGCGGAGCAATCCTAATCGGTAGCGCTGCGCCAGCACGCTATCCTCTTGCTTCTCCGATTTGTCCCGAAGGGACAAAATCGTATCGCTCAACATGGGTCAAGACCCAGTTGCCTAATCTGTAAAAGTCAAATCGATGGGTACGGAACAAGGAAAGTCAAACCGATCTACCAAAGCAGATCAAAATAATTCCGCACCTAAAATGCTGTTGAAAACCAACCCTTTAAAGATAGAAAAACCAAGGTTCAGGACATAAAAAAAGCCCATCATAATGGATGGGCTTCGATGGTGTGTTTTGGGTTTTACATATTGAATACAAAATCATAATTGTATAGATTTCGCATGGCTTCATCTTCCAAGAGGGCATCATAGTCCTTATCATGGATTTCCGCAAATTGGCGCAATTCAGTCCCGGAACGACTTACCACATCTTCCTTGGATACGGAAAGCAAACGTTCCTGGGTTTCGCTATCGAGGTTGGTAAAATTCAAATAGACCATAATTCAATGCTTAAAAATTTCATTGTTTATAAATCATAAAGGCTAGGGTCAAAACCATCGGGATAATCCCCAAGATCATGTTGCAGTTCCGACCCTATTTCAAGATCGGTCATTTCAGGATCCACTTTCATCGGATTTGGATTAAAGAATTCCATTATCAGCAAAACTGTAATACCTACCATCAGGCGCAAGGATGATATGGTCCAAAACCTTGACATCAAAAAGCTGGGCGGCTTCTTTGATCTTTTGGGTCAATTGTTTGTCCTGATAACTTGCCTTAAGTTGACCAGAGGGATGGTTATGGGTGAGGATGATCCCAACCGAAAGGGTCTTTAGGGTAATGGCAAAAAGGATGCGCAGATCCACCATGGTACCCGTGATACCCCCATGGGATAATGGATAGATACCCTTGACCTTGTTGGACTGGTTGAGCAGCACGATCTTAAAGGTCTCGTGCAGGCCTATGGTCTTGTTGTCCCAATTTTGGAACAATAGATTCGCCACCTCATTGGAGTTGGTCACGGAAAGGGATTTCAAGGTACTGAGCTTTTCCCGATAACTGATCTGTATTTCATTGACACGGTGTTCCATTTCAAATGTATTAAGGATGAAAAGAAAGGGATGCCCAAAGGCTGGACACCCCCTATCCATTTACTCGGTGGTATTGTTATCACCACCGCCCAACAGTAAGATCTCACTGGCCACCACTTCGGTCACATACTTTTTAGTACCCTCTTTGTCCTCATAGGAGCGGGAGGTCAATTTCCCTTCGATGGCAACCTCCTTGCCCTTGGTCACAAAACCTTCGATGATGTCCGCCAGTTTTCCCCATGCGATGATGGTGTGCCATTCGGTATTGGTCACCCGTTCCCCTTCGGAGTTCTTGTAGTGTTCATTGGTGGCCATGGTGAACCGTGCCACACGCTTGCCTTTGTCAAGGTCTGTGATAGTGGGATCCTGCCCCACGTTTCCGATCAACTGCACTTTGTTTCTCAATGTACTCATGATAAAAAGTTTTAAAGGTCTGCTGCCTTCCTTTATTGGACAGATCAGCAAACAGGGTTAAAAATTTCCCCTCTATTTTTTTGGTCATTGTTTCCCAAATTTTAAGGGGCGTTTGTTTGCTTCTTACGTGCGTAGCACAATAAAAGAAGGGGGTTCTGTCAAGGCTTTTGGACTGAAATCGGGAGGCTCCGCGACGTAGTAAAACCCTTGGGTTTTCAAGGAAGTGGAAACCCTATTTCTGGACAAAACCTGTCTTGGCCTTGACAGGTTCGATGAGGGCCTTAGGAATTCCAGCCGACCCATTGTCAAGGGAGCGTACGGGAAGTTAAGCGACTGCAGGCGATGGTGTCCTGATAGGAAGTCCTTGGGCCCTGCCCTGTTTTTCGATGCCCCGAAAAACAACCAGGGCTTCTTTTATTACGGACCCCTTAAAATTTGATGGGCGGACAGACGGATTTGCGTCCCTTCCCGCAAAGCCCCAAGAAGGGTTTGCAAAGGAAGGACGCACCAAAAATCCGTTTGGACGACTTCCATATTGGCCAAATGACAATACATCAACTATTGAGATAGTAATGGGTCAGTAATCCTAGAACTTGGTTTCTTTTTAATCATTCCCGAACAGCTCTGCCTGATCGTTATGGGAAAGTCCGTCCAACTTGGGCGTTGAAGTTTTCATACTGTCCTTTAGGGCCTGTCGCCGTTTCTCATAGATCCAGACCCTTAACCTTTTCAAAAGACCCATCTCATATTCGGACAGTTGTTGGGGGGCCACTTCCTCCATGGCCTCCATCTGCCCTGTTTTTTTGAAGGTCTTGGCATACTGGAGCCCACACCAAGTGTAGATATTCACCCATTCGCTGGGCATGGGAGATTCGAAGGTCCTGGGCATCATATAGGCCACTACCTCGGTCAAGGAGGCCATATGTTCCCCACGCATCTGGGTCAACATCCGCGCCATGGTGATATTGTTTAAAAGATCTTTGGGCACGGCATCTTGCCATTGGGATGGATACACAATGATGGGACTTTGCAATAGGTCCAAAAAGTCGAGGACAAAATCGGATTTAGCCTTCTTTAGGGACTTAGGATTAGGGGTTGGATTCGGCGTTTTTGTTGGCTCCAGTTCAAAGCCAAAATCCAGTTGCACTACGTTTTGTTTTTCCATGATCTGCGTTTTAAATTGAACAATAGTGGCAGACCGCCAAACGCAAGGGAAAATTTTGGAGTGGGAAGGAAACGGAATATCGTTACTTAGCCGATAGAAATAATATTGTTAGAACAGATACAGTTCTATCTTGAAATTAATAGTTCCACTTACTGCAATAGCTTTAGAAACGGAATAGAGGAAATCTACTATTTATATTAAGTACGGTAAGTTATTTGAGCCTAAGCCAGAGAGTATTACGGGCATAACCCACTAACGATTTAAGCCGCTCAAAAGGAACATCAAAAAACACTTATTATGAAAGTATATGGAATTGACCTGTCCAAAGAGAAATTTGACGTAAGCTATGTTATTACAGGTGAGGAGAAAAAAAGGATTGTAAAAAATGACTTTAAGGGTATCTGCAACTTTTTGAAACAAGTTGAAGATAACTGCATCCTGGTAGCTGAACATACAGGAACTTATGGAGACCTGTTAGTTCATCTCTGTTACCAGTTCCAAGTCAAAATAGCATTGGTCTCCGGCTATAACATTAAGCACAGCTTGGGGTTGCAACGGGGAAAGAGTGATTCGAAGGATGCATATCGTATAAGGAAATACGGTGAGAGGTTCACGGAAGAATTGTACTTAACAGAACCAAAGTCCGAGTCGGTCAAAGAGCTCAAGGAACTTTATAGTTTGCGGGAACAGTTGTCAAAGAACAGAACATCCCTTTTATTGGGAATGAAAACAAGAAAGCATGGTCCTTCACAGAGTATTGTGGCTCATAGAAGCTATCAGAGAGCCATTATGAATGTGGAAATTGAAATTGGGTCCATCGAAAAGGAAATCGAAAAAATCGTTCAGAGCGATTCCGATTTAAAGGATAACTACAAGCTCATTACAAGTATCAAAGGCATTGGCCCGGTAATCGCAAACAATCTGATCATCAAAACTGAAAACTTCAAACGTATTACAACGGCCAAAAAGGCTGCGGCCTTTGCCGGGGTATGCCCATATCCAAATTCCTCCGGAAAAACGTCTATGAAGTCCAAGACCAGTCATCTGGCCGACAAAAAACTAAAATCATTGTTGTTCCTAGCCGCCAAGACTGCCGTGGCGCACAATAAGGAGTACAGTCTGTATGCAGAACGTAAAAAACTTGAGGGAAAACCTTATTTCCTGATAATGAACAATGTGTCCAATAAAATTTTAAGAACCGTTTATGGAGTGGTCCAAAGTAGGAAACCATACGATATCAACCATATTTGCATTGACCCTAGAAATATAGCCAGGCCATACTTGTCGTTTAAGGACAACCAACAGAATTATTTCAAACTTATTTAAGTATTTGCTTAAATAATTATATTTTAGCACAAAATTCGTCCCATGAAACTTGAAATTAGCTGTACCAGAGCAGAGGCAGACCATCAACAAATCCTTCGTTGTAAAGAAGATTTGAACAGAACCGCTGATTCCATAGAGGATGTAAGTAGATTGATGGCACTTGCAGGCAATGAAGTTCGCTTTAAAATATTGTTCCTGTTGCAAAAGGAGATTGAGTTATGCCCTTGCGACTTTGCAGATATTTTGGAAATGAGTGTTCCCGCCGTTTCACAACATTTACGTAAAATGAAGGATGCTAAAATCATTGGTACCCGCAGGCAGGGTCAGACCATTTTCTATCACATATCAAAGAAGAATGAAGCTTTTTTTGCTGCTATTTTAAGTAATGTTCAATCTAAAAGAAAAATTGCGTAAAATGAAAAAGACGATAACCTCCAAACAAGGTGCTTTTGCTGGCCTTTTCTCGGCGATTGTGGCCTCTCTATGCTGTATTACACCTGTATTGGCATTGTTTTCAGGTGCCACAGGTGTTGCCTCCACTTTTTCCTGGATAGAGCCTTACAGGCCAGTTTTAATAGGCCTCACCCTTTTGACCCTAGGTTTTGCCTGGTACCAAAAAATAAAACCACTCCCACAAGATATTGATTGTGTCTGTGAGGATGACAAGCCTAAATTCATCCAATCAAAAACATTTCTGTTTTTGGTGACCATTTTTGCGGGTATTATGTTGGCATTTCCCTATTACTCACATTTGTTTTATCCCAATTCAAATATCGAGAAACAGGTCGTTTACGTATCCGAAAACAATGTCGGTGAATTGAACTATTCCATTCAGGGAATGACGTGTGCGGGTTGCGAAGCCCATATCGAGCACGAAGTCAATCAATTGAACGGTATTTTGGAAGTGGATGCGAACTACGAAACATCCAGTGCTTTTATAAAGTATGATAAGGGTAAGGTAACACCAGATGAAATAGCATCCGCCATTGCAAAACCAGGTTACAAAATCGTAGACTAATGGAAATAATTCTAAAATCCACTGTTACTTGTCCACACTGTGGTCACCAAAAAGAGGAGGAAATGCCAACAACTTCCTGCCAATTCTTCTACGACTGTGAGAATTGCAATAAAGTATTAAAACCAAAACAGGGTGATTGTTGCGTTTTTTGTTCATATGGCACCGTGGCTTGCCCGCCCATTCAATCCGGCGCTAGTTGCTGTAATTGATGATTTTAACAAACTCCGTATCAAGTCAAATAATCTACAGTTTTACATAACCATGGAAATTTTGGGAAAATAATAGGGCTCAATTCTTTTAAAAAATTTGGTTTTTAATAGAGTATATAAAAAGAGACTTACGGAACGGCTTTATGCCGTCCCTTGTCCGAGAAAATTATGCGAGCTTAACTTTCGGGAATATTGGAATAAAAAAATGCCGCATGATCAAACTATTACTTGGAAGATTCGCTTGGGAAGAAAATTTCAATATTCTTTACTACCTCCGAAATGATTTCATCGGCTCCTGGGATATAATCCTCGGTAATTTGATGCGCTACACTGGTCCTCCAAGCTCTTTTCACATTTGCAATCTTGGTGTCATCCACTAAATCCGAAGGATTGGTATAAGGTAGATTTTTATGCTCCATTTTTTTAAGGAAAAGAGGAATAATCCTTTCCCAGTCCTTTTTGGAAAATTTTTGGGTCAGATGGTACAGATCATAAAAATCCCGTGGTGCCGTGTATGAACGCTGCTTCAGGGCTCTTAGCTTTTCAGCAATCACCTCGTCAATGACATAACATGGGCATTGTTTTTCACCTTGCAACCCATCGGAATAAGGATGCATAATGGGCAATATTTCGGGTTCCAAAATGATGACCTCGTCTGTACTCACTTCCAATTTAATTTTGGTCATCCAACGATCTGGTGGTGGAGGCTGTTGGTTTTTTGAGTGATTGGCCCCCCAATATTTTATGGATACCTGAAATCCTTTGGGCTCGTCATTAAAGACCAATCGGGAAATTTCACCTAAACTGAACAGGATTCCGGTCCGAGCTGTAGTGGTCTTGGCAATACCTTCCAGTTTTTCCTTTTCCAGTACGAAGTCCTTCTCCCTTGCCGTGAAATCCAGATCTTCTGAAAAACGATAATTCTTGATATAGCATTTACGCAGGCATGTCCCTCCCTTGAAAATAAGGTCATCCTTATAGGTTTCAAAAAAGACCGATAGAAAATGCCCCAGGACATAGTCCTTGTCCACGGTATCGGGAGGCACCTTCCATTCTTTTGATCGCTCTATGATTTCCTTTTGAAGAATCATCTAATATCCACTTTGGGCCATTTGCAACAGGTTATCCCTTTTGATGTTCAATCGCAACTTCCATTCATTTACAAATTCCCCTCGATCCAGTCCACCGGCATCGATCAAACTATACTTTTTGTTCACCTGCTTTCTGGCATATTGGATAAAACCCTGTAAGCTATCCGCATGGAAAAGGGTTGCCAAAAAGCCCAGTCTTTTCGTCAGGGCAATATTGCCATAGGCCTCCGTATAGGTAATCAACCTTTCATTGTCCCATTTTTCATTGGCGAACGCTTTGATCAAATCGTCGAGATCACCCCCATAGCGGGGTTGGTCAAAACAATCCACTATGGTCATTTCCCTATCGGTCACCAAAAAACCATTTGCTCCAAAGCCTTCCACCATGGTACCGATATGTTTGCTTTCCTTTACGGTAACAAACTTTACCTTGGAGCCCAGGATGTTTGTATCCCTTTTCCTGTGGATGGTCTTGATAAAAAGGGTATACGGAAATCGTTCTGTAAGGTTATGATGGTGCAAAGCCGACCAATAGGCCAAGGTACTACCAGGACTTATGAATGTAGCCAGTACATTGACATTGGAATAATTGGGTTTGGCATATACCCCTCTTTCTATTCGGTTCAACAACCCCTTTTGATGGAGGTTCTCCACCAATTCATTCACATTATCCCCCAGGCTTTTGGGCAATTGGATGGCCAGTTCCTTCAATTTGAAATAAAGGATTTCATGATCCTCCAAATACTTTACCAAAGCAATATGGCTTTCATTGAGATTTTCTGAGATGTATGTACTTTTCGCCATTACCTTTTATGACACAAAGAACCCTAAAAAATAGGGTCTATCGTTACACGATTGGTAAATTTAGGGGATTCATTTGAAAAAATAGACTAAATGTCTAAAAAGTTTGATATCAAGGAAACATAGCTCAAAAAGTTAAACCTAGAACCATAGTGGAAACGCCAGACAAAGTATACCACACTCGCCGGATAAAATTGAGTACTTTAGATGAAAACAAAACTCTGATATTTAGACCACTAAGACCATTTATTGAGTAGCTCAAATTATCCGTATTTGGTGGTATCAACCATCCGGCTCATCCACTATCCCATGGATTGGATCGAAACCCTACAAAAAAATAATGTCGCAAATGTTGTCAATATTTGCGACATTTTTTAGAAAGTAGCACAATGCTATTTCTTGTCATAATGTAAAATACTATATTAATTACATTGAAATGGTATCAAGCATTACTATCTGTTGGAAAGTTCCTCAATAGAACCATAAATTTCCAATCCTTAAAGTTGAACCCATATTTTCCAAAAACTTTACCTGAATTCGACACTTCCATTGTATAAATAACTCGGCACATCATCTAAACTTAAACTTACCCACCGGCATTTCTCTCGACCTCTTTGCTCTTAAAACGAACCAAAAGATTATCGATATCCTCACTTATCTTGGACTCCACTACCCTGGCGTAAATTTGTGTAGTGGAAAGTTTGGTATGCCCCAAGAGTTTGGATACCGTTTCAATGGGGACATTATTGGAGAGCATTACCGTAGTTGCAAAAGTATGTCTGGCCACATGAAAGGTCAGGTTCTTATCAATACCACATTCATTGGCAATTTCCTTTAGATAGGCATTTGTCTTTTGGTTCGAATTGATGGGCAAAAGTCCTTCATTCGGCCCACCCAAATCATATTTTTCCAAAATCGCCCGCGCCTGGGGGATCAATGGAACCTTGACGGGTTTGTCGGTCTTCTCACGTTTGGTACTTATCCATTGGTTTCCATCGATTCCCTTGACAATGTTATCCTTGGTGAGTTCCTTTACATCCACATAGGACAGCCCGGTATAACATGCAAAGACAAAACAGTCCCGTATCTTCTCCAAACGTTCATTCTTAAGCTCGTAGCATTCCAAGTGTTGCAGTTCCTCTTCATCCAAAAATGCTCTATCATACCTGTTATACTTCAACTGGAACTGATTGAAGGGATTCCTTTCCATCCATTCCAATTTTACGGCAAGGTTCAACATCTTCTTGAATCTTTCCAGATGTTTCATGACACCGTTGTTCCCCAAGGAGAGCTTCTTATCCGAGCCTTTGTAATTTCTAAGATAGTGCTCGAATTCCGTGACAAAGGCATAGTTCAATTGCTTGAGATAAACATCGCCAACCTTTCTTTCCTTTGATAAAAACCTGTCAAGGTACCGAGCAGTGGTATAGTAGTTTTTCATGGTACCATATTTTAAGACAACGGACATCCTTTCATTGTGGTAGGAGACAAGATCCCTAAGCGTCTTGTCCTTATCGTCCTCACCAAGATAATGTGACTTGATAGCCTCTGCGGTAATTACCCGGTTCTCTTGCAAAAGTTCTTTATGGCACACCAACAATGCTCCGTACACGCTGTCCATGTAAGAATTCAGTTCCCTGATCGGTTGGGAACTTCCCTTGACCCGGTTTCTGGCATTGTCCCAATTCTTTGAGGCCACGTTGCGTTTGAGACTTATCTCTGAGCGCTTTCCGTCCACGGTAATACGGACATAAATGGATAATTGATTTGGAACGCTCCTTGATTTTCTGGTAAAGAAGACTACCGCGAAAGTGTTTTTTGCTTTCATGTTAAAATGACTTTGGTTAAACAATAATTGTTCATCGAAAGTCAAATCGTGCCCAAAAGCTCTTTAAAGATAGTACATTTCAAATAAAAGGTTGTACACCGAATTGCACACCTAATTGCACACCTACTATTTGGTTTCAAATGATATCAAATAAATGCACAAAACGAAAAAAGCACTGAAAATCAATTGATTAACAGTGCTTTTATTTTTATCTATTGCTAGATTCGTCGGGGTGGCAGAGCTTGAACCCTTTACCATAACCCCATATAAACCAGAAGTTTATGTTTTGTTTTCCAAAATAGGACATCCTATAGGACATCTTCGTGTGAAATTTGAGTCTTTCACGGCTGCAAAAATACCAAATGGTTTTGATTTAACACAAACGAAAACAAATAATTTCAAATTTAATTACCCAGCATATTCTCAAAAACAATTAAAATCCAGATAATCAGTAAACTTGGATTATATCATTTGGGAACCTTCTATATAGAAAACTAAAAAGTTTAGGGGTCAAAGAAATCAAATCCTATACCCATCAAAGCGTTTTCCAACTCATAGGTTACTTCAATAGCATATGGTTTTTTAAGCACACCATGGATTGATTCAGGAGCAAAAACCCGCAGGACTTGTATACTATCCAACGCTTTGTAGTAATCATTATAATTAAGATCGACATCAAATTTCACCAAAAACAAATCTGAAGATTTGACCAACCTTTCCAAAACCTCACTATTCCCAAAACTATAGTTCACCTTATCCACTACAAACCTTGAGTTGGACAGGACAGAAATTGATTGATAATTGATACTCCCCAGGGTTTGTTCAATATGCTTTTCACTCAACCTGTATAGGTCACGGGAAAAATTGTTCTGCCAAATAGCAGGTATGGGAAACAAAGGGGGTGTTGATGGCATATCATCAAAGGTACCTTCTTCATTGGTAGTCGAATAGATGAATTTGGATGAGAAATAATAGTCTCCAGCATCATCAAGTCTATTCGCATCATTTTCCGAGCCTGCAATGAAAATAGAAACCCCAAAATCATCTTTGCTACCACCAGCTTTATAGTGAATGAATCCACTCCAGACCTTTGCTATTTCGCTCCGAAGCCTTTGGACAAACCGATGTGAAATACTTTTGTCGGCATATATTATTATATGCTGAACACGTTTTCCGGTTGGCCCCATTTCGGTCATCACTATCTTGCTCGATACCTGGTTCCATTGACTGAGCTTCAAATCTTCAAAGTAGAGCTCCTCATTTTTGGTGACGTAAAAAGAATAATGGGGCGTATCCAATTCAAAATCCAAGTTTGAAGAACCTTTGGGGAGCTCAATGGCATCTATCTGTGCACTACAGGAAATATTGTGGAATAAGACAATTGACACAACCAAAATCAATCTATGGTAGTAATATGGCATCTCAAATATTTATATAAATGAATCTATCAAATGTTATATGATCAATGTCAATGACTTATTTTGCTCTCCTATATACAAAAAATTTTAACCACATAACCAGTAACCCTTGTTTCTTTAAAGGCTTCTAAAAATCCCTGGCCTATAACATCATGCATACAGGGAGTTAAAGTCATAAAGATATCGAGGTAAGCAAACCTTCATTGAAAACCAATTTTTCCAAATAACAGTCGGTTAAGCTCGGTTTAGTTCGCGCCATCTCTAAAAATCCTAAAAAGAAGAGCCCTAAATATGCTATAACCCATCAAACAGGCTCCTCAACAACGATAAAGTTAGCATTGGACCTAAACCACTTCATTAGTCAAAAATGATCTTAACATTCCCTTCCTTATTGCCCTCTTGCACTATTTTTTTAATTAGGGACATTTTTTCGTCTTCGGATATTCGGATATCATCATGAGGACTTTCCCAATTCTTAATTGAATCTTTGTCGGCATAAAATGCCGGGGTCGTGGTAAGCTCACCTTCAATTTTTAAGGACTTACCCTCCGTTTCAACTATAATATATGATCTGGTACCAGTTATTTTCATCTTTTAAAAATTAGTGTTTCCTTCAAAGTTACTGGGTCTATGGTAAATATCCTAGTCACATTTTTGTTGGCCTTCAGGGCAGGTAGTTCAACTGTTTCCCAAACGCTGCCTGGTCTTAAATCCTTTCCTATGATAGCTCGGACGTCCCCAACAGCTTCATTTGCATATAATTTTGATACTTCCTTCCAAGCTTCAAGCGATTGTGGATTAGCTAGATCCCAGTTTGGTAGTTGAATATTCTTGGAATCAATCAATCCTTCAAGTGTAGTTCCTCCTTTTGATTTTGCAATTTCCAATGCCCTTGTAGCACCGCCTACACCATTGGTCTTTCCTGACCAAAAGAATGATTTATTATTTCCGGCCCTAAACAATGGGGCCAGTTTTTCCAAGTTGGTTATAAAAGTTTTGGCGCCTTGTTTTGTTACTATTTTTAAAGCTTTTGCCCCTTTTACAACCTTGAAAGCGGGCTTAAGAATTTTTCCGCCCGGTACGTTGCCAATAATTAGGAATATTCCCGCTTCCGCCCTACTAGCTTCATTACCATCAAAATCCTCTCCATTAATCAAAATCACAGCATCCTCAATTGGAAGGGCATATCGAGCTACCCCTTTCATCCCCTTCCAAAATGCCTGGGCCAAGTAAGGGTCACTGGTTGTACTGACCCCACCAGCAGGCATTAGTAGCTCATGCCATCCATTGAGTTCCTTATTGTAGATGTAATAATAGTATCCATCATCGTTCAGGCTCGGCTCTGAAAATGAATTACCACCGTTGATCCCTTTTCTTGGGGAGTTTGAACGATAGACCCATCCACCATTATTGAGTCGGTAGAACCTGTTGGGACCGTTCCCGTCCAAAACATAATTGTTATAGGCCAACGCATCCAGACCTCCTAATTTGCCGGAACCTTTCGGACTTAGAAACCCATCCAAAATTTTGTTCAATTTGTGGGTCAGAGCAACCTCACTATCCGTATAAAACTCCTCCTTGTGCTCCTCAATGACCCTTTTCTTGATATCGTTGAACATAGCCGCTACCTGGCCCGGTGATTTTCCGGGGTAGGGACCGACCCCTTGCGCCTGTTTATTGAGAACATCAGTAACATAAGCGTCATTGAAGACTAGGGCATCCAGTGATAACTTAGGTGCATTCTTCTTGCCCAAGTTCAAAAGTGTCGGTGAATCCCAAAACTGGGGAATGTTATATTTGGAAATCGGAACGGACATAACACCTGAATTACGGTTGTTGTACTGGGTCAGGTAGGCCGTCATCAGGAATATCTTGTCCTGAAGCCCTTTCTGTCCATAGTAGGAATAATGTTTGCCTGACATAGTGCTGACCAGGGTTCCATTGTCAACTATTTTGTACAGACCCTGAGCCCATGAACGGTTCAAAGCTGAGTTATATTCCGGGTCTTCAAAATCCTCCGTGGCAAGATTTTTAACCGAAGTGAGCTGGGCACCACTGGCGCGACCTAAATTGACCCCCCTGACATTGACATCAAATAAGTAACAGTCTATCCGGTGTTCCACATATGACCCACAGGTTCCCTTGACCTGGTTCCACTCATCAAGAAGGTTAAGCTCAAAAGTGTACTGCTCCTGTTCCTTGTCAAATCCATTGGCCTTTTTAGTATGGCTATAAGCTACCGATCTTGCGTTTGTTTCTACCCGCCTAAGATTCTTTTCATAATTCTTGAAGAAATCCTTCTGGGCCGTTCCAAAGTTTGTATGGTTCGTTCCCAATTGTCTATTGATTTCCTTTAGGAAATTGGCCTCCTGCTTTTTTAGCCAATCATCTACCGCTTTTTGTTGGGCTATGGAAATGGCATTTTGCAGATCGAGCATAACCTGCATATTATTATATGTGATTTCAAAATTGAAAGGGTTCTCCTCGGTCTTGGCCACTGTTTTTTTAATTAACGTGCCTGAAACATCCGCCTTTTCTGCATCGATTGCAGCCTGCTTATCATAATAATGCAGCTCGTACTGAGCATTTACCTTGCCCGCGAAAAGTAAAACGGTGAGAAATAGTAATGTTAAGTATAGGTTCTTCATCTTTCTGTGATTATCGTTTGATTACCAATTTTGTATAAACTTTGTCATTGACCTGGACATGGATCACATAAATCCCGGATTCGAGGGATCCATTGGAGATGGTATGGACATGCTCCCCTGCTCTTAGGAAACCACTGGTCACGTTCTCCACGTTGGCACCACCATAATAGTCCATGAGCCTTACCTGCACATGGGCATCGGTTTCCAGTTCGTAATGGATAAGAAGGTCATTCACAAAGGGATTGGGGTACAGTTTTATAAAGCTGTCCCCCTGTTCGGCAAAGGCGGCCAAGGCCTCTTCCGAAATCGGGACGCCATTTTGGGTCAGTAACAACAACATCGGAGGGCCGGGTTCTGACCAATCCAGTACCTGGGTATCCAATCTGCCCAAAAGGTAATCCGTACCCTCTATGTTCCCTATGGTAAAGGACATGGAGTTCAATCCGTAATCAAGCGTTGTATAATCGGGATGGTCGGTGTACTGTTTCTCCATGGTAATCCGGCCATCAAAGATGGTCAGTTCACCGTTCCTCCAGATCGCCTCACTTGTCATGGAGCTCTCGCCAATCTGAATGGTGCTTTCCACAGTTCCATAGGCATCAGAGACCTCTCCGACAGTCAAACTTGCAGGAAAGTTTCGGATCATCTGCGTACCCGACCAGTCCATCTCCACCCATTGCCCTTTCCAACTTCCGGTAATGGATTCCGGGATGGTTGCCGTTTCAGTTTGGGGAACGGGCAGGCTTACCCCTTGGTCTTCAGCAATGGTCTCCAAAAGTTCTCCATTTTCAGAGTCTTGCTGTGCCATTACATCCTCAACTACTTCTTCATTCTCCAATTGCCCCAAGAGCACCTCACTGTTGTAAATGGTATTGTTCCTTAAAATATCCAATGCCCTTCTCCTATCCTTCGGCACACCATATCCGAAGTAATACATCTTGGCCAACCAGTGCTTTGCCATGGGATGATCACTAATAGTGAACCATTCTACAGCCTTGGTGTAATCCTGTGGGATGTTGCCCAGTCCCTTTAGGTACAGATAGCCCAAGCTGTAGCTGGCCTTGGCATTGCCCATGTCATGGGCGGCCATGAACTGTTCCCTCGCACGGTCAAAGCTCAATGTGGTGCCGATTCCGTCCTTGTACAAAATGCCCAGCAAACAGGTGGCAGCTGCATCCCCAGACTCGGAAAGCTCCTTTACCTGTTTGAAAACTCGTTTCGACTCCTTTCTGTCAAGATCCCCAAGGTAGATATAGTCCTCTACGGATTTCAGTATGGAATCATTGTCCACATCCTGCGCCTGGAGGGACATACATAATACAATGGCAAGAAGTGCCATGATCGGATTTCTGTTCATATGATATAGATTAATGGTTTGCTCCGTTGTTGATAGAACCAGATGGTCATGTTGTCGGGAACAAGTCCGTTCCCTTTGGAATGTAAAAAGTAGCCATGTACCATAAATACTTGGTTCGGTTCGTTGATAGATTGGGCTTTTTTCAGTACCCGGAACACAATTGTCCCAGGGTCATGAAATATAGGGGCAAGGTATATCAAAATTTAGGTTTTCACTCAACGATGAAACCTTGGAATTTCTAAGGTATGGACCTTAGTTTTACTAAGGAAACATTATAGAAGGCCTTTGTTTCTGGCTGTTTCGATAAGGGGATGGGTCTGTCCGCCATCCAGACCGAACAGCCTGGCAAGTCTCCGTTTTCGCCATTCGATTCCTGAAGTGGACATTTTGAGCTCTTCCGAGAGTTCACGGGTACCCGCCCCTCTGGACAATAGGAACAAAAGTCTTCGATCGATATCCTCGATCTCCTTGGGGACGGCCATCTCCTTTCTTAAAAAATCCTGGACAGATCGACTATAATAGGTATCCCCGGCCATGACCTTGCAAATGGACTCCACTATTTCCGGAAAACCCAGTTCACTCTTAATAATAAAACCCTCTGGATTGATTTCCCTAAATATGGTATAGTGGAGGTACTTGTCCCCAATAGAAGTAAGGAAAATAATTTTTGCATGGCGAACCGCAACCTTAAGATGTCGGGCAAAATCCAATCCAGTGGACTCACTTTCCGAAGTCAACCTGAAGTCCAAAATGGCCAAGTTGACTTTGTTTCCTGCTTCTATGGTATTCAACGCATCGATATATGTATGGCAGATTTCGACATTGAATCCTAAGCCATTGTCATTTTGGTCGATTTCGTCAAATGCCATTTTAAGGGCAAGGCAGGTCAAGGGCTCATCCTCTAAGATCAGTACACGTTTTGGTTCCAAATCAAAGACAAGGTTTAGTTAATGGTTTTGGGACCTACAAAGTTACCAAAAGCGTTGAAACCGGAAACCGTCAATGTATAATTGGTGCCGAATGGCCCACCAATGTCACGGATTGGACCATCAACGGTCACTGAGCACTATCTTTCGGTGCCCCCTTGATTCATGCAATTCCACTACCAAATGCTCTCCCTTGGCCAATACGAACTTGGGCAATACGTACACGAACCTTTTGGATTCACCCTTCTTGATCAAAGTGGGCATTTGGTATCGGTGTATTGGCAACATTTCCAGTTTTTGATGGGAGGCCTTTTTCTTTTTTGTCCCGGCAATGCTATAAACTTTTAGATAGTCCACCTCAAAATCAATGTTCGAATTATTGGACACTTGCATGACCAAATAGGTCACATCCCCGTTATAGGCCATTCTCTGTAGCTGAAGTTTAATGCTTCTTTTCCGCTTGGTGGCCAATCGTTCGTTCTTGGTCTTTAAAAGGTAGCTACAAAAACGTTCAAAGTATTCCCTACGTTTGGCAATACTGTCAAGTACTTTGCCATCTGGTTCTTGGCGAATTGCAATCGGTCTTTCGGTCCCGATACTCTCAGAACCGGCAACAAAGTGGTTCAACCTGCCGAGTTGTTTTCGGTATTTCAGGATATAGGAATATACCCGTCCATCCTTGGTCAATACCAATAGGTTGCTCTCCCCACCAGGTCTAGCTTGTACCAACCCAAAGTGCTGCTCTTTTTCGCGGTTATAGGTAAACACAAAATTCGGAGCTCCCACAATACCCTGACGGATAGGTTCAGGAAAGAACAGGACCACGTTTTTATGTTCGTTCGCATAGATGGTGTCCAAGACTTCCTGTGCGTTTAATGGATTGGCGAATGCCAATAGCGATATAAGAATCAATGTTTTCATAGAATTTGTTTTTTACTGTCCCCTAGGAACTTTTAAAATGAGTTGATAATTGTCCATGACGGTCACCTTGACTTGTCGGTTGTCCCTTTGAAAAAGTGATTTGATGCCCCTCACCTGCGGCACGCCACCGATATTGATGTCGTCAATGGCATCCCCCACCACTTCCTGCCTGGCCTCCGCCCGAAAACTGTTCTCGATATAGATGCCCTCACTGCCATCCTGAAAATCGTAAGCGGCCAATCTAACGGGACTGTGCTCGATATGATTAATGGCAATTATTGCCCTGTTGGGCTTGAAGCTCACGAATCCGTAAATGGCCGTGTTTCTTGGAATCACAGTGCCATTGATTATAACATCTTCCAAGAGCCGCATCTGTAACCTATAGTGCTGGCGTACCGTTTGGGTGCCATCCACCCTGACCAGGATCTGGGAATCCGTTGTTCCATTTACCTGCATTGGCTGTTCCATGGGATATGAGGCAAAGAACAACTGGTGCTCCAATCCCAATTCCTTCATTTCAATGGATGGGTCTTTGTCATCAACTATTTTGGATGTTGATGCCGTATCCCTTTTGGTATTGCCCAATGCCACTATCTTGGGCTTGGGATTCCGGTATGTTCCTTGCGAGTAATCAATTCGCCCTTCGTTGTAGATACTGTCAATGACCCGCATCTTTTTCTTTTCCATCAAGTCCGGGTCATACACTCCCGTGGAATCCAACAGGCTCTCGTCATATATGCTCGGGGCGTTGGTCTGCCGCTCTTCCTTGATGGCATCCAGGGCCTCCAGTTTGGTTTTGTACTGCTCCTGTTCCTCCCCCAGTTCCGGTACCGGAATCTGGTTATTGTCAATGGTAGGCTCTTCGTCCCCGCCCAATGCCATCATCGCATAGCCCACAATGAACAGGACCATGCAGAGAATGACCAGGCCAAATACAATTTTGTTCTTCTCTAGTTTCATATCAGTTTGTTTAATGTCCATTATGGACTTTTTCTAAAGTGTTTTCAAAAAAGTTGGTGATCAACAGGCCATGGGTATTGTTCGGAAAGTTCCGGTCCACATGGATCAGGTTGCCCGTAGTGGTCAGCTCATAGGTATCGGTGACCGATCCCCGGTTAATCTCAAATACAGCGATGGTCTCAAACTTATAGGGTTCCGATTGCAGGTCCACCTTGGATTCTATGCTCAGTACTTTCTGTACCAGGGAATATTGTAACAAACGGTTATAGACCCCTTCCGCTTTTTTTTGCCGATAAAGGGCATCCACCGAACTGTTGCCCAGCCACAGGGCCTTCTCTAAGTTTTTCTCATAATTGCTGGCATCGATACCATAGAAATAGCGGTGGAAGAGTTCCAGATGCGCCTTGGCCTCCACTTTGAGGTTTTCCAATTGGGAGACCATTTTTAACGGGATCACGCTTCCATCCCCGTTGACCACAAAGGCATTGTCCATACTTTCCCTGTGGAGTTTGATGACCATCAGCACTGAAACGATACAGGTCAGCACGGTCCCGATGACCGTGGCCAACACAATAAAGCGGTTGAGCTTTAGGACATCGTATATGTTTTTATAGGGTGTTTTCATTTCATTAGTATTTTTTAGTGCAGATAATATGCAATTATAAATGTGCCTTAGGCACCCTTAGGTACCAAAGAGTTTAAAGGTAAAGGAGGTGGCCTTGCGGTACAGTTTGAACTTCAACAGCACGATGAATCCAATGGAAGCCAGTTCAATCAGGGGGGCAAAAAACTCACTGCCCCAGTCCGTCCCGAACAGGTTGTTCCAAAAATCCGTGTTGATCTCCGTGTACAGGGCATTGACGAAGACATTGACCAAAAAGAAGGCCGGTACAAGCATATAGACCCCCGCATAAAGCTTAAAGAAATTATAGGCCAGTCCCCTGAACTTTTCGAACACGGCCAAGCTGATCACCAAGGGAAAGAAGGCCCGCATAATGCCCAATAAGAAAAAGCGTTCCGCCAGGAACAGCGGATAGATGAACAGGTCCATCATCCAAAGGAAAATCCCGATGACAAAGGCCAGCACCTTCAATCCGTACAAGGGGGTCACCAAGGCCTCGTACAACAGTGCCAACGCCTTTTTGGCGGCCTCCAGTGCGCCCACATCCCGTTCCAGATCCACATCCTGTAGCTGTAACGGGAGGAGCGCCGGGGCCGTATCCCTGTATTGGGCCTCAATGGAGACCAAAATGGTATCAAAGATATCCAATACCTGTGTGGAGAATATCACCAAGATCACCATGGCAAAGTTCTTGGCCAGTTCCGTAGGTGTCAGCCCCCAGGTATGGCCATCGGTCGAAGCGATGCCCTCGTTGTACTTCTTTAAGATGTTCACCAAAAAAAACAGGACGGCCAGTGCCTTCATGCCCGTAATGGTGTACTGGGCAAAATCACTGTCCATGATGGTCCGGTAGACCGCATCCACATATTCCAATCCTATTCCCAAGAACATAGCTTCCTAATAATTTGTTTCACGATTATTGATCCTGTCCTGCATCTTTCTGAAGGAAATGATCTCCCGGTAGCGACGGGTCTTGGCCTGAATCTCGGCGACCATTTCCTTGGATTTGAGTTCATGGTCCTTCAATACCTTGGCACGTTCGGCATCCTCCATTTTCAAAAGTCCGCTCGACAGGATGGTGTTGACATAATCCACGCTTTCCATGGAACGCTCTATGATATCATTGAAGGAATCCGTAATCCTGTCAATTTCCCCCGGTTTGATATAGGGGGAGTTCAATATCTCCTGTAGGTCGTTCTGGACCATATGGAAGAGCTGTTGGTTGTTCTGGATGAGTTCCTGAACTGCATTGAGCTGTTGCAGAACACTGCTGACCTGTTCGATACGTTCCTTCTGCTGCTGTAAAAACTCCACGGTCTTCAACAGTTGGGAGGTCTGTTTGGCGGATTCGACAAGCTGTTTGGCCAGACTGATAAAGTTGGTATTGTCATACACCGGCATCCCCTGGGCCGTGGCTCGGCCGGGCATAAATAAAGTGAAGGTTAGGGCAAATCCCAGAGTAAGTATCTTTTTCCCAAAAGTGAGCTTTCTAATTGTTTTCATGTCGCTTTGTCTTTATAGTTAATAAATGTGGTGATGGCTTGTTCCATATCGTTCGTCTTTTCGAAAAGTTCCAATATCTGTGTACTCTCTGTCCCATCCGTCAGATAGGCGGCAAAGACCTCCGGTGGCACCTCCAAGCGGAAGATGTTGCTCTCCTTTCCGATCTTGATAAAGATCTCGGTGTACTTCCGTTCCCCGCTCAGGTTGTTGCGGATGGACCGCAGTTGATTCAGGTCATGGGACGATAAGTTCAATCTGGTTTTCAGCTCGTCATAGCCCTTTTCGTTACGGAGGCTGTAAATCACCTGTGTGTTCTCCAAAATGCTGGCAGAAGTGGAATTATTGGGCAATTGGTTGATGGACTGTAGGATGATGCCAATGGCCCCGTTCTGCTTCCGGATGGCCTGATAATAGAATTCCACACTTTCCAGCACGTTCGCAAATTTCAGCTGCTTGGCAAACTCATCGAAGAGGATAATGCCCCGCTCCGAACGGTTTCTCCAAATGGTCCGTTGGATGGCCGACTTGATGAGCTTGAGCATTACCGAAAGGATTTCCTTGTTGTCGCGCACCTCGTCCAGTTCAAAGACGATCATCCTTTTGTCCTCGATGGTATAGGTTTGATCCTCCCCGACATGGAACAGGAAGCTGTAAAGACCATTATCCACATACTCCGAAAGGATGTGCAGAAATCCATAAACACTGAAATCCTCCTCCCTGATATGGAGCTCCTGGATCAGATTGTCCTTATGATGGTCCACAAACCGGTACAGTGAGGCAAGGGAATGGTGTTCCCGTACAGTTTTGTAATAATGGAGCAGCACCTTTTTCATGGCCACTTCCCTACCTTTGGACATCGTATTGCCCTCTGCCAACAGTTCCAATAAGAATACGGCCAGGTCCTCCAGCCTTTCAGGGGTAAGGTCGGATTCATCCGAAATAAAAAAAGGGTTGATGCCCAGGTTCTTGTCCTGCTCGTACCTCAGGATGATATGGTCATCCGGGTACAGCTTGGCAAATTTGGCGTAGGAGCCCCCCAGGTCGATAATGACCAGCCGAACACCCGCCTCGAAATATTGGCGGAGTATGTTGTTCGCCAAAAAGGATTTCCCCTCCCCGGTGGGGGCGAAAATGGCAAAGTTCCGTGCCTTAATGCGTTTTTTCCGTTCGTCCCAGACATCCTTAAAGACAGGAATGTTGTGCTGGCGGTCACCGAAAAGGATGCCCGTATCATCGGATCTGTAATTCGTATTGTTGATGTACAGGCACAGCGCATGTTTGAGATCCGTTACATACAGATCTTCGTTGGAGAAGTTGGTGGTATGGCAGGGATGCGAGTTCAAAAAGTAGTGCTTGCGTTCCTCGCCATTGGGCTGATAGGGCACCATGTCCAATTCCTTGAACTCCGCCTTGACCTTGGAGCCTATCCGTTTGATATGTTCGGTTTCCGGATGCCAAAAAATGATATTGAGATGGCCACGGATGATACGTGACGAATCATCGGTATTGATCTGATCCAGGATATGCTGGACCTTTTTGAGGACCACTTTGTTCTGGGAACCAAAATTGGAACTTTTGCTGAGTTCCTCCACTTTCTTGTCCAAGAGCTTGCGCCATTTGTGTTTGTCATCCAGATAGAGGATGTGGTTGACGATATGGTTCTCGTTCAGGTCCAATCCTAACCCATCGATAAACCCTTGGTGAAAGCTAAAGTCATCCGAGGTGAATTTTTCATTGGTCTTACTGCTCTGGACCGTTCCGCCAAAACACCCTTCATTGTTGACGGCTATGGCATCAAAATAATGGTCCCCGATCTCGATATGTTTTTTGTCCAACAAAATATCCGTATCGAAATCTTGGTTGAAACCGTTGTAATAATCGTTTGTATGGGTAAGAATCCCGGCGGGTGCCATGGGCATCAATGACACTCTCTGGCCATTGTTGATGTAGGAAACGGCATCGTTCACCGCAGTGATGAATTCCGCCACCTGGACGTCCAATTTTCGATAATAGCCTTTTTCCGTTTTCCGAAAGGGGTTGACATACTTGGCCGCATTCAAGGCCTTGTCCAAGGGCAGTACAAAGAACAGATGGCTTAGATGTTTTAGGTATTCCCTGCCCTTAAAATAATCATGGGTGGCCTTTTCCAAAAAGGTATTATTGGGTAATTGTTTGGCATCATAGCCCACTTTTTGGTAGTTGTCCTGTTTATGGATGACCGTACCCGTGGGCAGGGATTTGAAGGCCTGGAACCAAGTGCCGTGCATCTCCTCGAAGTCGGTCTCCGACAGGGAATACACTTCGGGAAGATCCACCTTGTAACAAAGTACTACATTGCCATTGGAGGCAAACACGGTATTTCCCTGGATATCCAGAATGGGATGATGGGCATTGAGGTTGATCTTATGCATAAGAGAAGGAGCTTAGACGTTTATTACTGATGGTCCGGGGAAAGACCTTTTGGATAGCAAGTATATGGGGGTTTTTAACCCACTGTGCCAATGCCCCGAACAACAGGGCATTGAACAACAGCAGGGCAACGATGACACCAAGACTGAAGGAAAAAATGATAATCAGCAGGGAACCGATGACCGATACCATTTGCAAGGCAAACAGGGAAAGGGACAAGCCCATGATCATGGCCTGCTTGCGGATATTTCTATAGACCTCGTACTTTTTCATCCTAGACCACTATTCCGATGAGATAAGTGAAGATGCCCACAACGGCCCCCGCGATCAGCACAAAGACCAGTACCCGGGTAATGCCCTTTTTCAAGTCGGAGTTCTCCCCAAAGAAATGTCCCGCATTGAACAGAAAGCCCACCAAGAAGATTACCCCGAGTATAATAGGGAAGATGGCCCGTATGGTATCGGAAATATCATTGACAGAATCCTCAATGCCCCCGATCTGGGCCAAAAGACCATAGGGAACAAAAAATGTTGACAGGGTGAAATACAGTGCTTTTTTCATATCAAAAAGTGTTTAAAAATTCGTTTGGTTTTGATATTCGAAAATTACCGTATATTGATACACAAACAACTGAATTTCAGATATTTGTGAATAACGTATTCATTGATATGATTTGGTTTTTATTGCTGCGGATTGGTACCAAAATCTATGTAAAAAGCGGAATGCTATGTTGATAACCTTAAAACCTTGGATCTACAAAACCCTCAAAAACGTCAAAAACGTTAAACTTCGACTTCGCTCAGTTAAAGTTTTTGTCCTTTTGATGTGCAATTTCAATTCGCTTTTTGGTCAGGAAATACCCCGTAAAGAAATTATAGTCATTGACCCCGGACATGGTGGGGTGGATTCCGGTGCCATTGGGGTATACGGAGTTAGGGAAATGGATGTGACCTTAGGTGTGGCTAGGGGAATCCTTCGATGGAACCATACCCTTTTGGATGGCAAATACGATATCTATCTTACCCGTTACACCGATACCTTGATATCCCTTGATGATCGCTCCAGATTGGCAAAAGCCCTGCGTGCCGATGTGTTTGTGTCGCTGCATTGTAACCATGCGGAAAACCCGGAAACAAAAGGCATGGAGGTTTTTGTACATGGCACACCGCACAACCATAGCAAGGGATCCCTCGCATTGGGAAGGTCAATTCTGAATGAAGTGGCATGGAACCTTGGCATCAAACAACGAAGCATTGAATCTGCCCACTTTCAGGTGCTGCGGGAAGTTACCACTTGCGCGTCTGTTTTGGCTGAAATCGCCTTTCTCTCCCACCAGGATGAAGTAGGTTATCTATCAAAGGGCAGGAACATCAGGGCCATCCTATTGGGCATTGACAATTATAAAAACCTGGAACTATGAAAGCATTTTTAATGGAGATCATCAAGGTCATCGGAAAACTATTGGGAATGGTGCTCAAACGGTAATGAAGTTATTTGCGCTTGTCCTTGCTGTCCTTTTCAAAGGCCACCAGATTGAACATCTGCCGAATGCGACTCCTAACCCGCTTGTCATAACTTTCCTCCAGCTCCTTGGCATTGAGGTTGGTGGTGCAATGGGTCTTGATCTGCCGGTTGACAAAAAGCTCATAGCGCGATATCAGGATCTCCCCCATCACATTGCAATCCTTTCCATAATGCCTTCCCGTGGGTTCCACGCCAAGGTCATCAAAACAAAAGTAATGCCCGTTGCCGTAATCCTCAATGACCTTGAAACCAATGTGGTTGAACCCGAACACAATATTTCGGCTGGGAATGACGGAATAGGGTTTTTGGTAGGGCTCCAGGAATTTCAATAGCCGCATCCGGCTGGTCTTGCCACAGCCCACTGGCCCGGTCAGCAACAGGCCCTTGTTGGGATCGATGCCGTCCTTTTTGCAGCTGTCATAGTCCTTGATGTGTAGTTGCAGAGTTTCAGCAATATCCTACGGTCTTCCTTGTAGATCTTGAACCGTTCCCCGGACATGAGCTTGTCCCTGTGGATAGGGCGGTCAATGTATCCCCCCAGCGGCGGATGAAAGTGAGCACCCTCAAGACTAACGCAAAAAACTGATTTTCGGTTCACTAAATCGAAAAATTGATTGGCTAACATTTTCCGTTTTTGGTGGTCTTAACCATACGGCTCATCCTAAAGTCTTCGATTTAGAAAATTTTATTTGCTTGACTCTGTTAGCATCCAAAACAAATACGTTCTTATTTTTCTCATCAAACTTAATTACACCGAAATCCTCAATAACAAACAATCCATCCATAATCGGTCGTAAATGCCCCATCTCTACATCATTGATCATGAGGACCAACCCATCAAGCCTAACTTTTAGCACATAAGTACAATCAAGTTCTTTACTGTAGTAAGACCCTTCCAGCGCCTTAAGGTCTTGGTCCTTTGCTTCCAAGGGCATATAGGCATATAATTCACTTGGATTGTTTCCATTGACCGTAACAATCATTTTATAGGGTTTACCATATTTCAAATGAAAATTGACCCTTAGACCATCCGTAACATCCAACATTTGGAATTCATTCCTATCGATTGGCAACAACCTATTTTCATTTTGTTCCCCACGTGAATATCTTAGGGTGTCACTTTTCAGGTAAATCTTTCTTGAATAATTCTCTTCGTAACTCCAATAGGAAGCTTCAAACTGGCGTAATTCATCTTTAGTCAAAGGGACTGGTTCCACCTCGAACGATGTTAGCTTCTGCACTTCCGGTTCAGAAGCAGAAAGTTTATCCTTCAAAAGGATATCCGCAATTTGATAGGCCTTCCCTGTAGGATTTGAACCTGAAACGCTCGCCAACACAATTATCGAAAACCGTTGCTCTGGAAAACGAATAAACTGTGTTCGAAAACCTAAAAAAGCCCCACCATGTGAAAGGGTAGGTAACCCTTTATAGGTATCGTGTACCAGACCAAAGGCATAATCAATGGTGTCCCCATTGTTCAATCGTCCCTTGGTCAACATCAGGTCCAGAAACTTTGCTCCTCCAACTTTTGGTCGATAAAAATTCTGGTCCCATAAATACAAATCTTTGATGGTTGTTATCAGGTTACCATCTCCCAAGGCATCAAAATTCTGTACATATCGTTTGAAAGTATCGGATTCCTTTCGATAACTCACAACCCTGTTATTAATGATTTGGCTGTGGTCATCATTGAAAAAAGTATCGTTCATGCCCAAAGGCTTGAAGATGTTCCTATCAGCATACTCCCGAATGGTCATCCCACTGACCCGATTAACAATCTCGGCCAATAGGATATATCCGGAATTGGAATAGCTATGTTTCTCACCCGGTGAAAAATTGACATTGGATTGTCGCCCCAAAAGTTGAATTCCATCTTCAATAGTAAAATAGTCCTCGAACGACGTTCCTGACAGGTACATCAACTCCAAGTAATCACGTAAACCACTTGTATGGTGCACCAGATTACGAATCGTGATTACTTTTCCATATCTGGGCAATTCAGGAATATATGCATGGACCTCATCATCCAGGTCAATCTTACCTTCAATGGCCAACAAGGCGATACATGCCGCGGTAAACTGTTTGGCCATAGAAGCGATATAAAATTTTGATGTTCCAGATATTGGAATCCCGTAATCAAGATTTGCCATACCATAACCTTTGGAATAGACCAATTTTCCATCTTTAACAATCCCAATAGCGACCCCGGGGGAGTTGGGATGGTCCCATTGGGAAAAAATACTATCGATTTTAGCTTGCTCTTCTGGGTTTATCTGGGCATTGACATCCAATCCCAAGGCTAGTACAACAAAAAATATGGTGATTACTGCTTTCATTACAATGAATAAATTCACAGGTTTTATACCCCCTTCAATAGAAAAAGAACCTGCCGACTTAACTTTTCAGGTTTGCAATCGGCAAGGTCTTCTACGCAAGATATCCCTGTATTGCGTGGACTACCTAAAATAAGAATAACGAGGGGAATTATTTCCTGGCATCAAACAATTGATACAAAAACTTCTCATAGACTTCTTTATTGGTCCTTCTCCCATAAACAGCTTTGGTCTTAAGGGCAACAACAATATCCATTGATGGAATAACGGTAATATATTGACCTGCGTTCCCTGTGGCGGTATATGCTCCTTTGAATTCAGGCAATATATCCGGACTGTCCCAAATCCGCCACATCAATCCTTGTCCCCATTTCCACCATGGCCAATCCTTGAGCCTTGGGTCGACTTGGTACATGTCCGCATAACTAGTGGTAATCGTGGTCATTTTAGCCACCCAGGAAGCAGGCAAGACCTGTTCATTTTTCCATTTGCCCTTGCGTAGCATCAGATAACCGACCCTGGCCATATCCCTAGTGGACATTTCAAAATGATAGGCTTTGAACTTGGATTTGGAGGTATCCCCGGATTTCTGCTGCTTACTGCGGTCCCATTGTTGGAACCCAATTTTCTTGACAATATCGTTCTCAAAGGCATCGTAGATATTTTGACCGGTCTCCAGCTCAAAGATGTGACCGGCCACATTGAAATCCCAGTTGTTATAAATAAAATAGGTCCCGGGTGCCTTACTCCCGCGTTCAGGAAACAACCATTCATTCCCGCCAGGATTACTGGCTGCATGAAACACTCCGGATTTAGAGGTCAGGATATCCCATATGGTCGCTTTTTTTTCGGATTCCAAGAGTCCACCAACATCATCGATGTCCAATTCTTCAAGGGTCTTATTAAGGTCAATGGTACCATCCTCCACATACTTCCCATACAACATGGATAGCATACTTTTCCTGACAGATGCGATATAGCTAAGTTCATGGGTATCGCCATAGTCATAGATCATTTTGCCACTTTGGACAACGATAATACCCGTAGCATGTGTACTGTCTATCGCATAGCGGTAGAGCTGGTTTATTTTATCCTGGCTCCAGCCAAACTCCGAGACGTTCTCCATCATTTCCCATTCAGCTTCAGGATAGGTAATATATTTTTCGGCCGGAACATCCCTAACATAGCGTACACTGAATCCACAGCCTTTGTTTCCTTGTTCCCTACCGATTTTCGTATTGGTCGCACCAATCATTCTTTCAAAGGCCCTTTCGGAATCATGACTGTCCGCTACCCAAAAATTGGCATGCTCACCCATAAACCTAAAATCACCGTAATCTGTTCGCCAGCCTGCCAACTGAACATCAAAACCTGCACCTCCATTTTCCCTTAAGTATGCCACGCTATTACTTGTTCCTCTCCAACCTTCTTTAACGGCCTCATCTCTGGACATGCCCACAGTGGTTTCCAAAAGTATCCAATCCTTGTCCGTCGGCAATCGCCAACCCTTGGGAGCCAACTCATTGGCCTTTTCCCATGAATAAAGGGCTCCATATTTTTTGTAGTACTTGGTACGTTTGGCTTCTTTAACAGAATTTCCCTTATAACCGTATACTGATATGTTCATGGTGTCAACCTCTGGTAAATAGGCAAAATTTTCTGCCATCCAAACCTGCGTTCCTATTTCCACGGTCGTATAGCTACTCCCATCCCTATGGTCTGTAAAGCTTCCATGCTTTCCCTTTGGACCATTATATTGTGCAGTCGAAGCGGTAAATCCCATGATAAAGGCCAGTGTAAATACGGGCAAAACCCGTTGTAATCTCAGTTTCATTTAGATTGATTTTTGATTAGTAGTTTACATTAAAAGATACCTTGTATAACATAATGTTACAGTTTTTGTCATCTTTTTTTAATATTTGAACCCATAACTATGTCTTACCCCATCCGTAGGCTCCCGACCCAATTGCTTTTGTTGATCGTATAGGTCTGTGCACAAATGGTGACAAGGACAATAAAAATGATAACCAAAATGGCACCTACCAAGCTCCCCCAAGGTATGGACGCATGTATGGCAAATGATTCCAGCCATCGTACCCCTATATAGCTTGAGACTGGTATTGCAATTGAAAAAGCCAATAGCAAGGGCTTGATGAAATTCTTTGAAAGGACGATAAAAATTGAAATGGTTCCGCCCCCTAATACTCTTCGAACGGCAAATTCCCTTTGGTACGCATTGGAAAGTTGTATCGCTATACCCCATATGCCCAGAAAGACCATAAACAGGGATACCAGGGAACAGCTTATCAATAATGTCCAAACTTTTCGAATGTTCATATGGTTTCGTTCAATGTTTTGGCCCAGTGACTTGGAACGGAATGGTTGCTCCCCAACATGCCGATCTTCTTTATCAAAATATGCCAAAGTTTGCTTTGAATCGCCATATTTTATTGCGATAGCTTGGTTGTCGCCTTGAGATAATTTACTGGGGGAAAGCATTGGCTTCATGGATTTGGAGTGGGTATTGAATTCGCTGTCCCATGGATTACCTGTAAAATAGTGGTAAGGAGCCTTTTCCTGTACATCTGGCAATTGTCGCCAGGTACCTAAGCAAACCATTAAAATAACAGCTATGACGACTTGGATCGATAACAAGGCCTTACGCAGTGGCAATGGGAAGCCTTTGTTTTGGAATTCTTTTCCCAGTGCTCCTAAGGGCGGGAGTGCAGCCAATTGCATTGCTGGGTATATTCCGGCAAGAATCAGCATGAGGAATGCCATGACCAGTATCGAAAAATATAACTTGGGTTGGTATAAGTTGATGTCCAGTTGACTTGAGGTTATTGTGTTGATCAAAGGCAAGGCTAATTCCATTAAAACAGCAGCAAGTATCATGGCCATGACGATCTGCACAAAAACTTCCGTAAAAAAACGCATCCTCAATGTCCCTTTCCTAGCCCCTATAACTTTTCTTACCCCTATTTCCCGGTACCACTTTATTGAACGAGATAGGATGATACCCATATAATTAAGACATGTCAGCAATACAAGGATAAAGGGAAGTATCTTAAAAAATTCAATATAGGGCAACCTGCCTCCTTTAGCACTGCCTTGCTGTATGAAGGAATACTTCATCGTATCTATGGATACATGCCGCTCCAAATACTTCCGAACGATGGGCCAACCGTTGTTCCAACTAATCTGATAAAGGCCGAGCACGTGACTCGTGGACATCATCACATCATATTTCGGTTCGGATTTAAAATTGGACCATTTAAGAAAGGTGAGGGCGCGAGAGATTGTACGTTGTCCTGCAATATGTGGGAAAACCACATTGCTTATACCCCTTGTACCCAAAGGATGGAGCACGTTCGAAACTCCGCCAGAACTCGCAATACGGATAGCATTTATAAACAATTGATCCGAATCAAGTTCATCCAATGCCTTCAAATTTTTTCCATGATCTTTTTTCATCTGAACAGGAGACACCTTTTGGTACAAGGTACCCCCACTCAGATAGAACAAGTTCGAATCCCATTCTTGACCTATCCCAAATCCAATCATCAAACAACAGAAAATCCCCAAGATAGTTTTTGAGATATTCCATAGAAAAAACCTGACGAACATTACGTCAATACGCTTAAAAAATAAATGACCCTGTTCCTTGACCATACCTCCTTAACTTTAAGGAAACGCTTCTATATCATATCAAATGCTATCATCCGACCTCACGTAATCATCAGAAACTGAGTGAAGGTAATGCAAACTCTTCGGGACATCTACGACGGTAAAACAGGAACCGACAAGGAAAATCGTTAAGTCCCTGTTGTCCTTTTTCAAGCCACTGCAATATGTCATCCAATCGGTTGATAAAGTAGTCACAAAGCACTATGGGACAGTTTTAGTTCACTGGTATCAACAACTTTGGTATTGCCTGTATGGTCCAAAAGGACGGGTATTATCCAGACAATACATGAAACCATTCAATAAAGTGTTCCCTTCATTGCTACAATGACCTCTGAATTGGTTTCATGATGGTACAATACAAATATTGCTTCTCAAGGTATCGAAACGCTAACCCAAGTCAAATTGGAGTCAAGTAACACTGGCTTTGAAAGACCATACCAAAAGTAATCAGGGGAATATGCATGAACAATAAGATTTAAGGTAGACCGTTAACAAAACGTTATCAATCGAGTAAAAAAAGTGATGAATATATTGGAACTACCTAGCACGTCCATAAAGCACGAACACTCCCACTCCCAAAACACCCATGATTATGTTAGCATAATATAGAATATTACCTTTTGTCCCACAGCTCTTGACCTAGATACAACTTTTGGGTCAACAAGTATTCATAAACTTGATTGACATTGTCTCCATTCAAAAAGACCACGTACCCATTTTTGGATTTAGGGAACATGATGGCCAAGGTACTTACCCCTGGGTCTTTCCCGGTATGCAACATGGCGAACTCATCATCACTGAAACCGGTCAAGATTTCCCAACCATACCCAAAAAAATCATTTTCCTTCAACTTCACCTGATGTTTCTGCATGTCTTTAAAAAGCTGCTCATCCAACCCTGCCCCGTTGATTACATAGGCCACAAACCTTCCATAATCCTCTACAGTGGTCAATAGATTGGCCGCTGCATTGGCCTCATAATATTTTACGGTTTCAATCTGGTTGCCATTTTCATCAAAGTTTTTGGCGTATCTGGATTCATTCATGGAACCGTCCCACCAGAATCGGGTATCGTTCATACCTACAGGTTCAAAAATAAAATCCCGAGCCAGGTCCTCCAAGGGCCTTCCCAATTTTTTCTCAATGGCCTTTCTAAGGTATTCAAAACCTTCCCCGGAATATTGGTATTTTTCCCCGGGATCGAATTGAAAATGCAGTTTATTGGAATCCGTCATGTACCTCCAATTCGGAAATCCAGTCTGGTGGGTTAAGACCAAATAAGGGGTCAGTTCTTTGTAACGCTTATCCTTCTTTAGGTCTGGATCAATCCAGTATTTATATAAAGGTTCCTGTAAATCCAACAACCCATGGTCCACCAATTTCAACACGGTCAATGCAGTCAATGGTTTGGTAAGTGAGGCCACCTTGAAAATAGTATTATAAGGTGCTTTCTTGGTTTTGTCCAATGTCCCAAACACCTCCACCTTGGTCAATTGACCATCCTCAATGATCCCCAATCCCAAAGCAGGGACCTTGGTTTCCAAAAGCATCTTTTCTATAGTAGAGACACTTGCCTTGCCCTTCTCCGGGTCCTGGTGGTCAAAGCTCAATGCTTCGCCCAATATCCAATCCTCCCCTTCTACCAGCCAAACATGGGTAAACAGGGCCGAGCTCGTTTTGACATCGGTTTTTCCCTTTTCCCTGATGTAAAAATCATGCTTGCCTTTTTGGATGGCCCCATATAAAGTACCGTTGTTATATAATGGGAATACCTCCAAACTGTTGCCATCCACTTTCCGGATGGGCTTTATATCAGGATTGGAACAGATGTATTTTCTGGTATTTTCGAAGAAGGAGGTTTTGTCCTGAAATCCACTTTGGTCGTGATAGAACTTTAAATCGTCCGCAATACGGGCCTCCAAATAAGTGAGGTCGCACTGATTGAAGCCTCTGGCAAAAAAAATACTGTCCTGTTTCTTGAGGGTATGGAACAGTTCGGAATCCCTACCCACTTGCGCACAAACCTGCAACAAACCGACACAGGTCAACATAAGATGTGAAATGATAAACTTTGTGATTTTCATGATTGATGATTTTTTGATGAATGTATTTTTTGCAAATATCCCGCAACACACTTCAAATCGACCAAAAAGACATACGACAATCACACGACAATCACACGACAGACCTATATGATACTGAAGTTAAGGTCAACATAAAGCTTTCCCCGTTTATCGATTTCAAAGGAATTCCTGAGGATGACAAACACATTGGACAACACCAAAACAATCATGGTTATGAGAATAAACTTATTGCCCAAATCAAACCAATTCTTCATAAATGAAGCCAGCATAAAAAGAATAAAGGCCCCAATGGTCCAAAAAATCTGAAGGGTCACCACCTGTTTGTTCATTCTGTTCACTTCTTTTTTGGCAAACATGATAATAAGGGGCACAACAATATTCAAAGGAGGCAGCACCGTAAGCGGCAAGGAAGAAAAATTAATGATCTTTAGCCAGGTATGGTCACTATGTACCATAACGGAAGGACTTTCCTTCAAATCCGAAACCTCTAGTCCTAAAGCCTTTGTCAGTGCATTCAAAGTATGGCCCTTGGGTTCCGCACCTGCCTCAATACGCTGTATGGTCCTTGTGGAAACCCCACATTTCTCCGCCAACTGTTCCTGTGTGATGTTCAATTCCTCTCTTTTTTCCTTTATCTTGGACACGATACGTACTTTTTAAAAATAGAAAGGCAAACCCTTAATTTCAATAGTTTGCTTCATTTCAAATGTCCGATATTTAACAGATTTAAACAATAATTCCTGAGATACCAACGATTATACGGTCTTACAGAATAGCACAACCCATTTGGATGCCAACAAAAAAACCAAGGACAAAAGTCCTTGGTTATCACATCATACTTCAATACTATCATTCAATGGATATTCCCTCCATATTGTTCAATTTTGCGATAAAGCCCCAGTTGAATTGTTGTCTTGCATCCCCGGAAAGCATAAAAACCAGTTCATTCGATCCTTTTTTCAGTTCCAAAGGCACTTGCTCGTCCGTAACAATGACCCGTCCTTCCACCCCCTTGTCGGCAGGGGGACGAAAATCCATACCTCCATCAAATCGTATTTTGGAATCAAATAGCACCACCAAATGATCGGCATAGTCAAAATTCATGAGTACGGTCCTATCCGAATCCGATACCAAATTACAGGTCAAGACTACGGTTTTGGTCATATCATCATAATACCTACTGATATTGATCAAACCATCTTCATCGGCCAAAACGGTTTTAAATTTTACTCGATGCTTTAAAATTGAATCCACTTGCGATTTAAAATTTGTGGAATCCTTTGCAAAGGGCTGTGATATGTGCCATGTCTTTAGAAATTCTTCCGTATCGGATGGATTCCCTTTATCCACATTTTGTGGTTTTGTTGTATCGCTTATTTCAGCAACGGAAAAATCACTGAAAAGCACAGGGTCAAAACTGCTGATCAAGCTGATTCCACCTCCCAGATCATCCCGCTTCAAATGGTCTACCGTAAAAACTGGTTTATCCATATCCTCAATAAAAACGGACATTTGGTCTTGCACCACCATGATTTTCACTTGAATCCATTGCTTAAATTCCAAAAAAGAGATACCTTTTTCAGTGAACCGGATGCCAAGAACCTTGCTTGTTTCGGGATCATATATATAGGATAAATCTTCTTCCATAAAATCAATAAAGGAAGTTTTAGAAAATACCAGACCCCTATTCTTTAAGGCATTTAAGAGGTTTTCATTGGCCCCTCCCTTGACGATATCTGATTTAAAGGATATCGGTAATAAAGCTTTCTGTTTTCTGGGAAAAGATGCCTTGCCTTCGTATTTTGGGTAATTGTACAATTGCCATGGCAAATTGCCCCCATGAACAGGGACATATTGTAAGGCATCCTTATAGCCTCCTTTAGCTGCCCTCAAATAGAGGTACTCAAAATTTTTGGCATCCTGCATCCTAAAACCTATACCCGGAGTAAGACCTTTGGTCCAAAACTCCACTTGGAAATTCTTAAAGTTCCTGTCCTTGACAAATGCACGTTGGCCCGGCTCCAACCTGAGGGCCTGTTTTCCCTCATCGGTCACCACATGGATACTGAGCAAGGAGTCCTTGTGATCATAAATGTCCCAGAGGGAATTGCTAAAGGGAATGTACTGCTTTCCATTATGTATTTGTCCTTGCTGTCCGCAGGACAGGGTACTGATCAAAATGGCAAAGATTAGGATAGTCAAACTGTTTGTTCTCATATTAAAATTTTATTTTTGATTGCTATGGATTGATGAAAGTCAAAAGTAGTTTAGCGGTACATATGACAGGCCTCAACACCCTGTTCAAATCTGTTCAAGTTTATTCACAGGCGGTAAGCCGTCCCATACATGGAAGATCACAAAATTCATCTTGCCCATTGCTTTGACCTCATAGCCCAAAAGTTATCGTGGGGGCCCATAGCGACATGGGGCACTCGCGATTTCCAAATACTCAGTGAATCGATACACAAAGCGACGGGTACCCTTTTGAGTGTTTCCACTTTGAAACGGCTCAGTGGGAAGGTCAGTTATACCTCAAAACCCAGCCCAACCACCTTGGATGTATTGGCAGCTTATTTGGGATATCCGGATTGGCGTACGTTTGTATCACAAGAAAAGCCCGATCCGATTCAAAAAAAAGAAAAATCAACGACACCTAAGCCGCTTCAATATGCCAAACCCCTGCTGGTGTTGGCCCTCATAATGGTCACCGTGCTCCTCATGATTTACCGCAAGCCTGTGAACTATGATGCAAACGATTTTGAATTCAATGCCGAATCGGTCTCCACGGGAATCCCTAATTCCGTTGTTTTTAGGTACAATGCAAAAGCGGCCGATAAGGATGCCAAAGTTGCTATCCAACAAGACTGGGACGAGGGAAAAAGAGTTTCCGTCAATAGAGAGGACAGTGTGTCGACCAGTATCTACTATTGGCCTGGTTATTTCAAATCCAAATTAGTGGTGGATGATTCCATTGTAAAGGAAAGGCAGATATTGATTCCCACAGAAGATTGGTTGGGCACCATTGAAACCGACTCCTTGCCCATCTATTTGAACAAAACAGCATATCAATATGAAAATCGGCTCAGCACCTCAGCTGAAACCTTGCGTTCCCACGGAGTGAATCCCCTTGCCAAGCATACCATTACGGGGTTTTATCTGGTGAGGGATTTTGGAAGTATCTATACGGATGCGTTTAATTTGTCCCTTAGCTTGAAAAACAATCTTCAATCCGGTGCCAGTCCGTGCCAGGCAGCCCAAATCCAAATCATGCACGAAGATGGCCCCATAAGTATGGTACTCTCAAACAAAGGTTGTATTTCCAATATTTCGCTATTTGCCTTTGATTCGATAATCGATGGCAAAAAGAACGACCTTTCCGGATTTGGGGTCGACATGTCCAAAGGTGTGAAACTGGATTGTGTTTCAAAGGACAGGAAAATGGACATCCGCATCAACGATACATCCGTATTCACCTTGAACGTACCAAAATCTCCAAAGAAAATATTGGGCCTCAGGATTCTATTTGAAGGCACAGGAACAGTCAATCAACTAGTTCTGGGAAACGACTCGGGGGTTGTTCATTCCTTGGGGTCCAAGGATGGTGGGAGAGAAAAGTAACGTGGTTCCATAACTTGCATAAGAGTCCAACCTCAATGAGCCACCCTGACCCAATAGCTTGGGCGGAAGTTACCAAAAACGCTGTATAAATCAATGGGCCACTGCAGAACAAAAAGTCCATACAGTGGCCACAATAAAAAACAGCTATAAAATACCCCTTACCAAGAATTTGGCGAAGCAAAAAAACCAGAAGGCTTTAACAAAGAAAACAAGTCCATGGGAAAAAAGGACCAAAATTGTGGATTAGGGACAATTTGAATTGTAATTGGCCGTCTCATCTTTAACCCAATCGACAGGAGGGACAAAGCCCTCATCGATCTGAATGCAGCTCAAATCATTGTTTTGGGCGTTCATCAAAAACAATTCTTGATTGACCCCGTTGGCCAGGTTCAGACTGACCAATTGATTTTGCTCACAGGTCAAATAGCTCAATGCCACATTACTGGAAACATCCAAGGCGGTCAATTCATTGACCCCACAGTATAAGGACTGCAATGCTACATTTTGGGACACATCCAAACTGGCCAACCCATTATCGAAACAACTCAATGAAATCAACTTGGTATTCTGGGTCACATCCAAATTGGTCAACGCATTGTAAATACAGCTCAGACTTTTTAATTCCACATTATTACTCAGGTCGAGATTTGTCAATTGGTTGTTGCCACAGGACAGTTCCTCCAAAAGAAGAAGCTTGGAAATATCCAAGGTATTCAACTGGTTATTGGAAATGTCCAGATCCATCAATAACGTATTTTGGGAGAGGTCCAATTGTGAAAGTTCATTTCCATTCGCCCACAGTGCGATCAACTTAGCATTGTTGGTGAAGTCCAGAGCGGTCAGTTGATTATTGTGCACCCTTAATTGGACCAGCTCGGTATTGTTTGTCACATCCAAGGAACCCAATTGATTGTCCGATGCTACCAATCGATTCAAATTTGGGTTCTGGGAAACATCCAACCCGGTCAGTTGATTTTTATAAACCATCAGTTCCTTTAGCTCTGGGTTATTGGATACATCCAATGAGGTCAGTTGATTGTCGTTACAATATAACCCTCGAAGATTGGGGAGTTCCGATATATCCAACTGTGTCAAAACATTGTCCTGAACAAATACAAACTCCAAAGCTTGGTTATCGGAAAGATCCAGAGCGGAAACTTGGGTACCCGATATCAGCAGTGCCCTAATATTAACAAAAGCTTCCAAGCCCGTCATATCGGTCACTTCACCATCCAAACACATAAGTAGTCCTTCTTGTGCCCAGGCCTCACTGACCTGTATCTCACCATCTTCATTGGTATCAATTATGGATGTCGTATACCCTTCGAGGGTACCATTGGAAGTCTTTCCAAGGCCTAACAAGCGCGTTTTTAGCGCAGCATCCGGGACATTAACCACACCATCAGGATCCAATGATTCCCCTGATAGCTTTACCGTATGAACTCCCAAATTGCTATTGATGGTCAATAAGGCTTCTTTAGCGCCTATTTGTGTTGGCTCAAAAACAACCTCCAATTCAAGGGAAGCTCCCATTTGGATTGTCCTATCAGCGATACTACTACCCAAATTAAAATCCGAGGCATTGGTTCCTGAAAAGGCTACCTCTTTAAGCATTAAATCCCCTTCCCCCTCATTGGTCACGGTAGCTTTCATACTTTTCACCTCGCCCTTTGGCACATGGCCAAAATCCATACTGCTTTGATCGATTTCAAAAGTACCAGAAGGAACAGTAGGCCCATCGTCCTTGCTACATCCAAAGGCCCACAACAAAACAACGGCCATAGTGGCCCAAGCAAATTTCATGTCTTTCATAATTAAAAAGATTTAGGAATACATCGAAGCATCCAAAAAACACTTCGCTTACAAGTTTTAATTAAAAGTAAAGGGTTATTTCAGCTTGAACAAGGCTATAACACGACCATCGTTAACATAGCGTTAGCGTCTCAAAAAAAAGTATGGTTTTAATAACAAAATGAAATCACATCCGTTCATTTATACCCGATATCCAACACCCTTAAGAGTTGATTGGATCAATTTTTTGAACAGGGTCATCTTGATGGTACACCTTTTGAAAGATTGCCTGTACATCAGGAATCACTCTTGAGGCCATCTTGGAGTGACTGTTCAAGAGCACACAAATACCAAAGTCCTCATCAGGAAATAGGGCAATTTCATTTCTAAAGTCATTGACGCTTCCACCATGATGTACCATGGTTTTTGTTTCTCGGGCAAACCGATCAACATACTCATGGATGCGCCAGCCAAAACCATAATAGGATTTTAGTGGCCTGGCCAACGTTGGTAATACTTGCTATGTCCCTTTACTTCAATAAAAGGTGTAAAGGCTTCATTCAATGCCGATTCCTCCAAGACCTCAGGATTATGTCCCAATAAAAAACGCATCCATTTGGCCATATCAAGGGCACTGGCATTGATACCACCAGCCGCGATGGCATTATAATAGTTATCCTTCAATTTTTGGGGTTCCCAACCCTTACTTGTATTGCTATGGGAAATGGCCCGATTCTGTGAAGCGACCAAAGTCAGATGATCCATATTGACGGTGTGCATCCCCAAAGGCCTGAAAAGCCGTTCAGTAAAAACTGATTTCAAATCCTGGCCTGTTTTTTGCCCGACTACCTCTCCACAAAGTGCAAAGATGGCATTTTGATAGCTGTATATGGTGCCGGGCTTACTTATAGGGACCACTGTTTTGAACCGGCTTGCGATATCCTTAGGAGAAAGACCTGCCTCCACCAAATTGGTAAAACTGTGATACGGGGTACCCGACGTATGGGACAAAATGTTTGCCAATGTAATTTTTTGGGTGTTTTCGATGTCCCCCAATTGAAACTTGGGGACATAATCACTAATTCTATCGTTCCAGTCCAAAAGGACATCATTTTTAAGGCTGGCCGCCAATACACCAGCAAATCCCTTGGACAAAGAGCCCAATCTAAATATGGTTTCCTGGTCCACCTTATCGGGCCGCTTGGCGTTTTTCCTTCCAAATCCTTCCGAAACAAGAATGGAGTCTCCTTTGACAATGCTCACACCCGCTCCTACAATTTTCCCTGAAGCAATGGCGGCATCAAAATAGGACTTTACGGCAAGCATCAATTCCCGTTGTTTCACCTGATACCGTTGAAGCCCCATCGAATCCGCAACAGCTTTCCGTACCATGGGCTTACTAACAGACTTTTGAACATCTTGGACTGGGCCATTGCCAAAAAACACCAATATCAGGGTTAGGAAAGCAAGCATTGGAAGTACCTTCGGGGAAACCTTAAAATTATGCATGTTTTAAAATTACCTTTTAAATATAATGCTTCCAAAAAAAATAAAGGGGGCAGTGTTGTTTACAGGTGATAACCACCTAGCCCATGTAAAGGATAACGCCCCCCTGGGAGGAATTATTACGGACATAGCGAACTATAGCTCGCCGTATCGTCCTTTAACCAAGAACTATCATTGGGAGGGGTAAATCCTTCATCTATTTGGATACAATCAAGATTATTTTCGGTAGCGGATACATTAGTTAGCAGGCTATTGTTCCCGTTGGCAAGATTCAGCGAAGTCAATTGGTTTTGCTCACATCGTAGCGACCGTAATTCAGTGTTATCCACCAATCGTAGACTGGTTAACCGATTGGCTCCACAAGCAAAAGTCCGTAAAGCAACATTCTGGGATACATTCAAACTGGTCAATTGATTGCCTACACAAGCCAAGAGTTGTAATTTGGCATTATTGGAAATATCCAAACTGGTGATTTGGTTGTAATTGCAACGAAGTTCCCAAAGGTTCTTGTTTTGTGAAAGATCAAGGGTGGTAAGGTTGTTACCATCACAAGAAAGATCCTCTAAAAGGATATTCATAGACGTGTTCAAATTCGAAATTTCATTGTTGGTCACCGTTAAATGCTTTAATTCGGTATTCTTTGAAACATCCAAATCCATAAGCTGGTTGTTATGTACCGCGAGGTCATAAAGACCCGTATTATTGGCAACATCCAAAGTGGTCAACTGATTGTTTTGGACCGCCAGGGTATTGAGGGCCGTATTGAAGGAAATATCCAGGGAGGTCAAATTATTGTTTGACAGGTATAGTTTCTCAAGGGCAACGTTCTTGGATACGTCCAAATTTGTTAATGCATTATTTTGAGCCCATATTTGTTCTAATGCCGTATTGTTTGAAACATCGAGGTTGGTAAGTTGATTATTATCACAATAAAGTCGCTTCAACGCTACATTTTTTGAAATATCTAAAGCTGATAATTTATTGCTTTGTACCCATAGCTCAATCAGGGCAGTGTTTTTGCTTACATCCAAACCGGTCAGTTCGTTGGAGTCGCAAACCAACTTTTCAAGGGCAATATTTTTGGAAACGTCCAAACTGGTCAACTGGTTATCTACCAGGGTCAGCACCTTAATGTTCAGAAATGCCTCGATACCAGTAAGGTCCGTAATACCCATCCCCACGCAGGCTATACGTCCCGTATAGGCCTCCGCTTCGCCAACCTGGATCTCCCCATCACCATTGGTGTCGATTTTGCTGATATCTGACGCCACCAAGCTATCCCCATGGGCCAATAGCCCTGCTTTAAAGTTATCGTCAGGAATATGCACTATGGCATTTGCGCCAAGATCACCTCTACCAGATAAATTTATCCTATGCTCACCAATATTGCTGACAATGGTCAAAACCGAAGTGTTCTCCCCCTCCTCGATTGGGCTAAAATTCACGTCCATTTCATATGTTCCATCGGCTGGCAAAATTACTTCCGACTCACTAAAGTTCACACTGAACCCAGATGTATCAGCGCTGGAAAGCAAATAATCCTTTAATACCAAATCATCTTCACCGGTATTGGTTATCTTAATTTTCACCTTTTTTATGGATCCGATCTCTACTTCGCCAAAATCAATAGATTTTTTATCCACTGAAAATGCTGCGGGAGCCATTTCAGGACCATCATCCTTACTACATCCAACTACCCAAAGTAAGACTACCGCCATAACGGCCAATGTGAATTTCATGTTTTTCATAATTAATAAGATTAAGATTTAGGAATTGTGAAGTATCCAAGAACACTTCGTTTTTAAATTTTTGGCCAAATCTAGCCGTTCATGGCAGCGCGGACAAGACTGAATCTTCAGTTGCGTTAACATAGCGTTAGCAATTCCAAAAACATTATTCTTATCCAAACAACCCAAGTCCTTATAAGCATCCTATATTCGATGGATGTGGTTTCCAAAGATCATGGAACAGGTTTAATTTCAGCCTTGAACCAAACAACAAACATTATGGTTCAATCATTTTTTTTAACTTGGAATACCATAGTAGTTTTGTAGCATCCCACGGTCAGAGGGACCCAAAATGTATACATGAAAGAAACAAAGGGACAAGGGAAAGAGACGGAACGGCTGTTGCGGTTGCTGGAAGAGGACAGCAACCTTGATGGAGAAGCTTTGTCCAGATTGTTGGCACTTCAACAACTGGACAAGTTGAAGCTGATTGCAGAAAACACCATTGATGTCGTTTGTTTACACCATCCTGCCGATGGACAATATCTATATGCAAGCCCTTCGACGGAACGTATCATGGGATATACCCCGGAAGATCTTAAAGGAAAAGTTCCCTATGATTTTATTCATCCCGAACAATATTCCAAGCTTCTGAAAAATGTGTCCAATTCTTCCGAGGGCTTGACCTCCATGCCTGAAAAATTGGAATTGAGGTTCAAGACCAAACATCATGGTTACCAATGGTTTGAAGGATATACCAAGCCAATATTTGATAAAAAGGACAAAGTGGTATTGGTATTGAGCTGTACTCGGAATATTCAGGACAGAAAATTGGCGGAATTGGAACGAAAGGAAAAAGAAATTATCCAACAGAACCTCCTGATGTCTTCCATATTATTTGAAAAAAAGAAGAACATTATCAAAAAAATAGAACAGCGAATCTTGGAGGTTGAACCGGACACGAGAAAAGAATTGAGAAGCATCCTATGCCATATTCAGGAAACCATGAACCTAGATGAAGATTGGGAGGATTTTATGATGCACTATAAAAAAGTACACCCCGATTTTTATACCAACTTATCCACGCATTACCCCGCACTATCTCAAAAGGATATGAAGCACTTGGCTTTTATGAGGATAGGGATGACCTCATCGGATATTTCGCGAATCATGATGGTAAAAAAGGAAAGCCTAAGAGTGGTAAGGAACCGATTGAAAAAAAAATTGGGATTGGACGCCTCGGAAGACCTGATGACTTTTGTAAAACGTCTTTAGGTAGCACCAAGGCTTAATTGAACTTGATGCTTAATTTGGGCCATTAATCCATTGAACTTTGGGAAAACAGCCTTCATGAATTGGATTTCCAATTCAGATCAACAATCACATTCCCCTTTTTCACCCCACTTTCAACATATCGGTGTGCTTCAACCATATGTTCGAGAGGATATCTTTTGTCAATAATCGTTCTCAATTTTCCATCCGCAAACAATTTGGACAGTTTTGTAAGGTATGCTTTTCTTTTTGAAATGGGTAAAAGACCTGTTGCAGAAAACAGCACCTTTCTTTTACAGAACACTTTGGTCCACCACATCTGTACTATAATTCCTATGGAAAGCACCGGATTCAAATAGACACCCGTTTCACTCAAGGAGTTTAAACATTTTTTAAATGAAGTCTTGTTGGCAACATCAAAAATGATATCATAAATCTCTCCATTTTCAGTGAAGGTATCGCAGCTATAATCGATAACTTTATCGGCACCCAAGGATTGGACCACTTCCATCATAGAGGTGCTGCAAACCCCGGTGACCTGTGCACCGAATGATTTTGCTATTTGAACAGCGGCGGTACCAACGGTTCCAGAAGCACCATTGATAAGCACCTTTTGGTTGGGCTTTACTTCAGCGAGTGACACCATAAAGTTCCAAGCGGCCATAAATGTACAAACCGGCGCCAATTCCTCATCCTTTATCTTCTTCGGCCTTTTTAACAACAGCCTCTTTTCTTGAACACAGACATATTCTGCATAACATCCCAATCCTTTTCCGGAATGTCCAAAAACCTTGTCACCTGTCTCAAATTGGCTAACATGCTTTCCAGTTGACACTATTTCACCGGAAAATTCAGCGCCCAATATGGGGTTTTTAGGTTTAGTAAACCCAAAAAACAATCTTGTAAAGTATGGCCTCCCCATTCTTTGCAATGGATCTTCCGTAGTAACGGGTATGGCATCAATTTTTATTAAGACCTCATCCTCCTTGGGTATGGGCATTTCAATATCTACCAACTGAAGTGCATCTGGTTTCCCGTACTTATTTAGGGTAACAGCTTTCATCCGTTTGCACATATAATTTTGATTCTAATGGTCGTCATTGAATAACATTTTGAAACGCATGGAACTTCCTTCTGGTCAATCTAAACCGGATTAAAACAGCCTTTTACCTTCCTATCCCTGAAACTGAAACTTATTCATAAAAATGATGGAAATCTAGCCTTCCATCATGGGAAAAAGCCAACAACAATATCTCCGATATCTACAACTTACTCCGCCTAACCAACCATTGGGAACCCCATGCACTTCAACTATGGGGCCAACGAATAGGTAAATACTATTTTGGTCTGGATGATTGTTCCATGAACATCCTTTAGCTTGTATACTTCTGAAAACGTAAAAGTATCTCCCTCTGTGTTCAACTTCAATGGAGCGGTCTGAATGCTACAAGTCGAAGTTAGGCTCAATATTTGGGCACTGAATTTCCAAGATCCCGTTGCAGTGATAGGATAATCACAATCTCCAACACGTTGACCTAGATCGTAACGATAGGTTCGGTCATCATCAAAAATATAGGAAGCATCCCGGTCACATTCGGAATATTGTTCGAACAGATCGGTCGAAGGGTTCTGCTCTTCATCATCGGTCAGGTCAATTGCAGATTCCGAAGTTATCTCGGACAATACCCATGTACCGACCAACTGTTCTTCCTGCCCGGTCAATGCACCCACAAAATCCTTGGGACAAGCATTACCCTGATCCGAATCACAGGATACTACAATTAAGGCAAAACAAACCCAACCGGCAAAAGCCAAAACATTTTTTTTCATAGCCATTTTTATGTTTAAATGATTTACATATTTGATTAACGGACACACAAAAGGTTGCCCATTGCATCGGATATTTTTAGAATGTTTTTCAACAAATCTTCCAAGGCATACACCTCATTTTTTAAGGGTTCCAAACTTCTTGTTCCTATCATACCGATCGCTTCCTGGTTTTCTCAAAACAAGGCAATACCTATGATTAAAAATACGGCTCCTGGTTCACCCAAAACACAGGGGCTGTCCAAGGAAATTTTCTGCAAAAAATATGTCATCATGTTAGGAGGAAAATTGTTCTCTACCTCACCTATTTTGTCTCCAAACTCAATATGCACTGTTTCCACGCCTTTATTCCCCGTAAAGTTGCCCAAATAGAAGCCGAAAGACAAGGAAAATATAACTTCGTGCCGGGGCAAGGGAATGGGCCAACTGTCCTTCCCATCGCATCAACAGCCAAGGTAATCCAAGCGTAGACCACTATTTTTTAAATGGGTAAACCCATAGTATATCATTCACCCATATACGCAAGACATATTTCAATACTTTCAGACCATTTTACAAAACATGCCCTTCACCTCCTTTGTTCACCTTAAACCCCTTGGTCAACAACCAAATCCCCAACACCAGTTCTAAAAGTGCCGTTGGAGCATTCATCATCAAATATTCCGGAGTGATTACCTCCACATATTCAAACAATAAAAACCCGCTAGCGGAAATGGACAACATGGTGCCAAACAAACCCCATAACGGAAGCCAGTCCGGTAACAAATCCGAACGAAGCAACATCCAATAAAGCATCAGGTTTCCCGTACCAAGGGCAAAGACCATAAAAACATGATTGGTTTGATCCCTGATTACCTTTAACATCTGGCCAACGGCCTGCCCGACCCCAACATTTCCACTTCCAAAAAGCTCCAATTCTTGCCCTAGGGCCAGAATGGCAAGCATGACCATGATACCAAAAATCAAAATACAACCGGCAATGATTCGAAAGCTTAAGAAGCCTAGCGCCAAGTCCCTGTCTATTTTTTTTAAGATGGGAAATAGAAGAACTGCAAATCCCATATAGGTCAAAAACAGAATGAATTGAAACAGCGCACTAAGTTTTACCCCTATGGGATCAACAACCACATTGGTCAGGAAATCCTTACTGTCCACGGCAGGGGCAATACTCAAGATTCCCACCACAAGGCCCAGTAAAATCAATAGCCCGGCCATTTTATCCCTACGATTAAATAATTTCATCATGCACGTATTTCATATAAATTTTTAGTTACTCCCGTGTCAGCACATGTGTTTTCCCGCCTTGGATAATGGCCAATTGACCATTTTCAGTGAAAAACCTGATCGCAATCCCCGCAGGTTCATATTTAAATTCACCTTTTGCAGTGGCTACCATCTTCATTTTTGCATCTCCTGGGGCTTGTACAAATAATTGTTTCCCTGATCTGGTAATCGATAATTTTACAGGAAAGGATTCACTGGAGTACACGCCAAGGTAGGCGTCCAATTCCTTAGCCCTAGGGTGGTACACCCTAAAGTCCGGGATATCATAGTGCTTACCGTAAAGCGCATTGACCATGGTGACCGTTATGGTGTTCAAGGTATAGTTCAATCCATTGGATAGGACAACAAAACCATACTTATCGTCCTCAAAATATCGCATAGCCCCAATAAAACCGTCAATCTCACCATTATGACCATAACTGACATGATCATTATAAGCTATCTTGAACAGTCCCATCCCAAAATTCTCCCGTATGGTCTTCATTTTGGACAGGCTTGCCTTGGAGAATAGGCCACCCGTAAACAGGGCATCAGCAAAGACCAATAGGTCCGACGGGGTAGAAACAATACCCCCCGCTCCCAATCCAATGGAAGGATCTGTTTCCTCCATGAGTTTCCATCGGCCATCATACGTATAGGAACGGCTCTCCTTCTGGTTCCCATTCATAGGACCTCCAAAATACGTGTGGGCAAGTCCTAGCGGATCGATCAGTTGCTCCCACAAAATCGCTGCATAGGACTGCCCGTACACCTTTTCCAAAATAATGGAGAGCAATACATAATTGGAATTGCTGTACCCCCCTTTATCCCCCGGTTCAAACATACTTCCCCCTTGCGCTATGATGTTGACCATTTCCTCGGGGGATTTATGGGAAGTATGGTAACTGAGGTAGTTTTCCTTATCATCGGTAAAATTGAACACACCGCTTCGATGGCTCAATAATTGGGCAATGGTAATCTTTTCCGAATTTTTTATCGAAGGAAAATACCCTTCAATGGTTCCATCCAGATCGAGCATCCCCTCCTCAATGGCCTTAAAAATCAGGACAGCGGTAAATACCTTGGAAATAGAACCGATCCCATAGCTTGTGTTTACATCCGGTTGTTGTTCCAATTCCAAATTGGAATATCCCACCTGCTTATCATAGACAACCTTGCCATCTTTTAGAATGGCTACGCTGCCCATGAACTTGTCATTGCTTTCCAAGGTATTGAAATAGGTATCCAACCTATGGATATCCATATCTTGTGCAAAGGTTCCATTAAAGAACATTCCCAAGAGCATCATTGCACAAAGCATCATAATGGGTTTATATGTGAACAATCTCATCTTACTAAATAGGTAACAGGTCATTTTTTTAAACACCGTTTTATTTTTGAAAATTATTGGGAGGTTACTAAGGATTACTGATTTATCCATTACATACCGGCCAATGGATAAAAGTCCTCTACCACACGGGAATTCATTTTACCATTTACTTTAAAAAGCCTAAAAGCTCCTCCCCATACCTTGTCGGGCTTACCCAAGATCTGTTTGGTCATTTCCTTTAATGCCGGAACCGTTGCACCCAATTTGCCCAAGGCCTCCTCCATCGACATCCAATACACTTCCTCATTTTTGGATGGCGACACCAAGGTCCCACGGACATAATTGGCCACATAAAGCTGGCGCATATCAGTGGTAGGCTTAAAATCAAAGGTATAGGTAAACAGTCCCCTTAGACCAATCCCGGAAATTTGAACACCATAGCTTCCCGCCATTTCATCAATAACCTCTTGTATGCTTTGCGGTTCTTTAAAATAAACCGCCGGGGTCATCCACCCATATGGGGTTTTTCGCATCAGGATTTTATCCCCGTCCTTGACCACTGTCAAACGTAGGACGGCTTGATTTACTGGTTCAGGTACTTGGGCACTGCATCGAACAAATACTCCCAAAACCATAAAAAGCACAAGCATCATTTTTTTCATCCTCACTATTTTAATTAGTTTCCAAACGGCAATGATTTAATACTTTCCAACATGCCATCAAGTCGATCCCGATTTAGGTACTGCCCTCTATAAATCAGTGCATGGATATCCTTGGTATGACCGATGTCCTGAACAGGATTTGCGTCCAATAGCAAAAAGTCGGCTTCCCTTCCTGCTTCAATGGTTCCAAATTGCCCTTCCATACCCAAAAATTCAGCCGCATCGAGTGTAGCCGCACGAAGGGCTTCCATAGGGGTCAATCCGGCAAACACCAGTTCCTCCAACTCATCATGCACAGCAAATCCGGGATATACAAAACTGTCGCCACCATCGGTTCCCACCAAGATCCGTACCCCGGCGTCAAAAGCCTCCTTGGTGATCTCCAATCCCTTTCGGTAAAACTTGCGATAAGCTTCCCTTCCATATGCGGTGGAATCCAAGGCGACCACACAATCGGCATCGGCATTCCAAGCATCCAAAAGCATTGGGGGCATATATTGATTTCTGGTATCCTCTCTAAAACTGGGGTCGTCAGCAAATGCTTCCATCCTGCGCGTCACATGGGTGGGCACATACCATGTATCGTTCTTGACCATGATCTCAAAAATATCCGCTATCCGTTCCGGATCGTACAGATCGACCATCGCGTGCATCCATTCCGCTGAAGGGTCTTGGGACCTGGCCGACTTCCGAAAGTCCTTGGCGTTAAAGAATCCATCGAACAACAGATCACGGGCATGTTCCAAACTGCGCAATCCTTTACGGGAGGCATCTGCCACTGACATCCGAAGGGGAATGTGTCCGCCAACGGCAATATCGTGCTTCTCCGCTTCCTTGGCAATCATGCCAAAAGCCTTCGGGGATAGCCTGAAATACGTCTTGATCAAATCCACTTGCTGCTCGGCAAAATCATTTACCAGTTCCTTGGCCCGCTTAGGTGTCATTCTTTGATCCCATGGCGGATTCAATTGATAACTGCTCAAGGCCAAAAAGCGAGGTCCCATCAAAACGCCTTCCAAAATCTGGTGCTGCCATTCCTTCATCTGGTCCAGACATACGGGACCCTTGTCAGGGGTTTCACAGCTGGAGGTCATATCGCGAACCCCGGTTACCCCATTGGCGATAAAAAGCGGCATCATCCATTCCGTGGTAATAAAGGGGGGCATACGATCCCCGCGCATATGGGCATGCATGTCCCAAAGACCCGGAATGGCGTATTTCCCTTGGGCATCAATGACCGTTTTAAAATCATTCACATCAACCTCATCGGAGTTCCTTACGGATTCGATGATTCCCTTGAATACCAAAATGCTTTGGTCAGGACGCACCTCTCCCTTCTTGACATCCACTACATTGACATGGTCAATCAAATACCTTATTTCCGAGGAGGGGACATTTTGTCCACTCAAAAAATTAATATGGCCCATGCCTAATAAAAGTACAAGCAATATGGGCCTTGAATGGTTGAAAAAAAAAGTTTTCATGCTTCTCTAATTAATAGTCAATGGTTAGAAGAGGTGACCGATATTCAACTATATTATCAACTGGTTATCAGGGTATTGTCACCCCAACAGAATTGGTGGAGGAAGTAGTAGTCCCATCACCCAATTGACCATAACTGTTATTTCCCGCACTCCACAGGGTATTGTCATCCCTATATATCATACTGTGAAAATTACCGGCAGACAATAGTTTAACGTTCCCCATCATCTGTACTGGGGTAAAATTGGAAACGGCAGTGGTCCCTGAATGAAAGAGTCCATGTTCATTATTGCCCAAGCCCCATAAGGTTTGATCCTGGTCCATTATCAACGTATACACATATCCTGCGGATACCTTGGCAACACCGGCCATGATCTGTTTTGGAATGATTACGCTTTCTGTTTCATTACCCCGCAACTGTCCAAATTCATTATAGCCCATACCCCACAAGGTCCTATCCATTTTAATCATTAAACTGTGACTGTGCCCTGCCGTAACCATCAGGACATCGGACATCACTTGCTTAGGAGTAGAAATATGAACAAGGGTACCGTCACCCAACTGCCCATATCCGTTGAATCCGGTTACCCATAAGGTATTGTCCTCCTTTACGATCAAAGAATGGGCAGCCCCGGCAGCTATAGCCCTGACATCGGTCATCACTTGTTGGAAAACAAGATGTATGTTTCCCGAACCGCCATTGCCCAATTGTCCAAAAGAATTACTACCAGTACCCCAGAGGGTGTTGTCTGTTTTTAAAATCAATGAATGTGCCTGTCCAGCCGCAATAGCCTTGACGTCCGTCATGATTTGCTTGGGAACAAAGACATCCGTTTGGGTACCATCGCCCAGTTCACCCGACGTATTGCGACCGGTTACCCATAAGGTATTATCGGTTTTTAAGATCAAGGTATGTCTTTCCCCCGCAGCTACTGTTTTGACATTGGACATGATCTGCACCGCTTGCAAATACCTGTCCTGACCGGAAACACCCAACTGACCATGGTAATTCCAACCGAATCCCCACAAGGTATTATCGGATTTGACCATCAAGGTATGATATCCTCCTGCTTCGATTTGTTTCAGGGGCAGGACCGTAAAGTCTTCACCACTGATCACTTCCTTTCCATCGACAGTGACACTGATTTTCCCTGTGCTAGCCCCGTCGGGAACCACCACTACCAAAGTGGTCTCAGAAGCCGATATGAGGTTGGCAACCATCCCGTTAATAAGAACTTCATTCTCTGATGCCGTAGCGCTGAAATGTTCACCTTCAATAGTGACCCCTTCTCCAATAATTCCGCTTAAGGGCGAAAAACCACTGATGCTTGGTGGTTGGTTGACCGTAAACACTTCACTACTTGTGGTGGTCATGCCATTGACGGTCACCTTGATATTGCCCGTTGTGGCCCCTTCGGGCACGGTCACCACCAAAGCGGTTTCCGTGGCACTGGTCACTGTTGCTGAAGTACCGTTAAAAAGAACCTCATTGCCACTGGTGGTGGCATCAAAGTTTTCCCCCTCGATGGTCACCTGGTCCCCCACATAACCATTGTCCACAGAAAGAACGGTAATCTTCGGGGAAAACAACACGGTGAAATCGGTTAAACTGGTCCCAACCTCCCCATTAACGGTTACGGAGACCTTTCCAGTTGCTGCCCCCTCAGGTACGGTCACTATCAATTGGGTCTTCGTGGCCGTCTTTACGGCGGCCTTGATGTCATTGAACTTCACCGCGTTCCCACTGGCCGTGGTACTGAAATGTTTACCATTTATAGTGACCTCGTCCCCTACCTGACCACTGGTCGGGGCAAAATCACTAATTATAGGGACAACAGGTTGCCCACCATCTCCGTTATCATCCTTACTACAGGCTCCCAAAAAAATGAGGGAACAGACTAAAAAAACTGTTTTGAATTTTCTGATTATACATGTATTCATGTCCATTGATTGTTTAAATAAGGTTACGTATTTACTGTCGTTTTTTGATTATTTCATGATAGGTGCTCTCAATATCCTTGAGGCTGGGTTCCTGTTTCATCCATGAAACCCTGATTTTTTGGGATGCCATCCAACGGTACAACCAACTGACCCCCCATTTTCTATAGTAATGATCCGGGAGTTGATACAATGGGTCCTCCAAAGATTGATCAAGGTCTACAATATCGTAACCTTGCTGCTTTAACCGTATGATGATTTCTTCTAGGTAATCCGTGTTCAACCGATTGTCATGACAGAGATAGATATGGCTCATGGGGCGCCCATGCTCGGTTTGGGCAACGGTTTCAAAATGTTCCACCATCGCCATGGTCTTTTCCACATATGCTTCCCCAATGGCCTTGGCCTTTTCCAGCTCCCCTTGTTCGAGATAATATCGGTAAACCACATCGAACATCCAATCGGAACTTTCAATGGTAAAGGGTGTGATGACCATATTTCTGGACTCCATAAAGTCTCTCATCCCATGGTGTTGAAGGGAATCTTTCCCCATATCATTGAAGGGAAAGCGAAAATACCGAAGCTCTTTGTCATATTTGATGGCCAAGTCCCTGGACAGTTCCTCGCCTTTGACCACATCTGCCATAAAGGCCTCATACCCCACTTCGGAATACCTGGGATGGCTATAGGAATGGTTTCCAATTAAGGACTGTGCATTCGCTATCCATGCTTCCAATAATTTTTCGTTCTTGGCCCGGAATCGTGTCTTATATATTTTGTCCTCATTGATGAAAATGGTGAAGGGAACGTCAAGGGCGTCCAACATCAACAGCAGGTCCGAGCGGAATCCATTCTGCTCGTACATTTCGGTATTCGGGATATCGTCCATGGTGATGGAAATTGTTTTGTCCTGTGCTCTACCGTTTTGGAAAAAACATAGCATCAGTAGCATCAAAAGAAACTTGTCCTGAGCATAGCGAATACCTTGCACCACCAGGTTCCCTGAAACGGCCCGCTTAAAAAATAGTTTTGACCTTATGTTTTCATTCCCCATTTGTCCTTATTTGTTTTTATCATTCTAACTTCATTTGCGCTATTGGATCCATTAGGACCGACTTCTTTTTTGTAGCCACCACGCCAGTCGGGTATCCTGTTTGTAATTATTCATCCTCGGTTTCGTCTCTGCCCTTTCAATGATGCCCTTGTTCAAATTGGATACAACGGACCATATGGTCCCAAAGCGCTCTTTTTTTAAATCCAGGCAGACACAACCATCGGATAAGATTGCTTTGGCCTTCTGTAGGTCCATACCATCCATGCCACCAAGCAATGTTTCCATTCCTTGATAGCGTTCGGCGCTTTTGCTCCAGGCTACTCCTTCTGCCTCGAACGCTTTCATCTCCGCACTTTGGAACTGATTGGTGATAAATAGATGCTGTTCTCCTGCTCCGGGCCTTCTCACAAAACTTCCTTGGGGACATGATTCCACAACGGCCAGCTCACCCATACGATCCGCAATGAGAAAATTACAGGCCGTAGAGATATTGGCCTGCTGAACAACTTCAATGGCCTGCTTGGTAACGCTACAGTTCTCCAACACCTTTCTGATAATAAAATGGAATCCAATTCCCGGCTGGACCTTCGTTCCATTGACAAAGGACATCGCAATGAACAGTCCTTTTTCATTGATCCCGTCCGATCGGCCTATAAATACATCGGATTGCCCGATATAGGCATACCTGTCCATTGGGGCAATCAATGAACTTTCGGTGAACTTTTTAAAGTCATAACGCATATCATAGTTGCGTCCAATAATAACATCCTCTTTGTTCCTATAGGCAAAAACACTGCACTGTCCCGTGGTATCAAAAACCCCAAGACTGAGTAAAAAGGCACCCAAAACTTCGGGTCGATCTTGTATCCCACATGCAAACCCCTCAATTTCTTCAATGACCTCGGGGTAGTATTCCCTTAGCATCTGATAGGATTTCAATCCAAAATCCATCTTTTCATTACTTATAATGGGTACACCAAAATTTACCTTTTCGTATAACAGTTTCCCATACTTGAAACCCATATCATAATACCTCCCATAAAGTCTTGGATGATACATCAGCTTTTATTTTGAATTATTAAACTTCTTCCCAATCGCGCTCTAATCTTTTCAATAATGTCAGCATCTACCCAGTAAATGTCCTGGTTTCTGGTAAAAAACAAATACTGACCATCCTTGGTCACAAAAGGACACAGTTCATGAAACCCGGTATTGATATCATCTCCCATGTTTACCGCTTTGGTCCAGTTGTCATGTTCATCTTTAAAGCTGATGTACAGATCGCCTTGCCCATAGCCATTGTCCCTTATCCCACAGAATAGTATATAAGAAGCGTCCGGAGCCACAAAGACATCGGCCTCATAGGCATCGGTGTTGATGGCCTCATCCAAAAGAATGGAGGGTTGGAAGTCGCCATCAACAACGCTGGAGGCATAAATATCAAAATCATGTTCCCGATGCACGGACGCATTAAAATTGGAAGAGAAATAAACGGTACCCCTTTCATCAAAGGACATATAGTATTCATCCCTATCCGTATTGATGTTGGGTCCCACATTATAAACCTTTGTTTCCCAGTGCTTTTTCCCCCTTTTGATATACAACATATCATAATCACTTTTGGGCGGTTGGTCTTCACCCGAATAATTGGAAATAAAATAAAGTCGATCTTCGTCGGGAGAAAGAAATGGATCATTGTAACTCACAAGGCTATCCGACAAAAGGGCCACAGGTTTTGTCCATTCACCATTTTTAAGATAAGTGTAACGAATTTCAGATCTACCTTGGAGGTCGACCCCATAAAACAACTCCGTTCCCTCCTGATTGAAAACAGATCCAAACTCGGAGACATCTTTTTGGGAAATAACCCCAGGGGCGAATATTTTTGGGGTCATTGTTGGGCTATCTTGACCGAGATACGCCAAGGCAGGTGGTCCAAAATAGGACAGTGAGGCAGCAAACATCAAGGGAACGACCACCACCAATATGACCAGCATCAAACGCTCCCGTTTCATTCGAGACCAAATTTACCTTGGGCATCCCCAATCAGTTTACCGGGATCATAGCCCAAGCCATTCTTGAATACCGTATTGACCTTATGGATTACCGAGGTATCGTTGACCAAGGACCCGTCCAAAATGACAAAGTCCGCCTTTTTCCCAACCGCTATCGAACCAATATCATTTCTTTCAAGTACCTTGGCCCCATTTCCGGTCATGACCTGGATTGCTTCCTCTGTTTTAAAACCAGCTTCGCGCAGCAACTCAAAATTTCGTTGATCCCCAAAACCGGGAACAATATGTCTACCGGCATCCACTCCACTGCACAAAAGACCGCCCATTTTGAAGTATTGTCGCTCAAAGGCCATGATACGTTTCAAACGCAACTCCCTGGTCATATCATCCCTATGCCGTTGGGCCTCTTTCAGCCGCTCCTCATATCGACCTATCAAATAGGGGGACATGACCGATTTGGCCCGATCGTCCAAATAAATCCTACCGGGTACACTGGCCTCATATATCGATAGTGTGGATGTCAAAAACACCCCCATATCGATCATTTGTTGTTGCAAGCTTGTGACTTTCGGGTCATTCATGTCCAATTGATCCATATATTCCCTACCTCCCCCGCAAAGACCGTAAGCCTTATCGGTACGAAAATCGCTTGCGCTGTTCAATCCATGTTCGATGCCATCGATTCCAAAATTGGTGGCCTCTTCGAAGGTAACGGAACACAAATGCCCACGGACCTTTGCCCCGTTACTGTGCGCCATATCAATGATTACCTCAAGATCATCCGGGTCAACATTTCTATAGACCTTGATCCATTTAACACCCCTGTTCAACCAATAGCCCAGGGTATCCTTCAAATGCCCCCAATTCTTTGGTATGATCATGTTCGGATTTCCCCCGGGACCATTTACAAAAGGGGCGCTCGGGACAATATTGGGCCCTACTCTTTGCCCTCGCTCAATTTCATCGGACAGCAAAAGCTCTTTCCCGGCATCGGTGGCCCCACAGGTCTGTATGGTCGTCACCCCAGCGGCCAAATACAGTTTGGACGCAACTTCCCCAACGTCGGGAAAACCTGGAATATGAAGATGGTTGTGCATACCGACCAGGCCTGGAATGACCGTTTTCCCCCGCATGTTCATCACGATTGCATTTCTAGGGATGGTCACCTCATCATCATTTCCGATCAGGTGAAATTTTCCCGATCTGACAATAATCGTTTGCTCTTCCTTGGGAGGGGCTCCGGTACCATCAATAATCGTGGCATTGCGAAGTGCTAAAACCGAGTAATTGTGCTTGATATAGTTCACGATACTATCGGCATATACGTCCCGAGTGGATTCCAATTGCCCATTCTGATATTGTTCCACTCCAGTGTCCGAATCAAAATCATATCCTAAAAGGGGTATGATAACCAATACAAGGGCAATCCCTACCAATAACATTTTTTTGTTCATTATTCCTTATTTGCTTTATAGGTCAATGTTCTCCATAACTTCTCCAATGGATTGGGATAAGCAAAAGATTCGATATTGATGAGCAGAATACCCAAAATGGCGACCCCCGCAGAAAATCCAAGGAAGATATCCTGTTCATAGTCGATGTGGGAGCAATCGTTCTGTTCATAGTTAATGTTGATGCAATGCACCCGGCACCGCCGTAAACAACGACAAATGCAGTATCAAAACCGGCAACAAAACTATAAAGGGCAGTATATACCAGGCTTGTAAAAAAGGGACATTTTAAGATCATCTTTGTTTCACTCCCCATCTCTTCATAGGAATTCAACAATACACGCAACACCGCCCTCTATAACCCTTTTGTATCGCTTCCAATGGTTAAAGCCAAAAATACCTTGATTAAGAATGACTGAAAATAGCATGTCATTCAAACCGTTAACATACCGTTAGCAATGAATAAAAGACCTTTTAAAGTAAGTTTTCAAACGCTATGGCCTCCCCCATAAATTGGCCAACTCAAGTACTCAACTTATAAAAATCGGTCGGACTAAACCCCGTAAATGTTTTGAAGTCATGGTTTAAATGTGATTGATCAAAATACCCATTGTTGTGAGCCGCTTCAGTGAGGTTGGTCCAGTCTGGATTGGTCTTGATCACGGACTCAAAACGAACGATTCGGTTAAAGAGTTTGGGATTGAAGCCCGTACTGGCCTTAAATCGTCTTTTAAATTGTTTTTCCGACAGACAGAACTCTTGTGCCAATTCATTGATCCGTGTAGATCCTCCCTCATCTTTAATAATCTGTACGGCTTGGGCAATCAATTGATCCTCCCTCTGTCGTTTCCTTACCAATGACTTGAAAAAATCGGTCAAAATGGCAATGCGTTTTCCGGTAGTAGCGGCCAAAGCCATCTTCTCTGTAAGCTCCCTTCCTTCCAGTCCCAAGAAGGTTTCCAAGGTCAAAAACCCCATATACAATTCCGTAGCCGAAATATTAAAAAGCTTGGGGATGGCAAAGGAATGCAAGCAGACGCCTATCACATGGTAAAAACCATCCACCTTGAACTGTTGTGGCCGATGGGTCTGTCCCTGCACGACCGTGAACAAAAGGTCATCCTCCCGTTGATTTCCTTCAAAGGCAAAGGAGATTTCGGTAAGGCTATTGGCGACCACATAGTATATATCGTTGGGCGGTAGGTTCACATCCCAAGTCCCCACCCAGAAATAACTGATATAATTTCTCAACTCCGGGCAAGGCAAGATACGCTGATAGTCCATACCTTATTGTTTGGCCAATTGGTTATAGGATTCCACATTTTGTGAAAGTCGCAGTAAATGGTTAACAGCTGCCAGAAACAGGAATATAAACCCTACCATTAGCGGGGTTTTTCCCATCTCCACCATTTCGAGAACGGTAAAAGAGGACATCGGTACCAGAAAGAGGATGACCAATACGGCCATGCCTACCACCACCAGACCCCATAACGCAGGTCGAAGTGCTATTTGTATCAACGTGGGGCGTTCCGCTTTTCGGGAAGCCAGTTTTTTCATCAGCTCATCCGTGAACCCCTCTGAGGTGGCCATCTCACTTTGCATCATTATTTTTTTAAACACTTTGTCTTCCATTTGTATTTGATTTAGTATCCGTTACAATAGATCTTTGACATGATCTCCCAATAAATCCGTAAGGACTTCTTCCATATGGCCTCTTCCCCGGTGTAGGTCCACCTTGATCTTGGAATTGCCAAATCCGGTAATCTCATGAATTTCCGGGATAGTATACCCGCAAAGGTAATGGAGCCTGAGCACCAGGGCTTCATCCGGTCGTAACCGCTCCAAGGCCATTACAATATATTTTTTTCGATCCCCGTCTCGAATCTTGTCCGAATCGGGAGGATTCTCAATGCCTTTGCCCTCCAAAGTGAAATCATCCATTTCACGATATTTCCTTTCCTTTTTCAGGGCATTATAGGCCGTATTGACAACGATACGGTACAACCAACTGGAAAAGGCGGATTGGTGCTTAAAACTTCCTGCCTTTTCATAAACTTTGATAAAGGCGTCCTGCAGCACATCCTCGGCCTTGTCCGGATCTTTCATGATGGAATGGGCCAAGGAAAGGGAAAGGTCTTTGTACTTGTCAACAAGCTGAACAAAGGCCTTTTCGTCTCCCTCCTTGACCCTTTCGATCAATATGGCATCTATATCGTTATCCCTGATCGCCAAATTTGTTTCTTAAAAAGTGGGCCAGGATCATGCCCACGGCACCAAATATCAAAATGGTTCCCCACACCAAAAGGTCAGTGGTATTTTCGTCCAAGTCCATCGCACTGAACACAGAAGAAACCATTAAGCCAAGACCAATGCCCCCCAAAATGCATCCAAAGTCAATGAACATGATTTGCTTTGATTTTGTGGGCGATGCAAGCCCGTTCTCGATCATGGCCTTTTTGACCAGATAGGTATATCGTGCAATGATATAAGTGACCACTACCAATCCGGACATCAGGACTACGGCCCCTATGGCATCTTGAAAATCTTCCATACTATTATTTTTATTGCGTTTATATTATGCCCCAAGAAGGTACTAATTTTCCCATCCCGGGGCATCCTCTTTAGAATTGTGGCCCTAAGATTTGGGATATACCGGAAACCACCTGGATCATTTTGCCACTGTTGGTAAACAGTACCAATCCATAGTTCTTCTCTGGAACAAACATCACATAGGCCTGAAAATCATGATTGTTTCCCGTGTGCATATGCATGGTCATTTCAGGAGTTCGTTTTTGTGCAAATCCAAGTCCCCACCCGGTCTGACCGACCTGCTTACGCAAGGGATTGTCCTTATCAAAATGGGTATGCTCCTTAAGCATCTCATCAAAGGTCTCTGGCTTCAGGCCCTCTTCCTTTAACATGGCGATGACAAATTGCGCGTACTCCTTGGCCTCACTATGCAAACTGGAATAGGCACTAAAGACCCCATCATCCCAATATCCTTCTGAGGGTACTCTGTGCTTTGGCGTTCCATCCTCCTCATCATGGCCATATACCTTATGTTGGGCAACATAATTATCCCAAATAAAAGTAGAATGGGGCATCTTCAAAGGCTTGGTCACCTTCTTTTCAAAAAGTTTGTTCAAATCACTTTTAAAGCCAATACCATGCTGTTTCCCAATAACCGCGGCCAAATATTGGTAGGCCTCCCCTGAATACTCAAATCCGGTACCTGGCTTAAAGGCCAACTTCATCTTTTTGCCAAAAGCATGGTTAGGCATTCCAGTCTGATGGGCCAATACCATTCGTGCTGTAATCAACTTGGCATCCTCTTGGGATTCATCTGCAAAACCAGGATGTGGTAAATACTCGTAGAGTGGACGGTCGAGGTCCAATTTTCCCTCCTCCACCATTTTCAAGGCGAAATAGGCAAATATGGGTTTGGACAGGGAAGCTCCCTCAAAGATACTTTGGCCGTCCACAGGCTCTTTGGTCTCGATATTGGAGACCCCCAATGCATTGTGATAGACCAATGCATTGTCATTGATCACGGCAATGGAGAGACCAGGGACATCATATTGTTCCATAATCTTTTTGATGCCCTCGGTAAGTTCAGCGGGCGCAACACTTTTTCCATACATGGTATGTATCGTTTTCTGTTGTGCATAGCCATTTACACCTGAAAACAGGGTCAGGGTAAAAAGGAAAAAGGAAAATCGTTTTAATGTAACAGTAATCATTTCTATGTGATTTTAAATTGATAATTCGTCTTTTTTTGTGAATTCACATCCATAGGACAAGACGACTTTTGAAATGGTTACAAATCCCTTAAAAAAAAAGAGGATATCTTGGAGCAATCCTTCTCCCTCCTATGTTTGATCCTTTAATGGCATTACAAAAAGGGGGGGATGATATGGAGATACTTCAAACCATAAACGATATTTTGCCCCCTAAAACACGCGATTAAGATGACAAACATTTTGGACAAGTGGGCAAGGATACGGCGGCTTCAAATCACCCGTCCATCACATATAAAACCATTTATCGTTCAAAAACTCGATGATGCGTTGGGCACATCCAGAGGAAAAAAATACATCACTGTTACTGAACATGACCAGACCGTATCCCTTGCTCCTATAAAAATGACAATACGCCCTAAAATCACCATTGTTTCCAGAGTGATAATAACGTATGGTCTCCCCCACCTGTTTCACTGGAAAAATCAAGCTTCGATACATCTCGCCTTCTTCATTCGGCATATCCATTTGCAGGGACAACCACTGTTGTACAAATTCATCATTATACTTGTCCCTATCCATTAAATGAATCAAAAATTTGGCATAATCGGTAGCTGTGGTATGCAAGCTGTAGGCTGCGCCAAAGGTATTTTCCCCCTTCCGTAATGCTTTGGGGCCATTCTGTGTCGGAATCCCATCCCGATGTCCATAGGCTTTTTTTGACGCAAATACATCTTGCCATGTAAAACGCATCATTTCCAGTTCCAATGGTTGAACAACCGCTTCCTGGAACAGGTCATCCAGGCCAACCTCATCCACATTCAACACCCTTTTGAGTACATCCTTCAAGTACAGGTAAGCTTCCCCGGAGTATCCGAACTTGGATCCTGGATCAAACAAAAGTTTCAATTTCCCACCGGTATTTTCCCTCCAATTGGGCAAACCGGAAGTATGGCACAAAACCATTCGGGCCGTTATCCGTTTATAACGGACATCATCTGCCAAATCCTCGTTTGGCAAATAGTGGTAGAGCGGTCTATCCAGATCCAGCAACCCTTTCTTGACCTGCAACATCACAAAGTAGGCAAATACTGGTTTCGAAAGTGAGCATGCCTCAAAGAGTGTATTGGGTGTACACTCGTCTTGGGTGACAATGTTTTTAAAACCAAACGCTCTTTCATAAACAATGGTATTGTTACGGACGATTGCTATGGAAAGGCCCGCCACCTGTAGTGAGTCCATTTGATGCCGTATAAATTCGTCGACATTCGATCGCAATATCCGATTGCCTTTGATGGTTGGTATTTCATTCCGATTCACTTGCCCATAAACAAAGGAAACACCCAACACCAGTACAAAAATCAAGAACTTCTTTTGCAATCTGCTCATTGTTTGATATAATCATTATTGTAGCCATCTGCTTTTGTCATGCGCACAAAACCTACCTCTCCATCCGTATTGTCCAAGAAGTCATAACGTATTTGATCATTGGCATCAATGAAGCTGTTTTCCGCCACAGGAACCAGTTTTAGCGAAGTGCCCATTGGTGCAATCAAATGAAGTTCTCCTGCGGTCACCCTAAATTCCAAAACTTCATTCCCACCTGTAAACGTTCCCGTAAAACGCGTCAAGCTAGAGGCATCCAATGTTATGGGGTCATATGCCACAGGTTGAAAAAAATCCCAGTCATATTCCACGGCCATGGCACGGGTGATATAACTCATCAGTGACATCCCGTTATCACTGTTGGTCATAATGACCAGAGCCTGATTATGCTTCGGGGAAGCGACCATATAACAGGTAAATCCAGAATTACTTCCCCAATGTTCAATGAGAACATCTTGACTTTCATCATGGTAGATCTTGGCAAACCCCAATCGTGTTGGGGACTTGGCAAATATGCTATCTGTCATTTGCTGTGAAAGAATGGTGTTCGAACCCAATTGATGGTCCTTCAATACGGTCGCTAAAAACTTTGCCAAATCGGTAGGGGTGGTCCAAATCCCTCCTGCTGCCCTATACGGAAATAACTTATAGGGATAGGGCTGTAAATCATTGGAGTAACCTGTGGCCATTTGTTGGGTCAACCTATCGGGGACTGGCTGTTCAAAAGAACTTTCGGTCATGCCACATGGTTCAAATATCAATTCGGTGAGTACCGTATTGAATTGCTTGTCGGTGACATCCTCAATTAATTTTTCCATAACGGAATACCCAGGATTTGAATACAGTTGTTTTTCTCCAGGAACGTATATCAAGGAAACAGCTGGATCCACAGAGGGGTACGCTCCCGTCAACATTTGCGTAATGGTGGGAAGGGCTTCATCGGGATAGAAGGACGATTGGACATATCGGTCAAAACCGGCGGTATGCCCCATGAGTCGCTTAAGGGTCACTTTCTCCTGCGCGGTAAATTCATTCTCGGGTACCTTCCAACCCTCGAGGTAATTATTGACATTTTCGTTCAAGTTCAGGGTACCCAACTCGACCAAGCGCAAGGCCGCCATAGCGGTCACAGGCTTGCTTAACGAAGCGCCATTAAACACCGTATGTGGTGTAACCGCTGTGGAATCTTCAAGTTGGGAATATCCATAGGTCCCTTGCCAGGCAATCTTTCCATTATCAACGAAGGCTATACTGACTCCTGCAATACGATCTGCTTTCATGATTTGTTGGATAGATTTTTTATATGTACTCCCGGTCAGGTAATGAACAGGGACCAAGTTTTTCTCTATATGTTCAATTGGTGCTACAGAATTGCCATGCCCTCCTATGGCTATTGTTTCTGCATTCTTTCTATCCTTACATGCTGAAAGGATGACCAGAAGGAATAAAACTATTTTTTTCATGCGTTACTATTTAAGGGGTTGTTTAAAACCGTTCTCATCGATAATTTCAAAATGCGATTGGTCCAATTCATCCACGTAGATCTTTATCCGTTCATTTCCTTTTGAATCATAAATAAACAAGCCGGTATGCTTGTTTTCTTCACGACCCAGAAACATTCTGTACACATTAATTTCGGAGTCCAGGTGTTTTTTGAATTTCAAATATTCAGTGTCTTTTTCCTTTTTTGTCATTGATTTCGTCCTCTCAAGAAACTGATCATATAATTTTTCAACCCGTATGGAGTCAGACCGTTCCCTAAAGAACATTCCATACCACCTTTTCCACTCGCCCCCTTCCAGGTACTCATCTTTCATAATGGCCATTATTTGGTCATTCTTTTGTTGATCAAAGGTGATACCTGCAAAATTCTCTTCATCAGTTCCATCATAATAGATACCTCCTACTTCATCCCCAACACGATTAAAAAATATGATTCCCGGCAAATCCCTTTTTGAGCCTGGGTTATGTGGAATACCATGGGTAGTGGCCAAGGCTTGTCTTTCAGGATTGCTGATCGAGATATATAAATTCTTATCAGGTCCTATGATGCTCAACCTTTCTGCCTGAATTTCTTTGAATGTTTCCACATTCTTGACCTGTCTGTCATAAAAGTAAAAGCAGGTCAAAACAATCAGAAAAGCAAAGTTGATTATTGGAAGCTGTTTTTTCATTTTTCCAAATACTTTTTTGTTATCTCGTACAAATGTTTCAAATCATTTTTGTGCGAAGCATCCCGGTGCTTGTCCAATAAAAAAAGTCCAGAGGACATCAATGAATTTCCCGTAAAATTCCGTTGCACAAATACGAGCTTGGTTGCAGGGTCTATCAAAAGATATTGCCCACCATAGCCATCTGCCCAAATAAGGTTTTCATCCGTATCAAGCCACCACAAATATCCGTAAGCGTCCAATGGAGCCTTGTCCAAATTAAAGTCAGCTAATTTTGTATATGGCTTCAAGCTTTCATCCATCCATTCGGCAGATATAATTTGCTTGTTTTCATAATTTCCGTTTTGGGCAACCAGAGTGCCTATTTTAGCCAAATCCCTTGCACTCATATATATCCAATAGACAGGATAATCGGATAAGGATTTGTTGGGTATGGGCCAGGGACTGTCATAAACCACATTTGAAGCAGAAAAATCTTGCATTCCCATAGGTTTGGCTAAATGTTCTTCCATAAATTCACCGATTGATTTCCCTGTTTTTTGTTCAAGGATGGCCCCCAAAACATTGAAATCGAAATTATTGTAAAAGAAAAACTCTCCTGGTCTGTATTGCTCCCGTTTTGGGCGATTGTCCCTGGCATAGTCCACTTCTGCCTCTGCCTGAAGATACACTCCGGAACGTGCCATGAGTAAATCTTTGATTGTCGCTGTTTTTTCCTGTTCTGTCAAAGGTGTTTTGCTCTCATCAATACCTAAACTCCCCAAACTTTCATCTAATTGCAACATCCCTTTTTCTTTTGCAATACCGATCAAGAGACTCATAATGCTTTTTCTTGCAGAATGGAGGTTGATCAGCTTTTTTGTGTCCCCTTTTTCAAAAATTATTTCGTTGTTCTTTAGCGCAATGACAACTTCTGTTTTTGTGGCCGTGTCCTGTGCAAACTTCCTCAACTCTTCTTGAAACGATATTGACAGTAGATTGGATTTCTTAAGTGGCTTGGCATACGAATTTTGTGAATGTCCAACCCTTGGTATTAGACTGTAGGTCACAAAGGCCGCGATCAAAAACAATAGGGCCAATAGGATTCTTTTAAGTATTTTCTTAGGCTTCATTTAAACTAGTTTTTTGATTTGATGATGTAAGTACTTATTTTAATTGAACAGCGGGCAATATGTATTCGTTTAAAATTGAAAAAGGACGGTCCTCCATGTCCGGAAATAGATTATAGTTGCCCCCTGTCATGGTAATGGTCATTTCAATTTCCGGAATGATGATGAGAAACTGGCCTCTATTGCCCCAAGCCTCAACGGTCTTCATCTGTTTTCCGCCAACTTCACGTTCCAATAATCTCCACAGATACCCATAATCTGAATTTTTGGGCCAACTTCCTTTTATGCGGGGTGTCGTGGATTTTTCGATCCAGGATTCCCCAATCATTTGTTCTCCGTTCCAAGTTCCCTTGTTCAGCACCAATAATCCAAACTTGGTAAAATCGATGGGCCGCATATAAAATGAGCCAGCCAAATATCCTCTCCCCTGTGGCGATGTCAGCATTTGAAAGTCATGGATCTCCATGGGCAACAATAGTTCCTCATAAAAGAAAAGGGGAAGATAAGTGCCAACTGATTTTTGGATGACCCCGGTCAACAGGTTGCTGCCCCCAGAGGAGTATTCGTAAACGGCTCCCGGCTCATATGGCATGGGAAGGTCGAGTTTGTGCCCCACCCAATCTTCATGTTCCCATTGCATTTTATCCTCATCCTCCAACTGTATGCCCGTACTCATGGTATTTGCAGAAATCACTTTTGGTCTCTTAACCATAGTTCAAATTCCTTTTCAAGAGCTGTGAGGGGTATAGAACCATTTTTTAGAATTAGTTCATGAAATTCCTTTAAATCGAAAGAAGCCCCCAACTGAGATTTAGCTAACTCTCTAAATCTAAATATTTCACTTCCTCCCACGTCATATGCTGTTAATTGACCTGGAGTAGCAATTATCCTATAGTATAAGGATAGAGCGGAATTATAACTACCCCCAGATTCCATCATATATTCAATCACCTTTTCCTTATTCCATCTATATAAATGAAGTCCCGGGTCAACAACCATACCTCTGTAATTCCAAGTGCGCCGTAGGATTAGTGAGGCCTCAGTAGTATATAGGTTCATTTCCTCAGCCAGCGCTTCTGCATATCTTGCCCAGCCTTCAATGTAACCATTGTAACCAACGTTTTCACTGATTTTATGACGTCCTTTAATTGCATTTTCTAGGGCAATTTGAAAATGATGACCAGGAATCGCTTCATGAAAAACCAGTTTTTCCAAACTGGCCTTAGATATTTTTGTAGGCTGATCGAGATTTACACGGAAATATGATGTAGAATCTTCTGGTGCAAACTCATAGCTACCATAGGATCTACTACCAATAGGATATGGCTTTATTTCTAAGTTACGAGCAGGTAAGTTTTTGAACCAATTTTTGCTTTGCTTCTCAGCTTTCACTATTAGCTTTTGGATGTGCTCCAGAACTTCTTGTTTATCATTGAATCTAATACTCGAATCTGATTTTATAGAATCTATTATAACATGAATCTTATCCGAGTTATAAATATCTTTACCTATTTTTGTAATGTCATCCATGTTGGTCTCGACATTTCTTTTTCCGGTTTCAAATACTTGAAGTGCTTTAATTTTGGCGGAGGTTTGCTTTCTCAGGTAAGCTTGATAGCAATTCTCACCCCCTTCATTATCTAAAATTGAAACAGATTCTCGTGTAGTTGGATAGTACTCTTCCTTTAAAAACAAGTTGTATTTATCTATTGCAGGAATGATTGAGTGGGTTGCAAGGTGTTTCCATTCGTTTTTGAAATTTTCGTTATCGCTCCGTCTGAAGGGAGACATGAATACTGACTCTTGTTCATTAGCAGAGAGCGTTTGCTCCAAATCATCGATCACTAATTGAACAATTTCCTTTGGCATGGAATAACCTTCTGCCAATCCTCTTTTTAAATTGAACAACTCTATTTCTATTATTTCTGGAACCTTAGCCCATCGTTTCAGTGCAAACTCTTGTTGTTCTAATGTTTTTACAGGCTGTGAATCAATTAAATTAATCAGGTAAGTATGTATCCCTGTTATATGATTGACATTCCATAATTCTTCTTTACAAACCCTTAACTGAATACTGCTTTCCAATTCTTCCCTAAGAATCCAGTAGGTTATTCGAGCACTTCTTGCCATTTCTTCTTCTATATCAATTTTTTTTAGGACTACATATAGACTGTCTTCAAACTGATGCCAGACCTTTAGTTGTTCTATGGAATTATTGTAAAAATTTAATCCCTGGGTTTCTAAATCTTCGTAACGATAGTTTCTGCCAGGGAAAGTTTTAAATAGCCTTTTGAGGTAAGCATCTGCGAGCTTATTTATCGTATTTTCTTGCGTTAACTCTTCGGTAGTATTATTGCAACTATAACAGAGTTGTGCAAGTACTGATATCGTAATGAATAGCTGTCTAAATTTCACCATTGTTTTATGTTTTTGGTAGACTTAAAGCTTCTTTATGCACGGTTACTGAGATAGTGCGTAAACGAAAATAATTTTCTGATAAATACCAAATTCCATCCATCCCTTCGTTTTTACCCCAAGTGTTTTTTAGCATATAAAACTTTTGCCCATCTCTGTCATATGTAATACCAACCAAATGCATATTGTGGTCATCTGTTGTTGTTTTACGCTCGTAAGCACTCTGCCTTTGTTTTTGACTTATAGTTTTTTCTTCTTCATACTCACCTTTAACTTTAGTGTAACCATTGTCAGCAAATCCTCCAGAAGAACCTATATCTCCATCCCACGCTAAAGTAAACCCACTCTTTATAGCATTATCTATCGTGTTCATAAAATCTTCAATTGGCAGATTTAGGTATTTTTTAAATCTCCAATTTGCGGGTATTTCAAGTATAACCCTTTCATTGAATGGATGGTGACTGTAGGACGTCAATTCAACGTAGTCTTCAGAATTTAGTGGCAGAAATTTTTTAGCAAATGTCTTTGGCGTTTCGGTTTTTCCTTGATAAATAAAAGTCTCAGGAATATCATCAATATATTTGTTCAGTATATTTTCAACTATTTCTAATGATTGGTCAACACTCGCATTAATCTTGATAAGTGAGTCTAATTTATGCTTGATTAAGGCATTCATTTCATCTTCTTCAGCCCATCTACTATTCATTTGTTTTTTAGTGGTAACACTACCCAATTTCCCATCATAAACTGACTCGGGAACCGCCCCATAATTTTCAAAAATTTCAAGAACTGAAAAGGTTAAATCGCCACTGTTTATATATGAATTACCTTTATTTGTTATATAATCTTTTGCCTTTTCTAAATAATTATGATACACAAAGAAAAAAGAAGATAACTCGGGTATGTTATATTCTAATCTTATCGCTTCAGCTTCCAAGAAAGAGGTTGAGGCAAAACTCCAACATTGACCCGTATATTTTTGATGTTTCAAATCGGTTGTTTCAATAAGTATTGTATTTGAAAACCTCTTATGGCTTATACAACCTTGGAATACTAATAGTAAGCCGACAATTACAATCGAACCATATTTATTTTTGATGGATTTAGTCATTAATTATTAATTTTTAAATTGGACATATTAGATGAGTGTTCGCCGTGAGTCTTAATTTATTTTTTTGCCTCAAACAGTTTGGTTAAAAAGCGTTCATACGTCTCTTTATCGGTTCTTCTTCCGTAAATACCTTTGGTTTTTAAAGCCACAAGGATATCTCATAATGCTTTTTCTTGCAGAATGGAGGTTGATCAGCTTTTTTGTGTTTCCTTTTTCAAAAATTATTTCGTTGTTCATTAGCGCAATGACAACTTCTGTTTTTGTGGCCGTGTCCTGTGCAAATTTCCTCAACTCTTCTTGAAACGATATTGACAGTGGATTGGCTTTCATAAGTGGCTCGGCATACGAATTTTGTGAATGTCCAACCCTTGGTATAAGACTGTAGGTCACAAAGGCCGCAATCAAAAACAATAGGGACAACAGTATCTTTTTAAGTATTTTCTTAGATTTCATTTAACTCGTTTTTTGATTTGATGTTGTAAGCACTTATTTCATTTGAACAGCGGGCAATATGTATTCGTTTAAAATTGAAAAAGGACGGTCCTCCATGTCCGGGAATAAATTGTAATTGCCCCCCGTCATGGTAATGGTCATTTCAATTTCCGGAATGATGATAAGAAACTGGCCTCCATTGCCCCAAGCCTCAACGGTCTTCATCTGTTTTCCGCCCACTTCACGTTCCAATAATCTCCACAGATACCCATAATCTGAATTTTTGGGCCAACTTCCTTTGATGTGGGGTGTCGTGGATTTTTCGATCCAGGATTCCCCAATCAATTGTTCTCCGTTCCAAGTTCCTTTGTTAAGCACCAATAATCCAAACTTGGTAAAATCGATGGGCCGCATATAAAATGACCCTGCCAAATACCCTCTCCCATGTGGTGATGTAAGCATTTGAAAGTCATGGATCTCCATGGGCAACAATAGTTCCTCATAAAAGAAAAGGGGAAGATAGGTACCCACCGATTTCTGAATGACCCCAGTCAACAGGTTGCTGCCCCCAGAGGAGTATTCGTACACTTGTCCGGGTTCATGTGCCATGGGAAGGTCGAGTTTGTGCCCCACCCAATCTTCATGTTCCCATTGCATTTTATCTTCATCCTCCAACTGTATGCCCGTACTCATGGTTAAGGAATGGTGCACGGTGATGTTTTTCTTCCGAACATCATGGATGTCGTATTCAGGATAGTAGTCCAAAATGGCATTTTCAACGTGCAACCCATCGTTTTTCATCATGGCCTTGCCCACGGCCAAGGATGCGATTGATTTGAAAGCGGACCGTACATCATGAAGATACTCCCGGTCATATCCGTGAAAGTATTCCTCAAATACAAGTTTTCCGTCCTTGGTGATCAGAATACTATGGATGTGTTCAAGATTTTTGCTGTTTGCTTGACCCAAAAAATCCAAAAGAGATTTATCGATGCCTACCTCTTCCAATGAAGCCGTTTGCATGGTGGAGTCGGGAGCTTCTGGAATGTTGTACAGGTATTTTTCTTTTGGTGACCTTGGCAAATAGCCTTCCAGTTGATCATCGTTGAGTTTTTTCAACTGTATTTCCCTTTGCCCCCCGGCATTGCCATACGTAAGGGATATATTTCTTTTCTCCGTATCATACACAACCGAAATCCCGAAACGGTCGTTCGTAATCTTGAAATCGATATGGTTGCCTTCGATCAAAACCTCATCGATGGCAAAATGTAGCTTCCTATTTTCCTTATTGCTTTGAATATTGGCCTGTACCGTGCCTGCAGAATCTTTATAAAACTCCAAATAAACAAGGTAATCAGTGTCAATTATTTCCGGTTTATGGATTTTGGCGACCCAGTGGTCATCGGTATTTTCAAAATCAAGACTTTGCGCCCATAGGTCATGGGTAAGCACGCCATGCAAGGCCTTGCTATCATTGGATAGCAAAGCATCAAACCGAAGACCTGAAGGACCTTTAAAACTAAGGTTTGTTCCTTTCCTATTGATATGGTGTACGGTTTTCTTGCCCTTTGAATATAAACGGGCCTCAATTGGAGCATTTGCAGGTAACAAGATTAAGGAATCGTATGTTGATTCAGTTTGAAACAATATTCCAGACCATACCCCAATGAGTTCATTAGTTTCAAATTGTGCCTTTTTTGGGGAACAAAAGGAGAACAGTACAGCCAGTAATGGTATGATATAACATTTTTTGATCATAATGAATATTTGATGGTTGGATGTAGTTTTTGATAAAAATCACACCTGAAATCCAATAGGTTTCAATTTTCAATTCTTTGTTGATAAACCTCCCGTATCTCAGAAAACTCGGGTTTCTGTTTTATCCATTTCATCCGATCTTCCTGTGTATATCCCGCAATAAAGCCGAGCGATACTCATCTTTTTAGTAGGGGCATTCTGGAATATAAACTAGGTCGGTAAGAGACGCCATAAAACCCACAACCTGGTGACGGTCACGTTACCCACCATTGGGTTGACATTGATTCCTAAAGAAAATACATGTAATACGTTAAAATAATGGCCGACATATTGTACACCCCATGCGCCACCATGGAAGCCGTAAGGCGTTTGGTCCAAATGAACAATACCGTATAAAGAATGGTGGGCACCAAAATATCAAACCAATCCAAGGCAGTACCCGGCATATGGCCCAAAGCAAATATCAAGATGGACAAAACTGCCGAAAACCAGAGCCCCGTTTTTGGATTCTTGAAAGTTTCCTTTAACACATTGATAAAATAACCCCTGTTAAAAAGTTCTTCGGTAATACCACCACCGATAACTCCCAGCGCAACAAAAGATAAGGTCCCCACTAAACTGCCGTCATACATTTCCAACATTCCTTTAATGTCCATCCTGTTGATACCCCCCGTATTGGGAATGATAAAAACAAATTGAAGAAAGGTCCATAAGCCACCAAACAGAAGGCCCAGTAGGATGTCCTTTCCAAAATTTTCGAACCTAAGGCCAATAGCACTGAACTTCTTCTTAAGGATTTTGAGGGAAGCATAGAGCAGGACCATAATGGATATCAATTGGAAAAGGCCCATAAAAAGCAAGTTTATACCGATTTTACCCCCATTCATTTTGGTAACTCCAAAAAATACATCGGGAATTATAAAAAGCAGATACCCCAAAACAATGGTTACTATAAAAACAATTAATGTCTTTGTTTTTCCTACCTTGTCCCGATGGGCATGTTCATCCAGTTCTTTCATATCATGTTGTTTTTTGATTATAAGGCTAGCCTTGATTGATGAATTATTACAGCTCGTGGAGAGTCGACGAATGCCTAACACCACAACTTGCTTCAAAAATAGAATTCTGAATGTAGTTTTATCGATCACGCGTTAACAAATCGTTATCATGATTGAAAAAATATTTAGTTAAAGAACAAATCCCTGCTGTGCATCGATTAAGCTCAAGTATTTTGTCAAAGGAAGGTCTAAAACCGCGTATTTCATATCACATTCGTTTATCCTTGCTCCCTTTGTCAAAGGCTACCAAATTAAACAACTCCCGCATTCGAGAACGAACCCGGTTACCATACCGTTCTTCCAACTCCGCTGCATTGAGGTTGGTGGTAGCATGGGTCTTTCGCTTATGATTGATGAAAAGCTCGTGTCGGGATAGCATAATTTCACCAATTACATTGCAGTCCTTCCCAAAGTATCGCCCAATAGGCTCTACTCCTAGGTCATCAAAACAGAAGAACTGGGAATTGCCAAAATCCTCAATGGTTTTATAGCCGATATGGTTAAACCCAAACACGATGTTCCGGCAGGGTACGACCTCATAGGGTCGTTGATGGGGGACTAGGTGTTTTAATAATTTCATGAGACTGGTCTTGCCACAACCTACCGGTCCCGAGAGTAAGAGTCCTTTATTGATGTCAATCCCCATTTGGGTACAACGGGCCTTGTCTTGGATAAAATAAAGGCAAAGCTTGTACAGAATTTCCCGATCCTCCCGATAGATCTTGAACTTTTTCCCGAACAAGAGTTTTCCTTTGGCATTGAGATAGATAAGGATTTTTTCAAAATCGTACTGGATTTCTTTGCCGTTGAGGGTGCCCAACGGATATTGGATGGCTCCTTCAGTGATGATATGTGGAGCATGGTATCTCACAGGGGTTCGTTGTAATTTTTTTGTTTCTTGGTTTTTAGGTTGTCCTGATATGGGACAGTGGTCTTCTGTTTGTTTCTGTTTTCCAAACCATCAAAATCCAATTTTTTGAAATTTCGTGGTTTTTTATTGTTTTTTTGGTTTTTCAAGGTTTGTATGTGTTTGTTTATAGGTACCACTGCTTGTCCACTGCTTGTCCCGATAACGGTACGGCTTGGGTCCACTGCTTGTCCAGCACTTGTCCCAAAATCGAACATCTTGATTTTACTCCCCTTAAAAGGATTGTGGGACGGGGTATAGACGATATAGCTCCAATGGTCAAGTTCCTTGATGCATCGATGATAGGTGGATTTGGAACCGATCTTGGCACACTGCATGACTTCATCCCGGTTGATAAAGAATTCCGATTTAAAGTAGTTGGTGTTCCAGAATTGGAACAAGGCTATATAAAGACTAATATGGGTGGGATTCAGCCGGCTGTCTTTGGAGAATTGTCCAAAGACCCCGTTCAAATGTTTGATGTAGTTGATCTCTCCCAAAACTAGATACGGTTATGGATCTTATGCTTTTCCAAAACCTCAATGATCTCTTGGTAATCATAGTACAACACCCCGCCTATTTTTGAAAAGGGCAAGGTACCGTTGATACGAAGGTTTTGTAATGTACCAGGAGAAATACCCAGTAGTTCTCGGACCTCATTGGATTTGAGCCATTTTTTGTTCGTTTGCTTGTTTTGGTTTTCCAATAAATCCTTGATGTCCTCCAGTAGTTCCATTTTGAACTCCATCAGGTCTTCTGTAGTAATTATGGTCGCTCCCATAGTTTCTGAGTTTTTAAAAAGAAGGACCACCGCATTACTATCATTTCATTTGATGGCCCTTCCATCGATTTGACTTTCATGGACAAAACTCGAAAAGCATTTTGGAAAAAACTCCCAAGTTGGTACCAACTTGGGAACGATTTTTTTATCCTAAAATTTGTATCGATTTAGTCCCATTTGGATTTTTGGGAGGTCCAAAAAAGCTTCAAAATCGCAAAAAAGGGGCACCAAAACCCCCGAAAACCAAAATTCCCAAGTTGGTACCAACTTGGGAAAAATTCAGGGGCTATTCTTCCAGGGATTCCATCCGCTGGTTGAGCATCTCGATGAGCCTATCCAGGAACCTTGTCCGGCTGCTCTTTCGGGAACGGATATCAATAAAGGTGTGGTAGTAATTGCCCAGGTCGACATTGTAGAAGTATTCGAAATGGGAGGCCATTTCCTTGATGTCCACGGTACCTCCGTTGATAGATTTACTGGTATGTAGGGCATAAAGGAGCTCAATGAGATCGGTCTTGCTCCCCGTCCAAAAAAGTTTTGATGGTTTTTCCATGGGTGTGTTCTTTGTAGGTTCCATATTGTTATTGAGGTCGTCCACTTCCTTTCTCAAGTACACGATGAGCATGTCATAGGCCATAATGGTGGCCACCGTACCGTCCTGACAGGTGGAGAACTGGTCATCTATCAAAAAGTGGAAGGATTCCAAGGGCATGCGCAGGTCACGGTTGCCCCGGACAAAATACTGCTCGTCCATGGACATCGCCCCACGTCGGTAATAATTATAGAATTCCAAGTTGTCGTTGAAGAAGGTTTGCAGTTTATCGATCTGTTGCTGTAGGTATTTTACTTGGGCCACATCCTTACCCCGTGGCCGTTTGCTCTCAATGCTAAAGAGCCTGATGTAATAAATGAGCTTGCTAAAGATCTGGGGCTTTACGTGCTTAAAAAAATAAATCTCGTCGGCCTGCGTCTCAAAACTCTTCCCCACAATCTGCTTTTGCAGTTTGCGGATGCATTTCTCCACCAGTGCGATGCCCTTCTCCGCTTTGTAAAGGATATCACCGTCCCCACTTTCCAAGGCCTCCAACTGGCCCTCAAATTCCGATAGCAGTTTTTGATATTTCATTATAGGTAATCTTTAGTAGTCTCCAAAAACGTATGGTGTTCCCTCCCTTAGCCATATCATCAAAGGGAGGGCACTTTACATCAAATTCGTATTCAGGGAACTTTTCTGCTGGATATCCTTCAAATCAATCCAATCGGTACCAAATCAGTTGTACAAATTTGAACTGCTGAACGAATTGGTATCAAATCGCACGGTTTCAAACTAAATAAAATCCATAATGTTTTGTGCATCAAGGACATGATGGGATCAAAAAAATCCCTTACAGATAAGTTTTTTCCATTTTAGAGCCTATTTTGTTAAAAAAGCAGATTTTTCTTGTTAAAAATATTTTCAGAAATTTTTTATTTTAATCGCCCTTTTTGAAATCGCAACGGATGAAAAGAATTGTGGAAACCGAATGGGCCACCATGTGGTTGGAAGATGATATCCTCTTTTTTGTTTGGAAAGAGGGCATCTCCATTGACCTTTCGGGAGCCAAAAAAACGGTGGCCCGTCGCATGCTCCTGCAACAGGGAAAACCCTACCGCATCCTTTGCAACATCAATGGGGTCAGGCATATCGAGAAGGAAGCCTGGCACTTTTTATCTGGAGAAGGTGCCGAACTGGTCGAGGAACTGGTACTGGTTGCTGCCACGCCCTTGGAAAGGGTCTTCTTCAAATACATTTCGAACCGAATGCGTTCGGCGCCCATTCAAATGTTCCCCGACATGGAAACGGCCCGCAGGTACCTATCGCGCCCAAGATAGGTGTTATGTCCCGTTTCCACTGGATTATGAATCTAAAACACGGGGACCATTATGGACAGTCTGGAAAACAAGAAGCGATTGGAGCATATCTACAACCAATTGGTGCATATCGCCAATGGGAACTTCTCTTACCAAATCGAACGAACGGATCAAAACGATGCACTGGAGGCCCTGACCTTTTTGGTCAACTCCACTACCGAGGAACTCAGGGACGCCTTTCTGCACCAAGGCTTTATCAAACTTCACAATTCCTATGAAATGGTCGTTCAATTGTTCTTTGAACTGGACACCAAAGGTCATATCGTCAGGATAAACCCTACAGTCGAAACGTTATTGAACCATAAGGAAGGGGCCTTGATCGGGCGTCCCTTTGTGCAGCTCTTGGCCAAGGACCTCCAAAAGGGATGGAAAAAACTGCTGAATTCCTCCCCAAAAGATCGGGTTTGGGAACTGACCCTACGGTTGACCTTTACCGAACAATCGGGGCTCCAGCTCCCCGCCCATTGCAAGGTCATTTATTTCCCGGAACATGAAGGCAAAAAGGGAACTTTTAAGGTTATATCCTTTGATCTGGTCAAGAAAGAGGGGACGGATCAGGGATTCCTTCAAAAGAAACTGAAAAAGCAATTACAGTCCCATGGCCTTTTGCCAAAACCACAAAAAACACAGACCCATATCCTTCACGCCATGGACATGGAGAACCTAAGGAAGGGCAAACAATATATCATGGACCACTTGGACACCCCGCTGCCCTCGATCAAAGAGCTGGCCCATATTTGCAACACCAACGAGTACAAGTTCAAAAAGGGATTCAAGGAGCTCTTCGGAATGACGGCCTTTCAATATCAAAAACATGAACGGCTCAGAAAGGCCCATATCCTGATAGAGCACTCCAACAAGACCATCCTTGCCATTGCCAGGACCGTAGGTTTCAAAAAGGGCAACCACTTTGCCCGGGAATTCAAAAAAAGGTATGGATATAGTCCCTCTGTATTGAGAAGACTGTCAAAATAATCCTTTTCAGAGCCTAAATAATCCCTTAGAGATCCTTTTGACCCTTTAATTTTACATTGTAAATCAAACGGTTACAAATAAAATGAAATGGGGTCAAAAACATAACCATCGCATTGTCGAGACCATCAGCCTCCTGTTTGTAGTGCTGTTCATCTATGCGGCGACCAGCAAACTTTGGGATTTCGGGCAGTTCAAAGTGCAATTGGGGCAGTCCCCGGTTCTGACAGCATATGCGGATGGGGTGGCCTGGATGGTTCCCGGTGTGGAATACCTTTTGGCCTTACTGTTGTTGTTCAATAGATCAAGATTGGCGGCCTTCTATGGCAGTTTGGCCCTGATGGTGATGTTCACCACCTATATCGTCATGGTTTTGCAATTCAGTGACTATATCCCTTGTTCCTGTGGTGGTGTACTTGAGGATCTGGGATGGACGGAACATATTGTGTTCAACCTATTTTTTGTTGCCATGGCCATCATTGGAATTATACTATTGGAAACTTATCCAACCCTAAAACCAAATGTATCATGAGAACAGGAAAAACCGCAGTAAAACTTTTGGGGACCTCAAGTCTGGGCATGGGGCTGGTCATTGTTCTTTTCCTCTCCTCGGAGCGTCAAGTGCACCGCAACAATGCCTTTACCCGAAGAATCCCTCCACATGCCATTACCAAAAAATTTGACCTTGATCTAGGATATAATTCATATTATATAGCCGGTTACGACAATAACAATATGTATTTGGGCAATGGAACAGCCCCGTTTCATGTACTCCAAATCGACTTAAAATCGCTGGACACATCACATATCAGGTTATATGTAAACAATCGGGGATTACAATTTCGGAATGTGCAAATCAGCGTCCTACAACCCTATTTTTTCTTATTTGATGGAACCGTTCCCATTGTCTTGAGGGGACATCTAGGAGATTGGAGCATACAGGACTCGATCATGAGTCCCGTCTTTTTCGATAAAGCCATACCCGTTGGTAAGACTGAACTGGTCTGTAGAACATTTGATACCGATTCCCAGACCATCACCCTCGGTTCATTTCAATTCGACACAAATGCACTGGCCAACCTTGAACCAAAAATTTTGGAAAGACAGATCGACGGGGTTTTTGATGTGGATGGTGCCATGACAAGTACCCCCGACCATAGCTCGCTTCTCTATTCTTATTATTACCGGAACGAATTCATTGTACTTGATTCCCATCTCAATATCATAAAGCGACAAAAAACACTGGATACCGTCACCACCGCACAAATCGAAGTGACTTCATTGAATGAAGGACAAATATCGGAAATGCTGGCCCCTCCTGTGATCATCAACAACAGTTCATCCCTGGAGGGTTCCCGTGCCTATATCATTTCCAACCGATTGGGCAAGTATGAGAACATGGATATCCTGAATCAAGCCAGTATACTGGATGTATACGATTGGAAAAAAGGCACCTATGAGTTCAGTACATACATACACAAAACAGAACGGGAAAAGATACGGGAAATCAAAGTTGTTGACAATTTGCTCTATGCACTTGTTGGGAACCGATTATCCGTTTATGAATTAGCATACTAGTTTGGGTCAACTGACTTACTACATAAAATTGGAGGCGTCTCCAAAACCTATCGGCCGATAGCGGGAGAAGATCGAAAACCCGATAACAGAGTAGATCATCATTTAAATGTAACACGATGAGAAAATTCAAATTTTTGATTCCTGCACTTGCCATTGTATTCGCAGTGGCCGCAAGTGCCTTTACCATGAAGGACAATTCAGTCCTTGATGAGAACATGATCCTTGGGGAATACTATCCAGACCCCAACGAACCCTGCCAACCCATTTCGGTTGACGATTGCTCCATTACAGGGCAAAACGTCTGCCAATTCGGTTTGGAGGACGTTTATAGGGCAGGTACCAGTTGTACCGTTCAATTGAAAAGGCAATAGGCCTTTGAAAAAGGGAGCTTTTTTTGGCTCCCTTTTATTTGCTTGGATCATCATAAACAGGTATTGATCATCTTCAAGCATGCCCGTAAATGCTCTTTTTGCTGTCCATCTTCCAACTCTTTTATTACCATTTCCATTTTTTTTTGAAGTTGCCTTAAACCAAAACGACATTCACTTTTGACATATTGGCTTGGAAAACGTTGCAATTGTTCCATGGAAAGCCTACTTGAAGGTGATTCAGAGCGCACATGCGAAGACATGGTTTCAATATAGGCTCTTTGCAATGCTTGACGTCTTGGCGAAATGTCAGCCTTGGCATCTTCCAATTCTTGAAACAGTCCTTTCTGTAACATACCGATCATTCCCGTTAGTACTGCTTCATCCTGGTGATTCCTCTCCATGTGCTCCAACCTCCCCATTCGGGATGCGCCCAACAGTTCCGACAATAATTGTAATTGATAGACCAATAACATATCGGAACCGCTTATTTCATCAAGCCGATATTGAAAACTGGGATGTTCCAACCATTGGGGTACCTCAAAGGCATTTTGGAGCAAAAACCTAAGGGCTTTGCGCTGTTCCTCCATGGAAATGGGCGTATATACGGCACCGGGCTGAGCCTCTGATCTATAATGGATCGTATAACCGCCCACTAGGGAAAGTACATGACGCATTTCATGGAACCAGAGCTCCAAGGTTTTCATATAAAGCCGTTTCAAAAGGGCATCATCCGGTTGGTCACGGTTCAACTTTGGCAATAACCCGATCACTTTTTCCATATTCCTAAGCCCTAGTTCCGTACTCCTTATGGGGTCACGATTATCCACTGCCTCATGGGTGTTCCCCGGTCCTATCCTACCATACCGATCGGCATTGAACCGATACCAAGGAATACTATCATAGGCAAGGATAATACTATCTAAAATTGGTCGCTCTTCAAGTGGGGAAGTAGCCCTAGAGAAGTTGCTATAGCCCCATTTAATTTGGAAAATGTCCATAGGCCCTACCTTTTGCAACAACAATGATGCAGGAATGCTATCCTCGGGCTGTGCAATATAGTTATGTCTTGCATAGTTCATAATGCTTGGCGTATGCCCCATTTTCCGGAGCCATTGCACATCCCGTATTTTCTCCATGGGGTAGGCATATTCCCCGTAATTCCCATCCATAAGCCCCAAGGCATGGCCGGTTTCATGGGAGGTCACATATTGAAAAAGCTCCCCTACCAGGGATTCTGGTACGGGATTTCGTTGTGCCCTTGCATCCATGGGCGCACAGCGTACCACATATTCCTCAACGAGACTGCGCACGGAGGAACTGATCAGAATATCCGCCTTAAGGATTTCTCCCGTTCGTTGGTCCACGATCATTTTTGCCGTTGACCCGCTCTCCTTTTCCGATCCACGAACCCCTGAAAAATTCTCCCATCGGATCATGGAATAGGTCACACTGTGACCACTTGGCTCTCCTTCCGGCAAGTCCCGTACCTCAATGGCATTCTTGAACCCAGCTGCTTCAAAAGGGGCCGACCATGCCACTATTCCCGCCCGGATATAGGGTTTCCAGACATCGGGAACATCAGGGTGAAAATAAAAAGTGATCGGGACCACAGGTTCACTTAACGCCGACCTCGGGTCCTTTTTCTCCATGCGCCAACGCATGATGGCCGCCTTGTAATTATCCGTTCTTTGTGCATCCCATACATCCTCCAAATAGTATCCCATCCGGTGATCGAACAATCGGGGTCGCATGGGCCGATCGGGCAACTGATAAAAACTGAAATCCACATCAATGGTCTTCAACGAAGAACCGGAATTCTTTGTCCGTTTCGTTCGGATGATGGTCTCCCCATCCAATTTCTCCACCTTATAAATGTATGACTTTCGAAGATCAATGCGCTCAGGGGAATCATAGGCAAACCACTTGATATCATTGGCCAGTATGAGTTCGGTAGCATCTATGGTAAGACCATAGGTGTCGTTTTTATCCTTGATGACCTTGAACTTTCCCAGAACCCGTTCTTCGATCTTGTAATCGGCATCAATGGGAATCCATTCGCCAAGGGCAGAACGCACTCGGTGTTGGGTCAGTACCACCTGTTCGCCGACTTGTGACCATCGTACCGTCAATTGCCCTTTATGATGCCTTACAAACAACATAGGTTCTCCGATGATCTCCCTATCCAACACCAATAATAGCCGATTGTCCTCCAGATAGGCCCCTATACCATTATTGGCCTGCCCCCAAAGAGGGCAGGCCACCCCAAGAAGTAGCGCACTTAGGGCAAGAGCCCTACGGACAGTGCGTTTCCTTCCCGAGGCAATGGAGCTAATCCAAAACATAATCTTAATACCCTTCATTTTGTGGGGCCAGGTTTGGGTTCAACAAAAGGTCGGATTGGGGAATGGGCAAGTTGATGGCAAAAGGCTCCCATTCCGGTTTGATGGCACCTAAAATGGCATCGGCCCTAGCGGTCCGTTTCAGATCGAAAAACCGATGTCCCTGCTCCGAAAACAGTTCCACTGCCCTTTCTTTATAAATCGCATCCAAAAGTGCTGTACCGGACAGTCCAGAAATCGGGGTAAGCAATGCCCGCTGTCGGACCCGGTTCAGATAAGCCAGCGCCTCAGCATCCTGGCCCAAACGTGCATAGGCCTCTGCGCCTATCAAATACAGCTCGGACAACCGGAATAAAATGGAGCATTCCTCCGTACTGGGGCTTGGGGCGTTCAACTTGTATTTATTGGCATAGTACCAAGTTTCACTATCACCAACGACTTGGCCCACCCAGGCCTGCAAACGGCCATCCCCAGCTTCGAACCGGTTGATAAAATCGTTGTTAAGGGCCGAGTTCGGAGGCGGACCTTCCGAAAAGACAAATGTCGATCCCTCTTTGGTATTGTTGCCCGGGATGCCCGAATCCAACTGCCAAAGGGTTTCAGGGCTGTCCTTTTTAAAAACCTGCAGCAAATCCTCTTCCAGCCCGAACGGACCGTCCTTTTCCACCTCCAGGACCTCCGTGAGGGCATTCGACCATTCTTCCCGATACAGGTAAAACCGGGCCAAAAACGCAGTGACCGTCCAATAATTCGGTCTGTAATTGTCCGCTGCTTCCACTTGGGCCAAGAATTCCTTTGCCAATCTCAAATCTTCCAAGATCAAGATGGAAAGTGGCTCCAAATCCATACGGCCTACTTTACTGTTGATGTCAAAATTGGTCGAATCGATAAAGGGTACCGGACCGAACAGTTCCATTAAATGGAAATGTAGGAACGCCCTCAAAAAATAGGCTTCGCCCAGAAACCGATGGACATCCTCCTGTGCCAGTTCCGTGGAGTTTTGGACTCCCTCCAAAATACTGTTCGTTGCATAGATCAGTTCATAGGCCCCGTCCCAAAGCCGTTCAACACTCCCATTGGGAGGCGTTAGACGGCCATTGGCAAATTCCTGTACTTCGGGCAATACGTTGCTGTACAGGGTCAGTTCATCCGTGTAATGTCCCATTAGATAGGATAGTCCCGATACGGTCCCTGTCGTGAACACATCCTCCCTTAGTTGGGAGTGGATATGTGCAAAAGCAGCATCCACGGTGGCCGCTTCTTCGAAGACAACGCTTCCCGTGAGTTCGTTGGTCGGGGGAGCTATGTCCACGAATTCCTCGCAAGACCCCAAAAAGAGCCCCATCATCAGCACGAAAAGTGAAGACCGATGGATTGTATGTATAATACCTCGTATTGTTTTATATGTAGATGTCATAGTTGTGTGATTAAAAAGTGAAACGTGTTCCTAAGGTGACCATGCGCAGCGGGGGCACTGTTGCACTGTTCTGTGTCTCTGGGTCCAATCCCAGATAGTTGGTCCATGTCCAAAGGTTCTGCCCCCTGAGGAAAAGGATACATCCCAGACCATTATCCTTCTTGGCCACCAGGTTATAGGACAGCGACACGGTCTTTAACCTAAGAAAGGAGGCGTCTGAAATACCTGCATCACTGGAAACATAGTTCCGATAGCTCTGTCTGGCCTCTGGGGACTGGCCCGCCGTAAATCGTTGTATATCGGCATCCGTTTCGGATGGTGTCCATCTGTCCAGCACCTCGTTGGGCTGATTGGCCAATCCTCCGGGGGCCACACCTCCCGTGGACCAAAAATTCCGTCCCAGTTGTTTGGAAAACTGGAACAAGGCATCGACGGTCAATTTTCCATAGGTCCATTGACTGGTGAACCCGCCAAAATATTTGGGGTCCAAACGTGCAATGGCTTCCCGATCATCCACACTGGTGATGGTCCCGTCATTGTTAAAGTCTTCGAACACGTACAGTCCCGTTTCCGGGTCAACGCCATTGACTTGGTATACCTTGGCGATGTTCAGTGGTTCCCCTACTTTCAAACGATTGGCAAAGGTCGATCCTTCCAAATCGGGAAAAGACTCCAATCGGGTCTTGGGGATGGTCAGGTTAAGGGATGTTTCCCAGGTGAACTTTTCACTGCGGGCAATAATGGCATGTAGACCGAGTTCCCAACCCTCGTTCAAAACTGTTGCATTCAAGTTGTCATTGACACTGGAGAAACCCGTGGTTGCCGGAAGGGGGATACCGACCAATTGGTTGGAGGACGTATTTCGATAGTGGGCCGCATTCAGACGGATCCGATCTCCCAACATCCCCAATTCAAGGGCCACTTCCCGTTTTTCATTAGATTCCCAACTAAAATTGGGATTGAAAAGCCTAGTGGGGAAGATCCCAACGCTGTTCTGGTATTGGTCTATGCCAAAAGAATAGGTGTCCAAGTATTGGTAGTCCCCTATTTGATCGTTTCCGGAGGTTCCCAAACTGGCCCGAAGCTTTCCAAAACTGAGCCACGGAACATGCTCCTTGAGTAAAGGCTCCTCTGAAAAAATCCATGCGACACCAATGGCCCCAAAATTTGAAAATCGCTTCTCAGGGCCGAATCGACTGGAACCGTCCCTTCTTCCTGTGAGGTTGAGCACATACTTTCCGTTGTGGTTCACATTGACCCGACCGAAAACAGCCTGGTACCGATACTGCTGGTTTACATCGGCCAGACCAATGGTGGTACTGGCCGCCGATATGTTCTCTATAAATCTGTTGTTGGAGAAACCAAGGGCCAACTGTGACAAACGTGCTGTTCTACGATCTTGAAAGGAAAGTCCGGTCAAGACCGTAACACTGGTATTTCCCAATGACAGTCCATATTCCAATTGGGGCTCCACGATCCATGAGGTCCTCTTCCCAGTATTGTGGATCGCGGAAGAAGACTCACTGCCAATACCAAAGGCCGGATCAAAGATGGTAGAGGGGTTGGTCCGGATTTCCTTCAAATGGCTCTCGGTATATCCCAAATTGACCCTTGCCTTGAACCCATCCCATAAGGTATAATCCAATGATGCATTGCTGACCATGGTCGTCGCATTGTAGCGAAATGTTCCCTGTTGCCGGGAAAGGGGATTGTTCCAAGTGGAGTTTTCCCAGTTCAAGCTGCCATCTGAATTATATAGCTCAGGTGCATTGGGCGCAAGGCTAATGGCCAAAAAAGTAATATCATTGGCGGGCAGGTCATTATTGTTCCACGTAAAATTATTGGACCATTGCAGGGAAAGTCTATCATCCTTGGAGGTGAAGCTTACTTTACCCAGCCCTGAAATCTTTTCGTTCCGGTAATCTCCCTTAAAGACACTGGTCTGACCATGATAATTCCCACTGAGCATAAAACGAGTACGCCCTTCCCCTCCAGTGATCGACGCTTGCAGGTTATTGACATAGGAGGTGTTCCCGAACAGTTCCCGCTGCCAATCTGTTCGCCTGTCCGGGTCCCATGTCCCATTGATATCGTAGGCGTTAAAGGGCAAGGGATCGATACCATCATTGGCATAGGCTTCCGTACGCATCAAACGATATTCGGCCGCATTCAATACGTCCATGGTCCGGGAGGCCCGCCCAAGTCCACTTTCCAGACCGATGCTCACCCGGGTTCCGCTAAATCCTGTCTTTTTAGTGGTGATCAACACCACCCCATTGGCACCCCGAGACCCATAAATAGCGGTCGCATCCGCATCCTTTAGGACTTCGATACTTTCTATATCCATGGGGTTGAGCGTGTTCAAGGGACTAAATCCCCGTCCCAACAGAATTCCGGAGGCCGCTTCCTCCCCTAGGGAAGAGGAATCGTACGGGACACCATCAACAATGTACAAGGGCTCATTGCCCAGATCCCGCACACTGTTCCTGCCACGTATCTGAATGGAAAAACCGGACCCTGCAATACCAGAGGTCTGTACGACTTCCACCCCGGGCATTCGTCCCTGCAAAGCAGCCAAGGGATTGGAGATGGGCTGTTTCTCGATATCCACTGCGGACACCTTCTCGATACTTCCCGTACGCTCCTTCTCAGAAACGGTATAGTACCCCGCATTGAGCACTACCTCGCCCAATACCGTTACATCCTCCTCCATGGTAACAAAGACCTCTTCCCTACCCCCAATGGGCACGGTAAGTGTCTTGAAACCCACCATAGAAAACACCAGCACATCGGTAGAATCTGCATTAATGGAAAAGGAACCATCCAGACCGGATATGGTCCCGATGTTCTTGGATTCCACCACAAGGTTCACCCCGGCCAGGGGATTCCCCGACGTATCAGTCACGGTGCCGGAAACGGTGGCCTGTGGTGGTTCCAAGACAGTGCCCGCCTGCATAGATAAGGCACAAAAGGGCATTAAAAAAGCATATAGAAGCACGAACAGGGATGCCCTGCGCATGCGTATTGTTATTCGTTGCATAAATTGAGTTCTTTTAATTAAAGCGTTAGTTGTTCTCCACACTGCCCATAAGTCACGGAAAAACCGTAACTTCCAAAAAGGACATCAAGGTTCGGACATAGGCCATCCTGCCCGGGCAAAAACATACCCAGAAATAGGATTCCTAAACTAAAAAAGACCATGGTTTCGTGATCGGGCCGGTTGCCCTAAAAGTGCAGTTGTTGATTGTGGGACAAAAGGATATCGTGAACCGGAAAAGTGTGTAACGTGCATCCCACAACCTTGGCCTTGGGATTATACAGGGTTCTTCGGCTTCTTTTTAAACAGGATATCGAACACCGAGTGCGCTGCCCCAAAAATAGGACAACAACACGGAGTAAACCCTACATAAAAAAATTGCCAAATGTTTCCCATAACCTAAATGGTTGGGCGACACCCCGAAAGGACCACAGAAACCAAACGCTAAGAAGAAAGTTGCAATGTACCAATACACCAAAAAAAGGCGCGGAACTCAACTTAACGGACGGAGGCACTGGTAAATGCCCTGCAAACGATAAGTGAGCCCACGCCCGGGTCGTGAGCAAACTGCTTATCATCTCGTTCGCATAAAAAATTACCAGTTTTCCATCCGAGAATCAAAGCGATTGCTTCAAATATGTTCTAAACGAAGAATCGCAAATTTAAATAACTGAATGCAATATAATAAAATATTTCAGTTTTCGGTCGAACGACCGAGATATTTTATTTCCCATCCTATTCCTTTGCTTAGATGTCAAATATTAATGTGGAAATATGCAGCTATATAACCGAGGAGTGGCTACTCCCTTGGATAAAGGAAGGAAAATCCCAGAGTTCCTTTGCTATTAAACACAATGTTGACGAAAGTACTGTAAGAAAAATTAAAGGTAGAAACGAATATAGAATACCCGTTGAAACTTTAAATAGAATTTGTGAAGCAAAGGGTATGAAGCTTAGCGAATTTTTTAAACTAGCAGGGCTTTGAAAATAAAATTAGTATCCGTTGTCTTTTAAATATTCCCTTACAGAATTCCACATTTCCCTTTTTCTAGAAAATTCTTACATTTAGAATCTCATATCTCCAAAAAGATTTATTGATATTAACGAAAACTGTGCATTGCGCCCAATTGCAAAACTTGAGCATAGTCGACCATATTGGCGGAATATGTTTAACAAAGCTAGGTATTATGGGGTAATTCTATCAAGACTTTGCTAATCAATCGCCCATTTTGAAAGAAAATGATTCAAACAGAACAAATACAACAAAGACGTGTAAGCTACCCCTAGATAGAACTGCTTATTTTTCTAAAACTTCCTCAAAAAACACCCATGATTGAAAACATCAAATTTAAAGAAGCCTCTAAGAGGGAAATAACTCTCTACACTATTTTAGGAGAATCCCTATGTGCGGTTCAAATATTGGAAGACGCGCTAAGTCATTCAATTGTCTTAAAAAAAACAGAGCCTGACCAGAAGAATGAAGCAGACAATCTTTTAAAAAAGCAACGGAAATATACACTTGGCTTGGCGATAAACGCCATCAAAAAAGAATCGCTATTCCCTAAAGCCTTGGGGTTTGAATTGTCAAATCTTTTAACGGAAAGAAATTGGCTTATTCATAAAAGCATTACAGAGAACAAAGATGATTTAAAATCAGATTCATACTTTGAAAAGCTAATTGAAAGAATAAAAGCCATAACATCAAAAGCTCACAAATTGCAGATTTCAATTGAACTTGATTTAATTGAGTATTCCGAAAAAAAAGGAATCGACATGACTAAAGTCAAAAATGCGATGAATAAGCATTATGGTTGGTCAAAGTAGATGTTGCCAGAAGTTACGTTAAATAAATCTAGGACGGACTTTGTCCCCTTTTCTAATTCAAACCCCAAATGTTTAGAGAAATAATAAGGTAAATGGGAGTGAGGCAAGGAAAGGATTGGAATGAGGTCTTATGGATTTAATCATAAGCATTGCTTAACTTTAGTGACGTCCAACAAAAAGTGAAATAGGAATACGACACCAATGACCAAAAAAGAGAAGGAACCCGAAAAACATATTGAACAGGCTTTGGAATTCATACTCAAAACGAAAAAAAGCCAATTTCAGAGAAGGGATTTCAAGAACGTGGACGCCCTTGTAGAGCTGGGAATAGCCAAACTCATCAATAAAGAACTGGAATTATACGAATTTGAGACAAATGCGCCACTTTTGACCAAGGCACTATATGGACTTTCCGTACAAAAGATGGGACAACTGCCGATCGATATACCCAATGCTTTTCAAAAACTGGATGAATTCGAAGAAGTCCTGAAAAAAGAACAAGGAATTGCGCCGAATGTCATTGGATCCTACAGTACATTCTTAAGAGGGCTTAAAGGATATGTACTTTTTCAATTGGAGCAAAAGGGTGTGGATGTGGGAGGTTTTTTTGAAGGACTAATGAAGAACAAAGGACAAAGGGAAAATCAACTCTTTCTTTTTGAGGATAGCTTTTTCCGTTTTTTACCCAACTCCCGTTATCCGGCACCAAGGATATTTGCATTGTGCAAATTGGCCATGGAAAATGACGAAGCCTATTATGTGTTGGATTTTGCACGTTCTCTTCCATACAAAAATAAAGAATTGGCTCAAGAACTTTATGAGTTGAGCAAAGGACACAAACTCGCCAAAGAAAAAGGGTTTGTCACCAATTTGGCTGTTGGGCTGTACAATTCGTGCAAAGTAGAACTATTTGAGTATTATCGCACCTTGATAGCAGTAAGGCCTAATGAGGCATTTCGTTTCTTCCAGGTGATAGATAAAAAGGATAGAAAAACCTTGGAGGCCATATTGGGGATTGTCGCTTCAGATGACAGGGAAGAGAATAGAGTACGAAAAGCGTATGTTTTGAGTACACTGATAGTTCACCAAAAGGCAACCAAAAAAATCAGACAGCTGTCTTTCGATTTGATCAAAAGTTATTTTGAAAGTGAGAATGAAGAGGTAAAACATGGTGTCCTGTGGTCCACTAACCATATTACCAATTTTGAGGAGGAGCGATTCGGTATTTTGATGGCCTATTTGAACAAAACTTCAAATTTTAAGGTCTTGACCAATTTCTTTTGGAGGTTCAAGGACCCTAAATATATGTACGGATTGCTACGGGCGTGTTACTATCAAGCATGGGGACGGAGTTCCATTAATTTTTTCAAAGAGGCAATTGGCCATTTTTGGCAGGTCAACAGGAACGCTTCGGAAAAACAGATTTTAGCAATGTTCGACCCACAAAGGCAACTGGGACTCCTTCCCGTGGAGGTCCTTATGTGCGGGTACATCAACCCATTGCCTGTGGATTTGTTAAAACTGGACGACGAAGACCAGCAGGTAAATGCAATACGCTGCATCTGTATATTCCCCCATTCCTTCGACAGTTTATTACCCATTGTACTGAAGTTGAGGCACTCAAAATTTCCAAAGGTCAACCTATATCTAAAGGAGAGATTGGTCCAACTCATCGTTGAAGTCTATCATGAAATGTTGTTCGAATCCATAAAAAGGTTATTGGGCACAACGGCCAAGGACAAGAATTTCTTGAATGAAATGGCCAAGGCACTGGATCGATACAAGGAAATCAAGGCCCTTAAGGACTCGGTCGATGATTTGAACCCTAGGCAAAATGAACGTGATTATATGGAACTGTTCTACTCCTTGGAACATGAACGACGGTCCATACTAATGGAAGAAATCCATCAAAGTAAGGACACCTTTATGAGCCATGCAAAAAGAAGCGTCATTGTTAGGGGAAATGCATGGAAATTGCCGGAAAAAGAGGAAATCACCCCGTTACAACGTTTTGCTTCTGGGCATTGGATGCATGGAAATGCCGTATTGAATCCAGATTTATTTGAACTTGAACTGCGAAATATCTAAGGAACATGGATATCAAACCCATCATTGTCCAAAAATATCTGGAATCCCTTAAAGAAGATTCTGAATTGGACGCCCTGCTCCCACTATTGTTGCAGGCGATGGATTTTGAGATATTGTCCACGCCCAAGGAGTATAAAGGGTTTCCTCAATACGGAAAGGATATTGTAGCCACCGGCAAAGACGGGAGCAAACAAAAGCACCGATATTATTTTGAAATAAAAGCTGGAAATATCGATGGAAGGAACTGGGATACAGGCCCCAATAGTGTAAGGAGTAGCCTTGCAATGACCATAGACCATGAATTTGATACGACTTACCCAAATTTTAAGGAACTTCCCATAAAGGTAGTATTGGCCTTCAATGGACTTGTCACGGGGAAAGCCCGGGGACTATTGACTGGGTTTGCCAAAAAAGAATTTACTGATAAAGGGATTGAGTTTGAGGAATGGAACATATCCAAATTAACAGAACTGTTCAATGCGAAATTGTTTGGTGCCTACCTGTTTACGGACCAAGAGAACACGCGCCTTTTCAACAGGGTAATTGTAAACTTAAATGCCAGTGATGGAGTTTCTCAGGATTTTGTGGACTTGGTGGACACTATTTTGAACATGGAAACATGGAAAGGAAACTCCAAAAAGGTTCCTCGGAAAATAACGTTACTTTTTGAGACCCTGAACCTCATTTCATTGATACTGTATACAGAGGCAAAATCCTATAACAATCTGGATATAGCCAAGAGATACCTGACACATCTCTTACTGCGATTTTGGCATTGGATTCTTAAAAACAAGCTTGAGGGGCACACCAATGTCGTGGCCTATTTTGCAAGGCATTATATGTTTTATCATTCCTTGCTCAGGGAATACATTAAAAGAACATTGGACATGGCCCTGCTTAAAGATGGGCTTTCCCATCATAAGGCAGGAAGATATGATGAAGTTGGGTATACCCATAGAACTCTTGGCTATTTAAGTACGTTGTGTTATGTCCTTAAGTTTGAGAAACGTTTTTCCCCAAATTTCGAAATAGAAAGGGCCAAAAGCCTATTGATAGGTGCCATCAATGCAAATTCTGTTTCAAAGAGGGTACTTTTGGATATCCATTCTTTAGTGGTGATGGACGTAATCGATCTGTTCATTGAATTTGGGGAGCTTGAAAATGCCAAGACCTATCTCAGGCAAGTATTGGGATATATTAAGAACGGTAAGGAACTATATGGTAGGTTGCCGGATGCCAACAATAGTCTCAATAATGTCATCAAATTTACGGTAACCGGTAAAAAGCCTATATACTATGTGGACAGTACATCACCTCTGCTGGCCTCACTGATGGAATATGTTGCTATTTTGGATATTAAGGAGGATTACGAATGGCTGCCTGATTTTGTCCAAGAGCATGATATCACTTTAGGGATTTTTGTACCCCACCATGGTATAGAATCCACCTCAAAAGACCTTATCGAGGATAAGGAAAATGATCTGGAGGAACAATTGTTCTCTAAATCCGTAAGGGATGGATACCAATCGGAAATCCGTACCAAGATATACCCAGAAGGAGAATTGGATTTTGACGGCTTTCGTAAGGACTTATTGGAGAGGGCCAAGGAATTTACCTATGAGTATAGAACGGACAAGGCCGGCTTCCCCATGCTTCGTGATTTGGCCCATCACTATTATGGGACACCCTATTTTCCCGACAGATGGCGTCCCCTGTTAAAGCTATTGAACCCAAAGGAGACAAAAGAATAACTACAGAACTATGGAAAAATACAACGTGGAACACTATGTAAGCCCCCATCTTACTTATATAACATTACATGACAAACTTAGGATTGGGCAATTGATATTCGATTGCAAGAAGAAGAGGATAACCATGGTCGATACCGCCATTTTATCGGAAATTTACGAGAAGGAGAAAGATGGCAAAAAAGTGACTATAGATGAATATAGGCCATTGTACTTAACGGATGATTGGCTGATAAAGGTATTTCAGTTTGAAGGGAAATATCTTAACACCAACAATATGACCGTCTTCACTTCACAAAGACATGGTCTTAAGGTGCACAAACGGCAAGGAAATTATTATCTTGGTTATATTCTTAGGGAAAAGATGAACATAGGGGAATGGAAAGGATGTTCATCAAGTAAACCAGAGATACTCTTCGTAAGCGAACTGATGGATTATTGCTATCTTTTAAAAAGGGACAGTCTGAAATTTACCAAGGATGATTTAAAAAGAATCAATGAACTGATAACCATTAATTAATAAGACCAATTACAGAAATAATGAGACCAATAACCTTTAATTTTTTGGAGAAACCCGAAGAGGTTGGCCTGGATGAATCTATCCTAAGCTATGATGAGGAATTGAATCTTTCCATCGATAAGAATTCCGGCCTGCCAGCGTTTGATGTACTATCTATGGATACGAGCACAGGGACTAAGGATTATGTAGAAGTATCTGATACTGATGACACTCTGAATCTGTCCTACATGGACACAGCAACACGCACCAATACACAAATGGAGTCTACGGATTTGGACAACAATGTTCACTACCTCATTCAGATGATGGACACTTCAACAGCCACAAGGACTTATGACGAAGCCGCTGATTCTGACGCCTAATAGGGATGATTCTTGTAATAACCCATAGAACTGATTATACTGCTGATTTCGTAATAAATAAATTAAACCAAAGGAATATTCCGTACCAAAGATTGAACTGTGAGGACTTGATTTTCCAGAACTATGCCTTTGAAATCAACCATGACTTCGATTTCTACTTCCAAGGTTGCAAAACCTTCACATCGGGTTGGTTCAGAAGAACAAAGCTCCCCCAAATCCAGGGATTGACCGAAGAAGAAAGATTGTATTTATTAGGGGAGTACGATGCGCTTATTCAAAATATAGTTTCATCGATCGATTGTCAATGGTTGAGTCAACCGAGACACATCTATTTTGCAGAAAACAAAACTGTACAGTTAAGGAAGGCCAAAGAGTTGGGGTTTAATATCCCCCCGACCTTGATTACGAACAAAAAAGAAATGGTAAAATCCTTTTATGATAGGTATAATGGAAATATTATCATTAAGCCAATTTCCAGAACACGAATTGACTATCGTGAACAACCAGGTTTTATCTTCACAAATGTGGTTGGCGAAAATGTTATTAAAAACCTTGATTCGTTTGATATGAATCCCTGTATTCTTCAGAAAAACATAGAAAAGAAGTATGAAATTCGGGTCACTGTAGTGAAAGACAAGGTTTTTGCCGCAGCTGTTGATAGCCAAGAAGACGAGGACACCAAGGTGGATTGGAGACGGAAAAAATTGAAATTCAGGGAAACGAGGCTACCTAAAACCATTGAGCAGCAGTGTGTACAGGTAGTGAAGGAATGTAATTTGGGATTTGGAGCCATAGATATGATAAAGACAATGGAAAATGAGTATTTTTTTCTAGAACTGAACCCTAATGGTCAATGGGCATGGATTGAATTGCAAACAGGCCAAAAAATATCCGAGGCAATTATAAGTGGTCTGACTTAAATTATCCCATGAGTTTTTTCAAATTTCTTTTCTTACCCCGGCAATTGGAATCAAAAAAACCCTTTGATTATGATAAAAATGATTATCGGAATCTAAGGAGAGATCAATTGGAGTTACATAAATCCTATCTAAAAGAGATGGAAACCGAGGAGAATTCAAGGTTGGTAATGATTGAAAATAAGACCGCACAATTGGTTTCGCAAACAGGGCTTGTATTTGCACTACTGAGTTTGTTCGTTCCCTTCATCGTTGAAACCATTCTGAATGCACATATTATTTTTCGGATTGTTTTCATAATGTTGTTAATCATGTGCTTTCTGTGCTACATTTTAGCAATAATCAACTCGTTAAAAAACTTCAATGTAAAGAAGTTTAATTATGGGTATAAGTCCCCAATGACCATATTGAACCACCAATCTTTGAGTGAAAAAAAATTCATGCAGATGGAAATCAAGGATGCGTTGTATTGCATCAACAATAACATCGAAATGAACAACCGAAAGGCAACACATCTGATAAGGGGATATCATTTTTTCAAATTTGGTATCGTGTCAACCGCGGTACTGGTAGTTTTTCTCTGTGCATCGCTTCTGTTCATCGCCAGTAAAGAAAGTGAAAATGGCACCAAACAACCCATGGAAACACAAATTAAAAAAGAGTTTTTAGATAATACAACGAACAGCGATTTAGAAAAAGTCCATGATTCAATCAAAATAGATACAATGTCCAAGGCTAAAATCGATTGAAGAACTTCAATCCAATTGTAGGGAAGAAATAGCATTGGTGGTGGTCTTTTTTTGCTTTTTTTTCTTCGCTATTTTGGCAGTAAGAAGACTTATTTTCCCACTTTGAAGAATTGATTTACCAGTAATCTGATTGACCTTTAGGTATATGAGGCCGATATCAGGGTGCAGACTTTTTAGGATATTTTTATTGAACAATTTTCTTGAAACACTCAGATTCGTATCCCTGAACAATTGGTTAAACCTCTTATTGTGTTGACCATCATCAAGTAGGATCATCAGTAGGTAAGTCCTGTGAAATCCAAATTTGAGATATTGATTTACTTGGCTGATTCCCTTGGCAATATTTTTCTCTTTATTCAATACAATTCTACCGCTCTTCAACGTTCTTGCCTTTACACATTTGGCCTCAATCACAACGGCCCTATGAACCGAATCCAAACTGAACAAAACCAAATCCAAATCCCCCGGCTTTTCATTTGTATTTTGGATTATTGGGTCCTGCAACTCCCTTATTGACTTGATATTGCCTTTTGGTAGCCCAAGCTCATCAAGCAAGAGATGGTGTAGATTGTGCTTTGAAAATAAAAAGTCCAGTATTTCTCTTTCCGTAAAAGCAGTGACTGCTTTGAAATTGTCCTTTTCCCCTTCGCGGAATAGGTGGGTAGTAGGATGCGCTAGCGGTACGGAATCGTAGACAATGGTTTTCCAAATATCATTGTCTTTTGGGGAGTACCCTGGGTTTAGACTTTTAAAAATTGATATTAATTTGTTTCTATCCATTGCGTCTTAACATGTCTACCATTGTCATATTCCAATAAGGTTTGGGGGTTAAAATAATTAGCTTAGCTTATTTTAATAAGAATTTACCTATTTTTTTTATATTTTTAAGCTGAAAGAATTTTCTATTAGCTCCCCCAAAGTTTAGCAAACCAGTATATGATTTCCTTGAAATCATTTTTGGATAGTACTAACCAAAAAACGAACTTCAATGAGGCGAATTGTTCTAATTGCTTCCCTAGTTTTCATGGGCTGCACCCCAATTTATAAAATCTCCACTTCGGAAAATCAAGGAATCCCATTTTATACACAGCAACTTATCAAACACACCGAATACAATTATAAAGTAAAGTATTATGAGATTCAAGTCACCTTTACCTATGAGGAAAAAAGAAAAACTTCAAATAATGAGGCCGATAAACGAAAGTTCTCCACTACCTTGATTAAGTACGCATATCCGAAATGTGCCATAAGATTGAACAACATCTTTTCAAGCCAATCGAGTCCAATTGATGCGAAGAGAGAAGTGGAAAGCACAATGGAAAATGGTTCTCCAGGTTCAAAGAGTGAGTGTATCCTATATGATAGTGAACAATTGAATGGTTTGGACTCAAAAGAAATGCTTGAGAAATTAAGTCAAACAAATAAAAAGCAAAATTCAAATCCCCCTAAAGAATGTGAGAAAAAGAGCAATCAGGTTTTGGCGTTTGTTTCGGAATCTACCAGCTATAAGTTGGAATTGGAAGATACGCCAAGGTATGTTAATATCAGAAAGCCATTTTTGGGTTCGGTAGAGGGAACGATAACCTTAAATGAAAATGGAACTCTGGCCAGTGCCACAACATCTATTACGGACGAAACCGTAGGTAAAGTTTTGGACCTCATTCCTTTCTCGGATATCATCACTTCTAAGCTCGAACTAGAGGATTCTACGGAAGATGCTGAGGAAATGGCTTTGACGGACGAACCAATCCTTGTCAATGCCAAACTTTCGCTTATTCCAATCACCACAATGTATACAATTACAAAAGCCTTCCAAAAGACCGATAAAGAGTGGGTTCCCAAATACACCAATTACAAAGTTTCTCGGGCGACAAGCAAAGGGTCCACAGCAGAAGAGGAGCAAAAAAATATTATTACTATGGAAGGAAAACTAATGCTACCTGACACCAAAACCGAGGATAAAAAAGAAAAATAACCAATAATATTTTTGGAATTGAAAGCAGGGTAATGGCGATGGACAAATACAAACCAAATTAATATATGGCAAAACCAAGGATTTTTATAAGTTCTACCTGCTATGACTTGAATGACATACGAAGTGAGCTCACAGATTTCTTGCAGAAATATAATTTCGAGGTTCTCAATTCCCAATTGAAAAATTTTGGCGTTACTCCGGGAAAACATTCCCACACGGCCTGTTTGGAGCAAGTAGAGAATGCCGATTTTTTCATTGTAATTATTGGTGGGCGTAGAGGCGGGACCTTCATAGGCTCGGAAAAGTCAATTACAAACGAAGAATATTCCCTAGCAGTCAAGAAAGGTGTTCCAATCATGGTGTTTGTCAACCAAAGAGTAAATGAGATTTTACCACTATACAAGAAAAACGCAACTTTGGATTTTTCAGATGTGGTCGAGGATAAAAGAGTGTTCCATTTCATAGAATATATCAAGGCATCTTCAGAAGACAATTGGATTTTTCAGTTTCAGAATGTTAACGATATAAAGGAAACGATTATAGCACAATTTGCATACTACCTCTTTCTTTTTCCCAGAATTGTAAAAAATCCACCAGCAAAGAAAAAAGTGTGGACTCATCAAAGCTTGCCTTTGTTCAGTTTCCATCCAATATGAATGGATTATCCGAGAAGGATTTTGGCCAAGAGCAAGAAACGGTATTGCGAAATGGCATGAGGGAACTGCACAAGACAATTGTCAATGTATTATCTTCAGAGGGGAAAAATGATAATAAATATGAGAAAATAAAAGTATTGTGGGTTTTTGCAAAGTATGGTGATTTAAGTTCGGACTACGAATCTATCGAAATTGACAATGACTTGTTCAAAGATTATGCATGGAGCACCACCAAAGGCAAAAGGGTATCTTCACAATGCAGGGCAATGGGCATAAATTATATATATGATGAGTACGATGAATACGATGGCACCCTGACCATCAGATTGTCCTTCGATAAGGAAAGCGAAGATTGCCAAATGGTCTATGCATTGAAAACAGTCGTGGATGACCTAATAAAAAAGTTTGGCAGCGATGATGCACTTGAATTATTCAAAAAAGCAGATTTTCGCATGTACATGGATTAACCCACCTAACCCCTATTTCAGTGAATCATTGTCAATGGAATTTTCCAGGATGCTATTTAATTTCTTCAATTCTTGATGGTTTTTTTCGAGTCAGTCTATTTGCTGCATACGCCACTCTTCGTCAGAGAGTTGGTCTGATTCAGCAAATCCCAATGATTTGTTTCCAATGTAAAGGGTAATAATTGCCAACAATATGGTCAATCCGGTCAAAAGCCAATTGATGGTCTGGGTTTTTCTGGTCTCCTTGCCCTGTTGCTCTATCAGTTGTAATAAATCGGACTGGATACGATTGTTCAGTTCACTTTGGCCCAATTGAATCATCGAAATGAAGAAATTGGCTCCCAGTGACACATTTACATTGGGCCGTGTCATTCGCGAAACCCTTTGGGTACAATCTGAAATAATCTTTTGAATTTCTTCATTTTCCAATCCCGCCGGATATGAATCAGGAATCTTTGGTTTCATGGAATGGCATGTTTTGTTTGACTAAATATTTTTCATGTTGCAAACTAGCCCAATAAAGAGATAAAATTGATTTTTAGAATCCTTAAAATTGGGATTAAGTATCGAGTTCTTTGCTTTTCAGATTGAACGTGGTCACTTTATGAAGGTCAACCCTTGTACAATCCATAAGGTCTTGGTTAAAAATGACGACATTCTTACCGGAGGGGTGCAAAGAACTGGCAAACCGTATGCCACTGGCTCCAGTGTAGATTCGAATAAACTCGCAAACATACTGAGTTGGGATATATTCTATCTCCGAATCATATCGCCTCATAGGCTTGGACAAATCACGACTGACCCTTTCCCGCAATAACTTGGCCATAATCGTCTCCCGAACCATTTCTGGCTGGAACAGAGGGGTGTCCTCTGTAAAATCCACAATATTGACGAATTCGGTTTCCGCTTTGAGCTGGAATGTTCCTATACTTAGTTCATCCAAATAGGATGCCCGTACTTCATAAAGCACCGTTTTCGGATTATCACATAAATACAAGTAGGGTATACCCAATGGGTTGGCCCTACCCCCTTTTGCCAAATCGCGTGTAGGGGCATACATTTTATCCTCGGGATAGGCTTGGTTCCCACTTTGGTGATGGACCCTGGCCCTATATAGCAAAGTGTCCTGTGTCAATCTATATTGTGTATTGAAGAATCCATCCCAACCCAATTCAAGCAGTTGGTCCAGATTGGATAAAAATCGATGGGACCATTTCAACTCTTCCTTAAAGATCTCCCAATATTCATGGTTGTTGTTTATTTCTTGGATATAATCAACAGGGCTACTGGCATTATGTATGTCGGTATCGATTTTTGGTAAAATATGGTTTAAGATATTCTCGGCCACTTGATGATTTGAAAAAAAACTCCAATTACCCTGGATTTTGTTTTTGATGCTATCCCCATCTTCGACAGGTCTATAATTATCGATGAGTTCCTGGAAAAAATCCATGAGCTCGTTGATGTCCATGATAGGCTGATTCGTGGCGTTACAAATAGCACAATCCCCTTTAGAGTTCGAGGCGGAAATAAAGGCCTTTAATTCGGTATCGATAAAACAACTGGGGCAAACTTCCATGGATCAATGATGGCTAAGATAATCTTGAAGGATAAGAAGGTGGTTCTTGATACTGATTTTCTTTACGGTTCCCAGCCCAGGATAATGTTGACGGTCGTAGTAATCCTCCAATTCTGCAATCGCTGCGTTGTTGAATCCGTTAGCCCTACAAAACCCTACGGCTTTTTCAGCAGCTTCTGCGAATTTCCCTTGAACGTTGGCAATGGAATCATTGGTGTCCGAGGTAAAATGCCTGATCCAAATTTGGTTGTCGGCTTTCATATAGGTCAAGTGGATAACCACCGCCCTAGGAGTGCTCCCACTATCACTGAATTCACTGGGAAGCACCGTATAATCAGAAAAACCACTAAAGCTTTCATTGGCATAATGAAGATGTTCCTCGGAAAATCGATGCTCCTGAATATCAAGAAAATCACTGTTCCGTTGTTGCTTCTCGAAAAAATCATCCAAACGGATATAGGTTTTGTCCAAGCCCCTAACATAACGATCCAAAGCCCGGTTTCTTCCTGGGTCTTCCACAACAATAAACTGGACGGTAGCGGATTCCACTAGCCTCCTGAACTCAGGATCATCAGGGTTAATATCATTTTGACAAATGACCATACAATCCCCCAATCCGTAATCTGTTATTGCCGTTAAAATGTAGTCGGCATTGTTTCTGTAATAAAATGCTCTTCCTATCGAGAACTGACCCTGCTGGAGGTATTCCAAAAAAACGTCACGATCCCCGGTCACCTCCCCGACCAAAGGGTTCACAATGAGAAATGCTTGTTGTCGGGTAGTAGCGAAAGTTGAAAGTGCAATGTTCAAATTGTTGAACGATTCTTTGACCGGTTCCAATATGGGCACAATGGCACCTTGGGAAGTGTTTGTATTGGCCAAATCCCGTAATGCGATCAATTCAAATTGGCGTGCCCTAAGTAGTGGATAATACATGGTTCGGTTTGATTGGTGATTTAAGATGATCCATCAATGCTTTCCTTTCCGCCGTGGACAACTTCAGGGCAAGGCTCATTTGATTGAATTCCCTATAATGTTTCTTATTGAGGGCGATGGGCTTTTGCCTGGCCTTCATAATAGAAATGAAATAGGAATTGAGTTCATCATTTGGGATCTGTAAGATCAATTCCCTACATTTCTCAAATTGGTTGAAACTGGTCATTTTTGGCAAGCTTCCAAAATGTTTTTTGACCAGATTTTTGTATTCGTGCGTGTGCAGTACTTTCATGATGGTATTTTTGTCCACCTCACTATTGGGAATGGCCCTACGGTAAACCTGAAACTTTTCAATGCTATCGGGTTGGTACAAAATAATGCCGATATCCTTTCCGAAATGCTCATATTGACCCAATCGTGATTCTGAAAGCACCAAATAGATTTCATTAAATGCTCTTTGGTAATTTATCAATTGGAAGTCCAAACGTTTGGCCGAGTCCATCTCAGTCTTTATTTCAAAGACCTTGGAAGTTCCATTGAACATAGCAAGGTCGGCAACCGCATTTCCTACCCTGAATTCCGAGAAAACCTGTGAATCACCGGTGGCGACCTCCTCAATCAAACATTCATTCAAGAAACTGTTCTTAAATATATATTCGTTTTGGTAATGGCCTTCAAGAATTTTATAAACGTACCTAAGATATTCTACAAACGTGGTATTGTCCATGGTCAACCAATCTTCATCATACCTTTTTATTTTATGGTAAATGGAGGTAAAATCATTTTTGAACCATGGTTTGACCTGATTTCTGGAAAACAAGGAGGAATAATCCCGTAATTGGTTGATGGAAAATGTGGAAGTACTTGCCATGAAACAAAGTTAGGTTTAATATTTTATTTTCAACATTTTTCAACAAATGAACCCTTGTTTTTCAACCATGGCTTTTTGGATGCCCTGAGTTAAGCCGCCTTGGAAGGCATTCCCATTGACCAAGAAATGAAAACCTATGCCGAAAACTGGCGGTACAATACCCATGTGTTCATTTTACCCCCTTGGAAGGACATCTACCTAACCGATGCGCAACGAAAACAGGATTGGAACGAAGCTGTGTTCACCTACAACAAAATGATACAGACCTACCGAAGTTATCAATACGATCTTGTCGAGGTACCAAAAGCACCTGTTGGGGAAAGGGCTGATTTCATTCTTGACCATATCAAGGGGAAGTAACAGCTGAGACCTTACTTTCCTCCTTGTTGACCAAATATCGACCTCACCTCACGGTGCACCTTCAAATAGTGCCGCTCCAAATCCCCTTCCTTGATTTCAAGGGGCTTGGGCAACCCTTTGGGAATTTCAGGTCTGGGAAACCGTACTTTTCGGTCCTTCCCGTCCGCAAAGACCACGAACTCCCCTTGTTTCAACCGAAAGAAGACCTCTGCCCTACGTTTGGACACTTCTTTCTCCCCTTCTGTAATGCGTCGTTCCAAGTTAAGTCCCGAACTCTTGCTCACGCTGCGGGTGGGTATTTTTACCAACTCAAAAAAACGTTCGTAATATCGAGCCGTATCGGGATCATTCACCTTTCCAAAGAACTGGTAGGACAGATTGGACAAAATGGCCTTGCTGGCCTTCTCCCCGTACATCATATCGTTTTGGACCTTATCCTGTAGCACATATACGCTCACAATATCGTAGCTCCGCAGGGTGGCCGGGATACGGTGCATGTTCAACAAGCGTAAGGTGGAGGCCTCTTCCAACAACATAAAGGAGGGCTTTCGGTTGCGTTGGCTCATTTGTTTAGAGATGGTATGTATGATGGTGGCAATCACAGGAGATAGGGAGGCATCTTTTTGTGGGTTGTTCACCAAGGCAATGACCGAGGGATTCTCGCCATTATTGATGTCCAAGGGAATCTCATCGGCGGACAGTACCATAAAGATCTTTCGGGTACTGATCTTCTTGATGGCATTGGCCAAGGTACTCATGACCCCTGCAGTCTGCCGCTCCGATCCCACCCCGCTGATAAAGGCGTCTGCCATGGCGCGTGAGGTAAGATTCTCCCTTAAAAACTTGATCAGGCTCTTGGTTCCCAATTGTTGGTAGAGGGCCATCACATGGGGCAGCGTACAAAAATCGGGGTATTCGGTCTTGAGCCGCCATATCAGTCCGCTGATCAAGCCCTCCGCAGCATCCTTAAAAAAACGGGAGGTACTGTTCTCGTCGGAGTCCCGATGTTCCATCAGGTTTTCCAACAATACCCGGGATACCTCATGGACACTCTCCTCATCGGGCAGGTAACGGGGTGCGATGGGATTCACCCGATTGTAGATCGGCCCAAAGGACACGATGTGAAAGGGCACCTTCTGGTCTTTCCAAAGAGGACAGGCCATTTCCGTGATCTCAAAATCCTTGTAATCATGGATGACGCCTGAGAAACCCTCTTTTTTAAAATGTTCCAAAAACCCATAGATGACACTTTCAGTCTTCCCACTTCCAGCAGAGGCCATAACGGACACGCCCCTGCGGATGTTCCCCAGGACCAGGGATTTGCCCTTGACCCTTAATTTAACCTCGAACACCTTGGAAGGTCTAGTGGAATCCTTATAGTAATCCACCAGACCATAAATGACAGTATGCACAAAAAACAAGGGGAGCCATAGACCCATTGACTGTTTCAAAAGTAAGTCCCAGCCGAATATCCCTCCCATGGCGGTTGCCACCATAAGCAGGATACCGAGATAATACAGAAAGCCATACTTGAGGTATCGATTGGCCACAAAGGAGATTCCTCCCCCAACGATCAAACCGATTATACATTCCATCCATCCTAAATTTTCCATAGCAACACTGTTTTAAATTCCGATCGATCCAGATTCCAAGGCCTTTCCGATCCCTTTTTTGAGCTGCATCATCGCCTTATAGGCCAATTGGGCCTTGTTGGTGGGGATGGTCGGCACCTGGATACCCGCCTTGAAGAGCAGCTGCTTGGCCGCTTGCCGTTCATTCGTTGGCAATCCCAATAATGCGGAAAAGAAGCGTTTGGGATCCTTGTCCAAGAGATTACGGGCATGGTAAGTCTCCACAAAATTTCTTTTGTACCCGAACTGTTTGTCAAAAGTCTTTTCCGCTGCCCGATAGAACTTATCCCGATCAAAGCCCTGTTTGACGGTCTGCCCATGGAGCGTGGTCTCGGAAGTTCGGAACTTGGACCCCGGGGAAAGGCTATGGGTATTGGTCCTGTCCATTCGGCTGACAATAATGTGGATATGGCTCTGGTGGCCTTCCTTGGCCATACCGGGTACGATCCGCTTCCCGTTCAATTGGTGTGGGGCCTCCCTTTCAAGGGCATTGATCTGTTCCCGGAGCTTGGCAATTTCCCCTTGCTCCCGTCCTTCTTGGATGGCCCTGACCCGGTGTTGCAGTTCCAAGATCTTGCTGGCATGGGCCTGGTTTTCCTTGACCTCACGATCCTTTTCGGAATAGGTGCGTTCCCGTTCCAATTTAGCAAAATAGAGGATTTCCTTGACGGTCACTTCGCGGTCCCGGTAAAAGGAGGCCGCATAGGCCTGCATGACCTGCCGAGCATATTGCCTCAGTTTCTCGGGGTCGTTTCCGATATGCTGGAGTTCCCTTTGGGAGGGACTCACCACCAGGGAATAGAACTTGGGCTCCCGTTTCTTGAGCTTTGCCGTATTGGCGTCGATCTCGGCAATGACCCGCTCCGCATCGATGTTGTTCTCTTCCTGGTTAAAATACCCCTCCTGCTGTTCCGGTTCCTTTCCTTCGTTCTCCTTTCCGAGATAATTGACAAAATCCCGGGCACTGCCCTTAAAATTGTCCCCCAGTTGTTGGCGTGTGATGGCGATGTACATACTTATTGCTTTTTAAGTTTTATGCGGTATTTTTCGATGGCCTCGGGGTTCAAGTCCAATTTGAGGTGGTCCTTGCCAAAGCGGTTATGGAACACGCTCACATGGTCTAGCACGTATTTAAAATCCTCCTTGAGCTCCTCCATTTGTTCCTCCAGTCGGTCATAACGGATCTTGGGCACGGTGACCTCTCCATCAAAAGCTTCAGTCTCCTTGGGTGGCTTGGCCTCGGTCAATTGCTGTTCGATAAAATCAAAATCGCTGTCCCATTCCTCATCCTCGGATGCCAGCTCCTGCTCAAAGAGCGCCTGCATCATCCCAACGGTGGGCAGGGTCTGTTCCTTTTCGATGCTGCGCATGATGGCGATCATGGCATTGAAGCGCCGACTTATGTAGTGCTTCATACTGGCCATGGTCTCCCCCAGGTGTTGGTCCGGGGAGATTCCATGTCGTTCAAAAAAGTCCATCATGGCCAAAAGGGTTAGGGATTGGGATTTTCCAAAAAGCTTGGAAAACCGTCTAAATTTTACCACTACTGAGTTTTTAATGCCCAGAGTTGTAAACCCTTCCTTTTCGTATCCTTTATCCATTTTTTTGTAAAAAACGACCTGATTTTATTGGGCCAGAGGCCTTTTTTAGTAAAAAACTGCCGAACGCTTATTTTTCTTGATTCCGAAAACCCCCAAAAACAGGGGGCCTTGCGCAGCAACTATGATCGGTAGGACGCGCGAGCGTGCTACCCTCTTGCTTCTCCGATTTGTCCCTGCGGGACAAAATCGTATCGCACAACATGACCCAAGGGTCAGTTGCCTGTTCGTTGAAAGTCAAATCGATGGGTACGGACATAAGGAAAGTCAAACCATTCCGCCAAGGCAGATCAAAATACGTTCCGTACTTAAAATGCTGTTGAAAACCAACCCTTTAAAGATAGAAAAACCAACCATGAACCCATAAAAAAAGCCCATCATAATGGATGGGCTTCGATGGTGTGTTTTGTGGTTTACATATTGAATACAAAATCATAATTGTATAGATTTCGCATAGCTTCCTCTTCCAATAGGACATCATAGTCCTTGTCATGGGTTTTGGCAAATTGGAGCAATTCGGTCCCGGAACGACTTTCCACATCTTCTTTGGATACGGAAAGCAAGCGTTCCTGGGTTTCGCTATCGAGGTTTGTAAAATTCAAATAGACCATAATTCAATGTTAAAGAAATTTATTGCTCACAAATCATAAAGGATAGGGTCAAAACCATCGGGATAATCCCCAAGGTCATGTTTCAGTTCCGACCCTATTTCAAGATCGGTCATATCTGTATTCGCTTCCATGGTATTATTTCTATAAGATCCCATTATCCGCAAAACTGTAGTATCGTCCATCAGGGGCAAGGATGATATGATCCAAAATCTTGACATCAAAAAGCTGTGCCGCCGCTTTGATCTTTTGGGTCAATTGTTTGTCCTGATAACTGGCCTTGAGTTGTCCCGAGGGATGGTTATGGGCGAGTATAATCCCAACGGAAAGAGTCTTTAGCGTAATGGCAAAAAGGATGCGCACATCCACCAAGGTTCCCGTGATGCCCCCATGGGAAAGCGGATAGATGCCCTTGACCTTGTTGGACTGGTTGAGCAGCACGATTTTAAAGGTCTCGTTCAGGCCTATGGTCTGATTGTCCCAATTTTGGAACAACAGTTCCGCTACCTCATTGGAGTTGGTCACGGAAAGGGATTTCAGGGTACTGAGCTTTTCCCGATAACTGATCTGTATTTCATTGACACGGTGTTCCATTTCATGTGTTTTTAAGGATGGATAAAAAAGGGGTGCCCAAGAATTTGGACTCCCCTATTCCATCAATCATTGTTACCGCCCAACAATAGAATCTCACTGGCCACTACTTCGGTGACATACTTTTTATTGCCCTCTTTGTCCTCATAGGATCGGGTGGTCAATTTCCCTTCGATGGCAATTTCCTTGCCCTTGGTCACAAATCCTTCGATGATGTCGGCGAGTTTCCCCCATCCGATCACGGTGTGCCATTCGGTATTGGTCACCCGTTCCCCTTCGGAGTTCTTGTAATGTTCATTGGTGGCCATGGTGAACCTTGCCACACGTTTCCCTTTGTCAAGGTCTGTGATGGTGGGATCTTGTCCCACATTTCCGATCAACTGCACTTTGTTTCTCAATGTACTCATGATAAAAAGTTTTAAAGGTCTGCCGTCTTCCTTTATTGGATAGATCAGCAAACAGGGTTAATAAATCCCCTCTATTTTTTTGGATTTTGTTTCCCAAATTTTAAGGGGCGTTTGTTTGCTTCTTACGTGCGCAGCACCATAAAAGAAGGGGGTTCTGTCAAGGCTTTTGGGCGGAAATCGGGAGGCTCCGAGACGTAGCAAAACCCTGACCGCCGATGGCGGGCAAGGTTTTCAAGGAAGTGGAAACCCTATTTGTGGACAAAACAGGGCCTGGCCTTGACAGGTTCGATAAGGGCCCTTGGGAATTCCTTCAGACCCATTGGCAAGGGAGTGTACGGGAAGTTGAGCGAGTGCAGGCGATGGTGTCCTGATTGGAAGTCCCTGGGCCCTGCCCTGTTTTTCGACGACCCGAAAAACAACCAGGGCTTCTTTTATTATGGGACCCTTAAAATTTGATGGGTGGACAGACGGATTTGTGGCCTTGCACAGCAAAACCCCAAGAAGGGTTTGCAAAGGAAGGACACACCGAAAATCCGTATGGACGACTTCCATATTGGCCAAATGATAATACATCAACTATTGCGATAGTACTAAGTCAAAAATACTTGTACAATCCTATAACTTGGTTTCCTTTTAGTCTTTCTGGAACAGCTCCCTCTGATCGTTCGGGGAAGGTTTGGCATCTGGAAGCTTTGAAGTTTTCATTTTGTCCCTTAGGGCCTGTCGTCGTTTCTCATAGATCCAGAGCCTCAATTGTTTCAAAAGACCCATCTCATATTCGGACAGTTGTTGGGGAGCTACTTCTTCCATGGCCTCGATCTGTCCCGTTTTGTTGAAGGTCTTGGCATACTGGAGCCCACACCAGGTATAGATGTTCGCCCATTCATTGGGCATGGGTGCCTCATAGGTCCTGGGCATCATGTAGGCCACAACCTCTGTCAAGGAAGCCATGTGTTCACCTTGCATCTGGGTCAATAGACGGGCCATGGTAATGTTCCCCAAAAGATCTTTGGGAACGGTATCCTCCCATTGTGAAGAATATACAATGATGGGACTTTGCAGTAGGTCCATAAAGTCCATGACAAAATCGGATTTAGCCTTTTTAAGGGACTTGCGACAAGTGTTTTGAGTTGGTGTTTTTGTTGGCTCCAGTTCAAAGCGAAAATCCAGTTGCACTACGTTTTGTTTTTCCATGATCTGTGTTTTAAATTGAACAATAGTGGCAGACCAGCAAACGCAAGGGAACATTTTGGAGTGGGAAGGAAACGGAATAAAAAGTGACATCGGCAACGGCTTTATGCCGTCCCTTGTCCAAGAAATATTTTCCCGGGTTTATCTTTGGGCAGTATTGGTCGGAATACGTTCCAACATGCTTTTATTTGGCCATCAGTGCACCAGTTCCTACCTGCCTCGGGTCGGGTTTCAAGGGTTGCTTGATGGTGGCAACTACCTCCAGGCTATAATGCCCGAACTCTTCGGTAACCGTTCCGTGGCAGAGATAGATGCCCTTTCCATGAATGGGCGTGGATACCATCGTTTGGGGAAAGTGCACACAATCAAAAAAGTGACCTTCCAGATCGAGCATGGTGGTAAAGCGCATGGTATCCCCTTTGGATGTGGTATTCAATCGGGTATGGACCATGGACCCATAGATCCATATCTTTTGGTTGACATGGGCCTCAAAATCACCGGCGGTCAACCTACTCTTCACCTTGCCCTCCATGAGTTCATAATACCCACATAACGGAAAACCCAGAAGTTCCATTTGGTCATAGGCATCCTCAACAGGATGGGAAGGTAGATGCGGCAATGTAAAATGCCTGTGGTTGGGTTTGAACAGAAGTTTCTGGACCGTATCCTTTCGATGGGCCTTGGTCTTGAACACGGCCTGCCAAAGTATTTGTTTCTTGGGCACCCCAAAGACACGAAAGGCATCGATACGCACCAAGATGGTCAACTGTTCGATGGCAATGGGAACCCTATCAATAAAATCATCAAAATCCCTGAACTTCCCATAGAGCTGCCTTTCGTTCAAAATGCGTTGGATGACCAAACGTTCCAAACTCCGGAGCTGTCCCAGTCCCAAATAGATGTGCTTGCCATAGATTGCATTGACATGGTCACTACGGTTGATACAGGGCGGATGGATAATGCCTCCCCACATCTTGGTCTCGTGCACATAGAGTTCCGTATCATAGAACCCTCCCCCATTGTTGAGCACGGCCACCATAAACTCCAAGGGGAAATAACATTTCAGGTAAAGGCTCTGGTAGCTTTCCACGGCATAGGAAGCCGAATGCCCCTTGGCAAAGGCATAGCCCGCAAAACTCTCGATCTGTTCCCAGACCATTTGGGTCAGGGCGGCATCATGCCCCCTCTGCTTACAGTTTTCAAAAAACTTCAATTTCACTGCCTGGAATTCCTCCCGGGAGCGGAATTTTCCGCTCATCCCCCTTCGCAGGACATCGGCCTCCCCTAGGTCCAGTCCTGCAAAGAAGTGGGCCACTTTCAGCACATCCTCTTGGTAGACCATGATCCCATGGGTCTCTGGCATAATCTCCAACAGAATGGGATTGGCCTCCTTGCGGCGTTCCGGTTCCCTTTCCCTACGGATGTATTCATCCTTCATCCCTGAGGAGGACACCCCGGGACGGATCACGGAACTGGCCGCCACCAGTCCCAAATAGTCGTGGGTCCGCAGTTTCTTCATCAGCCCCCGCATGGCAGGGGATTCCACATAGTAGGCCCCTATCGCCCTCCCTTGGCTCAACAGCCCGTTGATGTTGGCATCCCGTTTCATCGCCTCCACGCTTTTGATGTCCCAAAGCACGGCATCGGGTTGGTTGCCCTTGATGACCTCCACCGCCTCCTTGATCTTGGCCAATCCCCGTTGTCCCAAAATATCGAACTTGAACAGGCCCACATCCTCGGCAATGATCATGTCGAACTGCACCGTAGGGAAGCCTTTCGGTGGCAAGGTCGTGGCCGAATAACAATGTTCGGAACGGTCCAGGATCAGTATCCCCGAGGAATGCACACTGATATAATTGGGCATCCCATGGATATAGGTAGCGTATTTCAGCACCAATCGGGACAGTTCATCCAAGGTTCCCTGTTCGTACCGTCCTGCACTGAGCTTATCGATCTCCTCGGTGGGCAGGCCGAACACCTTGCACAGCTCCCGAACGGCGGCCCGGTACTTAAAGGTGTTGTAGGTGCCCAAAAGGGCGACATGCTCGAAGCGTTCAAAAATATAGGCCGTGACATCGTCCCGGTCCCAGGTGGAAAAATCAATGTCAAAATCCGGGGGCGAGGCCCGAAAGGGGTTGATGAACCGTTCGAAATACAGGTCCAGTTCAATGGGATCCACATCGGTGATCCCGATCAGGTAGGCCACCAGACTGTTGGCCCCACTTCCCCTCCCCACGTATGGGTATCCCTTGGACCTCGCATAGGAGATGATATCGTGGTTGATCAAAAAGTAGGACACAAAATCCAGCTCCTCGATGGTCTTCAGTTCCCTGAACATACGTTCCCTGACCTTTTCCGTGGGATGGACATACCGTTTGGACAACCCTTCCATGGCCAGTTCCCGCAACCGCAGCACATCATCCTCCTTGGAGTCCAGATAACGGGACTGGTTCTGGGAGACCCGCTCACTTCCAAACCCAAAGGCAATGGAACAGGAATCCATCAACCGCTGGGTGTTTTCCCAGATATGGGGCACATCAACCAAAGCTTTTTTCAGTTCGTCCATGGGCCGCAGGGTATCGGTGGCCTTGCCCTCCTCGGATTGGGACAACTTGCTCAGCAGCGTGTTCAAGCCTATGGCCCGAAGCAATCGATGCGTATTGAAATCCTTTTTGCTGCGAAAGCTCACGGGCTGCAATAGCACCAATCTGTCGGTATAATCCCGATACCGGGAGAACCGTAGTTTCCGGAGCTCTTCAATCGAGACCCCAATATATTCATAGGCCTTAAAATCCGTCCGTTCCTCTTCCTGTACCTTCTCGAAGGGGTAGATGACATGGACATTCCCAAATACTGGGGCCACGGAGGGAATCGGCGTTCCCTTATGAAGATGCTCGGAAAGAAAGGCGTTGATCTCGCGAAACCCCTCATTGTTCTGGGCCAGGCCCACGAACTCCTGCACGTTCCCGTTCCGAAAATCGATCCCCAGAATGGGACGTATGCCCTGTTCCTTGGCCAAGCGCACAAAGTTCATCCCGGCCGAGCTGTTGTTGATATCGGTCAGGGCCAGCACTTCCACCCCATGGGAACGGGCCAGGTCCAAAAGCTCCGTTTCGGAGAGCACCCCGTAATTCAGGGAATAGTATGTATGGCAGTTCAGGTACATTATTGCTGTCTATGGGCCAATAAAATGGGTGGTTGTCCGTCAAAGGGATTGCCTCCCCTTCCTATGCTATGGGCACCCATGGCCGAGGCCCGCATCAAACTGGATTCCCCAAAGCGGTTCCGTACCCGGTCCATGGCCTGGTAGAGGTTGAGCAGTTTTTCATCATCGGCGAACAGGTCGATCTGATAATGCCCACCAACGATATGGCTGTAGTTGACCCCCACGAGTCGGATGAGCATCCTCCGGTCATAGAGGGAAGTAAATAGTTCCTTTACCAAGGGCACTAAAATGTGGTCCGCAGACGTATAGGGAATCCGTTTCTGCTTGGTATAGGTCTTGAAATCACTGTACCGGATCTTGACGCCCACACAGCCCGTCATCTTGTTGGCCCGGCGCAGTTGATAGGCCAGGTTCTCCGCCATGGCGAACAAAGTGGTCTCCAATTTGACCATATCGGTGGTATCCTTCCCATAGGTCCGTTCCGTGGATATGGACTTTCGTTCATGAAATGGGACCAAGGGGGAATTGTCCAGCCCCTGTGCCCGCATCCAGATGGTCCGCCCGTGCAACCCAAAAGCACTTTCCAATAGTTCCAAGGGCAGTTCCTGTACCGTCCGGATGGTGGTCACCCCCATATTGGACAGCAGCCCGTAGGTCTTCTCCCCCACCGAAGGCAGTTTACGGATGTGCAAAGGGGCCAGAAATTCCCTTTCCAGTCCAAGGTCGATTTTCATCTGGTTGTTGGGCTTGGCCTCCCCAGTGGCCACTTTGGAGACCACCTTGTTCCGGGACAGTCCAAAGGAAATGGGCAATCCGGTCTCTTTCAAGATCCGTTGCCGCATTTCCGAGGCGTACTTATAGCAGCCAAAAAAGCGGTCCATCCCCGATAGGTCGGCATAAAACTCATCCACACTGGCCTTTTCAAAGACCGGGACACTCTCCTTGATGACATCGGTCACAGTATCGGAAAACTTCATATAGGTCCCCGCATTGCCCTTGATGACCGTGGCCTCCGGACACAATCTTCGGGCTACCTTCATGGACATCCCCGAGTGCACCCCAAAGCGCCGGGTCTCATAACTACAGGCCGCGACCACCCCACGGTCCCCCAACCCACCGACCAAGAGGGGCCGCTTCATCAGACGGCTGTCCAGCAGCCGCTCACAAGAGACAAAAAAAGTGTCAAGATCGAGATGGAGAATGGTGGGCTTCATAATTACATTATGGATTTATTCCAATTTATGGGAAAAAATCCAAATGTATAAAAAGGGATGGTCCATTTCAAAACTTTAACAATTATGACTATCTTAATACGGCATAATTCAACCTCAAGATGTGCTACTCTACCAGACAGACCCGGGAACGGAAAGAACTGGAGAAATTGCTCTCCGTCAAGGCCATGTACGGTGACATTGACACCGACCTTGAACTCATTTATTTCCATGCCAACGGCTGGAGCCATCCCGTGATGTGGACCTTGGGCCAAGAAGAGCCCAACAACCTGCTCCCTGCGATGTGGGGTATCATGCCCTCAAAAGAAAAGCAGGAAAATTATACAGAGTATTTCAAGAACCCGAAGACCTTTGGTGGGCTTAATGCAAAATCCGAAAAGCTCTTTGACCATTTTGTATACCGGTACTGTTGGGAGAACCAACGCTGCATCATTCCCGTGGACGGGTTCTTTGAGCCCCACAACACCAAGGTGAAGGTCAAGGGCAAGGATTTTAAGGTCCCTTTCTATTTCAGACGTAAAAATGGTGATCCCATATATCTTGCCGGCATCTACACCAACACCGCCGATGGGCGAAGGACCTTTTCCGTCCTCACCAAGGACGCCACCCCTATGTTCGAGGAAATCCACAATGAAAAAAAAAGGCGACCCGTCATCATGGATGACGAAAACTTGGATGCTTGGTTACATAATGGCAACAATGAATCGGACGTTCAAGATCTCATTGATGATGATCTCTGGGAAGGGGAACTGGAGGCCCATCCGGTGACCAAGGACCTATACAGTAGGACTATCGATTCCAATTATCCCGAAATCATAAATAAGGTGGACTACCCTGAGGTATCCATTGACTATTGAATCCCGTTGGACAGCGATAAAAAAAGAAGGGTTCGGTTTCCCGAACCCTTTCATTATCCTATATCTTGGTCATCTAATCCTTGGTGGCCTCGACCTGTTGTTCCAAGGCCTTGACCCGTTCCTTTAACCGTTTCTCACGTTTTTTGCGTGCCATGTCATAGGATTTTTCTATTTGGACAATGTCGTCCTTATGGTATGTCTGCATGGCAATGTAAAAAGAACAGTTGGTCAGGTTGTTCACATGGTTACTTTCTCCAAGATGTACCTGTTGGGTCAACAGGAACCGTACCAGTTTGTTGAGGGTCTCCTTTTTGAAGGTCTTCCTGAACTGGGCAACGATATCTTCACGGGTCTTGTCGGGCGTATCCCCGAAGAATCCCGGAAAATGGTCCAACTGGTTGTAATAGCCCACATTGTTCTCATACAGGGAGATGGAAAAGGCCACCATTTCGTCCACGGACAGTTCCTCCTTGGTGTTGATGTAATCCGTACCGCGTACCATCTCCACCACTTCCTTGAACTGCCGGTTGTGTTCTATCTGTTTTTTGCGCTCTTCACGGGCATTGATCTTGATGATCTGTTCCTCGGGGGAACATTCAGACATCTTTCGTTTTTCCAAGGGTGTACTCCGCACATCGTCTTCCGACATATTGGTTTCCCTGACCTTTACGAAAATCTCTTCAGACCTGTAAGAGTCCGTATGGAACAATACGCCCTTTTGAAACCCATTATCAACCGCTCCATCGTATAGTTTCCTGTCTTCCTCGTAGGATTTTAGGGCTTCATCCAATTCTTCCTTGAGTTCTTCATCGCTATAATCGCAATGGCCGAACTCTTCCTTAATGGATTCCAATGTGGGTTTGATGGGCTTCTCGATGATATGCAGTTCGTCCGGCAATTGCACCTTAAGTCCCTGCTTTTCCATCTGGGCCATAATCAACTGGTTTCGCTCCTCGTCCATCCAGTAACGGGATATCTTGGGCACCAATAGCATCCCGGTCTTTTTACAGTTTTTGATAAGGTTCATCAGGGTCTTGGCCTTTTTGTTCACAAAACAGGCCGTTTTCGTACAGACCATCTTGCCGTTACCAAAAAGGTTACCCTGGTTCGCGGCATTGAACGGACAGACGGTACAGGCCCCTGCCTTGGGGAGCAATGTCCTGTCCGATAGGTCGAACGGGGCTTTGGTAAGGTCAAAGGTATGCCCGTCCACCATCCGTTTTACCCTGTGGGCACTGAATTCACCCTCCAGACTTTCCAATAGCATCTGCTGCTCTTCGGGTTCAAAAAGCGCCACGGCCGTTCCCAGACCGATGGTCATCTCCCCGCTCCTAACGTATGCCTTGAAGCCTTCGATCAATCCTGCCAATTTCAACCGTTGCCTTACGAAGTTCTCGGTGCGTCCCAGACGTTTTGCTATATCCTCTGGGCTGTACCTGTCCGTTAGATAGGCAATGGCCTCAGCCTCTTCCGTGGGTTCCACATCCCTTCGCTGTAGGTTCTCGATGATCTGTACCTCCAGCACATCGTTATTTACAAAGTCCCGAACGATGGCGGGAATGGTCTTTTGTTCCGCCAGTTTACTGGCACGGTACCGTCTTTCGCCCATGACGATGATGTAACCCTTGTTGGAGGTTCTGACCGTGATGGGCTGCAATACCCCGTGTTCGGCAATGCTATCGGCCAGTTGTTTCAAACTGCTATCGTCAAAGGTCTTTCGGGGCTGTAAGGGGTCGGGAATGATCGAATTGATGTCCAGGTACTGCACCTGTAGGACGGTTTCCTGTTTGGTTGCGGTGGCTTTCTTGGTCTGCTTTTGTTTTGTTTTTGTTTCCATGATCATTGGATTTATGTTAAACAATATTTGAGCATGGCACCAAGCGCAAGACAAATTTTTGGCGCGGCAAGGAAACGGAATAAAAAGTGACCGTGGGGAACGGCTTTATGCCGTCCCTTGTCCGGCAAACAGTTTGCGGGCTTACCTTTCGAAGAAGATTGATAGTGTTAAATAATTTTTAATGCAGGGCATCTTTAATCGGATTGATGGGCTAGAGGATCATTAAAACGTGTACCACCAAATGGAGAATATCAACCGAACAGGGTTCCGTTAGAAGTTATATGCAAGCTTGAAAAATTGAGCGTTCAACTAAAAATTCACTGAGACCAAGGGACAGCTTGTCGATTTGCTTTCTTCTGGCGCACAGGAATCCAGACTTCCAATGATCAGGCTCTTCATTTCATTCAGCTCTTTCATTTTTTTATCGATCAACCTGACTTTTTCAAGCATTTTTTGTGATACATTTTCACACGAAGCTGTATTGAATTCCATTAGCCCCAAAAAGTCGGAAATCTCATTTAAGGTAAACCCAAAGCCTTTCATTTTCTTGATGATGAGAAGTTTTTCCAAGGTTTCATGGGAATAATTCTTATAACTGTTGAATTCATTTTGTTTAAGGGCTGTCGGTATCAAGCCCTTCTTTTCATAAAAGCGTATGGTATCACGGGAAAGCCCTGTTTTCTTGGATAATTGGCCAATTTGCATAATTTTTAAAAATAAAATCCACATTTCCCTTGACCGTTGACTATACTCCACGGTCTATATTTGTAAAGATACCTTAAAAAAATAGGAATGAAACCAATACCCATGCTACTGCTTTCAGCAGCCCTGACTTTGACAGGTTGCAACAATCCAGAAAAAAAATCGTCCCCAAAACCACCGGCAATGGCCGACGGGGGAAATAAATCAATTGACATGAAAAAAATCAAAGCAAGGAACAGAACGAAAGAACTTTCCTGTAAACTGACCACACCCGAACTACTACAACGAAAGGAAACCGTACTGAAGGACTTGAAAGAACAAGTGCTCATGAAAAAAGAATTGGAAGATGGCTACGCTTACCAGTTTCCAGGAACCGACAAGGTACTTGACCAACTCTCCGAGTTCATTAAGACGGAAAGGGCGTGCTGTTCTTTTTTCATTTTTGGCCTTTCCATCAGTGGGGACAAAAGCGAAGCTTGGCTGGAACTGACGGGACCGGAAGGTGCGAAAGACTATGTTCATTCAGAACTCGGACTGTAATGGAAGTGGTAAGATCGATCCCTGTTTTCATTCTTGCAGGGCTTTGCGAAATAGGGGGCGGTTATCTCATTTGGCTATGGTTGCGGGAGGATAGACCTTGGTGGTTCGGCCTTTTGGGCGGACTTGCACTTGCTTTTTATGGTGTTGTGGCAACTTGGCAGACCTCCAATTTTGCACGGGTCTATGCAACTTACGGCGGAATATTCATTGTGATGTCGATCCTATGGTCAATGAAGTTTGACAATTACACCCCTGACAAGTATGATATTGTCGGTGCCTTGATCGCTTTATTGGGTGTTTGCATAATTTACTATGCGCCGAGAAATTGAAAGGAAATTAGGGACATGCATATAACACCCACCTGTTGTATAGCAAAATGGACTTGGTACAATGGCCCTATAGCATCCTTTACCCGTCGAACAGTTTGTATACTTGGCTTTCAAGAATGATTTGTTTGAGCAAAAATTGTTTGCAATATTACGGCAAAGGTTTTTACCTCATACCATTTTCAATATCCTCCCATCTCTGCTCCAGACACATTTAAAACTTTTGTTATGGGCATATATTGATTGTTATATTTGCCCTATGGACTCCTTGGTAAAAGAAAATTATCTGAAAGCACTGTTCTCCCTGTCAAATGATAAGGGAGAGGTCAATGTCAACGAACTTTCCAAACGGTTGGGCGTAAAAATGCCCTCAGCTACCAATATGATCAAGAAGCTAGCTGAAAAAAAATTGGTCCATTATGAAAAATATAAACCCGTTAGATTGACCGAAAAGGGGAGAAATGAAGCTATGCACATTATCCGTAAACATCGCCTCACGGAAATGTTTTTAGTGGAAATAATGGGGTTTGGCTGGGAGGAAGTCCATGACATTGCCGAACAAATAGAGCATGTAAAATCGCCCATATTCTTCAAAAAGATGGACGAAATTCTGAGGTATCCCTCCTTTGACCCCCATGGATCCCCTATTCCTGACATCAATGGGAATATACAAGGAAAACAGTATTATAAACTTAGTGAATGTGTAAAGGGACAGAAGGTGATATTTAAAGCTGTGGAGAGTTCTTCAGAGGAATTTTTAAAGTTCCTGAACAATAAGAGTCTGTCCTTGGAAACTAAAATCGAGGTCATTTCCGTCGAACCTTTCGATGGTAGCTTATCCATTTCCTATGGTCAAGGACAAAGAGAGACCCTGACCAAAATGGTCGGGGATAAAATATTGGTCACGGACAAGGACTTGTCCAGTAAGTGAAACCATTCCTTATAAACGTTTTTATCGACCTAAACGACACAACCCCTTACCATCGTCCTTGCAGCCATCAACGGTAAGAGAGTTCCTTGGAACTAGCTTAAATTAAGTCTTCCCTATTTCATATTTTATACATCTAAAAATAATTTGTTAGTCATAACTAACTTTATTACATTTACCCCTCTAAGTTTTTAATTGGACAAGGAATGTTACTTGAACTTAAATTATTTCCCAAAATCTTGGTCCTTGGACTGTTGTTGGGATCCTGTGATAAATATGAACCCGTTGCCCCTCTTGAAGAAGAACTTCTCGATGGCCCATTGGGGGGACTGACCTCCGCACAAAATGCACAATTTTTAGCGGGGGACATTGCGTTCAACGACGATGTATTCACTTCCCGATCGGGATTGGGACCTCTTTTTGTGGCCACAAACTGTGCCAGTTGCCATGCCGGGGACGGAAAGGGCACCCCGTTTACAACCCTTACACGTTTTGGACAGACGGATGCCACCGGAAACCAGTTTTTGCACTTGGGAGGCCCGCAGATACAGAACAGGGCGTTGCCGGGATATGAGCCGGAGACGGTTCCCAATGGGGCCACTTTTTCAAAGTTCACACCTCCGGCCGTTACCGGACTTGGCTTTTTGCAGTACGTGACCGATGCCGACATCATGGCCATGTCGGATCCCAATGACGATGACGGCGATGGGATATCCGGCGTTCCCAATTGGGGAACATTGAAAGAATATCTGGATCCTTTGGACAATGCGATAGCCCAGGACGGAAAGTATATCCACCGCTTCGGAAAAAAAGCGGCGGCATATGACCTGTTGCAACAGACCGTGGATGCCTATAACCAGGATATCGGTATTGCCTCTTCCTTCGACCCAAAGGATGTGTATTCCGGTCTGACGATTGACCCTGAGGTGTCGGATAAGACCATCCGGGACGTGGTCGCGTACTTGAACACCCTAAAGGCTCCCATACCCAGAAACCAGGAAGCATCACAGGTTCAGAACGGAAAGTCGCTTTTCTCCCGGATAAACTGTGCCTCATGCCATAGACCGGAACTGGTAACCGGGTATTCCCCCATCGAGGCGCTCTCCCGTAAGACATTCCAACCCTACACGGATCTTTTGTTGCATGATATGGGGCTTGGGTTGGATGATGGTTATACCGAGGGCAGTGCCCTAACCTCTGAATGGCGTACACCTCCGTTATGGGGGCTTGGGCTATCGCCCACAACCCAGGGCGGGCAATATTTCCTGTTGCATGATGGCAGGGCACATAGCATTGAAGAGGCCATCCTAATGCATGGTGGTGAGGCTGAAAATAGCAAAAACCAATACCAGAGCCTGACCCAATCCGAGAAAAACGACCTTATTAAATTTTTGGAATCCCTATAGAATGGATAGAAAAGAATTCATAAAGACCTGTGGATGTGCCTGTCTTGGGGTCTCTTCCATGGCGATACTGCTCCAAGGCTGTGTTACTACAAAAAGCATTACCGCCCCTATTGTCAGGGACCATCTTGTAATTCAAAGGACGGATTTCATGAAAGGCGAAAAAGCCGTTGAATACCTGATTGTGGACAACGGGCAATTGCAGTTTCCCATTTATATATTCCGGTTTTCGGAAACGGAGTATACGGCACTCTATCTGCGGTGCACCCATCAGGGGAACGAACTGAACGCCTATGGCGATAAATTGGTCTGCTCCGCACACGGCAGCGAATTTGATAACAAAGGAAATGTGATCCAAGGACCTGCCAAGGAAGCCTTGAGGTCCTTTCCGGTGCAGATAACCGACCAAAACATCCTTATCTCATTAAAAAAAGCATGAAACACCTCATTACCAAATTGTTATTGTTATTTGCAACAGCGTTACAGGCCCAGATAGACTCCACCCTTATCAAGAGAGCCCAGTTAGATACAACAAAACAAGGCCTCAATATGGATGCAGTCTACGACCGTCCTTTTTTGAGCTTTGGAAAGGTCCCTGTTTCCGTGGGCGGCTATGTGGAAGCAAATTGGCAGCACCTGGGAACGGACGGGGTTTCCGAGGGGCATCAGTTCCAAATGCGCAGGATGACCCTGTTCGTATCCTCGTCCATTGGCAAAAAACTCAAGTTCCTGAGCGAGTTGGAGTTTGAGGAAGGCGGTAAGGAAATAGCCATAGAGTTTGCCTCCTTGGATGTGGAGTTCCACCCTTTGCTGAACCTTCGGGGGGGGATCATCATGAATCCCATAGGGGCCTTTAACCAAAACCATGACGGCCCCAAATGGGAGTTTACCGACAGGCCCATCCCTGCCACACAGATGCTTCCCGCTACATGGAGCAATGCCGGGTTCGGCCTGTTTGGGAAGACCTATCGCAAGGACTGGATGTTCGGCTATGAACTGTATCTTTCGGGAGGGTTCGATAACTCGATCATTGACAATTCGGAAAACAAGACCTTTCTGCCCGCCGCCAAGGAAAACGGGGAACGGTTTGAGGAATCGGCAAGTGGCACACCGTTGACCACGGCCAAAATAGCGATAAGACATAATACCTTCGGTGAGATCGGGCTGTCCTATATGGGAGGCATCTACAACACTTTTGAAGATGATGGTATTGAACTGGACAAAAAAAGAAGGGTCAATGTCTATGCCATTGATTACAACAACACGCTGCCAAAGCTGAACACCTATCTTACAGGTGAATGGGCCTGGGTACAGGTGGATATCCCCAACACTTATACACAACAATACGGGAGCAAACAGCACGGCGGGTTTTTGGACATTGTCCAACCTGTCCTGGACCGGAAAATGTTGGGCTGGGACAACGCCACCCTGAACCTGGCGTGCCGGTTTGAATACGTCGATTGGAACGTGGGAACCTTTAACGAGACGGGGGACGAAATCGGCGATGAGATCTGGAGCATCATGCCGGCCATCAGTTTCAGGCCATCCCCACAGACGGTATTCCGCCTCAACTATCGCATCCAAAGACAAAAGGATATTTTGAACAATGAACCTGCAAGGACAGGAGGTTTTATTTTTGGGATTTCATCGTATTTTTAAAAGTCGCCGATAGACCACTTGGCTGTTTATCACCTAAGTTGACCCTCCCTTTATAACTTTGCACAAGCGTTGCATTAGTAATTTCATATATTTGCAATGTGAAAGTTTTAACCGTCATATTGTCCTTTTACTTCTTGGCACTCAATATAGTGCCCTGTGGCGACTCGGTGCAGGCCAATGGCGATTCCCAAGTCGTTTCAGTGGTGGATTTTGATGGTGATCACAGTCAGGATGGTGAGCTTTGTTCACCCTTTTGCCAGTGTCATTGCTGCCATGTGCATACCATTGATTTTGGCATTCTTGAATTTGAACCGATTCAAGTAGATATTTCAAATGAAAGCTTTGTACATTTTGATAAACATGGCAAAGATTTCACCCCTTCGCTTTACCAACCCCCAAAAGTTTAATTCAGTTTAAGGATAACCCTATCCTTTTTGAACCCCTACCAAAGGTTTCCATCACTTCGATGTACGCCATGGGTTTGGCATATATCAAAAGTTTAACTGAATTAATATATTTCCATGATTAACAAAATCATTTCATTTTCCATTAATAACAAGTTTATTATTGGCTTGTTTATAGTGGCACTGGTCGGTACGGGCATATGGTCCATGGCCACTATAAACTTGGGTTCCGTACCCGATATTACAAACAATCAAGTGCAGGTGATAACCACCGCGCCAAACCTCGGCACAGAGGATATCGAGCAATTTGTCACCTATCCCGTAGAACTGGCCATGGCCAATCTTCCTGATGTTGTTGAACTCCGTTCCGTCTCCAGGTTCGGCCTATCCGTGGTCACCATTGTCTTTAAGGACGAGGCAGGGACCTACCTGCCACGACAACTCGTACAGGAAAAGCTCGCAGAGGTCAGTGAGGAAATCCCTGAAGGGTTTGGGACCCCATTTATGGCTCCCATTACAACTGGTCTGGGAGAAATATTCCAATATACCCTAAAGGTGGAAGAGGGTTACGAAGAGCAATATGATGCAATGGAACTGCGTACCATCCAGGACTGGTTGGTAAAACGTCAGATGGCATTGGTTCCCGGTGTTGTTGAAGTCAATGCCTTTGGAGGTTATGTAAAACAATATGAAGTGGCACTCAATCCCGATAAACTTAAAAGTTTTGGGATTACAATGGGTCAAGTTTTTGAGGCCCTGAAAGTGAACAACGCCAATACAGGTGGTGCTTATATTGAAAAAAACCATCAAGCGAACTTTATACGCGGGGAAGGATTGGCCCGTAGTATCGAGGATTTGAAAAACACAGTTGTCGTTTCTCAAAATGGCACACCCGTATTGGTAAGGGATGTTGCGGAGCGGGTTGGCTACGGAAGCCAAGTAAGATATGGTGCATTCACCCAAGATGGGCACGAATCCGTAGGAGGGCAAATTTTAATGCTCAAAGGGGAAAGCCCCAGTAATGTCATTAAAAATGTAGAAAAGCGCATAACGGAAATTCAAAAATCGCTGCCAGATGGGGTTTATATCGAACCATTTTTAAGCAGGAGCGAACTTATTGCGAGGACCACGAGCACGGTCGAAAAAAATCTTATTGAAGGATCATTGATTGTAATATTCGTACTTGTTCTTTTATTGGGAAGCCTAAGGGGTGGATTGATTACCGCATCAGTTATACCCTTATCGTTGTTGTTCGCCTTTATTTTAATGAAACAATTTGGGGTATGGGCAAACCTAATGTCCCTCGGGGCCATAGACTTTGGTATCATCGTTGATGGCGCGGTGATCATTGTAGAAGGGATGGTGTTCCATATTCATCAACGGATGAAAAAGTCGACCAAGATCATTGAGCAACCGGAAATGGATGAAATCGCATATGAGTCTGCCAGCACTATGATGAACTCTGCATTTTTTGGACAATTGATCATCCTTATTGTATTTACACCGATTCTCTTTTTGACAGGGGTTGAGGGCAAAATGTTCCGTCCCATGGCATTTACTTTTGGTTTTGCGGTTTTAGGTGCAATTATTCTGTGCCTTACCTATGTCCCAATGATTTCATCCATGTTTCTAAAGCCGGCAAAGAACAAAAATAGTTGGTTTGCAAAATTCGAGAACCGTATAGACCGATTCAGTGATAAAATTATGTCCGGTCTCAATAAAGCATACAAACCCTTATTATCCTTTGCACTTCGTTTCAAAGCCGGCGTTGTTATGGGCGCGGTCGCATTGTTGTTGATCACCGGATTTATCTTTAGTAATATGGGTGGCGAATTTATCCCTAAACTTGACGAGGGCGATATAGCCATGCAGGCATTGATAAAACCCGGCAGTAGCCTTACCGAATCCATTGAAGCTTCCAAAAAACTACAAAATATCATTGGTCAATTCCCAGAGGTTAAAACAATGATATCGCGTATTGGGGTCGCAGAAATACCTACCGATCCCATGCCCATGGATATTGCCGATAGCTATATCATTCTTGAAAAGGATAAAAGCAAATGGACGAGTGCCGAAAGCAAAGAGGAACTTATCGAAAAAATCAAGGAAAAAATAGCCGTGATCCCAGGTGTGAACTTTGTGTTTACCCAACCCGTGGAACTGCGTTTTAATGAACTTTTGACCGGGGTCCGGGAAGACGTTGCCATTAAACTATATGGAGAAGACCTTGGTGTGCTGGCCGATAAGATACAGGAAATTGCAGCAGTGATAAGGACTGTTCCCGGTGCTGCTGACATAAATGTTGAAGCAACCAGCGGCTTGCCTCAAATGACCGTGGAATATAATCGTCCTAAAATGGCACAGTACGGAGTGACCATCGATAAAATGAACGATTATGTCAGTGCCGCTTTTGCCGGAGAAAAGGCGAGCGTAATTTTTGAAGGTGAAAAGCGATTTGACGTGGTCATTCGATTGGCCAAAGAATATAGACAGGATATCAACAATTTGAAAAATCTCTATATCGATTTGCCAAACGGCAATCAAGTACCCCTTAAAGAGGTTGCGAACATCAGCTATAAGCCCGGACCTATGCAAATTTCAAGGGACAATACCTATCGCCGTATATCTGTGGGGGTCAACGTCAGGGGGCGTGATGTTAAATCCATGGTTGAGGAAATTCAACAAAAATTGGATGCCGAGGTCAAGCTTCCACCTGGCTATTATGTGACCTATGGCGGTTCTTTTGAAAACCTGCAACGGGCGTCAGACCGTTTAATGATAGTAGTGCCGATTGCCCTTGCGCTCATCTTCATACTGCTCTATTTTGCGTTGAACTCGTTTTCACAATCGATAATGATATACATGGCGGTGCCATTGGCGGCCATTGGTGGAGTCTTTGCATTATTGGTACGAGGCATGCCTTTTAGTATCTCCGCAGGGGTCGGTTTTATCGTGCTCTTTGGGGTTGCAGTATTAAATGGGCTTGTCCTTATCAATAAATTCAATGAATTAAAAGAAAGCGGAATGACAAATTTAAAAGATAGAATATATGAGGCCACCCACGAGCGGTTACGTCCCATACTCCTAACGGCAACTGCCGCCATTATGGGTTTTATACCAATGGCCATATCCACCTCGGGTGGTGCCGAAGTGCAACGGCCTTTGGCAACGGTGGTTATTGGTGGCTTGATTTCGGCAACGTTCTTGACATTGGTGGTGATCCCGGTACTTTACAGTTGGCTGGAGGTGCGCAAAGAACGTAAAAACAATGGAGGCGACACAAGTTACATCAAGAAAAGTACAACGATTCTTCTGGTGTTATTCAGTTTGGGAGGTTTCATGACCCCAAATTCGGTAAGTGCCCAGGACGGCCGGATGAGCCAAGTCGTCACTTTGGAAGAAGCCATCGCCATGGCAAAGGAAAATTATCCTTCCCTTAAGGAAAGCCAAGCCTTTATTGCGCGTGAGCAGGCGCTGAAAGGTACTAGCTTCGATTTGGGAAATACACAGGTGTTTACCGGAAAGGAAGAGTTCGGCAATGACCTACCCGGTGTACAGACCACTATTGGCGTACAACAAGGGAATATAGATCTGCTTTCAGGTTTTTCAAAATCGAGGTTCTATAGGGAACGTGTCAAGTTGGGCGAAACATTCTATGCGGTCAATGAGCAGCAGTTGATCCGAAATGTAATGCAGGCCTATGACCGTATCAATTTCAACAAGGCACAATTGCGGTTTGCGGAACAGCTGGACAGTGTTTATGCCAACTTTAGGACGGCGGCACAATTGCGCTATGATACCGGGGAGACCGGCAAACTTGAATTTATTTCTGCTTCTTCGGAATATCAACAAATACAGGTATTGCGACAACAGGCCTACGACGATATTGAAATTGCGAAAAGGGCACTGAAGCAGTATCTGGGCATTGACCAGGAAATAGAAACCGTGGAAATGCCCTATGAACCCATGGATTTTATAGGCCGCTTGGATTCAACTTCCGTAACCAACAATCCCATGCTTCAATATACCATGCAAAATGCTGAAGTTAGCAAAGCAAACATCGGTGTGGAAAAAGCGCAGTTCCTGCCCAAGTTCAACTTAACGTATGGAAGGCAGGTTGTGGATGATGTATCAGGTTTTAACACCTATCAGGCCGGGATCAGTATACCACTTTGGTTCTTTCCGCAAAAATCAAGGGTAAAGGCGGCCAAAGCCGAAGCCATGATGGCAGAAAATCAATATTTGGAACAAAAAGCAGTGACCGAAAGTAGAGTCTCACAGCTCATAAAATCCTTGGAAAAAACGCAAAAAACACTTGATTACTATCAGGAAGGCGCATTGCTCTTGGCCGAGGAACAAATTACCACGGCAGAACTGGCCTCTATGGAAGGTGAGATTGATTATGTAAACTATATCACGATTCTCAACAGTGCCATCAGGATAAAACAAAATCATTTACAGTTTATATATCAGTACAACCAGCAGTTCATTGAACTACAATACCAATTGGGCAACCTATAATCCACAAAAGAAAAAGAAATGAAAAATATAGCGATAACAAGTATCATATTTATGGGCCTTTTGACAATGGGCTGCAACGACAAGCCCAATTCAGAATTGGGACATAATGAAGAAAGCACTGCCGCCGAAAATATGAAGGGTGAGGAAGGTGCACACAGTGAAGGCGGTGAAAATCATGAGGAAGAGGAAGGCGTGGTAGTGCTGACCAATGACCAAATCGAAACTATCGGACTTGAGACCAAAATATTGGAAAAACGTAATCTCGGCAATAATATCAAGGTTACCGGAAGGCTCGAACTTTTCCCCCAGGACAAGGCCAATATCAGTCCGTTCATGGGCGGTAACGTGAGGTCAATCAAGGTAATAGAAGGAGATAAAGTACGTAAGGGCGAGGTACTTGCCTATCTTGAACATCCGGATATTATAAGTATGCAGCAGGAATATCAGGAAAAAAATGACGAACTCGTGTTCCTGAAGCAGGATTTTGAGCGGAAAAAGACATTGTTCGACAAGGGTGTTTCCTCGGGAAAGGAATTCCAGATGGCTCAATCAAAATTTCGTTCCACCTCCTCTAGTGTTAACGGCTTAAAGGCAAAACTGCGATTATTGGGAATTAACACGTCCAAGGTAGAAGAAGGTGAAATCTACTCTGCCATCCCAATAACAACACCTATCTCGGGCTATGTGGATGAGGTAATGGTAAGCCTTGGCGATTATGTTGCGCCCCAGTCCAAGATGTTCGCTGTAAGCGATAATTCAAAAATCCATTTGGACCTTAAAGTTTATGAAAAAGATATTCCGAAGGTAAAGGTGGGACAAAAAATAATTTTTACAGTGGCCTCTAAACCTGATGAACTATTGACCGCAGAGGTCCATTCCGTCGGTAAGACTTTCGAGGAAGACCCTAAGGCATTGCACGTTCACGCCGATATAGACAATAAAAATGGCGACCTTCTTCCGGGAATGTATGTTGAGGGCAGGATTACTGAAGGGGAAAAATCTGGATATGCCGTTACAGAGGAAGCTATCGTTAAGGAAGCCGAACAGTCATACATTTTTATTTTAGAAGAGGATGGAGAAACTGAGGGGAATAGGACGAAATTTAAAAGAATTCCTGTAAGCACGGGCATAAATGACCTTGGTTTTGTTGAAATCAATATTCCTACAGAAATGGCCAAAAACATTAAGGTTGTCACCGTTGGGGCCTATACCCTTTCTTCTGAAATGGTCAAGGGCGAACTCGAACACGGACATTAATTCAATAACCATCAAAGGTTTTGATTCCGGGTCTGTTTTCCCCTTAGTTAGTTAAAAATAAACAGTCCCGGGTCAAAATCATAAAAGATAAAAAGATGAAAGAAATAAAAGCATTTATAAAACCGAACAGGATACAACGGGTCATTGAAGCCCTCAGCGATAATGGGTTTAAGAGCATGACCCTATCACAGGCCGAAGGGACCGGGGCATTCAAGGCAAAAGGTGCCAAACCCTCACTTGATTTTCATGTGACGGACAGTCCCGTGGTAAAAGTGGAACTGGTCTGCCAGAACGAGGAGGCCCAAACGGCAATAGACATCATTCTTAAAAATGGCAGGACGCCCGATCCTGGTGATGGTATAATCTATCTGTCCAACATTGAAGATGCTTTCCAGATAAAGACCGGGGAATCCTTAAAACGTTACGACCATTAAACTGTTTACAACCAATGGAAAAAATAGTGAAAAAGTTGGAGAGCAGGGGCATTCGCCCGACGGCAATGCGCCTGATAACCTATAAACGGTTGGCGCAGTTGAACGTTGCCGTTAGCTTGGGCGAACTTGAAAAACATTTTGAACGTTCGGAGCGGAGCACGCTTTTTCGTACCATGAAGACCTTTGAAGAAAATGCCATCGTGCATCAAATCGAAGATGGAACAGGCGTCATTAAATATGCACTATGCGAGGAAGATTGTGAATGTGAGGTCGGTAACGACCTCCATTTACACTTTCATTGCAATAGCTGTGGGGAAACGGTGTGCCTGACGGATCATAAAATCCCACAGATCAACCTGCCCGAAGGCTATGTGGCAGAAGATATCAATCTTGTGGCAAAGGGAGTCTGTGGGAAATGCAATGATGGCCTGGAGTAACATTTTAATTAAAAATTGGAACAATGGTGACGATCTATAAAAAGGAATGTAAAGTTTATATGGTAGCTCGAAATGGACTTGATGCTACGGATCATGAAAATTTGATCCTTCAACTAAAAGACCATATACAGGCACACAACAAAGTGTACTGGTATATTGAGATGGAAAATTTTAAGGCATGGACTGCAAGCTCATATTGGAATGATATTGTTCTTAAACTTCCGAATGAGGAACGTCTAAAACGGGTCGCATTGGTAGGAAATGAAAAATGGCACGAACAGTTTACGGAGGTTTTGACACCCTTTACAAGGGCTCACATGAAATTCTTCGGACCCAGTGAAAAAGATTTGGCCAAAGAATGGATAGAGAAAAAAAACAATTAAAAACAGTTCAATTAATTTTAATGTAAAAACTATAATATACAATCAGATTACCCATAAATACATAGGATATGTCGGGGGGTATCTGGATGTTTATCGTCCCAGGGAGAAACAAAAAAAATTACACAATAAAAATCCGGGGGTTGGCGTGAATCGAATTAAGAGAAAAAGAGTTTGAACAGCAAAAAAAAGTTGTTTTGGGAAAATTAAAAAATAATCGATAATGAAACTGCTTAGTGACAAAAGTGATTTCAAAAACGAAGTACTGGACAACCAAGGACTTCCCATTGCTATTGCGCTTGGATTTATAGCGGGCATATTTATGGCACAACCATTGGGCATTTCCCTGTTGCATTATGGCCTGGGTGGCGATGCGGCAACTGGTGGCATTTGTCCTAAGAAGGATTTCGACAAATCATGGGGTTTGGGGCTATGGACCAAACCTTGAAAAATGTCCTGTTCGGCACAAGGGGAAGCAGTATCGCACTGATGTTTTAAACAAAAAAGGAAATCTCTTGTGTTAGGTGCCTAAATCAGTAAAACCGTGTGTTCAAATCCGGGTGGCCGCCCATATTTTTTGACCAGCACTGGGAACGGTTCCCGGGAATAGGATTATCTGAAGCTCTGGATTATATGGAAATGCACCTAAGTTGATATAAATCCGATAAAAAAGTGAAAAATGACACAGCTATTGAACATAGAAAAAGAAAACGTAATTGCCGCCAAAATCAAGGGCAAAATCACAAAGAGGGATATAGAAAAAATCCATCCGCTGATCCACACCATCACCAAAAAAGGCCATAAGGTACATTTTTACTTTGAACTGGAAGAATTTCACGGTAATGGCCCAAAAGGTTTATGGGCAGATTTAAAAGTAGATACCGCACATATATCGGAATACGGTAAAATGGCATTTGTAGGCGAAAAAAAATGGCAGGAATGGGCCGTCAAAGCCATGGATTTCTTTACTGGTTCAGAAGTCAAATATTTTGGTTTTCAAGATAAGGCAAAAGCAAAAAACTGGATACAAAACAACTAAGGACATGAAAAAACTAAAAATAAAGATTCCCGTAATCCTTCCCCAGGTGCCGGACGAAAAAGATGCCTGTGTCAATAGGCTCATTGATAAACTGAAAGGACGAGAGGGCATTGATAATGTGCACGTATCCGATGAAAAAGCGAACGGTGTTCCTCAACTCTGTTTCCATTACGACCCCGATGTCATTTCCCTTGATAGGGTACAGTCCCTGGCAGAAACAACCGGTGCCCAAATCTCAAATAAATTTGGGCATAGGTTGATAGCCGTGGATGGCATACGCCACACCCGCCATGCCCGAACCATCGAGAAAGCCCTCAAGGAGGTCGATGGGGTACTCGAAGTTTCCGTTTCCGCTTCTGGAATGATACATGTGGAATTTGATAAGGGCATTACAGGATTTGGGGCCATTCAAAAGAAAATAGAAAAACAAGGGTTGTCCATTATTGATCCGTCCATTGGCACAGAATTGTATTTACAACAAATGGAAGTATCCAACGGCGAAGAAAAATCGAGGGTTATTCAGAATAAAAAGGAAAAACAACACCTTGAAGCAAATGGCAAAGGCCACGTTCACAAAAAGGGTGAGGACCATGTTGATGAACAGGGCGAAGACCATGTGCATGCACACGGCGGTATTTTTGGAAAGAACACCGAACTTATTTTTGCCCTAATTTGCGGAGTCATTCTTGGAATAGGTTTTGGGTTGTCCTACCTAGCGGCAGTTCCGGATTGGGTAAGCTTATCCCTGTATATAGGAGCCTATTTTTTTGGCGGTTATTTTACTGCAAAAGAGGCCGTCCAGACTGTTGCCAAAGGTGGTTTTGAAATCGATTTTTTGATGCTGGTGGCCGCCATTGGTGCAGCTATTCTGGGTGAATGGGAAGAAGGTGCACTCCTATTGTTCCTGTTCAGTTTGGGGCATGCCCTAGAGCATTATGCAATGGAGAAGGCACGAAAATCCATCGCGGCACTGGCAGATTTGGCCCCAAAAACCGCCTTGCTGAAAAAAGATGGCAGGACCGAAGAGGTCGGAATCGAAAAGTTGGGTATTGGCGATATCATTGTGGTCAAGCCAAACAGTAAAATATCCGCTGACGGTGTTGTGGTCGATGGAGAAAGCAGTGTCAACCAAGCTCCCATAACCGGGGAAAGTGTACCGGTAGATAAAGTTCCCGTTCAAGATATTGACAGGGACTATTCAGAGGAAGATGATATAAAGGACGAAAACCGTGTTTTTGCGGGAACCATTAACGGTAACAACACCCTTGATATAAAGGTGATCAAGGAGGCAAAGGACTCAACGCTATCCCGATTGGTAAAGTTGGTAAATGAAGCGCAGACCCAAAAATCGCCCACACAGTTGCTTACCGATAAATTTGAAAGGTACTTTGTGCCTTCCGTACTGGTACTGGTCGTACTATTGCTTTTTGCTTTTTTGGTCATAGACGAGCCGTTCAGCGCCAGTTTTTATAGAGCAATGGCAGTACTGGTAGCCGCTAGCCCCTGCGCATTGGCGATTTCGACACCGAGTGCGGTTTTGAGCGGGGTGGCTAGGGCCGCCCGTGGCGGAGTGTTGATCAAAGGGGGGCGACCTTTGGAAGACTTGGGGACACTCACCGCCCTGGCATTTGACAAGACAGGCACCCTGACAGAAGGAAAGCCTAAACTCACAGAAGTGGTCCCCCTTGGGAAACTATCGGAAAATGAACTATTAAAAATAGCCGTAGCGGTAGAAAACCTTAGTGACCACCCTTTGGCAAAAGCCGTGGTCCGAGATGGCAAGGAGCGCCTGAAAGGTGGCGAAATACCCGATGCTTCCGATTTGGAAGCCGTACTGGGCAAGGGTATTAAGGCTTCCTTGGGCGATGATAAAATCTATATAGGGAACCTTGACCTCTATGAAGGGCTTGATGAGAGTTCGCCTTCCGAAGAGATAACAATAAAAGTCCGTGGTCTTGAAGGGGGGGGCAATACGACTATGCTCGTTAGGAAGAATGAAGAATACGTAGGCATCATCGCCCTAATGGACACCCCTCGTGAAGCCGCCAAGGCAACCCTTAAAAAATTAAAGGAAATCGGTATCAAACGAATGATTATGCTTACGGGCGATAACCAAAAAGTGGCCGATGCCGTTGCCAAAGAAATAGGGTTGACCGATGCCTGGGGCAGTCTATTGCCCGAAGAAAAGGTGGATGCCATTAAAAAACTAAAGAAAAAGGAGTCCAAGGTGGCGATGGTAGGTGATGGCGTTAATGATGCACCTGCGATGGCAAACAGTACCGTAGGTATTGCGATGGGTGCCGCAGGAAGCGATGTGGCCTTGGAAACCGCCGATGTTGCCCTTATGGGCGATAAGTTGGAGACATTACCCTTTGCCATTGGCCTGAGCCGAAAGGCAAAAGCAATCATAAAGCAGAACTTATGGGTTAGCCTTGGCATTGTGGCATTGCTTATTCCCTCTACCATATTCGGGTTCGCCAATATCGGAATCGCGGTGGTAATACATGAAGGCTCAACCTTATTGGTCGTTTTCAATGCCTTGCGCTTATTGGCTTACAATGGAAAATAAGAATATGGATGGCACGGTTTTAATCCCCATGTAAAATGACGCTTACTGAGAAAACACTTTTACGGCTCGGCATCAGACCCACTGTGATGAGGGTCAAGATGTATCAATATCTTAAGCGGAGACAAAGTGCGGTATCCTTGGTCGAGATGGAAAAAACTTTTGCCCAAAAAGGCGTGAACAAGAAAACAGTCCATAAAACAACATTTTATAGGACTATCAACCTCTTTATGGAACAAGGTCTGGTCCATCAGATTGATGATGGAACATACATTGCAAAATATGCACTTTCTGATAGAAGTCACATAGACAAACACGATAAAGACTTACATATGCATTTTCATTGCACCGTATGTGGAAAAACACTATGTCTGCCGGATAGAATATCAGAAAAAAGCTTGCCTGATGATTATGAAGTGAGCAATGCTAACCTGGTATTAAAAGGGGTATGTAAAAGTTGTAGAAAAAATAACAAGGATGAAGAAGCTTCAGCAGTTGACCAAGGAAATTAACGAATTTACATTGAGAATTGAGCAGGACTATCCTGAACTATACCAATATCTTGATGAAAATCCCATTACAATCCGTGATTGTGAAACACCTTAGATTTCCGTCAACCCGTTCGTGGAATATTTGGATAGCCTAAAGTCATTCTTGGAAAGATATATAGGGTCGCATAAAAAAATGAAGCCCTGAAATATAATTGATTCAGTAGTATATTAATGAACAAAAGCACTTTTAAAATCAGTAAAATGGACTGCCCTTCAGAAGAGCAGATGATTCGGATGAAGTTGGAGTCCCATACACAAGTAAAACACTTGGATTTTGATATTCCCAACAGAAAATTGGAAGTATATCACTTGGACGGCACCAAGGAGATACAAACGTCCATAGCCAGCTTACAACTTGGGGATTCCCTAGAGGGAACCATAGAAGCCGAACCGCCCGTAATGGAAGAACAATCCAAACAAAAAAGAATGCTTTGGTGGGTCTTGGGCATCAACTTTGGCTTTTTCGTTATCGAAATGACCACTGGTTGGATTTCCTCTTCAATGGGACTTGTGGCGGATTCGTTGGATATGCTGGCAGATTCCATCGTTTACAGCCTGAGCTTGTTTGCTGTAGGCGCAGCCATGTCACGCAAGAAAAATATAGCCAAAATCAGCGGCTATTTTCAAATGGGATTGGCCCTCTTGGGCTTTTCAGAAGTACTGCGTAGGTTTTTCAGCGATACTGGAACGCCCTTGTTCCAATGGATGATCATAGTTTCAATTTTCGCATTGGCAGGTAATTTGATTTCCCTCTGGCTCATCAACAAAACCAAGAGCCAAGAGGCCCACATGCAGGCGAGCGCCATTTTTACGTCCAATGATATCATTGTGAACGGCGGTGTTATAGTTGCAGGTGTGCTGGTCTATTTTCTGAACAGCAAATGGCCCGATTTGATAATTGGTGGCATCGTCTTCATGTTTGTGATGCGGGGCGCCTTAAGAATATTGAAACTGTCGAAGTAGCTTCAGAAAGCCTAGGATTAGAAATATGATGACCAAAAAACAATGAATATCCAGATTTGGGCAATAGTATTGGGATCGACGACCTGGGGACGCGTTCGGGTTCGAACAGATTGTTAAGGTCATTGAAGATGCTCCAAAGCTGGGGCTGAATAAATGGTGGACAGCCATCAAAATTATTGAATATGTCCAAGAACAGAAGGGAGAGAAGGCTTGCGAAAAAAGATAGAAAACCCATGAATGGAGGAATAACGAAGAAAGACAAAGTCTCATGTATGTTGATATTTACCGCAATGTTCATAGTACTTCTCCTCCTTTACTTTTTAGAGGCCATTCTATATTTCTTTTACCTTCTTATTGAAACGTAACAAAAACAAAGCGATATGAAAACAACAACAATCTTGGTTCCAGTAGATTTTACATCCGTAGCAAAAAATACGGTGAACTATGTTATCGGCCTATCGAAGCAACTAACGACAAAAATGATTTTTGTTCACGCCTACACCGTGGCATATCCATCGAGCACTCCCATGGGAATGGGAACCATGGCAGCTCCGATTTCGGGAGCCCGTGAATCCCAGGAAAAATCAAACAAACAAAAACTCAAGGATTATCTCGAAAGCTTTCCGGAACTCGCATCCAAGGATTACAAAGGTTTCGTTGATTTTGGCGCGACCGTAGATGTTATTTGTCAAACTGCCAAAGATGAAAATGTTGACGCCATCATTATGGGGACCGAAGGAGCAGACTCCCCGATGGAAGAATTTTTTGTGGGCACCGTGACTGAAAAAGTAAGTCGTAATGCACCTTGCCCGGTATGGGTTGTTCCAGAAAGCACAAAGTATGATGCTATTGAACATTTGGGCTTGGCACTGGACGGGGACAGTTTGGGCAATGAGGCTGATAAAGACCTATTGATCAAGTTGCTGGAAACATTTACTGCCAATTTACATCTCGTACAAATTACGAATGACAAGGAGGATATTCCCTTAAAAGAAAATGAAGTGCTTTCATATTATAAAAACCTTTTGGGCCAAAGGGAATTCACCTTCAACATTTTCCAAAATAAAGATACTGAAGAAGGCATCAACAAGTTTCTAAGGGAAAACCCAATAGATTTGCTGGTGCTACTCTTCAGGGAACACGGATTTTTTGAGCGGGTATTGGAGAAAGGACTAAGAAAAAGATTGGTTTTTGGTTCCGATAAACCCTTACTTATACTCAAATAAGATAATCTCCAGCAATATCAATACATATTTTTCGGCTTTAGATAAATGGTTGCTAAAACGGATGGATTTGATTGTGATGCGGCGATGGAAACCGAAAAAGCGATCATTCAAACCCATCAACCATCCAAAGTTGTTTGATCCACTAAAAAAAGTCGATCAACCCGAAAACTTGGTTTGCAGAACAATATATTCAAGTAATTGTCCTGATTTTGGGAGCAGTTAGGATGGCTAAAAAGTGGAGCGTTTTGCCAATATAGGTTTGGCATTATGGACTATTTTAAATGCTATTGGATTGCAAAAAATGAAATGGTGCTGACTCATATTCATACAAGTAATCTTTAGGACCAACTTTGCTGGTATAAATTAGGCTTACATAAAAAAATAGCCCATCCGAATATTCGGATGGGCCATTAAATGATTTGGATCACTTAGAGCTCAAAGATCAGGATATCCTTTTCGATCTCCGACTTCCGCTGTTCCAAAGTCTTCTGCAACTGGGTGGTCACCAAATTGATGAGATTGCTGTTGGTGGTCTTGAACTCCAATCCATGGGAATCCCAGATGTAAAATGAACTGGAACCGTCTTGGTTGTAGTTGAACTTGGTGAGTTCTCCAAGGGTCTGGTTCAGGCGTTCCCTATGGTCGCCAAGCCTCTCAACTTTTCAAACTTCTGGATCCGGCTGTCGATGCTGCCGTGGCACACAATAGGGAGTACAGTCTGTATGCACAACGTAAAAAACTTGAGGGAAAACCTTATTTCTTGATAATGAACAATGTCTCCAATAAAATTTTAACAACTGTTTACGGAGTGGTCCAAAGTAGGAGACCATACGATATCAACCATATTTGCGTTGATCCTAGAAATATAACTAGGACAAACTTGCCATTAAAGGTAAATTAAAAGAATCAATTTAAACGTATTTAAGTATTTGCTTAATTTATTATACCTTTGTACTAAATTCATCCCATGAAACTTGAAACTAGCTGCATTAGGGCAGAGGCCGATTACGTTCAAATACTACGCTGTAAAGAAGAATTGAACGCTGTATCAGCTTCCATCGAGGTAATAAGTAAGGTTATGGCACTGGCCGGTAATAAGGTTCGTTTTAAAATGTTGTATCTGCTGCAACGGGAAAACGAATTATGCCCTTGTGACTTTGCGGATATTCTGGAAATGAGCGTTCCCGCTATTTCCCAGCATTTACGTAAGATGAAGGATGTCAATGTCATTTCTACCCGTAGAGATGGTCAAACCATCTTTTATCGAATTTCAGAGGAGAATAAAGCTTTTTTGACTACTATTTTAAGTAATGTAGCACCTGAAAGAAAAACTGCATAAAATGAAAAAAACAATGACATCAAATCGAACTGCTTTTGCTGGGTTGTTTTCGGCTATCGTAGCTTCTCTATGTTGCATAACTCCTGTTTTGGCGTTGCTTTCCGGAACTACGGGTGTTGCCTCTACCTTTTCTTGGGTAGAACCCTATAGGCCTATTTTGGTAGGTTTGACCGTTTTGATTCTTGGTTTTGCCTGGTATAAAAAATTAAAGCCACGTCCACAGGATATTGATTGCGCCTGTGATGATGACAAACCTAAATTCATCCAATCAAAAACATTCTTGTTTTTGGTGACCATTTTTGCTGGTATTATGTTGGCGTTTCCTTATTACTCGCATTTGCTCTTTCCCAACTCAAGCGTTAAGAAAAAGGTCCTTTACGTATCCGAAAACAATGTAGGTGAATTGAACTATTCCATTCAGGGGATGACCTGTACAGGTTGCGAAGCCCATATTGAAAACAAAGTCAATCAATTGCAAGGTATTTTGGAAGTAGATGCAAACTACGAAAAATCTAGTGCTTTGGTGAAGTATGACAAGGGTAAGGTAACACCTGATGAAATAGCTACCGCCATTAGAAAAACCGGTTACAAAATCATTGAATAATGGAGGTTATCTTAAAATCCACTCTTACTTGCCCGAACTGTGGGCATCAAAAAGAAGAAGAAATGCCGACAACGGCCTGTAAATTCTTCTACGACTGTGAGAATTGTAATAAAGTACTAAAACCCAAAGAGGGAGATTGTTGTGTTTTTTGTTCTTATGGTTCAGTGGCCTGTCCTCCCATACAATCTGGCACTGGTTGCTGTAATTAATGATTTTGACTGACTCAATAATCTAAAGTTCTATGGTGCTATGGACACTTTTACGATAACAATTTTGCTTAATTCTTTAAAGAAATTTGGTTTTTAATAGAGTATATAAATAGGGACAAAGGAGCGGCTTTATGCCGTCCCTTGTCCGGCAAATTTTTGCGGGCTTAGCTTTCGATGATATTGGTTAAGGCGATATTCTTTTACAGATTAATAATGCCCCTTTCCCTTGTATTGTTGGAAAAGCTCAATGCCCTTCTCAGTCCGCTCATATCCGAACTGATTTTTTCTTCCAAGACCCTTGCATAGACCTGAGTGGTCGAAATCTTGGTGTGGCCCAGCATTTTTGAAACGGTTTCTATGGGAACACCATTCGATAGTGTTACCGTGGTGGCAAATGTATGCCGGGCCGAATGAAAGGTAAGGTTCTTGGAAATCCCCAATAAGGCTGTTATTTCCTTTAAATAGGCATTTGTTTTTTGGTTTGAATATACCGGAAGTAATTTACCTTGGTTCAAATGGGGATGGTCCTCATATTTTTCCAGAATCTGCTTTGCGACTTCAAGTAGTGGGATTTTTACGGGTTGTTCATTTTTTTCACGTTGGGTAAAAATCCAACGTTCTCCATCAATACCAACCACGATATTGCTTTTGTCCAACAACCTGACATCCGTATATGACAATCCGGTATAACATGAAAACACGAAAATGTCCCGTACTATACCATATCCCTTGTCCTCAATATCGGCCTCTTGGAAAAGCTTCAGCTCCTCTTGGGACAGAAATTCCTTTTTATATCTCTTGAATTTAAGTTTATACCTGGTAAATGGATTTTTTTCCAGCCATTCAAGATCCATGGCCAGATTCATCAATTTACGCAGCCTTTCCAAATGTTTCATAACACCGTTATTGTTCAAAGGGTTTGAATTTTGGAGGGATGGCCCTTTTCTCAGATACTGTTCAAAGTCAATGATGAAACTGTACTTCAGATGCTTTAGGTATATATCATTGGTCTTCTTTTCCCTAACAAGAAACCTTCGAATATAATTTTCGGTGGTATAGTAATTCTTCAGCGTCCCCGGTTTGAGTACGCCTTTCATATTTTGGTTGTGGTACGCCACTAATTCCAATAAAGTTTTATGTCTTTCGTCATGCCCGACGAACCTAGCCTTTATGGATTTTGCCGTAACCAACTCAAATTCAGCGGATAACTGTTTGTGGCATTGTAGTAATTTGGCATATACCTGGTCCAGATAGGTGTTCAATGCCTTGCCCTCAGGTGTCCTGGAGGTGGTTTTCTTCGCTTTGGTGTCCCAATAGGTAACCGATGTTTGTCGTTGTAAACTGATTTCTGCACGTTTTCCATCAACCGTTACACGTGCATAAATTGGGGCCGAATCCCCGTTTCTCTTGGCTATATTAAGCCAAAAATGGATGCTAAAAGTTCTTGTAGTGCCCATAGACTCTCACTTTAAGTTAATACTCGATTTGATATCGAAAGTCAAATCGAAGCGAAAGTCAAATGCTAAGGAGTTACCAATGTAGTGAAAAAATCCGGTCGAAAAAAGGTAACCGAATAGGTAACTTTTGTTTTGATTTTAAAGCTAACTGTATGATATCAAAAAAAATGAAATCAATTGAAAATCATACAGTTAACTTTTTATTGGTGTCTATTGACACCCTCTTTGTCGGGGTGGCAGACTTAGCTGACCATACATAACCCGCTGTTATTCATTTATTTATGTAACTTTTCTTAAAAGTGCACACCTGATTGCACAACAAAACCATGAAAAGAACTTCGGAGATATAATTTGCTCTCCTTTGATTATCTTAAAGTACAAAAACTATAGAAATTATTGAAATTAGACTAGTGTTCATTGGGTTTTTTATTGATTGTTGTTAATGATGACTGAAAGAAAGTGTCATTTTTTGACTAGCTTACATTCAAAACTATTAATAATAACAAACCAATATTTTTGTAATAAAGTTCGATTGGACAATTCTTGTCGCTCAAAGAAATAGTCATAAATTGACTTACATAAAAGACTATTTGCACTTGCATTATTTCTCATATTTATCAACACAAACGCGCAAGCATACAAAAAGCTGACTTCAACTAAAAGCATCAGAAAATTTATAACCCAAGGAAGAAGAACCTTGATTTTCATTGCCAATCACTTTTGACATCGAAACGGATTCAACAAAAGGCAAAAACGATTCAAAGTAGAGGATTAGGAAAAGTAAAAAACCAATGAAATACTTCCTCAAAAGATGCTAACAATATTTAATATATGGTTTTTATGAGTGGTAACCTTGCATGTACTGATACTATTTGTATACTCTTCAACACTATTTTTACCAACTAGGAGTCGCACTGAAAGGTAGAAAAAGAAAAAAATTAGTTCAACTGCCAAAATTTCTAAAAATTGTAAAATACAGTTTTTTTAAGTTTATCATAGGGTTCGGGTTTGCGGATTAAACCCTATCAAATTTGTATTGGTCAGAATTCTCTCGTTATGACCGGCACCTAAATATGGGAGGAGGTCACAATTCCAAAGTACCAAGAAATAGTGAGTCCGCTGAATGGTTTGTTAAGAATTTCCCATATTTATCAAAAACCTTAAAGAAATATTTAATAATTTCAAACATTAAGTAAATTCTTTATTCTAAAAGAGAATTTTATGTTTTTACATATAAAAAAGTTTTTACGTTTATTTATGTTATGAAAAATACTCCTTTCTTTCAAAAGAAACTTCGCGAAATAAACCACATCGTCCAAAATCAATATAAAGATTTAACAGAAGTCGGGGTTATTGCTGGAATTTCGGGACTTGCGCTTTTTCAATATTATTACTCAAAATATCTTGATGTTGATGAATATGGGGATTTTGGATCCAAAATGCTCTCTTATAGTATTGAAAAAATAAACTCAGGATATTCAACCCCCACCTTCTCTAGTGGTATTGCGGGTTTGGGTTGGACCATTCAACATTTGGATAACAGAGATTTTATTGATGTAGATTGTGACAATCTACTTTCACATTTTGATCAATACTTGTATGACCATATGATTTCTGATTTTAGTAATGGTAATTATGACTTCTTGCATGGAGCTTTGGGCTATGGGTTCTACTTTTTATGTAGATATAGGAGCACAGAAAACATAGATTTAAAAAATCGTTATCAATCATATCTCTTAGAGTCTGTCAGTAGTCTAAAAAACTTGTCAATATCAAAAGAGGGGATAATAAAATGGGAGTCAATACTGGATATAGAAAAAAGGAATAAAGGGTTTAACTTATCTCTTTCCCATGGAATCTCTAGTATACTCAATTATCTATCACGTATATATGAAATAGGTATTGAAAGAAAAGAAACAAGAAGACTTATTCAGGGAGGTATTAACTTTATTCTCAGCTTTGAAAATAAAAACGCAAGAAAAACGGCATTATTTCCTAGTTGGATAGAAAATAATAAAGCCCTTGAATATAATGGAAGAGTTGCATGGTGTTATGGCGACTTAGGAATCGGCATTTCTCTATTACGTGCGGCTACATCAATTGCAGATAGACAATTACAGCTTCATACCTTAGAAATTTTATATCACACTACAACTAGAAAACTACCAAGCCAGACTTTGGTCAACGATGCGGGGATTTGCCATGGCTCTTATGGAAATGCCCTAATTTACCAAAGATTGTTTCAAGAAAGCAAAAAGAATTTATTTAAAAAATCATTTGATTTTTGGATTGAAGACGGCATCGAAAAGGCCATTCACAAAGATGGCTATGCAGGTTACAAACATTGGTACCCCTCAAAAAATAGTTGGTCTTCTGAGTTAACCTTATTAGAAGGTATAGCCGGTATAGGTTTGGTAATCATTGATTTTCTTTCCTCTGAACCAAATGATTGGGATGAATGCCTTTTGATAAGTTAATAAACTATGAAGCACAATTATAATCCGTACAATCTTTTCTCAAATTTTGTTTTAAGAACCCCTCTATTAGACTTTGATTTCTTTTTGAAACTGACGGAAAAGGAATTTATTTCAAATGATACTTTAAAAAAAGCATATAATGATCCACTTGTTAAAGAATCCTGTTACTTAGCCTCACCGACACTTTATCATGAACTGGAAAAATGGACAAAAGGTAAACTTGACAAGAAAAAGGAAAATAGAGTACGCCTTTCTCTTTTAAAATATTTAACAAGAATGTCTACCCGTTGCACCCCATTTGGACTTTTTGCAGGTTGCTGTCTTGGAGATTTCGACAATTTCACATCTATCAAGAATTCAAATCCCAGACTAAATAAAAGACACACTCGCTTAGATATGAATTATCTTGTTGCATTGTCTCAAGAGATATCGAAAAAAAAAGAAATCCGTGATGAATTATTATTTTTCCCAAATTCCAGTATTTATTTGACTGGAAATCAATTGAGGTATGTTGAATATTACTATGTGAATAGTATACGACATCATCAAGTAATTGAAGTTGATAATTCTGAATATCTACAAAAAATACTTGAAAGAGCAACGAACGGAGCTAATATCGAGAATCTTATCAATTTACTTGTTGAAGATAATATTGCCCAAACAGATGCGAAAAATTTTATTAATGAATTGTTGGAAAGCCAATTGTTAGTAAGTGAGTTAGAACCTTCTGTATGTGGTCCGGAGTTTATGTTTCAAATTCTGAAAATTTTGAAAAAGATAACTAACGCGAAAGAAGAAATTCAATTTTTAAGTAATGTACAAAAACAACTAGATGGTTTAGATCAACATTTAGGAAATACACCTAAAACCTACATTTCTCTTAGTGATAAGATCAAGAAACACTCTACCTCATTTGACTTAAAATTTCTATTTCAAACTGATTTAGAATTAAAACCAAAAGAAAATAAATTGTCTGTTGACATTATGACATCCATAAAAAAAGGGATGGATTTAATGAATAAACTTACATTACCAAAAACAGAAAACAACCTTTCCAAGTTTAAAGATTCTTTCTTTGAACGGTATGAAGAAAGAGAAATGCAGCTCTCAAAAGTATTAGATGTTGAAACGGGGATTGGTTATATCCAAAATGGAGGTACTGGAGACTTTAACCCCTTAATAGATGACATACATTTACCCGTTCAAGATGACCCCTATGAAAAAACTACAATTAGTCAAAATAGTATTAATAGAATTCTGGAGGAAAAGTTAATCTCCTGTGACAAAAATGGTAGTCAAAAAATAAAGCTTACGGAAAAAGATTTTGAAGGATTTCCTTCTAATTGGGAGGATCTTCCCGATACTCTTTCAGGAATGATTAAAATAATAATTGAAGATGGTCAGAAAAAAATATTATTTCCAGGCATAAGTGGGTCCAGTGCCGCAAATCTAATAGGTAGGTTCTGCCATGCAGATAAAAAGTTGAGTAAGTTCACACAGAAAATTACTGATTTAGAATCAAAAATGAATCCTAACAAAATATTAGCCGAAATTGTACATTTACCAGAGGCCAGAGTTGGAAACATTTTAATGCGTCCTTCGTTCAGACAATACGAAATACCTTATTTGGCAAAATCTAATAGTATAACCAAACATCAAATCTCTTTGGAAGATTTGTTTATTTCTATTAAAAATAATAGAATATACCTGCGTTCAAAAAAACTTGACAAAGAAGTTATACCTCGCCTAACCAACGCCCATAACTACTATAGAAGTACCTTGCCTATTTATCAATTTCTATGTGATATGCAGACACAAAACCAAAGGACAGGTATTTATTTCGATTTTGACTATTTAGGAAATAATCGAAGTTTTATTCCAAGAGTAGAGTTCGAAAATTTGATATTGCATCGGGCCAAATGGAAGCTCAAAAAAGAAGACATAAATAATTTACTGCAAAAAAAAGAAGATTCAAATTTAAAAAAAGAGGTTGACCAATTGCGAAAAAAATTCAACATTCCTCAATTTGTACTATCGATTGAAGACGACAAAGAGCTTTTAATCAACTTTTCCAATATGACCTCAGTTCAGATATTGCTGGATGAAGTTAAGAATAAAACACAGTTTATACTTTCAGAATTTTTGTTTTCTGATGATGGCATTGTTAAATCAGAAACCGGATATTATACACACCAGATTATAGTGTCTGTTTATAATGACAAAAAAATGAATTCCTTAAAAGAGAAAAGCAATGACTAAAAGAGTAACTCGAACTTTTATTGTGGGTAGCGAGTGGTTATACTATAAAATTTATACTGGCCATAAAACATCAGATAAAGTTCTTACCGAGATAATAATGCCGATATCTATAAAATTGATAAAAAAAAGGGTTATTGAAAAGTGGTTTTTTATTCGATACGCAGACCCTAATCATCATATTAGGGTGCGGTTCTTAATTAATAATCCAAAAAATATCAATGAGGTAATATCTATACTCTATGGGCATCTAAATGATTTTATTGAACAAGATTTAATATGGAAAATAGAAATTGACACATACAAACGTGAGTTGGAACGTTATGGATTGCAAACAATGGAGCTTTCAGAAACACTTTTTTATCATGATAGCAATTCAATTGTAAAATTTTTAGATTTAATTGAAGGAAGTGAAGGGGAACAGTTACGCTGGTTATTTGGTCTACGTTCAATTGATCATCTTTTAAGTTCTTTTAATTATTCAATTGAAGAAAAATTAGAATTGTTGAGTCATCTCAAAACTGGATTTGGCAAAGAGTTTGGAATGACTAGGTTTCTTAAAAAACAATTGGACGATAAGTACAGAAAAGAAAGGGAAAAAATTGAGTCTTTTGTGACTTTTACTAGAAAGAGTCACCCATCATACGAACCTATTTTGAAAATTTTAAATACCAAGGGAAAGGCAATAAAACCATTAGCTGAGCAAATATTATATCTCCATGCAGATAGAAAACTTCAGTTAGAAATAAATAATCTTATGGAGAGTTACACACACATGCTTATGAACCGCTTATTTAAATCAAAGAATAGACTCAATGAAATGGTAGTGTATGATTTTTTATATAGATATTATAAGAGCGCATTTGCATTAAAATATTCCTGAAAGTATTCTTACATATTTGTTTGTTCTTATGAATACTTAAAATTAAACTCAATATTAAAAAGAAAAAAAGACCATTTATAATAATAAACGATCTTCCAAGTATTTCATACTTTAAATTCAATAATCAGGATTTTCTATCCGCATGCATCTCCCGAACATGAAAGGGATTGAGTTTGGGTACAGTATGGTGTAGGACATTGACAATACGATCCACTTCCATAACTGGCACCTCCCATAAGTTTTTGTTGACTTGCAATACTTAGTTCGCTAACCTTTTTTTTGTTTAAGGTCAAACTTAAACTTTTCTTTTTTTTCATAATTTAAACTTTTTAGAATTAAAAATTAAGAATTTACTGACAATTTAAATTAAAAAATTGTATATAGCGAATATTTAACAAAAAAATGTTTATTCTACCACTCAATCTATTTTCTCCACCTAAATAATTACGTAAAAAATGAAAATAGTGCACAGCTATTGGTCCAAACCATCCATACTCTACAACAAAAGTTCAAATGAAAAAGCTTTTGGTGGGTGGCGTGATAAAAAATATGAATATATGAGTTGGGCATTAAGTTGTTTAACACTCAAAAAGTTTTACCCTAATATCGAGTTGGTCACTGATATTGCTGGAAAAAATCTCTTAATAGACAAACTACAACTACCCTATAAGACTGTAAGAATTGACTTGGACTGTTTAAACAAATACCCTGAACAATTATGGGCTATTGGAAAGTTATATACTTATAGCATACAAAATGAACCCTTTATACATGTGGATAACGATGTATTTATATGGGAAAGATTCAGCAACGCTGTTGAAAATGCCCCTTTGGTTGCCCAACACATCGATGATGATGAAAGGGATTACAATTTTGCATTTAATTATCTAAAAAAAAACAATATCAAAATCCCAACTTTTTTGGAAGATGATTTAAAGAAATATCATAGGTTTAATTCAAGTAATGCTGGTATCATTGGAGGAAATGATTTTGCATTTTTCAAAGAATATACAAAGGAGGCATTTGGTTTTATAGATTCTCAACTTGACAAAATCAATCAATCAATCAAAGGATCGCTGTATGCAATTATATATGAACAATACTTGTATAGTGTCATGGCACGTAAAAAAGGAATCAGAATCCAACATGTATTTGAGGAAGAAGAAAAAAAATCAATGGACTTGGTGAATTTTATGAATAAATATCGCAAAAAGAAGTATGTCCATCTATATGCCTTTTCAAAGTATTTCCCTGAATATTGTAGAGAATTAGAACATCAGCTTTTATTGGAATATCCGGAGTTTCATAGTATTATCATGTCAATAATTAAGAATGACCATAGTAAATAAACATTTTGGCAGAACCATCACTGTGGGCAACCTAATCAGGATTGGTTTTGATAAATCATTAAACTTTAAAAAAATTAACAATTATGAGGATTTAATTCGCTTGACAACACAACTCAATCAACTTATACTTTCTTCAAAAAATGTTTATCATGATAGAATTTGGGAAATTTATTCCATCGAAAGAGATAAATTAAATTTGAGAGGATCAGAAAGCGAAATCAAAAGTATCTTAAACCAAGAGGCAGTTTCTAACGTAATAAGAGAAAAGCTATTAACGATGAGCTTTACACAATTATTTAAAGAAACACTTGTTAAAAACCCTTTGATATATCTCTATCAATCAAAATGGAAATGGTTTGAAAGAGATCCTTTTCAAAGACCGTATGACTTAAAATCGGTACTGACTTCAGAAGTTGACAACCACTTCTTTGTTCTCGAAAAAACAGGGACTTTTGATACTTTATTTGACAGTAATATCTTTGAATTTCCTATAACAGAATATCAGTTCTTTTTGATTCAACTTTTTGAAAACCCTGAAATAGTAGAGAATGCATTTAAAAAATTTACAGATATTTTTGATGTCATTAATGAGGGAGAAAAAAAAGAGCTTCTTTCCATTACTAAAAGACTAATTGAAGAACTTATATTCAGAAGATTTATAGTGGTTGCAGATTAACAAACACAATTAAAAGAGTATTCTTTTAAAATGCTACTTGAACAATTCTAGACACTATCCCAATAAGTGTGTAAGTTGAAAATAACGGGGGTTTGACTTTACTAGAGCCTTACCCTTTTTTCATAGATCGTAAGGAACTGGTTTAAAA